>NZ_JBHVJW010000012.1:3647-5200 GCF_042798735.1 Microbacterium sp. NPDC057741 | reverse complement strand
TGGTTTGCATCTGTTTTTTACGGAGAGTTTGATCCTGGCTCAGGATGAACGCTGGCGGCGTGCTTAACACATGCAAGTCGAACGATGAACCTGGAGCTTGCTCTGGGGGATTAGTGGCGAACGGGTGAGTAACACGTGAGCAACCTGCCCCTGACTCTGGGATAAGCGCTGGAAACGGTGTCTAATACTGGATATGTGCCACGGCCGCATGGTCTGTGGTTGGAAAGATTTTTCGGTTGGGGATGGGCTCGCGGCCTATCAGCTTGTTGGTGAGGTAATGGCTCACCAAGGCGTCGACGGGTAGCCGGCCTGAGAGGGTGACCGGCCACACTGGGACTGAGACACGGCCCAGACTCCTACGGGAGGCAGCAGTGGGGAATATTGCACAATGGGCGGAAGCCTGATGCAGCAACGCCGCGTGAGGGATGACGGCCTTCGGGTTGTAAACCTCTTTTAGCAGGGAAGAAGCGAAAGTGACGGTACCTGCAGAAAAAGCACCGGCTAACTACGTGCCAGCAGCCGCGGTAATACGTAGGGTGCAAGCGTTATCCGGAATTATTGGGCGTAAAGAGCTCGTAGGCGGTTTGTCGCGTCTGCCGTGAAATCCTCAGGCTCAACCTGAGGCTTGCGGTGGGTACGGGCAGACTTGAGTGCGGTAGGGGAGATTGGAATTCCTGGTGTAGCGGTGGAATGCGCAGATATCAGGAGGAACACCGATGGCGAAGGCAGATCTCTGGGCCGTAACTGACGCTGAGGAGCGAAAGGGTGGGGAGCAAACAGGCTTAGATACCCTGGTAGTCCACCCCGTAAACGTTGGGAACTAGTTGTGGGGTCCTTTCCACGGATTCCGTGACGCAGCTAACGCATTAAGTTCCCCGCCTGGGGAGTACGGCCGCAAGGCTAAAACTCAAAGGAATTGACGGGGACCCGCACAAGCGGCGGAGCATGCGGATTAATTCGATGCAACGCGAAGAACCTTACCAAGGCTTGACATACACGAGAACGGGCCAGAAATGGTCAACTCTTTGGACACTCGTGAACAGGTGGTGCATGGTTGTCGTCAGCTCGTGTCGTGAGATGTTGGGTTAAGTCCCGCAACGAGCGCAACCCTCGTTCTATGTTGCCAGCACGTAATGGTGGGAACTCATGGGATACTGCCGGGGTCAACTCGGAGGAAGGTGGGGATGACGTCAAATCATCATGCCCCTTATGTCTTGGGCTTCACGCATGCTACAATGGCCGGTACAATGGGCTGCGATACCGTGAGGTGGAGCGAATCCCAAAAAGCCGGTCCCAGTTCGGATCGTAGTCTGCAACTCGACTACGTGAAGTCGGAGTCGCTAGTAATCGCAGATCAGCAACGCTGCGGTGAATACGTTCCCGGGTCTTGTACACACCGCCCGTCAAGTCATGAAAGTCGGTAACACCTGAAGCCGGTGGCCTAACCCTTGTGGAGGGAGCCGTCGAAGGTGGGATCGGTAATTAGGACTAAGTCGTAACAAGGTAGCCGTACCGGAAGGTGCGGCTGGATCACCTCCTTTCTAAGGAGCATA
>NZ_JBHVJW010000012.1:0-3551 GCF_042798735.1 Microbacterium sp. NPDC057741 | reverse complement strand
GGCTGCACGCTGTTGGGTCCTGAGGGACCGGGCCGGTTGGCTTCTCTTCGGGGGAGCCTGCTGTTCTGTTTCCTTGTGGCCCTTACTTCTGTTGCCGGTTGGCAGTGGTTGTGGGGGACCGCCCGTACTTTGAGAACTACACAGTGGACGCGAGCATCTTAAAGAATAACTTTTGCTGCCGGCCTTTTCCTGGGCTGGTGGCTTCTCATGTGATTTCAAGTCTTTAAGAGCAAACGGTGGATGCCTTGGCATCTGGAGCCGAAGAAGGACGTAGCAATCTGCGATAAGCCTCGGGGAACTGATAAGCGAGTTTTGATCCGAGGGTGTCCGAATGGGGAAACCCCGCCAGGCGTTTGTGCGACCTGGTGACTCCCGCCTGAATATATAGGGCGGGTAGAGGGAACGCGGGGAAGTGAAACATCTCAGTACCCGCAGGAAGAGAAAACAACATGTGATTCCGTGAGTAGTGGCGAGCGAAAGCGGATGAGGCTAAACCGGGTGTGTGTGATAGCCGGCAGGCGTTGCATGCCCGGGGTTGTGGGACCCTCCTTGTTGTTCTGCCGAACAGCGAACGTGATGCGCGAGTGTAGACGAACGGTCTTGAAAGGCCGGCCATAGTGGGTGCCAGCCCCGTAGTCGAAATGCTTGGTGCAGCGTGGAGGGGATCCCAAGTAGCACGGGGCCCGTGAAATCCCGTGTGAATCTGTCAGGACCACCTGATAAGCCTAAATACTCCCAGATGACCGATAGCGGACAAGTACCGTGAGGGAAAGGTGAAAAGTACCCCGGGAGGGGAGTGAAATAGTACCTGAAACCGTTTGCTTACAAACCGTTGGAGCCTCCTTAGTAGGGGTGACAGCGTGCCTTTTGAAGAATGAGCCTGCGAGTTAGTGATATGTGGCGAGGTTAACCCGTGTGGGGTAGCCGTAGCGAAAGCGAGTCTGAATAGGGCGATTCAGTCGCATGTCCTAGACCCGAAGCGAAGTGATCTATCCATGGCCAGGCTGAAGCGACGGTAAGACGTCGTGGAGGGCCGAACCCACTTAGGTTGAAAACTGAGGGGATGAGCTGTGGATAGGGGTGAAAGGCCAATCAAACTTCGTGATAGCTGGTTCTCTCCGAAATGCATTTAGGTGCAGCGTTGCGTGTTTCTTGCCGGAGGTAGAGCTACTGGATGGCCGATGGGCCCGACCAGGTTACTGACGTCAGCCAAACTCCGAATGCCGGTAAGTGAGAGCGCAGCAGTGAGACTGTGGGGGATAAGCTTCATAGTCGAGAGGGAAACAACCCAGACCACCATCTAAGGTCCCTAAGCGCGTGCTAAGTGGAAAAGGATGTGGAGTTGCTTAGACAACCAGGAGGTTGGCTTAGAAGCAGCCACCCTTGAAAGAGTGCGTAATAGCTCACTGGTCAAGTGATTCCGCGCCGACAATGTAACGGGGCTCAAGCACGCCACCGAAGTTGTGGCATTGACATTTTTGGTAGGCCTTCGTGGTCCAGCCGTGTTGATGGGTAGGAGAGCGTCGTGTGGCGGGTGAAGCGGCGGAGTGATCCAGCCGTGGACGCCACACGAGTGAGAATGCAGGCATGAGTAGCGAAAGACGTGTGAGAAACACGTCCTCCGGAAGACCAAGGGTTCCAGGGTCAAGCTAATCTTCCCTGGGTAAGTCGGGACCTAAGGCGAGGCCGACAGGCGTAGTCGATGGACAACGGGTTGATATTCCCGTACCGGCGAAGAACCGCCCACACGAGATCAGGAGTGCTAACCGTCCGAAGTCACCCACCGGACCCTTCGGGGTTCATCGGGTGATGGAGCACGGGACCCCATCTGGTGGAGTGAGCGTATTAACAGGTGTGACGCAGGAAGGTAGCCCATGCCAGGCGATGGTTGTCCTGGTGCAAGTGCGTAGGCCGAGAGATAGGCAAATCCGTCTCTCATACAGGCTGAGACACGATGCGGATGAAAAGTGGGTGATCCTATGCTGCCGAGAAAAGCATCGACGCGAGGTTCCAGCCGCCCGTACCCCAAACCGACTCAGGTGGTCAGGTAGAGAATACCAAGGAGATCGAGAGAATCGTGGTTAAGGAACTCGGCAAAATGCCCCCGTAACTTCGGGAGAAGGGGGGCCATCCACTTATACCGCCTTGCGCGGAAAAGGGTGTGGTGGCCGCAGAGACTAGTGGGTAGCGACTGTTTACTAAAAACACAGGTCCGTGCGAAGACGCAAGTCGATGTATACGGACTGACGCCTGCCCGGTGCTGGAAGGTTAAGAGGACCGGTTAGCCCTTTTGGGCGAAGCTGAGAATTTAAGCCCCAGTAAACGGCGGTGGTAACTATAACCATCCTAAGGTAGCGAAATTCCTTGTCGGGTAAGTTCCGACCTGCACGAATGGCGTAACGACTTCCCAACTGTCTCAACCGCGAACTCGGCGAAATTGCATTACGAGTAAAGATGCTCGTTACGCGCAGCAGGACGGAAAGACCCCGTGACCTTTACTACAGCTTGGTATTGGTGTTCGGTGTGGCTTGTGTAGGATAGGTGGGAGACTATGAAGCGGGTACGCCAGTATTCGTGGAGTCATTGTTGAAATACCACTCTGGTCACTCTGGATATCTAACTTCGAACCGTGATCCGGTTCAGGGACAGTGCCTGGTGGGTAGTTTAACTGGGGCGGTTGCCTCCCAAAAAGTAACGGAGGCGCCCAAAGGTTCCCTCAACCTGGTTGGCAATCAGGTGGCGAGTGTAAGTGCACAAGGGAGCTTGACTGTGAGACTGACAGGTCGAGCAGGGACGAAAGTCGGGACTAGTGATCCGGCAGTGGCTTGTGGAAGCGCTGTCGCTCAACGGATAAAAGGTACCTCGGGGATAACAGGCTGATCTTGCCCAAGAGTCCATATCGACGGCATGGTTTGGCACCTCGATGTCGGCTCGTCGCATCCTGGGGCTGGAGTAGGTCCCAAGGGTTGGGCTGTTCGCCCATTAAAGCGGTACGCGAGCTGGGTTTAGAACGTCGTGAGACAGTTCGGTCCCTATCCGCTGCGCGCGTAGGAAGTTTGAGAGGATCTGACCCTAGTACGAGAGGACCGGGTTGGACGAACCTCTGGTGTGCCAGTTGTTCCGCCAGGAGCACCGCTGGTTAGCTACGTTCGGGATGGATAACCGCTGAAAGCATCTAAGCGGGAAGCCGGCCTCAAGATGAGACTTCCATCCCCGCAAGGGGGAGAGGCTCCCAGCCAGACTACTGGGTTGATAGGCCAGATGTGGAAGCACGGCAACGTGTGCAGCTGACTGGTACTAATAAGCCGACGACTTGATAACACCCTTTGTTCTTCTGCGAGATGAACGCGTCCACTTTGTGGTTCTCGACGTACGGTCGGGAACCAAACAACACACAAACGTTGTGTTGCCTGATACATGTCAATAGTGTTTCGGCGGCCATAGCGTGAGGGAAACGCCCGGTCACATTCCGAACCCGGAAGCTAAGCCTCACAGCGCCGATGGTACTGCAGGGGGGACCCTGTGGGAGAGTAGGACACCGCCGAACTCCT
>NZ_JBHVJW010000011.1:0-5603 GCF_042798735.1 Microbacterium sp. NPDC057741 | reverse complement strand
GTATATAAATAGATAAATTAATTGCGTAAATAGGATTTATAAAAAAATGAAGTTTTTATAAAAACATATTGACGATTGTGTGCTAGAGGTGTAATATAGAACAAGTCGCCGATGCAATAACGCAGAACGCGGCAAACGAAATAAAAAACTTAGTTGACATTAACTAACGAAGATGTTAACATAAGGAAGTCGCAAATGAGCGACCAAGTAGTTCTTTGAAAACTGAACGAAACAAACAACGTGAAACGTCAATTTTTATTTTTAGATGCTAGACAAACTAACTTTATTGGAGAGTTTGATCCTGGCTCAGGATGAACGCTGGCGGCGTGCCTAATACATGCAAGTCGAGCGAATGGATTGAGAGCTTGCTCTTATGAAGTTAGCGGCGGACGGGTGAGTAACACGTGGGTAACCTGCCCATAAGACTGGGATAACTCCGGGAAACCGGGGCTAATACCGGATAACATTTTGAACTGCATGGTTCGAAATTGAAAGGCGGCTTCGGCTGTCACTTATGGATGGACCCGCGTCGCATTAGCTAGTTGGTGAGGTAACGGCTCACCAAGGCAACGATGCGTAGCCGACCTGAGAGGGTGATCGGCCACACTGGGACTGAGACACGGCCCAGACTCCTACGGGAGGCAGCAGTAGGGAATCTTCCGCAATGGACGAAAGTCTGACGGAGCAACGCCGCGTGAGTGATGAAGGCTTTCGGGTCGTAAAACTCTGTTGTTAGGGAAGAACAAGTGCTAGTTGAATAAGCTGGCACCTTGACGGTACCTAACCAGAAAGCCACGGCTAACTACGTGCCAGCAGCCGCGGTAATACGTAGGTGGCAAGCGTTATCCGGAATTATTGGGCGTAAAGCGCGCGCAGGTGGTTTCTTAAGTCTGATGTGAAAGCCCACGGCTCAACCGTGGAGGGTCATTGGAAACTGGGAGACTTGAGTGCAGAAGAGGAAAGTGGAATTCCATGTGTAGCGGTGAAATGCGTAGAGATATGGAGGAACACCAGTGGCGAAGGCGACTTTCTGGTCTGTAACTGACACTGAGGCGCGAAAGCGTGGGGAGCAAACAGGATTAGATACCCTGGTAGTCCACGCCGTAAACGATGAGTGCTAAGTGTTAGAGGGTTTCCGCCCTTTAGTGCTGAAGTTAACGCATTAAGCACTCCGCCTGGGGAGTACGGCCGCAAGGCTGAAACTCAAAGGAATTGACGGGGGCCCGCACAAGCGGTGGAGCATGTGGTTTAATTCGAAGCAACGCGAAGAACCTTACCAGGTCTTGACATCCTCTGAAAACCCTAGAGATAGGGCTTCTCCTTCGGGAGCAGAGTGACAGGTGGTGCATGGTTGTCGTCAGCTCGTGTCGTGAGATGTTGGGTTAAGTCCCGCAACGAGCGCAACCCTTGATCTTAGTTGCCATCATTAAGTTGGGCACTCTAAGGTGACTGCCGGTGACAAACCGGAGGAAGGTGGGGATGACGTCAAATCATCATGCCCCTTATGACCTGGGCTACACACGTGCTACAATGGACGGTACAAAGAGCTGCAAGACCGCGAGGTGGAGCTAATCTCATAAAACCGTTCTCAGTTCGGATTGTAGGCTGCAACTCGCCTACATGAAGCTGGAATCGCTAGTAATCGCGGATCAGCATGCCGCGGTGAATACGTTCCCGGGCCTTGTACACACCGCCCGTCACACCACGAGAGTTTGTAACACCCGAAGTCGGTGGGGTAACCTTTATGGAGCCAGCCGCCTAAGGTGGGACAGATGATTGGGGTGAAGTCGTAACAAGGTAGCCGTATCGGAAGGTGCGGCTGGATCACCTCCTTTCTATGGAGAATTGATGAACGCTGTTCATCAATATAAGTTTCCGTGTTTCGTTTTGTTCAGTTTTGAGAGAACTATCTCTCATATATAAATGTATGTTCTTTGAAAACTAGATAACAGTGTAGCTCATATTTTTTAATTTTTAGTTTGGTTAAGTTAGAAAGGGCGCACGGTGGATGCCTTGACACTAGGAGTCGATGAAGGACGGGACTAACGCCGATATGCTTCGGGGAGCTGTAAGTAAGCTTTGATCCGAAGATTTCCGAATGGGGAAACCCACCATACGTAATGGTATGGTATCCTTACCTGAATACATAGGGTAAGGAAGACAGACCCAGGGAACTGAAACATCTAAGTACCTGGAGGAAGAGAAAGCAAATGCGATTTCCTGAGTAGCGGCGAGCGAAACGGAACATAGCCCAAACCAAGAGGCTTGCCTCTTGGGGTTGTAGGACATTCTATACGGAGTTACAAAGGAACGAGGTAGACGAAGCGACCTGGAAAGGTCCGTCGTAGAGGGTAACAACCCCGTAGTCGAAACTTCGTTCTCTCTTGAATGTATCCTGAGTACGGCGGAACACGTGAAATTCCGTCGGAATCTGGGAGGACCATCTCCCAAGGCTAAATACTCCCTAGTGATCGATAGTGAACCAGTACCGTGAGGGAAAGGTGAAAAGCACCCCGGAAGGGGAGTGAAAGAGATCCTGAAACCGTGTGCCTACAAATAGTCAGAGCCCGTTAACGGGTGATGGCGTGCCTTTTGTAGAATGAACCGGCGAGTTACGATCCCGTGCGAGGTTAAGCTGAAGAGGCGGAGCCGCAGCGAAAGCGAGTCTGAATAGGGCGTTTAGTACGTGGTCGTAGACCCGAAACCAGGTGATCTACCCATGTCCAGGGTGAAGTTCAGGTAACACTGAATGGAGGCCCGAACCCACGCACGTTGAAAAGTGCGGGGATGAGGTGTGGGTAGCGGAGAAATTCCAATCGAACCTGGAGATAGCTGGTTCTCCCCGAAATAGCTTTAGGGCTAGCCTTAAGTGTAAGAGTCTTGGAGGTAGAGCACTGATTGGACTAGGGGTCCTCATCGGATTACCGAATTCAGTCAAACTCCGAATGCCAATGACTTATCCTTAGGAGTCAGACTGCGAGTGATAAGATCCGTAGTCAAGAGGGAAACAGCCCAGATCGCCAGCTAAGGTCCCAAAGTGTGTATTAAGTGGAAAAGGATGTGGAGTTGCTTAGACAACTAGGATGTTGGCTTAGAAGCAGCCACCATTTAAAGAGTGCGTAATAGCTCACTAGTCGAGTGACTCTGCGCCGAAAATGTACCGGGGCTAAATACACCACCGAAGCTGCGAATTGATACCAATGGTATCAGTGGTAGGGGAGCGTTCTAAGTGCAGTGAAGTCAGACCGGAAGGACTGGTGGAGCGCTTAGAAGTGAGAATGCCGGTATGAGTAGCGAAAGACGGGTGAGAATCCCGTCCACCGAATGCCTAAGGTTTCCTGAGGAAGGCTCGTCCGCTCAGGGTTAGTCAGGACCTAAGCCGAGGCCGACAGGCGTAGGCGATGGACAACAGGTTGATATTCCTGTACCACCTCTTTATCGTTTGAGCAATGGAGGGACGCAGAAGGATAGAAGAAGCGTGCGATTGGTTGTGCACGTCCAAGCAGTTAGGCTGATAAGTAGGCAAATCCGCTTATCGTGAAGGCTGAGCTGTGATGGGGAAGCTCCTTATGGAGCGAAGTCTTTGATTCCCCGCTGCCAAGAAAAGCTTCTAGCGAGATAAAAGGTGCCTGTACCGCAAACCGACACAGGTAGGCGAGGAGAGAATCCTAAGGTGTGCGAGAGAACTCTGGTTAAGGAACTCGGCAAAATGACCCCGTAACTTCGGGAGAAGGGGTGCTTTCTTAACGGAAAGCCGCAGTGAATAGGCCCAAGCGACTGTTTAGCAAAAACACAGCTCTCTGCGAAGCCGTAAGGCGAAGTATAGGGGGTGACACCTGCCCGGTGCTGGAAGGTTAAGGAGAGGGGTTAGCGTAAGCGAAGCTCTGAACTGAAGCCCCAGTAAACGGCGGCCGTAACTATAACGGTCCTAAGGTAGCGAAATTCCTTGTCGGGTAAGTTCCGACCCGCACGAAAGGTGTAACGATTTGGGCACTGTCTCAACCAGAGACTCGGTGAAATTATAGTACCTGTGAAGATGCAGGTTACCCGCGACAGGACGGAAAGACCCCGTGGAGCTTTACTGTAGCCTGATATTGAATTTTGGTACAGTTTGTACAGGATAGGCGGGAGCCATTGAAACCGGAGCGCTAGCTTCGGTGGAGGCGCTGGTGGGATACCGCCCTGACTGTATTGAAATTCTAACCTACGGGTCTTATCGACCCGGGAGACAGTGTCAGGTGGGCAGTTTGACTGGGGCGGTCGCCTCCTAAAGTGTAACGGAGGCGCCCAAAGGTTCCCTCAGAATGGTTGGAAATCATTCGTAGAGTGCAAAGGCATAAGGGAGCTTGACTGCGAGACCTACAAGTCGAGCAGGGACGAAAGTCGGGCTTAGTGATCCGGTGGTTCCGCATGGAAGGGCCATCGCTCAACGGATAAAAGCTACCCCGGGGATAACAGGCTTATCTCCCCCAAGAGTCCACATCGACGGGGAGGTTTGGCACCTCGATGTCGGCTCATCGCATCCTGGGGCTGTAGTCGGTCCCAAGGGTTGGGCTGTTCGCCCATTAAAGCGGTACGCGAGCTGGGTTCAGAACGTCGTGAGACAGTTCGGTCCCTATCCGTCGTGGGCGTAGGAAATTTGAGAGGAGCTGTCCTTAGTACGAGAGGACCGGGATGGACGCACCGCTGGTGTACCAGTTGTTCTGCCAAGGGCATAGCTGGGTAGCTATGTGCGGAAGGGATAAGTGCTGAAAGCATCTAAGCATGAAGCCCCCCTCAAGATGAGATTTCCCATAGCGTAAGCTAGTAAGATCCCTGAAAGATGATCAGGTTGATAGGTTCGAGGTGGAAGCATGGTGACATGTGGAGCTGACGAATACTAATAGATCGAGGACTTAACCATATAATATGTAGCAAATGTTATCTAGTTTTGAAGGAATATGCCTTCATAGTTTGGTGATGATGGCAGAGAGGTCACACCCGTTCCCATACCGAACACGGAAGTTAAGCTCTCTAGCGCCGATGGTAGTTGGGACCTTGTCCCTGTGAGAGTAGGACGTTGCCAGGCTAATATTATTCCGCAGTAGCTCAGTGGTAGAGCTATCGGCTGTTAACCGATCGGTCGTAGGTTCGAGTCCTACCTGCGGAGCCATTGGAGAGCTGTCCGAGCTGGCCGAAGGAGCACGATTGGAAATCGTGTATACGTCACAAGCGTATCAAGGGTTCGAATCCCTTGCTCTCCGCCATAGGATTTATAATATTTGGCCCGTTGGTCAAGTGGTTAAGACACCGCCCTTTCACGGCGGTAACACGGGTTCGAATCCCGTACGGGTCATGTTTTTTTATGTTCATTTTTTGGTCCCGTGGTGTAGTGGTTAACATGCCTGCCTGTCACGCAGGAGATCGCCGGTTCGACCCCGGTCGGGACCGCCATTTTAATAAGGCTCGGTAGCTCAGTCGGTAGAGCAGAGGACTGAAAATCCTCGTGTCGGCGGTTCGATTCCGTCCCGAGCCACTCTCAGGATATTAAGTGGGCCCACTTAATATCCTTTTTATTTGTGTAATTTTACAAAATTGAGTAGTTATTTTAAAATAGAATGAGG
>NZ_JBHVJW010000010.1:0-24957 GCF_042798735.1 Microbacterium sp. NPDC057741 | reverse complement strand
GGCTGGAGCGGGCTTGCCCGCTCCAGCCAGCGGAGGGTCCCTCTCTGCGAGCGCAGGGAACCTCCTCGCCCGCGACCCACCCCACTCTGCGAGTGCAGGGAACACCTCGCCCCGCGACCCCGCAGGGAACCTCCCCGCCTGCACCCCGGAACAGCAGAAAGGGGCGGATGCCGCAGCATCCGCCCCTTCCAGAACAACCAGAGTCAGTTCGACATGAACCCGACGAGCAGCCCGCCGGTCACCTTCACCGCCACGTTGTAGATCCCCGCCACGACCGCACCCAGCACCGTGAACACGATGAGGTTCAGGATCGAGACGACGGCGGCGAACGCCATGACCTGCGGCAGGCCGATCAGCTCGGACAGGTTGACCTGTCCGTCGGTGAAGCCGTCCAGGAAGCTGCCGACCTGCGTGATGACGCCGGTGGACTGCAGCACCAGGAAGATCAGGAAGAACGACACCATCGTGACGACCGCAAGCGCGACGGCTCCGAGGAACGAGAGCTTCACGGCCGACCAGAAGTCGATGTAGACCAAGCGCAGCCGGACCTGCTTGCCGCCGGTCTTACGGGTGGACTTCTTCGCGAGCTTGTCGGCTACGGTGCTCATGCGTCTTGGCTCTCTTCGGGGGTCGGGGTCTCAGGGGCCTCGGGGTCGGTGTCCGCCTCATCCTCTTCTGCCAGTCCGCGCTCTGTGTTGCGGGCGATGGCGAGGATCCGATCGTCGTCGGTGGTGCGGGCGAACAGGACACCCATGGTGTCGCGGCCCTTGGCGGGCACCTCGGCCACGGCAGAGCGTACCACCTTGCCGCTGGACAGAACCACCAAGACCTCGTCGTCCTCGGAGACGATCAGACCGCCTGCCAGAACGCCTCGATCGTCGTTCAGCTTGGCCACCTTGATGCCGGTTCCGCCGCGCCCCTGGACCCGGTATTCCTCGATCTTGGTGCGCTTCGCGTAGCCGCCGTCGGTGACGGTGAACACGTAGGAGTCCTCGTCGACGACGGATGCCGAGAGCAGTCCGTCCTCTTCCTTGAACTTCATGCCGCGGACGCCCTCGGTGGCGCGTCCCATCGGGCGCAGCGCGTCATCGGTGGCGTTGAAGCGCACCGACATGCCCTTGCGGCTGATCAGCAGGATGTCGTCGGTGCTGTCCACGAGCATCGCACTGACCAGCTCATCGCCCTCGCGCAGGCGGATCGCGATGACACCGCCCTGACGGTTGGTGTCGTAGTCGGTGAGTCGGGTCTTCTTCACCGTGCCGCCGACGGTCGCGAGCGCCAGGTACTCCTTGGCCTCGTAGTCGCGGATGTCGAGGATCTGCGCGATGTTCTCGTCGGGCTGCAGCGCGAGCAGGTTGGCGACGTGCTGTCCCTTCGCGTCGCGGCCGGCCTCGGGGATCTCGTAGGTCTTGGTGCGGTAGACCCGGCCCTTGTCGGTGAAGAACAGCAGCCAGTGGTGGGTCGTGGTGACGAAGAAGTGCTCGACCACGTCATCCGCGCGCAGCTGTGCGCCCTTCACGCCCTTGCCACCGCGGTGCTGCGAGCGGTAGTTGTCGCTGCGGGTGCGCTTGACGTAGCCCTCACGCGTGACGGTGACCACCATCTCCTCTTCGGGGATGAGGTCCTCCATCGACATGTCGCCGTCGAAGCCGTGCAGGATGTGGGTGCGACGCTCATCTCCGAAGCGGTCGACGATCTCGGTGAGCTCGTCGTGGATGATGCCGCGCTGGCGGGCAGGGGTCGCGAGGATGTCCTTGAAGTCGGCGATCTTCAGTTCGAGCGCGGCGGCCTCGTCGATGACCTTCTGGCGCTCCATCGCGGCAAGACGACGCAGCTGCATCGTCAGGATGGCGTCGGCCTGGTCCCAGTCGATCTCGAGCAGCTTCTGCAGACCTTCGTTGGCCTCTTCAGCAGTGGGGGAGCGGCGGATCAGGGCGATGACTTCGTCCAGCGCATCCAGTGCCTTGAGGTATCCCTCCAGGATGTGCATCCGGATCTCGGCCTTGCGCAGCCGGAACTGCGTCCGCCGCACGATCACGTCGATCTGGTGCTCGATCCAGTTCGTGATGAACCCGTCGAGCGCCAGCGTGCGCGGCACGCCGTCGACGATCGCCAGCATGTTGGCGCCGAAGTTCTCCTGCAGCTGGGTGTGCTTGTACAGGTTGTTCAGCACGACCTTCGCGACGGCGTCGCGCTTGAGCACGACGACCAGGCGCTGACCGGTGCGGTCAGAGGACTCGTCACGGATGTCGGCGATGCCGGAGATCTTGCCGTCGCGAGCCAGGTCGCCGATCTTCACCGCGAGGTTGTCGGGGTTGACCTGGTACGGCAGCTCGGTGATCACCAGGCAGTTGCGGCCCTGGATCTCCTCGACCTCGACCACCGCGCGCATCGTGATGGAGCCGCGACCGGTGCGGTACGCCTCCTGGATGCCCTTGGTGCCGAGCACCTGTGCGCCGGTCGGGAAGTCCGGGCCGGGAACGCGCCGGATGAGGCCCTCGAGCAGCTCCTCGCGGGGCAGCTCGGTGTTCTCCAGTGCCCAGAGGGCCGCTTCGGACACCTCGCGCAGGTTGTGCGGCGGGATGTTGGTGGCCATGCCGACCGCGATGCCGACCGAGCCGTTGACCAGCAGGTTCGGGAACCGCGCCGGCAGGACGTCGGGCTCCTGGGTCTGACCGTCGTAGTTCGGCGAGAAGTCGACGGTCTCCTCTTCGATGTCGCGCACCATCTCGAGCGCGAGCGGAGCCATCTTGGTCTCGGTGTATCGCGGGGCCGCGGCGCCCATGTTGCCGGGGGAGCCGAAGTTGCCCTGGCCGAGTGCGAGCGGGTAGCGCAGCGCCCACGGCTGCACCAGGCGCACGAGGGTGTCGTAGATCGCGGTGTCGCCGTGCGGGTGGTACTGACCCATCACCTCGCCGACGACGCGGGCGCACTTCGAGAACGACTTGTCGGGGCGGTAGCCGCCGTCGTACATGCCGTAGATCACGCGGCGGTGCACGGGCTTGAGCCCGTCGCGCACGTCGGGCAGCGCGCGCCCGACGATGACCGCCATCGCGTAGTCGAGGTACGACTTCTGCATCTCGCTCTGCAGGTCGACCTGCTCGATCCGGCCATGGTTGTGCTGGTCGGCCGGGTCGGGACGTTCTTCGTCAGTCATGTTTTTCTTTCAGATTCCGGTCGTCGTGCGAAACGAAGAGGGAGGCGTCAGATGTCGAGGAAGCGGACGTCCTTGGCGTTTCGCTGGATGAAGGTGCGTCGGGACTCGACGTCCTCACCCATCAGCACGCTGAAGATCTCGTCGGCCGCCGCCGCGTCGTCGATGGTGACCTGCTTCAGCGTGCGCGTGGTGTGATCCATCGTGGTCTCCCACAGCTCCTTCGGGTTCATCTCACCGAGACCCTTGTAGCGCTGGATGCCCGCATCCTTCGGGAGACGCTTGCCGTTCTCGCTGCCGTACTTCAGCAGGGCGTCGCGCTCCTCGTCGGTGTACACGTACTCGTGCGGCGAGTTGGTCCACTTCAGGCGGTACAGCGGCGGCATCGCGAGGTAGACGAATCCGGCCTCGATGAGCCCGCGCATGTAGCGGAACAGCAGCGTCAGCAGCAGCGTCGCGATGTGCTGGCCGTCGACGTCGGCATCCGCCATCAGGACGATCTTGTGATAGCGGGCCTTCTCGATGTCGAAGTCCTCGCCGATGCCCGTGCCGAAGGCCTGGATCATCGCCTGGACCTCTTTGTTGCCCAGTGCCTTGTCGATGCGTGCGCGCTCGACGTTCAGGATCTTGCCGCGCAGCGCCAGGATCGCCTGGGTGTGCGGGTCGCGGCCCTGCACGGCGGAGCCGCCGGCCGAATCGCCCTCCACCAGGAAGATCTCGCTGATCGACGGATCCTTGCTGGTGCAGTCCTTGAGCTTGTCGGGCATCGCAGCCGACTCGAAGACGCTCTTGCGACGCGCGGTCTCGCGCGCCTTGCGGGCCGCCATGCGTGCGGTCGCGGCGTCGATCGCCTTGCGCACGACGTTCTTGGCCTGCACCGGGTTGCGCTCGAACCAGTCGCCGAGCTGGTCGTTCACGATCTTCTGCACGAACGCCTTGACCTCGGTGTTGCCGAGCTTGGTCTTGGTCTGGCCCTCGAACTGCGGCTCGGAGAGCTTGACCGAGATCACCGCGGTCAGCCCCTCGCGCACGTCGTCGCCGGAGAGGTTGTCGTCCTTCTCCTTGAGCAGGTTGTTCGCCCTGGCGTACTTGTTGACCAGGGTGGTCAGCGCCGCGCGGAAGCCCTCCTCGTGCGTGCCGCCCTCGTGCGTGTTGATCACGTTGGCATAGGTGAACACGTTCTCGGTGTACGAGGTGGTCCACTGCATCGCGATCTCGACCGACATCTTGCGCACGGTGTCCTCGGACGCGAAGTCGATGACCTCGTCGTTGACGACGTCGGCGTGACGCACCTTGTTCAGGTACTCGACGTAGTCGACCAGGCCGCGCTCGTAGTGGAAGTCGTCGCTGCGCTGCTTCGTGACAGTGACGCCGTCGACCTCGATCTCGTCGGCCGCGGAGGGACGCTCGTCGAACAGCCGGATGCGCAGGCCCTTGTTCAGGAACGCCATCTGCTGGAAGCGGGTGCGCAGGGTGTCGTAGTCGAATTCGACGGTCTCCTGGAAGATCGAGGCATCCGGCCAGAACGTGATCGTCGTTCCGGTCTCGGTGGTCTCCTCGCCCTTCTCGAGCCCCTGCTGGGGGACGCCGCCGTCGGCGAACAGGTGCCGCCAGACGTGCCCCTTCTGCTTGACCTCGACCTCGAACCGCGTGGACAGCGCGTTCACCACCGACGAGCCGACGCCGTGCAGACCGCCGGAGACGGCGTAGGCCCCGCCGCCGAACTTCCCGCCGGCGTGCAGGATGGTCAGCACCACCTCGACGGTGGACTTGGTCGGGTCGGAGGAGTGCGGGTCGACCGGGATGCCGCGGCCGTTGTCGACCACGCGCACGCCGCCGTCGGCGAGCAGCGTCACGGTGATGGTGTCGGCGTAGCCGGCCATCGCCTCGTCGACGGAGTTGTCGACGATCTCCTGCACCAGGTGGTGCAGACCGCGCGGGCCGGTCGAGCCGATGTACATGCCGGGGCGCTTGCGCACGGCCTCGAGTCCTTCGAGGATCTGGATCGAGTCAGCACCGTACTCGCCGGGCACCTGTCCGGCCGCAGCGGATCCACCGTCTGGCGTCCCTGAGGTGGTCGAAGGGTCGTTCGCGTCTTCAGGGAGTTCAGGCGTCATCAGAGGGCAATCTCCAGATCGATATCTCGAACTCCCATTCTAGCGGTTTTCCACGGCCGAATGGCGCTCAGAGGCCGTGTGTGGCGTTCTGAGCGCGTCGAGGTCGTCTCACGGTGACCTACCCGTAGGTGTCCCGTGGGCCCCGCCCAGGGACAGTGCGCGGTCCCCACTTCCAGCTCGGAACGTCCGGTCCGATGAACCGGACATCGATGACGCCGGCATCCGGATAACGGTTGCCGATCTCGGTCATGATCACCGCGCGCATGTACTGCAGGTTCTTCGCCCAGGCCGTGGAATCGCACTTCACGGTGAGCATGCCGTGCTGCAGCGAAACCGGCTCGGAATGCCTGGCGGTCTCGCCGCCGACCAGCTCGGCCCACTGCCGGACGAGGTCCTCGGCGGCGAGAGTCTTCTCCCACCCGGAGTCGCGACTGAGCCTGTCCAGCACCGCACCGAGCGAGCCGGGATCGCGACCCGGTGTGAACGGCGCGTTGTCATCGTCTTCACGGATGCGCTTCTTGCGCTTCCAGTTCTTCGAACTCGGCTTGAGGCCGCGCAGCCGCAGGTAGGTGGCGACGGTCTCGGGCGTCTCGGGGATATCGGGGATCTCGGGCTCAGTCATCGCTCTCGGCTCCTGAGCTCGACGCCGGATCCCGATCGTCGGTGATCGTGCCGGCCTCGATCCGCACCACGTGCCGGTGCAGCACCTCGGGAATGTCGGACTCGACGGCCGCCGTCACGACGACCTGCTCGTAGCCCGACGTGATCGCGGCCAGACGCCGGCGCCGGTCGGCATCCAGCTCGGCGAACACGTCATCCAGGATCAGAACCGGATCGCCGGCCGGCGACTCGGCACGTAGCAGCTCAGCCGATGCGAGCCGCAGCGCGAGCGCGACCGACCACGACTCCCCGTGCGACGCGTATCCCTTCACCGGAAGGTCGTTGATGCGCAGGATCAGGTCGTCGCGATGCGGCCCAACCAGCGTGATCCCTCGCTCAAGCTCACTGGCGCGCTTCGCCTGGAGCGCGGCGCGGAACAGCTCCGCTATCTCGCCGCGCTGATCGGTGACGTCCTTCGTCTCACTCCGCTCGCTCAGGACCCGGGTGGGATCCTCCTCGGGATCGCCACCGCGCACCGAGAGTGCCCAGTCCAGCTGGGGCCGGTGATCAGCGCCCGCGATCGTCGCGTACGCCTCGGCCAGCGGATGCTGCAGATCGGTTGCCAGACGGATGCGGGCATCGATGATCTCCGACCCCAGCGCGACGAGCTTGTCGTCCCAGACCTCGAGCGTGCTCAGCCCCTCGCCGCGCACGCCGCGGGCGCGTGCCGACTTCAGCAGCGCCGTGCGCTGCCGCAGCACCCGGTCGTAGTCGGCCAGCACCCCCGCCATCCGCGGAGTGCGCTGGATGAGCAGCTGATCGGCGAACCTCCGACGTGAGGACGGATCTCCCCGAACGATCTGAAGGTCTTCCGGAGCGAACAGCACGACATGCGCGTAGCGCGGAAGCTCGTTCGTCTTCGACGGCGATCCGTTGATGCGCGCCTTGTTCGAGCCCTGTCTGTTCAGCTGCACCTCGACGAGCACCTTGCGCTGCGCATGGCCCAGGCGGGCACGGATGACGGCGAACTCCTGCCCGTCGCGCACCATCGGAGCGTCGGAGGAGACCCGGTGCGAACCGAGAGTCGCGAGGAACACGATGGCCTCCGCGAGATTCGTCTTGCCCTGACCATTGCGGCCGACGAGGACGTTGGGGCCGCTGTGCAGCGTGAGGTCCGCGGTCGCATAATTGCGGAAGTCGACCAGGTTCAGGTGCTCCACAATCACTGGGACAGCCTATCTGGGGGTGGGGACAACCGGGTCCTGAGCTTCCGGGTCCTGAGCGAGCGAAGCGAGACGAAGGGCGGGGTTTGTGGTCCAGGGTGCGGGCGGGGAGGTTCCCTTCACTCGCAGAGCGGGTTCCTTCCCGCTTCGCGGGCCCCTCCCGATGCTCGTTCCGGGAACCTCCCCGCCCGCTCATGCTTCTGGAGAAGCGGAATGCTCTGGGTGGGGGGGAGGTATGGGGGGTGGAGCCGCTGGGTGGTGACACCCTCCGGGTCCTGAGCTGCCGGGTCCTGAGCGAGGAGCGCAGCGACGAGACGAAGGGCGGGTCACCCCTCGGGTGTTGAGCGGAGCGACGAAGGGGCGGAGACGAAACGGTCTCGGATCCGCGGACGCTTCGCGTCAGAGCTGCTTCGCGAAGAAGACCTTGTCCTCGGAGCGGTGCGTCTCGGACAGGCCGGATTTCTGGAGGACGCGGATCGACGCGAGGTTGTCGAGGTCGGTGTCGGCGATCGCCTGGGTGGCGCCGTGTGTCGCAGCGATGCGGAGGCCCTCCGCCACGGCACCCGTCGCGAGGCCGCGGCCGCGCGCAGCGGCGATCAGGCCGTAACCGAACTCCACGGTGCCGGACTCGTCCGGCGGGCCGAAGAACCCGAAACCTCCGACAGCCTGACCCGCGTCATCGCGGATCGCGTAGAGCGTGAACACCGGGTCCCCAGCATCCTGCGCCGCCAACATGCGCAGCGGCACGAGCTCGTCCTCGAACGGATACTCCGGATGCCAGTCGTCGCCGACCTGCTCGTCGCGAGCGACGATGCGGGCGGCGAGCTCCGGGGTCAGCGGATCGAGCGTCACCGGAGCAGCAGGTTCGGCTGCAGCAGGTACTTGAACGAGTCCAGACCGGCCTGGTCGACCGAGGTCTGACTGGTCACCAGCACGGGGCTGAGCTTGTTCGCGTTGTCGGACGATGTGAACGTCACGCGCACGAACTCGCTCTTCACGGCGCCGAGCGCCTCGAGCAGGTACTGCGGGTTCAGGCCGAGGGTGACCTCTTCGCCGCCGTTGAGGTGCGCGTCGACCGACTCGGATGCTCGGGCCTGCTCGCTGCCCGACGCATCCATGGTCACCGACGATGCCGAGAACGTGAAGCGCAGTGGGGCGGAGCGGTCGAGCACCAGAGCCACGCGTCGCACGGCCTCGATGAGGTCAGCGGTGTTGATCACGGCGTAGTGATCGGTCTGCTCGGGGAAGAGCCTGCGGACGGGCGGGAAATTGCCCTTGATCAGGAGAGAGGTCACCGTCTTGTTGCCGGCGGTGAACGCGATGATCTCGCGATCGCCCGCTCCCGAGAACGCGATCTCGATGGTGCCGGCGTGGCCGAATGTCTTTCCGACCTCGGTCAGAGTGCGAGCGGGGACCAGTGCGGTCTGCTCTGCGCCCTCGCCGTCCCAGGGCACGTCGCGGAGCGAGACCCGGTAGCGGTCGGTGGCGACCAGGCTGAGGTTCGTGCCAGACACCTCGAGCTGCACACCGGTGAGCACGGGGGTCACGTCGTCACGCGAGGCGGCGAAGCCGACCTGCGAGATCGCAGTGCCGAAGTCTTCGGCCGGAACGACACCGGTGGATCCGGAGACTTCGGGGATGGAGGGATATTCCTCGACAGGCATGGCTGCGAGGGTGAAACGCGCGGAACCGCACGTGACGGCGATGCCGCCGTCCTCTTCGACAGCGATCTCGATCGGCGCGTTTGGCAGCCGGCTGGCGATGTCGGAGAGCAGTCGCCCGTGCACCAGGATCGTGCCCGGCTCGTCGACGGTCGCCTCGATCGTCGTCCGCGCGGATGCCTCGTAGTCGAACGCCGACAGGGTCAGACCCTGGTCGCCCGCCTCGATGAGCACACCGGCCAGGATCGGCTGCGGGTTGCGCTGCGGCAGCAGTTTGACGACGAAGGACACTGCTTCGCTGAACACATCGCGGTTGACCTGAAACTTCACGGCCGCTCCTTGTCGTTTCCGAACCCGACAGTTGCGTCAGGCGATCCCATGCTAGTCGCAAGCAGCAAGGGGACCACCACTCCCGCCGGGCCCGAGTTTCCACACCTTCGTGGTCATGGGAGTCCCTGAATCATCCAGAGATCTCTTAACGATGTTAACAACTGTGGATTCTGTGGATAAGTCGGTGGAAAGCTGACGAGAGTAGGAAACTACAGCGATGTCACTTGTGGAAACCCTGGGGAATCCGCGGGAATCGAGGGTCCGACTCACACGGATGTAGTTCGAAGTTATCCACAGCATGCCGGCTCGGGCATCGGATAATCCCGATCTCAGACGACTTTCTCCACAAGTTATCCACATGTGGGAAATCGCGTAGTCAACAGCACGACGAAGGCCGACGTCAACCCGGCCATTCGGGGGACATCGGCCTTCTCGAAGCGGCGCGAACGCCGGCGCGTCAGCGCCGGCCGAGCTGCGTGGTGATCTCCGTCACCTGGTTGTAGATCGAGCGACGCTCCTTCATGAGCTCACTGATCTTCTTGACCGCGTACATGACCGTGGTGTGGTCGCGGTTGCCGAACAGCTGGCCGATCTTCGGCAGGGAGAGGTTGGTGCGCTCCCGGCACAGATACATCGCGATCTGCCGGGCGGTGGCGATCTGCTGCGACCGGCTCGAGCCGTAGAGGTCGTCGACGGTGAGTTTGAAGTACTGCGCGGTGCCCGTGATGATGTCGGTCGGCGAGATGATGTTGTCCTCGGCCTGGTCGACGATGTCGCGCAGCACCGTCTGCGCGAGCGCGATGTCGAGGGTCGAGCGGTTCAGGCTCGCGAACGCCGAGACGCGGATGAGTGCGCCCTCGAGCTCGCGGATGTTCGACGACACCACAGTGGCGATGTACTCCAGCACCTCGTCGGGGATGTGCATCGCGTCGCTCTGCGCCTTCTTGCGCAGGATCGCGATGCGGGTCTCGAGGTCGGGCGCCTGCACGTCGGTGATCAGACCCCACTCGAAGCGGCTCCGCATCCGGTCCTCGAACCCGGTGAGGTGCTTCGGTGCCACATCGCTCGTGATCACGACCTGCTTGTTGTGGTCGTGCAGTGTGTTGAAGGTGTGGAAGAACGCCTCCTGCGTCTCGGCGCGTCCCTGCAGGAACTGGATGTCGTCGATGAGAAGGATGTCGACCTCGCGGTAGCGCGCCTGGAAGGCGGCGCCGCGGTTGTTGGCGATCGAGTTGATGAAGTCGTTCGTGAACTCCTCGCTCGACACGTACCTCACTTTGACACCCGCATAGAGGGACTGCGCGTAGTCGCCGATCGCATGCAGGAGGTGCGTCTTGCCGAGGCCGGAGTCGCCGTAGATGAACAGCGGGTTGTATGCCTTCGCCGGCGCCTCGGCCACGGCGACCGCCGCGGCGTGCGCGAATCGGTTGGACTGACCGATGACGAAGTTGTCGAAGGTGTACTTCGGATTCAGGCGGGACTCGTGCCTTGTGGGGATCGGCTGCTCACGCGGGGACTCGGGCCGGCTCGCGTCGTGTCCGTAATCGGGGATCTCGACCGGAGCGGTCGGCTGGTCGGCGAGTTCGTGGTTGACGACCACCCGGTACGAGGTGACCTCGTCGCCGATGGCGCCGAGCGCCTCCATGATCGGGATGCGCAGTCGCTTGTTGATCTGGGCGGCGGTGAGATCGTTCGGGACATCCAGGTAGAGGGTGCCGCTCATGACGCCGGCGGGCACCGCGAGACTGAGGAATCCGTGCAGCTGAGGAGTGACACGATCGTCCTCCAGAAGGCGGTCCAGCAGCTCCGACCAGATCGGGACGTCGGATGTTGCTGCAGTGGACATGGGGCTCCGGCCGTTCGCTGAGGGTCGCCGAACTCGGATTCCCCCTGTGGATAACTTCGGATGCCACGGTAGTCATCCATGCTGTGAACGGCAAGCTGTGCACGGAAACACGCGGGTGTGTCGGAGATCGACGAGGTGGGAAAGGTTGTGGATAATGGCTGTGCGCTACGACGAGGAAGAGCTGCTCGCGACCGGATGCCGGCGGGAGCGGTGTTCCGTCGTGATTTGCTCTGCGCGTCGGCAGGTCGTACCCTTAATCGGTTGACTTATGCCCTAGAGGCAGTACCCCCGTCTCCGGTCTTTTTCCCCGGTGACAACGATCCCGGAGTGATTCCATGAGCAAGCGCACTTTCCAGCCCAACAACCGTCGTCGCGCCAAGAAGCACGGCTTCCGCGCTCGTATGCGCACCCGCGCCGGCCGCGCCATCCTTTCGGCACGCCGCTCGAAGGGCCGCGTCGAGCTCTCGGCGTAACCCCTTCTCTCTCGACGGCCTAGTGCTCGCCCGCTCCAATCGCCTGACCGACGGCGCCGACTACCGACAGGTGGTCCGACGCGGACAGCGATGCGGCGGACCGCGACTGATCGTCTCGCTGCTTCCCCGCAGCGATGAGCGGGCACCCCGTTTCGGGTTCATCGTCAGCAAGCAGGTAGGGACCGCAGTGGTTCGCAATACCGTCCGTCGTCGCCTCAAGGCGATCTGCGCGGACCTGCTGAGCGCGATTCCTGAGGGCACGGATGTCGTCATCCGTGCCCTCCCTGCATCTGCCACCGCCGAATTCGGCGACCTTCGCGCCGATGTCGACCGGTGCTTCCGCCGGCTCAGCCCGGTGACGCGATGAGCGCCCTGCCTCAGTACGCCTACGGGAATGCGACGCTGCACCCGAAGGATGTGCTGCGCAGCATCCCCGCCATCCCGCGCAATCTGGTACTCGCCTTCCTCACCGCCTATCGTGCGGTGATCTCCCCGCTCTATGGGGACGTGTGCAGGTACTACCCCTCCTGTTCCGCTTACGCTGTAGGAGCCGTGCAGCAGCACGGCGCCGTGAAGGGGAGCCTGCTCTCCGGATGGCGCATCCTGCGGTGCAACCCCTGGAGCGAAGGCGGCGTCGACGATGTCAAGCCGCACGCTCATTTCCGATACGACCTGACTCCGCATGGATTCGTCGTACCCGCTCGAAAGGACATGAACAGTGGGTCCTGACCTTCTGCTCGCAGCCAGCACGCCCCCGGCGAATTCCGGTGGGGGCTTCGACCTGCTCGGCACCATCATGTGGCCCTTCAAGTGGCTTGTCGAGGCGATCCTCGTCGGATGGCACTGGCTGTTCACCGCATTCGGCATGGATGCGGCATCCGGTCTGACCTGGGTTCTGTCCATCATCGGCCTGGTGATCGTGATCCGACTGGCGGTCTTCCCGCTGTTCGTGAAGCAGATCAAGAGCCAGCGCAAGATGATGGAAATCGCTCCTGAGATGAAGAAGATCCAGGAGAAGTACAAGGGCAAGCGCGACCAGCTGTCCCGCGAGGCGATGAGCCGCGAGACCATGGCCCTGTACAAGAAGCACGGCACGACGCCGATGTCCTCGTGCCTGCCGCTGCTGGTGCAGATGCCGTTCCTGCTCGGCATGTTCTACACGCTGAGTGACGTCGCGAGGCACGCGACCGCGAACCCGCCCGTCGGCGGCGTGGGCCTGCTGAATGCCCAGCTCACGATGCAGTTCTACGATGCGACGCTGTTCGGTGTCGCGCCGCTGCACGTCAGCCTCAAGGACGCGGTCACCATGAAGCCCGAGGGCTGGCAGGTCACCGTCACGATCCTGGTGATCCTGGTGGTCCTGATGATCGGATCGCAGTTCTTCACGCAGCTTCAGCTGATCTCGAAGAACCTGTCGCCCGAGGCCAAGACCGGCCAGGCGTACCAGATGCAGAAGATCATGCTCTACATCCTGCCGCTGGGCTTCATCTTCTCGGGTGTGTTCTTCCCGCTCGGTGTAGTCATCTACTGGTTCATCTCGAACCTCTGGACCATGGGCCAGCAGTTCCTCGTCATCCGTGAGATGCCGACTCCAGGATCGGATGCCGCGAAGGCGCGCGAGGAGCGTCTGGCGCGCAAGGGCAAGGCGATCAACTCGCAGGGCAAGGTCGTGCCGATGTCAGCGTACGAGGCCGAGCAGCAGAAGATGCTCGAGGATGCCGAGCGCCTGAAGGCCCAGCAGCCCAAGCGTGAGCAGCCGATGAGCAAGAAGCGTGCCAAGAAGAAGGGCGGCAACTCGTGAGCGACGATCTGAATCACCACACCGAGACCACCGTGGAGCAGCTCGAGCACGAAGGCGACATCGCCGCGGACTTCATCGAGGAACTGCTGGACATCGCAGACATCGACGGGGACCTGACTCTGGATGTCCGACAGGGCCGTGCCTACGTGTCGGTGGAGGCGGACGGGAACGGCCTGTCCCTGATCTCGGCGCCCGACACCGTACAGGCGCTGCAGGAGCTCACCCGCCTGGCTGTGCAGAGCAAGACCGGCGCGTTCTCCCGGATGATCCTCGACATCGGCGGATCGCGTGACACGCGCCGACGGCAGCTCGAGTCGCTGGTGGATGCTGCGGTCGCGAAGCTCGACGAGGGCGCGTCGCAGGCGTCGCTCCCGTCGATGTCGAGCTACGAGCGCAAGCTGGTGCACGACATCGTCGCCGATCGTGGTCTCATCTCCGAGTCGTACGGTGATGGCAACGACCGTCACACGGTGATCCGCCGGGGCTGACCGGCACTCGGCCGGCACCGGTCTATGAGTGAGCGTTCCTTTTCCGGTCATCGAGCGAGCGAAGCGAGACGAAATGCCACCCACTTCTGATGCAGAGCTCGAGGCCGAGCCGACCGTTGCTGCCGACCTGTTCGGTGATCGTCTCGACCTGGCTCGCCAGTTCACGGAAAACCTGGCTGATCAGGGAGAACTTCGCGGCCTGATCGGTCCGTTGGAGCTTCCGCGGCTGTGGACCCGGCACGTGCTGAACAGCGCGATCGCCGCGCCGCTGTTCTCCGGATCGGTGGCGGACATCGGATCGGGCGCGGGCCTGCCCGGCATCGTCCTGGCCATCGCACGCCCGGATGTGCAGTGGACCCTGATCGAGCCGATGGAGCGCAGAACCGACTGGCTCAGCGAACAGGTGGACGCACTGGGACTCGACAACGTGACCGTGATGCGGGCCCGTGGCGAGGACGTCGGCATCGAGTTCGACATGGTCACGGCCCGAGCTGTCAGCGCGCTGCGCACGTTGGTGCCGGTCGTCGCCCCGTTGGTCCGTGACGGAGGAGAGATCGCTCTGCTCAAAGGTCAGGGTGCACCGGCCGAGATCGAGGCCGCGCAGAAGGCGCTGCGCAAGTACAAGGTGACCGACGTGCGCGTCGAGGTGCTCGGCGAGGGCGTGCTGACCGAGACGACGCGTGTCGTACGAGGAGTCGTCCGGGGTTCCTGACTGCTCGCCTGCAGTCGCCTGACCTTCAATTGCTCCGCGCCGATCACGCGCGGGCATCGCTGCCTTCGATTCACGTTTCGCGTAACCGCCGGCCTCGCTGGCTGCCACGACGGAGCAGTTCCACGTGCTCGTCGATGAGGCGGGAGAGATCTTCGGGCGGGTGAATCCGATGGGGGTCACGGAGAGGTCTGCGGAGATCGGCTATCGGAGCGCCCCAGGGTTCGCCGGACAGGGGTTGGCCACATTCGCATGACCGAGGGCGCGACTTCCGGGCCGGTGGTACGGAAGCTGGGCGTCTGGGTGACGGCTGACGACTCGCAGCGTGCGTGTACTCGGGCGCAGCGGATCCTCGTGGTCGATGAAGTCGTGCTCATGGGGTGGGGTGGTCGGCAACGTCCTATCTGTCCAAGATCCGTTGAGGATCATCCGTTGTGGGTGGTTAGCCGGACGCCATGCGACGGCCACTCCTGATCATGGGTTGATCCCTGGCGGTGGCGGGTCCGCGGGAATGCTCTGTCGGTATGGGTGCACGCGACCATACGCGCGCGAGAAGTGTCGTTGCAGGGCTGAGTTTCGTGCGCATTCGGACGGTCGACGGTGCGGCAGTGGCGGCCGGTGGGTACCAGGGAGTTACGCGCGAGCGCACCGTTGACACGACTGTTTCACGTGAAACGGGGCGCAGTGTTCTTGTTCAGGACGGATGCGGCGATCTTCACCCGGACGGCCTCGAAATCTGGGGGACGTCCGTTTGGGGTGCGCCCTGCGCTCTGCGTTGAAGTCGGCGGACTGTGGACCTCGCTTGGGCAGTGGCGCGACGGGATGCGCGTGGCGTTGCGCTCCGCGGTACGGGATGTTGACATGAAGCGGCGGGGCGCTGTGTTCTTGCTCAGGACGGATGCGGTGATCTTTACCCGGATGGCGTCGAAATGTGGGAGACGTCCGTCTGGGGTCCGCCCTGCGCTCTGCGTGAAGTCGGCGAACTGTGGACCTCGTTTGGGTAGTGAGGGGACCGCATCAGCGTGGCGTTGCGCTCCGCGGTACGGGATCTTGACATGAAGCGGCGGGGCGCAGTGTTCTCGCTCAGGACGGATGCGGTGATGTTCACCCGGGGGCGTCGAAATGTGCGGGACGTCCGTCTGGGGTGAGCCCTGCGCTCTGCGTTGAAGTCGGCGAACTGGGGACCTCGTTTGGGTGGTGAGGGGACCGCATGTGTTCTTGCTCAGGACGAATGCGGCGATCTTTACCCGAATGGCCTCGAGATGTGGGGACGCAGGACCTAGGTGCGCCCTGCGCTGACGTCGGAACACGGTGGAGCTTCGCTCGGGTGTTGCGGTGAGTGCACCCGTGTGGCCTCGCGCTCCGCGGGGAGGGGGCGGCACGACATGTTTCACGTGAAACGGCGGGCTTGTGCATGACCGTCTTCTGCGTCCTCATGGGCCGCAGATAGTGTCCGCACTCGTGCGCCGTCCGGTGAGATCGCGGCGCAGGTCACGAGGATGAACGTACGGCATGCGAGCACAACTGCAGGTTCCGCTGCCGCCCAGGGCGGGAGGCTCACTGGGGTCGTGGCGTGTCGGGTTGTCAGCCGGTTGGGTGTCGTGGTCGCCGACCGCACGCATTTCCGACGGGGGCGCCATACTGCTGGACATATCAACTGATCGGGGCATGCGCATGGCCTGCGTGACTTTGCCCATGGATGCGGATCATGGCGGAGATGGTCGGAAGATCCCGCTGACGACCTGAGAGCGACTCGGCAGAGCGCTTTCGTGCATAAAGTCGTCCTCAGTCATGATCGAGGTGTAGGGCTGCGCAACGGGGGGATGGGGGGTGCCTGCGCGCGGAGCATGTGGTGGTTTCACGTGAAACGGGCCCGTTCAGGCGAGGTTGTCCGCAGCCCGCTTCTGGCATTCACGAGGACGCCGGGGTTGGAGGCCGACACGTATTGGGGCGTCGCTTCACGTCAGGCCTCGTCTCGCGATCTGCAGAGGAGTGTTGCGGTTGCGGAGGTGCGGTCAGTCAGACGCGCACCGAGGAGTATTGCGCCGCGACGGGCGCACGTGCGGACAGGGGCGGCGGAGGGGCTAATTAGAGCGGGCACCAGTCTGCGGGGGCTGTCCGTGTGGTGAGCACGGCATGGAGTGGGCGGACCGTGCCGAGGTGATGGGGGCATGCCACGATCGGTGCGGTGGGGCTCCGCGGCAGGAGACAGCCGATGGTCGTTGATCAGTGAGGGGTCTCAGGAATCAATATCCGGATGTTGTTCGCGGGGTTGTTGTGCCGGCAGACATGGAGTCACCGGGTGGCCCGGGTGCATGGGGCGAAGAGTGCTTTCGGTTCTTGGGTTCTTGATGTTTCACGTGAAACATCGGCCGGCTCTCGTCGCGTCGCTTCTGCGGAGCCGTGGTGCGGGCAACCGGCGTCCAACGCCCCGCGGACCTTGTGCGACGTGCTTTCCCGTCGGAGCTCGACAGCTCCAGTGAGACAGGCGCCACGTGATTCAAGGGATGTCTGACAATCGGTACTGGAGGTCGTGATCGTCAACAGCTCTCATGTACCAGGGGTCTAGTGACGCTCACTCGCATGAGGGTTGCGGGCGCTTTCGAGGGGACGCCACCATCACGCAGTCCACATGAAGCCAGGCAGTGCGCGATGCGCGCCCATGGGCCACATCATCCGGGAGAGGTGGGAGAGCGGCGACGTGCGTCTCTCATGTCGGCGAGACCGACAGAGGTTGGCTCCACGCTTCTGCGTCCCTACCCCTTGTGCGCTCGATCGCGTCCTGCAGGGGGGCGAAGGCGGCATCCCGACCGGTGATGCGCGGTGCGAAGCCGATGATCGGCTCGTCGCCGTCGATGCCCATGGCGCGGATCTTTCGCACACCTGCCTGCGCGTCGGTCGATGCGGACTCGGCGCTCCACACGCTGCCGGCCAGGCGCAGCACGGCGAGCTCGGCCGGGCCGAACGCGATGTCGCCGGGCCCGCGCCGCGGTGGCTGACATGTCCCGTACCGATCAGCAGCATGACCCGGTCCATGCAGACGACGCCCTCATCGATGCGTCCGGTCTGCATGAGAGCCCGGCCCTCGCCCATCACGGCGAGCACCTCCACGTCGGGATCGACGCCGGCGGCGCTCCGGCCGGTTCGGCTCCCCGAAGTTCCATGTTTCACGTGAAACATGGAGTGAGGTCATGTCTGGCGGTTGGAAGTGGTGGCTGACTTCCGCGCGGAAACTACCCAGTGCTGACCTGTCGCCGAGTCACGATACACCGCGGCACGACCGACCGTGCAAGGAGGCAGGTCCACGAGCGGTGTTCTGCTTGCTCTCCGCGGCGCGGTGGTCGGCACGCAGCGGCTGGGCACAGTGGTCTGGGTAAGAGGGTCGACGGTGGGGAGCAGCACCGGTGCCTGCTGCGTTTCACGTGAAACAGCACGGCATGTTGGTCGGTGCCACCCCGGCCAGGGACTTGTGTTCGTGATGCCCACGCGGTTGTGCGCGCGGAGTTCGTTCGACGTGCGCGTCTCGAGATCGGTGCATCCTGCAGCGCGGAAAGCGGCATCTGGGGGAGTGCCGATGCCGCACTGGGGGACTTGCCTGGTCTCGGTTCGCGGCGAACCAGTGCATGAAGTTGTACTTCGCGTGAAACAGCACGGTATGTTGGCCGGTACCACCCTGGCCAGGGACTTGTGTTCGTGATGCCCACGCGGTTGTGTGCGCGGCATCGTCGGAGGTGCGCGTCTTGAGATCGGTGGAGCCGAGCATCCGGCAGCGGCAAGAGTGGCATCAGGGGAGTGCCGATGCCGCACGGGGTGACTTGCCTGATCTCGGTTCAGGGTGAGCCCGTGCATGGAGTTGTGCTTCGCGTGAAACAGGCAGATCGCGCCCGGGTCCTGATGCGTCTTCGGGCCGCCTGCCTTAGAGGTGAAAGATACGTGGCCCGGCAATCGAACTTCCCGCTCTGCGCCGGCGGATGTGCACGCTCCTGCACTGTGCGAAAGCCGCAGCTGGGCCGAGCGTTCACACTCGCATCGGCATTGGCGCGAACTGACGGATGTGACCGCGCCGAACCAGCGACCGACGGTATCGGATACTGCCGCTTCTTCGATGCTTTCCGTGGGGTAGGGATCGCAAAAGTTCGTGCGTCGGAGCGTCTCGCACTCAGCGCAGGGGACCGGGTTGTCCCTGCCGGGCTCCGGCACGTCGGGCGCAGTGAGTTCCTGCCCGAGAGTGGATCCCACCATTCGGGACCGCGGACTCGACGCGGCGGTGGGACGAGACTGGCCGCGGTGTTTCACGTGAAACATCGCGGCGATTCAGTGGCGGTGTGCCCGGGTGGGTCAGCCCGCAAAAGAGCTTCGGCTTCGGCGCCGGACCGTTGAACGCGCGAGGCTACCCGCGGGCTGCGAGTCTCTCGTCGCTGAGGGGGCATGAGAGCAGCACTCGTGCAGAGCAGAGCGACAGACACGACAGATGCGGATCAGGGGCGGCAGTAAGGTCTCGCAGTGCGCTTCGCGGGGTGCTGCCCGAAACGCGCGGGTGACTATGGCTGCTCCGTTGCGATGCGCGGTGTCTAGGTGTGGTTCCCCGGAAGGTTGTGAACGCGTGGCATAGGGAAAGACCTCCGGTCAGGATGTGGGTTACCACACTCGCATCTCTAAACCGGAGGTCTCCATGTCCCACGCTAATGCTCCGTTGACTCCCGATGGGCGCCGGCGTCTTGCCCTGTTGACAACTCATGACGGGTGGTCTGTGCGGCGGGCCGCGGAGCGGTTTCAATGTTCTCCCGCGACGGCTGCGAAATGGGCGGGTCGGCATCGTGCTGGTCTGCCGTTGACGGATCGTTCTTCACGTCCTCACGCGTGCCCGACGCGGCTGCCGCGTCGCAGCGAGCGGCGGGTGGTCGCGTTGCGGTTCACTCGCCGATGGGAACCGCACCGGATCACGTACCATCTGGGCCTGCGCCGTTCCACCGTGGGGCGGGTGCTTGCCCGCTACCGGATGTCGTTGTTGACCTGTGTGGATCAGGCGACGGGGCTGCCAGTGCGCCGACCCACACCTGTCCGATACGAGGTAGACCGCCCCGGTCAGTTGGTGCAGGTGGACATCAAGAAGCAGGGCCGCATCCCAGATGGCGGCGGATGGCGCGTGAACGGACGTGGGTCACCGCAAGACCGCAGAGCCGGCGTCGTCCATGACCACGCCGCCCGTGCGGGAGCGACCGGTTCTCGCGGCTGCCGGTACCTGCATCACGCAGTCGACGACTACTCCAGAGTCGCGTACTCGGAGATCCTCGACGACGAATGCAAGGAGACCGCCGCCGCGTTCCGGAACCGGGCGAACGCGTTCTTCGCCAGCCTCGGCGTGATCGTCACCGCCGTGATGACGGACAACGGCGCCTACTACGGTCACACGCATTCGTCGACGCGCTGGGCAAAACAATCACACACAAGTGGACTCGCCCCTACCGGCCGCAAACCAACGGACAGGTCGAGAGATTCAACCGGACCCTGGCGATCGAATGGGCCTACGCCCAGCCCTACGCCAGCGAGGACGAGCGAAGCAACGCATACGACCACTGGCTCCACCACTACAACCACCACCACCCGCACATAGGGGCCAACGACCAAACACCCTCACAACGCGTTCACAACCTCACAGGGAAATACATCTAGGCCGATCGTGGGCGCACTGAATGGCACGGGAGGATGGGGATAGGGTGGCCAACCCCAGAGCGGACATCCGGTCGCTGGTACGCGACCGGACAGTGGGGTGTGGCAGACATGTTTCACGTGAAACATCGCCATACACGCGCGTGGCATGCGGCACGACGACCGCAGGATGGCGACGACCGCAGGAGGAATAGGTGGGCCGGAGTAGGGGAGTGACGGCATTCGGCGACAAGTCAGGAATGAGCAGGGGACACGCCAAGCTGTCAGACCGGTCATGGTGGGCCGCCTCAGGTGGACTGGATGCGACGATAGCCGAGAGCGCCGGCGGAGGACTGGACGCGACATGGCCCTGACACTCGCGATCCGTCAGTCGGTCTCAGGGTGAGGTCAGCAGTGCCCGCCGAGAGCGAGGTCAGGCCGTGCGGACATCACGCCGTCGAGGTCGGCAGCATCTCGTCAACCGCCGCCACGTTTCACGTGAAACATGACGGTGCGAGGACGACCGCACGTGCGACTCCTACGGGGCCCGCGACGCCGTGTGTCCGCGACCTGGGGAGAATGACCGGACCATGACGGACGAGGCGGTGCGCTGGAGCACGCGGCGAGCTCGCCTCAACGGGTGACCAGAGACCCTACGAGCAACGCAGGGTCACGGGGCGGATCTCAAAGAGAGGCGTAGCTGCCCGTGTGTGTTTCACGTGAAGCGCAGATGGCTGACAATCGAGCACTGACGTCGCTGGCAGCCGATCGTGAAGGCAGAGCGGACTGGGGGCGGGAGCGGAGGCTGCGCCGCGCGGTGCCGCACCTGACCTCGAGCAGCACCCGCAGACGCCGCTACCCGTAACGCCACTCACGCCGACGGGTGACGGGCAGGAGAAGGGCACACGTGGCCCCATAGGCTTGGCGGCATGGGCTTCACAGCGGTGCTGTTCGACTGGCGTGGAACACTCGTGGCGACGCAGAGTACTCGCGAGTGGGTCACCGATGGTCTCCTACGTGCGGACCGGACCGCCGATATCGACGCGATCATCGCGCGCATCGATGAGGCAGATGGCCCGGAGCACCGTCTGGACACCCCAGGCATGGACGCGGATCGCGACCTGCATGAGCACATCTTCTTCGAGGTGATGGCCGACGCCGGTATCGATCCGGCTCTGGCGGCCGCGCTCTACGCATCTGAAAGCGATCCTGCGCGCAACCCATGGGCAGCAGATGCCGCGCCGACGATCACGGCACTGAAAGCGCGCGGTGTGCTCATCGGCGTTGTCAGCGACATTCACTTCGACATCCGTCAGGCCTTTGCGACGGTGGGGCTCCGCAACGAGATCGACGCGTTCGCTCTCTCATACGAGGTGGGCGCGCAGAAGCCCTCTGCAGAGATCTACCAGTACGCGTTGGAAAGCCTCGGCGTACCCGCATCCGAAGCCCTGATGGTCGGGGATCGCGCCCATCCGGACGGGGGAGCAGTGGAGCACGGCATGACAGTGCTGCTCGTGCCCCCGCTGCAGAGTCCCGAAGACCAGCGCCTAGGACGGATGTTCAACCTGCCAGATTCCGCATAATCATGCGGAATCCCGCCATTCAGGTGTGCCCGTCGTTCATCAGCCCAGGACCGTCGATTAGAGTGGAACACGGTCCCGGAAGGAGTCGATGTTTCACGTGAAACAGTCCGAAAAGGCATCGCCGAACGACGATTTCGGGATGGATACCCCCCTTGCTCGAGAACTTGCAGACCTCTCCTCCCGCAGGCGCGCACTTGAAGGCGTCACGGTCGAGTTCACCGGCCCCACCCGAATCTTCACGGTGTCGAATCAGAAGGGCGGCGTCGGCAAGACCACGACGACGGTGAACGTCGCATCCGCCCTCGCAACCCTGGGTGCGCAAGTCCTGGTGATCGATCTCGACCCGCAGGGCAACGCCTCCACAGCCCTCAGCGTCCCGCACTCCGCCGACGTGCTCAGCGTCTATGACGTGCTGATCAACGGAACGGCACTCGCCGATGTCGTGCAGGTGAGTTCAGAGCACCTGAACCTCCGCTGCGCGCCGAGCACCATCCACCTCGCCGGTGCCGAGATCGAGCTCGTCGCGCAGGTCGCCCGGGAGTTCCGTCTTCGACGCGCTCTCGAGCTCTACCTCAAGACGCATCCGACGGACATCGTCATCATCGACTGCCCGCCCTCGCTGGGTCTGCTGACGATCAACGCCTTCACGGCGGCATCCGAGGTGTTCATCCCGATCCAGGCCGAGTACTACGCGCTCGAGGGCCTGAGCCAGCTGCTCGGCAGCATCCAGATGATCCAGCAGCACCTCAACCCCGAGCTTCACCTCTCCACGATCCTGCTGACGATGTTCGACGGGCGCACCCGTCTCGCCCAGCAGGTCGCCGATGAGGTGCGCCACCACTTCCCGGATCAGGTGCTCGACACCGTGATCCCGCGTTCGGTCCGTGTGTCCGAGGCCCCGAGCTTCGGACAGTCCGTCATCGCTTACGATGGGACGTCGGCCGGGGCGATCGCCTATCAGGAGGCAGCTGTCGAGATCGCGTCACGGACGCAGGGTAAGGAGAACTGATGGCGAAGCGCACGGGTCTGGGTCGGGGTATCGGGGCACTCATCCCCACGACTGATCAGGCCGAGCGGCCGGTGGACGTGTTCTTCCCCGGCGGTTCCAAGACGACCGACGTCGTCGTCGAGATCCCGAAGCCGTCGGAGGAGACCAAGCCGGCAGGGCCCGTCGTCGAAACGTCGGCAGAGACGGATGCTCCGGAGCTGACCTCCGTCCCTGGCGTGCGCCTCATACAGGTGAACCCCCTCGACATCGTGCCGAACCCGCGCCAGCCGCGCACTCACTTCAACGAGGACGACCTCGCCGAGCTCGTGCACAGCGTCAAGGAGTTCGGGGTCCTGCAGCCGGTCGTCGTCCGGCGTAACACCGACGGCGAGTACGAGCTGATCATGGGGGAGCGGCGCACCCGTGCCGCTCGCGAGGCCGGTCTCGAGTCGATCCCCGCGATCCTGCGCGAGACCGCCGATGAGGACCTGCTGCGCGACGCCCTGCTCGAGAACTTGCACCGCTCGCAGCTGAACGCTCTCGAAGAGGCCTCGGCCTACCAGCAGCTGCTCGAGGACTTCGGCATTACTCAGGAGGAGCTGGCCACCCGCATCGGCCGCTCGCGTCCTCAGGTGAGCAACACCATCCGCCTGCTGAAGCTGCCTGTCCCCGTGCAGCAGCGTGTGGCCGCCGGCGTGCTCTCGGCCGGTCATGCCCGCGCGATCCTCTCGCTCGAGGATCCGGAGCGGATGCAGCGGCTCGCCGACAAGGTCGTCAACGAGGACCTCTCGGTGCGCGCAACCGAGCAGGCGGCCAAGACGATGCCCGAGGCTGCAGAGAAGTCGGTGAAGCCGCAGCCCGGAGCTCGGCGTGCGTACCTGGACGAGGTCGGCAGCAAGCTGGGAGATCGTCTGAACACTCGCGTCCACGTCACGCTCGGTGCTCGAAAGGGCCAGGTCAAGATCGATTTCGCGTCGATCCAGGATCTGAACCGCATCCTCGGTGAGCTCGGCGAGGAGGAGTACGGCGCGCGCTGACGTCAACCTGACGTTCACGGCCGGTTCACCGGCATCCGCCACGCTGTGCGCATGTCGATCACCACACGTCCCGCGGTCCGTCGTGCCACGACCGCTGCCCTCGCCCTCGCCGTCGCGGGTGGTTCGTTCTTCCTGACGCCGGCTGCGCAAGCCGCACCGAAGTGCCCGACGCCGGCGAACGGCACACGTGCCGCGAACATGTGCGCGCAGCCGGGCGACCTGCTCGACGTGCGCATCGGTGACGTGCTGCCCACGCAGCCGTCGCTCGGCTATGACGAGGTGTACTACAAGCTCGGGCGCTACACGCTCGGCAAGGACAAGATCAACAAGAAGTTCGACGACTGGTGCGAGGCCAACGGCCAGGGCGAAGCGGCCACGACCGAGAAGGATGCCAGCCTGCTCGACCCGAGCAGCTTCACCTGCGACATCCCGCTCGGGCAGGAGACCGCTGACAGCATCGCGCCGATGAAGACCGTGGTCATCGGGCCCGGTGGCAAGCTCTACCTCACCGACGGCCACCACACACTCACCTCGTTCTACGAGTTGGCCGACGGCGGCGCCGACCTGCACGTGCGCCTGCGGGTGCTCGGAAACCTGAGCGGCCTGGGCCAGCCGCAGTTCTGGGCGGCCATGCAGCGCAACGGATGGACCTACCTGAAGAACGCCGAAGGCGACGCGATCACGCCGAAGCAGCTGCCCACGTCGGTCGGACTGGACAACTTCGAGGATGACAGGCTGCGCAGCCTGCTCTACTTCGGCCGCGACATCGGATATACCGCCGGCTCCGTGCCCTTCCAGGAGTTCTACTGGGCGGACTGGGTGCGGACCTCGGGCGTCGTCGACCTGACGGCCTGGGACCGGGACGACAGCGCGAGCTACCTCGACGCGATCGAACAGCTGACGAAGGCGCAAGCGGCGCTGCCGAAGGATGCGGTGATCGCCGGCGGTCACACCGCAGGGGAGCTCGGGGCGCTGGACGAGTGGAACGACGGGAAGGCGGCGACGGGTGGCGAGTTCGCGAAGCTGTCGAAGCCGTATGAGGATGCGAAGCCGGGGAAGCTGGCGTACGCGCTGGAGTTCAAGCAGTTGCACGGGTTGGTGTCTTCCGTCGTGCGTTGAGTCAGTGCGGCGGGGCGCGGGCGGGAAGATTCCCTGCGCTCGTGGAGAGGGACGGGGTGCGGGGCGAGTCGCTCCCTGCACTCGCAGAGTGGGGTGGTTCGGGCCCGCGGGCGGGGAGGTTCCCTGCGCTCGCAGAGAGGGACCCTCCGCTGGCTGGAGCGGGCAAGCCCGCTCCAGCC
>NZ_JBHVJW010000009.1:0-51192 GCF_042798735.1 Microbacterium sp. NPDC057741 | reverse complement strand
GCGCACCCGCGCTGCCGGGCCGCCGCAGGCACACAACCCACCCGACACCACACGAGGAGCCCTCGATGACCACCACCGCGAAGGCCGCCGCACCGGCGGCGACCGCGAAGCAGCGGCCGGGTGACCGCTGGTTCTCCGGGGCGGCTCTGTTCGCCGGGTCGATGATCCTCGTCACCCTGGCCGCCGTGGCGGTGTTCCTGGTCGTGCAGTCCATCCCCGGACTCACCGCGACCCCCGACGACGCCACGATCCTCAAGACCGACTTCTGGGCCTACGTCGCACCGCTCGCCTTCGGCACGATCTGGGCCGCGGCCCTGGCGCTGCTGTTCGCCGTGCCGCTCTCCATCGCCGTCGCCCTGTTCATCTCGCACTACGCCCCGCGCCGACTCGCACAGGGGCTCGGCTACATCGTCGACCTGCTGGCAGCCGTTCCGTCCGTCGTCTTCGGCATCTGGGGCATCGCGGTGCTCGCACCGGCGGCGCTGCCGGTCTACACCTGGCTGAACCAGAACATGGGCTGGATCCCGCTGTTCGACGGAAACCCGTCCGGCCGCAGCATCCTCACCGCCGCGATCGTGTTGGCCGTGATGGTGCTGCCGATCATGACCGCCATCTGCCGCGAGATCTTCCTGCAGACCCCGCCGCTGCACGAGGAGGCCGCTCTGGCCCTCGGTGCGACCCGCTGGGAGATGATCCGCATGGCGGTGCTCCCCTTCGCCCGCGGCGGCATCGTCTCGGCCGCCATGCTGGGCCTGGGCCGCGCGCTCGGCGAGACCATGGCCGTGGCCATGGTGCTCTCGGCGTCGGGAGGCATCACCTGGCGGCTGCTCACCGCACAGAACCCCAACACCATCCCCGCCAACATCGCGCAGACCTTCCCCGAGGCCTACGGTCTCAGCGTCAACGTGCTGATCGCGACCGGCCTCATCCTCTTCGTGGTCACGTTCCTCGTGAACGCCGCCGCCCGCTGGATCGTGAACCGCCGCAAGGAATTCTCGGGAGCCAACTGACATGACCCTCACCGCCACTCCCCCGGTCGCCCCGGCGCCGGCCGCATCGATGCGCATCACGAACGGACATCTGCCGGCGTGGAGCCCATGGGCGATCCTCGGCCTCGCGCTCGTCGTCTCCGGAGCCGTCTTCGGGGTGGTCGCCGTCAGCGGCGGCGGCTTCAACTTCGCCGGCTGGCTGATCGTCGCCGCGCTGCTGTACATCGTGCTCATCGCCGTGATCTCCACGGTCGTCGAGGGCCGTCGCAAGGCCACCGACCGGGTCGTCACAGGCCTCGTCAGCGGCGCCTTCCTGCTCGCGATGGTCCCGCTGATCTCGGTCGCGATCACCGTCATCGAGAACGGCGTCAAGGGCCTGTCCGCCGAGTTCTTCACCAGCTCGATGCGCAACGTGGTCGGCGAGGGCGGCGGCGCGCTGCACGCCATCATGGGCACCGTCGAGATCACACTCACCGCAGCGGTGATCTCGATCCCGATCGGCCTGCTCACCGCGATCTACCTCGTCGAGTACGGTCGCGGCCGGCTCGCCCGCGGCATCACGTTCCTCGTGGACGTGATGACCGGCATCCCGTCGATCGTCGCCGGTCTGTTCATCTACGCCCTGTTCGCGCTGATCATGGGGCCGGGCATCCGCCTCGGAATCATGGGCGCGCTGTCGCTGGCCGTGCTGATGGTGCCGGTCGTGGTGCGCTCCAGCGAGGAGATGCTGCGGCTGGTGCCGAACGAGCTGCGCGAGGCGTCGTATGCACTGGGTGTGCCGAAGTGGCTGACGATCCTCAAGGTGGTGCTGCCGACCTCGATCGCCGGCATCGTGACCGGCGTCATGCTGTCGATCGCCCGCGTGATCGGCGAGACCGCCCCGCTGCTGATCACCGCCGGATTCACCGCTTCGATGAACTACAACCTCTTCGACGGCCGCATGATGACTCTGCCGGTCTTCGTCTACACCCAGTACATGAACCAGGGCATCCCGCCCGAGGCGTACGTGAACAGGGCCTGGGCCGCTGCGCTCGTCCTGATCCTCATCGTCATGGCGCTCAACCTCATCGCCCGCCTCATCGCCAAGTTCTTCGCCCCGGCCAAGGGCCGCTGAGCGTAGGTTTTCAGACAAGGAACCCGATATGTCCAAGAGCATCGAAGTCAACGACCTCAACGTCTACTACGGCGACTTCCTCGCCGTCGAGGGCGTCTCCCTCGACATCCAGCCGCGCAGCGTGACGGCCTTCATCGGCCCGTCCGGCTGCGGCAAGTCGACCTTCCTGCGCACCCTGAACCGTATGCACGAGGTGATCCCGGGCGCACGCGTCGAGGGCGAAGTGCTGCTCGACGGCCGCGACCTGTACGCCCCCGGCGTCGACCCGGTGCTCGTGCGCCGCCAGGTCGGCATGGTGTTCCAGCGCCCGAACCCGTTCCCGACGATGTCGATCAAGGAGAACGTGCTCGCCGGCGTGAAGCTGAACAACAAGCGGATGTCGCGGTCGGACGAGGACGCGCTCGTGGAGCGCTCGCTGGTCGGCGCGAACCTGTGGAACGAGGTCAAGGACCGTCTGGACAAGCCCGGGTCCGGCCTGTCCGGCGGCCAGCAGCAGCGTCTCTGCATCGCCCGTGCGATCGCCGTCTCGCCCGAGGTGATCCTGATGGACGAGCCCTGCTCCGCTCTGGACCCGATCTCGACCTACGCGATCGAGGAGCTCATCGGCGAGCTGAAGAACGAGTACACCGTCGTGATCGTGACGCACAACATGCAGCAGGCATCCCGTGTCTCAGACCGCACGGCCTTCTTCAACATCGCCGGCACCGGCAAGCCCGGCAAGCTGATCGAGTACGACGACACCGCGACGATCTTCACGACCCCGTCGGTGCAGGCCACCGAGGACTACGTCTCGGGACGCTTCGGGTAGGACCGAGCACTGCTGATGGATGCCGCGGCGTACACGCCGCGGCATCGTCATTTCACGCCCGATACGCTGACGGCATGAGCGACGAGGCAGATGCGGGCGACGGTCCCGTGACCGCCCGCCCGCAGGAGCCGCTCCGGTCCCGCTCGTTCACGCTGTTCTGGAGTGCCACGACCATCCGCGCGTTCGGCGGAGCGATCGCGGGAGTCGCCTTCCAGATCCTGGTCGTCACGGTCGTCGACGCGACGCCGATGCAGATCGGCATCCTCGGTGCGCTCGGCGTCGTGCCCTATCTGTTCCTGGGATTGATCGTCGGCGCGCTGATGGACCGCTGGCGCCGGCAGCGAACGCTGGTCATCACCAGCATCGGACGGGCGGTCACGCTCGCGTCGCTGCCGGTGCTGCAGCTCACGGGCACGCTGACCTTCTGGTCCCTGGCCGCTGTCGTTCTCATCCTCGGGGTGCTGACTCTGTTCGCGGACTCAGCCGCGCAGCCCCTGCTCCCCCGCATCGTGCCGAGGGGCCAGCTGGTGATGGCCAACGCCCGCCTCGGCCAGAGCCAGACCGTCGCGGCGACCGCAGGACCGGCGCTGGGCGGAGCACTTCTGCACCTCGTCGGCACATCGCTCCTGTTCGCGTTCGAGGCGTTCATCAATGCGATCGCGGCGATCCTGCAGTGGCGCATCCCGGTCGAGGAACCGCGTCCGGAGCCCCGGGCCGCCGGCAGCCACGTCGGGCAGGACGTCATCGAGGGCCTGAAGTACACGTACCGGCACCGCACCCTGCGTCCGTTGGCACTGTCAGTGCACGTCTGGTTCCTCGGCAACAGCATCGTCACCACGACATTCGCGGTCTTCGTGCTGCGGGAGCTGCATCTGCCGGGATGGGCATACGGAGTCGCGCTCGCCGTCGGCGGCGTCGGCGGCTTCCTCGGCGCGCTGTTCGCTCCCGGGGTCGGAACCCGTCTCGGCGCCGGGCGGGCCATCCTGCTCGGCCGTGCGCTCGTAGTCGTGCCGTGGCTTCTGCTCGCCACCGTCCCGCTGACCAGCACCAGCGGCACCACCGTCGTTCTCGTGGCCGCTGCCGTAGCGCAATTCATCTATTGCCTGGCGATGGGAATCGAGGACACCAACGACATCTCTTACCGTCAGTCGGTCGCCCCCGACCTCCTTCAGGGTCGGATGAACTCGACGATCCGCACGGTCAACCGCGTCGTATTCTTCTTCGGCGCCCTGCTCACGGGAGTGCTGATGACGCTCGTCGGCTACCGGATCACGCTTGGCATCGGTGCCGCCGCGTTCCTCGCCGCGGCACTCGTGGTGATGCTCTCGCCGCTACGGGATGCTCGGCATGAGGAGACCGTCGACTGAGACCCCCGGAACGGTCAGAGCCCGGGCACCTCGGTCAGCTGGTCGGCCGTCGGCGCCTCGATGGTCACCGGCTCCCCCCACTTGGAATAGTCGAGCGTCGTCTTCATGACGCCCATGTCGACCACCGAGCGCCGGATGAGGTCGTCGCCGCCGACGTACATGTCGTAGGTCACGGTGTCACCGATGCCGGCCTCCGCCGGGACCTCGGCCCCCTGCGCCGCGAACAGCTTCTTTGTGTCGACGGTGAGCACGTAGTGGGTCGTGTCGACGCCGTCGATCTTCTCCGTGCCGTCCGCGACGGTGAAGTCCGTCAGCGCGGCGGAGAGCCCCTTCATCTGGTCCGCCAGGTTGCTCTGCGAGAGCGTGGACTCAAGCTGCGCCGCGATCGGGTTGTCGTCGTCGGTCGAGATCTTGACGAACTTGTTCTGCGTCATCTCACCCATGCTCAGGTAGATGGTGCCGTCGACGAGGATCATCTCCATCGAGTTGCCCCCGACCTCTGTGCTCAGATGCATCCGCATCTTCTTGGGGTCGCTGTCCACAGCCATGTCACCGGTGGATGCGACGGTCTGCCCCTGCGCGGTCATGTTCTGAACGACGTGCCCGGTGCTCGCCTTCAACTGGGCGTCGCTCAGTCGCTGCACGAAGTCATCGGCAGTCAGCCGGGTGGGCTTCTCCGGCGCCGCTGTCTTCGTCTCGGACGATTTCGAAGCGGTGTCGGACGCGGGCGAGGGCGAGCAGCCGGCGATGCCCAGCGAGGCGACGACGGCGATGGCGGCGATCGCGCACGCGCGACGGAGCGAGAGAGTCATGGAGAAGATCCTATGACCTCGCTGACAGCCCGCTGAACGCGTCGGCCGCACCTCCGGGCATGAAAAGACCGGGCCGCAAGAACGCCTCTCGGCGGAAGGCCGCTCGAAGCGGCAGAAGTTGGAGCCCGGGGTTATGCGGCCCGGCCGATCAAGTGTAACGCGTGTGACGCGGAGGTATTCCCCGCACCCTGCGCTCGCGTGCCGTCGTCTTCGAGACAGCCGCACGTCGTCGGTCGACTCTCAGCGCGGGCTGAGCAGGAACGCGTTGAGCTCGGCTGTCAGCGGGTCGATGGCGAGGACGCGGTCGTCGATCGCGACGATCGGCGCGGCCAGGCGCACGCTGGAGACGAGCCACGCGGCATCCGCCGCTGTGAGGTCGGATGCCGGGATCTGCGCGTACTCGGCCGTGAAGCCTCGCCCGGCGAGGTGTTCGTAGACGCTGAGCTGCGTCGTGCCGTGCAGGATGCCGCCGGACGGTGCCGGCGTGACGAAGCGGTCGCCGAATCGCAGGATCAGCGACGCCGTCGGAGCCTCGAGCACGTACCCGTCGCTGGTGAGGAACACCGCGTCGTTCGCGCCTCGACGGTGCGCCTCGCGGATCGCCGCCATGTTCACGGCGTAGGACAGCGTCTTCGCTCCGAGCAGCAGCCAAGGAGCACTCTCGGCAATGTCGATGCTGTAGCCGCGGTCGAGCGTGACGACGCGGATGCCCTCGGTGCGCGGCACCGTGAAGTCCGCTGCCTTCGCCGCGGTCGCCCAGGCGGTCGGCGTCGGCCCGTGCTCGACGCCTCGACTGAGGATGAGCTTGATCACGGCTTCACCCTTCGGGCACTCCGCCGCAGCCACGGCCACGGCCTGCCGCCACTGCTCGAGGTTCGGGGCGGGCAGCTCGCACAGCTCGGCGGAGTGCGCCAGGCGCTGGACATGCGCCTCGACCTCCTGCGGATGCCCGTCGACGACGCCGATGGATTCGAAGACGCCGTCGCCGCGCTGGGTGCTCAGCTCGCCGACGCTGAGGGCAGGGGCGGAGGCATCCACGGAGCGGAACGAATCGGAGTAGTCCGCGCGCTCCTCCGCGGCGTCCGCGGGCACGATCATCAGGGCGAATCGGGTGGCCATGGTTGAAGCTTAGGCGCCCGGGAGCGGGACGCGGCCGCCCTCACAGCCCGGTCTTCTCCTGTCCGGAGTTCATCTCTCCGCGACAGCCTGCGCCGTCCCTTCGTCGGGAGTCAGCACCGTCGACAGCATCACCCGACGACGCGCCCCTCTCGCTTCGAGGTACGGGGACAGCAGTTCACCGAGCCCCTTCTGTATCGTGGCGAGATCGTCCTCGTCGACGTAGAGCGCGGTGCGGCCGAAACCGGAGAGATCCCGCAGGCCCGGGTCGCCGTCGAGGAACCGGTCGAAGTCCGCGGCCACCTCTCCGAGGAAGGTGAGGAACGCCGTTCTCAGCTGGGAGACATCGAGCCGACGCAGCTCTTCGCGATCGACGTGCGCCATCCGCTCCCCCAGTGCCAGCGTGCGCTCGACCGCCCCGCGCACCCGGCGCTCGTCGACCACGGTGAGGATGCCGGTGTCGACGAGCGTCGCGACATGGCGGTAAAGCGTTGCCTGCGTCACGTCCGGCAGCGCGGCCCGCAGTTGGGCGGTGGTCAGGCTGCGCCCGCCCAGCTGCTGGACGATCCGCAGCCGGACCGGATGCAGGACGACGTGCGCGATCGATGATTCTCCTGGCATGCCGCTTCCCTCATTATTATCAAGCTGATAATGTTCTCAGTACTGCATCGATTCTACGCGGAGGCGGACATGACGACACTGGAGTACACGACGACCGGGCTGCGACTCCGGTTTCCCGGCTGGGAGTCGACGATGGCCGGCAGAAGCACCTTCACGGCCGCGGCGGCCGACATCCGGGGTGCGACCACCGAACCCGGGTGGACCTCGGAGATCCTCGGGATACGATCCGGACTCGTGGTGTCCGGCTTCCGGAAGCTGGGAGTCTTCACGCACCCCTCAGGCACCCGGCGCCTGGTCTCGATGACGCGCGGGCTCCCCCTGCTGCGAGTGCACCTCGATCGCGGTGCCACAGATTTCGACGAGGTGCTGGTGAGCACCCCGGACGCCGAACGCATCGCCCGATCCATCCATGAGGGCGCGCGCCGCTGAGCCCGCCCGGGCGGCCGGCGGCTCAGCGGCGCGTCAGGTCAGCGTGCCCGCGCTCCAGGACTTCGCCGACGCACTGAGATCGTCCGCGTATGCGCTCAGCCGGGCCGCGCGCCGGGTCAGATCGCTCGCACGGTCGGGCTCGGTGACCTCATAGTCGTCGGCGGTGTGCGTGGCGCCGGAGGCCTGCACCCGGCAGAACGACGCGGCGCGATCGAGCGCCACGGCGAAGTCGCCGCGGAACGCGCCGCGCATGATGGTGTCGATTAGCGTCACGAGCTCCTCGGGGCTCGCGGGGACCGGAGCACCCGCGACCAGTGCATCCGCGCTGCGCAGCTGCACTCGCCCGCGCTCGTACAGCAGCGCCGTCGTCGCCGGATCGCCGTGGATCGCGGCCTGAACCAGATACAGCCGCCACAGCGCGCCCGGCAGCGAACGCGCGGGCGCCTTCGACCACAGCTCCGCGATCTCGTCGATCCCATGCTTGCCGGTGTACGCGATCAGCCGCTCGGCACTCACGCCGCTGTCGTCGGCACGCACGCGCGCCAGCAGGGCGGATGCGGTGGCGTGCGCGATCCGGGTCTCCTCGGCCGGGTCGTGCGAGCCGACGAGATTGTCGAAGGCTGCCGCGGGGCGGCGCTCTGGTCGATGGAACTGCGCAGGCATCGCACCAGGGTACGCGCGATGCCCGAACGGGGCGCCCATCCCCGCACTCTAGACTGGAAGGACGGGCCTCTAGCTCAGTTGGCAGAGCATCGGACTTTTAATCCGCGGGTCGTGGGTTCGAGCCCCACGGGGCCCACCGTGTAACCATTCGATCGGATGGCGGCGCAGCGCACAGCAGTCAGGTGCGCGTGCCCTCCATCCGTTGCCGGATGAACCAGGTCCGCCCGCCGTCGCGGGACTCCTCGCCCAGCCAGCGGAACGACTCCTGGGTGATGTCGGAGAAGATCCAGCGGCTGATCGCCCCGTCCGCCTCCGGCTCGCCGAGCAGCACGATCCGATCGGCATCCGCACCGCCGTGCAGCACGACGAAGGCGCCGCTCGAGGCGCCGAACCACACAACGTGCCACGCGCGGGTGGCTGCGTCGAACATCCGCATACTCGACCCGATTCGGCGCTCACCCGCCGCCTCGCCACGGCCGGGCGCCGGCCCACTGAGCACATCCTGCACGGCGCGTCCGTCCAAGACCCAGCCGAACGTCCAGCGCCCCGGTTCGTCGTACACGCACGCGCCGTCGGCTTCGTAGAAGCGCACCCGCATCCGCCACTCCCCCACGAATCGGCCGAACAGGGCAAGCTCATCCGCGAAGTCGGGATGGGCGCCCGTGGCGCGTAGGTCCTCTTCGAACGGGCTTGCATCATCCAGCATGTCCCGGACACTACGCCGAACATCCGACACCGCTATCGTCTGGAACATGGATCCGCATGACCCCGCCTCGATCGCCCGATTCGTCGACGGGATCGGATTCGGCGTGGTCGCGACCGTCTCGCGTGAAGGCGCGCCGGAGGCCGCGCTCGTCGGTCTCGCCGCCGCGGATGACGGCACCCTGATCTTCAACACCCCGAATGCTGCGCGAAAAGTCGACAACCTTCGAGCGAACGCCCGCGTGGCGGTCGTGGTGAGCGAGGGTGACGTGAGCGTGCAGCTCGAGGGCGTGGCGACCGTCTCAGCCGGTGCCGAACGCGACCGGTACGGCCGCGCCTACGAGCACCGCTTCCCTGGATCCCGCGCGTTCGCGGACGGGTTCCTCGTGGTCGTCGTGCGCCCCGACTGGGTGCGGGTCTACGACGCCGGCAGCCGCCCGGCACAGGTCGCCGAGGCCGCCTGGCGAGACTGATCCCAGAAACTTCGGAATACCCCCCTGGGGTATCCAGTTGCTCCTCTTCGAAGCATCCATTCGAGGAGGAATCATGGACACCACCGGCACGACGATCTCTCGCGGCGGGTACCTGCTGACCGACGTCAGCGCTCCGGGCACCGCCGGCGACACGGGAACGCTGTCGTTCACGATCCGCGCCGCCGACGGCACGCCGGTCACCACCTTCGCGCAGAGCCATGGCAAGGCGCTGCACCTGATCGTGGTCCGCACCGACGGCACCGGCTACCGTCATCTGCATCCCGTGCTCGACGTCTCGACCGGCGTCTGGTCGACGCCGGTGACCTGGGATGCCGCGGGCTCGTATCGCATCTTCGCCGACGCGGCCCCGCTCGGCGCCGAGGGCGTCACGCTCTCGCGCACGATCGACGTGGCCGGCGATCTCCGCCCTGTCGAGTACCACGGCGAGCGCCGTCACGTCACGGTCGACGGATTCGACGTTCATCTCGACGGCCCTCTGCGCACCGGAGCAGGCGGCGTGCTGACCGTCACGATCTCCGAGCACGGGCGTCCGGTGCAGCGCCTCGAGCCGTACCTCGGCGCCTTCGGGCACCTGGTCGCGCTGCGCGAGGGCGACCTGGCCTACCTGCACGTGCACGCCCTCGGCGGCGACCCCGCGGACGGCGACCTCTCCGGCCCGGGGATCGAGTTCCACGCGTCCGCACCGACAGCCGGCCGCTACTTCCTCTACCTCGACTTCCAGATCGGCGGGCAGGTGCGCACGGTGTCCTTCGTCGTCGACGCATCGGCTGACCCTGCGTCGGCCGCCGAGCACCACGTGCACCACGCCACCCACGCCCACTGACCCCCACCCATCACGACTGGAGAAAGATCATGACCTCATCCCCCGCTCCGAGCCGCCGCCGATGGTGGGCGCTCGGACTCATCGCCACAGCGCAGTTCATGGTGATCATGGACACGTCGATCATCGGCGTCGCGCTCCCCCGCATGCAGGAGGACCTCGGCTTCACGCCGAGCACGCTCTCCTGGGTGTTCAACGCCTACGTGATCGCCTTCGGCGGCCTGCTGCTGCTCGGCGGGCGGCTCTCCGACCTGTTCGGCGCCCGGCGGCTTTTCGTCACCGGCTGGATCATCCTGCTGGTCGGATCCTTCGTCGCCGGTGCCGCAGGCGATGTCACCATCGAACTCGTCGGACGTGTCGTCCAGGGAGCGGGAGCCGCGCTCATCGCCCCCTCGGCACTCACCCTGCTGATGATGCTCTTCGGCGCGAACTCTAAGGAGCTCACCCGGGCACTCGCACTGTACGGTGCGGCGGCTCCCGCCGGCGGCACCGCGGGCGTCTTCCTCGGCGGCCTGATCACGCAGTACGCGTCCTGGCCGTGGGTGTTCTACATCAACATCCCGATCGCCCTCATCGCGGTCCTCGCCGCCCGCTCGCTGCTGCCAGGCGGAGCATCCGGCGCCCGCGGCGGCGTCGACCTGCTCGGCGCGCTCACCGCCACGCTCGGCCTCGGCGCGCTGGTCTACGGCATCGTCCGCGCCCCTGAGGCAGGCTGGACCTCGGCCGAGCCGCTGATCGCGATCGGCGGCGGCGTGCTGCTGCTCGCCCTGTTCCTGGTGATCCAGTCGCGCTCGCGCAGCCCGCTGATGCCGCTGTCGATCTTCCGTGCGCCGCGACTCGGCGCCGCGAACCTCGCGCAGTTCTTCCTCGGCGGCGCGTGGATCCCGATGTGGTTCTTCCTGAACCTCTACCTGCAGCAAGTGCTCGGCTACAGCGCGTTCCCCAGCGGCGCCGCGCTGCTGCCGATGACGGCGCTCATCATGGTCGGCATGATCGTCCTGGCACCGCGCGTGATCGCCCGGTTCGGCATGAAGACTCCGATCGTCGCAGGGCTCGCGCTTCTGGCGGCCGGACTCGGATGGCTGTCGCTGGTGCGCCCTGACGGCAACTTCCTCGTCGACGTGCTGCCCGGTTCCCTGGTCACCGCACTCGGCATGTCGCTGGCCTTCATCCCCTCGCTCGGTACGGCCATCTCGGCCGCCCGCGCGGAGGAGGGCGGACTGGCCTCGGGCATCGTGAACACCAGCTACCAGGTCGGCTCGGCCCTCGGGCTGGCGGCGATGACCGCCCTCGCGGCATCCTTCGGGGCCGAGCAGCTCGGCGACCTCCCGGCGCTCACCGACGGATACTCGGCGGCGTTCCTCGGCGCCGCGGCGATCGCGCTGGTCGGCGGCCTGCTCGCATTGGCCTTCTTCCGCCGCACGCCGGCGGCCGCACCGGCCGCCGAGCCGGCTCTGGAGGCGGCCGGCTGAGACGGGCAACCCGGATGCGGCGGTACGCGACAGCGGACCGCCGCATCCGACCTGCATGGACATGACGTATGTCATGGCCGATAGATGACATCGTTCATGACGCGCCATCTCTCGGCTGTCGAAGACTGGAGTCATGACAGAGACAGCCACCACATCGGCATCGGTCGCACCGAGCGCCGCGCCGCGGGCATCCGCCGGCCGGCAGACGCTCCCCGCGATCGACGCGACAGGACTCACGAAGACGTTCCGCGGCATCACCGCCGTGGACGGCGTGGACCTGCGAGTCCGCCAGGGCGAGGTCGTCGCGTTCCTCGGCCCTAACGGCGCTGGCAAGACCACCACCATCGACATGCTGCTCGGGCTCTCGCAGCCCGATCGCGGTGAGGTCAGCCTGTTCGGCCTCAGCCCACGGCAGGCGATCAGCCGCGGCCTCGTCTCCGCCGTCATGCAGACCGGCGGCCTGCTCAGCGACATCACCGTGCGCGACACGATGAAGCTCACCGCGTCGCTGTTCGCACAGACCACCGGCATCGATGCGGCGCTCGAGCGCGCCGGCATCCTCGACATCTCCGACAGGCGCGTGTCGAAGTGCTCCGGCGGTCAGCAGCAGCGTCTGCGCTTCGCGATGGCTCTGGTCTCGGATCCCGGGCTGATCGTGCTCGACGAGCCCACGACCGGCATGGACGTCGAGGGCCGGCACTCGTTCTGGCAGGCCATCCACGCCGACGCGCAGCGCGGCCGCACCGTGCTCTTCGCCACGCACTACCTCGAAGAGGCGGACCAGTACGCCGACCGCATCCTGCTGATCCGCAAGGGGCGGATCGTCGCGAACGGCACCACCGCCGAGATCAAGGCGATGGCCTCGGGCCGCACGATCGAGGCGGAGTGGGCTGACGCCGATCAGGTCGCCCTGTCGCGGCTGCCAGGGGTCGATTCGGTCGAGGTGCGCGGAACGCGCGTGATCGTTCGCTCCGGCGACTCGGATGCCGTGGCCCGCTACCTGCTCGGCCGAACCGACGCCCACGACGTCACGATCACCAGCCAGAACCTCGAGCAGGCGTTCCTGCGCCTGACCGGCGACGACTCCGACGCCGAGATCTCCGAAGGAGCATGACATGACCACCACAACGCTCGGGCGCCTCGACGCGATCGACCCGGCTGCCCGCCGCGCGCCCCACTACGGAGGCTTCAGCTGGACCTTCCTCTCCGTCGAGCTCAAGCGCCTGTTCCGCAACTCCAGCGTCGTGATCTTCACCCTGATCTTCCCGGTCGCGATGCTGATCATGGTGGGCCTTCCGAACAAGAACGTGCCGATCAGCGATGTGCCTGTGTCTCAAGGCGGCATGTCGGCGGCCGTGCCGATCATGATCTCGATGGCCGTCTACGGCGCGATGGTCGCCAGCACGATGACCGGCGTCACAGTCGCCGCAGAGCGCACCCAGGGGTGGAGCCGGCAGCTGCGGCTGACGCCGCTGAACCCCGTCGTCTACATCCTGGTGAAGGTGCTCTGCGGGTTGGTGCTAGGGGGTATCGCCGTGCTGATCACGCTCATCCTCGGTTCCGCGCTGGGCATCACCGCCCCGCTCGGCAACCTCATCCTCGCCGGTCTCCTGGCATGGCTGAGCTCGCTGATGATGACGAGCCTCGGGCTCGCTGTCGGATACGCCTTCCCCGCGCAGAACGCGATGCGCTACCTCGGCCCTATCCTGCCGATCCTCAGCTTCATGGGCGGACTGTTCTTCCCTCTGGCCCTGATGCCGGAGGGCGTGCAGATCGCCGCGAAGTTCACCCCCGTATGGGGCATCGCGAACCTGTCGCAGTCGGCGATCATGGGCATCGCGCCCGATGTCTGGGCGATCCCCAACCTGGTCGTCTGGTTCCTGCTGTTCACAGGATTCGCCGTGCTGATGTTCCGCCGCGACACCAAGCGCGTCTGACCACGTGATCGATCCGGCCGGGACGTGACGAGCCCGGTCGGTTCGATGCATCCGTGCGCGCCGACCACCAGCACGAGAGGATGAGGGGATGAGCGAGAATCGCGACGGCGACCGCGCCGCACTGCACCGCGACGTCGAACGCGCCGTGCGCAGCGCCGATTGGATCCCCGCCCCGCGAGACGAGCCCGCGTCCGGCGGCCCCCCGGCCTCGCACGCCGCCCGCGGCTCCGCAGTCACGCGCGGTCTGACCTGGCTGAGAGATGCCCTCCTCGCCCGCGGCGCGCGCCGCTGGTACTCCGGCGCCGCCATCAGCATCGGCTTCACGATCCTGTTCTTCCTGCTCCCGATGATTCAGGATGAACCCCCGCACACCGCGGTGCTGTGGACGTTCGCACTCGCCGTGTTCATCGTGCTGTTCCTGGTCTCCGCGCCGATCGCAATGGCACTGCCTGCCCGCTGGCGATGGGCACCGGCGACAGCACTGCTGATGCTCTCCACGGTGTTCGCCCTCGAGCTCGACTCAGGGTTCACCGGGCTGTGGGCGTATGTGGCCGTCTCGTACGCGATCTCCCTCATGCGGCCGCGCGCATCACTGCTGATCGTCATCGGGCTCGCCCTCGCCGCATTCGGCCTCGCCCTGTGGCATCCGCTCGGCGACCTCCCCGCCTGGGCGATGCCGCTGATCATCCTCTCCACCGGGGTGCTCATGATCGCGTTCGCACGCAACATCGCGACGGTGCGTCTGCTGCACGCGACGCGGAACGAACTCGCGGCGGTCGCCGTCGAGGAGGAGCGCAACAGGGTGGGGCGCGACATGCACGACATCCTCGGGCACTCTCTCTCGGCGATCGCCGTCAAGGCCGATCTCGCGGCAGCCCTGTCCGAACGCGACCCCCAGGCAGCGGCGCGCGAGATCCGTGAGGTGCAGACCCTCGCACGCTCCACGCTCGGCGACATGCGCGCCGTCGTCTCGGGCTACCGGCAAGTGCGGGTGGCGAGCGAGCTCGCGTCATTGCGCACCCTGCTGCCTGCGTCCGGTCTGACCGCGCACCTGCCGTCGACGACCGACGAGGTGCCGGAGCAGAACCGCGAACTGTTCGGCTGGGTACTGCGCGAGGCCGCCACGAATGTCATCCGGCATGCGCAGGCGCGGCAGTGCTGGGTCACGCTCGCGCCGCATCGCATCACCGTGGAGGACGACGGCATCGGTCCTGCGGAGGATCCCGGAGCTGCCGGCAACGGGCTGCGCGGACTGTCCGAACGGGTGCAGGACGCCGGTGGCGCTCTGCGCATCGGCCGCTCCCGCCGTGGCGGGTTCCTGCTGGAGGTGACGGCATGACCGTACGTATCCTCGTCGCCGACGATCAAGCCCTGGTGCGCGGGGCGCTGGCCACACTGCTGTCCCTCGAGGACGACCTCGAGGTGGTCGCCCAGGTGGGGCGGGGCGACGAGGTTCTGGATGCCGCACGCGAGCATCGTCCCGACGTCGCGCTGCTCGACGTCGAGATGCCCGGGATGGACGGGCTGGGTGCCGCGGCGCTGCTGCGGAAGGAGCTGCCGGACACCAGGGTGGTGATCGTGACCACCTTCGGGCGCGCGGGGTACCTGTCGCGAGCCCTCGCCGCGGGCGTGACCGGCTACGTCGTGAAGGACACTCCGTCGGCGGAGTTGGCCGACGTGGTGCGGCGCGTGATGCGCGGCGAGCGCGTGATCGACGCGGCGCTGGCGACCGATGCCCTCACCGCCGGGCAATCACCGCTGACGCCCCGCGAGGCCGACGTGCTTTCGGCTGCCCGCGGCGGCGGCACGATCGCCGACATCGCCGCCGAGCTGCACCTCTCCGAGGGCACGACGCGCAACTACCTGTCCTCCGCGATGCAGAAGCTCGAGGCGCGCACCCGCGTCGATGCCGCCCGCATCGCCGAGGAGCGAGGCTGGCTGGGCTGAGTCTGATCAGCCGCGCGATCAGGCCTGCCGCGCTCGGTGCCTGCGCACCGCATCGCGATTCGCGCATCGTACCGAGCAGTACCGCTGCCGGCCGTTGCGTGTGACATCGACCACCACCTTGCGGCAGGGCTCGGCCGCGCACCGGCCGAGCCGCCCCATGCCGCGACCGGCCAGGTGGAGGGCGGTTCCGACGCTGAGCACTGCTCCGAGCACGAGCGGCAGCGTGGCGGCGTCGTCTCGGTAGTGCAGATGCCAGCCTTCACCGTCGTGATCGGTGAGCTGCGGATAGGTGCCGCGAGCGGCCATCTGGGCGTTCAAAAGCGCCGCGCGCTCGGTCGCGGTGTCCGCGTCCACCACGCGCAGCCATTCGTCGAGCACCGCACGGGTCGCTGCGTGGTCGTCGTCGCTGTTCGAGAAGACCATCGTCATCCCGAAGTCGCGGGTGCGCGCCTCGATCCCGTCGCGGTCTTCGGGCCAGTCGTTCGCGAGCGAGGCCGCGAGCAGGACGGCGTACTCACCGTAAGGGTTGAGATGCATAAGAGCATTACATCATCGTGGAGGACATGACCGCATCTCGACCACTCTCCGCACCCACCCGGGCGTTGCCCGCCATCCATGAGCACGGCTGGATCAGCGAGTCCAGGCACAGAACGTCCGAGGGCGTGATCGTCTATGTGCGATGCGCCGGGTGCGGCGTTCGGCGAGTCGATCTGGTCGTCGCCTGCGGAGTGCCGCCCACCGCGTTCAGCCGGACCGCACCCCGCGCCGAATGACTCCGCAATCAGCGCGGCACGTCGATCACGCGCGAGGCGCCGGTGACGAGCGGATGCCACGCCCCGGCCGACAGCGCCGCGATGTCGGCCTCGAGAGCCGGCAGCTCGGCGGCGGGCGCCCACAGCTCGAAGACCGCGTCAGCCGCATAGGCCGTCTCGCCGAGGATCGCGCCGTGCGCGCCCACCCACTCGCGCAGCGCATTGTCGAACCGGCCGGCGTCGGCGTGCGGCACCGCGACGGTCGCCTCTGAGAGCAGCATCCGGTCCCGCAGCGACGCGAGGTCGAGCGCCTCCGAGACCGCGGACGAGTACGCGCGCACCAGTCCCCCGGCGCCGAGCTTCACCCCACCGAAGTAGCGCGTGACCACGGCGACCACGTCGGTCAGCTCGCGGCGGCGCAGCACCTCGAGCATCGGCATGCCGGCGGTTCCGGACGGCTCACCGTCATCCGATGACCGAGCCCGGTCGCCGAGCAGCCCGGTGACCTGCGCGGAGCAGTTGTGCCGGGCATCCCAGTACTGCTTCTTCACGGCCGAGATCACCTCATCGGCCTCCTCCGGCGAACCGACCGGCGCGACGTGCGCGAGGAAGCGGGACTTCTTGATGACCAGCTCGTGATCGACGGCGGCGGCGATGGTGGCCGGGTAGCCGGTCACGTCGGCAGCCAGCCGAGCTCGCCCGAGTCCAGCCGGGCGGCGATGCCGGCGAACCACTCGCGCTCGGCGGCGAGCTGGTGGCGGTCGTACTCCGCTTCGATGAGCAGGATCGGGGGCACGTCGGATGCTGCGGAGAGGTCCGCGGCGGCGAGCGCGATCGCCGCGTCCAGCGCGGCGACCCGCGCGTGCAGCGCGATCACCGCGTCGTCCCGACCGAGGATGCCGAGGAACGACAGAGCGGCGACGGTGACGGTGCGATCGCTCTGGGGCGTGGACAACAGGGCGAACACGCGCCGCCTCGCCTCGGCACGGCCGGCGTCGGTGAGGGCGAACACCGTGCGCTCGGGGCGGCCCCCGGCCTGCTCCGAGCCGATCGGCTCGATGAGGTGTGCGGCTTCGAGTCGCTGCACCGCGTGATAGATGCTGCGCGGAGCGCCGCCGACGAAGTCCTTGCGCGTCTCGACCACGAAGCGATGGATGTCGTACGGATGCCTCGGTCCGACAGTCAGCAGCGCGAGCACCGTGAGCGCCGGCAGATCGCGCTCTGCGCGGGTCAGCGGACGGTTCGGCTCGGTCATCCCTGCGAGTCTAGGGCTTGACAGCAACTTAGTGCATCCTGCACCATTACTTATTGCACTTTGCACTAAGAGGAGATGAGATGATCGAGTACCCCGCAGGCATCGACGAGGCCCTCGACCGCATCCGCCGCGCCTGGGACGCCGGCGACGCCACCGCGTACGCCGAGGAGTTCACGGACGACGCCAGCTACGTCATCTTCGCCGGCCTGATCAGCACCGGGCGCGACGAGATCCGCGCCGACCATGTGCCCGTCTTCGAGCGCTGGCAGCGCGGCAGTCGCATGTCGATGAAGGTCCTCGACGTGCGGATGCTGGGCGAGGACGCCGCCGTGATCGTCACGGAGGGCGGGATCGGCAAGGGGCGCGGCATCCGACAGGCCGGCGACATCAAACACGACAAGGTGCAGACCTACGTGCTCGTGCGCGAGGGCGACCGCTGGCGGTGCGCGGCCTTCCAGAACACGAAGCGCAACCGGCTGTTCGCCGCCGTGAACTCGCGCGAGAAGCAGCGCCTGGCCTCGGTCTGACCGGTTTCAGTTGCGCTTCAGCCTGCAACGGCGAGACTGGTCGGATGCGGATCCTGCTGGTCGATGACGAGGTGCGGCTCGCCGACGGCATCCGCCGCGGCTTGGAGGCCGAAGGCATGGTGGTCCGTGTCGCTCATGACGGGATGTCGGGCCTCGATGCCGCTCGCGACGGCGACTACGACGCGATCGTGCTCGACGTGATGATGCCCCGTATGAGCGGCTACCGGGTCTGTCAGACCCTGCGCGCCGAGGGTGACTGGACTCCCGTGCTCTTCCTCACCGCCAAGGACGGCGAGTGGGATGAGGTGGAGGGTCTGGACACCGGCGGTGACGACTGGCTGACCAAGCCGTTCTCATATCCGGTGCTGGTCGCACGGATCCGGGCGCTGGTCCGCCGCGGAGGCCGGGAGCGGCCGGCCGTACTCGAAGCGGGGGATCTGAGACTGGATCCCGCCGCCCGTCGCGTGTTCCGCGGCGAGGAGGAGGTGACCCTCACCGCCCGGGAGCTCGCCGTGCTGGACTTCCTGCTGCGGCGGCGCGGCGAGGTCGTCACCAAGCGCGAGATCATCGCGAACGTCTGGGGCGACGACTTCGACGGCGACGCGAACATCGTCGAGGTCTACATCGGGCATCTGCGAGGGAAGGTCGACCGCCCGTTCGACCGTGCCGCCATCGAGACCGTGCGCGGGGCCGGGTACCGGCTCGCCGCGATGGGCGGCTGAGGTGGCGGTTCGGAAGGTGCGGATCACGCGATCGATCCGCGCGCGGATCACGCTCGGCGCACTGATCGTGGTCGCGCTCGCACTCGGCATCGGCTCGGTCGTCGCCGTGCGCATCATGGAGGGGTCGCTCACCGCGGGCGTCTCGGTCGCGCTGGAGCAGAACCTGAAGACGATCGCCGATCAGGTCGACCGGGATCCATCCGCGGTCAAGGAGCTCGACAGCGACGTGCTCGTGCGTCTCGACCCCGCAGGCGACAAGGGCGGCCATGGAACGGACGACGATGACGAGGACGAAGAGCCCGACGACGACGCCGCCGGTCTGCCCACCGCTTCGGAGTCCGACCCCGCGCGGGTCGTCATCGACGGGGAGCCGTATCTCGTGGCGTCGGAGGAGACGGATGCCGGTCTGCTGACCGTCGCGCAGCCGCTGGAGCACGTCGACGACGCGGTGTCCACCGCGACCGGCCTGCTCCTGGTCGCCGTGCCGCTGGTGCTGCTGCTGATCGGCGGGGTGCTGTGGGTTGTCACCGGGCGCGCGCTCGCCCCCGTCGAAAGACTGCGCAGACAGGTGGACGGCATCGATGCGACCGACCTCGACGAGCGGGTCGACGCCGGGCGCGACGAGCTCGGCGCACTCGCGGGCACGATGAACGGTCTGCTGGACCGGATTCAGGCCGCGCAGCTCACGCAGCGCCGGTTCGTGAGCGATGCCTCGCATGAACTGCGCTCTCCGCTGGCGACGATGCGACAGCACGCGGAGCTCGCCGAGGCGCACCCGGAGGCCACGTCCCTCGCGGCGCTGAGCGACGTCGTGCTCGCGGAGGGGTTGCGGATGCAGGAGCTCGTCGAGGGTCTGCTGCTGCTCGCGCACCTGGATGAGCGCCGCGAGCGTGCGACCGCCCCCGTCGACCTCGACGACCTCGCGCTCACCGAGGCGCGTCGGCTTCGTGGGACGGGAGTCGCCGTCGACGCGACCGGCATCGGCCCGGGGCGGGTGATCGGCGATCCCGCCCTGCTCGGCCGCGTCGTGCGCAACCTTGCGGACAACGCCGCGCGTCACGCGCGCTCGACGGTCGCGATCCGCGTGACCACGCAGGCGGGCCGGGTGCTGCTGCAGGTGCAGGACGACGGCGGCGGCATCCCCCCTGCTGATCGCGAGCGCGTGTTCGATCGCTTCGTGCGTCTGGATGAGGGGCGCGCCCGCGACCAGGGCGGGAGCGGTCTGGGGCTGGCGATCGTCACCGAGGTGGTCGGTGCGCACGGGGGGACGGTGACGGTGGCGCATGCTGCGGACGGCGGTGCCCTGTTCAGTGTCGATCTGCCCGCCGCCTGAACGGTCCTTCAGGATGCTTCAGGAGCGGTTCACCCCCTCTCGGACAGGCTGAAGTCATGGATACCGAGAAGAACACACCCCAGGACGACGCCCCGACCGCCCGGATGTCCGAGCAGTCGGCGGATGCCGCCAACACGACCACGACCGAGCAGAAGCCGAGGCGACGGCCGGGACGGATCGCCCTGATCGCGGCCGCTGCGGCCGTGGCCCTGCTGGCGGTCGGAGGCGGTGCCTACGCGGTCACCGGTGGCTTCGACGACGACCGCGGGTCGCAGGAGGCTCCCGCTGACGACCATGACGGGGACGACGACGGGCGGCACGACGGCGACGACGGGCGGCACGACGACGCGGCCGATGACGACACGGCCGACGACCGCGGAACCGGCGCGCAGGCGCCCTCGGATGCCGCATCCCTGCGTGCGGCAGCAGAGAAGGCCATCGCAGAGACCGGCGCGCAGGGTGCGACCTCGATCAAGGCGGAGCACGGCGGCTACGAGGTGGAGCTGCGGCGCTCCGACGGTACCGAGATCGACGCGTTCGTCACCTCCGACGGTGCGGTGCGGGTGACCGACGACCAGGACGACCGCTCTGACGACGCCCTCATCGACCTGAGCCGGCTTCCCGCGCTGACCGGCGCGGCTGTGAAGGCCGCGAACGGGACCGTCGACAAGGTCTCAACTACTTCGCAGCCCGGCGCCGCGTACGAGGTCGAGGTGCGCGCGAACGATGGACGCGACGCCGAGGTCCTCCTGGGCGCGGACGCCGCGGTGGTCGGGGTCGACCTCGACGACTAAGCGACCTGTGCGGTCAGCTCGACCAGGGTTCTCACGGTGCGAAGGTTGCGCGCAGTGCCCGCCACACCGAGAGCCCGGTCGAGCACCGGACCGGTGAGCTTGGTGGACTGCACGCCGCCGTCGCCATAGTCGATCCACAATTCCCGTCCCACGAGCGAGATCCGCTCCCACGGCTGGAGCCGGGGCGTCAGCGCCTCCACAGCCTCAGGATCCGCTGGGCCGTCGAGGAACATCGCGTGCAGCATCTTGTCCGCCGCGGCATCCGGGAACGGGTTCTCGGCCAGCACCGCGACCAGCTCGTCGTGACTGCGCTGCACCACCGGCGTGTCGACGCCGAACTCCGTGGCGATCAGTGCGCGCACCTCCGCAGGATCGGCGGGCAGGTCGCAGAACACGTTGCCGCTGGCGATGTAGGTGGTCACATTCCGCAGCCCGAGCCGATCGGCGAGCAGCTCGCGCAGCTCGGCCATGGGCACCCTGTTGCGGCCGCCGACGTTCACCGCGCGCAGCAGCAGCGCGCAGCGGTCGGTCACCGGGACCCTGAGCTGGACGAAGGGCTCTCGACCAGCTCCGCGCCGACGTGCGCGAGCTCGGCCAGCGCAGCGGCGCTGGAGTCCTCCCCCACGCCCGCGACCAGGTCGGTCAGGATGCGCACGTGCACGCCGTGGGCGACCGCATCGAGAGCGGATGCGCGGACGCAGTGATCCGTTGCGATGCCGACCACGTCCGCCTCTACGATGCCGTGCGCTGTGAGGATCTCGGCGACGGTGGCCCCGTCCTCGGCGGTGCCCTCGAACATCGAGTACGCCGGGCGTCCCTGTCCCTTGCGAACGTGATGGGTGATCGCCGCCGTCTCCAGCAGCGGGTCGTAGTCGGCCCCGCTGCTGCCTGCGACGCAGTGCACGGGCCAGGTGTCCACGAAGTCGGGCTCGGCGGCGAAGTGCCCGCCATTGTCGCTCTCGGCGTCGTGCCAGTCGCGCGAGGCGATGATCACGTCGTAGTCGCCGACGCGCTCGGCGAGCAGGCGAGAGACACCGGAGGCCACGGCGTCGCCGCCCTGCACCGCGAGCGCTCCGCCCTCGGTGAAGTCGTTCTGCACATCGACGATGAGTAGTGCTCTGGACATGGCTCGAGCCTACGCCGCAGAGGGATCCAGAACACGGCGAAGGCCCGGGATGCTGCATCCCGGGCCTTCTGCGGAGCCACCTGTCAGATTTGAACTGACGACCTGTTCTTTACGAGGGAACTGCTCTACCCCTGAGCTAAGGTGGCCTGCGCCGCGAACCGCGGCACGATCAACGATCTTACCTGCTCACGGCACCACCGCGAAATCAGCCGCAGCGCAGGCCGTCCTTCGGCACCGTGTCATCGAGGAAGAACGAGTTCACGGCGTCGTCGACGCAGGAGTTGCCCTTGTTGTACCCGGTGTGCCCTTCGCCGACGCGGGTGATGAGCACGCCGTTCTCGAGCTGGTCTGCCAGCGACACCGACCACTCGTAGGGCGTCGCAGGGTCGTTGGTCGTGCCGACCACGAGGATGGGACCGGAGCCGGGTGCGACGATCTTCTCCCGCTTCCCGGTGGCCGGGTACGGCCACTGCAGGCACGGGTCAGGGGCGTTCCAGTACGGCGCCAGCGTGGGCGCACCCTTCTCCACCTTGGCGCGTGCGGCCTTCTCATCGGCGGGGTCGGTGTCGACCGGATAGTCCATGCAGTTGTACGCCGAGAACGCCTCGGTCTGGTTGTCGGCATAGGTGCCGTCCTCGCCGCGCCCGTTGTAGTTGTCGGCGAGGAAGAAGAGATCGGTGGGATCGCCCTGCAGGGCGCCGTTCAGCGCCTGACTGAGATAGTCCCAGTAGTCCTCCGAGTACAGCGCCTGGATGATGCCGGTGAGCATCGTGTCGGCGCCCATCAGCCGGCCGTCGCCGCCCTCGAGCGGGTTGCGGTCGACGGCGGCGAGGAGGGCGGAGAGATCGGTGCGCGCCTCGTCGACGGTTCCGTTGAAGGGGCATCCCTTCGAGGACACGCAGTGCTTGAGGTAGGCGGTCAGCGCCGACTCGAATCCGAGGGCCTGGGTGGTGCCGACCTCGAGCCCGGGAACCGAGGGATCGATCGCACCGTCGAGCACCAGGTGCGTGGCCCGCTCGGGGTACAGCTTCGCGTACGTGGCACCGAGGAACGTGCCGTACGAGTAGCCCAGGTAGTTGAGTTCCTTGTCGCCCAGGACCGCACGCAGCAGATCCATGTCGCGGGCCGCGTTCACGGTCGTGACGAACGGCAGGATGCCTTCGGAGTTCTCGTCGCATGCGGCCCCGAACGCCTTGTTACGGGCGTTGAGCTCGGCCTCCCACGCAGGGGTGTTCCGCGGGGACTTCGGGATGCCGTAGAGGTACTGGTCCATCCGCTTCGCATCGAAGCACTTCACGGCGGTCGATTCGCCCACTCCGCGCGGGTCGAAGCCGATCACGTCGAAGGACTTCTCCAGGTCTTTGCCGACCGCGTAGTCCAGGCTGCTCTGCACGAAGCTCTTGCCGCTCGCGCCGGGACCGCCGGGGTTCACCAGCAGCGATCCCTTCGCGGTGCCGCTCGCCCGATGCCGCACGATCGCGAGCTCGACCTCGCCCTTGCCAGGGTTGTCCCAGTCCAGCGGGGCCTTCACGTCGGCGCAGTCGAACGAGGGGCCGCAGCCGCTCCAGTCGAGCTGCTGGTCGTAGAACGGCAGCAGGTTCTCCGCGACGCCCGAGGTGTCGGGAGCCTTCGTGGCGGCGGGCGGCGACTCGGCGGGGATCATCGAGTACAGGCATCCGCTCAGCACGAGTGCCGCAGCAGCGGCACCGGCGACGACGGCGGCGATCCGGCGCAGCCCGGAGGTCGATCGGTTCTTCACGGTGTCCTTCCGCTCGTGACTGTCACGAGAAGGCTCTCCAGGGCGAGCAGCGGAGCGACGTTGCGCTCCAGAGACTCGCGCGTGTCGGCGAGATGGTCGAGGACGATCAGCGTGCGCTCGATCGGCCAGGATTCGGCGAGGCCGCGCAGTTCGCCCTCGAGCTCGCGGTTGATCAGATCGTCACCGCGGCCGTACTGCAGCATGATGACGTCGCGGAACATCGACTGCAGGTCGGTGAGCACCCGGTCGATGCCGTCGCGCAGGCTGCGGGTTGCGCGCTTCTTCTGGTCGTCCTCGAGCGCCGAGATCTGGGTGCGCAGCGCGGGCGGCACGGCCTGTCCCTCGGCGATGCCGACCGTGCGCAGCAGCGCTGCGCGCTCTGCAGCATCCCGCTCGGCGGTGAGCGATTTGGCGTCGTCGGTGGCGGCTTGGATGACGCGACCTGCGACGTCGACCGCATCGCGGACTCCGCCGACGCCGAGCACCGCGCGCAGGGTCTCATCGCGGCGGCGCCGCGCCGCCTCGTCGGTGGCGAGACGCTGCGCCATGCCGATGTGCCGCTGCGCGTGGCGCGCTGCCTGCTCGGCGATCTGCTCATCGACCCCGGTGCGCTCCACGATCAGGCGCGCGACGTCGGCGGCATCCGGCTCGCGCAGCCGCAGCGCGCGCACCCGGGAGCGGATGGTGGGCAGCAGATCTGCCTCGCTGGGCGCGCAGAGCACCCACACCGTCTGCTCAGGGGGCTCTTCGAGGGCCTTCAGCAGCACGTTCGAGGTGCGCTCGACCATGCGATCGGCGTCCTCGACGACGATCACCCGGTAGCGACCTGCGGAGGGGGCGAAATAGGAGCGGGCGACGAGATCGCGCGCCTCTCTGATCGTGATGAGCACCTTCTCGGTGCGCAGCACGGTGACGTCGGGATGCGTGCCGGCGAGCACCTGGCGCATGGTGTTCTCGTCGTCGGGACTGTCTGCGATGAGTGCGGCCGCGAAGGCGTACGCGAGGGTGGAGCGCCCGGACCCGGGCGGCCCGGTGAGCAGCCAGGCGTGCGACAGCGCGGCGGGGTCGGATGCCGCATGGCGCAGCGTCTCGACCGCGGCATCCTGCCCCCAGACATCCGTCCACGGAAACGGGGCGGTGGTCGTGAGGGTCATGCGCTCCAGCCTAATCGGAGGGTCCGACGCGCGCCGCTCAGAGCAGGGGCTCGACGCGGTCGCGGATCTGTGCAGCGATCTCGTGCGCGGGAAGCGCGGCGTCGACCACGAGGAAGCGCTCGGGCTCCGCTGTCGCCAGCCGCAGGTAGGCCTCGCGCACCCTGGCATGGAACTCCTCCTTCTCCGCCTCCAGGCGATCGAAGGGTTTGTCGTCGGCGTCCAGCCGCAGACGCGCCGTGGCAGGGTCGAGGTCGAGCAGCACCGTGAGATCGGGCAGCGCTCCCTCGGCCGCCCACAGCGACAGGTCGCGCACCTCGGTGCCGTCGAGCACCCGTCCTGCGCCCTGGTAGGCGACGGAGGAGTCGAGATATCGGTCCTGGATGACGACCTCGCCTCGCGCCAGCGCCGGGCGGACGACCGTCGCGACGTGATGCGCACGGTCAGCCGCGTACAGCAGCGCCTCGGCGCGCGGGGCGATGTCGCCGCGGTGGTGCAGCACGATGTCGCGGATCAGACTGCCCACCTCGGAACCGCCAGGCTCGCGAGTGTGCAGCACGCTGCGCCCGCCCGCGCCGAGCCAGGTCGAGAGCAGCTCGGACTGGGTGGTCTTCCCCGACCCGTCGCCACCCTCGAACGTGATCCAGAGTCCGGAGGTCACGAACCTGCCTGCTCTGCCGCCTTCTTGGCGGCGCGCGTCGCCGCCGCCTTCTTCGCTGCGGCCGACCGCGCGGCCGCCTTCTCGGCATCCGTCTTGGCGGGCGCCTTCTTCGCGGGCGCCTTCTTCGCGGCAGGCTTCTTCGCCGGAGTCTTCTTGGCACCGCGCTTCGGAGCCGGCCCCTTGGCGCGCTTGTCGGCGAGCATCTGCACGGCGACCTCGAACGTGATGTCGGTGGGCTGCTGGCCGCGCGGGATCGTGACGTTGGTCTCGCCGTCGGTGACGTAGGGCCCGAACCGGCCATCGCGGATGCGGATCGGCTTGCCGCTGACCGGGTCGGCCTCGAACTCGGCGATCGCGCTGGACGCCCGGCGTGAACCGGCGCCGTACTTCGGCTGCGCGTAGATCGCCAGCGCCTCATCGAGCGTGATGTCGAAGATCTGCTGCTCGCTCTCCAGCGAGCGGGAGTCGGCGCCCTTCTTCAGGTACGGGCCGTAGCGGCCGTTCTGCGCCGTGATCTCATCTCCGGACTCGGCGTCGACGCCGACGACGCGCGGCAGGCTCAGCAGCTTCAGCGCGGCGTCGAGGTCGATCGTGTCGACGGACATGGAGCGGAACAGCGACCCGGTGCGCGGCTTGGGCGCGGCATCCTTCTTGGCCTTCTTCTTCGGCTTGTCCTCTACGAGCTCGCCGGTGGCGGCGTCGACTGCCGCATCATCGGTGACCGGGTCGTTCTCCTGCACGTATGGACCGAACCGGCCGTCCTTGACGACGATGATCTTGCCGTTCTCGGGGTTCTCGCCCAGCACGCGGTCGCCCGCGACCGGCGCATCCACGAGCTCGCGCGCCTTCTCGGCGGTGAGCTCGTCGGGTGCGAGGTCCTCGGGGACGTTCACGATGCGGGGCTTGGCCTCGGGGTTCGCCGGATCGGCGACCTCGAGGTAGGGGCCGTACTTGCCGAAGCGCAGCGTGACGTTCTCGGCGATCGGCGTCGAGTTCAGCGCACGCGCGTCGATCTCGCCGAGGTTGTCGACGACCTGCCGCAGACCGACATGCTCGTCCGAGCCGAAGTAGAACGAGTTCAGCCACTCGGCCCGCTTCTGCTCCCCGCGCGCGATGGCATCGAGGTCGTCCTCGAGTGCGGCGGTGAAGTCGTAGTCGATCAGCTCGGCGAAGTGCTGCTCGAGCAGCCGAACCACACTGAACGCCATCCAGGTCGGCACGAGCGCCTGCCCGCGCTTGGTCGCGTAGCCGCGGTCGATGACGGTGCCGATGATGCTGGCGAACGTCGACGGGCGGCCGATGCCGTGCTCCTCGAGCGCCTTCACGAGGGATGCCTCGGTGTAGCGCGGCTTAGGGCTGGTGCGGTGTCCCTTGGCCTCGGACTCGGCCATGCCGAGAGCGTCGCCGACGGCGACGGCCGGCAGCGACTGGTTCTCGGCGGCGTCCTGCGAGTTGCGCTTCTCGTCGCGCCCTTCTTCATAGGCCTCGAGGAAGCCCTTGAAGGTGTAGACGGTGCCGGAAGCGGTGAACTCGACGCGCTTGCCCGCGGCATCCGCCTCGAGGGTGACCGTGGTCGTCTCGTACTTCGCGTCGGACATCTGGCTGGCGACGGTGCGCTTCCAGATCAGGTCGTACAGGCGCTGCTCATCGCGATCCAGCTGCGAGGAGACGGACGCCGGAGTGCGGAAGGTCTCGCCGGAGGGGCGGATCGCCTCGTGCGCCTCCTGCGCGTTCTTGCTCTTGGACTTGTACACGCGCGGCTTCAGCGGCACTGCGGCATCGCCGTACAGCGCGACCGCCTGGTTGCGCGCGGCCTGGATGGCCTGCGTGCTCAGCGCGACCGAGTCGGTGCGCATATAGGTGATGTAGCCCTTCTCGTACAGACGCTGGGCGGTGCTCATCGCCTGCTTCGCGCTCATCGAGAGCTTGCGTCCGGCCTCCTGCTGCATGGTGGAGGTGGTGAACGGGGCGTACGGGCTGCGGGTGCCGGGCTTGGCCTCGACCTTGGTGACGGTCGCGCGGGCCGCGGCGTCCACGGCGGCGGCGATCTCAGCGGCCTGCTTCTCGCTGAGGACGACGACGGCCTTCTTCAGCTTTCCGGTGTCGTCGAAGTCGGTGCCGCGCGCGAGCTGGCCGCCGTCGACGCGCACCAGGCGCACGCGGAACCCTTCATCTCGCTGCGCTCGCTCAGGGACCGACACGAATGCAGTCGACTCGACGTCCCAGTACTCGGCCGAGGTGAACGCCATGCGCTCGCGCTCCCGGTCGACGATCATCCGGGTGGCGGCGGACTGCACCCGGCCGGCCGACAGACCCGTCTTGACCTTGTACCAGAGCACCGGCGACACGTCCCAGCCGTACAGACGGTCGAGGATGCGCCGGGTCTCCTGCGCGTCGACCAGCGCGAGATCGAGCTCACGGGTCTTGCCGACGGCGGCCTGGATGGCGTCCTTGGTGATCTCGTGGAAGACCATCCGCTTGACGGGCACCTTGGGCTTGAGCGTCTCGAGCAGGTGCCACGCGATGGCCTCGCCCTCGCGGTCCTCATCAGTGGCGAGCAGGAGCTCGTCGGCGGACTTCAGAGCGCGCTTGAGCTCCGCGACGGTCTTCGTCTTGCGATCCGAGACGACGTAGTACGGGTCAAACCCGTGGTCGACGTCGATCGAGTACTTTCCGTACGCCTGCTTGTCCGCAGCCGGGATGTCCTTCTTGTCGGCGAGGTCGCGGATGTGACCCACCGAGCTGAGCACCTCGTAACCGTCGCCGAGGTATCCCTGAATAGACCGCATCTTCGTCGGGGACTCGACGATGACGAGCTTCTTGCCTTCAGCCAAGGGTGCGTCCTTTCTTCGAAGCACACCATACACACCGCGTTCGTGTCGTGAACACAGCGTCGATGAGGGGAGGTTCCGCAGTCAAGTCCCGTCGGGTGGCCCTGCTCGGGCCCGGGAGACGGCGGCGAGACCAGCGTACGCCGCCCTGACCTGCACCGTCGCCACCAGCCCGTCGACCGAGCACTCCACGAGGGACGCACCGGACGCCGCGGCCACCCGTTCCGCGACGACGCAGGGGTCGTCGGCGGCGGGCACGGCACCAGAGGCCGTGTCGGCGGCGGCGAGCGCGGCGGCGTCCGCCGCGGCGGCGGACCGCTGTGCCGTGACGGATGCTCCGCCCACGGCCGCGAGGCCGAGGGCGAGCGTCGCGGTGACGGCGAGCACCCCGGTCGCGAAGGCTGTTCCTGCCATGATCTCCTCCTTCCCTCACAGTCCTCCGGAGAGCGCGCAGCTCGAGGCGCGCAGCGGCACCGAGATCAGGCGACCGACGGAGAGTTCGGCGCTTGCGGTGACGCAGATCAGGTCGCCGCGCTGCTCGGATGCCGCCGCCGCACCGTCGACGGCGGCGCTGACGGCGCCGAACGCGCGATCCGTGCTCTCACCACGGCCGAGCAGCCGTGCGGCATCCGCCGCGGCATCCTGCAGGGAGACCTGGCGGGCGGCGGCTGCGAGCGCACCGACGCCCAGCATCATGACCAGGAGGACGGCGGGGACGGCGATGGCGAGCTCCGCCGCCACTGATCCCCTCTCGTCCGGCATCCGCCGCCCGCACGGTCGCATCATGACACCGTGAGCGCCCGGCGCACGAGGTCCGTGAGGATGCCGCGCACCTCGTCGGACTTCATGATCACGACCAGCAGCCCGGCGAAGGCAACAGCAGCCACTATTGAGCCGATAGGGCGTTTACCGTTTGCGGCCGATGCGCCAGAAGCGCCGCCTCCGCTGCTGGCGTGCGACTGCCTCGACCCCACCTAGCTTCTCGATCTCCGCACGCCGCTGCAGCTCGGCTTCATCAAGCTCTGACGGATCGACCTCTGCGCCGTTGGGGCGCATCGTTCCCGAGACCACGCCGTCGTATGTCATCTGCCACACGTCGACGGCCTCTTGCTGAAGCCCCTTCGGGGACCGCTCGCCCCGATACCAAGCCGCGACCTTGCTCGTCGTTGCGGTGACCAGCCAATGGTTGGCCGAGTTCGTTACCTTCGTCCCGTCGGCATAGGCGTGTATCAGTGCGATGCCGAGCACCCCCGCGATCTCGCCTTCGCCTTTCCCGAGCAGGTAGCCGAGTCGCGAAATCTGCTCGACCGCCTTCTCGCGGGTGTCCCACCAATCCCGCTCCGATGCGTCTCGGCTGAGCCGGAGCATCTTCATCAGGAGCGCGTCGACCTTCGCGAGAATCTCGCCGATCTCCTTTGCGCGTCTCGTCGCGCCGCTTCGCTCGGCGGTCGAGGCGATCTTTCGCCAGCGGCCCGAATACGCCACCGGCCAGCGTCCCGGCGACGCCGATCAGCGCAACAATCACGACGTCGGTCATACGGCCAGGCTAGCGGCGGCTCGACGTCGCCTTATATGTGGGTCATCGTCGCCAAATATGTGGGGCTCCCATATATTAGGTCTGACCAGGGCTTTTTGACTCGACTCGCCGCCGAAGCTTCGCTAGTCTTTAGGCAGTCAGCACCGCCCCGCATCGCCACTGAGAAGGTCGCCTATCGTCCGACTCCAGCGGGTTCCGTAGGAACCGTTTGGAATGAGACGAAATGGAATCCCGACCCCGTGTCGCGACCAGCCGCTACGGCGCTGCTGTCCGATATCACGGTCCCGAGTCGCCTGAGGCGGTGGATGCCCGCCGCGACCTCGCCGCTGCCAAGATCAGCGCCTCGATCGACTCGGCTCTGGCCGCCTCCGGCGCGCCGCTGAAGCCCGAGCACGCTGCGGCACTGGCGGCTCGCCTGCAGGGCGGTGCACGATGAACGCCGCGCCCGCTCCCGTCGACGACGGCACCGTCGCTCGGCTCGTCGCTATGGCTCCGCCTCTCTCGGTGGATGCTCGCGCCCGTCTCGCGGCGTTGCTCGCGCCGAGCAAGGGGGCGAAGCGGTGACTACAAGCGAAACCGCCCCGGTTGTGGCGACCAGGGCGGTTCAGAAAGATCGTTGCGACGCGACCGGTATCCACGATACCGCGCCCCTCGGACATTCGCTCCTGGCGCGCTACCTCTCCGAGTTCGCCGACGCTCGTCGAGCGCTGCGCGGTCAGCTCGTCTGCGTGCGCTTCTCCGGCTCCGCGCTCGACGCTGGCCTCTGCGACGTCACGGGCCGCGTGAAGGCCGCCGACCGCACCGGCCTCCTGCTGGTCACGCCTGGTCACGTCGAGCTGGACGGCTCCGAGGTCGTCGTGCTTATCCCGTGGGTTCAGGTCGAGCGGGTCGTCGTCGGCTGGTCCGCCGACGTCTTCCCCGAGGAGGTCGCATCGTGAGCGGCAAGCGCAAGAAGCGTCCCTACGCCGATGCGGTCACGGGCTACGTCTCGCGGGCCTGGCCGTCGGTGATCCCCGTCGTCGGCAAGGGCGGCAAGGGCAAGCTCCCGACCGGCTGCACCGGGTACGACGGCACCGTCTCGCGCGCCGACCGCGACGCCTGGGCAGCCTCCTCCTCCTGGCGCGCAGCCAACATCGCTATCCGTCACGAGCTGACGCTCGCGTTCGACGAGGACTCGGCCACGGTCGACGACCTCCGCGCGCTGCTCGAGGCTGAGCGCGGCGAACCTCTGCCCGACCTCGCGCCCACCTGGTCGTCGACCGCGCGCGGGAAGGACTCGCCTCGGCGTCAGCGCTTCTACCGGCTGCCGAGTGCGGTCCCGGAGGGCATGCGGATCCGATCGCGACCTCTGGTCGGGATGGAGATCCCGTGGCGCGGTCACCGCTATTCGGTCGTCTCCCCGAGCGTGCATCCGGTCACTGGGAAGCCGTACCACTGGTACTCGCCGACCGGTGAGCGTTGCGAAGCGCCCGCTGTCGCGGACCTCCCGCTGCTGCCCGTTGAGTGGTTCGAGGCGCTGCTGGAGCCGCGCGAGGATCGCTCCTCGGCCCGCTCCGTTGATCTGGACGAGTGGCACGATCGCGGCCGCACGAAGCCGACCAAGCGCGTCCGCGCTGCGGCGAAGTCCGTTCCGACCTCGGGCGTCGACAACAACGCTCTGATGTCCATCGTCGGTCCCGTGGTCGCTGCTGCGTGGGAGGACCGCGCCGGGCGTCGCTGGGCGCATGACAAGGCGCTGGAGCGCTACTCGGGCGGCTACGGACGCGACTCCGCCGCCCACTTCGAGCGCGCCTGGGCGCGAAAGGTGGCCGAAATGCCCGACGATCTGACGGCCACGTTCCCGCTCTCGAAGGAGGAGCGCAAGCGGGCTGCCGCTGCTCCTGCTGCGCCCGTGCCCGCCCCGGCGCGTGCCTCCTCGCGCGAGGTCCAGCTCGACGACGAGGAGCTCCTGCTGGATGCCCGCCGGGCGGAGGCGATTGCCGCCGACCTGCGCGGCCAGGTGCTCTACGTCGACGGTCATACGCCGTACGTCTGGGACGGCACCCGCTGGCAGATGCGGGATGCCGCCTACGTGCTCGAGCTGGTCCGGGGCTGGCATCTGGATCATGTCCCCGATGTGCGCGCGGGCGAGCTGTCGAGCTTCATGTCGGCGTCACGGATCCGGGCGTCCGAGGTGCTCATCCGGGGTCAGCTCGCGGTGCGCGCCGACCAGCTCGACGCTCATCCGCACCTGCTCAACGTCCGTAACGGCGTGCTGGACCTCCGCACCGGCGACCTCGCCGCACACGATCCCGAGCTGCGCCTGACGCACGTCACCGCGGCGCGGTATCTTCCCGGCGCGCGTCATGCCGACTGGGATGCCGCGCTGACGGCTCTGCCGGGCGACGTAGGCGAGTGGCTGCAGGTGCGACTGGGGCAGGGCCTCACCGGGCATCCGACGCCCGACGATCGCCTGCTGGTGCTCCACGGCGGTGGCAAGAACGGCAAGTCCGTGTTGCTCACCGCGATCAACTCGGCGGTAGGCGACGGGTTCTCGCGAGTGGTCCCTCACAAGGTGTTGCTCGGCTCTCCGAGCGATCACACGACCGAGCTGACGACGCTGCAGGGCGCGCGCCTCGCGTGGCTCGAAGAGCTGCCCGAGGGTAACCGCCTGGACGTCGTGCGCCTCAAGTCCGTGCTCGGCACCGAGTGGATCACAGCCCGCCGGATGCGCCAGGACAACTCGACCTTCCCGACGACGCACTCGCTCTACGTCACGACGAACTATCGCCCCTCGATCTCGGAAACCGACCACGGCACCTGGCGTCGCCTCGCACTGGTCGAGTTCCCGTTCACCTTCGTCACCGGTCGCCAGGTGCCCGATCCTTCTCGCGGGGAGCTGGTCGGTGATCCAGGCCTGCGGGGTCGACTGAAGGCGGGTCGGGCGGGTCGCGCTGAGGCCGTTCTGGCCTGGCTGGTCGAGGGCGCGATGCGCTTCTACGCGGCGGGCGAGGAGTTCTCGCCGCTGCCGCTGGAGGTCGAGGCGGCCACCACCGACTGGCGCGCGAGCGCCGACTCGGTGCACGGGTTCCTCGTCGAGAACGTGATCTTCGACGAGGCCGGGTTCGCCTCGTCGCAAGACCTGTACCGGCGGTTCTCCGCCTGGCTCGGCGATCGGGGTCATGCGAAGTGGTCGGAGACGCTCTTCGCCGAGCGCCTCGCGCGTCACGAGCTGATGCGCAGCGCGATCAAGGGTCGGCCCCGCATCGGCGGGAAGCAGACCACGGGCTGGACGGGGCTGTCGCTCCGCCCGAATCAGGAGGCGCTCACCTCCTGGGATACGAAATCGGAGGACGAATCATGACCAAGCTGACCGTTCACTCGATCGGTGCCCGACGCATCGAGAAGAGCCTCGAACGCGAACGTCTGCAGCTCGAGCGCCTGCAGCGCGAGATGGATGCGCCTGCTCCTCCACCCGGCGGCTGGGTCGAGGCCGCCCCGGTTCCGGTCGACGTCATCCACGCTCGCATCAACGCCTCGGCGGTCGCGCCACGCGCGCTGCAGGTCGAGTGCGTCGATCACGCCGCGGCGGTCGGCGTGCCGTGCTGGGGCGGGGCGTCCTCCGGCGTCGCCGGGGTCTGCCGCGACCGGCTCTCGCGTCGATCGGCGGTGGCATCGTGACCGCCGCGGCTCCGCTGCTCTCGGTCGCGGAGGTGCGCGTGCGCGTGCTGTCGTGCACGACCTGCGGCGTCGGCCCCGCCCATGAGTGCCGGACGTCGGAGGGTGTGCTCGGCTGGCTGGGCGTGCATCCGGATCGCGTCGTGGACGCACTGGTGCGCGGCTCCGAGGTCGACGAGCGGCTGTTCTGGGCCGCCGAGACGAGCCGCGACCCTGGGGTGATCGCTGCGGCGGCTCGCGCCCGCCTCGACCGGGCAAACCGTGGCATCGCCGCGGTCGCCTCCGCCGGGGGTGCATCATGACGCGCCGCTCCGGCTTCGTCGGCTTCATCCCCGCCGCTGCTGACCGCGCCGCCGTCGAGCACGCCTCGGCCGCGCGGCAGGGGCGGCTCGAGCGGGCCGCAGAAGAGGCGCACGCTGCCGCTGAACGTGCCCGCGCTGCCTCTCGGCGCTCCGCTGCGGCCGCTGCCGCGGGTCGCCGCGTACAACCGGCCCCAGCGCCCGCCCCGGCGGCTCCTGCGGCCCCTGCGGTCCCCACGCGCGTGGTCCCCGAGTCCGAGTACCAGCTCATGATGCGCGCGGTGCACACCGTGCTCAAGAAGTTCTGATCCCCGAAGGGAAGTTCTCTCATGTCCACCACCACCTCTCCCGCGGCCGTCCCGGTCGCCGTCCAGCTCTCCGGCTCGCTGCTGCCCTGCGGCATTTGCGGCGTCGCCGTAGAGGGTCCGCATCTGCAGCGCGATGTCGTCGAGCTGACGATCTCGGCCGTCGACGATCCGCGTCTCGGCGTCCGCGACCTGCACCCGCCTCGTGCTCTCGCCGTCACGCGCTGCGCGGCGTGCCGTGGCCGCCTCGAGCGTGCCCGTGCCGCCGTCGACGTGTTCGGCGCGTTCGCTGCCCGCCTCGGCTCCCGTTCCCTCATCGTCGAGCGTCTCGAGGCGGTGCTCGCCGTCGAGGGCATCACCGGCACCGCCGTGCGCCTCGACTCGCCGCGCGACCTTTCGACCGCGCTCGAGCACCTGAACGTCGCCGGGGCCGCGGCGCTGTGGTCGACGCGCTTCGCGCCGGTGCAGGCGTCGGGTGCTCGGCTCGGCGTGGCGAACGCCGCGCCCTTCGCCCACGTCGACGCCGAGGTGCGCCAGGCGGCCCGCGACGGCCTGGCGGCGCTGCTGCGTTCGCACATCCTGCGCACCGGGCCGGTGGCGGTCCCACTCGGCCCTCCCGCCGACAGCGCCCGTCGCGGCTGCCTGCTCTGCGGCGTAGCAGCGAGCACGGTGTGGGAAGCGCTCACGGCGTCGACGCGCTCGCTCGGGGGCCGCCCGTCGCCCGAGCCGGTCGAGGGTGATGTCTGCTCCGCCTGCTCGGACGCGCTCGCCGACGTCGGCTCCGTCGGTCAGACCTCGCTTCGCCGCGCGCTGCTGCAGCACCTCGGGATGACGCGCACCTTCGCCCTCGACGCGATCGAGATGACCGTCGTCGGCTGGGGCGCTCTCCCGGACGGCACGCCGCCGAACGCGGCGCCGTGGGCGCACGTCGACGTCGCGGCGCTGCGGCGCGACCTCGCCGACGTGCAGGAGCGCGGCTACGTGAACGCGGGTGCGCGATGAGCGGCGTGGGCGTGGTCTGGGCGGCGCTGGCGGAGCGTGCGACGCTCTCCGGCGTCGACCTCGCTTCGCTGCCGCGCTCGGCGTTCCTCGACGCCGCGATCGACGACCTCATCGAGCGCGTCGACCCTCGCGTGGACAGCCGGAAGTCGCTGGCGGCGATGTGCTCTCACCTCGGCGCTACGGAGGAGGGCGACCTCCCCGACATGATTGCCTTTCCGGGTCACGCCTTCGTGGGGTGCCCGGCGTGTGCTGCCGACTTCCGCGACGAGATCGAGTCGGGCCGCCGTCGTACCTGCGAGCGTTGCGACACGGCTCGGGCCTCGGCGCTGCACAAGGCGCTCGTGCCTGTCGAGGTGGCGCGGCCGCACGTCGTGTTCGCGATCGCCCTCTGCGAGGCCTGCGCGGTCGCCGAAGGGCTGCGCGGCACGGATCTGGCGGTGCTGCCGTGAGCGCGGCGGACGTGGCGATGCTGCTGGCGGTGCGCTCGATCGCGCCGCCGTCGGTCGCCGATGTGCGCGCGGACTTCGCCCAGCTCGGGGATGCGCCCAGCGAGGCGGCGCTGGACCGCTTCGGGACGGCGCTGACCGTCGCGTGGGTGACCGGCACGCCGGGGCGCGGTCGCGCGTGGCGGCCGGAGATCGCCGCTCCCCGCGAGGAATGGCGCGAGTGGTTCGCCGCGACCGGATATCTGCACGTCGGGCTCCGGCTTCCTCGGCTTCGGCCGCGGTCGCCGCTGGTGCTCTACCGGGCGGCGACGCCGGGTCATGAGCGCGGCATGGCCTGGACGCCGGATCGGTCGTGGGCGGAGATGTTTCAGGCGATCCACGCCGCCGACGGGCTGCGGTCGACGATCTGGACCGTGCGCGCTGAGCCGGGCTGGGTCCTGGCGAAGGCGGAGCACCCTGGCGGCAACATCGAGTACGTGCTCGACCTCCCCGACTCGGCTTCGGTGGTCGAGGTGCCTCCCGGCGCGGTGCCGGGCATGTCGACGTGGGGTCGCTCCGCGGCGGGGCTGCTCATCCACGATCGTGGGCGCGTGCTCCTGCAGCGGCGCTCGTCATGGGTCCAGCAGGGCGGCACCTGGTCAATCCCCGCAGGGGCGGTCGAGCGCGGCGAGACGAGCCTGCAGGCGGCGCTGCGCGAGGTCGCCGAGGAGTGCGGCATCGGGCGGGATGCTCTCAAGGTGTCCGGGCGGCAGCATCGCGCCGAACCGGTCGAGGGCTGGCGCTTCACCACGCACGTCGCCCGGCTCCGCAAACGCGCCCGCGGCGTCGCCGCGGCGAACACCTGGGAGTCGTCGGGTCACGAGTGGGTGCCGATTGCCGAGGTGGCGAGGCGGCCGCTGCATCCGGGATTCGCGGCCTCGTGGCCGGACGTGCGCGATCTCCTGCCGGATCGCCCGGTGCGGGTGCTCTTCGTCTGCGCGGGCAACATCTGCCGCTCGCCCACCGCGGAGCTGCTGCTGCGGCGCATGGCCGCCGATGCGGGTGTGGCGGTGGAGGTCGCCTCGGGCGGTGTCGCCGTCGGGGTGGGGCGGGGAATGGATCCGGGGTCGCTCGCCGAGGCTGCTCGTCACGGGCTGGACGGCTCTGGCCACCGGGCGCGGCATGTCTCGCTGCGGGAGATCGGTCGGGCGGATCTGATCGTGGCGCTGGACCGCGAGGTCGGCGAGACGGTGCGCCGGATCGCCTCGACCGTGGAGGCGGCTGCGGTGGTCCGCGTGGCGCACGTCCCGAATCCGTGGCGCGGCTCGGCTGCGCTCTACGAGGTCGCTTACCGGGCGATCACCCCCGTCTGCGCCGACGTGCTCGATGTCGTGCGCTCTCTCGAAAGGAGCAGGCCATGAGCGATCAGGACCGGATCGTCAGCAAGCATCCGCGGCCCCCGCAGGAGGGCGGTAACCCCATGCAACCCGTCGCGGAACCGTCGGGCGAGGTTGACGAGTGGGGTCGCCGGATGTGCGGCGCTCGGACGCGGGAGGGCGGCTCGTGCCGCGCCCCGGCGATGGACGGCCAGGCGCGGTGTCGGCTGCACGGTGGCGCGTCGCCGCAGGCTCGGCGCAAGGCTCGGCTCAAGCTCATCGAGCTTGTCGACCCGGCGATCGCCACCATCGCGCGCGTCATGGTGTCGGCTGAGAAGCCTGCCGACAAGCTCCGCGCTGCTGAGGCGATCCTGGACCGCGCCGGGCATCCTCGCGCCTCTCGCGTCGAGGGCCACATCTCCGTCGAGGACTCCCGCGAGCTGCTCGTCGAGAAGCTGCTCCAGCTCCGCGCTGGTGCCTCGCCTGCAGCGCTCGACGCGGCTGCGCTCGAGGTGGTCGACGCCGAGGTCATCGACGACGCCGAGTAGGGCGGCAACGACGAGGGCGAATCGCGCTCTCGCGGCGGGTCGGGTGGCGCATCCCGGCCCGCCGTTCTCGTCGTCAGCCCTTGTACTTGGGGTTCGGGCGGCGCAGCACCGCCTGGTAGTCGCTGCCCATCACCCAGTTCTCCTTGCCCGAGGTGGATACGACCTCCCAGCCCTGCGCGACGAGCTTCTTCACGTCCTTCGCGCGGCGGACGATCTTCGTCTCGTAGGGTTCCTTCTTGCTGGCCACGGTGGCTCCTCTCTCGGCGGTGTTGCCACCATCATCGCGGAAGCTGGGATAAGCCCTATCGACAACAGCGGGCGCGGTGGACCACACGGCGTATCCGGGGCGGCTCTATCCGCCGCGGATACTCGGCCCTTCGAAGCTCGGCGGGAGCGGCCCCTGCTCGACCGGCTCGAAGCGGCGGCACTCCGGGCAGCTCCAGCCACCCTCCTCGCCGCGCATCACGACGCCGCAGTCCGGGCATCGCGGCTCGGTGCTCCCGAAGTCGTCGGCGTAGGTCATCCCGCTACCGTAATCCTTTACGCGCTCCGAATCGTCGCCTTAGTGCGGCTGGGGGTCGAGGGGGTCGCCCTTCGCGGGCATTTTCAACTTCCGACCGCCGCAATCGCCAATCTCGCGCCGCCCGACTTCCGCGTAATTCCGGGGGGTGTGCAGGGTGTGCAGCCTCTCTATATTGACGCGCCCACGCGCGCGCATTTCTCGTCAATGTTGAGTGCCTGCACACCCTGCACACCCTCTTAACGTCGCGTCGGCGCTCCCTTTAAGCGACGCGCCCCGACGGCGGTGGCGATCCCGTCCGCCCCGGTGTCGCGCGCCTCGGGTACGGTCGGGCCATGAGACTGCTGACCGAGGGCTGGTGCGAGCGCGGCCCCTCTCTCTCCGAAGCCGCCGCCGCGGTGCCGCCTCCCGCCTCCGCATGGTGGGACTCGGCCGAGTTCCTAGACGGCCCCGACGACGACCGCCGCGCCGCGATCAACCTCTGGCTGCTCACCGGCCTCACGCCCGAGCGCCGCGACGTGAAAGGCGAGCGCGACGGCGACGGCCGCGTCGACCTACTGCTGCGCCCACTCGACGCTCCGGTCGAAGTCGTCGAGGTGCTCACGACGCTGGACCGCGACCACCAGGACGCCGTGCCGCGCGCCGCTGCTCTCGTCGCCGAGCTGAACGGCGACGCGCCTCCCGCGCTCCTGTTCCCGGTGCATCTGGAGCGCGGGTGGGAGCCGCCCCTGACGCGCGGCCGGAAGGGCAAGGCGACCGGTCGGCGATGGGCTGCGGTGGTCGAGCGCCTGCAGCGCGAGGCGGCTGCCGGTGCGATCAGCGCTGAGGTCGCGGCGGAGGCGGCTGCCGTGTTCCCCGGCATCGAGTTCCGCGACCCGATCGACGATCCCGAGCGCGGCGGGTTCTGGCTCAGCTCGCTCAACGCCGCGGTGCGCGATCCCGAAGACGTGCCCTACCTCGAGCGCCTCTCCGCGTATCTGGCGGCCGAGGAGCGCCCCGTGCACCACGTCGCCAAGCTCGCCCGCGAGGCGGCCGCTCTGGGCGCGCAGCGGCGGCATCTGTATCTTCTCGTGGCCTCCGCCGGGGAGTGGGGCGATCTGCTGCCGACCTCGCCGAGCTGGTTCACCGACGGCACCTTCACCGCGCCCGACGACCTCACCGACCTCTGGCTCGACGGCGGCACCGGCTACATCATGCGCTGGCGGCGCGAGAACGGCTGGACCTACCACGACACCCGCTGAGGCGCGTCGAACGTCTGGGCGTCCGGCCGTCCACCTATCCTGATCTCATGCTGCACGCGTTCATCGATGAGTCCGGTCAGCGCGGGCATACCGACAACGCCTCGCCGCACTTCTTGCTGAGCGCGGTGGTCATCCGCGATCGCAACCTTCCGTTTCTGGGGACCGTCCTCGAGCAACTGCGCGGCGACCTCAATCGCCCTGCGGGCACCTACCTGACGTGGAAGAACATCCGCTCACATGCCGAACGGCTGCAGATCGCGGAGACGATCGGTGGTCAGTTCTGGCTCAAGACGATCACCGTCGTGGCCTGCAAGCTGCATCTCCCGCCGTCGGATATGACGGTCGATCAGATGTACATGTACCAGTTCCGGCTCCTGCTCGAACGGCTCTCCTGGCTGGCTCGGCAGCATCAGGAGGTCGCGACCTACACGCTCGCGCATATCCGCGGGTTCAAGCTGTCGACGCTTCGGCAATATGAGGCGGCTCTGCGCAACATCCCCACCCAGATCGCGTGGGATCACCTGGATCCGAACGGCGGCTCGATCGACCAGCCTCAGCGCGATGAGCGTCTGCAGCTCGCAGACCTCGTGGCATCGGGCACTGCGCCCGCCTTCAACCCGGACCGGTTCGGCCGTACGGAGTCGCGCTATCTGGAGCTGCTGCGCCCGGCGATCTACCAGCACTCCCCGTCGAGCGAGCTGACCTCGTATGGGCTGAAGCTCCACCCCTGGAACGCGAGCACGAGGGCCGCGTATCCGTGGATCGGAAACTTGTAGCGCGTGGCGACCGGCGAATCGCTTTCGCGACGGCAACTTGACAGCTGCTGACGATCGTCCACGCACTTCAGAAGGTAGCACGCCCGGATCCGGGGATCCTGTAGGCGCGACCTGCATACGCTCTACGCGTGCCAGAGGATGCTCAGCGTCCCCGCCATTGCGGCGTCGGGCATGTTGCGCCGGTTCCCCTGCCCGACGCTGTAGACGACGATCGTCATCAGCGCCTCGATCACCGCGCGCTTGCGCCCGAGTGTCAGGCCGTCCCACGCGGCGCGCACGTCGTCCGCGCCGACCAGATCGCGCAGCGGCTCGACGACCGCGCCGCGCTCGAGCTTCCCGCGCACCTCGGCGAGCTTCGTGTCGACACGCTTGAGCCGCCGCTGGTACTCCGCACGGCCGATGAGGCCTTCGTCGCGGTCGTCGCCCAGCTCTCGCCGCACCGCCTCCAGGCGCGTCAGCTCAGCGCTCAGCGCCTCCGCGTCGGGCCGCTCGCGGTCGATGAGCAGATCGGCCGCGTCCGGCGCTGCGAGGCGCGCGACGACGAGCCGCGTGATGAAGTCGTCGAGCGGGTCGCCTCGCCGCATGAAGTGCGCCATGCTGCCGCACCGGTACGAGTGGATGCCCTTCTCTCCGCCGCCTGCGCGGATCGGCATGCCGCACCGCTCCTCGGCCAGCGCGGCCGCGGCCTCCGCGATCTCTTGCGGCGTCAGCTCGGCAGCGTCGTCGCGGCCGGTGGCCTGCAGCGCCCGCGCTTCGATCGCGGCGTCGTCGCGCTTGCCCTGTCCTCCGCAGATCGCCAAGCCGCTGAGCAACCACCGCCGCGTCGGACCAGGCGAGGTCTTCCGCTCGGGGTGCTCGAGCTTCTTCTTCGCGGCCTGCCACTGCTCCGGCTTCACGATCGCGGGCCAGCGCCCCCGCACGCAGTCGTCGATGCCGATCGCGCCCTGGTCGTAGTGCTGGCCGTCCTTCGGTGCTTCGCGGGGTAGGAGCGCGGCGTAGTACGGGTTCATCAGCATGCGGCGTACCGACGTCGGCGAGAACGGTACACCCTCGGGGTGCCGCTTCGTCGGCATCGTGCGCTTCCCGGCCGTGTTCAGGTCGCGGGCGATCGACCCGAGCGGGACGCCGCCGAGGAAGGCCTCGAAGATCCCGCGCACGTCTGCAGCACGCTCGCCGTCCAGCTCGTAGGCCTCATCCGTGCCGCGCTCGGCGCGCTCCTTCGTCGTGACCCAGCGGTAGCCGTACGGCACCCGCCCCGACGTAGGGATGCCGCTGTCGCGTCGGCTGTTGTTGCGGTTCACTCGGCGCTCGGCTTTCGTCTCGCTCTCGGCCCTCGCCACCGACGTGAGCAGGTTCGCCATTAGGCGTCCGTTCACCGTCGTCAGGTCGACCTCTCCGTCGGCGGTGACCACCTGCGCCTTCGCCGTCGTCAGCGCCTCGAGCGCGGAAAGCGACCGGCCGAGGCGGTCGAGCTTGCGGACGATCACGACGTCGAATCGCCGCGCTCTCGCGTCGTCGAGCATCCGCGCGAACGCGGTTCCCTCCTCGCGTGCGGCGTACCCGCTCACGCCGTCGTCGATGTACTCGTCGACCACCTCGAAGCCTCGCCCGACGGCCGTCGCCCGCCCCTGCTCGAGCTGGATCGCGATGCCCTCGCCGTCGGAGACGGACTGCCGCGCGTAGATCGCGGCGCGGGTCTGGTGCTTCTTCGGCGTCATGGCTCAAGTATGCGCTAACTACTCTACAGCCGCCATCGTGGTGATCGCGTACTCCGCGGTCGCCGCGCCGGACTCGTCGGTGAACAGCGACGCGGCTCGGCGCCGAGTCAGCTCAGGGATCGGATTCTCCATCATCTCTTCTTCTCTCTTCTGGCGCGCGCCGGTCGCGCACGCACGTTCAGATCGGCAGCGGTGTCGACGCGAGCACGCTGAGCATGAGCGGGGCGACCCCGAGCAGCAGGAATGCCGGCAGCGTGCAGGCGCCCAGGGGCAGCAGCAGCCGCGATGACAGTCGCGCGGCTCGCAGCCGGCCCTGCACGCGGGCCTCCTGACGCTGTTGTGAGGCGGATGCCCGCAGCAGCTCCCCGGCCGGCACTCCGGCCGACCTGGACAGCTCCAGCACCGAGGCAGTGCGATCCGCGTCGTCGCCGAGCGAGGCCGGACTGCGATCGACGAGCAGCAGCGCGCGCGGGATCGCCGCACCACCGGCGAGGGCGACCGACATCAGCTCGGCGTGCATCCCCGGCGTGCCCGCGGCCGGCTGCGCGCGCCGCACGAGCGCGGTCGTCCACCCGCGCGCGGCCAGCACCAGCAGCACTCCGGCGATGACGCACCCGGCGCCGAAAGGGTTCGTCACCAGCACGCCGATCGTGTCGAAGCCGAGCGCGAACCCGAGCAGCAGGCCGGCGAACGGCAGCCAGAGCAGCAGCCGTGCCGTGCCGGTGGGCTCGGCCAACGCGATCCGCACATCGTCGGCCGCGGTCGCAGCGTCCTGCAGCGACTCGGCCAGCGACCTCAGCACGTCGGCGAGGGGCGCCCCCACCGTCGTCGCGATCTCCCACGCGGCGGCGACGTCGGCCCAGGCGCCGCCCTGAGCGGCGATCTCGGTCACCAGCTCGCCGCCCTCATCGCAGCCGGAGACGATGCGCTCGGCGTGGGTGTCACCGGACTCGGCGAGGTGCCGCCACGCCGTCATGGGACGGGCGCCGGCCTGCAGCAGCACTGCGAGGGTGCGCACGGCTGCGGCCGCCTGAGCCGCCTCGACGCCCGCATCCGGCTTCGTGCGCGCCCGGCGCCCCGCCCTCACCACGGGCGCACCTCCTCGATGCCGAGTCGTTCGCCCTCGAGCACGAACCGGCCCGTCTGCACGATCTGCCTGGTGCCATCCGGACGCCGCGCGAGATGCACCACCACGGTGAACGCGCTGACGACCTGGCGCGCCAGCGCCGGAGCATCCATCCCGGCGAGCGCGCCGAGCGCCTCCAGCCTGGCCGGTACGTCACCGAGGCCGCTGGCATGCAGTGTGCCGGCACCGCCGTCGTGACCCGTGTTCAGCGCGGTGAGCAGATCGCGCACCTCTTCGCCGCGGCACTCCCCGACGATGAGCCGGTCCGGCCGCATCCGCAGCGATTCACGCACGAGCATCGCGAGCGTGATCCGCCCCGCTCCCTCGAGATTCGCCTGCCGCGCCTCCAGCGCGACATGGTGCGGATGCGGCGGTCGCAGCTCGGCGACGTCCTCGATCGTGACGATCCGCTCCCCCACGGGGACCGCCGCCAGCATCGCAGACAGCAGGGTCGTCTTGCCCGTCCCGGTGCCCCCGGTGATGAGCACGTTGGCGCGCTCCGCGACGAGTGTCCGCAGCCACGCGTGCTGAGCGGCGTCGAATGCGCCCAGCGCGGCGAGCGCGCCCAGGTCGGCAGCCCGCACCCGCGGCACGCGGATCGAAAGAGCCGTGCCCGAGGTCGAGACCGGTGCGAGCACGGCATGCACGCGGATGCCGGAGTCGAGGCGCACGTCGACGCAGGGCGCTTGATCGTCGAGGTGACGGCCGCCGAGGCCGACGAGCGCAACGGCCAGGTCTCGCACCTCGCGCTCGGACGCCCTCCACTCCGGCACCCGCTCGGCGCCGTGACCGCGGTCGACGAAGAGCCCACCGGCGCCGTTGACGAAGATGTCGGTGACCCGCTCGTCGGCGCAGTGCTCGGCCAGCGCGCCGAACGCCGGGTCCACCTGCAGCGGCGCTGCACGGTCGCCTGCGGCTGCTGGTGTGCGGCGGGGACGGAGCACGAACGGATCGGTCATGCCCCGACGCTAGGAGCCCGCGGGGACGCCGGAGGGCCGCGAGCACACGCCCTGTGCAGAAGAGATCGCAGAACGCGATTGTGGAGAGCAGCTACCTGGCGACCGCGGGAGCGCTCCCAAGAAAGTGGGCGGCATCTCACGGGGGGAATGAGATGCCGCCCAGTGCGCGCCACCGAATCGGGGGGTATCGGGCGCGCAAAAGCCGGAATACGATTACGGCTGAGCAAGAGTGTACGCAAGGAAGGCGTCCTCACAAAACGAACACGCAGTACTGACTTTCGGCAGTATGCGGTGCCGGGCGCCGGGGATAGATTCGCCGTGTCACGGTCGTGTCCCTGCACGACCCCCATCCGCGCAAAGGAGCGAGCGCCCATGAGCAGCCAGATCGATCATCTTCTCAACGAGTCCCGGCAGTTCCCGCCCTCGCCCGAGTTCGTCGCCCAGACCATCGACGATCCCGCCCTGTACGAGCGCGCGGCCGCCGACCGTGAGGGATTCTGGGGCGAGCAGGCCCGCGAGCTGCTGCACTGGCATAAGCCCTTCACCGAGGTGCTGGACTGGACCAACCCGCCGTTCGCGAAGTGGTTCGGCGACGGCGAACTCAACGTCGCCTACAACTGCCTGGACCGCCATGTCGAAGCCGGCATCGGCGATCGTGTCGCCATCCACTGGGAGGGCGAGCCGGGCGACTCCCGCAGCATCACCTACGCCGAGCTGACCGATGAGGTCAAGCGGACCGCGAACGTGCTGGCCGACCTCGGCGTCGGTCACGGCGACCGCGTCGCCATCTACCTGCCGATGATCCCCGAGGCCGTCATCTCGATGCTGGCCGTCGCCCGTCTCGGCGCGATCCACTCCGTCGTCTTCGGCGGATTCAGCGCCGACAGCCTGCGGTCACGCATCGACGACGCCGGCGCGAAGGTCGTCATCACCGCCGACGGCGGCTACCGCAAGGGCAAGGTGTCCGCACTCAAGCCGGCCGTCGACCAGTCCCTGGCCGATCGCAACGGCGAGGGCGAGCAGCAGACCGTCGAGCACGTGCTCGTCGTCAAGCGCGGCGGCAACGACGTGGACTGGACCGAGGGTCGCGACGTCTGGTGGCACGATGTCGTGCCCGCGGCATCCGCCGACCACGAGGCGCAGGCGTTCCCGTCCGAGAACCCGCTGTACATCCTTTACACCTCGGGTACGACAGGGAAGCCGAAGGGCATCCTGCACACGTCCGGCGGCTATCTGACACAGGCCGCGTACACCCACAAGTACGTCTTCGACCTGCACCCCGAGACCGACGTGTACTGGTGCACGGCGGACATCGGCTGGGTCACCGGCCACTCCTACGTCGCCTACGGCCCGCTCGCCAACGGCGCCACGCAGCTCATGTACGAGGGCACCCCGGATGCCCCGCACCCCGGCCGCTGGTGGGAGCTGGTGCAGAAGTACGGCGTCACCATCCTGTACACCGCGCCGACCGCGATCCGCTCCTTCATGAAGATCGGCCGTCAGGTGCCGAACGAGTTCGACCTGTCCAGCCTGCGCCTGCTCGGCTCGGTGGGCGAGCCCATCAACCCCGAGGCATGGATGTGGTACCGCGAGGTCATCGGCGGCGGCAAGGCTCCGATCGTCGACACCTGGTGGCAGACCGAGACCGGCGGCATCATGGTCTCGCCGCTGCCCGGCATCACCGCCGCGAAGCCCGGCTCGGCGCAGGTGCCGCTGCCCGGCATCTCGATCGACGTCGTCGACGAGCAGGGCAAGGAGGTCGAGAACGGCGCCGGCGGGCTGCTGGCGATCACGAAGCCGTGGCCGTCGATGCTGCGCGGCGTCTGGGGCGACCCCGAGCGCTTCAAGGAGACGTACTGGGAGAAGTTCGAGGAGCAGGGATTCTACTTCGCCGGCGACGGCGCCCGCCTCGACGAGGACGGCGACCTGTGGCTGCTCGGCCGCGTCGACGACGTCATGAACGTCTCGGGCCACCGGCTCTCCACCGCCGAGATCGAGTCCGCACTGGTCGCGCACGAGGCCACTGCCGAGGCCGCAGTGGTCGGAGCCTCGGACGAGACCACCGGTCAGGCCGTGGTGGCGTTCGTGATCCTCAAGGAGAGCTTCCTCGCGGAGCACACTCCCGAGGGCCTCGCCACGCAGCTGCGCGGCTGGGTCGGCGAGCAGATCGGCCCGATCGCCCGTCCGCGCGACGTCTACATCGTCGGAGAACTGCCGAAGACGCGCTCCGGCAAGATCATGCGCCGGCTGCTGCGCGATGTCGCCGAGGGACGTGAGGTGGGCGACACCACGACGCTGGCCGACACCGCGGTGATGAGCATCATCTCGGCGCAGGTCAAGTAGGTCGACGCTTCATCTCAGAGATGGAAAAGGCTGGTTCCCGGCATCCGGGACCAGCCTTTTCCATCTCTGGGGGTGTTCAGCCGAGCAGGAACGCGACCTCGACCTCAACGGGCGCGTCCAGCGGCAGCACCGAGACGCCGACGGCGGCGCGGACGTGCACGCCGGCGTCGCCGAAGATCTCGCCGAGCACCTCGCTGGCGCCGTTGGCGACTCCGGGCTGACCGGTGAAGGAGGGGTCGGATGCCACGAACGCGCCCACCCGCAGCACGCCGACGATGCGGTCGACACCGCCTGCGGCGGCCGCAGCCGCGGCGAGGGCGTTGAGCGCGCACGTGCGGGCGTAGGACTTGGCATCCTCGACCCCGATGCCGGCGCCGACCTTGCCGGTCGCGGGGAGCGCGCCGTTCTCGAACGGCAGCTGACCGGAGGTGTAGGCGACATCGCCGTGCACCGTGGCGGGAACGTAGGCGGCGACGGGCGCGGCGACGGCGGGCAGCTCGATGCCGAGCTCCGCGAGACGTGCGGTGGTGCTCATCGGATCACTTCCCTTCGAACTGGCGAGCGGCCTCTGCCGCGGCTGCGAGGCCGGCGTTCTCCGTCGCGGCCTCCTGGACGGGGCGCTTGAAGTAGGCCACGAGCCCGCCCTCGGGGCCGGTGACGACCTGCACCAGCTCCCAGCCCTGCTTGCCCCAGTTGTTGAGGATCGCCGCCGTGTTGTGGATCAGCAGCGGGGTGGTCAGATACTCCCACGTCGTCATGGCACTCCTGTGCGTCAGCAGGCCGGCAGCGGCCTGGCGTTCGGGCTGTTATTCAGGGAACTCCCCTACCATCAAGCGTATGCCCCAAACGAAACGCACGGTGAAGGGTGTGCTCGGAGGACTGCTCGGCCTGGTCGGCCTGAGCGCGGTCGCCGGCCTCCTCGTCACTGCGACGGTCACCCCTGCCATCGCCATGGCCGGTTACACCGGCTCGCAGGCGCTGACCCTTTTCGAAGAGCTGCCGAGCTATCTGAAGCCGTCCGAGCCGATGGCTCCGACGACGATCTACGCCAACGACGTGAACGGCAAGCCGTTCAAGCTCGCCACCTTCTACGAGCAGAACCGCACGCCGGTCACATTCGGCCAGCTTTCGCCGACCCTCGTCGACGCACTGCTGTCCAGTGAGGACAAGAACTTCTACTCTCACGGCGGCGTGAACCTGCTGTCGACGGTGAAGGCCGCGGTCGACAACTTCAAGGGCACCTCGTCGCGCGGCGCGTCGACCATCACCCAGCAGTACGTCAAGAACGTGCTCATCCAGCAGTGCGAGCAGGACGTCCCGTCCGACGACCCGGAGTATGACGCCAAGATCCGTGCCTGCTACAACGACGCCGCGGCTGCGAAGGGCTCGAAGGGCATCGAGCGAAAGCTGCAGGAGATGCGTTACGCGCTGCAGGTCGAGAAGGACTACTCCAAGAACGACATCCTGCTCGGCTACCTGAACGTGTCGAACTTCGGCGGCACCACCTACGGCATCGAGGCCGCGGCGCAGCGCTACTTCAGCACCTCGGCGGCGAACGTCACGCTGGAACAGGCGGCGACGCTGGCCGGCATGGTGCAGGAGCCCAACTCGCTGCGCATCGACCAGCCCAAGGGGACTTGGACCGACAAGGACGGCAAGGCGCACAACAGCGCCGAGGACGGCTATCAGACCACGAAGACACGCCGCGACTACGTGCTCGGCAACATGTACACCAACGGCCAGATCACCAAGGCGCAGTACGACGCGGCCAAGGAGGCGCCGGTCACCCCGAAGCTCTCGAACACCACGCAGGGCTGCGGCAACGCCGGTGACAACGGTTACTTCTGCAAATACGTGCAGAGCGTGCTCAAGGACGACCCGGCATTCGGCGCCACGGCGGAGGAGCGCGCCTCGAACCTGAAGCGCGGCGGGATGAACGTGTACACGTCGCTCGACATGCGCCTGCAGGGACCCGCGATCCAGGCCGTGCACGACCGCGTGCCGCCGACGCTTCCCGGCATCCTCGTCGGCGGCGCCGGTGTCTCGGTCGAGGCGAGCACTGGACGCATCCTCGCGATGGCTCAGAACACGTCGTTCAGCGAGGCTGCAGACGCCTCGCTCGCCAAGGGCCAGTCCGCTCAGGTTTTCGCTGCGGACAAGAAGCACGGCAGCGCGACGGGCTTCTCGGTCGGTTCGACGTACAAGCTCTTCACGCTGATCGACTGGCTTGAGAAGGGCCACTCCGTCAACGAGGTGCTCGACGGCCGGGCGTCTCAGGTGCACGGCACCTTCAATCGCGACGGCTGCGGCGGCCCGTACACGCTGGCCGCGAAGGACATGATCAACAACTCGGGCAAGGTCGGCGGCTATGTGGGCAGCGTGATGAAGTTCACCGCGGCATCGCTGAACTCCGGCTTCCTGGCGATGGCGCAGCAGCTGAATCTCTGCGACATCAACCAGGTTGCGAAGCGGATGGGCGTGCACCTCGGCAACATGGCCGATGTCACGAAGGACAGTAAGGCCAACCCCGGCGCCAACGACCCGTTCCCCTCGGTGCTGGGATCGAAGAACATCGCCCCGCTCCAGATCGCCGGCGCCTACGCGACCGTCGCGAACAAGGGCAAGTACTGCGAGCCTCGCGTGATCGACAAGGTGATCGGCCAGGACGGCAAGGAGATCGCCCCGCCGAAGGAGTCCTGCACCCAGGTGATCGCTCCGGAGATCGCCGCCACCGCCGCCTACGCGCTGCGCGGCGTCATGAACGGCGGCACGGGTGGAAGAGCCAACCCCAACGACGGCACTCAACTGATCGGCAAGACCGGTACTGCTGAGAAGGCGCACACCATGCTCGTCGAGTCGAGCACCAAGGTCGCCACGGCGGTCTGGGTCGGAAACGTCACCGGCGACAAGTCGCTGCGGAACTTCTCCTGGAAGGGCACCGCGCTCAACAACATCCGATTCCCCCTGGCGAAGGCGATCCAGGGCGCAGCCAACAAGATCTACGGCGGCGACGCGTTCCCGAAGCCCGACCAGAACCTCACCCGCAAGGTGCTCAAGGATCTGCCCAGCGTCGTCGGCATGCCCGTCGACGCCGCCAAGAAGACGCTGGAGGATGCCGGATTCCAGGTGAGCGTCGGCCCGGCTGTGGACAGCCCCCAACCGGCTGGCGCCGTGGCCACTCAGGCACCCGGCGCCGGCCAGGTCGCTGCCGGCACCACGGTGACGATCTCGCCCAGCACAGGCAAGCAGGCGCAGACCGGCACGCCGGTGCCTGACGTGAAGGGCAAGTCCGCCGCCGAGGCGATCGTCGCGCTCAACCAGGCCGGTTTCACGAACATCGACTGGGGCGGGGGCAGGTGCCAACCCGACTCGCAGGTAGCCGACACCGATCCGCCGGCCGGCTCGACAGCTCAGCCCGACCAGCGAATCAAGCTGCAGTGTGACAAGGGCAACGGCCGTTGACCACGCGTAGCGCCCATCCGGCCCTCATCGCGCTCGGCGCGGTGGGGGCCGTCGGCGTTGCGGCGGCGACCTGGGGAATCGGCATCGAGCGATACCTGTTCACCGTGCGCACCGCGACCGTCCCCGTGCTCTCCCCCGGCTCCGCGCCGATCCGTGCGCTGCACCTGTCTGATGCGCACATGGCCCCGTGGCAGCACCGCAAGCAGCAGTGGCTGGCCTCACTCGCTGCGCTCGAGCCCGACCTGGTCGTGAACACGGGCGACAACCTCGGGCACGTGGACGGGCTCGCCGGCATCCGCAACGCGTTCGCGCCGCTGGCCGGCATCCCCGGCGTGTTCGTGCACGGGTCGAACGACGTGCACGTGCCGTCGCCGCGCAACCCGTTCAAGTACTTCATGGGTCCTTCGAAGCGGCGCACGAAGACGCCGCTGCTCGACACGGCCGCGATGGACGGCTTCTTCACCGACGAGCTCGGCTGGACCGATCTCAACAACGCCGCGGCCCGCCTGACGGTCGCGGGTCAAAGCGTCGACTTCTTCGGCGTCGACGACCCGCACCGCGACTGGGACCGTCTGGACGCCCTGCCGGAGCAGATCACCGCTCTCGGGCCCCGTGATCCCGGAGCATCCGTGCTCGCCGTCGCGCACGCGCCCTATCAGCGCGTGCTGAACGAGTTCATCGATCTCGGGGCCGACATGCTGATCGCCGGTCATACCCACGGCGGACAGGTCTGCCTGCCCGGCTACGGCACGATCGTGGCCAACTGCGACATCCCGCTGAAGCAGGCCAAGGGGTTGAGCACCTGGTCGCACGGCGGACGCTCGGTGCCGCTGAACGTCAGCGCCGGCTGCGGCACGTCGATCTACGCACCGGTGCGCTTCGCCTGCCGACCGGAGGCATCGTTGCTGACGCTGGTCGCACGCGACGAGAGCTGATCGGCGGCCTATGTCCACTCCCGCCGGGACGCAGTCGCTGCGCTGGGAAGTGGGCGTTGTCTATGTACTGGTCACGGTAGGCGTCTACTTTCTGACCATCCCGACGCTGAGCGCCTCGATGAGCGCGCTCGAATAGGGGCCCCTGATGGCGTCGGCCCAGATCGTCGCGATCTTTCTGCTTGTGGTCACACTCCCTGCGCTCCGGAGCATTCCCCAGATCGAGCGTCGTGTCTCAGCCCGCCCCGCGTCGGTCCTCCTACTCCTCGGCATCTTTGCTGCGATCATCTGGATCTCGGTACTGGTGTGGGCGCTGAACATCGCCTTCGCCTCCGATGCTCCGCGAGACTGGCAGACCCATCTTCAGTACGGCAGCCGGTTGCTCCTGTGGAGTTGCACGTCGTGGGGGCTCGTGCTGTCCGGATGGTGTGCCACGTGGTCCGGCCGCCGACGAAGAATGCTCGGCGCCTCGATCGTCGCCGTGCTCGGAAGCGCGCTCATCATCACGTGCGCTCGATTCGTCGTTACGGCCCCGGCCATGTAGACTCGAACAGTTGCAAAAACGGGGTGTGGCGCAGTTTGGTAGCGCGCGTCGTTCGGGACGACGAGGTCGCAGGTTCAAATCCTGTCACCCCGACAGTAAGCGAGAAGGGGGGGGGGGCCCCCGGCGGGGGGGCCCCCCCCACGCGCCGGGCCCCGGGGGGGCGCCGGGGCCCCCCGCCCCCGCGGCGCCCCCCGCCCGCGCCCCCCCCCCCCCCCCCCGG
>NZ_JBHVJW010000008.1:0-61100 GCF_042798735.1 Microbacterium sp. NPDC057741 | reverse complement strand
CTGCCGGGCCGCCGCGGTGGATCACTTGGTGACGATCAGGTCGACCGCGGCCTGGGCCTTGGTGCGCAGGTCGTCCGAGATGGGGGCGCTGCCGGATGCCTCGGCGGCGGCCTTCTGGCCGTCGGCGCTGATCGCGACATTGAAGAAGCCCTTCACCAGCGCGGCCTTGGCCGGGTCGGCGTACTCCTCGCAGCCGATCAGGTAGCTGACCAGGACGATCGGGTACACGCCCTCCTTGTCGGAGGTGCGGTCCAGCTTGATCGCGAGGTCACCGTCGGCGCGCCCCTCCTCGAGCGGCGACTCGTCGACGATGGCCGCAGCGGCCTCGGGCGAGTAGCCGACGAACTTGTCGCCGACCTTCACCTGCACGGTGCCGAGCTCGCCGGCGCGCGATGCGTCGGCGTAGCCGATGGTGCCCTTGCCGCCCTCGACTGCCTGCACGACGCCCGAGGTTCCCTGAGCGGCCTCGCCGGCCTTGATCGGCCACTCCTCGACGGAGCCGTGGGTCCAGGTCTCAGGAGCCGCGGCGGCGAGGTAGTCGGTGAAGTTGCCCGTGGTGCCGGACTTGTCGGCGCGGTGGACGGGGTTGATCGCCAGGTCGGGCAGCTTCGCGTCGGGGTTCGTCGCGACGATCGCTGGGTCGTTCCACTTGGTGATGGTGCCGGCGAAGATGCCCGCGAGGGTCTTCGGGTCGAGGTCGAGCTTGTCGACGCCGTCGACGTTGAAGATCACGGCGATCGGCGAGATGTAGGCCGGCACCTCGATGATGGGCGAGTCGGCAGCGCAGCCCTTGAACTCCATCGAGGACAGCTCGTCGGTCTTGAACGCGCGGTCCGAGCCGGCGAAGGTGTAGGCGCCGGCGGCGAACGACTCGCGGCCGGTGCCGGAGCCCTGCGGGTCGTAGTCGACGGTCACGTCGGGGTTCGAGGTCTGGAACGACTTGGTCCAGGCCGAGATCGCGACTTCCTGGGAGGTCGCGCCGCCGCCGACGAGGTTGCCGCTGAGGGCGGGGCCGGCAGGCGTGTCGGATGCTGCGGGCGCTGCGCTCTCGTTCGCGGCGCAGCCGGCGAGGGCGAGGGCGGCGATGGCGCCGACGGCGCTGATTCGAGCGATGCGGGAGATCTTCACTGTGGATCCGTTCGATCGTGGGTGGGTTTCGGGCCCGGTGCAGGGCACACAGTGACGTTAGGAGCGACGGTTAACGAGACTGTCCCGTGCGGGTGAACGGAAGGTGAACGACTGGCGGCGCGGAGAAGACGACCCGCGGGAAATCAGACCTGAGGGTCGTGCGTCTCGATCGAGATGATGCCCGATCCGGGGTTGCTGGCTGAGAGGTGCACGACGGAGAAGGCCCCGGGCTCGAGCGCACTCGCGCTGGCGACATAGGAGCCGCGCATGGTTCCGGTGGCGAGGGCGATCTCCGACAGGATGTCTGGCAGCACCGGCCCGTGGCTGCAGATCACGGCGGCCTCGCGCAGCCGGACCCGCTTGCCGATGACGCTGCGCAGGTCGGCTGTTCCGGCCTCCCAGGCGTCCTGCCCGATGAGCTCGGTCTTCTTCGCCTTGATGCCGAGGGTCTTGGCGAGGGGCTTCACCGTGCGCGCGCAGCGCACCGCGTCGCTGGTGACGATCTTGGTCACTCCGAAGGCGCGGAGTGGGCCGACGATCGCCTTGGCCTGCGCCTCGCCCCGCCCGGTCAGCGGCCGCTCGACGTCGAGGCCGTCCCAATCGGCTCTGGCGACGGCCTTACCGTGCCGGAGCGCGATCAGCGGGAAGGTCTGCAGCACACCGTCATCGACCAGGCTCGCGAAGTTGTCCAGGATCTCGGTGTCGACCGGGTAGCTGAGATGGGCGCGGGCCTTCTTCAGACTCACCCATTCGATCGCGGCGATCTCGTGGTTGGGCACGAAGGTGGATGCCCGGATCGCGTCATCCGTCGCCTCTCCGGCCCAGTAGTGCACGACCTTCTGTCGCTTGGGCTTGAGGAAGTAGCGGCTCACGCCGACCGGTACGCCGAGCGTGACCCGGATGCCGGTCTCCTCGTGCACCTCGCGCACGGCGGTCTCGGCGAGCGTCTCGCCCGGATCGACCTTCCCCTTGGGGAGCGTGACGTCCTGGTACTTCGTGCGGTGGATCAGCAGGATGCGCAGCTTGCCCTCGACGAGCCGCCACACGACGCATCCGGCCGCGTAGACGGCCTTGTCCGACGACAGTGCGATCGTGGTGGGGATCATCGCACCGAGCGCTTGCGCCGACGCCGCTGGATCCTGACCATGGTCTCATCCTGCAGGTCGGTGAGCGGATTGCCGTGCGAATCCTCGGTGCGGCGTGTCCAGACGCCGGCGGCCTCGAGGTGCCAGGAGTTCGTGCCGTCGTCCATCGCGCGATCGAACAGCGAGGTGAGCTCCTGCACGTGCGCCTCGTCGGCTACCCGCACCAGCGCCTCGACTCTGCGGTCGAGGTTGCGGTGCATCATGTCGGCGCTGCCGATGAACACCTGCGGGTCGCCGTCGTTCTCGAACGCGAAGATCCGGGAGTGCTCCAGATAGCGGCCGAGGATGCTGCGCACGGTGATGTTGTCGCTGACGCCGGGCAGATCCACCCGGAGGCTGCAGATGCCGCGCACCCACACGTCCACCCGCACGCCGGCCTGGCTGGCGCGGTAGAGCGCGTCGATGATCTGCTCGTCGACCATCGAGTTGACCTTGATGCGGATGCGGGAGGGCTTGCCCTTCTCGGCGTTCGCGCGCTCTTTGTCGATGAGCCGCAGCAGCCCGCGGCGCAGGTGCAGCGGGGCGACGAGCAGGCGCTTGAACTTCTTCTCGATCGCGTAGCCGCTGAGCTCGTTGAACAGCCGGGTGAGGTCGCGGCCGACCTGCGGGTCGGCGGTGAACAGGCCGAAGTCCTCGTAGATGCGGCTGGTCTTCGGGTTGTAGTTGCCCGTGCCGACGTGGGAGTAGTGGCGCAGCACGCCGTCCTCCTCGCGGATCACCAGGGCGAGCTTGCAGTGCGTCTTCAGCCCGACCAGCCCGTAGACCACGTGCACGCCGGCCTTCTCGAGCTTGCGCGCCCAGACGATGTTGTTCGCCTCGTCGAAGCGCGCCTTCACCTCGACAAGTGCCAGCACCTGTTTGCCGGCCTCTGCCGCGTCGATCAGGGCCTGCACGATCGGACTGTCGCCCGAGGTGCGGTACAGGGTCTGCTTGATCGCGAGCACGTGCGGGTCGCGCGCGGCCTGCTCGAGGAACGCCTGCACGCTGGTCGCGAACGACTCGTACGGGTGGTGCACGAGCACGTCGGCCTTGCCGATCGCCTTGAAGATGTCGGGACGCTCGTTGCTGTCGCCGGGCTGGAACGCGACCGCAGTGGTGGGCACGTGCGGCGGGTAGCGCAGGTCGGGCCGGTCGATGCGCGACAGGTCGAAGAGGCCGCGGAGATCGAGCGGACCGGGCAGGCGGTAGACCTCCTGGCCGGTGATGTCGAGTTCCTTCAGCAGCAGTTCGAGGGTCACCTCGTCCATGTCGTCGGTGATCTCCAAGCGGATCGGCGGACCGAACCGGCGCTTGAGCAGCTCGGCCTCGAGCGCCTGGATGAGGTTCTCGGACTCGTCCTCCTCGACCTCGACGTCCTCGTTGCGGGTGAGGCGGAAGGCGTGGTGGTCGAGCACCTCCATGCCGGGGAACAGGTCGCCCAAGTGGTTGGCGATGAGCTCTTCGAGGCGGATGAAGCGCAGGATCTCGCCGCCGCCGGGTACGGCGACGAAGCGGGGCAGCATCGGCGGCACCTTCAGTCGCGCGAATTCCTGGCGACCGGTGCGTGCGTTGCGGATGCGGATCGCGAGGTTCAGGGACAGGCCGGAGATGTACGGGAACGGATGCGCCGGATCGACCGCGAGCGGCATCAGAACCGGGAACACCTGCGCCTGGAAGTAGTCGCCGAGGGACTCGCGCTCGGGCTCGGTGAGGTCGTCCCACTCGGTGATCTCGATGCCGGAGTCGGCGAGGGCGGGCTTGACCTGCGTGGTCCACACGTCGGCGTGCCGAAGCTGCAGCGCGTGCGCGTCGGCCGAGATGTCGGCCAGCACGTCGGTGGGGGCGCGGCCGACATTGGTCGGCACCGCGAGGCCGGTGAGGATGCGGCGCTTCAGACCCGCCACGCGCACCATGAAGAACTCGTCGAGGTTGCTCGCGAAGATCGCGAGGAAGTTCGCCCGCTCCAGCTCGGGGAGCGTGGGGTCCTCGGCGAGCTCCAGCACGCGCTGGTTGAACGCCAGCCAGCTCAGCTCGCGGTCGAGGTACCGGTGGTCTGGCAGCAGTGAGTCGGGTTCCTCGATGGCGTCGAAGTCGTCGTCCTCGGCGTCGCCGAGCCCGGAGTCTGCCAGTAGGGGATCGATCATGGGTACATCCTTGCACCGACCGATGACAGGGCGGTTAACGGATGACGCTCACGCGTCCGCGGCATCCTCGTCGTAGACGTTGAAGCGGTAGCCGACGTTGCGGACCGTGCCGATGACCTGCTCGGCGTCGCCGAGCTTGGCGCGCAGGCGCCGCACATGGACGTCGACGGTGCGCGTGCCGCCGAAGTAGTCGTAGCCCCAGACCTCGCTGAGCAGCTGTTCGCGGGTGAACACGCGTGACGGGTGCGTGGCGAGGAAGTGCAGCAGCTGGAACTCCTTGTAGGTGAGATCCAGCGGACGTCCGTGCAGCTTCGCCGAGTAGGACTGCTCGTCGATCGTGATTCCGGATGCCTGCACCCGGACGGGCTCCGCGGACTCGGCGGCGCGCGCCAGGACGAGCCGGATGCGCGCGTCGATCTCGGCGGGGCCGGCCGTGGTCAGGAGCACGTCGTCGAATCCCCAGTCGGAGGCGAGCGCCGGCATCCCGCCCTCGGTGACGACCAGCAGCACCGGCGTGCGCTCTCCCGTGGTGCGCAGGAGCCGGCACAGCGCCTTCGCGGCGGCGAGATCTGTGCGTCCGTCCACGACCAGCAGGTCGGCCTCCGGCGCGGACAGCAGATGCCCGGCATCCGCGGGATGAGGGCGCACGGCGTGGGTGAGGAACTCGAGTGCGGGCAGCACGACATCCGCATCCGAGGTGAGTACCAACAGCCGGGCCACCTGCCCATGCTATTCAGTCTGAAGTGAGAGGATGGGACACATGACCGAACCAGCACTGGCGCCGCGGAACGCGTATGTGGGTGTGTATGTGGTGTGGGGGGTCGCCCTGGTCGCGTCGATCGTGCTGGGGATAGTTCTGCCGGAGGACGATCGCGTGCCCTGGATGCTGGTGGCGTTCGGCATCGTCGTGCTGCTCTCGTTCGCCGTGCAGCTGTGGTTCGGCAGGGTCGAAGGCTTCATCGTGCGCGTCTCGGCGAGTGTGATCGGGGCGCTGCTGATCATGGGCCTGATCTCGGTCGGCTTCGGGCTGGCTGCACTCATACCGACCGTTTAGCCGCGGCGCGCCGCGAGCAGATAGAGTGAGTGTCATGGACGTCGTCGCGCTCGAATTCTTCTTCCTCGGTCTGCTCGGCCTGGCGAGCCTCGCGATCGCCTTCGTCTCGGTCGTGGTGCTGGTCAACCTGTTCCGCGGGCAGCGCTGACCGGATCGTGTTCGATCTGCCCACGGATCTCCCCGCCGACCTGGTGCCGCTGTCGTGGCTGCTCGGCGTGTGGGAGGGCACGGGCGTCATCGACTACACCGCAGGTGAGCAGCACCTGCAGGGCGAGTTCTCGCACCGCGTTAGCTTCAGCCATGACGGCGGCCCGTTCCTGAACTACGCGGCGACCGCGTCGTTCCTCGGCGGCGATGTGCCCGTGCCGCTGCTCGCCGAGACCGGATTCTGGCGGCTCGGGCGCACACACGGCGATGCCGACCCGGGGCCGGCCATGCTGCCGCCCACGACGAACGCTGCGCCGCGCACCGCGGAGGACGTCGAACAGCTGCGCACCGACCACGGGTTCCCGCTCGAGGTGTCGCTCGCGCACTCCGATGGCACGCTCGAGCTGTACCTCGGCCGCATCGACGGTCCGCGCATCGACATCGCCACCGACGCCGTGGTGCGCACCGCGGGCGCGAAGCCGTACAACGCGGCATCCCGCATGTACGGCCTGGTGGACGGACATCTGCTCTGGGCGTGGGACATCGCGGCGTTCGGCTCGCCGCTGGCCTCGCACGCCTCGGCGAGATTGGCGAAGGTATGACTCTCGACGCGTTCGCGGCCCTGCCCGGCGCAGTGCGCGACGGCGACACGATCGCGCACTTCGGTGACCCGATCGGCGAGCAGCGCCGCCTGGTGTCCGGTTCCGCCGTCGTGCCGCTCGGCGACCGCACGGTCATCGAGGTCGCGGGGGAGGACCGGCTGACCTGGCTGGACTCGATCACCTCGCAGGCGCTCACCGGCCTGCGCCCCGGCGACAGCACCGAACTGTTCGTGCTCGACCCGCAGGGACGCATCGAGCACGACGCCGGTGTCCTCGAGGACGGCTCGTCCGTGTGGCTGATCGCCGACTCCGGCGACGCCGAGGGTCTGGCCACCTGGCTGCAGCGGATGGTGTTCCGCTCCCGCGCCGTGGTGACGCTGCGCCCCGAGCTCTCGCTGATCGGCTTCGTCGACGGTGGTTCCGCCGCGGAAGCGGTCGTCGCGGATGCTCCGAACGGTGTGCCACTGGTGTGGTCGGATCCCTGGCAGCAGGTGCAGCCGGGCGGTTTCCAGTACTCGCAGGTGACCGAGCATCCCGGCACGGAGCTTGCCTGGCGCGTCGCGATCGTGACCGACCCGTCGTCGCTGGCAGGCGGGGAGGTCGCCGGTGCGCTCGCCGCGGAGGCGCTGCGCATCGCGGCCTGGCGGCCGCGCTGGAAGTTCGAGGTCGACGAGAAGTCGATCCCGCACGAGGCCGACTGGATCCGCAGCGCCGTGCACCTGAACAAGGGCTGCTATCGCGGGCAGGAGACGGTCGCCAAGGTGCACAACCTCGGTCATCCTCCCCGCCGGCTCGCCCTGCTTCATCTCGACGGCAGCGACGCGGTTCTGCCGGAGCCCGGTGCGCCGGTGCTCGCCGGCGAGACTGAGGTCGGGCACGTGACGTCGTCGGCCCGGCATCATGAGGACGGCCCGATCGCGCTGGCGATCCTGTCCCGTCGCGCGCCGACCGGCGATCTCGTCGTGCGCGCCGACGGCGTCGACATCGCCGCCGCACAGCAGGTGATCGTGCCGGCGGATGCCGGTGCCACCGCCGAGGTCCCTCGACTCACCCGCCTGTCCCGTCGCCCGGCGGGTCAGGACCCCCGCAGCGCCTGAGGATTCTTCGAAGGTCTTTCTCGCGGTTCCGACGTGTCGTGTCTCGCTCCGCGAGTGCGGTCTTGACGCCAGCGCCGTGAGCCCGCGTGCTCGCCCTGCTCCGGTCTCACTCGTTGTGGGTGTTTGGCTGCGGACGCCCGCAACGAGTGAGACCGGAACGGGAGGACGGTGACCTGTTGCGGCGCTGCGGGACGTCAGAGCTCGTAGGCCGGGGCGACGGTGCGCCAGGGCACCGTCAGCTCTCCGAGCCGCCAGCGGCGGCGGTCGCCGAGCACCGGAATGCCCTGATCGCGTAGCCCCGCCGCGACGGCGATGAAGCGCTGCGCGGCGCCGAAGGCGGACAGCGGGGCGGCGCGGTCCCATTCCCGGTCCAGGGCGGTGAGCAGGTCGTGCACTCGTTCGCCGCGGATGTTGCGGTGGATGAGGGCCTTCGGCAGTCGCTCCGCGACGATGCTCGGATGCTCGAGATCGGACAGCTTCAGCGAGATGGTGAAGCGCTGCGGGATGCCGTGCTCGTCGACCTCGGCCCACGATGCGATGCGGCCGATCTCGTCGCAGGTGCCCTCGAAGAGCAGGCCGCCGTGCGCGAGCCGTGACGTCATCCGGCCCCAGGCGTCGGGCACCTGGGCCTCGTCGTACTGCCGCAGCACGTTCATGGCTCGGATCGCCGCGGGCCGCCGTCCGTCGGGCAGCGGCACCTCGAACCCGCCGCGTGCGAACGACACGGGCAGGTCCGCCGGGAAGGAGCTTGCGCCCGCGCGCACCTCCTCGAGCTGCGCGGTTGCCGTCGCCACGCGTTCTGGGTCGAGTTCGAGCCCGAGCACCGAGGAGTCCGGCCGTACCTTGCGCAGACGCCGTGCGAGCTCGAAGGCCGTGACCCCGCTCGCCCCGAACCCCAGGTCGATCACGAGCGGGTCGTTCGCCTTGCGGAACGCCTCCGAAGCCGCGATGGCCCGATCGTTCCGCCGCAGCCGGTTCGTCCCCGTCGTCCCCCGCGTCGCCTGCCCGATCACTCCCGCCATGCCTCGATTCTCCCAAAGCTCCCAGTTCTCCAGACACATCACCTGCCAATACCCACCACCCCCAGGCGCGGCGCCTTCCCCAGAAGCACGAGGGCGCAGTGACGTTCCCGGAGCGAGCATCGGGAGGGGCCCGCGAAGCGGGAAGGAACCCGCTCTGCGAGCGCAGGGAACGTCACGGAGCCCGCCCCGGACAGAGAAAAAGATAGGCTGGCACTCATGACCCGCACCCTCATCCTGCTCCGCCATGGCCAGAGCGAATGGAACGAACTCAACCTCTTCACCGGCTGGGTCGACGTCCGTCTCACCGAGCAGGGCAAGTCCGAGGCGCGCCGCGGTGGCGAGCTGCTGGCCGAGTCGGGTCTGCTTCCCGATGTGCTGCACACGTCGCTGCTGAGCCGTGCGATCCAGACCGCGAACATCGCGCTGGACACCGCCGACCGCCTGTGGATCCCGGTGACGCGCTCGTGGCGTCTGAACGAGCGTCACTACGGCGCGCTGCAGGGCAAGGACAAGGCGCAGACCCTGGCCGAGTTCGGCCCGGAGCAGTTCCAGCTGTGGCGCCGGTCCTTCGACGTGCCGCCGCCGCTGCTCGACGACGCGAGCGAGTTCAGCCAGGTCGGCGACCCCCGCTACGCGGACATCGACGGCGACATCCCGCGCACCGAGTCGCTCAAGCTCGTCATCGACCGTCTGCTGCCGTACTGGGAGTCGGCGATCGTGCCCGACCTGAACGCGGGCAAGACGGTTCTGGTCACCGCGCACGGCAACTCCCTGCGCGGCCTGGTGAAGCACCTCGAGGGAATCAGCGACGACGACATCGCCGAGCTGAACATCCCCACCGGCATCCCGCTGGTCTACGAGCTCGACGAGAACAACACGCCCGTAGCCCCTGGCCGCTACCTCGACCCCGAGGCGGCGGCCGCCGGCGCTGCCGCGGTCGCCGCGCAGGGCAAGAAGTAACCGCGCCCTCACGACGTCGGGGCCCCTCCTGATCCGCGGATCAGGAGGGGCCTCGGTGTGTTCCTTCGCGCTGCTGTTTCTCGCCCGCGCGGCACTCTTCCGCATCTTGGGCCGTTCGCGCTGCGGTTCTCTGCCCGCGCGGCGCGTATTCACGCCGCGCGGACAAAGACATGCCGCGCGAGCGCCGGGCGGATGCCGGAGCTCGGTGCTGGGCGCAATCGCGCTGCGGATCCGGTTCGCGCTGCTCTTCCCGGCATCCGGAGCCGTCCGCGCGGCTGCCCTCTGCTCGCGCGGCGCGTATTCACGCCGCGCGGACAAAGAAGTCCAGCGCGAGCGACGGCGCCCCGATCGGACGGCACCGGACGGTGTCGAGACCTCAGGCGTGGCCCGAGCCGGTCTCCTCCTGCTCCTGCGCCTCGGCGGCGAGGGTGATGTCCTCCTCGTCGACCGCCCAGTCGCCGGTGGCGAGATAGACGACCTTCTTCGCGACGGCGACCGCGTGGTCGGCGAAGCGCTCGTGGTAGCGGCTGGCGAGCGTGGCATCCACGGTCGCGGTCGCCTCACCCTTCCAGTTGTCGCTGAGAACCTTCTCGAACACGCGCGCGTGCAGTTCGTCGACGTCGTCATCCGCGTTTCGGATGGCGTCGGCCAGGCGCAGGTCCTGAGTGCGCAGCAGCTCGGCGAGGGTGCGGGCGATCTCGACGTCCAGCTCGCCCATCCGGGTGAAGGTGCTCTTCAGACCCTTCGGGATGGCGCGCTCAGGGAACCGCAGGCGGGCCAGCTGGGCGATGTGCTCGGCCATGTCGCCCATCCGCTCCAGGGACGCGCTCACGCGCAGCGCGGTGATGACGATGCGCAGGTCGCGGGCGACCGGCTGCTGGCGGGCGAGGATCTCGATGGCGCGCTCGTCGAGGTTGACGGCCATCTCGTCGATCCGCGCGTCATCGGCGATGACCTCCTCGGCGAGAGAGACGTCGCTGGTCGCGAAGGCGCGAGTCGCCTTGTCGATCGAGACGGTGACGAGCTCGGCGATCTCGACCAGCTGGGCCTGCAGATCCTCGAGGGACTGGTGGAAGACTTCGCGCATTGTCGGCGCAACCTTTCGTCGTGGACCCGGGCCGGTGTCGCCGGGTGGTAGGCGCGTACAGCGCCTGCGGCACGCCCTGGGCGATTGTGTCCGCCGAAGGTTAACGGACGGTGCCCGGCATGTGAACAGTATGCCGTGCGCCCGCGGAAGTCCGGGCGAACGGCAGGTGACCTGCTCGTTGCGGCCCTACGCTGGTGGCATGACCTCGCCCGATCTCGCGCTGTTCGCCCTTGCCGTCGGCGCGATCATCGGAGCGGGCCTCGTGCTGCTCGTCGGCTGGGCGTATCGTGCCCGTGCCCAGGCCGCAGAGGAGACCTCCCAGGCCGTTCCCACCGGCACGATCGATGTGCTCGCGAGCATGGACGATGCCGCGTGCGTGCTGGATGCCTCGGGTCTGGTGCTGGCGGTGTCGCAGGCGGCCGCGCGTTTCGGCATCGAAGCGAGCGCGGTGCTCGAGAACGCCGAGCTGCGCCAGCTGGTGCGCGCGGTGCGGCAGTCCGGAGGCAGCGCGACCGAGACTTTGCGCATCTCGCGCGGTGGTGTGCGTCTGGATCCGCGTCTGGTCGCCGCGCGCGCCAGCGCGATGGGCGCGCGGCTCACGCTGCTGGTGATCCGGGATGTCACCGAGCAGGAGCGGCTCGATCAGATGCGCAACGACTTCGTCGCGAACACCAGCCACGAGCTGAAGACGCCGGTGGGCGCGGTGACCCTGCTCGCAGAGGCGATCGAATCGGCCGCCGACGATCCCGAGCAGGTGCGGAAGTTCGCCGCCCGCATCCAGGCCGAGGCCGGCCGGCTCGGTCAGCTCACCGGCCGCATCATGAGCCTGTCCCGTCTGCAGTCCTCCGACGGGCTGGCGAACCTGCGTCCTGTCTCGGTCGACGAGGTGATCGCGTCGTCCATCGAGGCGCACGGCGTGCAGGCCGACTCCGCCGCTGTCGAGCTGGTCCGCGGCGGCGATCGCGGCGCCTGGGTGCTCGGCGACGCTCAGATCCTCATCGAGGCGGTCGGCAATCTGGTCGTGAACGCGATCGCGTACTCGCCGCAGGGCTCGCGCGTCGGCGTCGGCGTGCGCGTGGAGGGTGAGGTCGTCGAGATCGCCGTGACCGATCAGGGGATCGGCATCGCCGAGGCTGATCGTGAGCGCATCTTCGAGCGGTTCTATCGTGCCGACGAGGCACGCTCCCGCCGCACCGGCGGCACGGGGCTCGGCCTGTCGATCGTGAAGCACGCTGCGCAGCGGCACGGCGGCGAGGTGCGGCTGTGGTCGCGCCCCGGCCGTGGATCGACCTTCACCATCAGGCTGCCGCGCATCGACGCGCCGGGGAGCGATCAGGCGGGCAAGAAGAAGAAAAAGAAGAAGCGGGCGAAGAAGGACGTCGCCGCCCGCACCCGGAACGGAGAGAACGCATGACCCGCATCCTGCTCGTCGAGGACGAACCCGACCTCGCGGACCCGTTGGCGTACCTGCTGCGCCGAGAGGGCAACGAGGTCGAGATCGCCGAGGACGGACCGGGCGCTCTCGCCGCCTTCCGAGAGCGCGGAGCGGACATCGTGCTGCTCGACCTGATGCTGCCGGGCATGCCGGGCACCGAGGTCTGCAAGCAGATCCGGCAGTCCTCCGCGGTGCCGATCATCATGCTGACCGCCAAGGACTCCGAGATCGACATCGTGGTGGGGCTGGAGCTCGGTGCTGACGACTACATTACCAAGCCGTACTCGTCGCGCGAGCTGCTCGCGCGCATGCGTGCCGTGCTGCGTCGCGCTGTGCCCGATGAGGACGAGCTCGAGGAGCGGGTGCTCGACGGGGGCCGGGTGAGTCTGGACATCGACCGGCACACCGTCACCGTCGCCGGTGAGCAGATCAACATGCCGCTCAAGGAGTTCGAGCTTCTCGAGGTGCTGATGCGCAACTCCGGTCGCGTGCTCACCCGCGGCCAGCTGATCGACAGGGTGTGGGGCAGCGACTACTTCGGTGACACGAAGACGCTCGACGTGCACATCAAGCGCATCCGCTCGCGCATCGAGGAGAACCCCTCCGAACCGGTCATGCTCGTCACCGTGCGCGGACTGGGATACCGCTTCGAGGGCTGAGCCCGGGGAGACGACGAAGGCCGGCCGCATCGCGGGCCGGCCTTCGTCGTGGAAGCGGATGCTAGGACGCGGGCGTCTCGGTCGGCGTGCCGACGGGCGTCGGCATGACCGGAGCGTCTTCCGGCACCAGGTCGGAGTAGTACGGCAGGGTGCCGTCGAGCACGGGCACGGCGGCACTGCTGCCGGTCGAGTCACCGGACTGGAACAGCACCTTGACGGTGGCGCCGGGCTGCACGTTCAGGTCGTCGATGCGCAGCGGGTCCTCGTCGGCACCGAGGCTGACGCGCTCGCCTGCGGGGACGTCGACCTCGAACGGGTCGTGGCCCTCGAGCGAGATCGTGATGGTCTCGTCGTCGGCGGTGTCGTTGACCAGGCCGGCGACCAGGTTGCCGGTGGCGCCGTCCTCGGTGGCGACGATCATCGCGTTGCGGACCTTGACCGGGCCGGCGTCGTTGTTGACGTTGACGCCGTCGGAGGGCGAGTAGGGGATCTCAGTCGCCTGTTCGGTGATGAACGTGCATCCGGTGGTGCCGAGCAGGGCGACCGCGGTGAGCGCGATCGACGCCAGCAGGCGCGGGGCGATGGACGCAGCAGGGCGCGATTTCACGGATCCTCCAGAGGTGCGATCGATGGGCCGCCACAAGTCTAGTGGGTGCTGGGGGAATCCTGTGGGCGCGTCGCCGTGAGGCCTGCGGCGGCGAACCTTAGTACATGTCGGTTGTGGTATCCTGGAGGTTGCCGAAAGGACACGTTTTTATGCTTTTTGAGGTTGGCGAAACCGTCGTCTACCCGCACCACGGGGCTGCGACGATCATCGAGGTCAAGGACCGCGTGATCAAGGGTGAGACGAAGAAGTACCTGAAGCTCAACGTCACCCAGGGCGATCTCATCATCGAGGTCCCGGCTGAGAACGTCGACCTCGTCGGCGTGCGCGATGTGATCGGCAAGGAGGGCCTCGACCACGTGTTCGAGGTGCTGCGCGCGCCGTTCACCGAGGAGCCGACCAACTGGTCGCGCCGCTACAAGGCCAACCTCGAGAAGCTCGCCTCCGGCGACGTGATCAAGGTCAGCGAGGTCGTCCGCGACCTGTGGCGCCGTGACCAGGACCGCGGCCTGTCGGCCGGGGAGAAGCGGATGCTGGCGAAGGCCCGGCAGATCCTCATCTCCGAGCTCGCGCTCGCCGAGAAGATCGACGAGGACAAGGCCGGCGAGCTGCTCGACGAGGTGCTCGCCTCCTGACGCAGAGCGTCAAGGTTTCACGACGAAGGGTCGGATGCTGCGGCATCCGGCCCTTCGTCGTCACCGGGGCGGCGATACCCTGAGAGCGTGACTGTGCTCCCTGTTCCGGATGCCGCGATCATCGTCGTCGCGGCCGGCTCCGGCACCCGCCTCGGCGCGGATGCCCCGAAGGCCCTGGTCGGCATCGACGATCGCACGATCCTGCGACACGCGCTCGACGGCGTCTTCGCAGCGGCGCCGATGCAGGTGATCGTCGTCGCCCCCGCCGGATTCGAGGGTGATGCCGAGACCGAGCTGCGCGCGGCCGCCGGGGATCGCGCAGACCTCGGCCGCGTCGTCGTCGGAGGCGACACGCGTCAGCGCTCCGTCGCCGCCGGCCTCGCCGCGCTCTGGGCGGATGCGCGCATCGTGCTCGTGCACGACGCGGCGCGTGCGCTCACCCCGTCAGCCCTGATCGACGCCGTCACGGAGTCGGTCCGCGGCGGGGAGGATGCCGGAGTGATTCCGGCGCTCCCCGTCGTCGACACGCTGAAGCGCGTCGAGGCGGCGGACGTCGTGGCCGCTGTCGATCGCAGCATCCTCGCCGCGGCGCAGACGCCCCAGGGCTTCCCTCGCGAGCAGCTGGAGGCTGCGTACGCGGTGGCGCTCGCATCGGGCGCCGAGTACACCGACGACGCTGCGCTGTTCGCGGCAGCGGGGCATGCGGTGCGGCACATCTCCGGTGCGGAGAGGGCCTTCAAGATCACCGTCCCCGACGACCTGGAGCGCGCACGGCACCTGCTGGCGGATGCCGCGGAACCGGCGCGCGCGCCGAGACACTCTGCCGTATCGCTGCCGCGAGTCGGAGTCGGCACCGACGTGCACGCCTTCGGCGGAGAGGGGAATCTCTGGCTGGCAGGCCTGGAATGGCCGGGGGAGCAGCCGCTCTCCGGGCACTCCGACGGCGATGCGGTCGCGCACGCGATCGTCGACGCGCTGCTCGCCGCGGCCGGACTCGGTGACATCGGCGAGCACTTCGGCACCGCGCATCCGGAGTACGCCGGCGCGCACGCCGACGTCTTCCTCGCCCGCACCCGTGAGCTCCTCGGCGAGGCGGGTTTCGTGATCGGCAACGTCTCGGTGCAGTTCCAGGGCAATCGACCTCGGTTCAGCGCGCGTCGGGCCGAGGCCGAGCAGGCGCTGTCGGCCGCGCTCGGCGGTGCGCCGGTCGCCGTGGCGGCGACGACGACGGACGGCCTCGGGTTCCCGGGACGGGGCGAGGGCATCGCCGTGACGGCGGTGGCACTGGTGGTCGCCGTCCAGGGGGCCCCGGTACGCTAGTGCAGTGACTCTCCGCTTGTACGACACCCGCGCCCAGCAGCTGCGCGACTTCGTCCCTCTCGATCCCGAGAACGTGACGATGTACGTCTGTGGGCCGACCGTGCAGTCCGGACCGCACATCGGGCACGTCCGCGGGGCGCTGAGCTTCGACATCCTGCGACGCTGGCTCGGCCGGCGTTACGGCCGGGTGACCCTGGTGCGCAACGTCACCGACATCGACGACAAGATCCTCGTGAACGGCACGGATGCCGAGCCGTGGTGGGCGCTCGCCTACCGGATGGAGAAGGAGTTCACCGCGGCGTACGAGGCGGTCCGCATCCTGCCGCCGACCTACGAGCCGCGCGCCACCGGCTTCATCCCGCAGATGCATGAGCTCATCGAGCGGCTCATCGAGAACGGTCACGCCTACCCGGCACCGGACGGCTCCGGCGACGTCTACTTCGACGTGCGCTCCTGGCCCGCCTACGGCGAGCTGACCCACCAGTCGGTCGACGCCATGGAGGCCGCGGAGGACGCGGATCCGCGCGGCAAGCGCGCCCCGCAGGACTTCGCGCTGTGGAAGGGCGCCAAGCCCGGTGAGCCGGCGGATGCGACCTGGGACTCGCCCTGGGGACCCGGCCGGCCCGGATGGCACATCGAGTGCTCCGCCATGTCGCGGCGCTACCTCGGTGCCGAGTTCGACATCCACGGCGGCGGTCTTGATCTGCGCTTCCCGCACCACGAGAACGAGATGGCCCAGTCCACTGCGGCGGGCGACGGATTCGCGCGGTACTGGGTGCACAACGGCCTGGTGACGGTGGGTGGGCAGAAGATGTCGAAGTCGCTCGGCAATTTCATCCTCGCGTCCCAGATGCTCGACGAGTTCGACCCGCTGGTGGCGCGCTACGCGCTGGCCGCCGCGCACTACCGATCCAGCCTGGATGTCACGGAATCGTCGTTCGTCGAGGCGGATGCCGCGATGGGGCGCATCAGGTCGTTCCTCGACCGCGCGGCGCGCCTGCCTGCCGAGTTCGCCTGGTCGGCGGAGCGCCCCGCAGCGGACGCGGAGCCGCCGCTGGAGGTTCTGCCTGCCGCATTCATCGCAGCGATGGACGATGATCTCGGCGTTCCGCAGGCGCTCGCCGTGCTGCACGAGACGGTTCGCGCAGGCAACACGGCGCTCGACGCCGGCGAGACCGGCGACGGTCAGCTCATCGCCATGCAGGTGCGGGAGATGGCGGGCATCCTGGGCATCGACCCCCTTGCGTACGAGTGGCGCACCGGAGGGTCGGATGCCGAGGCATCCGCTCTGGACGCGCTCGTGCAGACGATGATCGCGCAGCGTGCGCAGGCGCGCACTGACAAGGACTGGGCCTCGGCAGATCGCATCCGCGATGCGATCGCGGCCGCAGGCATCACTCTGGAGGACACTCCGGACGGAACACATTGGAGTATCGATGGCTAAGCCGAGTCGCCCCGGAGCGGGCAACAGCAAGAAGAAGGGCGCCTCGAAGGGCACCGGCGGTCACAGCCGCAAGGCTCTCGAGGGTCGCGGGCCGACCCCGAAGGCCGAGGACCGCGCCTGGCACGTGGCAGGCAAGCGCAAGGCCGCGGCCGAGCGCTACGCGGCTGCCGGCGGCAAGGGGCGTCCCGGTCAGAAGCCGCAGAACCGCGACATGAACCGGAGCGCGCGGGCCAAGTCGACCGACGACACCGAGACCGTCACCGGGCGCAACTCGGTGCTCGAGGCGCTGCGCACCAAGATCCCGGCGACCACGATGTACATCGCGCAGCGCGTCGAGATGGACGACCGCGTCAAGGAGATGCTCGCGATCGCGCGGCACCGGGAGATCCCGGTGCTCGAGGTCACCCGACAGGAGCTCGACCGCATGGCCGGCTTCGACGGCGTGCACCAGGGCGTCGCCCTCAAGGTTCCGCCGTACGAGTACGCGCACCCGCAGGACCTGCTCGAGAAGGTGATCGACCGCGGTGAGATGCCGCTGTTCGTGGCCCTCGACGGCATCACCGACCCGCGCAACCTCGGTGCGATCATCCGCTCCACTGCCGCCTTCGGCGGGCACGGCATCATCCTGCCGCAGCGTCGCTCGGCGAGCGTGAACTCGGCGGCCTGGAAGACCAGCGCCGGTGCCGCCGCGCGCCTCCCCGTCGCCCTGGCCTCGAACCTCACTACGCAGCTCAAGGAGTTCAAGAAGCAGGGCGTGTTCGTGCTGGGCCTGGACGGCGGGGGAGACGTGGCGCTGCCTGCGCTCGAGCTCGCCGACCGCCCGGTCGTGATCGTGGTCGGCTCCGAGGGCAAGGGGCTCTCGCGCCTGGTCACCGAGACCTGCGACCAGATCGTGTCGATTCCCATCTCCGCGGCGACCGAGTCGCTGAACGCCGGCATCGCGGCATCCGTCGCGCTCTACCAGGTCGCGACGCTGCGCGGGGCTTGACTCAGAGCGCACGGATCGCCGCGCGGGGAATGAGGCCGCTCCGGGACTCGTTGGCATCTGTGTGCCGCGATCGCGGCGCGTCGCCCTGAGAAGAGGAATCGCATGGCCCGCATCATCGTCGTCGGAGGAACCGGATACGCCGGAGCGCACATCGTTCGCGAGGCGGTGAGCCGAGGACACGACGTGGTCGCCATCGCGCGCAGCACGCCGGACACCCCGATCGAGGGTGCGACCCATGTGCAGGGCTCCGCGCTCGACATCGCCGGCCTCGGCGACGTCTTCGACGGAGCGGACGCCGTCGTCTCGGCGATCTCGCCTCGCGGAGACATGACCGACAAGGCCACCGGCGCGCTGCAGGCGCTGGCCGCGAAGCTGACCGGCACATCTACACGCCTCGGCGTCGTCGGCGGCGCCGGCGGCAGCCTGGTCGCCCCCGGCGGTCCGCGTCTCTTCGACCTGGACTTCCCCGAGGAGTACAAGCACGAGGCGCAGGTCGGCATCGATGAGCTCGCCCTGCTGCAGGACTCGGATGCCCGGCTGGACTGGTTCTTCGTGCACCCTGCCGAGGTGTTCGGCCCGTGGGCCGAGGGCGAGCGCACCGGGTCCTACCGTGACGGCGGCGACGTGCTCGTGCGTGCAGAGGACGGTACCTCGACGATCTCCGGTGCCGACTTCGCGGTCGCCATCGTCGACGAGATCGAGACGCCGAAGCACGGCCGCGAGCGGTTCACCGTCGGGTACTAGGACTCAGACGAGGTCGCGCCAGTCCACCTCACCGGTGTCGTCGGACACGTCCACGGCACCGGTGACGACGGGCAGGCTCATCGTCTCGGTGGGCGGGCCCATGATCGTGGCCTCGTCGCGCCGGTGCCGCAGCACGTCGTTGATGTAGCTGGTCAGCACCTCGGCGATCGGCACAGACCGGCCCTGCGCCTGCGACAGGTACCAGCGGTGCTCGAGCACCTGGTGGAAGACCTCAGCGGGCTCGAGCTTCGCGCGCAGGTCGTAGGGGATAGCACGGACGACCGGTTCGAACACCCGGGTGAGCCACTCGTGCGCGTACATCTCCTCGTCCGCCCACTGCTTGGTCGAACGGGCCCGGAACTCGTCCAGGTCGTTCAGCAGCCGACGCGCCTGGTTCTCCTCGACATCGAGTCCGGTCAGCCGGATGAGGCGGCGCTGGTGGTGTCCGGCATCCACGACCTTCGGCTGGATGTGCACGACCGCGCCGTCCGCGGTGGTGTTCATCGACATCTCGTCGATGTCGAAGCCGAGGGCGTTCAGGCGCTCGACGCGCTCGGTGATGCGCCAGGTCTCGTTCGACGAGAACGACTCCTCGTCGGTCAGCGCTGCCCACAGCGCTCGATACGACGAGACGATGCCGTCGGCGATCGCCACCGCGTCCACGCCGTTCTCGAGTCGCCCGCCTGCGGCCAGGTCGAGGATCTCGCCGGCGATGTTGGTGCGCGCCAGATCGAGGTCGTAGGAGCGCTGACCGACCGTCAGGCCCTCCTCGTGCAGCTCGCCGGTCTCGGCATCCACCAGGTAGGCCGCGAATGCGCCGGCATCCCTGCGGAACAGGGTGTTGGACAGCGACACGTCGCCCCAGTAGAACCCGACGTTGTGCAGCCGCACCAGCAGCAGGGCCAGCGCGTCGACAAGGCGGGTGGCGGTGTCGGGGCGCAGAATCTGGGTGAACAGCGCACGGTACGGCATCGAGAACTTCAAGTGCGAGGTCACCAGCGCCGCGGGAAGCGGCCTGCCGTCAGCATCCTGTCGTCCGGCGATCACCGCGACGCGGCTGACGCAGGGGACATCGAGGCGGGCCAGGCTGCCGAGCATCTCGTATTCGCGCTGGGCCATCTCCGTCGTGGTCTCCTTGACGGCGACCACACGGCCGGACAGGTCCGCGAACCGCACCAGGTGACGGGACAGGCCCTTCGGCAGTGACACGATGTGCTCGCTGGGCCACTTGCCGAGCGGCGTCGACCAGGGCAGCGTCAGCAGGCCGGGGTCGACGGTGCTGGCGGTGATGCGCAGGGTGCTGGACAGACGCTCGGTGTCGGCCATGTGCGCTCCTCGGATGCGTGGGTGAGAACCTCAGGGGAAAGACGACGCGGCGCGGGCGACCCAGAGGTCCGCCCGCGCCGCGCTGCGTGAGAGTAGGTCAGGCCGAGGCGATGGCCTGCTCGTTCAGGCGCTCGCCCGACTCGAGGTCGAACAGGTGCACGTGGCCCGGGATCGGAGCCAGCACGACCTTGTCGCCCGCGTTCGGGTGGCGGCGGCCGTCGACGCGCGCGACGATGTCGGTGCGCTTGCCGTCGACCTCGGAGTGGCCGTACAGGTAGCCGTCGGCGCCGAGCTCCTCGACCAGGTCGACCGTGACCGTGAGGCCCTGGCCGTCCTCGGGGGCGACGATGATGTCCTCGGGGCGGATACCGATGGTGACCTGGCTGCCGCTGGCCTTGCTGATCGCGGCGGCCTCGGTCGGGACGACCTTGGTGCCGAACTTGACGCCGCCCTCGGCCTGGTCGACCGGGAACAGGTTCATCGCCGGCGAGCCGATGAAGCCGGCCACGAAGACGTTCTTCGGGTTCTCGTACAGGTCGCGCGGGGTGCCGACCTGCTGCAGGATGCCGTCCTTGAGCACTGCGATGCGGTCGCCCATGGTGAGGGCCTCGGTCTGATCGTGCGTGACGTAGACCGTGGTGACGCCGAGGCGGCGCTGCAGCGAGGCGATCTGGGTGCGGGTCTGCACGCGGAGCTTGGCGTCGAGGTTCGACAGCGGCTCGTCCATGAGGAACACCTGCGGCTGGCGGACGATCGCACGGCCCATGGCCACGCGCTGACGCTGACCACCCGAGAGGGCCTTCGGCTTGCGGGTCAGGTACTCCTCGAGGTCGAGCAGCTTCGCGGCCTCAAGGACACGCGAGGCGCGCTCCTCCTTGCCGATGCCGGCGATCTTCAGAGCGAAGCCCATGTTCTCGGCGACGGTCATGTGCGGGTACAGCGCGTAGTTCTGGAACACCATTGCGATGTCGCGGTCCTTCGGCGGCACGTCGGTGACGTCACGGTCGCCGATGAGGATGCGGCCGGCGTTGACCTCTTCGAGGCCTGCGAGCATGCGCAGCGAGGTGGACTTTCCGCAACCGGAGGGGCCGACGAGAACGAGGAACTCGCCATCGGCGATCTCGATGTTCAGCTTGTCGACCGCGGGGCGCGTGCCTCCGGGGTAGAGGCGGGTGGCGTCGTCAAAGGTCACGGTTGCCATTGATTTCTCCTTCACCGGCAGGTACGTGCCGGACGATCCGTTGTGATGGAAGCGGCGGGGTCGCCCGCCGTGGCCCGCCATCGGGCCAGGTTCAGTATGGCACGAGCTCCCGCCTGCTGGGTAACTTCCCAGGAGGTCTGGATAACATCGAACCCGGCGCTGCTTCATGCGGCTGCCGGCCGCTTCGGGCGGCCCAACGGGGGAGACCCGTCCCCACCGGACTTTCAAGAGGAACGATGTCGAGCGACGAAACGCCGAACGTCTCCACCGCGACTTCATCACGCGAGGCGGTGCGGGAGAAGGCACAGCAGGTGAATTCCCGTCACCGCCGAGCGCGTGCGATGCGCCGGATCATCATCGGTCTCGTGGCCGTGGTCGCCGTCGGCGCCGTGGGCACCGCCGTCACCTGGGCGGTCACCTCCTCGGTGTCCAAGCCCACCCTGAGCCCTGCGGGCATGGAGGGCGACGGAGTCACCGTCCGCGAAGTCACGGTCAACTCGCCGCAGTCCGCGCCGGAGGGCACGCCCACACCGGATCCGACGGGTTCGGGCGCCACGGCCACGGCCACGCCGACCCCTGAGCCGACGCCGACCGCCGGTGCGGTGGACGTGCACATCTATGTGGACTACCTCTCGCCTGACGCGGGGGAGTTCGAGCGCGCGAACGCCCGCCAGCTGACCGGGTGGATCACCGAGGGCGCCGTCAACGTCACGTATCACCCGGTGTCGCTGCTCACCGCCAGCTCGAACGGCACGAAGTACTCGCTGCGCGCCGCCGCGGCATCCGCCTGCGTGGCCAGCCATGCGCCGGACTACTTCTACGCGTACAACCACGAGCTGCTGATCGACCAGCCCAAGGTCGACAGCGACGGGCGCACCGACGTCGAGCTCGCCGACCTCGCCGGCGCGGTGGGGATCGACAACGCCGCGCAGGTGCGCTCCTGCATCGAGGGCGGCGACTACCTGACCTGGGCCAAGGACGCCACGACTCGTGCGCTCGAAGGGCCGCTGCCCGGCTCGAAGAAGCTCAAGCTGAACGCGGCGCCGATGATCGTCGTCAATGGCGAGACCTACGTCGGTTCGATGAGCGACCCGGCCGAGTTCTCCCAGTTCGTCATGACCGTCGCGAGCGACGCGTACTACGGCGAGTCCACACCGACCCCGACGCCCACCGCCACCACCCCGGCGAAGTGAGACCCTCGGTCGCCACTAAGCTGGTGACCGTTCGCCTCCTTAGCTCATCTGGTAGAGCAGCGGCCTTGTAAACCGCAGGTGGCCGGTTCGAGTCCGGCAGGAGGCTCCGTTTCCTCGGCGCGCCCGCGTCAGAACAGCAGCCCGTCTGTGCCCTTGTCGTCGTCGCGGGCGACCGCGGCGATGCGCTCGTCGAGGGATGCCGCGGCGAGCAGCGCCTCGTCGATCAGCTCGCGCGAGCCGTCGGCGGTGAGCCAGTCGTCCTGGAAGGACCCAGGCAGCAGCAGCGGGACCCGGTCGTGGATGTGTGCGACCTGCGGGGGCGCGGGACGCATCACGATCGAGTAGCAGGTGCGCCATTCGCCGTCGGGGTCCTTGCCCCGCTGCGTGATCGCGGCCATGCCGAACAGCGCGCCGCGGCCCAGCCCGAACTCGTGCCAGATGCGATCGGGCTTCTGCATCTCGAACCACCCCGTGGACGGCACGAGCGCCCGGCCGCGCAGCGCTCCCGGTTTCTCCTGCAGTCGCTCCGATCGAGTGTTGATCGAGGGGAACCTGGCCGGGGCGCCGTTCACGAGGAACCCCCACCACGCCTGCTCGAGCACGGCGCCGTCGTCGGCGGGCAGCACGACCGGGTTCAGATTGCGCAGGTTGCGGCCGGTGGGGCGCAGCGTCTCGCCGGCGTTCTGCTCGGCCCAGTGCCGCAGTCCCTCCAGCATCGCTGCATCCGCCGCGGCGAGTTCGTCGGCATCGGTGAACCGGGGATCGAGACCATAGCTGGCGCACATGCGGCCAGCGTAGTCCGGGCTTCGGACGTGCGGCCGATAGGGTCGGTCGGTGACCGATACTCGCCGCCTACCCGCCGCCGTCGCGCTCGGCGGCGCCGTCGCGATCGGAATGATGACCGCCGTACAGGCGCGCATCAACGGTGTATTGGGCGTCCGGCTGGGCGACGGGGTCGTCGCCGGCCTCGTCTCGTTCCTCGTGGGACTCGTCTTCCTCGTCATCGTCATCGCTGCGATGCCAGCGGGTCGAGCCGGTGTGCGCCGCCTCGTCTCGGGCGTGCGCAGCCGCAGCATCCCGGTCTGGATGCTCCTCGGCGGCACCTGCGGCGCCCTCACCGTCTCCACTCAGGGGCTCGTCGCCGGGGTTCTCGGCGTCTCGTTGTTCACGGTCGGCGTCGTCGCCGGCCAGACTGTGCACGGTCTGGTGCTCGACCGCATCGGCGTCGGGCCGGCCGGCGTGGTGGCGGTCACGCCGGGGCGTGTGACGGGAGGCGCGCTCGCGCTCGCTGCCGTCGGCGTCTCGCTCGGCGGGGGAGTGCTGGCCTCCGCACCGCTCTGGCTCCTGTTGCTGCCGTTCCTGGCCGGGGGCGGGATCGCGTGGCAGGCCGCCGCGAACGGCAGGCTCGCTCAGCGGGTGGAGTCGCCGCTCACCGCGACGCTGACGAGCTTCATCGCGGGCACGCTCGTGCTCGTCGTCGCAGCCGCCGCGACCATTGCGGTCGGCGGCCCGCCGGAGCCGCTGCCCACGGAGCCGTGGCTGTATCTCGGCGGCCTGCTCGGCTTCGCCTACATCCTGTTGGGAGCGTTCCTCGTCGCGCACACGGGGGTGCTGCTGCTCGGCCTCGGGTCGGTCCTCGGCCAGCTGACCACGTCGATCGCGATCGATCTCATCTGGCCGCTGCCTGCCGGACCGGCGCCCTGGCAGCTGATCACCATGGTCGTCGTCGCGGTGGCCTCGGTCGTGGTCGCCCTGCCGCGTCGCCGCCGCGTAGCGCGCGCCTAGTCGCCGCTTCGCGGCATCCGGCCGAGCACGCTCTCGGCGTCGATCGCCTTGCGGCGCCCGCCGTCCTTGCCGGCCGGCTTGCCGCCGACGTAGAGCCAGCCGAGCAGTTGCTCCTTCTTCTTCAGCCCATGCGCCTTCGCGACGGCCTTCGAGCGGGTGTAGTGGCCCGTGCGCCAGATCACACCCCAACCCGCCTCATCAAGCAGCAGACTGAGCGTGTGCGCGACACCGGATGCCACGGCCTCCTGCTCCCAGTACGGCACCTTCTCGCTCTTGCGCGGACTCACGACGACGGCGATCAGCAGCGGAGCGCGCAGCGGCTTGGACGACGGCTTGTCGTCGCCCTGGGCCTTCGCGATCGCGGCGCCGAGCCGCTCACGGTCCTCGCCGCGCAGCTCGATCAGCCGCCACGGGCGCAGCGACGAGTGGTCGGCCACACGCCCCGCTGCGGCGACGAGCGGCAGGAGCTGCTCGTGCGTCGGTGAGACATCGTCGACCTTCGACCAGGACTTCCTGGCGAGGACGGCGTCGAGGGCGCTCACGACTCGGTGGGGCTGAACGACAGCGCCAGCGAATTCATGCAGTACCGGTCGCCGGTGGGGGTGCCGAAGCCGTCGGGGAAGACATGGCCGAGGTGCGAGCCGCATGCCGCGCAGCGCACTTCGGTGCGCACCATGCCCAGGGTGCGGTCCTCGATCAGCGTCACGGCCTCGGGCCTGACCGATTCGTAGAAGCTCGGCCACCCGCATCCGCTGTCGAACTTCGTGCCGCTCCGGAACAGTTCGGCGCCGCAGGCGCCGCACCGATACAGCCCGTCGCGCTTCTCATCGAGCAGCTCACCCGTCCAGGGGCGCTCGGTCGCCGCCTCGCGCAGCACCGCGTACTCGGCGTCGCCGAGCTCTTCGCGCCATTCCTTCTCGGTCTTGTCCACGTCGTAACCCATGCGTCCATTCTCCCTCGCGCAGCCAGGGAGTGGCGCGCGGATGAGGGGCAGGATGCCGCGTACCCTGGGGCCATGCTCGGAGACCTCACCGATCGCGACCGTGCGATCCTCGCCCTCGAAGCCGCCTGGCCGCGGCACGGCGGCGCGAAGGAGGAGCGGATCCGAACGCAGCTGGGCATGAGTCCCGCACGCTATTACCAACTGCTCGGACGTCTCATCGAGACCGAGCAGGCGCTGGAGTTCGACCCGCTGCTGGTGCGCCGCCTGCGCCGCATCCGTGATGCGCGCACGGATCGCCGCGTCGCCCGAATGCGCGGTTTCGTCGGCTGACGCGAAGACGGGGTTTCACAGAGGACATGCCCTAGCATCGAGGGGTGTCAAAGCCCCGCAGTGATCGATTCGACGACGTCCCGCACGCCACAGGACGTGTCGGAGCGCACCGTGCCGAGGTTCCTGGCATGAACGGATGGATCGTGCTGCTGTGGTCGGCTGCGGCCGTGCTCGTGCTCGTCGTCCTCGGCATCTTCGGGTCGCTGGTGGCGATGGACCGCATCTCGTTCGGCGGAGATGCCGGGCCGAGCCAGGCCGCGACGCCCGCGCCCGAGGACACCGGAGCGGTGGACACGTCCTATGCCGTGCTGATCCTCAACGGCACCCCGGACGACGCCTTGGAGGGCGCGATGCGGGATGAGCTGATCAAGGCGGGGTGGAAGGGTGGTCAGATCTCCAGCATCGACGCCTCCACACGCGACTTCCCTACGACGACGGTGTATTACGCCGACCCCGCTGACAAGGAGGCCGCGCTCGGGCTGGCCGGTGTCATCGGCGGGGCTGACGTGCAGCAGAGCGACGCCTACAAGGACTACAACGAATCCGGCGGCAAGCAGCTCGCCGTCGTGATCGGCATGGACCGCGCGGCCGCGGGTACGGAGACCCCTGCCGAGTAGCGCGTCCGCGGCTTGCACTCTCCATAGGCGAGTGCCAGAATGGCGTTAGCACTCGTTCATGGTGAGTGCTAAACCCCAACGTCTACGTCCAGGAGGGACGACACTACTCATGGCAAAGATCATCGCTTTCGATGAGGAGGCCCGTCGCGGTCTCGAGCGCGGCCTGAACACCCTGGCCGACGCTGTCAAGGTGACCCTCGGCCCGCGCGGCCGCAACGTCGTGCTCGAGAAGAAGTGGGGCGCCCCCACGATCACGAACGACGGCGTCTCCATCGCCAAGGAGATCGAGCTCGACGACCCGTACGAGAAGATCGGCGCGGAGCTCGTCAAGGAGGTCGCCAAGAAGACTGACGACGTCGCCGGCGACGGCACCACCACCGCCACGGTCCTCGCCCAGGCGCTGGTCCGCGAGGGTCTGCGCAACGTCGCAGCCGGTGCTGACCCGATCAGCCTGAAGAAGGGCATCGAGAAGGCCGTCGCCGCCATCACCGCCGACCTGCTCGCCACCGCCAAGGAGGTCGAGTCGAAGGACCAGATCGCCGCCACCGCGTCGATCTCCGCCGCCGACCCCGAGATCGGCGCCCTGATCGCCGAGGCCATCGACAAGGTGGGCAAGGAGGGTGTCGTCACCGTCGAGGAGTCGCAGACCTTCGGCACCGAGCTCGAGCTCACTGAGGGCATGCGCTTCGACAAGGGCTACCTGAACCCCTACTTCGTCACGGACCCGGAGCGCCAGGAGGCGGTCTTCGAGGACCCGTACATCCTCATCGCGAACCAGAAGATCGGCAACATCAAGGACCTTCTGCCCGTCGTCGACAAGGTGATCCAGGACGGCAAGGAGCTCGTCATCATCGCCGAGGACGTCGAGGGTGAGGCTCTCGCGACTCTGGTGCTGAACAAGATCCGCGGCATCTTCAAGTCCGTCGCCGTCAAGGCTCCGGGCTTCGGCGACCGTCGCAAGGCGCAGCTGCAGGACATCGCGATCCTGACCGGCGGCCAGGTCATCACCGAAGAGGTCGGCCTCAAGCTCGAGAACACCACGCTCGACCTGCTCGGCCGTGCGCGCAAGGTCATCGTCACCAAGGACGAGACCACGATCGTCGAGGGTGCCGGTGACGCCGAGCAGATCGAGGGTCGCGTGACCCAGATCCGCCGCGAGATCGAGAACACCGATAGCGACTACGACCGCGAGAAGCTGCAGGAGCGCCTCGCCAAGCTCGCCGGTGGCGTCGCCGTCATCAAGGCGGGCGCGGCCACCGAGGTCGAGCTCAAGGAGCGCAAGCACCGCATCGAGGACGCCGTCCGCAACGCGAAGGCTGCCGTCGAGGAGGGCATCGTCCCCGGTGGTGGCGTCGCGCTGCTGCAGTCGGCCAAGGTGCTCGACACCCTCGAGCTCGTCGGCGACGAGGCGACCGGTGCGAACATCGTCCGCGTCGCCATCGAGGCTCCGCTGAAGCAGATCGCCATCAACGCGGGCCTCGAGCCCGGCGTCGTCGCGCACAAGGTCTCCGAGCTCCCCGCGGGCCAGGGCCTGAACGCCGCGACCGGTGAGTACGGCGACATGTTCGCACAGGGCATCATCGACCCGGCCAAGGTCACCCGCTCGGCGCTGCAGAACGCGGCGTCGATCGCCGGCCTGTTCCTCACCACCGAGGCGGTCGTGGCCGACAAGCCCGAGAAGGCTCCGGCGATGCCGGCAGACCCGTCGGGCGGCATGGACTTCTGATCCATCCTCACTGACAGAACGCCCCCGGCTCTCTCGAGCCGGGGGCGTTCTGCGTTCCGCGAGGGGCTGGGGGTCAGCGGAACAGGTTCGCGGAATACTGGTCGGCATCGGCGTACTGCGTCGCCGCGGAGCCCAGCGCCGTGCCGATCGACGCCAGCACCTGCTCGACGTGCAGCTGTGCGCCGCGCCACTGCTCACTGCACTGCTGGAATGCGATCGAAGCGCTGCCGGTCCATGACGACTGCAGCTGCGTCAGCTGCGACATCAGGGCGGCCGACTCGGACTGCAGGCGCTCGATCGTGGCTCTGGTCGCGCCGTTCGCGGCGTGGACCGCTTCCGTGTCGACGGTGAAGACGGACATGGGGGATCTCCTCTCGTTGGGCTTCCGACGCTAGAGCGCGGCGCGCACCGGACGATGCCGGATTTCCGGTCTCCGGGACAGAGCGGGGCGAAACCCGATTGGGGAGGGAGAGTGGCGCTCAGAGGTCCAGAGGCTCGATCGGCTGGGTCTCCTCGAGCAGGTGCTCGGGCGTCGCGCTGGCCGGCGCCAGGGGCAGGGCGACGATGAAGGTCGCGCCGCCGCCGGGCGTCTCCTCGACGTGCACCGAGCCGTTCAGCGCCTCGACGATCGACGAGACGATCGCCAGGCCGAGGCCGGAACCACCCGTCTCCCTGGCGCGCGACGTGTCGGCGCGCCAGAACCGCTGGAAGATCTGGTCCCGGATCTGAGGGGGCACCCCTTCGCCGTGGTCGGCGATCGCTATCGTGCCGATACCGCGCAGCCTGTCAACGCCGACGATGATCTCGATCGGGCTGTCCTCGGGTGAGAACCGTCGGGCGTTGCCGAGCAGGTTGGTCACCACCTGCCGCACCTTGTTCTCGTCGCCGAGCACGATCGGAGGCGTGCGCACCGGGATGTCGAGCGTCTCGTGGAAATCGATCTGCGGAACGACCTCTGCACGGGGACGACGCCGCAGGCGCGCGAGCGCCGCACCGGTCAGCCCGCGCGTGCCCGTGCCGCGCGTCGTGGCGTCCTTCGTCTTGGCCGGTTTCTGCGCATCGGGGGCAGGCGTCGTGGGCTCGAGCGGTGGCGCAGCAGGCGCAGCGGGCAGATCCACCGTGGTGTCGACGACCGTCACGGTGCGTCCGGGGGCCGTGACCCGCATGTCGAGCGCGGCATCGCGGGCGATCGGACGCAGGTCGAGCGGCACGATCTCCAGTGAGCGGCCGGAGTCCTCGTCCAGGCGTGCGAGCGCGAGCAGGTCCTCGACCATCGCACCCATGCGGATGGCCTCCTTCTCGATGCGCTCCATCGCCCTGGCGACATCCTCGTCACCGCGGATGGCTCCCATCCGGTACAGCTCGGCGTAGCCGCGCACGCTGACAAGGGGCGTGCGCAGCTCATGACTGGCGTCGCCGATGAAACGGCGCATGTGCTGCACCGTGCGGTCCCGCTGCGCGATCGCGCCGTCGACACGGTCGAGCATCGTGTTGATCGCGGAGTTGAGCCTGCCGACCTCCGTGGTCGGCTCCAGGTCGGTGAGGCGCTGACTGAGGTCCCCGGCGGCGATCGACATCGCCGTGGACTCCACCTGACCGAGGCGTCGGAAGGTCAGCGTCACCAGACCGCGGGTGAGCAGCGCGGCGATCAGGATGGTCACCAGCGCGACCGTCGTGTACACGCCGAAGTACGTGGCCACGATCCGGTCCGCCTCGTCGAGGGGGAGCGCGACGATCTGCACATAGGTGACCGAGGCGCCGACCGCTGCCTGGGTCGCCGCGGCGGCGCTGAACGCCCCGCCGTCCTCGCCCCGCAGCGGGATCACCTGGTCGGAGGCGGATTGCGCCTCTGCCAGCGTGTAGGTCTCAGGGAACATCGGCCGCTCAGCGCCGGGCTGGCCGCCGGCCTCGGCGACCTTCTTGCCCGTCGTGTCGTAGAAGGCGGCGAAGTAGTCGGCGCGCGAGACCGCGCCGTCGCGCGGTGTGAAGGCAGCCTTGCCGCCCTCGTTGGTGACCACGAAGAACCGGTCGGCCTGACTGGTGGAGACCAGTCCCGGCAGCTGCGCGTTGATGTTGCCGATCATCGCGTTGCGCAGGATCGGGACGGTGCCGATCCCGGCGACGAGAAGCCCCAGGGCGAGCACCGCGACGGTGACGCCGGTCACCTTGGCGCGCAGACTGATACGCCGCCACCAGGAGGTGACGGCATCAGATCTGTGCGCCATGGGGTGCTCCGGGCCGGATCAGACGGTCTTGCCGACCTTGAGCATGTACCCGAAGCCGCGCTTGGTCTGGATCAGCGACTCCTCCGTGTGCGGGTCGATCTTGCGGCGCAGATAGGAGATGTAGCTCTCCACGATGCCGGCGTCGCCGTTGAAGTCGTACTCCCAGACGTGGTCGAGGATCTGGGCCTTCGACAGCACGCGGTTGGGGTTGAGCATCAGGTACTTCAGCAGCTTGAACTCGGTCGGGCTCAGCTCGATCGGGACCTTGCCGACGAACACGTCGTGGGTGTCCTGATCCATGGACAGCTCGCCGGCGCGGATGACGGACTCCTCATCGGCCTGCATGGTGCGGCGCAGGATGGCCTGCGCCCTGGCCACGATCTCGTCCAGGCTGAACGGCTTGGTGACGTAGTCGTCGCCGCCGGCGTTCAGGCCCTCGATCTTGTCCTGGGTGTCGTCCTTCGCGGTGAGGAACAGGATGGGCGCGGTGAATCCGGCACCGCGCAGCCGCTTGGTGACGCTGAAGCCGTTCATGTCGGGCAGCATCACATCGAGGATGATGAGGTCCGGTTCCTCTTCGAGGACCGCGGAGATGGTGGCCGCCCCGTTGGCGACGGTCTTCACCTGGAAACCGGCGAAGCTGAGACCCGTGGAGAGCAGGTCGCGGATGTTCGGCTCGTCGTCGACGACCAGGATGCGCGCATCAGTCATGCCCCCATTATGGTGACTCCACCCATGCCGTGTCTGATTGTGTGCGGATCGGCGGTGATCAGCCGAGGGAATCCTGGTCACCTCGGAGGCAGTGAGGCGCGCACCACCAGCTCGACGGCGGGGCGGATCGGCGCGTCGGGTGCCACGGTGAGACGGTTCACGATGATGCCTGCGCTCGTGGCGAGAAGGGCGCGGGCGGCGAGGGTGGGGTCGGTCGCGCCGAGCAGCGCGAGACGATCGCGGGTCCAGTTCTCGAACATCGATCGCTGATCGCGCATCGAGGGTCGCGCCCCCGGGGCGTTCGCGGTCTCGAAGAACAGCGCGTATCGTGCCCGGGTTCGCCCAGCCTCGCGTCCGGTGACGTCCTCGAGCATGCGCGTCAGCACGTCGATGAGCTCGTCCGGGGTCTGCACCGGATCCATGGCGGCGGTGAGGTCCGCGCGCTCGCGTTCCGCGATCCACACCAGGACGCCGGCGATCAACGCGTCGCGGGTGCGGAACCAGTTCGACGTGGACCCCTTCGGCAGCCCGGCGGCCGCGTCGACGCGGCCGTGGGTGAGCGCCCGCACGCCCTGCTCGCCGACGAGACGGACTGCCGCGTCGAGGGCGCGTTCGCGGGTCGTAGCCATTCGGTGAGCATAACACTATATTCATAGTACCCATCGCACTATGAACGTAGTACAGTGTGCGCATGGGATACATCGTGCTCGTCGCCTGGATCATCCAGGCCTCCGTCGGGGTGTCGCTGCTCGTCTCGTGGGCGCGGTACGCGAAGGGCCGCAACGCCGGCCTTGTGCTGACCCATGCCGCGGCGATGATCGCCTTCGCCGCGCTCTGGATCGTCTTCATCGTGACCGGCGCGCCCGTGTGGGCGTGGGTGGGCTTCGTCGTGCTCGTGCTGTTCATCGGACTCGGGGACGCGACGATGGTGCGGCGGGCGCGCACAGTGCTGGGGGAGTCCCGCCCGGGGATGGGCGACTACATCCCGGCTGCGCGAGTGTCGCTCGCCGGTCGCCTCGGCGGGCGCACGAGGTTCCACATGCTGTTCTCGGCGCTCGTCTTCTTCCCGTGTCTCGTCGTGTGCATCATCGCCACGGCGGGCGGGTAGCGCGGGTTCCGACGAGGTCAGGAGGCCATCATGCGTGGGCGTCGCGCGATCGTGATCGGGGCAGGGCTGGGCGGACTCGCGGCGGCGGCGGCGCTGCGTCGCCGGGGCTGGGCCGTGCACATGTACGAGAAGGGACCATGGCCGGGCTCGGCGGGTGCAGGACTGGCGATGATGCCGAACGCGCTGCGAGCGCTGGATGCCTTCGGCGCGGGCGACACCGTGCGAGGCCTCGCCGCGATCCAGGGCGACGGCGGTCTGCGCCGAGCAGACGGGCGCTACCTGGCGCGAACCAGCGCCGCGGCCGTGCAGGCGCGGTTCGGCGATCCGATGGTGGTGCTGGAGCGCACTCGGCTGGCGGCCATCCTGCGCGCCGCCGCCGCCGATGTCCCGCTGCGCGCAGACACGCCGGCCGCCGTGCTCCACGCAGGTGACGCAGAGCACCCCGCTGTCGTCCGAACCGCCGAAGGCGATGAAGAGGCCGAACTGGTGGTGGCGGCGGACGGGGTGCACTCCGCTGCTCGTGGCGTGCTCTTCCCCGACCACCCGGGGACGAGTTCGACCGGATGGACCGCCTGGCGGTTCATCGTCGCCGCCTCCGTCGCTGTGCAGGCCGGGGAGACCTGGGGCGGTGCGGGAGTGGTGGGGCTGGTTCCGCTGGCCGATGACCGCACCTACTTCTATGCCGCCGCCGTCGCCCCTGCCGGCGAGCGCGCCGCAGATGATGAACGAGCGGAGCTGCTGCGGCGCTTCGGGCACTGGCACGCACCGATCCGGCAGCTCATCGAGTCGGCCGTGCCCGCCTCGGTCCTGCGCGGTGACATCGCCGAACTGGCCGCGCCGCTGACCACGCTGCATCGGGGCAGGGTCGCGCTGCTCGGGGATGCCGCGCATCCCATGGCTCCGTTCCTCGGGCAGGGGGCGTGCCAGGCGATCGAAGACGCCGTCGTACTCGCCGACGCACTGGACGGCCCGGACGGGCTGGTCGGCTACACCGCTGCGCGTCACCCCCGAACCACGGACATCGTCCGGCGCTCTCACCGGATGGGAACCCTGGCGCTGCTGCGCAGTCCGGTCGCGAGGGCGCTGCGGGACACCTTTCTCAGGACCGTGGGCAGCCTCTCATCGGACACCGCGATCCGTCAGCTGATCCCGGTCGTCGACTGGCGGCCACCGACGGGCGACGGAGCGATGGTCAGCGGGGTCCAGCCTGATCCGCGATGATCGAAGCATGCTCCCCTCGGACGACACCGCTCCCGGTTCCGCGTCGACGCCGTTCCCGCCTCCGCCTCCGCCCGCTCCGCGGGTTCCCGCCGGGGCGGCTGTCCCGCCGGTGTGGACGGCTGCGGTCGCAGTACCTGTCCCGCAGGCGCCGTCCGCGCCTGCTCCGATCGTCGAGATCATCGAGGACGCCTCCGACGTCGAATACCACCGCCTGAACCTCGCACGCGGTCGCGAGCCGCGCTGGTGGCGTCCGATCCTGGTCGGGCTGCTCGGACTCGCGCTGTACATCGGCATGATCATCGTGCTCGTCGTCCCGTTCGCCGTGATGGCGGCATTCGTCCCCGAGGTCATGCAGGCGTTCACCAAGGTCGCCGCCAGCGGCGGCATGGATCTGACCGACCCGGTGACCTTCGTGGTCGCGATGCTGTCGATCATCCTGCTGCTGCCCGCGCTGCTGATCGCCTCTCGGATCGTCTCCGGGCGCGGCCTCGGGCTGCTGTCCTCAGTGACGGGCCGACTGCGCTGGGGATGGATGCTGCGCTGTCTCGGCATCGCCGCCGCAGTCTTCGCCCTGCAGACGAGCATCTCGATGGGGGTGTCACTGGCCCAGGGCGAGGACCTCTTCGTCACCGGCGTCACCGTGCAGCCCTGGCTGATGCTGCTGCTGGTGATCCTGCTCGTGCCGCTCCAGTCCGCGACCGAGGAGTATGTCTTCCGCGGATTCCTCATGCAGGCCGTGGGGTCGTGGCTGAAGCATCCGGCGTTCGCGATCCTGCTGCCCCTGCCGCTGTTCGTCTTCGGGCACCTCTACGACGTGTGGGGCATGCTCAGCGTCGCGGCATTCGCGCTCGCCGCGGGTTGGCTGACCTGGCGCACCGGCGGTCTTGAGGCCGGTATCGCGCTGCACGTGGTCAACAATGTGAGCATCTTCGTGCTGTCGTCGTTCGGGCTGGCCGATGCGAACTCGTCCGGGGGCGGACCGGTCGACCTGCTCGTCTCGGTGCTCGTGCTGGGGGTGACTGTGGCGGCCGTCGAATGGATGCAGCGGCGCACGCCGATCGCGCGCACCCGCACCGTGCGCCGGGCCGTGCTCGCGCCGCTCCCGGTTCCGCCCGCTGCGGCGCCGTCACAGGGGTAGCATCCGGAACATGGACGAGGACGAGGATGGCGGCGACGCGGCCTGCTGGCTCGCCCAGGTGTGCCCGGAATGCGGCGCCCTGCTCGACGACCTCGCCGCGCCGTGCTGGCGGTGCGGGCTGAAGCCCGGCGAGGAGCCCCGCGCTTAGGCCGCCTGCAGGTCGGTGGCGTCCATGATCGTGTAGCTGTAGCCCTGCTCGGCGAGGAAGCGCTGCCGGTTCTGGGCGTAGTCCTGATCGACGGTGTCGCGCGCGACCAGCGTGTAGAAGCTCGCGGTGTGGTCGGTCTGCTTCGGGCGCAGCAGGCGGCCGAGACGCTGAGCCTCCTCCTGCCGTGAGCCGAACGAGCCAGACACCTGGATCGCGACCGACGCCTCCGGCAGGTCGACGGAGAAGTTCGCGACCTTCGAGACGACCAGCACCTTGATCTCGCCGGTGCGGAACTGCTGGTAAAGCACCTCGCGCTCGTCCACCGGGGTCGCCCCGGTGATCTGCGGGGCGCCGAGGGCATCGGCCAGCACGTCGAGCTGGTCGAGGTACTGACCGATCACCAGCACCTGCTCATCGGGGTGCTTCTCGATCAGCTCCTTCACCGCGCGGATCTTGGCCGGAGCGGATGCCGCCAGACGGTAGCGCTCGTCGTCGGTGGCCGCGGCGTACTCCAGCCGGTCGCCCGGCGGCAGGTCGACGCGCACCTCGTAGCAGGCGGCAGGGGAGATGAAGCCCTGCGCCTCGATCTGCTTCCACGGCGCGTCGAACCGCTTCGGTCCGATCAGGCTGAAGACGTCGCCCTCGCGGCCGTCCTCGCGCACCAGGGTGGCGGTCAGGCCGATGCGGCGGCGAGCCTGCAGGTCGGCGGTGAGCTTGAACACCGGGGCGGGAAGCAGGTGCACCTCGTCGTAGACGATCAGGCCCCAGTCCATGGCGTCCAGCAGCGCGAGGTGCGCGTACTGGCCCTTCCGCTTCGCGGTGAGGATCTGGTACGTCGCGATCGTGACCGGCTTGACCTCCTTGGCCTGGCCGGAGTACTCGCCGATCTCCTCGGGGGTGAGCGAGGTGCGCTTGAGCAGTTCGTCTCGCCACTGCCGCGCGGAGACCGTGTTGGTCACGAGGATCAGAGTGGTGGTCTTCGTGGCCGCCATCGCTCCGGCGCCCACGATCGTCTTACCCGCACCACAGGGCAGCACGACGACGCCGGAGCCGTCCTTCGAGAAGGCGTCGACCGCGTCGTGCTGATACGGCCGCATGGCCCAGCCGTCCTCATCGAGGTCGATCTCGTGCGGGGTGCCGGGGGTGTAGCCGGCGAGGTCCTCGGCCGGCCATCCGATCTTCAGCAGCTCCTGCTTGATCTGGCCGCGCGCCCATGCATCCACGACGAACGTGTCGGGAGCGGGGTGGCCGATCAGCAGGGGCTGGATGCGCTTGTTGCCCGCCACCTGGGTGAGCACAGCCGGGTCGGTGGAGCGCAGGATGAGCGTGCCCTCGTCGTCGCGCTCGATGACGAGTCGGCCGTACCGGTTCACTGTCTCGCGCAGATCGACGGCCACGGACGGCGGCACCGGGAAGCGCGACCAGCGATCGAGTGTGTCGATCATGTCCTCGGCGGAATGGCCTGCCGCGCGGGCGTTCCACAGGCCCAGCCGGGTGATCCGGTAGGTGTGGATGTGCTCGGGCGCCCGCTCCAGCTCGGCGAAGATCGCGAGCTCGTGCCGTGCGGACTCGGCATCGGCATGCGCGACCTCCAGCAGCACGGTGCGGTCGCTTTGGACGATGAGAGGGCCGTCAGACATAGCTGTCCAGTCTACCGGTCGCGCGTCACCCGGGCGTCGGCACGTCGGCGAGGCGCACGGCGCGGATGCTGCGCACCGGCAGCGTGCGCTCCACATCGGCGCCGCGGTCCAGACCGCGCAGGCGGCCGCCGCCGAGACCGGTGGCCTCGAGCAGCAGCTCGCGGGTCGAGCCGTCCGGCATCCCGACGTCGACGATCAGCAGGGCCTTCGCGCGCACGGCCGCTTCGAGCTCGCGGTCCAGCCATGCGGCATCTGCGTCCGGCCCCTGCCGCTCGCGCAGCCTCGCGATCAGGGCGTCGTAGGACGGGAGGGCGGCGACTGCAGGCTCGATGGGCGGCGTGCGACGCATGGAGATCGCGCTGCCCTCGGCGTCGACCAGCGTCGCGGGGTAGCGGGCATCCACCATCGCCCAGTACACGGTCTCGGCGCTGACGCGCGAGACCAGCATGCCGTCCTCGGCCGTGAGGCCGAGCGGGCGCAGGCCGCGGTCGATGCCGATCGCCTCGACCAGATGGGGATCGCTGCTTGTCACGACGGTTCCGCCATCCGATGCCCAGACACGAACGAGACCGTGCCGCTGTGCGGTCTGGGCCACGAGGTACGCCAGCGGCTGCGGCAGACCGGTGAGTGAGAGCGCGGCGAGGAACTCCAGGATGGATGCCTCGGTCTCGCCCTCGATGAGGGCCCGGTTCACCGACTCCGCGGTGAACCGGTAGGACGAGGACTGCGCGGAGTCGCGCTCGGCCATACCGCGCAGGCGCACCTCGAGCCCCGGCTGCAGCGGACCAGGGGCGATCGCGGTCAGATCGTTCTGCAGGAAGACCTTGTCGACCTCGGCAGGCACCAGACCCTCGAGCGCCGTGGTGTCCGCTGCCCTGCCGAGCCGCAGGGCCGCGGCCCATTCCGGCTCCGATCCGTTCCCCGCGATCAGGCCGAGCAGCTGCGCCCGACGTTGCAGACCGGCCTCGCGGTCCGGCCATGACGGGTCCCAGGGATAGCCCTGCGCCCAGGCTGCCGGCGGCAGCCAGCCGGCACCGTCTCGGATGCCGGTGGGCAGCGTATCGCGGAATGCGGTCGCCAGCCGTGCCCAGCGTTCGGCGAAGGGCAGGCCGAGCCAAGCATCCGATCCGGTCGTCACCTGCACTCGGCGCTCGCTCGTTCCGAGCAGGCCGGCATCCTGAGCGATCGTGCGCAGATCGTCCGCGTCGTGCTCGATGCCGGCCTCGGCGAGCCGCTTCTTCTCGCCGGCGGCGAGCGATCCGGTGGCGAGCAGCGCCAGCGGAACCTCGCGCGCCACCAGCAGCATGTCCGCGACGCGGGACGCGGTGGTGAACGCCTGCTCGGCGACGGGTGCGGCGTCGCGGGCGGAGGCGGGTGCCGGGGGCTGCTCGTCCGCAGCATCCGGCAGCGTGCGTCCGTCCAGCTGCTCCGCGACAGGTACGGGGACGGCGCCGGTCGGGTCCTGCAGCGCGAGCGCGGTCAGATGGGGCAGTGGCGCGGATCCGCCGCCTGCCGCGCGCAGCAGGGCAGCGGCATCCGGGCGGGGGAGCGCGATCAGCGCCCGCTCGATCGAGGCCGGCTCGTACAGCGCCTCGGCAGCATCGAAGAAGTCCTGCCAGGGGGCATCCGCCTTGACGCCGCGGGCCAGGAACAGCGTGCTCAGCTCGTCAGCACTCGCCGCAGCCAGCCTGACGGCCAGTGGACGCGCATGAGTGCTCATGTCGAAGCGCCCTATGACCGCTTCGCCGCGCGTCCTCGGCGGATCATGCTCATGACCAGCAGCGTGATGATCAGCACGAAGGCGATGGGCAGGCCATACAACGGCAGTCCTGCGATGATCGGCCAGGCCCCGTGCGCGAACGCATCCTGCTTCATGCCGGAGGCCGTGCCGATGATGATCGCGAAGAAGCACAGCACGGATGCTGCGGCAAGACCGAGCGCGGTGTACGCGAGCACCTTGTCGATCGTGCGCACCGGGAGGTCGGGCACTTCGCCCGTCGGCTTGCTGTCGTCCGGCCTTCTCCGCTGCGCACTCATCCTTCTCAGACTAGTCCCTGCCCGCGGCCCTGGCCGCGCTCACCCGGTAGGCTGGAGACGTCGCGCACCCGCGCGACGTCTTCGTTTCTCTCAGCAGAAGAGGTTGTTCGCATGCCCACCGGCAAGGTCAGGTTCTACGACGACGAGAAGGGGTTCGGCTTCATCTCCACCGATGACGGCCAGGACGTCTTCCTGCACGCCTCTGCCCTGCCCGCGGGGGCGGCCGTGAAATCCGGCTCCAGGGTGGAGTTCGGCGTCGCCGACGGCAAGCGCGGTCTGCAGGCGCTCTCGGTGCGCGTGCTGGACGCCCCGCCGAGCCTGGCCAAGGCGAAGCGCAAGCCGGCCGATGACATGGCGATCATCGTCGAGGACCTCGTGAAGCTGCTCGACGGCATCGGCGGCGATCTGCGTCATGGCCGTTACCCCTCGTCCGCTCAGGGTCGCAAGATCGCGGCCGTGCTCCGCAAGGTCGCTGATGACCTCGACGCCTGAGACCCTGGCCACCGCATCCCGTGAGCTGGCGATCGCCGCGCTGCACGAGATCACCGCTCCCGCGACCGTCGGACCGGCCGCAGGCTACTCCGCCGAGGACGACGGTGCCGTCTCGCTGCGTTTCGAGAACCGCCTCCCCGGATACCCGGGCTGGTACTGGACCGTGACCGTCGCGCAGTTGGACGATGCAGAGCCCACCGTGCTCGAGGTCGAGCTGCTGCCGGGCGATGGCGCACTGCTCGCACCGGACTGGGTGCCGTGGGCCGAGCGTCTCGCCGAGTACCGTGCGCACCAGGCCGAGCTGGCCGAGCAGGCCGCCGCTGAAGGGGCCGAAGAGGGTGCTGCGGACGAGGAGCTCGACGTGGACGAGCTCGATGCCGAGGACGACGATCTCGATGCCGAGGAAGCCGACATCCTGCACGCCGGTGACCTGGACGGCGTCGACATCGACGAGCTCGACGAGGACACCGACGTCGACGGTGATGCCGATGATGAGGCATCCGACGAAGAAGAGTAGACGGAATCCCGTACGAACGCCGAGACCCCGCCTGATTCGCGAATCAGGCGGGGTCTCGGTGTTGTGAAGGGCGTCCGCGTGGCGCACCGTTCATCGGCGTTCGCGCTGCTTCTCTCTGCTTGCGCTGCAGGCCTTTGCGCCGAACCTGGCACGCGCTGCACTTCTCTGCTTGCGCGGCGCCGTTTCGCGCCGCGCAGGCGGGGGAGAGCAGCGCGAACGGGCCGCCGGCGCATGAGAACCGGCGACGCTCAGCCGGCGGTGTGCTCCAGCACGTGGTCGATCGAGCGGGTCAGCTGTCGGACGTCGTCGGGCTCGATCGAGACGAACGTCGCGATGCGCAGCTGGTTGCGGCCGAGCTTGCGGTAGGGCTCGGTGTCTACGATGCCGTTCGCGCGCAGCTCCTTCGCGACGGCAGCCGCGTCGACGCTGTCGTCGAAGTCGATCGTGACGACGACCTGCGAGCGGTCAGCCGGGTCGGCGACGAAGGGGGTCGCCACAGGCGATGCGGCGGCCCAGTCATAGAGGATGCCGGAGGACTCCGCCGTCCGGGATGCCGCCCAGGAGAGCCCGCCGTTCTCGAGCATCCATCGCAGCTGGCTGTCGAGCAGATGCAGCGTCGTCAGCGCCGGAGTGTTCAGCGTCTGATTCAGACGGGAGTTGTCCACCGCGTTCTTGAGACTGAGGAACTCGGGGATGTAGCGGTCTCCGGCGGCGACGCGTTCGATGCGCTCGATCGCGGCCGGCGACGCCGCGGCCAGCCACAGGCCGCCGTCGGAGGCGAAGTTCTTCTGCGGGGCGAAGTAGTAGATGTCGGTCTCGGCGATGTCGACGTCGATTCCGCCCGCGGCGCTCGTCGCGTCGACGACGGTCAGTGCTCCCTCGGCGGCGACACGACGCACCGGCGCGGCGACACCCGTCGAGGTCTCGTTGTGCGGCCAGGCGTAGACGTCGACGCCCTCGACGACCTCGGCATCGACACGCGAGCCGGGCTCGGCCTTGCGCACGTCGGGGGCCTGCAGCCAGGGGGCCGCTGCCGCCTTGGCGAACTTGCCGCCGAACTCTCCGAACACGAGGTTCTGCGCACGGTTCTCGATCAGGCCGAAGGCCGCGGCATCCCAGAACGCGGTCGATCCGCCGTTGCCGAGGAGGATCTCGTACCCCTCGGGCAGACGGAACAGCGTCGCCAGCTGCTCGCGCACGCTGCCGACCAGGTTCTTCACCGGCGCCTGCCGGTGCGAAGTGCCCAGTAGAGATGCACCGACCTCGGCCAGGGCGGCCACATGCTCGGGACGCACCTTCGAGGGACCGCAGCCGAAGCGGCCGTCGACGGGCAGGAGTTCTCGGGGGATCTCGATCGCCATGGATCGATTGTAGGTGCGGTGGCGATCCGCCCCCGACCCTGTGACGCCCGGTGTCGGACCTGGAATGTAGGCTTGCCTAAGAAGACTTCGGAGGGATTCCATGGCCGACCTGATCGACACCACCGAGATGTACCTGCGCACCATCCTCGAACTCGAGGAGGAGAACATCGTTCCGCTGCGCGCGCGCATCTCCGAACGCCTCGGGCACTCCGGGCCCACGGTGTCGCAGACCGTCGGCCGCATGGAGCGCGACGGTCTGGTGGTCGTGTCCGAGGACCGCACTCTCGAGCTGACGGATGCCGGGCGCCGCAAGGCGGTCGATGTCATGCGCAAGCACCGCCTCGCCGAGCGCCTGCTCTCGGACGTGATCGGCCTGGACTGGGCGTTCGTGCACGACGAGGCCTGCCGATGGGAGCACGTGATGAGCGAGCAGGTCGAGCGCCGCCTGGTCGAGCTGCTCGGCCATCCCACCGAGTCGCCCTACGGCAACCCCATTCCCGGGCTCGATCAGCTCGGCGACGTCCCCGCGCGCACCTTCGACGAGGGCGTCATCGGTCTGGTCAAGAAGCTGGATGCCGCCGGCGCGCCGATCGACGGCACCGTGCGACGCCTCGCCGAGCCCGCGCAGGTCGACCCCGAGCTGCTCGAGCAGCTGCGCGACGCGGGCGTCGTGCCCGGTGCTCGCGGCGACTACCGCTACAACGAGGGGTATGTGCTGATCCGCATGGAGGGCCAGGACGAAGGGCTGGAGCTGCCTGTCGAGCTGGCCTCGCACATCTTCCTGGTCGGAGACCCTGCTTGATCCGGGTCGCCCCGCGTGACCTTCGACCTTCATCCTGGGGATTGCCAGGTTCGCAGGGTGACAGAATCGTTATCTTCCGGTAACGTCGTTCGGGTCGTCGGCGAAGAAGCCCGCCGGCGACTGACGTGAAGATTGCCTCCCGGGCTCGTCGTCTTCGCGGAGAACGCACAACGTGCCGCAATATTTGCGTGCGCGACTGACGACTTGCTGACGAGCCTGCGCTCACCCGAAGCGCGGAGGCGCAGGAGGACCACCTTTTGGCCGCAGACATCGAGAAGCCCGATACGACATCTGAACAGCGCACCTCCGCCAAGCGCGGAGCGAAGCCCAGGACTCGGAACGTGAAGCCGATGCGAACCGTGGCGATCTTCGCCGCGGTCGGCGCCCTTGTGGCCGCCGTCGCCCTCCCGGCGTACGCGGCGTCATCCACGCCCACCACGGCATCGGCCACGTCGCTGCGCCAGGCCGCAGTCGACGACGCCCAGTCGCTCGTGGTGGCTTCGGAGGCCACCGCCGCTCCGATCGCGCGGGGCAACTACTCCGCGACGACCCCGGACGAGATCGCGAAGAAGAAGGCCGAGGAGGCAGCCAAGAATCGCGCTGCCGCGGCCGCTCGTGTGGCGTCGACAGGCAGCAGCGTGAGCAGCGGCGACCTGCAGCTCGTCGCCGCGGGCTCGGGCGCGGTGCGCTATCCGCTGCCGGCCGGCTCGTACACCGTCAGCCGCACGCTCAGCAGCAGCCACAACGGCGCCGACATGGCCGGGCCCGCAGGCACGCCGATCTTCGCGGCCACCGCCGGTCGTGTGCGCATCTCGAGCGAGAGCTACTACGGCTACGGCGTCGCCGTCGTCATCGACGGCGTCGTGGGCGGGAAGCGCGTCTCCACCCTGTACGCGCACATGATCAACGGCTCGCGTGCGGTGCAGACCGGCCAGACGGTCAGCGCGGGGCAGTTCATCGGCAAGCGCGGAAACACGGGCCGCTCCTACGGCTCGCACCTGCACTTCGAGGTGGAGATCAACGGATCGCTCGTCGAGCCGATCGCCTGGCTGCGCGCCAACGCCGGCTAAGCGCCGACACGCCCCCGCGCGTTCACCGCGATTTCGTCCGGGCGTGTCGCGCATGGGTTAGCCTGAACCCGTCGTCGTACTGACGGGAGAAGCCGATGGATCAGAAGCCGAGCATCCGCACCATGGATGCGCTTGGCCGTCTGGTGCTCCGGCATCGTCCGCACGGATGCCTCGGTTCCGCCGAGCGCGAAGGGCGCTGTCTCTGAGACGGCGCCCTTTTTCGTCCTCCTGGGGTCGCCTGCTGTCTGTACGACGTCGTGTGAGTCGAGAGTGCCGGGAAGCCATCCCGGCGGATCGAGAGGATGACGATGCGCACACTGGTACTGAACGCCGGATACGAGCCGCTCGCGGTGGTCTCGTTCAAGAGAGCCCTTGTCCTGGTCATGAACGACAAGGCGACGGTCATCGAACGCGTGGAGGACGACCCCGTCTGGGCGTCCCACGGCTTCTACGATCGTCCAGCGGTCATCATTCTGTCCAGATACGTTCGCGTGCCCCTGTCGCGTCGCGTGCCCGTCACGAGACGAGGTGTGCTGCGTCGGGACAGCCACCGGTGCGGGTACTGCGGCAAGACTGCGTCGACCATCGATCACGTGATGCCACGCTCGCGCGGGGGAGCGGACTCCTGGGAGAACCTGGTGGCCTGCTGCCTGCGCTGCAACAACGTCAAGAGCGACCGGACTCCCCAGGAGATGGGCTGGGAACTGCGCAGCACGCCGCGTCCGCCACATGGCACGGCGTGGACCGTGCGCGGCACCGAGCGGAGTGATCCGTGCTGGGAGCCGTACTTGGCGCTCGCGGCGTGATCTGCAGGTCAGTCGAGGATGAAGTAGTTGAGCACCAGACCGGTGGCGCCGAGCAGGATGCCGAGACTCGACATGATCAGCACAGCCCTGGAACCCGGCGCACCCGCCTTGATGTCGCCGCGGTTCTGAGCGATGGTGGTGATCCCCACGACCACGCCGACGAATCCCGCGATCATCGGGAAGAGCAGGAACGACACGGCACCGGCGACCAGCGAGATGATGCTGTAGGTGCGGGGGCTGGTCTGCTTCTTCGCCGCGGGAAGAACAGGGGAGCCCCCCTGGTACGGAGAGGACGCCGGAGACGTCGGCCCGGGAGCGGGAGGCGGGGCGTAAGGGGGCTGGCCGGATGCGCCTGCAGGGTCGGTCATCGTCGTCGAATCCTCAAGGTCGTTGCCCGCTCGGGGGTGCGGGCTGATAAGGACGAACATAGCGGATCGATCCGGTGCATAATGACGGCTCGTCCACGGCGGCGAGACCGAGCGGTTTCGATGCGAAGGAGCAGACTTCGCGTTCGTGCCCTCGCGTCCCCACCGTGCCCTCGCGTCCCCATCGCGCCCTCCACGCGCCGCGGGATGCAGGCAGGTCGCGTTGTGCGGAAGGGCGACGCGCGTAGCCTCCTGCGCGACGGGGCCCGGCTGACGAGCGGTGAGGATGTGTAAGGGGCCACCCTCCGGGCGGCCCCTTACACATCCGTGCCCTCGACAGGATTCGAACCTGCGACCTGCCCTTTAGGAGAGGGCTGCTCTATCCAACTGAGCTACGAAGGCGCTGTCTAAGTCTAGAGCGAGAAACTCGCATGTCATGATTCGAGTGCTGCCGACACTTCAGGGTGAGAGCACATCGAGCCATCGCGAGGATGCATGTACGAGACCGACGCCGACGCCGAGCTGATCCGGCTGGCACGACGCGGCGACCGCGGGGCGTTCGCCGCGCTGTACTCGCGGCACGTGAAGCCGGTTTATCTGTATGCCTGGAGCATGCTGCGTGCCGACGATGACGCCGAGGATGCCACCCAGGAGGTCTTCGTCGTCGCCTGGCGGAAGCTGAGGCACATCCGGATCGTGGATTCCTCGGCGCTGCCGTGGTTGCTGGTCACGACCCGGAACCACGCCAGAAACGTGATCCGCGGGCGCCGCGGAGCGCTTCCACTCGATGAGTCGCTGCTGCCCGGCGATGCCACCAGGCAGGAGCGGGTCGAGGAGCTCAGCTGGGTGCGTCAGGCCGTGGATCGGCTCGGCGGCATGGATCAGCGGATCATCCAGCTCTGCCTGGTCGAGGGGTACTCGTACGACGAGGCCGCCGAGCATCTCGGGCTCAGCACGACGGCGCTCGCGAAACGGTTGCAGCGCGCCCGCGCCGGCATCCGCCTGTCGCTGCGAGGTGAGTCATGAGCGAACGGCCCAAGGAGGGCGTCTACCTCGACGCCGCGCTGGCCGTGATCGGCGAGCACGTCGAGGAGCGGATCGACGAACTCGGCCGGCGCCGGCACCGCAGGGCGCGCGCCGGGGTGGCGGCGCTGATCGCCGCGACGCTGCTGAGCGGGTCGGCCGCCGCGGTCGCGATCGTGCAGAGTCAGCGCGCGGAGACCGCGGCACCCGTCGCGGGCGAGTCCGTATCGAGGCAGCTGAGCTGCGTGGAGGGCGCGGATGCCGGGGATCCGGCGTATTTCACCGTCTCCTATCGCATCGACGAAGAGTCCTCCGTCGATGCCATGGCGGTCTGCGCGGCTGCTCGCGCGACCTTGTCATCCGATGCGGCGCGGATCGCGCAGGCGAGTCCTGCGGAGCTGGTCGCGATCGCGACGAACCTGCTTAAGGCGGATGCCGGCGACCCGCTGCGAGTCGAGAGGGCGACGTTCGGCAGCATTTCCGCGATCCCCGCAGCCCCGGAGAACATCTGCGGTGACGGTGACGCGACGGTCGTGCTCGTCGCTCCGACCGAGGCCGGTTCCACAGGCCCGATCGCCGTGTGTTCGGCGGGTTCTCGGTGAGCCGCACGAGTGTGCCGGGGCCGCTGCGTCGCCTCCTGCGGCAGCCGCTGCGTGTGACGTCGGTGGTGCTGCTGTCCACGACCGCGATCGCTGCGGCGGGTGTGCATGGCGGCGCGGCGACGATGCTGGCGAGCACGGTCGATGAGAACTGGCGCGGCGACTACGACATCCTCGTCACCGCGAGCGAACAGCTGGCGGATGTGGACGGGATGCTGCCGCCGAACGCACTCTCCGGTGGCGGAGCGGGGATGAGTCTCAACCAGTGGCAGCGCGTGCAAAAGCTCGACGGGGTGGACGTCGCGGCGCCGATCGGGGAGGTGCTGGTGCCCGCGCTGAAACGCGCCGACGTGTGGCTGGCGATCCCCGAAGAGAAGGTGCGAGCGGCTGCGGCCGCACCGGAGGCCTATCGCCTGACGACGACGTACACGACCGATGACGGTCTGGGGGAGCGGATCGTCGACCGGCGCAGCATCCCGCTGGTCTTCGACGGCACGGCACAGCCGTCGCCCAACGCGGCGGAGATCGAGACCTGCCGTGCGAATGCTGGAACTGTGGCGTTCGGCCTCACCGATACTGTGCAGGTCAACGTCGATCCCGCGCGCTACCCCGCGCTCGTCGAGAACATGTGCGGTGCCTCCGGGTGGCGGATATTCGGGACCGGCCCTTCGGTGAACTTCCCGTCCGACGACGCGTGGAGTTCGCGATTCGCGAGATCCGGTGATGACGCCATCGCCTTCAATCTGCCTGCCGTTCCGGACTCGACCACTCGCATCACACTGGTCGATCCGGAATCGGAACGGCACCTGCTCGGTGATCGCGGGGCGTTCCTCGACCCGCTCATCGATGTCGACACGACCACACGCGTCGACATCGATCGGGTGTCGTCCTGGGCAGAGCAGAAGGGCGGCACGTCCGCGGAGCAGCTCGAGGGGATGCTGCGCGACCTGATCCACCCATCCGACTCCGATGAGGAGACGGTCCGCGAGTGGCGGCAGCTGTACGCGGAGAACGATCTCGACTACGACGCCGCGATCCGAGCGAGTTTCGAGGGCGAGGGAATCACGCCGCTGATCGTCAACGAGGCGCAGATCGCCCAGCTCACCGTGCGGGTGGATCTGGAGGCATTCGGCCCGACGGAGCACGCTGCCGCTCTCGGCTACGTCGTGCCCGAGAGCGTGACGTCCGGCGCTCCGGGCGTGGAGATCGGGAGCACCGCGGGGGACGTCTCGGGCATCCTGAATCCGTTCTCGTCCGCGGCCGATGTGCTCACCTGGCCCGGCGAGGACGCGGGGGCGAAGGAAGACGTGACGCTGTCGGCGTACGGCCGGTACCTGCGCGTCGTCGGCAAGCAGGAGGGCGCCGGTTTCGGCGAGGCGCCCGGCGGGGGCGTTCGTCTGGACGCCACCGGATTCATCGATCCGATGCGACCGGCGAACACGCCCGAGGGAAAGCTCCACATCGTCGGCGACGGCACCCGGCCCGGTGTCGAGTCGATGTACGCCGAGCCGAGGATCATCAGCGACGCCTCGACGCGGAACGAGGACTACTCGCTGGCACTGCCGATCGGCTCGTTCGATCCCGCAGACCTCGGTGTCGACGAGGACGCGGCCGACCACGTGCCGCTCGGGGCGTATGCTCCCGTCGGCACCACGCTCACCGCGGGCGACCACGCCGGCACCACGATGCGTCCGAGCCTGTCCGGCCTCGGTCTGGTCTCCGCCCGCACGGTGGCGATCGGGTCCATCCACTCCGCGGCCTATTGGAACGACAAGGCCCCGATCAGCGCCATCCGCGTGCGCGTCGCCGGTATCGACGGTTACGACGATGCCGGGCGGCAGCGTGTGATCGAGGTCGCGCGCAGCATCGAGCGGCTCGGTCTCACGGCGACGATCGTCGCGGGGTCGAGTCCGGCCGATGCTGATGTGCACGTGAACGGCTACGCGTTCGGAACGGACGATCCGGCCGGGAGTCAGGAAGTCGCGACCCTGGGCACGATGACCCAGAAATGGTCGGAGCTGGGGGCTGCTGCACGGGTGTCCCTGTCGATCTCCGCGGCTTCCTGGGCGGTCCTCGCGATCGCCCTGGGCGCGGGAGTCCTCATGATGATCGCGACACAGCTCGCGGCCGTCCCAGGCCGCCGCGACCAATCGCTCGTGATGCGTGAGATCGGGTTCCGGCGGTCCCGGATCATGCGGTGGTTCGCGGGTGAGGAACTGCCCGGGATCCTCGTGGTCTTCGCGATCGCACTCGGTGCGTGGCTGCTGTCGGGACGGAGCGCAGTCAGCACGATCTCGTCCGTGGTTGCCATGGCCGCGATCACCGTCGGAGCCGGGATCGCCGTCGTGTCCGCGTCACGCACCCGGTCCCCGGGAACGAGGGACGCGCGCTCCCGCACTCACGGGGCACGCACTGTGTTCGGATTCGGAATCCGTCAGTTGGGCGTGCACCCGCTGACGGCGGTCGTGCAGCTCGTCGCGATCGTCGTGATCGGGCTAGCTGCCGGCGCGGTGGCGGAGTCCGCGCGCACCGGGCAGTCCGCGATCGGCCTCAGCAGTCTCGCCGTGCTGGTCGCCGCTCAGCAGCTCGGCCCGCAGCTGGTGCTCGGTGGCATCGGGGTCATCGGCGGTGTGCTGCTCGCGCGGATCACCCGTCGGACGGACCTCGCCCGGCGCGCGGAGCAGTGGGAGGCGCTTCGCGCGATGGGTTGGACCGGCCGGCAGATCGCACGCGCCCAGCGCGCCGAGGGGCTGGCGATCGCGCTTCCGGCGCTGCTCGTCGTCGCCGTGATCGTGACGACGGCGATCACCTTTCTCGAGGTGGCCTGGTACTCCGCGGCGATCGCGCTCGCCGCAGGCGCACTGAGTGCACTTGTCACGTTCGCATTCCGTCCACGAGGAGCTTCACGATGACAACGCATGCGCAGGATGCCGCAGCGGACAGGTCCATTCCCGATCGCGGCGGAGCCGCACTCGAACTGCGCGGGGTCGGGGTCCAGTTCGAGCGCCCTGGTGCCGATCCGCTGCGCATCGTCGCCGACTACGACCTGGCGCTCGAGCGCGGGAGCATGCACTGTCTCGCCGGGCGCAGCGGGTCGGGCAAGACCAGCATCCTGCGCGTCGCCGCAGGGCTCGTCCCGCCCGCTGCGGGCTCGGTGCGCTGGGAGGGGATGGAGATCACCGGACTCGCCGATGACGTCGTCACCACGCGACGACGGCAGCACGTCGGGTATCTCGACCAGCGTGGCAGTCTGGTGCCCGGACTCACCGCGCTCGAGAACGTGCTTCTGCCCGCGGTGCCGGACCGGCGCACCAGGGCTCTGTCACGCCGCGCACGCGACCTGCTGCACAGGCTCGGCGTCGGCCCGCGGGCGACGCACTACCCGGATCGGCTCTCCGGGGGCGAACGCCAGCGCGTCGCGTTCGCACGGGCGCTGCTGCTCGAGCCGGCGGTGATCATGGCTGATGAGCCGACCGCGAGCCTGGACCGTGCGACGGCCGATCAGCTCATCGCGTTGCTGCGCGGGCTCGCCGAGGACGGCATCGCCGTGCTGGTCGCGTCGCACGACGGGCACCTCATCGATGCGGCGGACAGCACGACGGTTCTGGCCTGACGCCGGACACGACGAAGGCCCGGACCCGCGTCCTGCGGGATCCGGGCCTTCGCTGATGAGTCAGTGCGCTGCGCGGTACGCGTCGACGACCTCTGCAGAGATGCGACCGCGCTCGGACACCTTGTACCCGTTCGCGCCCGCCCACTCGCGGATGGCCGCGGTGTCGGGGTTGCGGGGGGCGCTCCTGCGCGTCGAGGTCGTGCGGCCGGCGCCGGCCGAGCCTGCGCGGCGCCCCGCCTGGATGTAGGGAGCAAGCGCTGCGTGGAACTCCTCCGCGTGCGCGTCGTTCAGATCGATCTCGTAGGCGGTGCCGCCGATCGAGAAATGGATGGTTTCACCGTCGCCGACTTCGAGCAGGGTTCCGTCGATATCGTCGACCAGTTGATGCACAATTCTACGAGCCATGTCGACAAACGTAAGGGAGGGAATTCGAATCGGCAAGAATTCCCGCGCGTTTCATGGAAGAAGATTCGCGCGCCTGGCGCGGGCGACGGCGGAATGCCGGGTGGAGGCGTCGAGTTTCGACATCGCCGTCCCGAGATATGCCTTCACAGTTCCCTCTCGAAGGCCCAATTGCGCAGCGATCTCGGCATTCGTGGAACCGAGCGCGGCACAGGAGAGCACGTCGAGTTCTCGAGGAGACAGATGCACGGTCGGAATCGGGGAGGTCAGTGGCGGAAGGGAGTCTCCGGTGAGCGCGAGCAGGCGGCGCTCCACGCCGCCCAGGCGCTCGCGCAGCTCCGCGTCGTCGACCGAGGCGGCGACACTGCGCAGCTCTGCGAAGCTCTCGCGCAGCTCCTCCTTCTGCGACGGGGCGAGGTCGACCGGCGCCGACAGTGACGCGATGCGCCGATCGACCTCATCCCTGATGCGCAGCTCGCTCGAGAGCGACTGGGCCACTGTCATCGCGGGTGCTGTGGTGATGCCGCCGATCTGCGACTCGTCCCACGCGCCGGCGTAGAGCACCCCGCGGGGCCGGCCGCCGACGATGATCGGCACCGCGAGCAGCGTCCTCAGGCCCTCGCCGAGCACGAACATGTCGTAGTCGTGGGTGATCTGCTGCGAGGTGCGGTAGTTGTTGGTCATGCGCGGACGCAGCTCGGTCATGGCGCGTCCGCCGAGGCCGCGATCCGGGCGCACCCGCAGGCCGTCGAGGCTGCGCGTGCGGTTGCCGACGATGCTGGTGACCGAGACGACGCCGCGCTCCACCAGTCCGCCGAACGCGACCGGGAATCGGGTGCGGCGGGAGAGCTCGCGCACCGCGCCGGCGACGAGTTGCTCTTCGGACTCCAGCTGCGAAGTCGTGTTCACCGAGTACCAACTTTCGGGGGTGACGACACCGTTCCGCCCTTTCGTAGCGTCGACCCTATCACCCGTGCGGCACGCCCGTGCGTGCCCATGACATGCGGCAAGGAGGCCTCATGACAGATCTGAATGACCCCGTTCCCCCGGACGGGATCGACTACATCGCGGTGCAGGATTCGGAGCAGTTCCAGACGCTCAAGAAGACGCAGCGCTCGTTCATCTTCCCGCTGGCTGCGTTCTTCCTCATCTGGTACTTCGCCTATGTGCTGCTCGCCGCTTTCGCGACGGAATTCATGAGCCAGCGCGTGTGGGGAGACATCACCGTCGGGCTGCTATTCGGTCTCGGTCAATTCGTCACCACATTCGTGATCACGATGTGGTACGTCTCCTTCGCCAACAAGAAGCTGGATCCGCAGGCATCAGCGATCAGGGATGAACTCGAGAAGGTGCAGGCTGACGCATGAACATCCATTCCGCAGTCACCGCCGTCGAGAACGATCCTGTTCTGAACATCGCGATCTTCGGCGCATTCGTCGCGGTGACGCTGTTCATCGTGATCCGGGCCAGCCGGAACAACAAGACCGCCGCGGACTACTACGCGGCCGGTCGCTCGTTCAGCGGCCCGCAGAACGGCTTCGCCATCGCCGGCGACTACCTGTCGGCGGCTTCCTTCCTCGGCATCTGCGGCGCGATCGCCGTGAACGGCTACGACGGCTTCCTGTACTCGATCGGATTCCTCGTCGCCTGGCTGGTCGCACTGCTGCTGGTCGCGGAGATGATGCGCAACACCGGCAAGTTCACAATGGCCGACGTGCTCTCGTTCCGCCTGAAGCAGCGGCCGGTGCGCATGGCTGCGGCGATCACGACCCTCGTGGTCTGCTTCTTCTACCTGCTCGCGCAGATGGCGGGTGCGGGCGGCCTCGTCTCGCTGCTGCTCGGCATCGACAGCCACATCGGGCAATCGATCGTGATCGCCGTCGTCGGCGTGCTGATGATCGTCTACGTGCTGATCGGCGGCATGAAGGGCACCACGTGGGTGCAGATAGTCAAGGCGGTCCTGCTCATCGCCGGCGCGATCGCAATGACGATCTGGGTCCTCGCGCTGAACGGCTTCAACCTGAACACGCTGCTCGAGTCGGCCGTCGCTGTGGCGCCCTCGGGCGACAAGATCCTCGGTCCTGGTCTGCAGTACGGAGCGAACCCGGTCGACTTCCTGTCGCTCGGCATGGCACTGGTGCTCGGCACCGCCGGCCTGCCGCACGTGCTGATGCGCTTCTACACGGTCCCCACCGCGAAGGAGGCCCGTCGTTCGGTGGTCTGGGCGATCTGGCTGATCGGCATCTTCTATCTGCTGACTCTGGTGCTCGGCTACGGGGCCGGTGCGCTGGTCGGCCCGGAGAAGATCCTCGCGGCACCGGGCGGCGTGAACTCGGCTGCCCCGCTGCTCGCGCAGGCGCTCGGCGGCCCGATCCTCATGGGCTTCATCTCCGCGGTGGCCTTCGCGACGATCCTCGCGGTCGTCGCCGGCCTGACGATCACTGCGGCAGCGTCGTTCGCGCACGACATCTACGCGAACGTGATCAAGCGCGGCAAGAAGGGTGACGGAGTCCCCGACCCGAACGGCGAGGTGAAGGTCGCGCGCCGCACGGTGATCGTGATCGGCATCGTGGCGATCGTGGGTGGTATCGGGGCGCAGAACCAGAACATCGCGTTCCTGGTGGCGCTCGCCTTCGCGGTCGCGGCCTCGGCGAACCTGCCGACCATCCTGTACTCGCTGTTCTGGAAGAGGTTCAACACCCGTGGCGCGGTCTGGAGCATGTATGGCGGCCTGATCGCGGCGATCGCCCTGATCGTGATCTCCCCGGTGTTCTCGGGCTCGGAGAAGTCGATGATCCCGGGCATCGACATCGCGATCTTCCCGCTGAACAACCCGGGCATCATCTCGATCCCGCTGGGCTTCTTCCTGGGCTGGCTGGGAACGGTCACGTCGAAGGCGGCCGAGTCCCGCGAGCTGGCTGCCGAGATGGAGGTGCGCTCGCTTACCGGCTTCGGAGCCGAGAAGGCCGTGGAGCACTAGATCCCCACGCCCACTCCACGCATCGCTGCGCGCTGCGCGGAGCCTCCGGGCGCGTGGCCCCTGACCGGAGCCATGTGTCCGGAGACACGGGAGACACTCATACGCGGACCCCGGCGGCCTACACACCGGGGTCCGCGTCGTTCCTCAGGCGGCCGCCTGCTGCTCGAGATCGAGCAGGAACCGCTTGCGCTCAGGATGCGCACCATAGTGACCGGGTGTTCCGTCTGAGCGGATCACCCGGTGCACCGGCACCACGATCGAGAACGGAGTGTTCCGGCACGCAGTGCCGACTGCTCGCGCCGCGCCGGGGCTGCCGGCGAGCACGGCGACCTCCCCGTAGCTGAGGGTCTCGCCCCACGGGATGCCGCAGATGGTCTGCAGCGCCGCGCGCGGGAAGCCGTCGATCAGGCGCCAGTCCAGTCGCACCCGCTCGTCGAGCCGGATCGGCTCGCCCTCGAAGTACTGGTCGAGCAGGTGCGCGAGCTCATCGGCCGCGCCAGGATCGGGCTGCGGCAGCGCGTGCAGCCGTTGGGAGATCTCGTCGAGCAGCCACGGCGCACGCGGATCGACGGTCTCGGAGAGGTCGAGCGCGACGAGGCCGTCGGGGGAGAAGACGGCGAGGGCGTCGCCGAACGGCGTCGGCGCGAAGTCGTAGCGGAAGGTCATGACTCCATCCTGTCGCCGTGCGGGTTCTTCGCGCAGTGATCGCCTGCGGCATCCTCGTCTCGGTGGAGAACTCATCACCTCGAGCGGCCTGTGCAGGACGAGTCGAAAACCCCGGGAATACGGGAAAGCGGCCAGGGATACCAGCGCAGGCGCATCGTCGCGCCTAGTCTGTGACGTGTGTGGCGACGTGAAGGGAAACCGGCGGGAGACGCAGAGACGGATGCCGCGGTGACCCTGGGCGAGCTCGGAGAGACGGGCACCGGGGTCGATATCGCGCATGCCGCCGAAGCCGAGCGCACCCGCCTGCGTGCCGAGGCGGCCGACCTCGGCGGACTGTCCTCACTCACCGGCTTCCGCGACCGCGGCGACAACGGGATCGACATCTCCAAGGCGCATCCCGGGAGCCTGCCGCAGTTCATCACCGGACGCTCCACCCTGCTCTCGAACCTGTTCCGCGACGAAGTCGGGCTGCGAACCGCGCGTCTGTCGGCGGAGCGGATCACGGCGCGCAACACCGAGCTGCGCACGGTCCGCGGCATCGACGCGGTGCGACTGGCCGTCGGGCTCGCCCGCTGGCGCATCGGAGGCGCGGACTTCTCGGCACCTGTGCTGCTCCGGCCGCTCGCGATCCGCCGGCATCATTCCGACTTCGAGCTCAAGCTGCACGGCTCCTTCGCGGTGAACCCCGAGCTCGTACGTCTGGTGCGCGAGCACTTCGGGCTCTCGCTCGACGCCGCCGACCTCGCCGCACTGGCCTATGACGGCGGGATCTTCAAACCGCAGCCCGTCATCGACCAGCTCCGCGCGCTGACCAAGCACATCGACACGTTCGCCGTGCAGCCGCGGCTGGTGGTCTCCACGTTCGCCGATGTCGCCAGTCCGATGGTCCGTGACATGGCCGACCTGGACCATCCGGTGCTGAACGCGCTCGCCGGTCATGTCGACGACCGTGAGAGCCTGGTCGGACGGCGCGCCGAGGCGAGTCGCGCAGCGGCGCCCGTGAGCAGCCCGGATGACCGTGCACCGGCATCCGACACGCTGCTGCTCGACGCCGACGGAGAACAGGAAGCCGTCCTGGCACGGATCGTCGCCGGTCAGTCGCTGATCGTCGCGACGCTGCCGGGCACGGGCGGAACCCAGACGGTCATCAACGCGCTCGGCGAGCTGGTGCGCGCGGGCAAGAGGGTCCTCGTCGTCTCCGCGCGCCGATCCACCCTGCACGGTGTGCGGCACCGGCTGGGCGGCATCGGCCTGGACGGACTCGCTGCGTCCCCGGCATCCGTCCGCCGCGACCTCGTGCGGGCGATCGCGCGCTGTGAGAAGGCCTCCCAGCCGAAGGTCGCCGACGTGGACGACGCCCTGGTGCGCCTGCGCACCGTGCTGCGCTCGTATCGTCATGCGCTGGTCTCGCCGGTCGGCTCGACCGGCGCCTCGGTGCTGGATGCCACGCGCAATCTGACCCGCCTCGCACTGCTCGAGGTGCCGCCGTCCACCACGGCGCGACTCTCGCTGCCGACGCTGGAGCGGCTGGCGGGCGAGCGCGGCGCCGCCGCCGACCGCCTCACTCAGGCGGCACGGCTCGGCGAGTTCCGGTTCGGACCGGACGACTCGCCCTGGTACGGCGTGAGCTTCGCGACCACCGAGGCAGCGCGCAGCGCGCACGCGCTCGCCGGACGCCTGCACAGCACCGCGGTCCCTGCGCTGCTCGAGCGAGGGTACGAGCTGATCGCGCAGACCCGTATGCGTCCGTTCGCGACCATCGACGAGCTGGGGGAGTACCTGCGGCTGCTGCAGGGCATCAGGGACACTCTCGACAGGTTCAGCCCGACGGTGTTCGAACGGCCCCTCGGCGAGCTGATCCAGGCGCACGGCTCGCGCCGGGACTCGCCGGGTATGTCGGCGGTATCCCGTCGCCAGCTCAAGCGGCTGGCGCGCGAGTACGTCCGACCGGGCGCGCACGTCACCGAGATGCACGAGGCGCTGCTGCGCATCCAGCAGCAGCGCACGCAGTGGCAGCGCTACGTCGAGGCCGGCGTCGCACCCGAGGTGCCGCTCGGACTCGCCGACGTGCAGGTCGCCTGGCAGCGCGTGCACGCCGAGCTCGCTGAGCTGGATGCCGCGATCGGCCGACGCGAGCCGCTCTCGTCCCTCCCCGTCGATCGGCTCGTACGTACGCTCTCGGGCCTGGCAGCGAAGTCCGACGTGTTCGACAACCTCGTCGAGAGGGCGACGCTTCGTGACGAGCTCGACGCGCTCGGGCTGGAGCCGCTGCTGACCGAGCTCTCGGTTCGGCACGTGCCGGAGGAGCGCGTCGCCGACGAACTGGAGTTCGCGTGGTGGCAGTCGCTGCTCGAGCGCTCGCTGCAGGAGGACCGCGCCCTGCTGGGAGCCAACACCGCGGTCATCGACCGGCTCGAGAAGGACTTCCGGCTCGTGGACGAGGCGCACGCCGCGATGTCGGGACCGCTTCTGGCGTGGAATCTCGCGAACCAGTGGCGCATCGCGGTGGTCGATGAGCCGCAGGAGGCTCGGCACCTGCGCAGCGCACTGAAGCACGGACAGGCGAGCGCGGCGGAGATCGTCGCGGCCGCACCCCGGCTGACCGAGGTGCTCGCGCCGGTGTGGATCTCGTCGCCCTACGAGGTGCCCGACATCCCCGAGCAGATCCGGTTCGACACCGTGCTGCTGGTCGATGCCGCGGCGATCAACCTCGCCGAGGCGGCTCCCGCCATCCGTCGCGGACGGCAGGTCGTCGCCTTCGGGGATCCTGTGACCCAGCGTCCGACGCCGTTCGAGGTCGCCACCGACCGCGACGAATCCTGGGAGCCCGAGGTCGCCTTCGACGACGTCTCGGTGTTCGAGCGGCTCGCGGAGCTCTTCCCGGTGACGACGCTGACCCGTAGCTACCGTGCCGGCGGCGAGGACCTCGCCGAGCTGATCAACGATGCCTTCTACGGCGGCGAAATCGTGTCGCTGCCCTGGGCGGGCTCGTACCTGGGCCGCGGCAGTCTGACCGTCGACTACGTCGAGGGCGGCGTCGGAGCCCCCGACCCCGTGACCGGCGCGGTGGAGAGCCCGGATGCCGAGGTCGCCAGGGTCGTCACACTGGTCGTCGAGCACGCCGTGCACCGGCCGGACGACACGCTCATGGTCGTGACCGCGAGCCGTCGGCACGCAGAGCGCGTGCGAGCGGCGGTGACGACGGCGTTCGCGGGACGCTCGGATGTCGCCGGCTTCGTCGGCCGCGACACGGCGGAGCCCTTCGCGGTGCTCACGCTCGAGGAGTCGGTCGCGGAGAGCCGTGACCGCGTGATCTTCTCGCTGGGCTACGGCCTGACCAAGCACGGCCGGGTGCTCAGCGACTTCGGGGACCTGTCCTCTGCCGACGGCGAGCGGCTGCTCACGGTCGGGATGACGCGGGCGCGTCGCTCGATGGTGATCGTGTCGTCGATCCGGCCGTCGTCGTTCGACGAGGGTCGGCTGGAGTACGGTGCTGCGACGCTGATGTCGATCCTCGGCGGACTCGCCGTGCGCGGCCGCGACGCACGGCTCGAGGATCTCGCCGACCCGCTGACGCTGGCCCTGGCCCGAGAGCTGCGCCGGCTCGGAGCATCCGTCGACGTGGACTACCGCGGCCTGCTGCCGCTGGTCGCCCAGTACGCAGGCAAGGCCGTCGTGATCGAACCCGATCCCGAGTCGCGCGGCGAGTCGCTGCGCGAGAGCCTGCGCCTGCGCCCGCATGTGCTGCGCAGGCTGGGCTGGCACTACGTGCGTGTGCACGCCTTCGATCTGTACAGCGACCCGGCGGGCGTCGCGGCGCGCATCGCCGAGGTGCTCGGCATCTCGCCCGAGACCGCGCGAGCCGAGCACGACACCGAGCCGATGGATTTCGGGGCGGATGGCTGACGACGAGCGTCAGCATGTCGTGCGGGTCCCCGGTTCACGCCGCGCGAAGCTGACCCCTGCGCCCGACACCTGGGCTGAGCCGGATGAACGGGATCGGGATGCCGCGGAATCCGCGGCATCCGATGACAAGGGGCCCAACGACGAGCGGATGCGGCGCGAGGTGCCGCCGCACTACTGAGACGCCCTGATACGAAGAAGGCCGCCCCGGTGGGACGGCCTTCTCGACGACGTTCGTCAGTTCGCGGCGTTCTTGCGCAGGGCGTCGCGGATCTCGATGAGCAACTCCTGCTCGGAGGGAAGGGTCTCTTCCTCGACGGCCGGGTTCTTCGCGGCCTGGAACTCCTTGTACTTGTTCATCGGCAGGACCAGCGCCACGTAGACGACCAGCGCGGTGGCCAGGAACGTGATGACCGCAGAGATGATCGCGCCGATGCCCAGGTGGACCTCTGCGAACAGTCCCGGGAAGTCGATCGTCCACTTCGCCAGGTCTCCACTGGGCACGAACGCGCCCAGAAGCGGGTTGATGATGGCTTCGACGAGCGAATTCACGACCGCGGCGAACGCCGCGCCGATCACGACCGCCACAGCGAGGTCGATGACGTTCCCCTTGGTGATGAATTCCTTGAAACCCTTGATCATGGATGTTCCCCCTGTTTCTTGGTGTCTGGCCTCAGTTCGAGGCCGAAGCCTTCGAAGCGGCCGATCCGGCCGACGACGAGGCCGTCTTCGATGATGCCGAATCCGAGCTCGATCCGCCAGAACCGGAACCCTTTCGCGAGTCGGTGCGGTAGAAGCCGGAGCCGTTGAAGGTGACGCCGATGGAGCCGTACTGCTTGCGCAGCGCGCCGCCGCACTCCGGGCAGACGGTGAGCGCCGCGTCGGAGAAGCTCTGGACGGCGTCGAAACTGTGCCCGCATGAGGTGCAGGCGTAGGCGTAGGTGGGCAAGGTTCCCCCGGGTGTTCAGTGCTGCGGCAGGGGCAGCGTGACGGTCTGCGTGGGGGTGACGACGCCGGTCACCGGCTGGTCGTGCACCTCGCTCGGCAGCGATTCGAGTACCTCGGAATCATAGATCACCGCGTAGACGGGCGGGCAGCGCTCCATCGATCCGATGGTCTTGTCGTAGTAGCCGCGGCCCCAGCCGAGCCGCATCCCGCCGCGGTCGACCGCAGCCGCGGGGATGATCATGAGGTCCACGTCGTTCACGGCGATCGGTCCGAGCACCTCGCCGGTCGGCTCGGGCAGGCCGAACATCCCCTCGGTGACCTCGTCGGAGTCGTCTGCGACGGCCCAGTCGAGCAGCCCGTCGGTACGAGTGACCGGCAGCAGAACCCGGATGCCGCGCGCCACGGCCCCGCGGACGAACTCCCAGGTGCCGGGTTCGGTGGTGGTGGAGAGGAAGCATGAGACCGACGATGCGCCGTGCGCGGCGACCAGCGCGTCCAGCTGCTCCGTGATGCCGGATGCCGCTGCTTCTCGCTGTGCGTCCGAGAGCAGCTGCCTGCGCTCCCGCAGCTCCGCCCGCAGCGCGCGCTTCTCCTGCTCGACCTCGTTCGGCATGCCTCCGATCTTACAGGCGGCCTGCGTCGGCCTCCCCGCTAAGCTGGCCGAATGGCGAAGTCCCCCATGAAGGCTGTCATCCCTGCGGCGGGTCTCGGCACGCGTTTCCTCCCCGCCACCAAGGCGATGCCCAAGGAGATGCTGCCCGTCGTCGACAAACCGGCGATCCAGTACGTGGTCGAAGAGGCGGCGAACGCCGGCATCGACGATGTCCTCGTCATCATCGGACGCAACAAGAACGCCATCTCGAACCACTTCGACTCCGTGCCGGAGCTCGAGGTGAAGCTCATGGAGAAGGGCGACACCGGTCGTCTCGAGCGCGTGGTGGCGTCGAGCGACATCGCCGACATCCACTTCGTCCGTCAGGGCGAGCCGAAGGGCCTCGGCCACGCGGTGCTGCGCGCCCGCACCCATGTCGGAGACAGCTCGTTCGCCGTGCTGCTGGGCGACGATCTGATCGACGAGCGCGACCCGCTGCTGGTGAACATGATCGCCGCGCACGAGCGCACCGGTGCCGCCGTCATCGCGCTCATGGAGGTCGACCCCGCCAGCATCCAGATGTACGGGGCGGCGGCCGTCGAGCCAACCGGCGACGACGGCGTCGTGCGCGTCACAGGGCTCGTCGAGAAGCCGGCGCCAGAGGATGCCCCGTCGAATCTCGCCGTGATCGGGCGGTACGTGCTGCCGGCATCCGTGTTCGAGGTCCTGGAGCACACGCCGCCGGGCAAGGGCGGCGAGATACAGCTCACGGATGCGCTGCAGGAGCTCGCGACCACGCCCGGCGGTCCGGGCGTCGTGGGCGTGATCTTCCGCGGTCGCCGCTACGACACCGGCGATCGGGTCGACTACATCAAGGCGATCGTCCAGCTCGCCTCCGACCGCGACGACCTGGGGCCCGAGCTGCGACCCTGGTTGAAGGAGTTCGCGGAGCGCCTCTAGGCGATCGCGCAGACGGCCATGCCCTTCGACACCCCGGCACCCCTGCAGCACGGCCCGATCGGGCTGCGCCTGGTGCGCTCCCGTGACGCCCGCATCCTGCAGCACGAGCTGCTCGCGAACCGCTCCTGGCTGCAGCCCTGGGAGGCGACCATCCCCGGTGGTGTCCCCACCTTCGATATGCGCGTCGGCATCCGCCGGCTGCTGCAGCAGTACCGCGACGGTGCGGGCTACCCGTTCGTCATGGAATACGACGGCGAGATCGCCGGGCAGCTCAACGTGTGGGGCATCGCCCGGGGGTCGCTGTGCTCGGCGACCATCGGGTACTGGGTCAGCGAGCGCTTCGCGGGCAAGGGAGTCACTCCCACCGCGGTCGCCCTCGCCACCGACGCCTGTTTCACGCAGTTCGGACTGCACCGCATGGAGATCTGCATCCGGCCTGAGAATCGCGCCAGCCTGCGGGTCGTGCAGAAGCTCGGGTTCCGGTATGAGGGGCTGCGCCGCCGCTACATCCACATCGACGGCGACTGGCGCGACCACCACGCGTTCGCACTCACGTCGGAGGACGTCCCGCAGGGCGTGCTGGCCCGGTGGCTGCAGGGCGGGGTGCCGAAGGATGCCGGGGCGGTGCCCCCGCTCCCGAACGCACCCGGACGGGATTCCTCGCCCGGTCCGATTCCCGGCTGAGGCGACACGCGAGGCGCTGCGCACGGCACGCCGACGCGGTCGCTTACCGTTGAGCTATGAACGGGCCGGTTCTGAGTGGGGGAGTGATCGTCCTCGTAGCCGCGCTGCTGTGGATGCTCTACCTGCTGCCCAGCTGGCGCGGCCGCTATCAGTACAACGCCGCCGAGCGGAACGCAGTGCGGCTGAATCAGGCCCTCAGAGTGCTCGCCGAGACCAGCGAGACGCCCGAGGAGGTGCGTCTCGAGCTGAACGCCCGCACCGCTCTGGCGCAGCAGAGGCTGGCCAAGCGGGTGCAGAACGAGCGGGAGAACGTGGAGCTCGCCAGACTGCGCGAGGAGCTCGCCGCGACCCGCAACGATCCTGTGCTGCGACAGGCGCGTGCTCGCCGCCGGACGCGCCAGGTGGCGCTGGGCGTCCTGCTGCTCGGAATCGGCATGAGCGGTATCGGCGCATGGCAGCTGGTGGCGACTGGAGGCTTCGGGTGGCTGATCGCGGGGGGAGTGACCATGCTCACCGGCATCGTCGTGCTGGTGCAGATGGGTCGCGTCGCCGCACGAGTCCACCGACGGGTCGTGACGCCCGAGGTCGCGGATGTCCGTGTGTCCCCGCCCCTGCACGACCAGGGCGCAGCGACCTGGACGCCCAGGCCGGTGCCGCAGTCGATGGCACAGGTCGCCGGCTCACGCACGCAGGTGGCGCAGGCCCAACTGGAAGCTCAGCAAGAGCTGCGGCGCGCGGCGCGGCGGGAAGAACTCCGCCGACGCGCCGAAGAGATCGCCCCGCCCGAGCCGGTGAGCCTGCCCGCTGCCGAGAGCGCCTCACCCTACGCGCGGATGGGTTTCGTCGACGACGCCGAGATCGAGGCGCACGTGCGTCAGCTGCTCGAGCGGCGTGCGGCCGGTTGAACACGTGATAGTGTTGCTGAGTCCTCGGGCCCATGGCGCAGTTGGTAGCGCGCTTCGTTCGCAATGAAGAGGTCGGGGGTTCGAATCCCCCTGGGTCCACCAGATCGAAAAGCCCCGGCAATCGCCGGGGCTTTTCGCGTCTCTGTCCACGCCGTGCCGCGAGAGCGGTGGGCATCGGCCGTGATCTTTGCGAGGATCGTGGCATGTCGAGTGACGCGCCCATCGGCGGCGAGGCCGAGCAGATCACCACCAGTGCGACGACAGAGCCACGTCGCAGCGCCATCGGGTTCGTGGGGACTGCGCTGGCGGTGATCGGAACGGTCGGGATCTGCACACCGTGGATCCTCCCCGAGCTGCTCGGCGGACTGGTCCTGGTGGTCGGTTTCGTCCTGTCGATCGTCGCGGTGTTCCGCCGACCGCGGTGGGCCGGCATCGCGGGTATTGCGATCAGCGTGATCGGCACGCTCGCTGCGGGGGTGTTCTTCGCGCAGGGGTTCATCGCCGGCTACACCGGCGCCTGACCCGCGTCGATCCGGGGGAGCAGCGCGCGACACGCCAGAGCGTCGGAGTCGATTTGCCCGATCCTCGGGATCCGCGTAAGTTATTACCTGTTCGCCCCAAGCGGTTGAGCGAAAGGCCGGAAGGCCCAGCTCCCCACCAAGCGGCGGACATGCTTCCTCCTCCTTCGATCCGTCGGTTTGACAGATCGGGCGAGATGGATAAGATAGTGAAGTTGCCCTGCGCGTCTCCTCCAGGTTCTGGTGGGTGTGTGGGTGCGTCCGATCCTTGAGAACTCAACAGCGTGCACTTGTCAAATGCCAAATAACCTCGCCTCGGCTTCGGCTGGGGGAGATTCCTTTGGATCAAAG
>NZ_JBHVJW010000007.1:224337-247706 GCF_042798735.1 Microbacterium sp. NPDC057741 | reverse complement strand
CCGCTTGGTGGGGAGCTGGGCCTTCCGGCCTTTCGCTCAACCGCTTGGGGCGAACAGGTAATAACTTACGCGGATCCCGAGGATCGGGCAAATCGCGGCCAGATCTCGGGCGTGTCGTGCACTGCCTCCGGCGTAGCGTTGCCACATGACCACTGTGCTGGAGCGGATCTGTGCGGAGCTCGACATCGAAGGCGTCCTGCCCGAGGAGCTCGCCGCTCCCCCTTATCCCGTGCCCCTGCCCTCCCGGCTCGCGACGGGGGACCTGGCCTGGGCGGCCGTCGTGTCCGCGGTCCTCGCGGCCGGCGACACCCTCGCCCCAGCCCCCGACAGGATCGCGGCGGCCTATCGCAGCGCGGCAGTCCTGCGGATCGATGGCGCCGCTGCCGACGTCTGGGCTCCACTGTCCGGCTTCTGGCGCACGCGCGACGGATGGGTGCGCACGCATGCGAACTACCCGCACCACGCTGTCGCGCTCCTCAGCGCGCTCGGCATGGATGACGCATCAGATGCACCCTCCGCGTTCGCCGCCGACGCCACCGACTCCCTCGTCGCTCGCATCACCGACGCCGGAGGTCTCGCCGTCCCCGTCGCCCATGAGAATCCAGACCGCGATGCCGAACTGCGCATCAGCCCTCTGGTCGAGACTCTCGAACTCGGGCCCGCCTCCGTTCGCCGCTCCCTCGTGACAGGACCACTCACAGGCATCCGGGTTCTCGATCTGACCCGCGTGATCGCGGGGCCGGTGTGCACGCGCACGCTCGCCGCACTGGGTGCGGACGTGCTGCGCATCGATCCCTCGCACCTGGCGGAGCCGGAGTGGCAGCACCTCGACAGCGGACACGGCAAGCGCTCGGCACTGCTGGATGCCCGGACCGAGCGCTTCGCCGAGCTACTCGCCGCAGCAGATGTTATCGTGCTGGGCTACCGGCCCGCCGGCCTCGCTCGTCTCGCGCTCTCGCCCGCGGCCGTCGCCGAGCGGAATCCGGGGGTCGTGATCGCGCAGCTCAGCGCTTGGGGGTCCGAGCAGCCTGAGCGCCGCGGATTCGACAGCCTCGTGCAGGCCGAATCCGGCATCGCGATGATCGAGTCGGCCGATGGCATGACGCCCGGCACTCTTCCGGCCCAGGCCCTCGACCACTCCGCCGGCTATCTGCTCGCGGCCGGAATCTGCCGCGCGCTGCGCCGGCGCACCGGCCGCACCCTGCTCGTGCGCACATCTCTGCGACGCGTCGCCGCCGAGCTGCTCGGGATGCCGCGCGCGGACGCACCCGGACCGGAGACCACCGACGATCCGACCATGCACACCGAGGAGTTCCGTGTCGGCGATCACCTCGTCCGGACAGTGCGCTCCGCGCTGCCCGGACATCCGTTCGCCGCACCGCGGCCCTGGGGCGGGGACGAAGCGACCTGGTGAACGGACGTCACCGGGTTCCGGATGCGGCCTTCGCCGGAATCCGGATGACGATGGCCGCGCACAGCGCGAGCGTCGCAACACCCCACAGCCCGCACACGGGCGGAAGGGTGCGGTACGCGAGGTGCGCGGGCGTGAAATCCGCCGTGAACGGCCCCCAGGCCGCGAAGCCTACGGCGACCGCGAGGATCAGAAGCACCGGAAGCGCGACGATCCATACCAGCGGCACCCATCGCGGCACGGACTGCTCGGCGGCGCCGACCGGGCGGCGACGCAGCCACAGCACGGCGTACACCGCCAGCACGATCACACCGATCAGCCCCGACCCGTACTGCAGCCACTTGTAGCCGAGGATGCCGCCCCACGTCTCGTCGAGGATCGGGAACAGCTGCACGCCCCAGCGCCCCTCATGCGTGAACGAGTCCCACAGGATGTGCGATGCCACGCCGATCATGAGCGACACCAGCAGGAGCAGCGGATACCAGGGCTCCCCGTCGCGCCAGAACGTCCGGCGGGCAGCATCGGCTCCCCTCGTCCGCCACTCACCGGGCAGGCGCGCGGCGACCGTCGCGGGGACCAGCTCGACGGATGCCGGGCGCAGCACAACTCGCCAGATCAGCAGCAGAAGAGCCGCGATCAGGCTCGTCCAGAGCAGGTTCGGCACCGCATGCAGGAACTTGTAATCGGGCCCGAACGCCCGGAGGAACAGCGGCAGGTCCGGGGTCATCGCTCCGATCGCGATCGCCGCCGGCACCAGCGGTGTTCGCACGAACGGCAGCGCGACGATGGCATGACTCGGAGTGAAGGGCACTGGACGAAGCTACCAACGACCCCGGCGCAGCTCCTGGAAGTCAGCCCGGGAACACCCCGGCGAGGGTCTTCTTGCCACGGCGCAGCACGGAGACACCGCCGGGCAGCGCGAACGGCACCGTCGCATCGACGTCCTCGACCCGCTGACCGTCGATCGAGACGCCGCCCTGCGAGATCGCACGGCGCGCCTCCGACGCGCTCGACACGAGCCCGGTCGACACCAGCGCATCGAGCACCGACGTGCCGGCATCCGCCGTCGCGTTCGGCAGCTCGTCCAGCGCCGTGCGCAGCGTCGCGGCATCCAATGCGGTCAGGTCGCCCTGGCCGAACAGCGCCTCGGATGCTGCGATGACGGCAGCCGTGGCATCCGGCCCGTGCACGGTCGCGACCACCTCGAGGGCGAGACGCTTCTGCGCCGCGCGGCGGAACGGCTCGGTCTCGACGAGCTGCGCATATTCGTCGATCTCGGCGCGGGTGAGGAACGTGAAGATCTTCAACCGCTCGATCACGTCGGCGTCGGCCGTGCCCAGCCAGAACTGGTACATCCGGTACGGGCTGCACATGTCGGCGTCCAGCCAGATCGCGTTGCCCTCGCTCTTGCCGAACTTGGTGCCGTCGCTGTTCGTGATCAGCGGCGTGCCGATCGCGTGCGCGGAGGCGCCCTCGACGCGGTGGATCAGATCGGTTCCGCTGGTGAGGTTGCCCCACTGGTCGCTGCCGCCGGTCTGCAGCACGCAGTCGTACTGCCGGTACAGCTCGAGGAAGTCCATGCCCTGCAGGATCTGGTAGCTGAACTCGGTGTAGCTGATGCCGGCATCGGAGTTCAGGCGCGCGGCGACGGCGTCCTTCTTCAGCATGGTGCCGACGCGGTAGTGCTTGCCGATCTCACGCAGGAAGTCGATCGCCGACATCGGCGCGGTCCAGTCGAGGTTGTTCACGATCCGGGCGGAGTTCTCGCCCTCGAAGCTGAGGAAGCGCTCGACCTGGGCGCGCAGCCGGCCCACCCACTCCTCGACGGTCTCGCGGGTGTTCAGCGTGCGCTCCGCCGTCGGACGCGGATCGCCGATCAGGCCGGTCGATCCGCCGACCAGGCCGAGCGGCTTGTGCCCGGCGAGCTGGATGCGACGCAGCAGCAACAGCTGCACGAGGTTGCCCAGGTGCAGGCTCGGAGCCGTGGGATCGAAACCGCAGTAATACGTGATCGGGTCCCCGGCGAGCAGCGCGCGCAGCGCTTCCTGGTCGGTGGACACGTGGACGAGTCCGCGCCACAGCAGCTCGTCCCACACGTTCTCGAACGTGGGATCGAGCGCCACCGGCGCTGTCGTCAGAGCGGTTTCAGACACGCGCTCAAGAGTATCAGCGCGTTACTTCAGAGATTCGCCGCCCACCACACCAGCAGCGCGCCGCCGAGGGCCATCGCCCAGCTGACCAGGCTTCCCACCAGGAAGTACTCCGCGCGCGCGCCGGTCTCGCCGTCCTTTGAGATCTCCGGGAAGCGCACGATGCCCTTCGCCGCGAGCAGCGCAGCCAGCAGCGAGTATGCGGGCACGAGCATGAGCAGGAACGCGAGCACACGCTCCAGCGGGCCGATCAGCCGGCCGCCCTTGAAACCGCCCTCCGTCGCGGTCGGCTTCCAGGTGTGCTCCCCCGCCAGCGCGGCGCGCACCACCACATTGCCGGACTCCAGCAGGAACACGACGACACCCATCGCCAGCACGGCGAGGTCGGGCGAGACTCGGCCGAAGGGCGACTCCAGCCATCCGGCCGGCGCTCGGTCACCGAGCACGACGACCGAGGCGACGGAGGCCACCGCCAGCACCACAGCGGGCCAGAAGCCCTGCCGTCGATCCGGACGGTCGGGCATGCTGAGCAGCCAGGCTGCGGCACCGGCAGCCGCGGCGATCATGTATCCTGCGGCGTCGCAGAACGAGCCGATGAGGATCAGGACGATCGCCGAGACGGCGTAACCGATCCAGCGCCGGGAGGCCGGGACGAACTGCCGCACCATGTCGACGGCACCGATCGCGAACAGCAGCAGGCCTGCGAGGATCATGCGCTCGCGCCCTGCAGCTGCTCGACCCCTGCGATGAGAACGTTCGCGCCGGACGCGCGCAGCGCCTTGGACACGCTGGGCTGCGTCACGCCCTCCTGCGCGGCGAGCTCCCGCTGGGACAGCCCCTCCAGCCTGCCCAGGGTCAGGCGTCGCTCCCGCCCGCTCATGCGCGAGACGGTCTCGTCGCGCAGCAGCAGATACGCGTTGGATGCGGCGATTGAGGAGGGCATGACCTCATCCTGGCGTGGAGCGCCGACAATCCAGGTGCGGATGCCCGGCATGCCGCGCTGCCGCTCGTGCACGGATTCGATCGCGTCACGGGCGGCGTACCAGGCGGTGCCGTCGGAGAGCTCGGTGTGCGCCGAGGAGACGTCGTGCACCTCGCCGATGCCGAGGCCGAACCGGAACTCCAGCCCCTCGGGCAGCGCGAGCTGCACCAGCAGCAGCGAGATCAGGGCGTCATCAAGGCGGGCATACACGCCCTGCTGCTCGTCGCCGACCGTGGGCCGGAGCGGCCGCAAGGCGAGCGGATGCCGGCTCTCGATGCGGGCGATGGTGCCGTCGAGCTGCTGCTGAGCGGCGGCTCGATCCTGCAGTCGGCGCGAACCGACGATGTCTGCGATCACGGCGATGACCATGGCACAACCGTAACACGAATATTCTCTAAATATGCGTGTTCTGGTTATTTACCAAAGACATGCGCGTATTGGGCATGCGCCTCGTCAGAGCCCGAGCGCGTGCGCGGCCTCCTGAGTGCGCGCGATCAACTCCGCACGCTGCTCGGCCACACGAACCGGCGCGGTGCCGCCGGCACCCGAACGGGATGCCACGGACCCCTCGATCGAGAGCACCTCCCGCACCTCGGGCGTCAGGTGCTCCGACACCGAGATCAACAGCTCATCCGAAGCATCCTCAAGGCCGATCCCTCGCTGCTCGCAGGCGCGCACCAGCGCGCCGGAGATCTCGTGGGCGTCACGGAACGGAACGCGGCGCTTGACCAGCCACTCCGCGACATCCGTCGCGAGCGAGAAGCCCTGCGGCGCCAGCTCGGCCATGCGCGCCGTGTCGAACCGCAGCGTCGCGATCATGCCCGCGAACGCCGGCAGCACGACCTCGAGTGTGGCGACGGAGTCGAACACCGGCTCCTTGTCCTCCTGCAGATCCCGGTTGTACGCGAGAGGCAGGCCCTTGAGGGTCGCGAGCAGCCCGGTCAGGTTGCCGATCAGACGACCCGACTTCCCGCGCGCGAGCTCGGCGATGTCGGGGTTCTTCTTCTGCGGCATGATGCTCGACCCGGTCGAGTACGAGTCGTCGAGAGTGACGAAGCCGAACTCGCGAGTGTTCCAGAGGATGATCTCCTCGGACAGACGAGACAGGTCGATGCCGGTCATCGCCGTCACGAACGCGAACTCCGCGACCACGTCGCGAGCCGCGGTGCCGTCCAGAGAGTTCTCCGCCGGACGGTCGAGACCCAGCTCACGGGCCACCAGCGCCGGGTCGAGTCCGAGCGTGGAGCCGGCCAGCGCGCCGCCGCCGTACGGCGAGACGCCGGCGCGACGGCGCCAGTCGACCAGGCGCTCCAGTTCGCGCACGAGCGGCCAGGCGTGCGCCTGCAGGTGGTGCGCGAGCAGCACCGGCTGCGCGTGCTGAAGGTGCGTGCGACCGGGCAGGATCGCGTCGGGGTGCGCCTCGGCCTGCGCCACCAGCGCGTCGATGACGCGCAGCAGATCGCGAGCGATCACCCTCGCGTGGTCGATGAGATACATCCGCACCAGTGTCGCGATCTGATCGTTGCGGCTGCGCCCGGCCCGGAGACGCCCGCCCAGCTCGGCCCCGACCTCGGCGATGAGCGCCTTCTCGAGCGCACCGTGCACGTCCTCGTCACCCGGATCGGGCAGCAGAGTGCCGTCCGCGATCTTCGCGGCCAGTGCGTCCAGGCCCTCATGCATCCGCGCGGCCTCATCGGCCTCGAGGTACCCCGCCGCCTCGAGCGCGGTGGCGTGCGCGTGCGAACCGGCGATGTCGTACGACGCGAGGATCCAGTCGAAGTGAGTGGATCGGCTGAGCTCGGCGAGCTCGGGCGACGGTCCGCCGGCGAAGCGGGCGCCCCAGAGCGCGCCCTCGTTGGTGCCGTGCGCCTCACTCATGCTGCATCCTTCTGCTTGTCGAGCAGCCACACCAGCAGCGCCTTCTGCGCATGCAGGCGGTTCTCGGCCTCGTCCCAGACCACGCTCTGCGGGCCGTCGATGACCTCGGAGTCGACCTCGTAGCCGCGGTCGGCGGGCAGGCAGTGGATGAAGATCGACTCGGGGTCGGCCAGGCTCATGATCTCGGAGGTCACCTTGAACCCGCCGAGGTCGCGCAGGCGCTGCTTCTTCTCCTCCTCCTTGCCCATCGAGACCCACGTGTCGGTGACGATCACGTCGGCACCGAGGGCCGCCTCGCGGGGGTCCTCCAGCAGAGTGACCGAACCGCCCGTCTCGGCGGCGCGGCGCTCGGCGTCGACGACCACGTCGGCACGCGGCGCGTAGGCCTCGGGTGAGGCCATCCGCACATGCATCCCGGCGGTGACGCCGGCCAGCAGGTAGGAGTGCGCCATGTTGCTGCGGGCGTCGCCGAAGAACGTCAGCGTGAGCCCGGCGAGTTCGCCCTTGTGCTCACGGATCGTGAGCAGGTCCGCCAGCAGCTGACAGGGATGGAAGTCGTCGGAGAGCGCGTTGATCACCGGTACGCGAGTGCCGCGGGCCATCTCCTCGAGGCCGGACTGGGCGTAGGTGCGCCACACGATCGCGGCGACCTGCCGCTCCAGCACGCGAGCGGTGTCGGAGGGTGTCTCCTTGCCGCCGAGCTGACTGTTCGCGGTCGAGATGATCAGCGGAGAGCCGCCGAGATCCGCGATGCCGACCGCGAACGACACGCGGGTGCGGGTGGACGACTTGTCGAAGATCACCGCGACGGTCTGCGGGCCGGCCAGCGCCTTGTTCGCCCAGCGATCCTTCTTCAGTTCGAGCGCGAGATCGAGGATCTCGGCCTGCTCGGCAGGGGTCAGGTCGTCGTCGCGCAGCAGGTGGCGGGTCATGCGGGGGTCTCCGTAGGGGTGAGAGTGGATGCCACGGCGGCGAGCGCCTGGCCGAACAGGTCGAGGAACTCCGCCACCTCGGCATCGCCGATCGTGTAGGCGGGGGCGATGCGGATCGCGTCCTCGATGGGGGCGTTGATGATGAGACCGCGCTCCTGCGCCGCCTCGCGCACCGCGGCGGCGACCGGATGCGACAGGGTGATGCCGATCAGCAGGCCGGCGCCGCGGGTGCCGGTGACGAGGGGCAGGCGCGAGACGGCGGCGCGCAGCTCGGCGCCGCGCGCGTTCACGTTCGAGAGCAGATCCTCGTCCTCGATGTGGCCGAGCACCGCGTTGGCGACGGCGGATGCCAGCGGGTTGCCCCCGAAGGTCGAGTTGTGCGTCCCGGGGTAGAACAGGTCGCTCGCGGCACCGAAGGTGATGAGCGCCCCGAGCGGGAACCCTCCCCCGATGCTCTTGGCCAGCGTGATGGCGTCCGGGGTGATCCCGAATCGCTGGAACGCGAACCACGCGCCGGTGCGGCCGGACCCGGTCTGCACCTCGTCGAGGATCAGCAGCGCGTCGTGCTGAGTGGCCAGCTCTCGAGCCCGCTGCAGGAAGCCGTCCGGCAGCTCGATGACGCCGGCCTCGCCCTGGATCGGCTCGATGAAGATCGCGGCCACGCTGTCGTCGAAAGCCGCCTCGAGGCTCTCGATGGAGTGCTGCACCGTGCGGATGTCCGGCACGGCCGGCTGGAACGGGTCGCGGTAGATCCCCTTCGGCGTCAGCGACAGCGCACCCATGGTGCGGCCATGGAATGCGCCGTCGAGCACCAGGATCGTCGTGCGCCCCGTCTTGTTCCCGTGCAGACGGGCGAGCTTGATCGCCGTCTCGTTGGCCTCTGTACCGGAGTTCGTGAGGAACACCCGGCCCTGCTCCCCCGTGCCCGCGAGGCGCTTCAGTCGCGCCGCGAGCTCGAGCTGCGGGTACGAGGCGAAGTAGTTCGAGACATGCGCGAGGGTCGCCGCCTGCTCCGACACGGCCTCGACGAACACCGGATGCGCGTGTCCGAGGCAGTTCACCGCGATGCCGCCGAGGAAGTCGAGATAGCGGGTGCCGTCGGCATCCCACACGTGCGATCCCTCGCCGCGGGTGAGCAGCGCGAGCCGCCCTCCGAGGCCCATCAGATCGCGGGATGCGTCGTTCTGCCAGTCGCTCATGCCAGGGCCACTTCCGTTCCGATTCCCTTACTCGTGAACAGTTCGACGAGCACCGAATGCGGCACCCGTCCGTCGATGATCGCCGCGGCGTCGACCCCGCCCTCGACGGCGTCGAGGCAGGCGCGCATCTTCGGGATCATGCCTGACTCCAAGCGCGGGAGCATCTCGGTGAGTGCCTCGGCGGTCAGGTGCGACACCAGCGAATCGCGGTTCGGCCAGTCGGCGTAGAGTCCCGCGACATCGGTGAGGATCACCAGCTTGCGAGCTCCCAGCGCCACAGCGAGCGCGGATGCCGCGGCATCCGCGTTCACGTTCAGCGACTGTCCCGGGTGGTCGAGGTCGGGCGCGATCGAGGAGACCACGGGAATGCGACCGGCCGCGAGGTGGTCGAGCACGGGCGTCGGGTCGACCTGCACGACGTCGCCGACGCGACCGAGATCGACCTCCTCGCCGTCGATCATGACGCCACGGCGGCGGCCTCCGAACAGTCCGGCGTCCTCACCGCTGAGGCCGGTCGCGATCGGCCCGTGCGAGTTGATCTTGCCGACCAGCTGGGGGTTGACCTGCCCGGTGAGCACCATCCGCACCACGCTGATCGCCTCGGTGTTGGTGACCCGGTAGCCGCCCTTGAACTCGCTGGGGATGTCGAGCCGGTCGAGCATGGTGGAGATCTGCGGGCCGCCGCCGTGCACGACCACGGGCTGTACTCCGACGTAGCGCAGGTAGGCGATGTCCTGGGCGAAGGCGTCCTGCAGCTCATCGCTGACCATGGCGTTGCCGCCGTACTTGACGACGACGATCTGGTCGCGGAACTTCTTCAGCCACGGCAGCGACTCGATGAGCGTGGCGGCCTTCTCGGCGGCCACGTCGGGCGGGGTGTCCTGCAGATCTGTCATGAGGAGTAGGCGCTGTTCTCGTGCACGTAGTCGTGGGTGAGGTCGTTGGTGAGGATCGTGGCCGTCTCGTCGCCGACCTTCAGGTCGATGATGAGGTCGGTCGCGCGCGAGGTCAGGTCGACCTCCTCACGCGGGCGGTCGGGGCCTCCTGCGGTGCAGACCCGCACGCCGTTCATGAAGACGTCGGTGTCGTACGGGTCGAACTCGGCACTCGTGGTGCCGATCGCCGCGAGCACGCGGCCCCAGTTCGGGTCGTTGCCGAAGATCGCCGCCTTGAAGAGGTTGTTGCGCGCCACCGAGCGCCCCACCTCGACGGCGTCGGCGACGGATGTCGCACCGCGGACCTCGATGGTGATGTCGTGGCTCGCGCCCTCGGCATCCTGCTGCAGCTTCTTCGCGAGCTGCCCGCACAGGTCGGCGAGTGCCGCATCGAAGGCATCGAGGTCGGGCTTCACTCCGCTGGCGCCGTTGGCGAGCAGGGTGACCTGATCGTTCGTCGACATGCAGCCGTCCGAGTCGAGCCGGTCGAACGTGGTGCCGGTCGCGCGGCGCAGAGCCGCATCAGCCTCATGCGCCTCGAGATCGGCGTCGGTGGTGATCACGACGAGCATCGTGGCCAGACCAGGCGCGAGCATGCCTGCGCCCTTGGCCATGCCGCCGATCGTCCAGCCGTCGCCGGTGACCACCACGGTCTTCGAGACGGTGTCGGTGGTCATGATCGCCTCGGCGGCGGACTGGCCGCCGTCGGCGGACAGCCCGGCGATGCCGCGCTCGACGCCGTCGAGCACCTTGCCCCGGAACACCTCGTCGCCGGTGCCGATCAGGCCGGTGGAGCAGACCACGACGTCGCCGGCGCTGACGCCGAGCAGTTCGGCGGCCTTCTCGGCGGTGAGGTGGCTGGTCTGGAAGCCGAACTCACCGGTGAAGCAGTTTGCCCCACCGGAGTTGAGCACGACGGCTTCGACGACCTTGTCGGCCACGACCTGCTGCGACCACAGGATCGGGTTGGCCTTGGCGCGGTTGCTGGTGAACACGGCGGTGCCGACCTTGCGAGGACCGCGGTTCACGACCACGGCGACATCCGGCTTGCCGGTCGACTTCAGGCCGGTGGCGACACCGGCCGCCTCGAATCCCTGGGGGGCGGTGACGGTCACGGTGCGACTCCGTTCACGGTGAGGGCGCGGTCCTCGGGGAGGCCGAGCGCGAGGTTCATGGACTGGACGGCAGCGCCGGCGGTGCCCTTGACGAGGTTGTCGACCGCGGTGACCACCGTCACGCGGTTCGCCGCGCGATCGATCGCGAGGCCGATCAGCGCGGTGTTGGCGCCGAGCACGTCGGCGGTGCGAGGGAAATGCCCTTCGGGCAGCAGCTGCACGAACTTCTCGTCGCCGTAGGCCTGCTGCCACGCGTCACGGATGTCGGCGTCGGTCGCGCCCGGCGCGATCGGCGCTGTCGACGTCGCGAGGATGCCGCGTGCCATCGGCACGAGGACAGGGGTGAAGGAGATGCGGATGCCGTCCCCGGCGACCCCGCCGGCTGCGGCGAGCGCCTGACGGATCTCGGGGATGTGCCGGTGCGTGCCGCCGACCGCGTAGGGGTTGGCGGTGCCGAGCAGCTCGCTGCCGAGCAGGTGGGGCTTGAGGCTCTTGCCCGCCCCGGAGGGGCCGACCGCGAGCACCGAGACGATGTCACCCGGATCGATGACGCCCGCGGCGACGCCGGGAGCGAGGCTGAGGCTCACGGTCGAGGCGTTGCAGCCGGGTGCGGCGATGCGGGTGGCTCCGCGCAGGTATTCCCTCTGCTTCACCCCGTCCACTGTGAGTTCCGGGACCCCGTAGGTCCACGGCTCGTGGAACCCGCCGCCGTAGAAGGAGTCCCAGGCATCCTGCGACGTGAGCCGATGGTCGGCGCCCGCGTCGATGACGAGCGGAGTGTCGCCGAGCGCGTCGGTGTACTGCCCGGACTGGCCGTGCGGCAGTGCGAGGAAGACGATGTCGTGTCCGGAGAGGATCTCCGGCGTGGTGTCCTGCAGCGTCAGGTGTGCGAGCGAGCGCAGGTGCGGCTGGTGCTGCACGAGTGGCTGGCCGGCGTTGGAGTGGGCGGTGACGGTGCGGATCTCGATGTCGGGATGCGCGGCGAGAAGGCGCAGTATCTCGCCGCCCGCATAGCCGGAAGCGCCGGAGACGGCGACGGAAAACGTCATGGATCTACCTTAACGGTCGGAGATGAGCGGGACCGGGGCGGCGACACCGGCACTCTCCCCATCCGAACGCAGGACAGGAGCGCGGGGTCGCCTAGACTCGGCGGCCGCCACGGCGTCGGCGCACAGGAGCAGCGCTCAGAACGCCCTTCTCGGCGCGCTCGCTCAGGAACCGCGAGGCGGGAACGAGTGCGGCCGAGGACATGCCGCGACGATATCGCTCTCGTCGCGGCATGTGCAAATCCCCGGCGTCACACGACCGGTGCAGCCTCCGGCATCGGTGCGGCGAAGAAGTCCAGCTCGAGCTGCGACGCGCGCTCGAACGCCGCGTACATGCGGGCGCGCTTCGCCGGTGAGGCACCCACCGCAGCAGCAGTGACGATCTCGATCGCGCGCCGGTTCGCCTCCGCGAACGCGGGATCGGCGTAGGTCGCGAGCCAGGATGCGTACGGATGCGCAGGGTCGAGTGCGTAGGCGCCGAAGTCGCCCGCCCCCAGCCGCTCGCCCAGGTCGGCGTACAGCCAGTAGCAGGGCAGCACCGCCGCGACGAGCTCGGCGTAGTCGCCGCCGAACGCGACGGCGCGGAGATGGTCGAGGTAGGCGATGGTGACCGGCCCCGCCTCGGCGTTGAAGGTCTCCTCGCCGATGCCCTGCGGCGTCAGCCAGGACGCGTGCAGCTCCAGCTCACCGGCGATCGCACCCTGCGCGCCCTGCGCCCAGAACGCCTGCTCTGCCGAGGTCGGCGCCAGCGAGGCGGCGGCCGCCAGGACGCGTGCGTACTCGCGCAGGTACAGGGCGTCCTGCGCGAGATAGAACACGAACGCGTCCCGCGGCAGGGTGCCGTCGGCGAGAGCGCGGATGAACGGCAGTTCGTCGATGCCCCGGCGGATGCCGGTGATCCGCTGCCACCACTCCCGCCCGATCTGCTCCGCGGTCGGCTCGGTGTCCAGCCCGCCGCGCGCCCACAGGCCGGCGAAGTGCGACACCGGTCCCTTGCCGCGGCCGAGGTCGAGAGCGGAGCCTGCGGCGATCGACTCGCGCAGCCAGGCCCGCGACTCGGCGACCGCCGTGGGCCAGTCCGCCCCGGCGGCGCGGCGAGTGGCCAGGGCCGAGGAGAGCGAGCATCCGGTGCCGTGGGTGTTCTCGGTGCGGATCCGCGGATCGGTGAACGCGGCGAGCGCACCGTCGGGGCCGACCAGCGCATCCGGAGCCTCGGCAGAGTCGAGATGTCCTCCCTTGACGAGCACCAGCACGCCGTGGCGCTCCGAGAGCCTGCGCGCCTGCTCCTGGGCGGCATCCCAGTCTGCGGCCGGCGGCTCGCCTGCGAGCACGGCCAGCTCGGGCAGATTCGGCGTGACGACGTCGGCGAGCGGCAGCAGCACGCGGAGCGCGTCCTCGGCCTCGGCGTCGAGCAGCCGGTCCCCGCTGGTGGCGACCATCACCGGATCCAGCACCACGGTCTCCGGCCGGACCGTGTCGAGCCAGTCCCCCACGGTGCGAATGATCTCCGCGCTCGCCGGCATCCCGATCTTGACCGCGTCGACGTCCACATCGTCGGCGAGCGCATCCAGCTGGTCGCGCAGGAACTCGGCCGGCGGCACGTGAACTCCGCGCACGCCCTGCGTGTTCTGCGCGGTCAACGCGGTGATCGCCGCCATGCCGTAGCCGCCGTTCGCGGCGATTGATTTGAGGTCGGCCTGGATGCCCGCTCCGCCGGACGGGTCGCTCCCTGCGATGCTCAGCACCCGCGGCGGACGGTCGCCGTGCCATGCGCGCAGGAACGCACGCGTCGCCGCGCGCGGGTCCGCCGCGGCGCAGATCGCCGAGACCACCGCGACGCCCACGGCGCCGGCAGCGCGCAACGGGGCGACATCGTCCATGCCGATCCCCCCGATCGCGACGCAGGGCAGCGGACTCTGCGCGGCGAGGGCTGCGAACCCGGTGACGCCCAGAGCGGGCGGATGGTTCGGCTTGGTGGTGGTCGGATGCACCACGCCGACACCCAGGTAGTCGACGGTGCCGGCAGGCAGGGCGCGCACCGCATCGAAGTGCGCGGCGGTGTTGGCGGTGAGGCCGACGATCGCGTCAGGGCCGAGCGCGGCACGGGCGTCGAGCACGGAGGCATCCGACTGGCCGAGGTGCACACCGTCCACGCGGGCACCGCGGCGTCGCGCCTCCAGGGCGGCGTCGAGTCGGTCGTCGACGACGAGCAGCGCGCGGCCGGAGATCACATCCGACAGCTCGACGAGCTGGTCGACGATCTCGGCGTCGGTGGCGTCCTTGTCGCGCAGCTGCACGATGCGCGCGCCGCCGGCCACGGCCTCGACGACGACCGCCGCGACACCACGCGGGCCGCTCAGCGCGGTATCGGTGACGAGGTAGAGCGAGAGGTCGAGACTCATCGGACGACCTCCGGCGCGGCGATCTCGACGCGAGCGTCGTCGAGATCATCGGACGAGATCACGGCGAGCGCATCGAGCAGCGCTACGGCGAAGCTGCCGGGGCCGTCCGACGCGGCGGCCGCGCGCTCGGCGGCGATCTCGTAGACGAAGGATGCTGCAGCCACCGCGTGCAGCGCCGGGATGCCAGTGCCGCGTGCGGCGCCGAGGAACGCGGCCATGACGGCGCCGAGCGCACAGCCGCCGCCGGTGACCCTGGTGAGCAGTGAGGTGCCGTTCGCGATCCGCACCTCGGTCTCGCCGTCGGTGAGCAGATCCACCGGCCCCGAGACGGCGACCACGCTGCCGTGCTCGCGCGCCAGGAGACGTGCCGCCTCGGCCGCGGCATCCGTCGTGTCGGTCGCGTCGACGCCGCGCCCGCCGGCGCTGAGACCCGCCAGCGCAAGGATCTCCGACGCGTTCCCGCGGATCGCGGTGGGACGGCGGCCGACCAGGTCGCGGGCGAGGTCGGTGCGGATCGGCAGCACGCCGATCGCGACAGGGTCGAGCACCCACGGTGTACCGGCGGCGGAGGCTCCGCCCACCGCTTCGAGCGTCGCGGCGCGCTGCTCCGGCGTCGGGGTGCCCAGGTTCACCAGCAGCCCGGAGGCGATCGAGGCGAACATCCCGGACTCGCCGACGATGTCGACCATGGCCGGCGCCGCGCCGACAGCGAGCAGTACGTTGGCGGTGAAGCCGGTGACCACGCTGTTGGTGATGCAGTGGGTCAGCGGCGGGGCTGCGCGCAGCTCAGCCAGCAGGCGGGCGGTGTCCTCGAGGAGGACGGCGGGCGGGTGCAGAGGATCGCTCATGGGCGACATCCCTTCGCTAGTACGAACTAGATCAGGTTCGACGGGTGTGTTCTCAGCCGCAGATGCGGCACCCCGTGTCACTGCCCGCGAGTCTATCGGCATGCAGAAGAGCGGCACCCGCCGATGACGGATGCCGCTCTTCGTGATCGATCGATCAGTCGCGGATGCTCGCTCCGAAGCGCTCGGTCGCGACGGCGACGCCCGCGAGCTTGGCCTCGGTGGCCTCGGCCGCGGTGAGCGTGCGATCGGGAGCGCGGAAGCGCAGCGCGAAGCTCAGGCTCTTGGAGCCCTCGTCCACGCCCTCGCCGCGGTAGTCATCCACCAGGGTCGCAGCCTCGAGCAGGTCGCCGGCGCCCGCGACGAGCGCGGCGCGCACCTCGGATGCCGGCACGGTGGCGTCCACGACAAGGGAGACGTCCTGCGTGGCGGCGGGGAACGTGGACAGCGATTCCACCACGACGCGCTCGCCCGCCAGGGTCAGCAGGCGATCCAGGTCGAGCTCGAGCACCACGGCTCGGCCGGGCAGGTCGGCGTCCGCGGCGACCTGCGGGTGCAGCTCGCCGACGTATCCGATCTCCTCGCCGCGCACGCTCAGCGCACCGGCGCGACCGGGGTGCAGAGCAGCCCGCTGTGTCTGGGCCACATCGACGTCGACGCCGGCCGCGACTGCGATGACCTGCACTGCGTGCAGGGCGTCGCCGAGGCTGGCGTACTCGGCCGAGCGACCGGGCTGGCGCGGCGTGACGTTGCCGGTCAGCAGCACGGCGATGTTGCGCGGCTGCGGCGGGATCGACGCGTTCAGCTGCGCGAGGACCTCGTCGCTCGGACGCTGCGCCAGCGGCGGCACGAAGTCGGTGCCGTAGGTCACGCCCTCTTCGGGCGCGAACACCAGACCGGTCTCGAAGATCGCAAGGTCCACCAGGCCGCGCGCGATGTTGCGGTGCGCGGTCTGCAGCAGACCGGGCAGCAGCGAGCGGCGCAGGAACGGCGCCTGCCCGTCGAGCGCGTTCGCCAGACGGATGCTGGGCAGGTGCTCGCCCGACGCCGATCCGTGCAGGTCGTTCTGCGCCTCGGTCGTGAACGGGAAGGCCGGAGTCTCCACGAAACCGGCGGCCGCCACGGCATCCGCCACGCGCTTGCGGCCCTGCTGCAACGGGGTGTACCCGCGGCCGGACGGCGGGGTGGGCAGCACGGACGGTATGCGGTCGAGCCCATGGATGCGGGCGACTTCCTCGACCAGCGTCCACTTGTCGGTGAGGTCGGGGCGCCAGGTCGGCGGGATGACGAACCATCCCTCATCGGTAGAGCTGACCTCCCCGCCGATCATCTCGAGTGCGCCGGTGACCTCGTCATCGGTGTAGTCGACGCCGATCAGGCCCTGCGCGAAGCCGCGCGGGAGGCCGATGCCGGCGATCTCGACCTCGGCGAAGAGCGCTCCGCCCTCGTCGGTCAGCTCGCCGCCGGCGAGCTCGACCATCAGGTCGGCGACGCGGCGGGCCGCGACGAACGGGATCAGCGGGTCGACACCTCGCTCGAAGCGCTTGGACGCCTCGCTGGGCAGCTTGTGACGACGTGCGGAGCGCGCGATCGTCACCGGGTCGAAGGTGGCCGCCTCGATCAGCACGTTGCGGGTGGTGCCGCTCATCTCCGTGGTGCCGCCGCCCATCACGCCGGCCAGGCCGATCGGGCCTGAGCCGTCCGTGATCAGCAGGTCCTCGACGTGCAGCGCCCGATCCTGGCCGTCGAGCGTGGTCATCCGCTCGCCCTCGGTGGCGCGGCGCACGACGATGCCGCCCTGCAGCTTGTCCAGGTCATAACCATGAACGGGGTTTCCGAGCTCGAGCATCACGTAGTTGGTGATGTCGATCAGCACCCCGAGCGAGCGCATGCCCGCGAGCACCAGGCGCGCGATCATCCACGGCGGGGTGGGACGCGACGGGTCGACGTTCCGCACCACGCGTGCGACGAATTCACGGGCTCCCGCGTTGCCGCGGATCGGGTTCCGGTCGTCGACCGATACCGAGAAGCCGGAACCCGGCTGCAGCTCGGCGAAGTCGCGCTCGGCCGGGTCGCGGAACGCCCCGCCGGTGGCGTGCGAGTACTCCCGTGCCACGCCGCGCAGCGAGAACGCGTAGCCGCGGTCGGGCGTCACGTTGATGTCGACCGCGAAGTCGTCCAGGTGCAGCAGCTCGATGGCGTCCGTGCCGACCTCGGGATCGAGACCCAGCGTGGACAGCACGATGATGCCGTCGTGCTCGTCGCCGAGACCCAGCTCGCGGGCCGAGGCGATCATGCCGTCGGAGATGTGGCCGTAGGTCTTGCGCGCCGCGATCGGGAACGGGCCGGGCAGCACGGCACCGGGCAGGGTCACCACGACCTTGTCACCGGCGACGAAGTTGTGCGCGCCGCAGACGATGCCGCGGACGCCGCCGTTCGCCTCGCCGACGTCCACCTGGCACCAGTTGATGGTCTTGCCGTTGGACTGCGGCTCGGGCTCGACGGACAGCACCTGTCCGATGACGACGGGGCCGGAGATCTCGAAGCGGTGGATGTCCTCCTCTTCGAAGCCGACCGACACGAAGGACGCCAGGACGTCCTCCGGTGTGGCATCCGCTGCCACATCGACGTACTCGCGCAGCCATGAGATCGGAACGCGCATCACACCACCATCCCGAACTGCTCGCTGAAGCGGACATCGCCCTCGGCCATGTCACGCATGTCCTTCACATCGCTGCGGAACATCACCGCGCGCTCGACACCCATGCCGAACGCGAATCCGCTGTACACCTCTGGGTCGATGCCGGCCGCGCGCAGGACGTTGGGGTTGACCATGCCGCATCCGCCCCACTCGATCCAGCGCGCGCCGCCCTTGAAGGTCGGGTGCCACAGGTCGAGCTCCGCGGAGGGCTCGGTGAACGGGAAGTAGTTGGTGCGGAACCGAGTCTTCGCCTCGGCGCCGAACATCTGCTTGGCCACGTGGTCGAGGGTGCCCTTCAGGTGCGCCATCGTGATGCCCTTGTCGATGACGAGTCCCTCGAACTGCGTGAACACCGGCAGGTGGGTCGCATCGAACTCGTCGGTGCGGTACACCCGTCCCGGGCACAGCACGTAGATGGGCAGCTCACGGCCGAGCATCGACCGCACCTGCACCGGGCTGGTGTGCGTGCGCATCACCAGATGGCGGGAGCTCGGGTCGACGTAGAAGGTGTCCTGCTCCTGGCGGGCCGGGTGGTCCTCGTCGAAGTTCAGCGCGTCGAAGTTGAACCACTCGTGCTCGAGCTCAGGCCCCTCCGCGATCTCCCAGCCCATGCCGACGAAGATGTCGCTGATCTGCTCCTGCATGAGGGAGATCGGATGCCGGGCGCCGACACGCGCGTGCGAGGTGACGGCCGTGATGTCGACCCGCTCGGCCTCGAGGCGCGCGGCCGTCTCGGCCTCGGCGAGCTCGGCCTCCTTCGCGGCGAGCGCCTGCGAGACGCGCCCGCGGCCCTGGCCGACGAGCTTGCCGAAGGTGGCCTTGTGCTCGGGTGCGACCTGGCGCATCGACGCGTTCAGCACGGCGAGAGGCGACCCCTCGGCGACGTGCGCGGAGCGCGCGGCCTTCAGCTCTGCAGTATCGGATGCCGCGGCGATCGCCGCCAGCGCGGCGTCGACGGCGGACTCCACCGCCTCCGGGGTGATCTGGGGTGTTTCGGGAGACTCTGACACGAGAACCGAGTCTACCGGCGCGCCTGCGGCCCCCTCACACGATCAGGCCGAGCACCAGCACGCCGAGCAGGCCCACCACCGACACCGCGCACTCCATCAGGCTCCAGGTGCGGAAGGTCTGTCCGACCGTCATGCCGAAATACTCCTTGACCAGCCAGAAGCCGGCGTCGTTCACGTGCGAAAGGAACACGGATCCTGCGCCGATCGCCAGCACCATCAGCGCGACGTGCGTCGCGCTGAGGTCGCCGACCAGCGGAGCCATGATGCCTGCGGCGGTGATCGTCGCGACGGTCGCGGATCCGGTCGCCAGACGGATGACGACGGCGACCAGCCAGCCCGCGATCAGCAGCGGGATGCCGGAACCGGCGATGCCGTTGCCGATCACCTGCCCGACCCCCGAATCGACCAGGGTCTGCTTGAATCCGCCGCCCGCACCGACGATGAGCAGGATCGAGGCGATCGGCGCAAAGGCCGCGCCGGTCTCCTTCGACACCTCGCCCATGCTGCGCCCGAGGGCGGTGCCGAGCACGATCATCGCGTAGAGGGACGTGATCAGCAGCGCCTGCAGCGGCGTGCCGATCCAGACCAGGATCTGGCCGAAGAGCGAGCCGTCCGCCCCCGTCGCCTCGACGACGGTCATCAGCAGCATCAGCACAACCGGCAGCAGCACGACCGACAGCGCGACGCCGAACGACGGGCGCCTGCGCTCCTCCTCGCTCCGTTCGTCCACCGCGGTGAGCAGCTGGCTCGTGGCCTGAATGGGCACCCACCTGGCCATCGGCTTCGCGAGCACAGGGCCGGCGATGATCACGGTCGGGATCGCGACGATCAGTCCGAAGGCGAGGGTCAGTCCGAGGTTCGCGCCCAGCGCGTCGATCGCGATCAGCGGGCCGGGGTGGGGCGGCACCAGTCCGTGCAGTGCGGACAGGCCGGCCAGCGCCGGGATGCCGACCAGGATGACGGGCAGCTTCGCGCGCTTCGCGACGAGCATGACGATCGGGATCAGCAGCACCACGCCGACCTCGAAGAACAGCGGGATGCCGATGATGAAGGCGGCGAACGCCATCGCCCAGGGCAGCCGCTTCAGCGGCGTCTTGGCGAGGATGGTGTCGACGATCTCGTCGGCGCCGCCGGACTCGGTGAGGAATCTACCGATCACCGCGCCGAGCACGATCAGCACACCCACGCCGCCCACAGTCGCCCCGAGTCCCGCGGAGAACGACGTGAACGCGTGCTCGAAGCCCATGTTCGCGGTGATCGCCATCACCGCTGCGCCGAGCATCAGGGCGAAGAACGGATGCATCTTCACCCAGACGATCAGCACCACGATCACGACGATCGAGACGACCGCCGCGATGATCAGCTGCGTCGTGCCCGCAGAGGGCTTGATCGGATCTGCCAGAGGGAGGAGCCCGCTGAGCAGGGCTGATCCGGAACTCAAGGAAACGTGCATGACGAACTCCTCACTCACTGCGGCGGGTCGGCCCCGACCCGTGCCGTACCGCACACGCTAGCGGACGGATAGGATCGGCCGCGAGAGGGGTGAGCAGATGGCGCACGACGACGTTCCGACGACCCGCAGCATCACGATCGAGGATGCTCCCGACCCCTTCATCCTCGCGATCGACATCGGCTCGGGCTCCACCCGCTGCTGCCTCTACGACGCATACGCGCGGCCCGTGAAGAAGCGCATGGCGAAGGCCGATCACCTGTTCACCGAGGCCGCGGACGGGACCGTCGAGATCGACGCCGATCAGGTCACCGACGAGGTCGCCGACCTGATCGGGCAGGTCACAGAGGGCATCGCGCCCGGCCGCATCCGTGCCGTCGTGATGGACACGTTCGCCTCGTCGTTGGTCTGCGTCGACTCCGACGGCGGCGCGCTCACGCCCTGCTTCACCTACGCGGACTCGCGGTCCGCGCCCTACCTGGCACGGCTGCGCGCCCGACTGGACGAGACGGCCGTGCATCAGCGCATCGGCGCGCGCCTGCACACCAGCTACCACCCGCCGCGGCTGCTGTGGCTGCAGGACGAGTTTCCCGAGGTGTTCGCCCGCACGGCGAAGTTCCTCTCGCTCGGCGAGTACGTCTACGCCCGCCTGGCGGGCGTAGAGGGCGCTGCCACGTCGACGATGGCGTGGGCCGGCATCCTGAACAGGCACACCTGCGAGCTCGATGACGAGCTGCTTGCCGAAGTGGGTGTCGACCGCTCGCGCTTCGCGCCGATCGTCGACCCGGATCAGCCGATCACCGACGTCTCCCCCGACGTCGCCCGCCGCTGGCCGGCGCTCGACGGTGCAGCGTGGTTCCCCGCAGTGCCGGACGGCTACGCGTCGAACGTCGGCGTGGGAGCCGACACCCCGGATGTCGCGGCGATGTCGGCAGCGACCTCGGGTGCCATCCGGGTGATCGTGGACGGCACGCCGGAGGTGCTCCCCTCGGGGCTCTGGGCCTACCGCGTCTCGAGGTCGCAGTCGATCGTGGGCGGCGCGCTGAACGACGTGGGCCGCGTCATGCTGTGGCTGCAGTCCACTCTCGCGCCGGCGCCACTGGAGGCGATCGAGCAGGTGCTCACCGCTCCCCCATCCGCGGGCACCCCGCTCATGCTGCCGTTCCTCACCGGCGAGCGGGCGACCGGCTGGGCCGGCGACGCGCGGGCTGTCCTCACCGGGGTGTCGTCATCGACCGCCCCTCTGGACCTGTGGCGCGGCGCCGCGGAGGGCGTCGCCGTGTCGTATGCCCGAGTGTTCGCGCAACTCGTCGACGCCAACCCGGGCGTGCAGCGGGTGATCGCCTCCGGTGGAGTCACCGGCCACTTCCCCGGTCTGATGCGCATCGTGGCGCAGGCGATCGGGTTCCCGGTGCAGGTCGTGAACGTCAAGCGGGTGACCATGCGCGGCGCAGCGGTGATCGCGCTGTCCGTACTGGAGCCCGATCGTCCGATGGCGCAGATCCCGCCTACCGATCCTGTGCTTCCGGACGCCGCGGAGCGGGCGTACTACGCCGATCTCCGCGAACGTTTCACCGCGACCTACGACGCGGTGATCGCTCCGTAGGTCGCGGCGCGATCACCGCGGTTGCTCAGATCTGGTCTTTGCCACCGAGTGCCTTCTGCACGGCGATCACTTCGGTGAGAGTCGCGTCGTCATCCGCGGCCGGGTCATGCGGCATGCCCAGCCCCCTGACCTTCGGCGAGCGGGAGGTCTTCTTCTCGACCCACTTCGCGATCGCGGCCAGGATCAGGCACATCACGATGTAGATGCCGCCGATGACGATGGCGGATTGCAGGATCGGGCGTCCCTGCTGGGAGCCGAGCAGCTTCGCGAAGTACAGCAGTTCGGGGTAGGTGATGATGAATCCGAGTGCGGTGTCCTTCAGCGTGACGACCAGCTGGGAGATGATCACCGGGAGCATCGCCCGGATCGCCTGCGGCAGCAGGATCAGCATCATCACGCCGCTCTTGCGCAGGCCGATCGCATACCCGGCCTCTTTCTGGCCGCGCGGCAGCGCCTCGACGCCGGCGCGCAGCGCTTCAGCGAGCACAGAGCCGTTGTACATCATCAGCGCGAGCACGACCGCCCAATACGGCGACATCTTGACACCGAGGACGGGCAGGCCGTAGAAGAGCAGCATCATGAACACCAGCACCGGCACAGCCCGGAAGAACTCGGTGATCACGGTCACCGGTACACGCACCCAGGCATGGTCTGACAGGCGTCCGATGGCGAGGAGGAAACCGAGCGCCATGCTCAGCACCGCAGCCATCCCGAATGCGGCCAGCGTGTTGCCGAGGGCCGTGAGGATCTGCTCCCACACGACGGTGAAGGTGAACACGCTCCAGCGCGAGGCATCGAACTGGCCGGTCACCGCGAAGCGGTAGACGATGAAGCCGATCAGGGCGAGCACGACCAGCACGGTCACGACGCCGAGAATCAGGTTGCGTCGTACGGCCTTCGGGCCTGGGACGTCGTACAGCACGGAGCTCATCGCGCGATCCTCCACTTGTTCTCGAGGCTTCGCTGAGCCCAGCTGAGGAGCATGACCAGCACGACGAAGATGGCCGCGACCCAGAGCAGGACGACCAGGGCGTTCTCTCCGCGCTCGCTCATGAAGGCGCGCACGGCGCCGAGCTCGGTTATCGAGAATCCGGCCGCCACCGTGGTGTTCTTGAGCAGGGCGATGAACACGCTCATCATCGGCGGAACGACGGAGCGGAAGGCCTGCGGAAGGATCACCAGGGTCATCACCTGGCCGAACGGCAGACCAATCGCACGGGCAGCCTCGGCCTGCCCGACCGGCACCGTGCCGATGCCGGCACGCAGGACCTCGGCGACATAGGTCGCCGTATAGGTGCCGAGAGCAACGATTCCGAGCGTGACGGTGTTGAGTCTCGGGAGCCCCAGCTGGGGGTATCCGAAGACGAAGAAGAAGAAGACCAGCGTCAGCGGGGTGTTGCGCACCAGGTTGACGTAGACCGTGCCGACGCCGCGGGCGATCGGCACAGGCGAGACGCGCATGGCTCCGACGATGATGCCGAGCACGAGTGCGAGCAACCCGCCAGCGAAGAAGAGGATGAGCGTGTTCCCCAGTGCCTGGGGCCACAGATCCATGTTGTCGAAGATGACCCCCATGGAGCCCCTCCTGTCCGGTGCGAGGTCGGGGGGGGGGGGGGGCGCCCCCCCCCCCCCCCCCCGGCTTGGCCCGCCCCGCGACCCGCTACGACGTCATAGCGCCCGGCGAATGCGGGATCACCGGCGGGACCG
>NZ_JBHVJW010000007.1:0-224327 GCF_042798735.1 Microbacterium sp. NPDC057741 | reverse complement strand
CACCACCCCCACCCCCATAATGCTCTGCGACGGCACCCCCCGGCCCGGCCCCAAACACTCTTGCTTGACAACCAAACCCCCCCCCCCCCCCCCCCGGGGGGGGGGGGGGGGGGGGCCGCCCCCCCCCCCCCCCGACCGGATGATCAGTACGCGTCGACTTCGGGCTGCTCGACCTTGATGCCGGTCGAACCGAGGTTGTTGTCGAAGATCTGCTGCCAGACGTCGTTGCCGTCGGTGAAGAGGTCGTTGATGTGCTTGCGCAGCACGTCGTCACCCTTCGCGAGGCCCACGCCGTACTTCTCGACGGTGAACGGCTCGCCGACGACCTTCAGCTTGTCGGGGTCCTGAGCGGCGTAGCCGATCAGGATCGCCTGGTCGGTGGTGACCGCCTGCACGGTGCCGTTCAGCAGCGCCTCGACACAGGCCGAGTAGAGGTCGAACTCCTTGGTGGGGACCTCCGGGAAGTTGTCACGGATGTTCTGGATCGGGGTCGAACCCGTCGCCGAGCACACCGTGGTGTCCTTGTTCAGGTCCTTCTCGCTCTTGATCGTGTCGTTGTCCGCCGCGACCAGCAGCCCCTGACCGGTGATGAAGTACGGACCGGCGAAGTCGATCTGCTCCTTGCGCTTGTCGGTGATCGAGTAGGTGCCGACGTAGTAGTCGATGTCACCGTTCACGATCGCCTGCTCGCGGTTGGCGGATGCGATCGCCTTGTACTCGACCTTGCTGTCGTCGGAGGGGTCGAAGCCCAGCGAAGCGGCGATCCAGCGCGCGATGTCGATGTCGAAGCCCGAGCGCTCCTGAGTCGTCACATCGAGGTAGCCCATACCGGGCTGGTCCTCCTTGACGCCGATGACCACCTTGCCGCGCTTCTCCATCGCGTCGAAGGTGGGGCTGCCGTCCAGCTTGACGTCCTTGGCGACCGTCCACGGCGTCTTGTCACCGCCGGCGTCTCCCTCGCTGCCCCCGGTGCCGCCGGGGTTGGACGGCGAACCGCTGTTGCACGCCGTTAGGGCGAGCATCGCAGCTGCGACGATGCCGATCGCGGCGAGTGTCTTCTTCGTGCTTCGCATGTGCGTCTCCTTGAGTGCTGTGTGGGGATTCAGGTCGGTCAAGCAGTGACGGTCAGTGGGTGAGCAGCTTGGACAGGAAGTCTTTGGCGCGGGTGCTCTTCGGGTTGGTGAAGAACTCCTCGGGCGTGGCCTCTTCGACGATCTGTCCGTCGGCCATGAACACCACCCGGTCCGCGGCCTTGCGGGCGAAGCCCATCTCGTGGGTGACGACGATCATGGTCATGCCCTCGTGGGCCAGCTGCACCATGACGTCGAGCACCTCGTTGATCATCTCGGGGTCGAGGGCGCTGGTCGGCTCGTCGAACAGCATGGCCTTGGGCTGCATCGCCAGCGCACGCGCGATCGCGACGCGCTGCTGCTGTCCGCCGGACAGCTGAGCGGGGAGCTTGGAAGCCTGCTGCGCGACGCCCACCCGCTCCAGCAGGATCATCGCCTCCTTCTCGGCGTCGGCCTTCTTCATGCCGCGCACCTTGATCGGCCCGAGGGTGACGTTCTCGAGGATCGTCAGATGCGCGAACAGGTTGAACGACTGGAAGACCATGCCGACGTCGGAGCGCAGCTTGGCCAGCGCCTTGCCCTCGGCGGGGAGGACGTCGCCGTCGATGCGGATCTCACCGCTGGTGATGGTCTCGAGCCGGTTGATGGTGCGGCACAGCGTCGACTTCCCCGAGCCCGACGGCCCGATGACCACGACCACCTCGCCTCGAGAGACGGTGAGATTGATGTCCTTCAGCGCGTGGAATTCGCCGTAGTGCTTCTCGACGTGGTCGACCACGACCAGGGCGTCGGCGCCCTTGCTCTCTGCCATTCCTCAACACTATGAGTCGGCACCGACACAGCGCGAGGGCGTAACCGCCCGTTATCGTTTCGTGACCGTGGATCAGGCCCGCTGCGCGAAGGCGCTCTCGTACAGGCAGACGCTCGCCGCCGTCGCCAGGTTCAGCGACTCGGCGCGCCCGAAGATCGGCAGTTTCAGCGTGCGATCAGCCAGTTCCAGGGACTCGTCGTCGAGGCCCCGCGCCTCGTTTCCGAAGAGCCAGCCGCTGGGCTGCGAGAGCACGCCCTCTGCGCGGGCGGCCAGCAGGTCATCGCCCTTCACATCCGCGGCGAGAATCTGAAGTCCTGCCGCATGCGCGCGCTGCACGACGTCGGCGAGGTCGCCCCCGACCGAGACCGGCAGGTGGAACAGCGAACCGGTGGTGGAGCGCACCACCTTCGGGTTGTACGGGTCGACGGTGCGGCCGGTCAGCACCACAGCATCCGCCCCCGCCGCATCCGCGGCGCGGATGATCGTGCCGAGGTTGCCGGGGTCGCGCACCTCCTCGCAGATCGCGATCAGGCGCGGGGAAGCCGCGAAGATGTCCTTCACCGAGGTCGGCGTCTGCCGGGCGACGGCGACCAGGCCCTGAGGGGTGACGGTGTCGGCCATCGCGGAGAGCACGCTCTCGGTGACGAACTCGGCCTCGACTCCGGCATCCTCCGCCATGTCGCGCAGGTCGGCGTGCCTCTCCCAGCTGGTGGGAGTGACGAACAGGTCGACGATCGCCTCCGCACCGTACGTCAACGCCTCACGAACGGCCTGAGGCCCTTCGAGAAGGAACAGACCGGTCTCGGCGCGCGCACTGCGCTTGGTGAGCTTGGCGACGGCACGGACGCGGGGCGAGCGAGGATTCTCCAGCACACGCCCAGTCTAGGGAACCGCGCACGGGAACGCAGAAGGGCGCCTCCCGTTCGGGAGACGCCCTTCATCGATGCCGGATGATCAGGCAGCGGCCTTCGGAGCGTTGACGTCCGAGGGAAGCGCCTTCTTCGCGGTCTCGACCAGCGACGTGAAGGTCGCGGCGTCGGTCACGGCGAGCTCGGCGAGCATGCGACGGTCGACCTGCACACCCGCGAGGCCGAGGCCCTGGATGAAGCGGTTGTAGGTGATGCCGTTCTGGCGGGCAGCGGCGTTGATGCGCTGGATCCACAGGCGGCGGAAGTCGCCCTTGCGCTTGCGACGGTCGCGGTACGCGTAGACGAGCGAGTGGGTGACCTGCTCCTTCGCCTTGCGGTAGAGGCGCGAACGCTGGCCACGGTAACCCGAGGCGCGCTCGAGGATGACGCGACGCTTCTTGTGCGCGTTGACTGCGCGCTTGACTCTTGCCATTTTCGTGTTCCTATCGTGCGTTCGGGCGCGTCAGCGGCCGAGGAGCTTGTTCGCGACCTTGGTGTCTGCCTTCGACAGCACCTGGTCCTGGTTCAGACGGCGGGTGCGACGGCTCGACTTGTGCTCGAGGTTGTGGCGCATGCCGGCCTGCTGCTTCTTCAGCTTGCCGCTGCCGGTGATCTTGAAGCGCTTCTTAGCACCCGAGTGGGTCTTCTGCTTCGGCATCTTCTCTTCCTTCGTGTGGCACCCGTGCGGATGCTGGTGGGGTACCCGCCTGCATACGCGGCGGGAGTTCAGGGGCGGATCACTCCGCGGTGGCGTCCTCGGCGGCGTCGATCGGAGCACCGGTGCGCGCGTCACGAGCAGCCTGCTTCTTCGCGTCGCGAACCGCGTTCTGCTCGGCCTTCGCCTCGGACTTGTTCTTCAGGGGTGCCACGACCATGACCATGTTGCGACCGTCGATCGTCGGGTTCGACTCGACCGTGCCGAACTCGGCGACGTCCTCGGCGAACTTGCGGAGCAGACGGACGCCCTGCTCGGGGCGCGACTGCTCGCGACCGCGGAACAGGATCATGGCCTTGACCTTGTCGCCGGCCTTGAGGAAGCCCTCGGCACGCTTGAGCTTGGTCGTGTAGTCGTGAGCCTCGATCTTCAGGCGGAACCGCACCTCTTTGAGGATGGTGTTCGCCTGGTTGCGGCGCGCTTCCTTCGCCTTCTGCGCAGCCTCGTACTTGAACTTGCCGTAGTCCATGATCTTGACCACGGGGGGCTTCGAGTTGGGAGCCACCTCGACGAGGTCGAGGTCGGCCTCCTGCGCGAGACGCAGCGCCACCTGGATGGCGACGACGCCGATCTGCTCGCCTCCGGGGCCGACGAGGCGGACCTCGGGCACTCGGATGCGGTCATTGGTGCGGGGATCGCTGATGCGGAACTCCTTAGACGTGGGGTTTCGGCCACCGGTCCGTCGTGCGACATTCCGGGCGAAATCGGAGTCTCCCCACCCACCGATGCATCAGACGCACCGGCTTACACACCCTTTCCACCGGCGGAGCCGGCGGGGTGCAGAACCCGGTAGCCTTGAACGGCAAGCGCGGGTGGGAATGAATCCTCTTTCGTGCCGGAGCATGACGCTCCGGAGCCCGCAGAAGTCTACCAGAAGGCACCCCGAAGTGACGATTCCTGCCCAGGACCAGCCCCAGCACCACCACGACGACGCGCGCCACGAGCGCTGGGCGGAGCAGGAAGAGGCGGCGACAGCCGCCACCCGCGACATCGCGGATGTCCCGGCAGTCGAGGTCATCACCACCACTTCCGTGCACCTGATGAGCGCCGCCGCCGTGAAGCTCGGGCTCGCCGACGACCCGGAGAGCCAGCTCGACCTCGACGAGGCACGCAAGCTGATCAATGCCCTCGCCGGGCTGATCACCGCGGGCGCCCCCGAGATCAGCGACGCGCACGCGCGCCCGCTGCGCGACGGACTCCGCTCGCTGCAGCTCGCCTTCCGTGAGGCATCCCCGGTCCCCGACCCGATCGGCAAGGGGCCCGGCGAGAAGTGGACCGGTCCGGTCAGCTGAGTCGGGGGTCGCCGACCGGGAGGCTCCCTGCGCTCGCAGCCCTTCGGCTCGCTGACGCTCGCTTAGGAATCGCGGCTCATTCCTTCCCGCTTCGCGGGCCCCTCCCGATGCTCGCTCCGGGAACCTCCCAGCCGCCTCAAGCCTCGGTCTGACCTCGGCAAGGCAGGGCGGCGATTCAGACGCGTCCGTAGCGGGCGAGCAGATGCCAGACGCGCTTGAGCGTCTGCGGATCGTGATGGCAGGACCGTGCCGCCGCTCCGATGAGGTCAGGCGTCAGCTCCGCCCCCAGCTCCCGGGCCAGCCGCACAGGCTCCGGCCCGCGATAGGTCTCGTCGAGGTCGGCGGTGCGCACCAGGAACCCCGGATGGAATTCGACGGCGCAGCCCAGTCGCTCCGCGGCATCCTGCACGGCGGTTCCCCGGAAGCATGGATCGATGACGATCGCCTCGACGTCGTCTGAGAAGCGGATGCCGCCGTGCACATGCGCCTCGACGTACCGGTCGAGCGGATCGAGATCATCCGCGCGCATCCGAGTGACGAGAAGGTCCACGCCCTCCACCTCGACGACACCGTCGGGCTCGAACACGGAATCCGGATAGCAGAACGTGGTCCGGCCGGTGATCTCCGGGCGCAGCCGAAGGTGAGCCGACCCGAACCGCGTCGCCGGCCCATGGGGGGTCGGCCAGGAGGAGTGCGCCGTAGGCCGGGCGCTCCTCCGCCGGCCGCTCGTCGTAGCGCCCGGAGAACAGGCGGCTCTCCCACCGCCATCGATCCCCGCCCGGGTGGGCTGTCAGTCCGCCGTTGGAGGTTCCGGTCTCGAACTGCGAGCGGTACCTCCCGGTCTCCGCCATCGCCTCGATCACGCTCGAGCCCCGGAAGGGCCAGTCCGGGTGGAAGTGGAGCGCGACGGCCTGTGGCATCCCCTGACTCTAGGTGAGCGGCTTCCCACGCCCGGCCATGTTTCAGGCGGCGTGGGTCAGCTTCACACTCAGGGAGTCGACGAGCACCGCGATGCGATCATCGGCGGCCCAGCGCTGCGCGAGCCTCGCCAGAACAGCGTCCAGGGTCTGCTGGTCCAGGCCGTCGGCGAGCTCGAGTGTCACGATCAGCTCGGGGCCGCGCATCCTGGCATCCGGGTCGCCGGACGAGACGTGCACGTCGATCACGGCCAGCTCGTGCGCGACGCTGGTCTGCAGGGCGGTGAACACCTCGGGTGAGAGGAAACTCGGCTCCCAGCGCTGATCCTGCGCGATCGCCCAGACCGCCGGCCGGCGGAACACGAACTCGGTGTCGGATGCCGGGTCGAGGACGATCAGGTCGGTCTCCTCGCTCGAGGCCGACAGCGCCACGCGCACCGCCTCGACAGGGATCGGCCGCGCCGTGGCATCCCACCGCGACATGGTCTGCACGGAGGAGAACACCGGCTGCACGCGGCGCCCGTCGGGTGCTGCGACCGTGACGATCGAGAGCTCCTGGGTCTTGTCGACCTTCAGGCCCGTGGGCCCGACGCCCTCATCGCCCTTCTCGGCGACCAGCGGCACCAGCACTCGCGCCGAGCGGAACGCGTCGACGACCTCTACCTGGGAGCCGGAACCCGCTCGGAACCGCAGCAGCGCATCCAGCAGTGCGGGATCGGCGGAGCCGTCGTCCGCAGTGTGAGGGTTCGATTCGAAGCTGCGACCGGCCCACGGGACGCCCGCGGAGTCCGCGCTGTTGCCCTCGCCGTGATCGCAGGCGTCCTCAGTCGCCGGCGACATCCAGCGCCTCGGCCAGGGTGAACGCGCCGGCGTACAGCGCCTTGCCGACGATCGCGCCCTCGACGCCGAGCGGCACGAGCTCGCGCAGCGCGGCGATGTCGTCCAGGCTGGCGATGCCGCCCGAGGCCACGACGGGCTTCGGTGTGCGCTGGGTCATCTCGCGCAGCAGGTCGAGGTTCGGGCCGCGCAGCGTGCCGTCCTTGGTGACGTCGGTGACGACGTAGCGGCTGCACCCGGCGTCCTCGAGGCGGTCAAGCACCTCCCAGAGGTCGCCGCCCTCCTTCGTCCAGCCGCGTGCCGCGAGCGTGGTGCCGCGCACATCGAGACCGACAGCGACGGCCTCGCCGTAGCGGGCGATGACGTCGGCGGCCCACTCCGGGTTCTCCAGCGCGGCGGTGCCGAGGTTGATGCGGGAGGCTCCGGACTCGAGTGCGGCCTCGAGACTCGCGTCGTCACGGATGCCGCCGGAGAGCTCGACGCTCACGCCGCGGTACTGCTTGATGACCTTCCGCAGAATACCGGCGTTGCTGCCGCGCCCGAAGGCCGCGTCCAGGTCGACGAGGTGGATCCACTGCGCACCCTGGTCGACCCACTCCCCTGCCGCGTCCACGGGGTCGCCGTAACTGGTCTCGGTGCCGGCCTCGCCCTGGGTGAGGCGCACGGCCTTGCCGCCGGCGACGTCGACCGCGGGGAGCAGGATGAGAGAGGGAGCCTGTGCGAAGTCGTTCATGTCGTCCTTGTTCGGGAAGATCGGATGCCCGAACCCGGGCACGAGAGAAAAGCGTAGCCCGGGCTCCGCGGCGTCTCAAATGGCATGACGCCCGTGGTCGGCGTTCATCCAGGCGCACGCGACTAGCATCGGGGGCGCGTGTGCCCGAGATCCGGCGTGCACGCCCGAGATCACGAGGAGCGTCCGCATGTCCGACCCGCAGTTCGAAGGCGGTGCGGACGCACCCGTACGCGGGCGCTCGGCGTCGACCCTGACGCCGATGCCGTCCGCCCCCGATGTCTCTTCCACGACCGGCGGACCGCGCTACCTGCGCCGCTCCGCCACCGCCGACGCCGAGCGCGGGGATGCCGCGGCATCCGCTCCGCTGCGCCGCGAACGACGCGAGCGCCCCTCGTTCCTGCACCAGGATCGTCGAGACGAGCCTGCTCGCAAGGGCACCCGCGGCGCGCTGAACCGGATCGGCTTCAAGCTCGCGCCCGGTGCGACCGAGCAGGCAGTGCGCGACGACGAGCTGCAGGTCGGCCGGCACTGGCCCGGGCCCCGCACCATCGCGATCGTGAACGGCAAGGGCGGAGCGGGCAAGACCCCTACCACCGCGCTGCTGTCGGCCGTATTCGCCCGATACGGCGGTGCGGGCGTGCTCGCCTGGGACAACAACCAGACCCGCGGAACCCTGGGCTGGCGCACCGAGAGCGGCAGTCACGAGCGCACGCTGCTCGAGCTGCTGCCCGAGACCGAGCGACTGCTCGGCACCGCCGCCCAGTCCGCCGACCTCGCGCAGTTCGTGCATCACCAGCCCCGCGAGAAGTACGACGTGCTGCGCTCGAAGCCGATCCGGCTCGCGCACGAGAACCGTCTGCACCCTGCGGACGTCGATGCGATCCACGCCGTCGCCGCGAAGTTCTACCGCGTCATCCTGATCGACTCCGGCAACGACGAGTCCGACCCGATGTGGCTGCGCATGATCGATCACGCCGACCAGGTGGTCGTCGCCACGACCACGCGCGACGACCACGCCGAGGCCGGGGCGCTGCTGCTGGAGGCTCTCGCAGAGCGCGACGAGCGCTCCGCACGACTCGCCAGGAACTCCGTCGTCGTCGTATCGCAGGCCGATCCGAAGGCGACCGGCGCCGACGTGCAGCAGGTCGTGTCCGGCTACAGGGACCTCGCCCGCGAGGTGGTCAGCGTCCCCTTCGACCACGAGATGGTCGACGGAACCCTCCTGCTCGGCGGGCTTGCTCCCGCCACGCAGCGCGCATGGCTGACCGCGGCATCCGCGGTCGCCCGCGGCCTCTGATCCGCGCGTCCGCGAGGGTTCAGAGCGAGGCCACCCAGTTGCGCAGCATCCGGATGCCGGCGTCGCCGGACTTTTCAGGATGGAACTGCGTCGCGGCCAGCGGTCCGTTCTCGACGGCTGCGAGGAACCGCTCGCCGTACGTCGCGTAGGTCACCGCGGGCTGCGGGAACGGCGCCTGCACGTCGAGCTCCCACTCCTTGGCGGCGAAGGAGTGCACGAAGTAGAACCGCTCCTGCTCGATGCCGCGGAACAGGACCGATCCCTCCCCCGGCTCCACCGTGTTCCAGCCCATGTGCGGGAGCACCGGGGAGTCGAGTTCGGTGACCGTGCCCGGCCACTCGCCGAGCCCCTCGGCATCCTGCCCTCGCTCGACCCCGCGCTCGAACATGACCTGCATGCCCACGCAGACACCGAGAACTGCGCGACCGCCGGCCAGACGCCGCTCGATGATCTCGTCGCCGCCGTGCGCGCGCAGCGCGGTCGCGACGGCCGCGAACGCGCCGACTCCTGGGACGAACAGCCCGTCGGCCTCGAGAGCCCTGGTGCGGTCACCGGTCAGCTCGACCTCCGCACCGGCGGCGGCAAGCGCCTTGACTGCGGAGTGCACGTTGCCGGAGCCGTAGTCGTAGACGACGACGCGAGACTCCGCGCTCACAGTGCGCCCTTGGTCGACGGAATCCCCTGGACAAGCGGGTCGAGCGCCTTGGCCTGCCGGAACGCGCGTGCGAAGGCCTTGAACTCGGCCTCGGCGATGTGGTGCGGGTCGCGGCCGCCAAGCACGCGCACGTGCACAGTCAGACCGGCGTGATACGTGATCGCCTCGAACGCGTGACGCACCAGCGACCCGGTGAAGTGTCCGCCGATGAGGTGGAACTCGAAGCCCTCCGGCTCACCGGAGTGCACGAGGTAGGGACGGCCGGAGATGTCGACGACCGCCTGCGCGAGTGCCTCGTCGAGCGGCACCAGCGCATCGCCGTAGCGTGAGATGCCCGCCTTGTCGCCCAGCGCCTCCCGGATCGCGTCGCCCAGCACGATCGACACATCCTCCACGGTGTGGTGCGCGTCGATGTGGGTGTCGCCCGAGGCGCGCACGGTGAGGTCGGTGAGCGAGTGCTTCGCGAATGCGGTGAGCAGGTGGTCGAAGAACGGCACCGAGGTGTCGATGCTGCTGCGGCCGGTGCCGTCGAGATTCAGCTCGAGCTCGACGGTGGACTCGGACGTGCTGCGGGTGCGGCTGGCGGTGCGGTCGCTCATACTGCCGATCCTAGCGAGGCCATGGCATCGAGGAACGCGGTGGTCTCGGCCTCGGTGCCCGCGCTGACGCGGAGGTGCCCAGGGATGCCGATGTCGCGGATCAGCACGCCGCGGTCGTACAGGGCGCGCCAGGTCGCGTGCGGGTCGTCGACGCCGCCGAACAGCACGAAGTTGGACCAGGACTCGTGCGGCGCGTAGCCAAGGACGGTCAGCCCCTCGGTGATGCGATCGCGCTGCACCACGATGTCGTCGACCATGCGCAGCATGATGTCAGAATTGCGCAGTGCGGCAGTCGCGGCCGCCTGCGTGAGAGCACTGAGGTGGTAGGGCAGGCGGACCAGACGGAGTGCATCCACGAAGGCCGGGTCGGCGGCGAGATAGCCGACGCGCGCGCCTGCGAAGGCGAACGCCTTGCTCATCGTGCGCGAGACGCACATGCGCGGCCTCCCCTCGAGCAGCGTGAGCGCCGAGGTCGCATCCTTCGGGGCGAACTCGTGGTACGCCTCGTCGACGATCACCACGCCCCGGGCGGCCTCATAGACCGCTTCCACGACGTCGAGCCCCAACGGGGTGCCTGTGGGGTTGTTGGGCGCGCACAGGAAGACGACGTCGGGGTCGGCCGCGGCGACCTGCGCCGCGGCATCCTTCGGGGTGATCCGGTAGTCGTCACCGCGCGTGCCGGCGATCCACCGCGCACCGGTGCCCTGCGCGAGCAGGGGGTACATCGAATACGTGGGGGCGAACCCGAAGGCCGTGCGGCCAGGACCGGCGAAGGCCTGCAGGATGTGCTGGAGCACCTCGTTCGACCCGTTGCCCGCCCAGATCTGTTCCGGTCGCAGACCGTGGCCGAGGTAGTTCGCGAAGCCCTCGCGCAGCCGTGAGAACTCGCGGTCGGGGTAGCGGTTCACCTCGCGCAGCGCCGCCGCGACACCATCGAGGATCTGAGCCGCGACATCGTCCGGAACCGGATGGGTGTTCTCATTGACGTTCAGCGCAACCGGCAGCGGCGCCTGGGGCGCGCCGTACGGTGTGAGTCCGCGCAGATCATCGCGGAGGGGCAGCTCGTCTAGTGAGGTCACCCGTCAATCGTATGGCGGCCGCTGCTCCGCTTCACTCCGTGTAACGCGTGGGGATCGCGAGCACCTGACCCACCTGCAGGGCACCGCCGTGCAGGTTGTTCAGACTGCTGATCTCGTCGATGACGTCGCGCGGGTCAGTGCCGGGGGCGACCTCGCCTGCGATCGACCAGAGCGTGTCTCCGGGCATGACCAGGACGGTCTCGAAGTCGACCGGAGCGGCATGCTCGCCGGAGGCGAGAGCGGAGCCACCGGCGATGCCCGCGTAAGCGATTCCGAAGGCGATCGGAGCGGCGACGAGGGCGCTCAGCACGCGGCGTCCGCGCCGCGTCATGCGCAGGCGAGTGCCGATGACTGCAGTGGGGGCGATGCCGATGGTGCTCATGTCGTGCTCCTCGTCAGATGGAATCAGCTTTCGCATCCGCCGCTCGGCCGGGAACGGCGGATGCGAAGCTGTGTTCCGAACTTATCTTCGATATCGAATACTTGTCAAGCGTTCTTCGAAATCCAGGACCCCGATACGCCGACACGCTCGAACAGATCTTCCGATTCCGGCGACTTCTCGGATACGGTTTCGATAACGACACCCCATCACGGACCACCGACATTCGAATCGGCTGCTCTCGGAGCACGGTGGGCCGGCGCACGAAGGAGCACCGATGAGCGACATCGCAGGCAACGCATCCGAGGTGCCGCGCACCCGCCGCCGCAAGAGCCTGAGCGCGAAGCAGATGGCGATCCTGGAGGTCATCCAGACCTCCATCGCGACCTACGGGTATCCGCCGAGCATGCGCGAGATCGGCGACGCTGTGGGGCTGAAATCGTTGTCCAGTGTCACCCACCAGCTCGGCCAGCTCGAGCTCAGCGGCTATCTTCGCCGCGATCCGGGCAAGACGCGCGCCATGGAGGTGCTGATCGACCTGCCGGGAACGAGCACCGAGAACCCCGCCGACGCCGTTCCCCCGGTAGGCGACGCCGCCCTGGTGCCCCTGGTCGGCCAGATCGCCGCCGGCGTCCCCATCACGGCCGAGCAGCAGGTGGAGGAGATCTTCCCCCTCCCCCGGCAGCTGGTCGGCAAGGGCGAGCTGTTCATGCTGAAGGTGCAGGGCGAGTCGATGATCGACGCCGCCATCTGCGACGGGGACTGGGTCGTGGTCCGCTCGCAGAGCACCGCCGAGAACGGTGAGATCGTCGCGGCGATGCTCGACGGCGAGGCCACGGTGAAGACGTTCCGGCAGCGCGACGGCCACACCTGGCTGCTGCCGCGCAACTCGTCCTTCGAGCCGATCCTCGGCGATGACGCCGTCGTCCTCGGCAAGATCGTCGCGGTGCTCCGCGCGGTCTGAACACCGCACACACGACGAAGGCACTCCCCGATCCGGGGAGTGCCTTCGTCGTTGTTGCGCGCACGCGCCCCGCATGTTGTGTGACGGGGCTCTACGCTCGAGACATGGCACCCGCGTACGGCACCTGGCCCTCCCCCTTCGACGCCGCGAGCATGGCGGCTGCATCGCCGCGGATCGACGGCGCACGATTCGTCGGCGACGAGATCTGGTGGGGCGAGTCGGTGCCCGCCGAGGGCGGCCGCATCGCGGTGCGCAGCTCGACCGGCGCCGAGATCCTGCCGTCACCCTGGAACGCGCGCTCTCGCGTGCACGAGTACGGCGGCGGAGCCTGGACGGCGGACGCCGCCGGCACCCTGTACTTCGTCGAAGGCGGCGACCAGCGGGTGTATCGGATGCCGCGGGGCGGCTCGCCCGAGCCGATCACCGAGGCTGGTCCCCAGTACGGCGGTCTGTCTGTGCAGCGCGGGCGCCTGCTCGCGGTGCGTGAGGACCTGCGCCCCGAGAAGCACGTCCGGGCGATCGTGGAGATCCCCACCGACGGCTCCGCCGCCGACAGCGACGACGCCGTGCGCGTCTTCGCCTCGACGAGCGGCTTCGTCGCGCATCCCGCGCTCTCCCCCGACGGCACTCGCATCGCCTGGGTGCAGTGGAGCACGGAGCGGATGCCGTGGGAGCAATGCCTCCTGCACCTCGCCGCCATCGGCGCCGACGAACTCGCCACCATCGGCACCAGTGCAGCGCTGCAGCCGGAGTGGGTGACTGACACCGAGCTGCTGTTCCTGGACGACCCGAAAGGGCGCTGGAACCTCGAACGCGTCGAGCTGGACGGCCTCCACGTCGTCTCGCGGACCGCGTACCCGATCGACGCCGACACCGGCGGCGGACTGTGGGTGCTCGGCAACCGCTGGTACCGCCCGCTGGACGACGGTCGCATCGCAGCCGTGCGCACGAACGGCGCGGACGAGCTCGTGCTGGTCGAGCGCGATGGAACGAGCACACATCTGTCGCTGCCGGTGACGGCCGAGGCCAGCATCGACGATGCCGCCGGCGGACGCATCCTCGTCTCCGGCGCCGGCGCGACCGTCGATCGTGGCCTGTGGGTGCTGGACACCGAGACCGGTGAGGCCTTCGCGGTGCGCGGCGGTGCCCACGTCGATCGGGACTGGGCGGCTGCGCCGCGACCGGTGACCTTCGACGGGCCGCACGGACCCGTGCACGCATTCGACTACCCGCCGACCCACCCGAACGCCGAAGCAGCCGAAGGCGAGCTGCCGCCCTACATCGTCATGGTGCACGGCGGGCCCACCGCGCACGTCGGCGGGGCGGCATCCACCGCCTACACGTACTGGACGAGCCGCGGCATCGGCATCCTCGACGTGAACTACGGCGGCTCCACCGGGTACGGCCGCGCCTATCGCGAGCGCCTGGACGGTCAGTGGGGCGTGGCCGATGTGGACGACGTGATCGCGGCGGCACGGGGCCTGGCTGCGTCCGGTGCCGCAGACCCGGATCGCATCGCCATCCGCGGCGGCTCGGCGGGCGGCTGGACGGTGCTCTGCGCGCTCGTGCGCGGCGGCGCCTTCGCCGCCGGGATCAGCAGGTACGGCGTCGCCGACCTGCGGATGCTGGCGTCGGACACCCACGACTTCGAGAAGAACTACCTCATCGGATTGGTCGGCCCGCTGCCCGAGGCGGAGCAGACGTACATCGAACGGTCGCCGCTCACCCACCCCGACCGCATCGACGTGCCGGTGCTGCTGCTGCAGGGCGCGGATGACAGGGTCGTGCCGCCGAACCAGTCCGAGGCGATCAGGGACGCCCTCGCCGCCCGAGGCATCCCGCACGAGTACGTGCTGTTCCCCGGCGAGGGCCACGGCTTCCGACGCGCCGAGAACATCATCGCCGCCTTCGAGGCGGAGCTCGCGTTCCTGGGCAGGAGCTTCGGCTTCACGCCGGCATGAGCGCGGGCTGGGATAGCGTGAGCGTCATGACGACGACGTCCGCATCCCAGTCCTGGTGCAGCAACACCGTCGACGCGGTTCTGCGGCGCAGCAGCTCCCGCGACCCGCTCGCGCTCGCCCTCCGCTTCGAGGATCGGGACTGGAGCTATCGCGAGCTCGACGACGCGGTGACCAGAGCCGCCGCCGAGCTGCGCGGATGGGGCCTGGCCGCCGGCGAGCGCGTGGTCACCTACGGCACGAACTCCGACGTCTACGTCATCGCTTTCCTCGCGATCGCCAGAGCCGGACTCGTCCACGTGCCGGTCAACTATGCGCTGCACGGCGCGGAACTCGCCTACGTGATCGCGCAGTCGGGCGCACGTGCCGCACTGGTCGACCCGCAGCTGCGAGCGCACTTCGACGCGGTGCGCCCGGACACGGCGGTGGAGCTCGTCGCCTCACTGCGCGACGATGACGACTCGCTGCTGACGCACGCCCGCTCGGGCGCTGTGCCGGAGCTGCCGGCGGATGCGGACGGCGAGAGCCTCGTGCAGCTGCTGTACACCTCGGGCACCACCTCCCAGCCCAAGGGAGCGATGCTCACTCACGCGGCTCTCGTGGCCGAGTACTCCTCGGTGATCGTCGCGCTGGATCTCAAGCCGGATGATGCCCCGCTGATCTGCATGCCGCTTTACCACTCGGCGGCGATGCACGTGTTCATGCTCCCCTATCTCGCCATCGGCGCCACCGTGCGGCTGCTGCCCGCCCCCGACATCCCGCGGATCCTGCGCACCATCGCGGAGGAGCGCATCGGCTCGCTGTTCCTGGCCCCGACGGTGTGGGTGCCGCTGGCCGGCCACCCCGATCTGGAGGACGCGGACCTCTCATCACTCACCAAGGCCCAGTACGGCGCGTCGATCATGCCCGTCACCGTGCTGAACCGGCTGCGCGAGCGGTATCCCACGCTGGGCTTCTACAACTGCTTCGGGCAGTCCGAGATCGGTCCGCTGGCGACCGTGCTGCGCCCCGAGGAGCACGCGGAGCGGCCCGCTTCCGCGGGGCGACCCATCCTGTTCGTGGAGACCCGGGTGGTCGACGAGAACGGCGCGGAGGCAGCCGTCGGCGAGCCCGGCGAGGTGCTGTACCGCTCCCCGCAGCTGGCGCAGGGCTATTGGGACAAGCCGGAGGAGACGGCCGAGGCCTTCCGCGACGGCTGGTTCCACTCCGGCGACCTGGTCACGCGCGACGAGGCCGGGTACCTGACCGTCGTCGACCGCATCAAGGATGCGATCAACACGGGCGGGATCATGGTGGCATCCCGCGAGGTGGAGGACGCGGTGTACACGCATCCGGATGTCGCCGAGGTCGCGGTCATCGGCGTGCCTGACGAGCGCTGGATCGAGGCGATCGTGGCGTACGTGGTCCGCAGACCGGAGACCTCGGTCACCGAAGTCGAGCTCATCGCCCACGTGAAGGACCGGCTGTCCTCGTTCAAGGTGCCCAAAGCCGTACGGTTCATCGACGAGCTGCCGCGGAACCAGAGCGGGAAGATCCTCAAGCGCGAACTTCGCGACGCCTGATCCGGCTCCTACTCGCCCATCCGGTTGCGCATGCGCATCGCGCGCTCGGCCTCACGGGTGTCCTGACGCTCACGCAGGGTCTGGCGCTTGTCGAATTCGCGCTTGCCCTTGGCCAGTGCGATCTCGACCTTGGCCCGACCGTCCGAGAAGTACAGCCGCAGCGGAATCAGCGTGTAGCCGCCCGCCGACACCGCGTGCTCGAGCTTGGCGATCTCCTCGCGGTGCAGCAGCAGCTTGCGGATGCGCTTGGACGCGTGGTTGGTCCAGTGCCCCTGCGAGTACTCCGGGATGTGCACGGCGTCGAGATAGGCCTCGCCGCCCTTGATGAACGCGTAACCGTCACTGAGGTTGGCGCGCCCCTGGCGCAGCGACTTCACCTCGGTGCCGGTGAGCACGAGGCCCGCCTCATACGACTTCTCGATGTTGTAGTCGTGGCGCGCGCGACGGTTGGTCGCGATGACCTTCTCACCGCGTTCCCTGGGCATGTTCTTCTCCTGACGACAGACAGCCCTCAAGCCTACAGGGTCAGGTGCGCAGCCAGCGCCGGATGGCGAATCCTGCAGACAGCGCCGCCAGGAGGACGCCGATGACGATCAGCACGGGCACCACGAACACGGCGTCCTGCATGCCCACCAGCGGGCGCATGAACGGAACCCGCTCCGCGAGGTATCCCTCCACACCGAACTTCACCCCGGCGAGCACGGCGATGCCGGCCAGCACCGAGCCGATGAACGCCGAGAACACGCCCTCCAGCACGAACGGCGTCTGGATCGCCCTGTTCGACGCGCCGACCAGACGCATGATGCCGATCTCCTTGCGCCGCGCATAGGCCGAGAGCCGGATGGTGGTCGCGATCAGCAGCACCGCGGCGATCAGCATCAGCACGGCGATGCCGACCGCGATGTACGTGGCCACGGTGAGGGCGGAGAAGAGCGGATCGAGCAGCTTGCGCTGATCGTTGACCTCGTCGACTCCGGCCATGCCGCCGACAGCCTCGGTGATCACATCCGACTTCGATGGGTCCTTGAGAGTCACCCGGAACGACTCGGACATCGCGTCGACGCCGTAGACGTCGGCCTGCTCCTTGCCGAACTGGGCGACGAAGTCCTTGAACGCCTCCTCCTTCGTCTCGAAGCGCAGCTCGCTGATCAGCGGCTTGAGCGCCTCTCCCTCGAGTTGCGCCTTGACAGCGTCGACCTGGTCCTGCGTGGCGACGCCGTCGGCGCATCCCGGTGTGGTCGACAGCGGCGAGCACAGGTACACGGTGACCTCGGCGCGCTCGCCCCAGAAGGCCTTCATCGTGCTGATCTGGGTCTGCATCAGGATGGCGGCGCCGACGAACGTCAGCGACACGAAGGTGACCAGAATGACCGAGATCACCATCGAGAGGTTGCGGCGGAGGCCGCCGAGGGCCTCCTTCAGAATGAGTCCGAAGTTCACGAGGTGGGTCCCACTTCCTCGTCGTCGTCATCGCTCAGCCCCAGGCGACCGGCGACGCCGAGCTCGGCGACGTCCACGTCGGGCATGACGATCGGATGCGTGCGGGGGTGCGCCCCGTCCGGTGGAAGGGCCGGGGCTGTCGGTTCGGGGACCGCAGGCTGCGCTGCCGCTGCGGCATCTGACACAGCCACCTGCGGCGGGAGCGGAACGGGCTCGGCATCCTTCACATCCGGCACGATCACCGGGACGGCCTCGGTCTGCCGCTGCACCTCCTGCACCTTGGTGAGCGCGGCGGTCGCCGCGACCCCGCGCAGCGCCTCCGGCGTGAGCATCGGGATGTTCGAGGTGTCTCCGTAGCCGCCGCTGCTCTCGTCACGCACCATCACGCCGTCCTGCAGCTCGATGACGCGGCGCTGCATCTGGTCGACGAAGCCTGCCTCGTGCGTGGCCATGAGCACCGTGGTGCCGCCGGCGTTGACCCGCGCGAGCAGCTGCATGATGCCCACCGAGGTCGCCGGGTCGAGGTTTCCGGTCGGCTCGTCGGCGAGCAGGATCTGCGGCCGGTTCACCAGGGCGCGGGCGATCGCGACGCGCTGCTGCTCGCCTCCTGAGAGCTCATGCGGCATCCGCTTCTCCTTGCCTTCGAGGCCGACGAGCGCCAGCGCCTCGGGCACGGCCTGCTGGATGAACCCGCGGGAGGAGCCGATCACCTGCAGCGAGAAGGCGACGTTCTGGTACACGGTCTTCGAGGGCAGCAGGCGGAAGTCCTGGAACACCGAACCGATGTTCCGCCGGAAGTAAGGCACCTTGCGGTTGGCGAGTGAGCGCAGGTCACGGCCCAGCACGGCCACACGGCCGGTGGTGGGCACATCCTCGCGCAGGATGAGGCGGAGGCAGGTGGATTTGCCCGACCCCGAGGCTCCCACGAGGAAGACGAACTCGCCCCGCTCCACCTCGAAGTCGACCTCGTCCAGGGCGGGACGCTTGGTGCCGCGGTACCGTTTGGTGACGTTCTCGAATCGGATCATGGCCTTTCGAGCCTAAGCGGGCCCGGGGCGCAGACCCTGAGCGACACTCCCCCGCGCGCCGACCGCCACGCCGATGGGCAGCACTGCCCATGGCCCGCCGTGCGCATGGCTGATATACACGTACACGGGGGCGATCACGCCCATCACGGAGGATCGGCGCCGGCATCATCGGCGCGACGAGGAGCATCATGAGCATTCCCGCAGGTTGGTACGACGACGGCTCCGGCCGGCAGCGCTGGTGGGACGGAGCACAGTGGACCGACCAGTTCGCGACCGAGCAGTTCGAGGGCGGCGCGCCGCGATCGGCTGACAACCTGACCGAGGGGCTCTCCGCGGAACTCGCCGCGGCCGGCCTTCCCGAGGCTTCCGGCCCGCAGGGCCCCGGCGTGACCGCCCAGGGCTACCCGCTCACCGGCCAGACGCCGGATCTCCCCTATGCCGGCGCGTACGCACCGAGCGCCTACCCCGTCGGCGGTGTCCCCGGAGGCCCCGAGAAGAAGAAGGTCTCGGTGCTCGCCTGGATCGCCTTCGGCATCGCGATCCTGGGTCTGCTCATCTGCTGGATCCCGTTCGTGGGCGCCTTCCTGCCGTTCGTCGGACTCGTGCTGTCGATCATCGCCCTGTTCCTGAAGGGCGCCAAGTGGCCGGGCATCGTCGGCCTGGTGGTATCCGTCATCGGCCTGATCGTGTCGATCCTGATCATCGTGGGCATCGTCTACTGGGCCAACAACGTCAGCGACTACGAGAGCTCCCCCCTCAGCACTTCGGACACCCAGACCGAGGACACGGACGACGGCGGCTCGTCGTCGACGGGCGAGGGCCGTCCGACGGCCGACGAGGTCGCCAGCGGCATCGAGACCATCATCGCCGGAACCGGCACCACGGAGAGCTTCACCGACTCGCAGGTGCAGTGCTTCGGCGAGGAGTTCGTCGCCTCTGACATCCCCGACGACGTGCTGCAGGTGATCGCCTCCGGCGAGCCGGCACTCACAGACGCGACGGCTCTTTCGGCCTTCAGCCAGGAGCTCATGGACGCTGCACCGACCTGCGCCCTGCGCTGAGTCGCCGAACGAAACGCCAACATCAGGAAGGGCCCGGCACCGCCGGGCCCTTCCTCGTATCTCGGTGGCGGCCGGGCGTGGGAAGATGAGCCATGAGCATCCCCGCAGGCTGGTACGACGACGGTTCCGGTCGCCAGCGCTGGTGGGACGGAACGCAGTGGACCGAGCATTTCGCGCCGGTCGAGGCTGCCCCGGTCCCCGTCTTCGAGCCGCCCTACGTGGCGCCCGCACCGCAGCTTCAGCAGTCGTACCAGGCGGGAAATCCGCTGGTCGCGCCCGGATATCCGGGTGGGCAGCCCTATGCCGCATCCGCCTCTTTCGCCACGGCGCCGGTAACGGCACCTGCTGCACGCCGGCCGTCCGCGCTCGGCTGGGTCGCGCTCGCGGTGTCGGTCGCAGGGGCAGTGCTCGCATGCATACCGCCGATTTTCGGCGTCGGGCTGCTCGTGCTCCTGGCCGGGATCGTGCTCTCGATCATCGCGCTGGTGCGTCCTGGCGCACGCTGGCCGGGCGTCACCGGAATCATCCTGTCGGCGGTCGGAGCGCTCGCTGTGCTGACGACACTCGTGACTGCGGCGATGGTCAGCGGTTTCAGGGAGCTGCAGGGCGACACCGAGCCGTGGCCGGCCTCCACCTCATCACCCGATGCGACGACGCCACCAGGATCGGAGATCATCGAGTGGTGGGAGCTCGAGGTCGGCGACTGCATGCCGAGCGATCAGCCGTACACCGATGACAGCGGCGAGCTCGTCATCGTGCCATGCTCGTCGCCGCACTCGGATGAGGTGTTCCACGAGTACGAGATGTCGCAGGACGCCTACCCCGGCGACAAGGCGACCGAGCTCGAAGCCACGGAGAAATGCAGTGAGGCGTTCACCGACTTCGTGGGGCTGACCTACGAGCAGTCCGAGTTGGAGTACTACGGGATCTGGCCCAACGAGGACACCTGGAACTACGACGACGATCGCGCCGTGCAGTGCGTCATCTACGACGAGAACGGCGACGTCGTCACCGGCACGCTGGAGGGCGCGGCGCGCTGACGCGGATCAGTCGTCCTCGTCGCGGCGCTTGCGCCAGCGGATGCCGGCCGAGATGAAGCCGTCCAGGTCGCCGTCGAAGACGTTCGCCGGGTTGCCGGACTCGTATCCGGTACGCAGGTCCTTCACCAGCTGCTGGCCGTAGAGGAAGTAGGAGCGCATCTGGTCGCCCCAACTCGCGGTGATAGTGCCCGCGAGCTCCTTCTTCTTCGCGGCCTCCTGCTCCTTCTGCAGCAGCAGCAGGCGGGTCTGCAGCACGCGCATGGCGGCGGCGCGGTTCTGGATCTGCGACTTCTCGTTCTGCATCGAGACGACGATGCCGGTGGGGAGGTGCGTGAGGCGCACGGCCGAGTCGGTGGTGTTGACCGACTGGCCGCCGGGGCCGGACGAGCGGAACACGTCGACGCGGATGTCGGCCTCGGGGATGTCGACCTCGGTGGCCTCCTCCATGAGCGGGATGACCTCGACCGCGGCGAAGGAGGTCTGGCGCTTGTCTGCGGAGCCGAACGGGCTGATCCTGGCGAGGCGATGCGTGCCGGCCTCGACCGAGATGGTGCCGAACGCGTAGGGTGCGTCGATCTCGAAGGTGGCGGACTTGATGCCCGCGCCCTCCGCGTAGGAGGTGTCCATCACCTTGACGGGGTACTTGTGGCGCTCGGCCCAGCGCAGGTACATGCGCATGAGCATCTCGGCGAAGTCGGTGGCGTCGTCGCCGCCGGCACCGGAGCGGATGGTAACGATCGCGGCGCGCTCGTCGTACTCGCCGTCGAGCAGCGTCTGCACCTCGAGCTGGTTGATGGTCTCGGTGAGGGTCGCGAGCTCGGCACGGGCCTCCTGTGCGGAGTCCTCGTCGCCCATCTCGTTGGCGAGGTCGACGAGCACCTCGAGGTCGTCCAGGCGCCGGGCGATGCCCTCGATGCGCGCGAGTTCGGACTGACGGTGGCTAAGGGCGCTGGTGACCTTCTGGGCGCGCTCGGTGTCGTCCCAGAGGTCGGGAGCGCCGGCCTCCTCGCTGAGTCGCGCGATCTCGTCGCGCAGTCGGGAGACGTCGACGACCTCACGGATGTCGCCGAAGGTGAGTCGCAGGGCCTGGATGTCGGCGGAGAGATCGAGTTCGAGCATGGTCCCACCAGCCTACCGCCGCGCGGGTCGGACACCGATCTGCGTGGTTAGTGTGGACTGTGCCCTCCCTCACGCTCCGCGCCCGCTTCTGCTGCGGAGCACTGCTGGCGGCCGCCGTCGCCCTGACCGGGTGCGCCTCCCCCGCCTCATCCGACCTGCTGCCTGTCGGCGGGGTCGACTATCAGCTGGGCACGCCGTACGAGCCGGCGGAGGGCACGTCGATCGTCGCCAGGGACCGGAGTTCGCAGCCGGCATCCGGCGTGTTCTCGATCTGCTACGTCAACGCGTTCCAGACGCAGCCGGGCGAACTCGCGGACTGGCCGGATGACGCGCTGCTGCGCTCGGGCGGCGAGATCGTTCATGATTCGGACTGGCCCGACGAGGTGCTGCTCGACATCGGCGACGCCGAAGTGCGGGACGTCGTCGTGGAGCGCGTCGGCGGGTGGATCGAGGACTGCGCGGATGCCGGTTTCGACGCCGTGGAGCTGGACAACCTGGACAGCTTCACCCGCTCAGGTGGGGCGTTCGACGCGGACGACGCCGTGCAGACCGCCGCGCGACTGGTGGCTGCGGCGCACGAAGCGGGCCTGCCTGTCGGGCAGAAGAACGCGGCGGAGCACACGGAGCGCATGCGGCACGAAGCCGGCTTCGACTTCGCGGTCGCCGAGGAATGCGCGGCATTCGACGAGTGCTCGGCGTACACGAACGTGTACGGAGCGGACGTGATCGACATCGAGTATCCCGACACGCTCGACGACTTCGCCGCTGCCTGCGAGTCGGGCAGTCTGCCCGACCGGACGGTGCTGCGTGATCGCCTGCTCGTCGCATCCGGCCAGAAGGGCTACCTGCTCCAGCGCTGCTGAGGCCCGCGCCATCGGTGGACTGCAGCGGCAGTAGCGTGGTGCTGTGAGCAGTGCATCCACGGTCCTGAGACAGTTCGGGCCGATGGTGTACGCACCGACCCTGCTGTTCTCCATCGGCGATGGGGCGATCATCCCGCTCATCCCGATCATCGCCTCGCGGCTGGGTGCCGACGTCGCGCTGGCCGCACTGGTGGCTTCCGCCATCGTCGTCGGCGAGCTGGTCGGCAATCTGCCGGCCGGGTGGGCTGTCGCCAGGCTCGGCGAGCGCTGGACGATGCTCGTCGCGGGCCTCGTGTCGATGTGTTCCGCCGTGCTGATGCTGCTCTCCTCGCAGCTGTGGGCGTTCACGGCTTCCGTGTTCCTGATGGGGTTCTGCGCGGCGGCGTTCGGCCTGGCGCGGCACGCTTTCATGACGACCAGGGTGCCGATCGCGTTCCGTGCCAGAGCCCTGTCGCTGCTGGGCGGCAGCAACAGGCTCGGCGTGTTCATCGGCCCGTTCGTGGCCGCCGTGCTGCTCGGACTGTTCGGCGCCCCGGATGCTGCGATCTGGTTCTTCCTGGTGTGCGTCGGCGCGACGGTGGTACTGGTGGCATTCGGTCCGGACCCGGAGAAGGAGTACGTCCCGGCGTCAATGGCTGCCTCGGCGCCGGCGCCGCGCAGTGCGCCCGGCACCGGCGTCATCCGCACGATGTGGAACAACCGTCAGGTGCTCGCACGTCTCGGAGTGGCGGCCGCCGCACTCTCCGCCGTGCGCTCGACACGGCAGGTGGTGCTGCCGCTGTGGGGCGTCTCGCTCGGGCTCGACGCGCAGACGATCGCGATCGTGGTCGGCATCTCGGGTGCGATCGACTTCGCCCTGTTCTACGCCAGCGGCCAGGTTATGGATCGCTTCGGCCGCCTCTGGGCTGCGCTGCCGGCGACGGTCCTGATGGGCCTCGGGTTCCTGGCGCTCGCCTTCACGCACGAGCTCGACTCGGCGACGGTCTGGTTCGTCGCGCTCGGTGGCGTGCTGGGACTGGGCAACGGGCTCTCCAGCGGCATCCTGATGACGCTCGGGGCCGACACCGCTCCGCAGTCCGAACCCGCTGCGTACCTCGGGTCGTGGCGCACGCTGACGAATGCCGGCGCGGCGACCGCGCCGCTGGTGGTCTCCGCGATCACCGCGGCGACAGCTCTCCCGATCGCCGTCGGAGTGATGGGTGCGGTCGGGCTGCTCGGCGCCGCCGGATTCCTGCGCTGGATCCCACGGTTCGTGCCGCGGATGCCGACATAGGTCAACCGGGCGGTCGTCTACCCACTTCCGTGGGCGAAGTGCATCCCCTGTGGATGGATCGATCCGGTCACTGCAGCGCCGTGCGGCTGGTCGCGGTGGCGCGCAGCGGCACGCCATCGGGCACGAACGGTGAGAACAGCGGCGGATGCCACGCCGCGGCGACGGTCACGCGGGCCGAGACGCCGTCCGGGCTCGAAGCCGACACGAGTGCCGCATCCGGGGCGGTCGTCGAGACGATCGCCTCCGCCTGCTCGTGGATCAGGTCGTCGGTGAGTTCGGCGCGCACCTCGCCGTCATCGGCGGTCAGGCTGAAGCCGTCCGCCCCGGCGAGCGCCACCGCATCGGCGAGCGCGTCGAGCCGTTTCTGCGCGATGTACAAGTCGGTGGCGCATACGCATACGAAGATGACGGCGATGGCGAGCACCACGTAGCCGAGGATGAGCGGCAGGATGCTGCCGTCCTCGTCGTCGGCAACGGTGTGGCGGATGCGGGCGACGCCGGTCATTCCTCACCCCACAGCCGGGAGGCCTTCTGCGCGGCGGAGGCCTCGATCGGGATCGCCGTGATCTCGTCGAGCCCGGCGATCGGCGGCATGAACGGCAGCACCGCGCGGGTGGACACCGTCACGATCACCGTCGCTCCGGCTCGGGGGCAGGCACCGCCGGCGGGAACGCAGCTCAGAGCGACGTCGACGTCGCCCATGCCGTACTCCTCGCGCACGCTGGCGAGCACGGCGTCAGCGCGTGCCGTCGCCGCCCCGGAATCGGATGCCTGGCTGATGGCCCGCGCGGTGTGCCGCGCGGCGGCCTCGGCGCCCAGGGTCTGCTCCTGCACGGACCCCAGCGCGATCACGAGGTACACCAGCGGTACGAGCAGCAGCACGCCGGCCGTGATGAACTCCAGCGCAGCAGAGCCCTCCTCATCCGTCGCCCAGAGTCTCCACCGGCGCATGCGCTTCCACCTCCATCGCGTAAGGGACGCCGATCATGCCGATCACGGGCAGGGTCGCGCGCACCCGCACCACGACGGTCGGATGACCGAGACGGGCGCTCTCCCCGACGGCGACGTCCTCGGCGAAGTCGGTACCAACGGCTCGCGTGATCACCTGCTCGGTGCGCTCGGCTCCCTCGGCGAGGGTCGTGTCGGCGAGGGCCGCGTAGTGTGCTCCTTCGACCGCCGCATCATGCACGACGTTGCGCACGTACACGGCGAACCCCAGCTGCAGGACCGCGAGCGTGAGCGCGGTGAGCAGCGCACCCACGAGGACGAACTCGACGGGGCTGGACCCGCTGTCGTCGCTCAGCACGCGCTCCCGTCTGGACACGTGCGGTCAGCCGATGCCCGAGACGCTGGACATCGCCTGCTTGAACAGATCCGTCAGCGCCGGACCGGCGACAGCCCAGATCAGAACGACAAGACCTGCCGTCATCAACGTGACCAGCACCCAGCCCGGAACGTCGCCGCGCTCGTCGGCGGCGAGTTCCTGCGCGTCGCGGAACCAGCGTCTGATGGTCTTCATGTGTTTCCTCCGATCGGGGCTCAGCCGAGGCCGAGCCGCAGTATGAACATCCCCGGGTAGATCGCGAAAAGAACGCTCAACGGCAGAATCAGGAAGACGAGCGGAAGGAGCATCAGGATCTCCTTGCGCCCTGCCTGCTCGATGAGCACGCGCTTGGCCTCTTCGCGGGCGTCCCCGGCCTGTGCCTGCAGCACACCGGCCAGCGGCGCACCGTGTTCCAGCGCCGCGACCAGTTGATCGACTGCTCGGCTCAGCGCCGGCAACTGCAATCGGCCCGCCATCTCGATCAGGGCATCGGCGAGCGACGACCCGGTGTTCACGGCCAGCACCACCCTCCGCAGCTCCTCTGTGAGCTCGCCCGTGCCGATCGACGACACCCGCTTCAGCGCATCGGGCAGCGACTCTCCCGCCGACAGGCACAGCGCGAGGAACTCCAGCATGGTCGGCAGCTCATCGGCCAACCGTGCGCGGCGGGCCTTCGCGCGTGCGGTCAGCTGGGCGTCGTAGCCCACCGCGGCGACAGCCGCGCAGATGATCGGCAGCAGCGCGGCAGGCACGCTCAGCCGCCCCGACAACGCCAGTGCGACGACCGCGATCGCACCGAGCATGAGGCCCGTCAGGCCCCAGCCCAGCTGACGGGCGCGGAAGCGTGCCGGGTCCTGATCGCTGCCGGCCTGCGACAGACGCTGGCGCAGCACCTCACCACCACCCAGCATCCGTTCGAATGCCGACTGCACTCGATCCCGCACGCCCCGACCGTTCACCGGCAGCACGCCCGAGCTGGGAAGGACGCCCGAGGGCAGCAGCTCATCGGGCACGACATCGCGCACATAGGGGGCGATCCGGCGGTCCAGCGGCAGCGCGCGCCAGCGCGGAAGTGCGAACAGGATCGCGATCAGCCCCGCGGCGAGCGCCCCGCCGAGCAGTACCGCGATGGCGGCATCGGTCACGCCGCTCACCCGAACCACCGTCCCGGCTCCGGAAGGCGGCCGATACGCAGCATCATGCGGTACGCCACGACCGACACGATCGCGCCCACGACGATCACGAGCACGCCTTCGGGAGTCGAATAGGCCCGAGCGCCCTCCGGCCGCATCGCCAGCAGCGCGAGGATCACCCAGGGGGCGATGGTGCCGAGCACTGCCGCACCGCGGATCCAGGACTGCCGCGCCTCGACCTCGCCGCGCAGCGCGGCATCCGCACGGACCGACGATGACAGCGCACGCAGCACGCCGGTCAACTCCGTGCCGCCCACCTGGCGCGCCATCCGCAGCGTCTCGATGATCCGATCGGCGATCGGGTCGGCCAGCGTCGCCTTCAGCCGGTCGAGGCTGCTCTCGAAGCGCCCGGTCGCTCGCAGGTCACGGGCGAACACGGCGAACGCCGGGCGCACCGCCTGCGGCGCGCTCTCGGCAAGGGAGGCGACGGCATCTGGCAGGGACAGGCCGACGCGGATCGCCGCGACGAGCAGGTCGCAGACGTCGGGCCACAGCTGTCGGCGTGCTTTGCGCAGCCGCAGCCGGCGCCCGCGCAGGAACAGCACCGGCGCGGCGGCTCCCACGAGTCCGGCGAGGACGCCGAGCACCGGCAGCGAGGTGAGCAGCCAGGCGATGGCCGCCGCGCCGAGAGCGGCGGCGACCATGACCGCGATCAGTGTGCGCGCCGAGGTGCGCCCGTAGCCGGATTCGCCGAGCAGCCGCGTGAGCGCACCGGCTCGCGCCGGACGCGGCTCGCGCGCGCCCGCAGGCCACAGCCACGGCGAGACCAGGAGCACCAGTCCGGCGGCGAGCATCGCACCGAGGAGCAGCGTCATGCGACGTCACCGGCCCGGTAGACCGCACGCGTGAGGATGCGGCCGCCGGAGACCTCACCGGTCGGCGCCAGGATCTCGGCCACCCTGCGGCGTCCGTCGCTTTCACGCACGACGTGCACGACGAGTGACACGGACGCGGCGAGCGCCGGCGCGATGAACGACCGATCGATGTTGCGGCCGGCCAGCAGTGGCAGCAGACACAGCTTGTCGAGCGCCTCGGACGCGGAGTTCGCGTGGATCGTCCCGGCTGCAGGCACTCCGGTGTTCAGCGCAAGCACCAGGTCGAGTGCCTCCGCGTCGCGCACCTCCCCGACGACGAGCCGCTCCGGGCGCATGCGAAGCGCTTCCTTCACCAGGCGGCGGAGCGTGATCTCGCCGCTGCCCTCCAGGCTCGCCTGGCGACCCTGGAGGGCGACGACGTCGGGGCCCTCCACGGCGAGCTCGAAGGTCTCCTCGACGGTGATGATGCGCTGCTCGTCCGCACAGGAGGCCAGCAGCGCGCCCAGCAGTGTGGTCTTTCCCGCATGGGTCGCGCCGGACACGATCACGCTGCGTCCCTCGGCGACCGCGACACGCAGCATCCGCCCGACCTCCGGCGGCATGGTCCCGACCGCAACCAGCGAATCGAGGGTGCGGTGCTGCGGCAGGAACTTGCGGATGTTCACGGCCCACGAGCCGCGCACCACGTCCGCGATCGCGACGTGCAGGCGAGAGCCGTCAGGCAGCGAGGCGTCGACGAAGGGCATGCTGATGTCGACCCGACGACCCGTGGAATGCAGCATCCGCTCCACGAGATCGCGCACGATCGCGTCGGTGAGGTGCAGGTCCAGCCTGATCTTCTCACCGTCGCGGATCACGAAGATCCGCTCCGGCGAGTTGATCACGATCTCCTCGATCGTGGGGTCGTCGAGCAGCGGCTGCAGCGCGCCGAAGCCCGACACGGATGCCAGGACATCGCGCACCAGCGCCGGCTCGTCGTCGATGAACAGTTCGCCGCGGGCGAGCGCCATGTCGTTGTGCCGCCGCACCTCGGCCTGCGCGATGCGCCGGGCCTCGTCGGGTGCCGTGGACGGATCGGTGTTCTCCAGGCGCAGGCGGCGCCGCACGCGCTCGGCGACCACGACGGACGGATGACTCACGAGGGCATCGTGTCAGAAAACGCGAAACGGCCTCGAAAGTTATCCACAGGGATCCCGACAGTAGACTGACTCACGCCGCGCGGGAGTGGTGAAATCGGTAGACACGCAGGATTTAGGTTCCTGTGCCCTCGGGCGTGTGGGTTCAAGTCCCACCTTCCGCACTTCAGTCTCCCGACCGGGCCGGAGGTTCGGTCGGGAGACCGAAGTCTGAAGTCAGGCGCCTTGGGCAACGGGGCCCCACCGGCGCGGAGGCTCCGCGCGACGCGCAGCGGCGCGTGGAGGGCGCCGGAGGGACTCAAGTCCCACCTTCCGCACTTCGGGTCATCACCCGCATCCCAGGCAGAGTCACAGCCTGCGCAGCACCGCACGCCTCTATGCTTGATCCCGGGCAGGGGTGCCGTTCTTCGGTGTTCCCGCATGCCCGCTTCTCACAGCATTCGACGGGAGCCTCTCTTGCACCACGCCGGACTCATCCCCTGGCTCGACCCCGCCACGATCATCGGCGGCGCGGGCCCATGGGCACTCGCAGTCGTGTGCTTCATCATCTTCGCCGAGACCGGCCTGCTGATCGGCTTCCTGCTGCCCGGTGACACGCTCCTCGTCATCTCCGGTCTGCTCACGCACACCAACGACGTGTTCGGCATCAACATCTGGGTGGTGTCGCTGCTCATCGCGCTGGCGGCGTTCATCGGCGGCGAGGTCGGATACTACATCGGCCACAAGGGTGGCCCCGCGGTCTTCGAGCGCAAGGAGTCCGGCCTGTTCAGCATGAAGAACGTCGAACGCACGAACGCGTTCTTCGAGCGCTTCGGCGGACTGACGATCGTGCTGGCCCGCTTCGTGCCGATGGTGCGCACCTTCGCCCCGGTGGCCGCGGGCGTCGGGCACATGCCGTGGAAGCGCTACTCGCTGTACAACCTGATCGGCGCCGTGCTGTGGGGCTTCGGCCTGACGATGTTCGGCTACGTCATCGCCTACATCCCGTGGCTCAGCGAGTTCGTGCAGTCGTACATCGACCTGATCCTGATCGCCGCCGTTCTCGGCACCGCGCTCGTCACCGTCTGGCACTACCTGTCCGAGCGCCGCAAGGTGCGCCGCGAGGCCGCGCAGGACAAGGCTGCGGGCGTGACGGCTCCCGAGACGTCGGCGCTCGTCCTGGACCCTGAGGTCTTCGACCGCGCGCCCGACTTCGACGGCGACGGCAAGCACTAGCGCGCGGGCCGTGCAGGAGGATGCCTGCTATCCGGCATCCTTCGCGCGCTCGGCCTTCGACCGCTCGACGCTGGCGCGAAGCGCCTCCATCAGGTCGATGACCTCGCCGCCCTCCGCCGCGCCCTCCTCGGCGAACGTCTCCGCGACGTCGAAGCCCTCGCCGGCCTCGATCTTCGCGTCGATGAGGGTGCGCAGCTCCTTCTGGTACTCGTCCACGAACGCCTCGGGGTCGAAGTCCCCGGAGTAGCTCTCCACGAGCGAAGCCGACAGCTCGAGTTCCTTCTTGCTGATCTCCACGTCCTCGGCGAGCGACTCGAAGGCAGCCTCGCGCACCTCATCGGCCCACAGCAGGGTCTGCAGCACCAGCACGTCGCCGCGCACGCGCAGCGCCGCCAGCCGGGTCTTCTGCCTCAGCGTGAATCGCACGATCGCCGTGCGGTCGGTCTCCTCCAGCGTGCGCCGCAGCAGAACGTATGCCTTCGGCGACTTCGAATCCGGCTCCAGGTAGTAGGCCTTGTCGAGGGTCAGCAGGTCGACCTGTTCGGTGGGCACGAACTCCACCACATCGATCTCTCTGCTCTTCTCGGCCGGCAGCGCGGCGAGGTCGTCCTTGGTCAGCACCACCGTCTGCCCGTCCTCGTCGACGAACGCCCGGTCGATGTCGGCGTAGGGCACCGTCTGCCCGCACACCTCGCACGTGCGCTGGTAGCGGATGCGGCCGCCGTCGGCGTCGTGCACCTGATGCAGCGGCACGTCGTGGTCCTCAGTGGCCGAGTACACCTTCACCGGCACATTCACCAGCCCGAAGGTCAGGGCGCCCTTCCAGATCGTCCTCATGGCACCAGTACACACCAGCGGTACACGCCCGGGCTACCCTTTCGTCATGGCATCCGGCGGGCAGGTCGTGCAGATCGACGGCCGCCGCATGCGCGTCACGAACCTCGACAAGGTGGTCTACCCCGAGACCGGCACGACCAAAGGCGAGATCATCGACTACGTCACCCGCATCGCGCCGGTGATGCTGCCACTGCTGCGCGGACGGCCGGTGACCCGCAAGCGCTGGGTCGAGGGTGTCGGCACTGCGGACGCACCGGCGTCGTCCTTCTTCACGAAGCAGCTCGAGCCCGGCGCGCCGGAGTGGATCAGACGGAAGCCGATCGAGCACTCCGACGGGACGAAGGAGTACCCGCTGGCGGAAGATGTGCCGACGCTGGTCTGGCTGGCGCAGGTGGCCGCGCTCGAGCTGCACGTGCCGCAGTGGCGGTTCACTCCCTCCGGTGGCCGCGGCCGCCCCGACCGGCTCGTGCTCGACCTCGACCCCGGTCCCGGCGCCGGGCTCGCCGAGTGCGCGGAGGTCGCGCGCGTCGCGCGCGGCATCCTCACCGGCATGGGGCTCAATCCGGTGCCGGTGACAAGCGGCAGCAAGGGAATCCACCTCTACGCCGCGCTGCCTGTCGAAGATGACGGGACGGGTTCGCAGACCAGCGAGCAGACCTCCGCGGTCGCGAAGGAGCTGGCGCGGATGATCGAGGCCGATCATCCCGACCTCGCGACCAGCGTGATGTCGAAGGCGCTGCGCCCCGGCAAGGTGTTCATCGACTGGAGCCAGAACAGCGCTTCGAAGACGACGATCGCGCCCTACTCACTGCGCGGCAGGGCGCGGCCGTGGGTGGCGGCGCCGCGCACCTGGGCGGAGCTCGACGACACGAACCTCGCCCAGCTCGAGTTCGGCGAGGTGCTCGAACGGGTCGCCGCCGGCATCGATCCGTTCGCTGAGGCTCGCTTCATGAGCGAGGAGCGCAGCGACGAGACGAAGGGGAACCCAGCCCCTCCCGCGCTCGGCCCGTACCTCGCCAAGCGCGACGCCGCGAAGACTCCTGAGCCGATGCCTCGAACGGCCGCGGAAGGCTCCCATTCGACGCGGTTCGTGATCCAGGAGCACCACGCCAGCAGTCTGCATCACGACCTGCGCATCGAGCGCCACGGGGTGCTGATCAGCTGGGCCGTGCCCAAGGGCGTGCCGGAGTCCCCCGCCCGCAACCATCTCGCGGTCATGACCGAGCCGCACCCGCTCGAGTACCTCGAGTTCGAGGGCACCATCCCGCATGGCGAGTACGGCGCCGGCGGCATGACGATCTGGGACACCGGCACCGTCGACCTGGAGAAGTGGCGCGACGACGAGGTGATCGGCACCTTCACCGGCCGCCCCGGCGGGCGGCTCGGCACGGCCCGGCTCGCGCTGATCCGAACATCCGGCAACGGCGAGAAGTCGCAGTGGCTGCTGCACCGGATGAAGGAGGGCCGGTCGCACCGACATCCTGCGTCCACGATCACCCCGAAGAGCGCGGATGCCCCGCAGCCGATGCTCGCCGAGACCGGCACCATCGGTCTCGCGCGAGCGCGCGGCTGGGCGGAGATCAAGTGGGATGGCATCCGCGCGCTGGGCACGTGGTCGACGCAGGAGGGGGCGGACGGGCGGATGCTGCTGCATGCGCGCAGCGGCGCCGACGTCACAGCCCGCTACCCGGAGCTGACCGCCGACGGTGCCCCGCATCTGCCCGCAGAGAACGCGGTCGTCGACGGCGAGATCGTCGCCTTCGACAGCGAGGGGCGCCCGAGCTTCACCAGGCTGCAGGACCGCATGCATCTGACCAGGGCGCGCGAGATCGAGCGCGAGGTGGTGCGCACGCCGGTGGTCTACCTGCTGTTCGACCTGCTGCGGCTGAACGGCCACGACCTGACCGGCATGCCGCTGCGGCAGCGCAGGGAGCTGCTCGAGCAGGTCGCTGACGGGCTGGACGCCCCCGTGCGCGTCGCGCCGGTGTTCGACGACGTCGACGCCGCCCTCGCCGCGAGTCGGGAGTTCGGATTGGAGGGCGTCGTCGCCAAGGACCCGGAGTCGCCCTACCGCGAGGGCGCGCGCTCACCCGCCTGGCTCAAGCTCAAGCTGACCCGCGCCCAGGAGGCCGCGATCGTCGGCATCCGCCCCGGCAACGGCGACCGCGCGGACACGTTCGGATCGCTCCTTCTGGCTGTGCCGGACGACGACGGCGCCCTGCGCTACGCGGGCCGGGTGGGCACCGGGTTCACCGATCGGATGCTGCGCGACATCCTCGCCCGGCTGCAGCCACTGCGCGTCGACATGCCGCCGGTCGAAGTGCCACAGCCGGAGGCCTCAGACGCTCTCTGGGTGCGTCCGGAGCTGGTCGGCGAGGTCGAGTTCGCGAACTGGACGCCCGGCGGCATCCTGCGACACGCGCGCTGGCGCGGCCTGCGGCCGGACAAGAGCGTGCCGGAGCTGCGCCGGGAGAGCTAGTCCGCGCCGGACGGGATGGGGGCTGCTCCGGGAGCGCTTGTGAGGGTGGCCCAGCCTGCCATCGCACCGGTGACGACGTCTTCCAGTTCTTCCCTGGTTGCGCCATCGCGAGCTTGGATCGACAGCCCCTGCACGATCGTCGCGTAGTAGCGGGCAACTGCCTCGGGGTCGATCGCTCCTGCGATGAACTCACCTTCGTCGAGGCCACGCTCGAGTCTCCGCTTGATCGCGGTGAACTGCGAGCGGCGGTTCTCGGCAAGGAACTCCCGGATCGGTTCGTTCTCGATAGCACCGGTGGGCGCAGCGAGAATCAGCATGCAGTAGTGCGGCGCGTCCGAGCGGGTGATCTGGTCAACGGTCGCACGCAGCATGGCGTGGATCGCGTCACGGGCGAGCGGATGCTGGTCCAGCGCCGCGCGCGGCGGAGCGCCGGAGGTCGCGCCATAGCGTTCCATCACCTGACGAAACAGGCTCTCCTTGCTGCCGAAGTACGAGTAGATGCTGGCTGAGGCGATTCCCATCGCCCGAGTCAGCTCGCTGAGGGAGGTGCCCTCGTAGCCACGCTCCCAGAACACCTCGAGCGCCCGCTGCAGAGCAACGTCGGGATCGAAGGTGAGGGGTCGGCCGCGGGTCGCCATCAGGTGCACCTCTCTACTTGTTTGTCGCTCGACCAATATTAGCTTGACGCGCCGTCCCCCTGGTGGCACTGTTTGTTTATTGATCGACAAACAAACCTGGATCGGATTGTCATGAGCATTCCTGACACAATGCGCGCCCTCACCCAGTCCTCCCTGCAAGGGCCCGGAGACCTCCATCTGGTCACCGATGCACAGGTTCCGCTCCCCGGCCCCGGCGAGGTGCTGATCCGGGTGGGCGCTGCCGGTGTGAACTTCGTCGACGTCTCGCAGTCCCGCGGCGTCTTCGCCGAAGGCCCGCAGCCGCCCTACGTCGCGGGAATCGAAGCCGCCGGCAAGGTGGTCGCCATCGGAGAGGGCGTCTCGGGTGTGCAGCTCGGCGCGCATGTCATCGGGGTCACGATCATGGGCGGGGCGTTCGCAGAATACGCGGTCCTCTTCGCGGCCGGCTGCGTCCCGATCCCTTCTGGCTGGTCGGACGAGCAGGCACTCGGGATGGTCGTCTCCTGGCCGACTGCGCTGGCTGCCCTCAGGTACCTGGGGCGGCTCACCTCCGGTGAGACGGTACTGATCCACGCAGCCGCAGGCGGGACCGGCCAAACCGCCGTCACACTCGCGAAGCACTACGGCGCGATCGTGATCGCGGCAGCATCGCCGGAGAAGCACGAGGCGGTCAGCGCGCTGGGGGCTGATCACCTCATCGACTCGCGACGCCCCGACCTCGCACCTGAGGTCATGCGGCTCACCGATGGCTCAGGCGTGGATGTCGTCCTGGAGTCGGTCGGCGGCGCCGCGCTCGAGGCGAGTCTTGCAGTGACCAAGCGAGTCACCGGCCGTGTCGTAGTTCTCGGCTTGGCGGACGACAGAGCCGCGATCACCAACTGGGATCTCGTCTACAGGCACCAGGTCCACGTCATCGGGCTGAACATCGGCATCCTGATCCAATCCGCTCCGCAGCTCTTCGGCCAGGTCATGGGCGAGATGTTCGACCTCATCGCGGCCGGAGTACTCGGACCCAGCGCCCCGGTCATCCGTGAACTGGCCGAAGGCCCCCAAACCCTTCAGCAGCTCGAAGCGCGCGCCACCGTGGGCAGGCTCGCGCTCGTACCTCAGCACCGCGACTCCGCCACACTCTCACGCGGCTAGTCGTGCGCCGCCTCGCACTCGGACCGGTCCGCCGGCTCGAGTTGGAAGGTGGAGTGCTCGACGTCGAAGTGATCCGACAGGCAACTGTGGAATTGGTCGAGCAGGGCCGCCGAGCGGCCGCTGGTGAGGACATCGGGCTCGACCTGCACGTGCGCGGTGAACACCGGCGCACTGCGCGTGAGCTGCCACACATGGACGTCGTGCACGTCGACGACGCCGTCGTAGCCGCGCAGGTGCTCGCGGATCTCGCTGACCTGCGTGCCCTTGGGCGCCGACTCGGCGAGCACCGAGAACACCTCGCGCAGCAGCGAGATCGCCCGCGGCACGATCATCGCCGCGATGAACAGCGACGCCACCGCATCCGCCTGCATCCAGCCGGTCGTCACGATCACGATCGCCGCGATGATGACGCCGACCGAGCCGATCAGGTCGCCCATCACCTCGAGGTAGGCGCCCCGCACGTTGATGCTGTGCTTCTGCGCGCGGCTGAGCAGCCACATCGAGATCGCGTTGGCGAGCATGCCGACGATCGCGACGACCAGCATGACGCCGCCCTGAACCTCGACATCGGCGGGGTTCAGCAGCCGACTGATGCCGCGGACCGCGACCACGGTCGCGAGCACGATCAGGATGATCGAGTTGATCAGGGCGCCGAAGACCTCGGCACGCTGGTAGCCGAACGTGCGCCGATCGTCAGCCGGGCGCGCGGCGACCGTGCTGGCGATCAGCGCGATCACCAGCGCGGACGAGTCGGTGAACATGTGGGCGGCGTCGGCGAGGAGCGCGAGCGATCCGCTCATGATCGCGCCGACGACCTGCACGATCATCACCGAGGCGGTCAGGCACAGCGAGATCGTCAGCAGCCGGCGGTTGCTCGACGACCGGAGGTCGGTGGGCGCGTGATCGTGCATGCCTCAAGGGTAGGCCGGGAACTCCCTGGTGAAGGGCCTTTTCGCCTAGTCGGGAATGGGGATGATTCTCAGTACCGACTAGAGCTGCTCGAGCAGCGGGAGAACCGCAGCGAAGGCGCGGGCGCGGTGCGAGTCGGCCTGCTTCTCGGCGGCGGAGTACTCCCCCACTGTGCGCTCGGAACCGGCATCCTGCCCGTCCGGGATGAAGATCGGGTCGTACCCGAATCCGCCCGGCCCGGCCGGAGCGTGTGCGAGGCGCCCGGGCCAGATCCCCTGCGCCGTCTGCTCGACGCCGCCGGGGATGACCAGCGCGATCGTCGCATGGAACTGCGCCGCGCGGTGCGGGTCGGCGATGTCGCGCAGCTGGTCCAGCAGCAGCTCGAGATTGGCGACCGCATCCTTCTTCTGTCCCGCCCAGTATGCGGAGAACACTCCGGGCGAGCCGCCCAGTACGTCCACGCAGATGCCGGAGTCATCGGCCACGGCAGGCAGCCCGGTGTGCTCGGCGGCGGCACGCGCCTTGATCAGGGCGTTCTCGGCGAACGTCACGCCGTCCTCGACCGGCTCGGGGCCGTCGTACCCGACGATCTCGAGGTCGGGACGGACGCTCCCCACCAGGGCGCGGAACTCATCGATCTTGTGCGGGTTGTGCGTGGCGAGGACGATCTTCACGCGAGCGCCTTCAGCTGCAGGTCCTTCAGCTCCGCGCAGCCGGCCACACCCAGGTCGAGCAGTGCGTCGAGCTCCCGCTTGTCGAACGGCGCGCCCTCGGCCGTGCCTTGCACCTCGACGAAGAGGCCGCGGCCGGTGACGACGATGTTCATGTCGGTCTCGGCGCGGACGTCCTCGACATATGCCAGATCGAGCATGGGCTCACCGTCGATGATGCCGACCGACACGGCCGCCACCGAGTCGAGCAGAGGCGTGGAGTTCTTGCCGATGAACTTCTTCTCGCGGCCCCATTCGATCGCGTCCGCGAGGGCGACGTAGGCGCCGGTGATCGCGGCGGTGCGGGTGCCGCCGTCTGCCTGCAGCACATCGCAGTCGATGACGATCGTGTTCTCGCCGAGCGCCTTGGTGTCGACGACGGCGCGCAGCGCCCGGCCGATCAGACGCGAGATCTCGTGGGTGCGACCGCCGATGCGGCCCTTCACGCTCTCCCGGTCGTTACGGCTGTTGGTGGCCCGCGGGAGCATCGCGTACTCGGCGGTCACCCACCCCTTGCCCTTGCCGGTGAGCCAGCGCGGCACGCCGTTGGTGAATGATGCCGTGCACAGCACCTTCGTGCCGCCGAAGCTGATCAGCGCCGAGCCCTCGGCCTGCGCGCTCCACCCCCGCTCGATGGTGATCTCGCGCAGCTGGTCGGTGGCACGGCCGTCGGCCCGGGTGATGTCAGACATTGTTTCCTTCCAAGGACATGTCGGGGAGGGTGATGACGCCGGTCTGCACGAGCTGCACGTCGCGCACCTCGCGACCCATCAGGCGGTTCGCGAGCGCGGTGAAGTCGTCGGCGGAGTCGCCTGTGGCCTCGTAGACGTGGGTCGGGCGGGCATCCGGCGAGGCGAGCAGGTCGCCGGCCACCAGCTGCCGGTAGACGTCGGCGGCGGTCTCATCGTCGCTGGAGACCAGGCTCACGCCGTCGCCCATGACGTAACTGATCGCGCCGCGCAGGAACGGGTAGTGCGTGCACCCCAGCACGAGGGTGTCGACGCCGGCCTCGCGCAGCGGCGCCAGGTACCCCTCCGCTGTCGCGAGCACTTCCGGGGTGCCGGTGATGCCGGCCTCGACGAACTCGACGAAGCGCGGGCAGGCGGCGGTGAACACCTCGAGCCGCTCGTTCACCTCGAGCATGTCCTGGTAGGCGCGCGAACCGATCGTGCCGACTGTGCCGATCACGCCGATCCGCCCGTTGCGGGTGGTCGAGACCGCACGTCGCACGGCGGGACCGATCACCTCGACGACGGGGACGTCGTAGCGCTCCCTCGCGTCGCGCAGCATGGCTGCGGATGCCGTGTTGCAGGCGATCACGAGCATCTTGACGCCCTGCTCGACCAGTGTGTCGAGCACCTCGAGCCCGTAGCGGCGGACGTCGGCGATCGGCTTGGGACCGTATGGCGAATGCGCGGTGTCGCCGATGTAGACCAGGGACTCCTGCGGCAACTGGGCACGGATGGCCCGTGCGACGGTGAGCCCGCCGACCCCGGAATCGAAGATGCCGATCGGAGCGTCGTTCATGATGGTCCAGCCTACTCGGCGGCGAGGGCGACCAGAGCTGGGCGCAGGCGCCCAGCGGATGCCTCCAGCGCGGCGCGCGCAGTCGCCGCATCCGCCCCACTCGCCGCGATCGCGATCGCGATCTTCGCCGACCCGTCGGCCGCCTCGAGAGCCGCGGCGGCGGCAGCGGCATCGCAGCCGGTCGCGTTCATCACGATGCGCTGCGCACGGACACGGAGTTTCTCGTTCGTGGCCTGCACGTCGACCATCAGGTTGCCGAGGACCTTGCCCTCCTGCACCATCGCCAGCGTGGACAGCGCGTTCAGCACGAGCTTCTGCACGGTGCCGGCCTTGAGCCTGGTAGATCCGGCGACGATCTCGGGGCCGGCGTCGACCTCGATGGCGACATCGACTCCGCGAGAGATCAACGACCCGGTGTTGCCTGCGAGGCTGATCGTGAACGCGCCGAGTTCCTGCGCCCGCTCCAGCGCGCCGGCTACGAAGGGCGTGCGACCGGATGCCGAGATGCCGACGATCGCGTCGGCCGCGGTCAGCCCGACGCCGTCGACCGCCGCACGGCCTGCGGCGTCGTCGTCCTCAGCATTCTCGACCGCGGCACGGACCGCGACATCCCCGCCTGCGATCAGGCCGATCACTTCCTCAGGCGCCGTCCCGTAGGTGGGCGGGATCTCGCTCGCGTCGAGCACTCCCATCCGGCCGGCCGTACCGGCACCGATGTAGATCACGCGACCGCCCGCAGCGCGCCGTCCCACGATGCCGTCCACGGCTCGAGCGATGCTGTCGCCCTGGCGGGCGACCGCCTCTGCAGCCTGCACGCCCTGCTGCAGCATCAAGGCGACCTGTCCCTCAGTGCCGAGGAGATCGAGGTCGGCGTACGCCGGATCGACCGCTTCGGTGGAGAGCGTTCCCAGCTTGTCGCGGAGTTCTTCATCGCGTGTCATCTGCGTGCCTTTCCTCAATTGCCGATCAGCATTCGCCTTACGACCTGCGCCGCGATGAGACTCGCGGAGGCCACCTCGATCACGGTCGCGCCCGGCATCTCGGCACCGCGCACGCCGACGTTGACGATCACGACGCTTGGCATCGCGCCTACGACGGCGGATGCTGCGGCGCGCTGCGCCGCGGAGTCGTCAAGTCGGTCGACGAGGATCACGCCGCCCGGCGCGCCCGCACCGGCGGCGGCTTCGACGACCGCGGCGTGATCCGCACTCTCGGCGTCGATACGGATGACGCGCCCCCCGGCCGCCAGGGCCGTGGAGACGTGCTCCGCCGCGCTGTCCACCGCGAGGGAGGAGGGGCGACGGAGGTCGATGACGGTCGTCGGCGCATCGGGACGGGGCCTGAGCTCACCGCGCACGGTGATCGCGCGACGCACGATGTCCTCGGCATCCAGTGCACCATCCTGACGCCGGCCGCGCGAGGAGGCGATCTCAGCGGCCAGCGCGGCGACGCGCATGGCGGCCTCCTCGACCCGCTCGCGGCTCAGCTCGCCTGAGCGCAGGGCCGCGACGATCGCATCGCGAGCGGCCCGGAAGTCCAGCTCGTCCTGGTCGGGCAGCATGGCCGGCCCCGGGTTGGTCGGGTTGCCGACGCAGAGCAGGTCGGCGCCTGCGGCGAGCGCGCGGACGGCGCCGCCCCCGATGCCGACGGTCTCACGAATCGCCGCCATGTCGAGGGCATCGGTGACGATGACCCCGTCGAACCCAGCCTCGCGGAGCAGACCGAGCACCTCCGCATTGAGTGTGGCGGGTGCCTCGCCCCACACCGGCACGCAGATGTGCGCGGTCATGATCGCTCGGACGCCTGCAGCCATGGCTGCAGTGAACGGCGGCAGATGGATCTCCGCCATCTCTGCGGCGGTGGCGTCGACCCGCGGAAGCTCGTGATGGGAATCGGAGTGGGTGTCACCGTGCCCAGGGAAGTGCTTTGCGCAGGCGGCGATCCCGGCATCCTGGATGCCTTCGACCGCGGCGGCGACGTGCCGCGAGACGAGTGCGGCGTCGCTGCCGAACGCGCGCGTTCCGATCACGGGATTGCGCGGGTCGGTGTTCACGTCGGCCACCGGCGCGAGCACGACGTCGACGCCGACCGCGGCGCATCGCCGGGCGATCTCGGCTACTGTGTCACGCGTGGACCGCAGGTCGTCGAGCATGCCGAGCTGAGCGGCGGAGGGGACAGTGGACCCGGTGGCGGTCTCGAGGCGGGTTACGCTGCCGCCTTCCTCGTCGATGCCGATCAGCGCTCGCGGTGCGATCTCATGGATCCGCGCGCTGAGCGCTGCTGTGTCGCCGTCGAGGTTCTGCGCGAAGTAGACAACGCCGGCGAGCCCGCCACGCAGCTCGGTCTCAAGCCATCGAGGCACATCGCCGCCCAGGAATCCGGGCCAGACGACTCCGTTCGCGAGCCGGATCAGATCATCCACGCGCACTCCTCCGCCGGATGCATGCGGTCGCCAGGGCTGCGGCGTATTCGATCCGGCCGGTTCAGTGTACTGGCGCGCGCCGACGCCGATTGCGACTGCTCCCGGGCCGGAGATCCGCCTTCACTAAACTCGACCCCATGACGACGTCGACGGCGCTCTACACCGATCGCTACGAACTGACCATGCTGGCCGCGGCTCTGCGCGACGGAACAGGGGCACGTCCATGCGTGTTCGAGCTGTTCTCGAGGCGCCTCTCCGGCGGACGCCGATTCGGCGTCGTCGCCGGCACCGGCCGGCTGCTCGCGCTGCTGCGCGAGTTCCGCTTCGGTGAGGACGAGCTGCGGTTCCTGCGCGACAACGACGTGGTGGATGCCGCCACGCTCGCGCATCTGGAGGACTACCGCTTCACCGGCACGATCCGCTGCTACCGCGAGGGCGAGCTGTACTTCCCCGGCTCCCCCATCCTCACCGTCGAGGGCACCTTCGCCGACGCGGTGGTGCTCGAGACCCTCGCACTCAGCGTGCTCAACCACGACTCGGCCGTCGCGACCGCGGCTTCGCGCATGAGCATCGCCGCCGGTGAGCGGCCACTGGCCGAGATGGGTTCACGGCGCGCCGCCGAGCACTCGGCGGTCGCAGCGGCACGTGCGGCCTACATCGCCGGTTTCGGCGCGACCAGCAACCTCGAGGCCGGACGCAGCTGGGGCATCCCGACCATGGGCACTGCCGCGCACGCCTGGACGCTGCTGCACGACGACGAGGAGTCAGCCTTCAGATCACAGATCGAGGCACTCGGCACCGACACCACGCTGCTCGTGGACACCTACGACATCCGCGCCGGGGTGGAGCTCGCCATCCGCGTGGCGGGCACGTCCCTGGGGGGCGTGCGCATCGATTCCGGCGACCTGCCGATTGTCGCCGCCGAGGTGCGCACGCAGCTCGACGAGCTCGGCGCCACCGACACCAGGATCACCGTCACGAGCGACCTGGACGAGTACGCGATCGCCGCCCTGGCCGCCTCACCTGTCGACGCCTACGGCGTCGGCACGTCGGTGGTCACCGGCTCCGGCTACCCCACCGCGAGCATGGTCTACAAGCTCGTCGCCCGGCAGGATGCCGCAGGGTCGTGGGTGCCGGTCGCGAAGGCCTCGACCGACAAGGCCTCGATGGGCGGCCGGAAGGCTGCGTTCCGCTCCCTGGAGCACGGCACGGCGACGGCCGAGACCATCGCGGTGTCCGCCGGCTTCGACGAGCTGGACGTGCCGTCCGAGCATCCCGATGCGCGAGCTCTGCAGGTGGTGCTCGTCGAGAACGGTGAGATCGACCCGTCCCACGAGGGCGCTGAGGGAACCTTGTCCGCTCGCGCCCACCACCTGCGTGTCCGCGAGGAGCTGCCGATCCGCGCTCTCGCGCTCAGCAAGTCGGACCCCGCGATCCCCACACTGTTCGTCGACGCCCGATAGGGGCATCCCGGTTTCTGAAGGCCTTTCGTCTCGCTGCGCTCGCTCAGGAGCCGCGGGGCTCAGCCCACCATCGACTCGTAGATCTCCTTGCACGTGGGGCAGATCGGGAACTTCTCGGGGTCGCGACCCGGCGTCCACTTCTTGCCGCACAGCGCCCGCACCGGCTTGCCGGTGATGGCGGACTCGAGGATCTTCTCCTTCTTCACGTAGTGCGAGAAGCGCTCATGGTCACCAGGCTCGAAATGCTCTTCCTTGAGGAGTTCCTCGAGTTCGCGATCAAGCGTTGCCACGCCGCCCTGATCGGGGCTGTCCAGCGGAGTACTCATGACCGTGAGTCTAATCGCCGCAGGCACGCCGAGGGCGCCTCCGCGCCCATCAGGTGGTCTCAGCGAACTCCATCAGACGCTCACCGCTGTGCTCGAAGATCCGACCGCCGACCAGCACGCCCGCGGTGAGCGTGAGCGCCCCCACGATGATGCCGGTCCAGAACGTCGCCGGCCCGTGCTGCTCGCCGTCCACGAGGGTCAGAACGAACAGCCAGCCGGCCGGGATGGTCAGCACCAGCGCTGCGAACAGTGCGATCGCCGCACCGTACGACCCGTATGACGAAGAGCGCTGGGGCTGCTGGAACGGGCTGTCCCCCGGCCTGGACACCGCGTAGGGCGCGAGCACGGAGGACAGGCTGGACATTCCCAGTGCGCTGAGGAACAGACAGGCCACGACGCCGGTGAACGGCATCAACAGCGTCCAATCGCCGACCACTGCCAGGGTGATCGACACCGCGACCGCGAGCAGCGGCAGCGCGAGAAGCACCATCGGCACGAGGCGGCCGAGCCGGTCGGACACGCCCTTCATGCCGCTGGCGATGTGCACCCAGATCGCCGTCGAGTCGTAGGCGACGTCGTTGTGGGGCAGCCACCCCAGGAACAGCGCGATCAGCGGCGCGGGGATGAGCGCGGCGATCGCGACGGGCACTCCGGCGACGATCAGGGGCAGCACGGTGAGGATGCCTGCGATCGGCACCACGATGACGTTGACGATGTAGCGGCGGTCGCGCAGCCAGTAGACCAGGCTGCGTGCGGCGACCGCGCCGAACGCATTCGAGGGGAGCACGGCGAACCAGCCGAGGCCGGACCGCTCGCGGGCCGCCACAGGACGTTCCACCGTCGTCAGCAGCCGGCGCACGAGCCAGGCCCACAGCGCCGCCGCTCCCCCCGCGGTGAGTGTGCCGACGATCGCGCTCACCCAGGCGCCGGATGCGTCTCCGTCGGCGACGGAGAACAGGAAGCCCTGCGCCGCGCCGAGCGGGGTCATTCCGATGATCGAGGTCGCCGTGGCGACCGCCGCAGGCACGGCGCCGTCCCAGGCCATCGATGCGAAGAACACCGCCACCGGGAACGCGATCACGATCAGCGCCAGCGCGAACAGCGCGGTCAGCTCGCGGGAGCGCCGCTCCGGCAGCAGCAGCGCGCTGACTGCCATGCCGATGCGTGCGGCCACGATCGTCACCGCGACGCCCAGAAGGGTGGAGAGCACAGCTACAGGCCAGGGCACCCCGAAGCCGATGCCCACGATCATCACGCACACGCCGACCGCGAGCAGCGCGACGCTCGGGATGCTGATCACCGATGCGAGTGCCAGCATCCACGGCATCCGCTTCTCGTCGACGCCGAACACCGCGAACTTGCGAGGGTCGAGCTGATCCTCCGTGCCGACGAGCACGGGGCCGACGAGGAAGGCGAGGAAGACGGCGGCGCCGCCGAGCACGATCACCGATCGCGCCGTGTCGATCGAGCCGTCGCCGAGGCTGAGCACGGCGACGCACGTCGCGATCGTCAGCACCGCGACGGCGAGGAGTCCGAAGATCGTGCGCACGGGACGTCCGGTGCGCAGCGACCCTGCCAGAAGAGCGAGCCTCAGGCGGAGAACGTGTGCAGCCACTCGAGCCCCTCCACCTCGGCGCCGCCGCCCGACAGTTCGACGAAGCGTGCTTCCAGCGACTGGCCGGCGCGAACCTGATCGATCGTGCCCTCGGCGAGGACCTGTCCGCCGACGATGATCGCGACGCGCGAGCAGACCCGCTCTACGAGGTCCATGCCGTGGCTGGACAGGATCACGGTGCCGCCGTGGTCGACATACGCTCGAAGGATGTCGAGGATGACGCCGGATGAGACCGGATCGACCGACTCGAACGGCTCGTCGAGCACCAGCACGCGCGGCGAGTGGATCATCGCCCCCGCGAGCATGACCTTCTTGGTCATGCCGGCGGAGTAGTCGGACACCACGCGGCTGAGCGCCTCGGTGAGATCGAACGCGCGTGCGAGGTCGCCCACGCGCTTCTCGATCACACCGGAGTCGAGCCCGCGGAGCAGACCGTAGTAGTGCAGCAGCTGGCGGCCGGTGAGCCGGTCGAAGGTGCGCAGCCGGTCCGGCAGCACGCCGAGAGCACGCTTGGCGGCGAGCGGATCGGCCTTCTGATCCACTCCGCCGATGATGATGTTGCCGCCATCAGGCCGGAGGAGCCCGGCGAGCATCGACAGGGTGGTCGTCTTGCCTGCGCCGTTCGGGCCGACGATGCCGTAGAACGATCCGGCCGGGACGGTCAGGTCGACCCCGTCGACGGCGCGGGTGTCACCGAACCGCTTGATCAGACCGCGGATCATCACGGCCGGAACGGCGGTGTCGTCAGGGGCCTCAGACGGCGCAGTCGCGGTCTCTGCGGCGGGTTCCGGCGCAGGTGCCGGCTCTACCGGCTCAGGCTCAGGCTCAGGCTCCGGCTGAGGCGCGGGCACGGTCTCGGGCTCCAGCTCAGGTTCCGGCGCGACAGCGACCGCGACTGCCTCCGCGGGAGCGACGACCGTGTCGTCCTGCGGTGGCGCCTCGGTCTGCGGAGTCTCTTCGGCCACGATGATCTCCTTCACAGCGGGTTCCCCAGCACCCGTCGTCACGGCGTCTGCAGCCACAGTCTCCACCACCCCGGCCGCCGCGGCCACTGCTGCGGTCTTCGCAACAGGGCGTGTCGTGGTCGCAGGCTTCTTCGCCGCGGGCTCTGCGGCCTTCGCGGCAGCCGTCGTCTTGGCTGCGGTCTTCGCCGCAGTGCTCTTCGTGGCCGTGCTCTTCGCGGTCGCAGGCTTTGCCGTGGTCGTCTTGGTCGCAGCCTTCGCCTTGGTCGCAGCCGTCGTCTTGGTCGCAGCCGTCTTGGCTGCGGCCGCGGTCGTCGAGGTCTTGGCGGCGGGTCGCTTGGCCGCGGGCTTCTTCACCGCCGTCGTCGCATCCGTCGCCGATTTCGTGCCGGAAGTCTTGGTGGCCGCCTTCGTCGCCGCCTTCTCTTCGTCGCGCGCCGCAGTGGCTGTCTTCGCCGCAGCGGTCTTCTTCGCCGTGGTCCGCGCCGCGGTCGTCTTCGCCGCAGTCTTGGACGCTGCGGTGCGGGCGGTCGCCGTCTTCACTGCAGCAGCCTTCGCGGCGGTCGAGCCGGCCGCCTTCTTCGCGGCGGCGGTCTTCGCGGCAGCGGTGGTGCGCGCCGCGCTCTTGACAGCCGCCGTCTTCGCCGCATCCCGTTTGGCGGCTTCCGCCTTCGTCGCAGCCTTCTCCGCGGGTGCGGTGGTCTTGGCCGTCGTCCTCTTCGTCGTGGTCGCCTTCCTCGCCGTCGCAGCGCTGTCCTTTGCGGCAGCAGGGGCCTTCACGGGGTCGTCTCCGGGAGTGGGGGAAGAAGCAGTCACATCTATTACGCTATCAACCGAGTTCGGGCTTCCCTGGGTCTGCGAGACGCGTATTTCGCGTGGCGAGCGTTCCTGAGTGTCCGGTGTGTACTCGATCACGAAACGGCAACGCCGCCTCCTCCGCCTGGGGCTCTCCCAGGGCGTTTCGGTACCATGAACCCGGCACGAAGAGGTGTCCCGTCGATGAATCGACAGTGAACACAGATACTTTTTAGGAGCATTCGTGACTCTTCAGACCGTCATCCTGGCCGCCGGAATGGGCTCGCGCCTCGGGCGCGCCCTGCCCAAGCCGCTCACCGAGCTGCACGACGGCCGCACCATCATGCAGCAGCAGCACGAGAACATCCGTGCCGCTTTCGGTGGCGACGCCCGGATCACCACCGTCGTCGGCTACCGCGCCGAGACGATCATCGAGTCGTTCCCGAACGTGAACTACGTGCACAACGAGCGCTACGACGTGACCAACACCTCGAAGAGTCTGCTGCGCGCGCTCAGCGTCACCGGCCGCGGCGGCGTGCTCTGGATGAACGGCGACGTCGTCTTCGACCCGCGCATCCTGGGCCGCGCGATCGAGCTCATCGAGCGCGACCAGTCGTTCGTCACCGTCAACACCTCGAAGGTGAGCGACGAAGAGGTCAAGTACACCGTCACCTCGGAGGGCTTCATCAAGGAGCTGTCGAAGACCGTCAAGGGCGGGCTCGGCGAGGCGGTCGGCATCAACTACATCTCCTCCGCGCACAAGAAGGCGTTCATGCGTCAGCTGCAGCGGGTCGAGGATCAGGACTACTTCGAGCGCGGCCTCGAGCTGGCGATCGCCGAGGACGGCGTGCTCATCGAGCCGATGGACGTGTCCGACCTGTACGCGGTCGAGATCGACTTCGCCGAGGATCTCGAGCGGGCGAACCTGTTCGTCTGACTCCGACTTCGCGAAAGCCCGGCTCCCTCGTGGGGCCGGGCTTTCGGCTTTCTCGCAGCGGGGGCGTTTCGCAGGTGCGGATGCATAGGATCGGCCCATGCGCGAGAAGGTGCACAAGATCCATTCGCTCCCCGCGGACTCCGCCTGGGACACCGGGCTGCCGCCGGCCGGCTCCGACGAGCATCCGTTCGTGATCCGCGGCGTCGACCGGGTGCTCGCGGTGCAGCGCCCGCTGGTGGTCGCGCACATCCGGAGCATCCGCCTGCGCAGCCCGAACGCGACGCCGGCCGAGATCGTGCGCATCCTCGAGCTGCGCTACCTCGCCGCTGTGGCCGCCGGCGGCGCGGCCGTCGGCGCGACTGCCGTCGTTCCCGGGATCGGCACGGGCGTGACTCTGACGCTGTCGGGCATCGAGACCCTGGGGTTCGTGGAGTCGACGGCGCTGTTCGCTCAGTCCGTCGCCGAGGTGCACGGAATCCCGATCGAGAACCCCGACCGCGCACGCGCGCTGGTGATGACGCTCATGCTCGGCAAGGAGGGCGTCGACCTGGTCGGCCAGCTCGCCAAGCAGGCGGTCGGCAAGGGCGACACACGTTCGGCGTACTGGGGAGAGCTGGTGACGAAGTCGCTGCCGCGGGCGGCCGTGGGGCCGCTGGTCGATCGGCTGAAGAGCATGTTCATCAGGCAGTTCGCGGTGAACGGTGGAGCGTCGTTCCTGGGCAAGGCGCTGCCGTTCGGCATCGGTGCCGCGATCGGCGGTGCCGGCAACCATGTGCTCGGCCGCCGCGTGCTGACCTCGTCTCGGAGGGCGTTCGGACAGGCGCCGCTGAATCTCCCCGCCGAGCTCGAGCCGGTGCCGGGTGCGCAGAAGGTGGAGCTGCGGATGCTGAACGGCGCGCGCCTCGTGGGCGCCGCTGCCGCGAGCGCGGCGGGCACCGCGGTGAAGGGTGTCGGGTGGGCGGGGCGGAAGGTCACGGGTGTCGTGCGCCGGAAGCCGGCGCACGAGATGCTCTCCCCAACCGAGGAGTAGCGCGCGGTCCTGCACAGGACCGGCGGCGGAAGCCGACAGGAGCGTCGCGCTGTCCGGGCCTGTTCCTACGTTTGCGGCATGACCCTCGGACTCCCCCAGCTGCCCTCATCCGTCCCGGCCTACCGCGTGCCCTGGCGCATCCAGCGGGCCGAGCGCGCGCACCCGGTCGTCGTCAACGGAGGCGAGGAGCCGATCGACTTCGTGCGCGTGTTCCACGATGTTCCGGGCACCGGCATCGTCACCGACCTCTGGGGGCAGGTGCTGCCCACCGAGCGGCTCGAACTGTGTCTGTGCTCGGCCGACCTCGACGACGTGGTGGTGACTCTGGCCTGGTTCCGTCCCAGCGACGGGCTGGAGTACGTGTGGCGGTTCGTGGTGTGAGCGATGGCTTCATCGCCGTCGCGACGCCCGCTGTGGGGTGTACCTTCTGGATACGCTCCGCGCACACGTCGCGGCCGTAGACGGGAGGCGACGAGATGCACGCTCTGACCGAGAACCCGAGACTCACGAGACTCGCCGTCATGGTCGGTGTGGCCGCGGCCACCGTGGGCATCATCTACGGCTACGACTCGTCGAACATCGGCGGCGCCCTGATCTATCTGACCCAGGACTTCCACCTCGATGCCGCCGGCCAAGGCCTGGTCACCACGACGGTGGTGGTCGGCGAGATCCTCGGAGCCCTCTGCGGAGGCGCGCTCTCGAATCGCGTCGGCCGCAAGCCCACCATGGTCGCCGTCGCCGCGACGTTCACGATCTTCTCGCTGCTCAGCGGCGTCGCGCCGAGCCTCGAGTTCCTCATCGTCGCTCGCTTCCTGCTCGGCCTCACGATCGGCGTATCGGTGGTGGTCGTCCCCGTCTTCGTCGCGGAGTCCGCGCCGACCCGCTCCCGCGGCGCGTTCCTGGTGCTGTACCAGGTCGCCACCGTCACCGGCATCATCCTCGGCTACCTCGTCGCGATGGCCCTCGCCTCCACCGAGAGCTGGCGATGGATGCTGGGCCTCGCCGCCGTCCCCGGCGTCATCATCACCGTCCTGCTGCTGCGTCTGCCAGACACCGCGCGCTGGTACATCATGAAGGGCCGAACGGCTGAGGCCCGCAGAACGCTCTCGCTGATCGAGGGCGGTGCAGTCGACATCGAGGCCGAGATCGAGACGATCACCGCGGGCTTCGCGACCGCGCACACCTCCCGCTGGACCGATCTGCTGCGGAAGCCTTTCCTGCGCGCGACGCTGTTCGTGGTCGGCCTCGGATTCTTCGTGCAGATCACCGGCATCAACGCGATCGTCTATTACAGCCCCAGCATCTTCGACGCGATGGGATCGAGTGATCACATCGTGCAGCTCGGCCTCTCCGCCCTCGTGCAGGTCGCCGGCCTCGTCGCCGTGTTCATCGCCCTCGCCGTGATCGACCGGATGGGGCGCCGACCGGTGCTGCTGATCGGCATCGGCGTGATGATCGTCGCCAACGCACTGCTGGTCGCCGTGTTCGCGATCGGCGGCGGAGAGTTCACCGGGGCGCTCACCGTGTTCGGCTTCATCGGCCTGATGCTGTTCACCGCCGGCTTCACCTTCGGCTTCGGCTCCCTGGTGTGGGTGTACGCAGGCGAGGCGATGCCCGCGCACCTCCGCGCCCTCGGCGCCACCGTGATGCTCACCTCCGACCTGGTCGCGAACGTCATCGTGGGCGCGATCTTCCCGAGTCTTCTCAAGGCCACCGGCGGCGCCTGGACCTTCGCGATCTTCGGCGTCATGGCCGTCCTCGCCTTCGGCTTCGTCTCCTGGATGGCTCCCGAGACCAAGGGCCGTCCGCTGGAGGACATCGGACAGTTCTGGCAGAACGGCGGCAGCTGGACGCCGAAGAACTGAGCGGCGAGAAGAACCGAACACCCAAAGGATCGGCGAATCCGTTGTGGCGAGCATCCAACGGCGCTCGTGCACCCGGCACTAGTCTGGAAAGGTGACGGACACGCCTGACCTCTCGACGACCGCATCCAAGATCGCGGACCTCCGCGCCCGCTACGCCGAGGCCGTCGTCGATCCTGAGAAGAAAGCCCAGGAGAAGCAACACGCCAAGGGCAAGATGACCGCCCGCGAGCGCATCGAGCTTCTCGTCGATCCCGGCAGCTTCGTCGAGTTCGACGAGTACGTCCGGCACCGCTCGACCGCGTTCGGCATGGACCGCAACCGTCCGTACGGCGACTCGGTCGTCACCGGCATCGGCACCATCCACGGCCGCACCGTCGCCGTCTACTCGCAGGACTTCACCACCTTCGGCGGCTCGCTCGGCGAGGTCTCCGGCGACAAGATCATCAAGGTCATGGAGTTCGCCCTCACCAGCGGGATGCCGGTCATCGGCATCCTCGACTCGGGCGGTGCTCGCATCCAGGAGGGCGTGCTCGCGCTGTCGAAGTACGGCGAGATCTTCAAGATGAACACCCGGTCCTCGGGTGTCATCCCGCAGATCTCGATCATCATGGGCCCTGCCGCCGGCGGCGCCGTGTACGGCCCGGCTCTGACCGACTTCGTGATCATGGTCGACAAGACCAGCCAGATGTTCGTCACCGGCCCCGACGTGATCAAGACCGTGACCGGCGAGGACGTCGGCATGGAGGAGCTCGGCGGTGCCTACACGCACAACACCCGCTCCGGCGTCGCGCACTACCTCGCCGAGGACGAGGACGACGCGATCGACTACGCCCGCACGTTGCTCGGTTTCCTGCCCGACAACAACATGGCCGAGATCCCCGGTTACGACACCCCCTTCGAGTTCGAGACGACAGATGCCGATCGCGCACTGAACACGATCATCCCGGACTCCCCCAACCAGCCCTACGACATGCGCACCGTCATCGAGCACATCGTCGATGACGGCGACTTCCTCGAGGTGCAGCCGCTGTTCGCCCCGAACATCCTGATCGGCTTCGGCCGTGTCGAGGGGCGCTCGGTGGGCATCATCGCCAATCAGCCCTCCCAGATGGCCGGCACGCTCAACATCGAGGCCGGCGAGAAGGCCAGCCGATTCGTGCGCTTCTGCGACGCGTTCTCGATCCCGATCGTCACCCTGGTCGACGTGCCCGGCTACCTGCCCGGCACCGACCAGGAGTGGACCGGGGTCATCCGCCGCGGCGCGAAGCTCATCTACGCCTATGCCGAGGCCACTGTGCCGCTGGTCACCGTCATCCTGCGCAAGGCCTATGGCGGCGCATACATCGTGATGGGCTCCAAGCAGCTCGGCGCCGACGTCAACCTCGCCTGGCCGACCGCCGAGATCGCCGTGATGGGCGGTCAGGGCGCGGTCAACATCCTCTACCGCGGCGAGATCAAGCGCGCCGAGGAGGCGGGCGAGGACGTCGCGGCCGTGCGCACCCGTCTCGCGAACGAGTACACCTACAGCGTGACCAGCCCGTTCCTGGCCGCCGAGCGCGGCGAGATCGACGGCATCATCGAGCCGGCGAACACCCGCGTGGCCATCGCGAAGTCCCTGCGCGCCCTCAAGAGCAAGCGGGCCGAGCTGCCGCCCAAGAAGCACGGGAACATCCCGCTGTGACCGAGCAGTCCGAACAGCCCGACGTCCCTGTCGTCGAGGTCGTGCGGGGCAACCCGACCGACGAGGAGCTCGCGGCGCTCGTCGCGATCGTCAGCGAGGCCTACACGACCGAGGTCGCCGGGGCCGTCGCCGATGAGGCGAGCGTCTCCGCATGGATGAGCACGCGGCGACCGATGCGCACGCCGTTGCGGCGAGACATCCCCTGGGGCCGATTCTCCGGCTGACCCTTCGCTTCGTCTCGCTGCGCTCGCTCAGTACAAGCGGCGGGCTCAGGGACCGTTTCGGAGGCAAAAAGCCGAAAAAAGCCGCATTTGTCCCCCGAAATACCTACAGACAATGATCTTTCCGCCCGCGAGACTAGATGCAACGCTTCGCGTTAGACGGTCTCCTTGTCCCAGGGTAGGCAAGCGAGAAACCGTCCACATGCGGACAGTTTTCGGGTAACTCGTCCGCGTTGGCGAGGGGCGGGCGGCTTCGCCGCCCCTCGCCCTTTCTCATTCTGAGGACTCTCCTCCTCTGAGAACAGTCCTGTCAAGAGCGACGTCTACGCCTGCGGGCTCCGCGGGATCTCGTGCCAGAGATCCACCTCATCGTCGTCGCGCGATCCGCCGGCGCCGCCGCGGCCGACGACAGTCACCGCGATGACCTCGTCATTGCCCGCGCGGATGATCACTCGATCGGTGTTGACCTGCGCCAGCACGCCGGCGAGCTCGTCGCGGATCTCGTTCCGTCGCTGCTCGCCGACGTTGTCCAGGCCGCCCTCGTCGAAGACCGTCACGGCGATGCCGCGGCCGCGCGCGTCGGCGATGGCCTCGCGTACCGCGTCGTTGAGCAGGCTCGCCCCGCGCAGCTCGTCACGCAGGCGCCCCTCCGCGATACGGGCGCGCGTCTTCTCGTCGGCGTCCAGCGCACCGTGGGCGGCGACCGTCCTGGCCAGCAGCGGTCCTGCGACGGCGAGGGCCAGCTGCACCCGCATCCGCCGTTCGCGCTGGCGCACCTGCTGCGTGGCGTGCCAGGCCGAGACGGCCTGCTGGATGTCCGCGAGGCGCTCGGTGTCGCGCACCGCACGATCCCAGAACAGCACCAGCAGCTGCGCCACGGCCACCCAGGTGATCGAGCCGACGAGACCGAGCGTGAACGCGTTCACGAATCCCATGTGCACGCAGGACGAGATCGCGAGGATCAGCAGGATCAGCCAGCCGATCAGGAACCGGCGCCGGACGATGCACACGACGCCCAGCAGCCCGGTCGCGCCGATGTACCAGGTCGCGAACGACGCGACCCGATCGGCTTCTGTCAGCGAGACCGACACCAGGTGCGGCACCGCTGCTGCGGTGACCACCGCGAGGATCCCGCACCACAGCGGCATCCGCACCTGCCGATCGGTGCCGGCCAGGACCGCTGTGAGGATGGTGGCGATGTAAAGCCCGATGGCGGCCACCATGAACAGCGGCACCTCGGGCTGCACCGGCGTCCACCAGACGCCGCGGGCCGCGAAGTAGACCGCGAAGCCCAGTGCCAGCCCGGTCGCCATGCTGCGCACGGTGAGTCTCATGCGGCCTCCCACCCGAGCGTGACGACGGTGCCCTGGTCGCCGGATGCGATGTGCGCCGTGCCTGCCACTGCGGCCATCCGCGCCAGGATCGACGCACGGATGCCGAGCCGATCCTCGCCGATGCGCTCCGGGTCGAACCCGGGCCCGGTGTCGCTGACGATCACCCTGATGCCCGTTCCCGCGGCCTCCACGATCACGTGCAGTCCACGCCCCGCGGCATGCGCGAGGGCATTGCCGATCGCCTGCCGGGCGGCGAGGACCAGCGCGCGGGCGACCTTGCCTGGAACATCGCCCGGCTCGCCGCGCTCCTCCACGACGGCGTCCGCGCCCTGCTCGGACAGAGTTCGCCGCAGCTCGGCCACGATCCCGGTGATGCTCACCGGCTCGTCGCTGCCCTCCTGCGCCACCGACGCCTCGGTGTTCGCGAGCCTCGTGAGCGCCTCACGAGCCATGCCGACGGCCAGATCCTGCTCCCGCTCGCTCTCGGCCCGTGCGGCGGCGATCAGGGCCGCAAGGACACTGTCGTGCATGAGCGCGGCGAGCGCGACCCGCTCCTCCTCGGCGGCGGTCGCCGCGGCTGCAGAGGCGTAGGTGTCCACGGCTTTGGCGCGCGCCTCGTCGACGCCTGCGGCGACGGAGCGGAACATCCAGGCCAGCGACACGAGGACCATGCCGAGGATGAGGGTGAACGTCACATCGAAGGCGGTGGTGATCCAGTACTCCTGCGAGAACCCGCCCTGCAGCAGTCGCACCCAGCCGTAGGCGAGCGGCAGCGCCGCCGCCCACACGAACTGCAGGGCGAACGGGAAGGCGGCGACGGCGGCGAGCACGCCGATGTTCACCAGGAAGAAGATCCAGGGCTGCTCGGCGGCACCCCGCCCCGAGGAGATCACCACGACCGGCCAGAGCACCAGCGCGAGCATGTAGGCGACCGCGAACCCGCCACAGGCCGCGCGGACGAACCGTCCTGTCAGGCACGCGCCGATCATGCACACGAGGGGCAGGAACACCAGATTCAGGATCGCCAGGTGCGCGGCATCGGCCTTCGACATGGTGCCGATCGCCGAGAGGAGGGCCTGCACGCCCAGGGCCGCGGAGCCCAGAGCGATCACGATCTGGAGGATGCGCTCCATGCGGTTGCCGGTGAACCGCTCCAGACCGGCCCCCGCCGCACCCGGCGACGGGATCTCGTTCCACGCCTCCCGGATGCCACGGGCGTCAACCGCCACGCGGGGCCCCGTCCGGGGCGACGATGCCGTCCTCCATCGCGCGGCGCAGCAGCGCGACCTTGGTCGGCGCGGGCCGACCGACCTCGACGTACTTCACGCGGATGCGGCTGATGTTCTCCTTGGCCGTGGAGTAGGCCACTCCGAGGCGCTCCGCCACGACCTTGAGAGGAAGGCCGGCGGCGTAGAGACGCAGCACCTCGCGCTCGCGGGTGGAAAGCTGCGCGTCGGCGAACTCTCGGTCACCATCGACCGCGCTGGCCCACTCGACGTTGTTCAGGGCATCGCCGCGGGCGACGGTGCGGATCGCGTCGAGCACGTCGTCCAGCGCCGAGGATTTGCTGACCACGCCCGCCGCTCCGGCGACGAGTGCCTCGCGCACCGCGGCGGGCCGGTCCGCGACGCTGTGGATCACGACGCTCGCGCCATCGGCGACGAGCGTGGCGACGTTCTCGGTGACGGTGGTGCCGTCGCCGAGCGTGAGATCGAGCACGACGACATCGACGGGCGGCACGCCGGCCGATGCCCGCCACAGCAGGTAGGCCTTCACCGTGCCCCCGGAGAACACCACCTGCTGCTCCCCGTCGCGCTGACAGGCGGCCTCGAGGCCCAGACGTACCGACTCGTGATCGTCGATGAGGGCGACGGTGCTCATGGAATCAGAATACTCAGACGATCGCGCGAATCAGCGCGTCAGCCGAACCACGGTCTCGAAGTGGTGCGAGTGCGGGAACAGGTCGAAGGCGCGGAGGCGATCCGGTTCCCATCCGAGAGCGCGGAAGGTGCCGAGGTCGCGGGCGAGTGCGACCGGGTCGCAGGCGACGTAGACCACGGCCTCCGGTGCGAGATCGTGGACGGCCTCGACGACGGCCTTCCCCGCCCCGGAACGGGGCGGGTCGAGCACGACCGTGCCGGCCTGGCCTCCCGCGGGGACGGATGACAGGAACCGGTCGACGCGGGCCGTGACCGCCTGCACGTCCAGCGGCGCGAGGTTCTGCTCCGCATGCGCAGTGGCTCGGGCATCCGACTCCACCGTGACGACGTCGGTCGCGCCGAGGTCGGCGAGCGCGGCGGCGAACAGCCCGACGCCGCCGTAGAGGTCGAAGTGCGTGGCATCCGGGTCGACGAGACCCTCGAGAGCTGCGCGCACCTCGCCGTCGAGAGTGGACGCCGCCAGCGGATGCACCTGCCAGAAGCCGTCCACGTCGAGGCGGAACTCGCGCGACCCGACCTTCTCGATGATGACCTCGGGCTCGGGACGGTGTGCGCGTGCGCCTCGCCGGGATCGGGTCGGGCGATCCGGACGCGGCAGCACGCGGGCGCGTCCGTCGGCCGGCTCGACGAAGAGGATGCGGCCCGCGGAGGGCGTGCCGACCAGCGCGCCGGCGGCCTCGGCCAACTCGGGGCGCGCCAGCGGGAGCGAGGCGACCTCGATCACGCGGTGGCTGCGGGCGGCGTACGGCCCCACACGGCCGGCATCGTCGACGTGCAGGGTCATGCGGGTGCGCCAGCCTTCGCCGTCGCCCTCGTCGAGGCCTACGACCTCGGGGGCGGTCAGACCGGCGCCGGCGAACTTGTCCAGCGCCTCCTGCAGCACCTGCCGCTTGAGCGCCCTCTGGTGGCCCAGGGCGATGTGGCCGAGGTCGGCGCCGCCGACGCGGTCGGCGGGGGCGCGCGAGATGTCGGCCTCGGACCAGATGTGCGGCACGCGGTGCGGCGAGGCCTCGAGAACCTCGACTGCGTCGGCGCGCCAGAATCGCTTCTTGTCGGTTCCTGTGCCCGACGAAGGATCGGCGAGGCGGGCGCGTACGCGCTCGCCCGGGATGGCGTCGGCGACGAACACGACACGGCCCTCATGACGGGCGATGGCGGTGCCGCCGTGCGCGAAACCGGTGATGTCGAGATCGAGCAGCTCGCCCGCGGAAGAGGTCATCCCTCGATCTTCCCAGATACCGTGGAGGCATGCGCGTCTGCCTGGCTTCCACCTCCCCTGCCCGCCTCATGCTGCTGCGGCAGGCGGGGATCGAGCCCGAGACCCGCTCGCCCGGCGTCGACGAGGACGCCGTGGCTGCGGCGGCCCAGGCCGAGCGCGGCACCGCGCTCGCTCCTGCGGAGCTCGTGCTGCTGTTGGGTCGCGCGAAGGCCGCCGACGTCGTGCGGGCTCTGCAGACGGATGCCCCGGACTTCGACGGCCTGGTGATCGGCGGCGACTCCATGTTCGAGATCGGCGGCGAGGTGCTCGGCAAGCCCTACACGCCCGAGGAGGCGCGACGGCGCTGGCACGGGATGCGTGGCGAGACCGGCATCCTGCACTCCGGGCACTCGGTTTTCCGGGTGCGCCCTGACGCCGAGCCTGTCGAGGTGCACGCCGTCGCCGAGGCCGCAGTCACGTTCGCCTCCGATGTCACGGACGCCGAGATCGACGCATACATCGCCTCCGGTGAACCGCTGCACGTCGCAGGCGCGTTCACCGTGGACAGCCTGGGCGGGCCGTTCATCACCCGCGTGGAGGGCGACCCGTCGACCGTGGTCGGGATGTCGCTTTCGACGCTGCGCCGGCTGACCGGCGAACTCGGAGTGGTGTGGACCGACCTGTGGAACGCGAAATCCGCGCTTTGAAGGCATCCCGACACGAAACCGTGATTTTCTTGTGGAGAGTCGTCAAATAGATCGGCCTGACACTCGCTAGGCTGAAACCCATGCCTGATATCGCCAAGGTGCTCATCGCGAACCGCGGCGAGATCGCCGTACGCATCATCCGCGCCGCCCGGGACTCCGGGATCTCCTCTGTCGCCGTGTACGCAGACCAGGACCGTGACGCCATGCACGTGCGACTCGCGGACGAGGCCTACGCCCTCGACGGAGCCACGAGCGCGGACACCTACCTGCAGATCGACAAGATCCTCTCGGTCGCGCGCCGCGCCGGTGCCGACGCCGTGCACCCCGGCTACGGCTTCCTCGCCGAGAACGCAGACTTCGCCCGCGCCGTGATCGGTGCAGGCATGACCTGGATCGGCCCGTCGCCTGAGGCGATCGAGGCGCTCGGCGATAAGGTCACCGCCCGTCACGTCGCCGAGAAGGTCGGCGCACCGCTCGCGCCGGGCACGCCCGGCCCGGTCGACGGCGCCGACGAGGTCATCGCCTTCGCGCAGGAGTTCGGCCTGCCCATCGCCATCAAGGCCGCCTACGGCGGTGGCGGTCGCGGCCTGAAGGTCGCCCGCGAGCTGGATGAGGTCGCCGAGCTGTTCGAGTCGGCCACCCGTGAGGCGGTCGCCGCATTCGGCCGCGGCGAGTGCTTCGTCGAGAAGTACCTCGACAAGCCGCGACACGTCGAGACGCAGTGCCTGGCGGATGCCGCAGGCAACGTGGTCGTCATCTCCACCCGCGACTGTTCGCTGCAGCGCCGGCACCAGAAGCTCGTCGAGGAGGCCCCCGCGCCGTTCCTCACCGACGAGCAGAACGAGCTTCTGTACTCCGCTTCCAAGGCCATCCTCAAGGAGGTCGGCTACGTGGGCGCAGGCACCTGCGAGTTCCTGATCGGCGCGGACGGCACCGTCTCGTTCCTCGAGGTGAACACCCGCCTGCAGGTCGAGCACCCTGTCTCCGAAGAGGTCACCGGCATCGACCTGGTGCGCGAGCAGTTCCGCATCGCCGCCGGCGGCACCATCGACTACGCCGACCCCGAGCCGCAGGGCCATTCCTTCGAGTTCCGCATCAACGGCGAGGACCCCGGTCGCGGCTTCCTCCCCCAGCCCGGCCCGATTCACGTCTTCAAGACGTTCGGCGGCCCCGGCATCCGTCTCGACTCCGGCGTGACCGCCGGCGACCAGGTCTCCGGCGCTTTCGACTCGCTGCTGGCGAAGATCATCGTCACCGGCCGCGACCGCGCCGAGGCCCTGGAGCGCGCCCGTCGCGCCCTGGACGAGTTCGAGGTGTCCGGCATGCCCACCGTGCTGCCGTTCCACCGCAAGGTCGTCCGCGACCCCGCCTTCACCGCCGAGAACGGCGAGTTCGGCGTGTACACGCGCTGGATCGAGACCGAGTTCGTCAACGACATCCCCGCCTGGGACGGCGAGCTGGAAGACCCCGCCGCCGCGCCCGGACGTCACACCGTGGTCGTCGAGGTGGGCGGCAAGCGTCTCGAAGTCAGCCTGCCCGACCGCGTGGCCGTGGCGTCCGGCACCGCCGGCCGCCCTGCGGTCGTGCCGCCGTCGCGTCGCAGCCACGCCACCACCGCGAACTCCGGCGCGTCCGGCGACGCCGTGAAGTCGCCGATGCAGGCGACGGTCGTCAAGATCGCCGTCGAGGAGGGGCAGCAGGTCGTCAAGGGCGACCTGGTCGTCGTCCTCGAGGCGATGAAGATGGAGCAGCCGCTTCAGGCGCACAAGGACGGCGTGATCGGCAACATCAACGCGGACGCCGGCGCGACGGTCGCCGCCGGCCACCAGCTGCTCACCATCAGCTGACGACTCCTGGGCCCGCCCGGCCCTTCCGCGCGAACAGCAGCACCCCTACCGCGATCGCGGGCGGCACCACCAGGTGCCAGCCCGCGAACGGTGCGACCAGTGCGAGCAGCACGATCGAGATGATCGCCAGCGAGCGGGACCGGCCGCGGAAGAGCTTCGCTGCGGCGGCGGTGCCCAGCAGGTATGTGGCGATCACCAGCACCGACGGGATGAACACCAAGTCGTCGGTGCCCCAGCCGAACACGGCCGCGCCGATCAGCCCAGCTCCCCCGACCCCGGCGATCGCCAGCAGGGCAAGATGCGGGGCTCCGTGCGCGTTGCGGCGAGCCAGCGCCGCCGGAGCCCACCCGTCGCGGGCCAGGGCGGCACCGAGGCGCGACAGCGAGGCCGCATAGGCGTTCGTCGTGCCGAGGCAGATCACCACGGCCGCGACCGCCATCACGGCCCCGGCCGAGACGCCCCAGCCCTGCTCGACGATCGTGCCCAGCGAGATGCGGTCCTGCTCCCTCGACCCGTAAGCGCCGGTCCCGACGACCGCGACCGCGACGCCGAGGTAGAGCACGGTGACGACGACGATCGTCAGCAGCGTGGCGCGCGGCAGTGTGCGGCGCACATCGCGGAACTCCGCAGACAGATGCGCGATCGCCTCCCAGCCCGCGAACGCGAAGAAGAGCAGCACCACTGCCTGGCCGATGCCGAGGATGCCGTGCGGGGCGAAAGATGTGAAGTTCTCCGGCTCGATGCGCGGCGCGGCGACGGCGATCACCGTGATCAGGATCGCCGCGACGCCGAGGGCGAGGGCGATCTGCAGCCGCGCACCGAGGCGGATCCCGACCAGGTTCGCGCCGATGGCCGCCGCGAGCACCACTGCCGCGAACGCCGGCGCCCAGCGCTGATCGACTCCCAGCGCCGCGGCGACGTAGTACCCGGCCGTGAGCGGCACGATGGTGTGCCCGACCGATCCCGCGATGAAGTACCACCACCCGGCGATGCCGCCGGCGGAGGGGCCGAACGCCTTCGCGGCGAAGGTCGCCACGCCGCCGGCATCCGGGAACCGCGTGGCGAGCGACGCGAACGTGAACGCGAGCGGAACCCCGAGCAGGGCGCTGAAGCCCCACGCGATCAGCGCCCCGGGCCCCGCGAGCGACGCCGCCTGTCCCGGCAGCACGAGCACGCCTGCGCCGAGGATCGCGCAGACGTACAGTGCGACGCCCTGCCCCACGCCGATCGTCTGCGCCGGCACCGGGACGACCGTATGCGGCGTGGCCTGGGTCCGAGAGGTCATGCACCCAGTCAAGGACGATCGCCGGAATCACGCGAGTGGCAGGATTGCCACCTCACGCAGGAAAACCGCCAAACTACGAGGTCGCGACCTGATGCATCGCCCGAGTGGCATCCGTGATGCTGCCCGAGAGCGACGGGTAGGCGGCGAACACGCGCGAGACCTGGTCTGCGGTGAGCCGACGCTCGACCGCGATCGCGATCGGGTAGATCAGCTCCGATGCCTTCGGTGCGACGATCACGCCGCCGATGATCGTGCCCGACCCGCGTCGGGCGATCAGCTTCACGAAGCCGTCGCGGATGCCCATCATCTTCGCCCGCGGGTTGGCGGCCAGCGGCAGCTTGTGCACGATGCCCTCGATCACGCCCTCCTGCACGTCCTTCTCGGAATATCCGACGGTCGCGATCTCGGGCGCGGTGAAGATGTTCGCGGTGATCCTGCGCTGCTCGAGCGGGATCACGATGTCGCCGAGTGCGTGGAACACCGCGGTGCGACCCTGCATCGAGGCGACGGATGCCAGCGGGAAGAAGTTCGTGCAGTCACCGGCGGCGTAGATGTTCGACACCGAGGTGCGGGCCACCTTGTTCACCCGGATGTGCCCGGACTCGGTCAGCTCGACTCCGGCCTGCTCCAGCCCGATGCCGCGCGTGTTCGGGATCGAGCCGACGGCCATCAGGCAGTGGCTGCCCTCGACGGTGCGGCCGTCGGAGAGCGTCACGACCACGCCGTCCTTGGTCTTCTCGACCTTGTCGGCACGCGACTTCGCCAGCACCTGCATGCCGCCGCGCTTGAACACGCGCTCCAGCACCGCTGCGGCGTCCTGATCCTCGCCGGGGAGCACCTGGTCGCGGCTGGAGATCAGCGTGACCTTCGCGCCGAGGTTCATGTACGCCGAGGCGAACTCCGCGCCCGTCACTCCAGACCCCACCACGATGAGGTGCTCGGGAAGCTGCTTCATGTCGTACAGCTGAGTCCACGTGAGGATGCGCCTGCCGTCGGGCTTGGCAGAGTCGAGCTCGCGCGGCGCGGCGCCCACCGCGACGACGATGGTGTCCGCCTCGACGCGGTCGAAGTCCGTACCGCCCTCAGCGGTCGACACCACGATCGCGTTGTGCCCGTCGAGCCGTCCATGACCGGACAGGATCTTGACCCCGGCATCCAGCAGGGCGGTGCGCATATCCTCGGACTGCTGGCCGGCGAGAGCCATCAGCCGCTTGTTGACGGCGGCGAGGTTGATCGCGATCTCGGGCTTGAGCGGCTTGCCGTGCTCGCCCTTCGCGTAGAACTGCACGCCGAGATCCGATGCCTCGGAGATCGCGACCGCGGCATCCGCCGTGGCGATCAGGCTCTTCGACGGCACGACGTCGGTGAGCACCGCAGAGCCGCCCACCCCGACGCGCTCGACCAGGGTGACATCCGCCCCCAACTGGGCCGCACCGAGCGCGGCCTCGTAACCACCGGGGCCGCCGCCGAGGACGGCGACGCTCTGCCTGTTCACGAAGGGGGAATGAGCCATGGGTACCATTCTCGCAGTACCCGCCGGACTGCCGCACACCGCCCGAAGCTGGCAGCGCGGCCCGCACATTCCTAGAGTGGTCTCATGCCAGACACTCTCACGAACCCCCTCGACGACCCGAACGCCAATCCGTTCGAGATCGCAGCACAGGCCGCCGCGGACATCGCGCGGTTGACCGGGGTCGATCATCACGACATCGCCCTCACGCTCGGCTCGGGCTGGGGCAAGGCCGCCGAGCTCATCGGCGAGACCGTCGCGACCATCCCGGCGACCGAGGTCACCGGTTTCTCCAAGCCCGCTCTGGAGGGCCACGTCGGAACGCTGCGCAGCATCCGCACCCCCGACGGCAAGAACGTGCTCGTGATCGGGGCGCGCACGCACTACTACGAGGACCACGGCGTGCGCCGGGTCGTGCACTCCGTGCGCACGGCCGCGGCGACCGGGGCGAAGATCATGGTGCTCACCAACGGCGCCGGTGGTGTGCGCGAGACGTGGAAGCCCGGTCAGCCGGTGCTGATCAGCGACCACATCAACCTCACGGCGGACTCGCCGCTCGAGGGCGCGACCTTCATCGACCTCACCGATTTGTACTCGCGGCGTCTCCGCGACGTCGCGCGCACCGTCGACCCGTCGCTCGACGAGGGTGTGTACACGCAGTTCCGCGGTCCGCACTACGAGACCCCGGCCGAAGTGCAGATGGCGAAGGCCATCGGCGGGCACATCGTCGGCATGTCCACGGCGCTCGAGGCCATCGCAGCCCGTGAGTCCGGCATGGAGATCCTCGGTTTCTCGCTGATCACCAACCTCGCCGCCGGCATCCAGAAGACGCCGCTCAGCCACGCCGAGGTGATCGAGGCCGGTCAGGCCGCCGAGCCGGTGATCTCGGCTCTGCTCGCCCGCGTGATCGAGGCGCTGTGAACACCGAACTGCTGGCCACCGCCCGCGCCTGGCTGCGACAGGATCCCGACTCGGAGACCCGCGACGAGCTCGCCGGCGTGATCACCCGCGCAGCCGACGGCGACGCCGCGGCCGCCGCCGATCTGGCCGACCGGTTCGCCGGCCGCCTCGCGTTCGGAACCGCGGGGCTGCGCGGTGCCCTCGGCGCCGGCAGCAACCGGATGAACCGGGTGCTGGTCTCCCAGGCCGCTGCGGGCTTCGCCGCCTATCTGAAGACCCGCTCAGCGGGGACGCCCTCCGTCGTGATCGGTTATGACGGCCGCCGCAACTCGCGCCGGTTCGCCCTCGACTCCGCCGAGCTCTTCGCCGGCGCCGGCCTGCGCGCGATCCTGCTCCCGCGGCTGCTGCCCACCCCGGTACTCGCCTTCGCGGTGCGGCACCTGGGCGCGGACGCCGGTGTGATGGTCACCGCAAGCCACAACCCGCCGAACGACAACGGCTACAAGGTGTACCTCGGCGGCGACGACGGCGGATCGCAGATCGTGTCGCCCGCCGACGCCGAGATCGCCGCGGAGATCCAGCGGGTGTCGGATGCCGGCGACGTCGGTGCGCTGCCGCGCTCCGACGCCTACGAGACCGCCGGGGAGGACCTGGTCGACGCCTACATCAGCGAGACCGCCGCCCTCGCGCCGGCGCCGCTGGGCGTGCAGGAGATGCGCTGGGTGTACACCGCCATGCACGGCGTGGGCTGGGAGACCTTCTCCCGCGTCGTGAAGAAGGCGGGCTACCCGGCGCCGCGCGTCGTCGAAGAGCAGCGCGAGCCCGATCCCACCTTCCGCACGGTGTCGTTCCCGAACCCCGAGGAGCCCGGCGCGATGGACCTCGCGTTCGAGCGCGCTCGCGCCGCCGACGCCGAGTTCGTCATCGCGAACGACCCTGACGCCGACCGCCTTGCGGTCGCGATCCCGGATGCCGCGGCCGCGGGTGGCTGGCGCCGCCTGACCGGCAACGAGGTCGGTCTGCTGCTGGGCCTGCGGGCCGCGAAGGCCGCCCAGGGCACCCCCGGTGCGTCGCTGGCATGCTCGCTGGTCTCCTCCCCGGGCCTCGGCGCGATCGCCGCAGCCCACGGCCTGGACTTCCATGAGACGCTCACCGGGTTCAAGTGGATCTCGCGGGCTCCTGGCATGGTGTTCGGCTTCGAGGAGGCGCTGGGCTATCTGGTCAACCCGGACACCGTGCGCGACAAGGACGGCATCTCCGCCGCGGTCGCGATGCTGGGTCTCGCCGCCGACGCCCGCGTGCGCGGCACGACGATCGCGGGTCTCCTGGACGAGCTCGCCGCCCAGATCGGGTGGTTCGCGAGCGGCCAGGTGTCCATCCGCGTGGACGACCTCACGGTGATCTCGGGGCTGATGGCATCGCTGCGTGAGGCGTCGCCCACTGCGTTCGGCGAGCGGTCCGTGGCATCCGTCGAGGACCTCGCGGCCGGAGCATCCGGCATGCCCGCCGGCGATGTGCTGCGCTACCGGCTCGCCGACGGGTCGCGCGTGATCGTGCGCCCCAGCGGCACCGAACCGAAGCTCAAGGTGTACATCGACGCCAGGGCCGACGATGCGGAAGCCGCGCACGCCGCCGTCGCCGACCTCGAGGCCGCCGTCCGGACCCTGCTGGAGGAGCGCTCGTAGTGCTGCTCACTCTGACCGCGGCGGTCACTGTGATCGCCGCGGTCATCCAGCGTGTCACGGGGCTCGCCTTCGTGCTCGTCCTGATCGGCCCCGTCGTCCTCGTCTACGGACCGGTCGAGGGCGTCACGATCGCCGTGCTCCTCGCCGTGGTCGCCTCGCTCTTCGCACTCCCCAGCGCCTGGCGAGAGGTGGACTGGCCGCCCACGCGGTGGCTGCTCGGCGCCGGCCTCGTGGCGGCTCCGCTCGGCGCGCTCACCGCGCTCGCGCTGCCCGATGCCGCACTGCTGCTGCTCATCGGGCTGATGGGCCTGCTCGCCCTCAGCGCACAGCGCCTCGGCGGCGTCGCACGGCACCTGCACGGACGGGGTGGCGCTGTCGGGGCCGGCGCCCTCGCCGGGTTCATGCATGCCTCGAGCGGACTGTCCGGCCCCGCGCTGGCGTCGTACGCTTTGGGCGACGACTGGCCGCAGCGGCGGTTCGCCGCGAGCGCGCAGGTGATCTTCCTGGGCTACGGGCTGGTCTCGGTGGCGCTCAGGGGTCTGCCCTCCTCGCCACCGGCCGACCTCGTCCTGCTGGGCGTCTGCACGGCCGCCGGGATGCTGCTCGGCGGTTGGCTGGCCCGCCGTATTCCCGTCGCCCTCGCCCGTCGCGTGATGCTGCTGTGCGCCTGGGCGGGGACGGTCGTCGTGCTCATTCGCGGCGTCGTCGCCCTGTTCGCCTGATCTGTTCCGAGTGCCACCGGTTTCGGAACCGGATTCCGCCCGGGTTAGGATCACTGAGACCGGGGGGCGACAGAAGCAGCACGTCGTCGTGCGGGAGAGACATGAAGAGATACGCCGTCATCGGCGCCGGCCCCTCCGGACTCGCAGCAGCCAGAGCGCTGCAGGCGCAGGGCATCACGGTCGAGGGATACGAGGCCTCGCACGACGTGGGCGGGCTGTGGGACATCCGCAATCCGCGCAGCACGATGTACGAGTCCGCGCACCTGATCTCGTCACGCACCACGACCGAGTTCACCGAGTTCCCGATGGACTCCGACGTCGACTACCCGGGGCACCGGGTGCTCAAGAAGTACTTCGACGCGTACGCGGACGAGTTCGGACTGCGCGCGCTGTTCCGGTTCGGCACGAAGGTCGAGCACCTCGCGCCTGCGCAGGACGGCGGCTGGAAGCTGCATGCCGCCGGGCTCGATCCGGTGCACTACGACGGTGTGATCCTCGCCAACGGCACGCTCGCCGAGCCGCACGTGCCGTCCTTCCCCGGCGACTTCGCCGGCAAGATCATGCACACCAGCGCCTACAAGAGCGCGACGCAGCTCAGTGGGAAGCGGGTGCTGATCATCGGCGCCGGCAACTCGGGGTGCGACATCGCCGTCGATGCGGTGCACCATGCGGCATCCGTCGACATGAGCGTGCGCCGCGGCTACTACTTCGTGCCGCGCTACCTGCTCGGAAGGCCGAGCGACCTGCTCAACCAGGGCCGTCCGCTGCCGGCCCGCATCAAGCAGGCGATCGACACCCGGGTGCTGAAGGCGTTCACCGGTGACCCGGTGCACTTCGGCTTCCCGCGGCCGGACTACCGCATCTACGAGTCGCACCCGATCGTGAACACGCTCATCCTGAACCATCTCGGGCAGGGCGACCTCCGCATCCGTCCGGGCATCGACCGGTTCGACGGGCACACCGTGCACTTCGCAGACGGCACCTCGGGCGACTACGACCTGATTCTGCTCGCAACCGGCTACACATTGGACTATCCGTTCGTCGACCGCGAGCATCTGCACTGGCAGGGCGCCGCGCCGCAGCTGTTCCTGAACGTCTTCCCTCCGTCGTTCAACGGCCTGTACGTGATGGGCATGATCGAGGCGTCCGGAATCGGCTGGCAGGGACGCTATGAGCAGGCCGAGCTGGTGGCCGCCTACCTCGCCGCCGAGGAGCACTCACCGGAGCGCGCGCGGAGGTTCCGCGAGCGGGTCACCGGATCACCGTGGCCCGACCTGACCGGCGGATACCGCTATCTGGCGCTGGACCGGATGTCGTACTACGTGAACAAGCATGCCTACCGCACGGCGGTGCGCAAGCAGAAGAAGGCCCTGGAGAAGGCATGAACGTCGACGACGTGGTCCTGAACTTCACCCCCGGCACGCTGATGATCCTCAACGTGGTGCTGGGGCTCATCATGTTCGGCATCGCGCTGGACACCGCGCCGCGCGACTTCCGCGTGGTGGCGAAGCATCCGAAGCCCTTCGCGTTCGCGATCATCGCGCAGCTGCTCCTGCTGCCGATCGTGACGTTCGTGCTGACGCTGGTGCTGCCGGTGACGCCGTCGATGGCCCTCGGCATGCTGCTCGTGGCGTGCTGCCCTCCCGGCAACATCTCCCAGGTGCTCACGCACCGCTCCGGCGGCAACGTGGCGCTGTCGGTGTCGCTCACCGCCGTCGGCAACCTCATCTACATCGTCGCGATGCCGCTCAGCATCGCGTTCTGGGGCTCGCTGCACCCGAAGGCGCGCACCCTGCTGCACGCCGTCGAGCTGAACCCGTGGCAGATGCTGCTCGAGATCGTGCTGATCATCGGCGTGCCCTTCGCCATCGGCCTGCTGCTCCGCGCGAAGACTCCCCGGTTCGCCGCGAAGGTGCAGCCGTTCGTGCGCTGGTTCAGCCTGATCGCCCTGCTCGGCTTCATCGTCGGCGCACTGGTGGGCAACTGGGCGGTGTTCATCAGTGTGATCGGCACCGTCCTGCTCGTGGTCGCCGCGCACGACGCGGTGGCGCTCGCGCTCGGCTACGGCACGGCTGTGGCCGGCCGGATGGGCACCAGGGAGCGCAAGGCTCTGACGTTCGAAGTCGGCATCCGCAACTCCGGGCTGGGCCTTGGCATCGTGTTCGCCTTCTTCGGCGGCCTCGGCGGCATGGCCGTGGTCGCCGGCTGGTGGGGCATCTGGGACATCATCGCCGGCCTGATCGTCGCGGCGCTCTGGGCCGCCCACACGAAGCGCCGCACAGGCTCGGCGACCGGCGATGCCTCGCGGCACGCGGCCGCCATCGCCCCGAACGCAGGAGAACCCGCATGACCCGCGTACTCGTCACAGGTGGAGCCGGCTTCCTCGGTTCGCACGTGACGGCGCTGCTGGCGCAGCATCCCGCCGTGGAGCTCGTCGTCAGCGGCGACCTGCGCGCCTCCTCCGTCGCCGGGGTCGTCTCCGAACCCTTCGACGTCACCGATCCCTCCTCGCTGTCTCCGGTCCTGCAGAAGCACCGGATCGACACCGTGGTGCACCTGGCCGCGATCGTCAACCCCGGCCGCGACGTCGCCATCGAATATCGCGTCGACGTGGACGGCTCGGCGAACGTGCTTGCCGCCTGCGTCGAGGCGGGTGTGCGACGCCTCGTGGTCTCCTCCTCCGGCGCCGCCTATGGCTATCACGCTGACAACCCCGAGTGGATCACCGAGGACCAGCCGCTGCGCGGCAACGACGCCTTCCCGTACTCCAGGCACAAGCGGCTGGTCGAGGAGATGCTCACGGACGCCCGCACCGCGCATCCCGAGCTCGAGCAGGTGATCTTCCGGATCGGCACGATCCTCGGGCCGACCGTGCACAACCAGATCACCGCGCTCTGGGACGGCAGCCGGCTACTGCGCATCGCCGGATCGGACTCGCCGTTCGTCTTCGTCTGGGTGGATGATGTCGCCGGTGCGATGGTGCGCGCCGCGACCGGCGGGCCCGCCGGGATCTACAACGTCGCAGGCGACGGCCGGATGACCGTCCCCGAGATCGCCGCGCGCCTGGGCAAGCCGATGCTGACGATCCCCGCATGGGCTCTGTCGACCGGCCTGCGCGTCGGCCGGATGCTGCACCTGACCGAGCACGGCCCCGAGAAGGTGCCCTTCCTGCGCTGGCGCCCCGTCCTCGCGAACGACCGGCTGAAGCGCGACTTCGAGTACACGCCTGTCCTGAGCACGCGCGAGGCGTTCGAGGAGTACCTGCGCACCCACCCCGGCATCGCCCGAGGATAGCCTGGAGCGATGCCGAAGAAGCGCGGGAGGCGGGCCCTCCGCTGGGTGCTGTGGAGTCTGCTCGGAGTGGTCGTGCTGGTGGTCGGCGGAACCGTGATCTGGAGTCAGGTCGGCGTCATGCAGGCCGAACCCGGGCCGCTCGCCGCGGCGGAGGCGAACCCGGCGCTGACTGTCGACGACGAGGCGCCGGAGGGCATCGTGCTCTCACCCGCCGACGGCCGCTCCGACGTCGGCCTGGTGTTCGTCCCCGGTGCGAAGGTGCAGCCCGAGGCATACATCGCCAAGCTGCAGGATCTCGCCGCCGCGGACGGGATCACCGTCGTCATCACCAGACCGTGGTTGAATCTCGCCTTCTTCGACCTGCGCGGCCTGGACGCCTTCACCTCGGCCGCGCCGAGCATCGACACCTGGATGGTCGGCGGGCACTCCCTCGGCGGCGTGCGCGCCTGCCAGCTGGCGCCGGACGCCGACGCCCTGGTGCTGTTCGCGTCGTACTGCGCGAACGACCTCGCGGACTCCGACCTTCCCGCACTGAGTCTGTCCGGCAGCGAGGACGGCCTCTCCACCCCGCAGAAGATCGCGGATGCGCGGCACCTGCTGCCCGAGGATGCCGAGATGGTCGAGATCGCGGGCGCGTCGCACGCCTCATTCGGCGATTACGGGCCGCAACCGGGCGACGGCACACCGACGATCTCCGACGTGGACATGCGCGCGCAGCTCACCGAGCACATCGGGCCGTTCTCCGACGCGCTGCGCTGATCGGCGTCCGGGAAGGACCCGCTCAGCCGAGCACGTCGTCCAGGAGGGGATGCAGGTGCCGTGTGCGCAGCACGGTCGACGCGGAGCGTGCTCCGGCGGCCAGTGCGTCCGGCAGCGCGGCGCCCTCCAGGTGCGCGTGCAGCACTCCGGCGAGGAACGCGTCGCCGGCGCCGTTGGTGTCGAGCACCTCGGCGGGCACGGCGGGGATGCTGTGGACGCTTCCCGCGGCATCCACCGCAACGGCGCCCTCCGCGCCGAGAGTGCAGACGGCGAACGACGCGCCGGCAGCCACCGTCGCGCGCAGGAACGCGACCGGGTCACCCAGCCGGTCGGCGTTGCAGAACACCGCATCCGCCGCGGCAAGGAACGGCTGGTGGAACTCCGCGTCGCCGTCGTAGTCGTGCACGTCCACCCAGATGGGCCGGCCGGAGCGCTGCGCCAGCGGAAGCAGACGCAGTGGCTCGGCGGCGAGGTCGAGCACCAGCACGTCGGCATCCGCCATCGCAGCCGCCAGGACCTCGTCGCCGGCACCGTCCGCGGCATCGGGTGACGCGAGGTAGAGCGACACGCGCTCCCCCGCCCTCGTCATCAGGTTGAGATGCCTCTCGGTCGCACCGTCGGCCCACAGCGACGGCACCCCTGCGTCCGCCAGCGCGGAGCGCACCCGCGTGCCCGGCTCGTCTGTCGCGCTGATCGCGTAGAGCAGCACGGGGCGGCCGAGAGCGGTCAGGCTCAACGCCTTGCCTGCGCTCGTGCCGCCGACGGTCTCCCAGGAGTCCTCGGCGAACTGCATGTGCGGCACCGGCTCAGGGAGCCGATCGAGCACGACGAGGGAGTTCCACGAGGCGGGGCCGGCGATGAAGACGGAGCTCATCACCCCACCCTGGCAGAACTCAGCGGTCGAAGCCCTCTGCGATGATCTCCACGAGCTCCTCGCGCTCCTCGACCGGCAGGAACGCCGCCGAGGCGGCATTGAACTGGAACGTCTCCAGATCCTCCAGGTCGTAGCCGAACGCGTCCACCAGCAGCGCGAGCTCGCGCGTCAGCGACGTACCGCTCATCGTGCGGTTGTCGGTGTTCACGGTGACCGCGAAGCCGAGCTGGTAGAGCAGGTCGAAGGGGTGGTCGGCCAGGTCGTCGCCCCACAGCGCGGATGCTCCGGTCTGCAGGTTCGACGACGGCGACAGCTCCAGCGGGATCTCCCGGTCGCGCACCCAGCGGGCGAGGTCGCCGAACTGCACCTGCACCTCGTCGCCCTCATGGTCGATGACCTGCAGGTCCTCCGCGATGCGCACGCCGTGCCCGAGGCGCAGGGCGCGGCCGTCCAGCAGCGCGGAGCGGATGGATGCCGGCCCAGCGCCCTCTCCCGCATGCACCGTCACGGGGAAGAACTCCCCGGCCAGGTAGTCGAACGCGTCACGGTGGGCGGCGGGGAGGAAACCGTCCTCCGGACCGGCGATGTCGAAGCCGACGACGCCGCGACCGCGGTACGACACGGCGAGCTCGGCGATCTCGCGGGTGCGATCGTCCTGGCGCATTGCAGACAGGATCTGGCTGACGCGGATGCTGCGGCCTGCGGCATCCGCCTCGTCCTCGCCCTCCTCGATGCCGCGCTGCACGGCGTCGACCGCTTCGGTCAGGGACAGGCCGCCGGCCAGATGCTGCTCCGGCGCCCAGCGCACCTCACCGTAGATCACGCCGTCGGCAGCGAGGTCGGTGACGAACTCGCGCGCCACACGCGCCAGCGCGTCGGCGCTCTGCATGACCGCGGTGGTCAGCGCGAAGGTCTCGAGGTACTTCGGCAGCGAACCGGAGTCGCTCTGCTTCGAGATCCAGCGCCGCAGGGCGGCGGCATCGGATGCCGGGGCGCTCACGCCGTGCGCATCCGCCAGCTCGAGGATCGTCTCGGCGCGAACACCGCCGTCGAGGTGGTCGTGCAGCGAGACCTTAGGCAGGCCGCGCAGCGAGGCGCCCTGCACGCGGACGTCACCGTTCTGGTCGATGGTCATGTCGTCGTCCCTCCAGGGAAGCGTTCGGTTCAGCGGTGCGTTCGGTTCAGCGGTGCGTTCGGTTCAGGCGGTGATGCGCTCGCGCACCAGCGGGCCGGATGCCGGGGCCTCGGCCCCGACGGCCCAGGCGCCGTCCAGCGCCTCCAGTGCGCGGGCGAACCGCGCCGGGTCCTCGGCGGACAGCGTGAACACCGGCTGCCCGGCGGCCACGGCCTCGCCCGGCTTGACGTGCAGGTCGATTCCCGCAGCGTGGATCACCGGGTCCTCGGCGCGTGCGCGCCCGGCACCGAGGCGCCACGCGGCGATGCCGAAGGGCAGCGCGTCCATGCGGGTCACGACGCCGTGCTCTGGCGCGGTGACGACATGGGTCTCGCGCGGCGTCGGCAGCGCGGCATCCGGGTCGCCATCCTGCGCGCGGATCATGGCCTTCCACTGGTCCATCGCGCGACCGTCGTCCAGCGCGGCCTCGACGTCGGCGTCCGGCTGACCGGCCAGCGCGAGCATCTCGCGCGCCAGCGCGACGGTCAGTTCGCGCACGTCGGCGGGGCCGGCGCCGGCGAGCACCTCGACGGACTCCCGCACCTCGTTGGCATTGCCGATGGCGAGGCCGAGGGGCACGTTCATGTCGGTCAGCAGCGCGGTCGTGGCGACGCCGGAGTCGGTGCCGAGCGCAACCATCGTGCGGGCCAGCTCGCGGGCGCGGTCGATGTCCTGCATGAACGCCCCTGAGCCGAACTTCACGTCCAGAACAAGTGCGTCCGTGCCCTCGGCGATCTTCTTCGACATGATGCTCGAGGCGATGAGCGGGATCGCCTCGACCGTGCCGGTGACGTCGCGCAGCGCGTAGAGCTTCTTGTCAGCGGGAGCGAGCCCGGAGCCGGCGGCGCAGATGACCGCGCCGACCTCGGACTTCATCTGCGCGAACATCTCCTCGTTCGACAGCGCCGCGCGCCATCCGGGGATCGACTCGAGCTTGTCCAGGGTGCCGCCGGTGTGTCCGAGGCCTCGGCCGGAGAGCTGCGGCACGGCCACGCCGAACACGGCGACCAGCGGGGCGAGCGGCAGCGTGATCTTGTCGCCCACACCGCCGGTGGAGTGCTTGTCGACGGTGCGCTTGCCGAGGGCGGCGAAGCTCATCCGCTCCCCCGTCGCGATCATCGCGTCGGTGAGCACGCGGATCTCGTCACGCTCCATGCCGCGCTGGAACACGGCCATCGCGAACGACGCCATCTGCGCGTCGGAGACGTAGCCGCGCGTGTAGGCGTCGACCATCCAGCGCAGCGCGTCCTCGCGGACGACCCCGCCGTCGCGCTTCGCGCGGATGACGTCGACGGCGTCGAAGGGCTCGATCGCCTCCTGAGACTGACGAAGGGTCATCGGACGTCCTCCAGATCAGCCGGACCGAAGCGGTCGGGCAGCACTTCGTCGATCGTCCGGATGCCTGCCACCGTCTCGAGCAGCATCCCCGGCGTCGCGTGCTCGGAGAGCAGCTGACGGCAACGGCCGCACGGCATGATCGTCTTCCCGTCCACGTTCACGCACACGAACGCCACGAGCTTGCCGCCGCCTGACATGTGCAGGTCGCCGACCATCGCGCACTCCGCGCACAGCGTCACGCCGTAGGAGGCGTTCTCGACATTGCATCCGGCGACCACGCGGCCGTCGTCGACGAGCGCGGCTGCACCCACCTTGTAGCGCGAGTACGGCGCGTACGCCTTCTGCATCGCTTCGGTCGCGACCTGACGCAGGTCGTCCCAGTCGATGTCGGTCATCTCGTTACGTCCTCCTAGGACTTGATGTACGGCTTGCCGTCAGCTGCAGGCGCCTTGATCTGCCCGACGAAGCCCACCACGGCGATCAGCGTCACCACATAAGGCAGCATCAGCAGGAATTCGCCCGGCACGGGGGTGCCGATGGCACTGAACGTGTTCTGCAGGTTGGTCGCGAAGCCGAACAGCAGTGCGGCCAGCGTGGCGCGCACCGGGTCCCAGCGGCCGAAGATCACCGCGGCCAGAGCGATGAAGCCCGCGCCGTTGGTCATGTCGCGGTTGAAGTGCGGCACCGACACGAGCGTGTAGTACGCGCCGCCGATGCCCGCCAGCGCACCCGCCAGCATCACGTTCCAGAACCGGGTCGGGTTGACCTTGATGCCGACGGTGTCGGCAGCCCTCGGGTACTCGCCGACCGCGCGGACCCGCAGGCCCCAGCGCGTGCGGTACAGGCTGAACGCCACGACGGGCACCGTGATGTAGAGCAGGTAGACGATCAGGTTCTGGTTGAACAGAACTGGCCCGATCACCGGGATCTCGCTGATCAGCGGGATCTTGATCTTGTCGAACTGCGGGGTGTTGTTGAGCGTCTCGGAGTTCGGGACCAGCAGGATCGTGAACAGGAACGCGGTGAGGCCCGCGACCAGCACGTTCAGCACGACGCCGACGATGACCTGCTCCACCAGGTACTTGATGGCGAAGGCCGCGAGCACGAAGGCCACGAGCATGCCGCCGATCATCGACCCGAGCAGACCGAAGAACGGGTTGTGCGCCAGGGTGCCGAACACCGCACCGAGGAAGGCGCCGAGCAGCAGCTGACCCTCGATGGCGACGTTGACGACGCCCGCGCGCTCACCGATGACGCCGCCGAGCGCGCCGAACGCCAGCGGAACCGCCAGCGAGATCGAGCCATACAGCATGTTGACGACCGGCACCTGGCCGTTGGCGTCGGCGGCGGCCCAGGTCACGAACGCGAACACGGCGAGCACCGCGAAGACGATCGGAACCCACTTGCCCGCGCTGATCCGTCGCAGCGCGGCGAACCACGACCAGATCGTGAGCAGCACCAGGATGACGGAGACGACGGCGATGACGACGTCGGCCGAGACGCTCCAGTCCGGGATCTTCAGCGCCGTGGTGCCGTCGTCCAGACGGAACACGGCGGTTCCGTGCCGCGGCACGAGCAGGAAGAGCGCTCCGAACAGCACCGTGGCGATGCTCAGCGTGATCGGCAGCTTCTTGGCGATGGGGGGAAGCACGGTACGGGCCACCACCGGTGCCTCGGCGATCGCGGTCATGCTGCCACCTCCTTCGCGGCGGCGCGTGCCGCCTGCTTGTCAGCCTTCGCCTTCGCCTTCGCGGCGCGCTCGGCGTCGCTCTTCGGCAGGAAGAACATCGCGCGCACCAGCGGCGGCGCGGCGATGAACAGCACGATGATCGACTGCACGACGATCACGATCTCCTTCGGGATGCCCTGCCCGGCCATCGCGAACGATCCGGCCTTCAGCGCGCCGAAGAGTATCCCGGCGGCGAACACGCCACCGGCCCGGCTCCGGCCCAGCAGCGCGACCGTGATCGCGTCGAAGCCGATGCCGGCGTCGAAGCCGTTGTCGAACCCCGACACGGTGGTCGTGCTGAGCTGGTTCACGCCCGCGGCTCCGGCGAGTGCGCCGGCGAAGACCATCGCGTACACGTACATGCGCTCGACGCTGATGCCTGCGGCACGTGCGGCGTACGGGTTCTCACCGACCGCGCGCATCCGGAAGCCGAGTCCGGAGCGCTCCATCAGCCACCACACGGCGATCGCTAGCGCGATCGCGAACAGGAAGCCCACGGTGAGGCCGGGGAACTGCGGTCCGAACAGCGGCGGGAACTGCGCTGTCTCCGGAGTCGGAACGGACTGGGACTGGTTCGACCCCGGCTTCTGCAGTCCAGGAGTGCGCACCAGGTATCCGACCAGGTACAGCGCGATCCAGTTCAGCATGATCGTGAGGATCACCTCATGCGCACCGGTGCGGGCCTTCAACAGACCGGCGATGCCCGCCCAGATGGCCCCGCCGAGCATGCCGACGATGACGGAGAACGGGATGTGCAGCCACATCGGCAGTTCGAACGGCAGCTGGTAGGACAGGAAGCCGACGAACAGTCCGGCGATGAGGATCTGTCCCTGAGCGCCGATGTTGAACAGGCCCACGCGGAATGCGAGTCCCACGCCGAGGCCCGCCATGATCAGCGGCGCGGCGAACATCGCCGTGTTGGTGAGCGGCCGGATGAAGCCGACGAAGCTGTTGGCCTGGAAGTTGACGATCGATCCCTGGAACAGGGCGCTGTAGCCGCCGGCGACGGCCTGCCAGATCGCGACGAACGTGTCCCCGGGCTTGGCGAAGAAGTAGCCCGCCGCCTGCTGCACCGCAGGATCCGTGACGGCGATGAGGACGCCGCCGATGATGAATGCCGCGACGATCGCGAGGATCGTCGTGACGACGCTGCCGCGGAGCAGCTCGCGCATGAACACCGCGGACCGCGACTCCGGCGGCTGCGCGTGCTCCCCCGGTCCGGGCTGCGCCATCTGTGCGGCGGATGCGTCCGCCACCCCTCCGGTGGAGGTCTTCTCGGCCGCAACCGCCTCGGATGCGGCGTTCGGGCCGGACGGAATGCGATCCGCGCCGCGAGGGTATTCGTCGCTCATGCTGCTGCGTCCTTCTCTCCTGCCATCAGGAGTCCGAGCACGTCGCGCGGGGTCGACGCCGGAACGATGTCCATGATCTGACCGCGGTACATCACCGCGACCTTGTCGGCGAGTGCGGCGACCTCGTCGAGTTCGGTCGAGACGACGACGACGGGTACGCCGGAATCTCGAGTCTCGACGATCCGCTTGTGGATGAATTCGATGGATCCGACGTCGACGCCGCGGGTGGGCTGAGAGGCGATCAACAGGGTCAGTTCACGGCTGAGCTCACGCGCGATGACCACCTTCTGCTGGTTGCCGCCGGACAGCGCGCCTGCGGGCGTCTGCGGGCCCTGGGTGCGGATGTCGTACTCGGTGATGCGATCGCGGGCGAAGGTGTCCAGCCGGGATCGGCTGATCGTCCCGGCCGTGACGAACTCCGGCGCCGAGGAGCGATCGAGCATCAGGTTCTCCGCGACACTGAACGTGCCGACGAGGCCGTCCACCGAACGGTCCTCCGGCACGAAGCCGACGCCCTTGTCGAGCACACCGCGCACGGACCGGCCGAGCAGCTCGGTGCCGTTCAGCGTCGCCGACCCGGTGACGCCCTTGGTCTGCATGCCCACGAGCGCCTCGATGAGCTCGGTCTGGCCGTTGCCCTGCACACCGGCGATGGCGAGCACTTCGCCCGGTCGCACATCGAAGCTGAGGCTGTCCACGACCAGCTGCCCCGTGGGCAGCGCGACCGTCAGGTCGCGCACCTTCAGCCCTGCGCCATCACGTACCTGCGGCGGATCCTTGTGCACGGTCAGCTCGACCGCACGACCCACCATCATCGAAGCGAGCTCGGTGTTCGACGCCGTCGGCGACGCATCACCGACGATCTTGCCGAGCCGGACGATCGTGATGCGATCCGCGACCTCGCGCACCTCACGAAGCTTGTGGGTGATGAAGACGATCGCAGCGCCCTCGTCACGCAGCTGACGCATGATCTCCATCAGCTCGTCGGTCTCCTGCGGCGTCAGCACGGCCGTGGGCTCGTCGAACACGAGCACCTTCGCGTCTCTGGCGAGCGCCTTGATGATCTCCACGCGCTGCTGCACGCCGACCGGAAGGTCCTCGACGAGGGCGTCCGGGTCGATGTCGAAGCCGAAGCGCGCCGCGACGTCGCGGACATGCTGCCTGGCCTCGGCGATGTTCAGGATGCCGGTGTCGAGACCACCGGCGCGCTTGGTCAGTTCGTGACCGAGCATGACGTTCTCGGCGACGGTGAACACCGGCACCAGCATGAAGTGCTGATGCACCATGCCGATACCCGCGGCCATCGCATCGCCGGGACCGGCGAAATGCTGCACGACGTCGTCGAGGAGGATCTCACCCTCGTCGGGCTGATACAGGCCGTACAGGACGTTCATCAGCGTGGACTTGCCCGCGCCGTTCTCGCCGAGGAGGGCGTGGATCTCCCCCGGCTGGACCACGAGATCGATGTGGTCGTTGGCGACGAGGCTGCCGAATCGCTTGGTGATTCCGCGGAGCTCGAGCTTCATATGTGCACCCTACCCAGGACTTGCGTGACACGACAGATGCGGCCGGACGGTCAGGCCGTCCGGCCGCATCAAGTGGATCGTCAGGCCTTCGGCGAGGCCACCGACGTGACCTTGATGTCGCCCGAGATGATCTTGTCCTGCAGCGCCTTGAGCTCGTCGGTCAGCCCCTTCGGCAGCTTCGACTCGAAGTCGTGGAAGCTGGACAGGCCGACGCCGCCGTTCTCCAGCGTGCCGATGTACGCGGTCGTGTCGACCTTGCCCTTGGCCGCGTCGGTGACGGCGGAGTGGACAGCCTCGCCGATCTTCTTCTCGATCGAGACCAGCGTGATCGCGGCGACCGACGGGTCGGAGACGGCGAGGTCGGAGTCGACACCCATCATGAGGGTGTCCTTGCCCTGCGCGGTGATCGCGGCGGCCGCGGACTGGTAGATCGGGCCACCGACAGGAAGCAGCACGTCGACGCCCTGATCGAGGATCGACTGCGCGGTCTGCTTGGCGGTGTCGTTCGCCGCGAAGCCGCCTGTCATCGAGCCCTTCTGAGTGTCGGCGTTCCAGCCCACCGCCTTCACGTCGGCGCTCTTGTCCTCGTTGAACTTGGCGACGCCCTGGACGAAGCCGTCCATGAAGATCGTCACCGGCGGGATCTGCAGGCCACCGAAGGTGCCGACCTTGTCGACGCCGGCCTCGTGCGACCAGGACGCTGCGGCGTAGCCGCCGAGGTACGCGGCCTGCACGGTGTCGAACAGCAGCGGCTTGATGTTCGGGGCGTCCGGCTTGCCGTCGCCGTCGGCATCGGCGCTGTCGTCGATGATCGCGTAGTTGATGTCGGGGTTGGCCTTGGCCGACTTGATGGTGTCGGCGGAGAGCTTGAATCCGACCGTGACGATGTAGGTGCAGCCCTGGCTGACCGCCTGCTCAAGGTTCGGACCGTACTGATCGGCCGAGTCGGACTGCAGTTCGACCGACTTGACGCCGAGCTCCTTGGTGGCCTTGTCCAGGCCCTCCTTGGCGGACTGGTTGAACGAGCGGTCGTTCCAGCCGCCGTCGTCCGAGATGATGCAGGGCTTGAAGTTGCTGTCGACCGGCTTCGTGGCGTCGCCGGTGCTGGATGCCTCCGGCGCCTGGCCGCAGCCGGCGAGAGCGAAGACGACGCCCGCGGCGAGGGTAGCGCCGATGAGCTTCTTGGTGGTGGAGATGGTCACTCGAGCCTCCCGGGAAAGATCCGCGCCCATCGCGGATCGATCAAAGTTACCTACTGTTTCGAACACACCACTGTATCGGGTGGCGAAAGGTTACAAAGCTGAGATGATGCGCGCCCGCATCCGTTGGGCGCGCCGCACTACAGCACGTCGCCGCGGCCGGTCAGCTTCAGCGATTCGACGACGCCCTTCACGCGCTGGGCGTGCTCGACGGTCGTGACCAGCAGGGCGTCGGGAGTGTCCACGACGACGATGTCCTTCACGCCCACGAGGCTGATCACGCGCGTCGTCTGGCTGACCAGGATGCCGCTCGCGGCGTCGCTGAGCACACGGGCCTTCGGCCCCAGCACGGCCAGGTCGTTCTTGCGACCGTTCGTGATGAGCTTGGTGAGCGAGGCGAAGTCGCCCACGTCGTCCCAGTCGAAGTGGCCCGGCACCACCGCGAGGCGGCCGCGTTCGGCTGCGGGCTCGGCGACGGCGTAGTCGATCGCGATCTTCTTCAGTCGCGGCCAGATCCGGTCCACGGCAGGTCCGCGTCGGTCTCGGTCGTCCCAGGCCTCGGCGAGCTCGACCAGGCCGGCGTGCAGCTCGGGCTCGTTCAGCGCGAGCTCCTCCAGCAGCACACTCGCCTTGGCGATGAACATGCCCGCGTTCCACAGGTAGGTGCGCTCGGCGAGATAGCTCTTGGCCGTCTCGAGATCGGGCTTCTCCACGAAGCGCTCGACGAGCGCGGCCTCGCGCGCTCCTTCCACGAGCAGCTCGGCGCCGCGCTTGATGTAGCCGAAACCCACGGCTGGTTCGGTCGGCGAGATGCCGATCGTGCAGATGTAGCCCTCGCGCGCCACCTCCACGGCATCCCGCACGGCGAACTCGAACACGCGGGAGCCACGGATCACGTGATCCGCACTGAACGAGCCGATGATCACGTCGGGGTTCCGGCGGTGCAGGATGGCGGCCGCCAGGCCGATGGCCGCTGCGGACTCCCGCGGCTCGGACTCCAGGAAGACGTTGTGGTCGGGGATGCCGGGGAGCTGCTCCTCGACGGCGGCGCGGTGCGCCCGCCCGGTGACGACGGCGATGCGATCCGCACCGGCCAGAGGCTCGAGACGGTCCCAGGTGTCGCGCAGCAGGGAGTGCCCGGATCCGGTCAGGTCGTGCAGGAACTTCGGGGCATCCGCCCTGGACAGCGGCCACAGCCTGCTGCCGATGCCGCCGGCGGGGATGACCGCGTAGAAGTCCTCGATGGGCTCTCTCATGCCTTCAGGGTACCGGCGCGAAGAAATCTTGACATCAAGATAGTTAGGTGTGCCTTGCTCGCTCCCAGCGAACGAACAGGAATAGGATGGAGCCGATCACGCGTGCCCGCTGTGGCGCGCCCCGAGTCACATCGATCAGGATCGATCAGGGAGGACGAACGTGTCCGCAAGCACTCGCTTGACACCGTCGATTTCGGAGACGACATCCAAGACCCCTCGCGGCACCCTCTATCGGGGCCGCGAAGGCATGTGGTCCTGGGTGCTTCACCGGATCACCGGAGTCGCCATCTTCTTCTTCCTTCTGGTGCACGTGCTCGACACGTCCCTGATCCGCGTCTCGCCCGAGGCGTACGACGCGGTCATCGGCACCTACAAGCTGCCCTTCATGACGTTCGGCGAGATCGTGCTCGTGGCGGGCATCGTGTTCCACGCCATGAACGGCCTCCGGATCATCCTCATCGACTTCTGGTCGAAGGGCGCGCGCTATCAGCGCCAGATGTTCTGGGGCGTGCTGGCGGTCTGGGTCGTGCTGATGGCCGGCTTCGTGCCGCGTCACCTCATGCTCGCGTTCGGAGGCAACTGATGACCACCACCGTCGCTCCCGCCCCGGCCCGCACCCGCCGCGGCTTCAACATCGAGAAGTGGGCATGGCTGTTCATGCGCCTATCCGGCGTCGTGCTGATCGTGCTGATCTTCGGCCACCTGTTCGTCAACCTCATGGTCGGCGGCGGCATCCATGCGATCGACTTCGGCTTCGTCGCCGGCAAGTACGCCACACCGTTCTGGCAGTGGTGGGACGTGCTGATGCTCTGGCTCGCTCTGATCCACGGCGGCAACGGCATGCGCACGATCGTCAACGACTACGTGACGCACGAGGGCGCGCGCAAGGCGCTCGTCTGGGCGATCGGCCTCGCAGCCGCCCTGTTGATCGTGCTGGGCACCCTCGTGGTGTTCACCTTCGACCCCTGCAACGGCGTGCTCGAGAGCGGCGCCCTGTGGGACACCTGCCAGGCAGTCGGCAAGTAAAGAGATAGGCATACGAGTGACTTCGCAGACCCAGGATTCCGTCGTCCGCGACGGCGTGCACTACCACCAGTTCGACATCGTCATCGTGGGTGCCGGTGGCGCCGGCATGCGGGCGGCCATCGAGGCCGGCCCCGGTGCGAAGACGGCCGTCATCTCCAAGCTGTACCCGACCCGCTCCCACACCGGTGCGGCACAGGGCGGCATGGCGGCGGCGCTCGCCAACGTCGAGGACGACAACTGGGAGTGGCACACCTACGACACCGTCAAGGGCGGTGACTACCTGGTCGACCAGGACGCAGCGGAGATCCTCGCCAAGGAGGCGATCGACGCCGTCATCGACCTCGAGAACATGGGGCTGCCGTTCAACCGCACTCCCGAGGGCAAGATCGATCAGCGTCGCTTCGGCGGGCACACCCGCGAGCACGGCAAGTCACCGGTGCGCCGCGCCTGCTACGCAGCAGACCGCACCGGTCACATGATCCTGCAGACGCTGTTCCAGAACTGCGTCAAGCTCGGCATCAACTTCTTCAACGAGTTCTACGTGCTCGACCTCGTCACCGTGAAGGATGCCGAGGGCAAGACCCAGATCGCGGGCGTCGTCGCGTACGACCTCTCCACCGGTGAGCTGCACGTGTTCCAGTCCAAGGCCGTGATCTTCGCGACCGGCGGCTTCGGCAAGATCTTCAAGACCACCTCGAACGCGCACACCCTCACCGGTGACGGCGTCGGCATCGTGTGGCGCAAGGGCCTGCCGCTAGAGGACCTCGAGTTCTTCCAGTTCCACCCGACCGGCCTCGCCGGCCTCGGCATCCTGCTCACCGAGGGCGCCCGCGGTGAGGGCGCGATCCTGCGCAACGCCTCGGGCGAGCGCTTCATGGAGCGCTACGCCCCCACGATCAAGGACCTCGCCCCGCGCGACATCGTCGCACGCAGCATGGTGCAGGAGGTCGCGGAGGGCCGCGGCGCCGGCCCGCACAAGGACTACGTCCTGCTGGACTGCACGCACCTGGGCGCCGAGGTGCTCGAGACCAAGCTCCCCGACATCACCGAGTTCGCACGCACCTACCTGGGCGTCGACCCGGTCGTCGAGCCCGTGCCGGTCATGCCGACCGCGCACTACGCGATGGGCGGCATCCCGACCAACAACAACGGCGAGGTCCTCGCCGACAACGACACGATCGTCCCCGGCCTGTACGCCGCCGGCGAGTGCGCGTGCGTGTCGGTACACGGCTCGAACCGACTGGGCACCAACTCGCTGCTGGACATCAACGTGTTCGGCAAGCGCAGCGGTCGCAACGCGGTCGAATACGTCAAGACCGCCGACTTCGTGCCGATGCCGGATGGCGCGGTGGACGGCGTGCGCGACATGATCGAGGGCCTGCGCAACAACGCCGGCACCGAGCGCATCGCCGTGCTGCGCAAGAAGCTGCAGGACGAGATGGACAAGGGCGCTCAGGTGTTCCGCACCCACGAGTCGCTCGAGCACGTCCTCGGCGTCATCAAGGAACTCCGCGAGCGCTACAAGAACGTGCACGTCGACGACAAGGGCCGCCGGTTCAACACCGACCTGCTCGAGGCCGTCGAGCTGGGCTTCCTGCTCGACATCGCCGAGGTCGTCGTGTACGCCGCGCAGAACCGCGAGGAGAGCCGCGGCGGTCACATGCGCGACGACTTCCCGAAACGCGATGACGAGAACTACATGAAGCACACGATGGCGTATCTGACCGGCGACCCGCACTCGTCCACGCCGGCCGACCACATCAAACTGGACTGGAAGCCCGTCGTCTTCACCAAGAACGAGGACGGCGAGTTGCGGTACCCGCCGATGGAGAGGAAGTACTGATGTCCGACGCTCTCGTGGCACCCGATCTCGACGCCGCGGCCGAAGCCGTTGACGCGGCCGCAGACAGCGGTGTGCAGTCGTTCCTCGTCACCTTCATCATCCGCCGCTTCGACCCCGAGAAGGATGCCGAGCCGCACTGGGTGGACTACGACGTCGAGTTGTACGCGACTGACCGCGTGCTGGACGCCCTGCACAAGATCAAGTGGGAGGTGGACGGCTCGCTGAGCTTCCGCCGCTCCTGCGCGCACGGCATCTGCGGCTCCGACGCGATGCGCATCAACGGACGCAACCGCCTGGCCTGCAAGACGCTGATCAAGGACCTCGACATCTCGAAGCCGATCTACGTCGAGGCGATCAAGGGACTTCCGCTCGAGAAGGACCTCATCGTCGACATGGAGCCGTTCTTCGCCTCCTACCGCGAGGTTCAGCCCTTCCTGGTCGCGAACTCCACTCCCGAGAAGGGCAAGGAGCGCGTCCAGTCCATCGCTGACCGCGCGATCTTCGACGACACCACCAAGTGCATCCTGTGCGCGGCATGCACCTCGTCGTGCCCGGTGTTCTGGACCGACGGTCAGTACTTCGGCCCGGCCGCGATCGTCAACGCGCACCGCTTCATCTTCGACTCGCGCGACGACAACGCCGGCGTGCGCCTCGACATCCTCAACGACAAGGAGGGTGTGTGGCGCTGCCGCACCACCTTCAACTGCACCGAGGCGTGCCCCCGCGGCATCGAGGTCACCAAGGCGATCGCCGAGGTCAAGCAGGCAGTGCTGCGCGGCGGACGCTGATCCGCTCGCTACTCTGAGATCGTGACCGACTCGGAGTCCTCGAACACGCCCGCGCCCAGCGCCCGCGCCAAGCGGGGCGCTGCAGCGCGGGCGGTTCGCGAGGAGCAGCATCTTCGCGAGCGCTGGGAGGCCACGCAGGAGAGTCTGCGCGAACGATTCGACGAGCCGATCTCCCGCGCCACGGAGCTGACCCAGCGCACGTTGGCGTGGTTCCCGGTGCGGGTCTGGCGCAACTTCCTGCAGCACGAGGGCTTCCTGCTCGCCGCAGGCATCAGCTACCAGACCCTGTTCGCGACCTTCGCGGCCGTGTACGTCGCCTTCGCTCTCGCGGGGCTGTGGCTTGGCAACGATAAGGATGCCATCAACGATCTCATCGGGATCATCAACCACTACGTCCCCAACCTGATCAGCGACAACGGTCTTGCCAGTGCCGATGACGTGAAGCAGATCGCCGCCAACTCCGCCGGGACGCTGAGCATCACCGGTGCGATCGCGCTCGGCACCCTGATCTGGACCGCGATCGGGGCGATCTCGTTCGCACGTCGCGCCGTCCGTGGGGTGTTCGGCATCCCACCGGACCGGCGCAACTACTTCCTGCTGAAATCCCTCGACTTCCTGGCGGCGATCACGTTCGGCGCCGGTCTGCTGATCGGCACCGCGCTCGGTACCGCCGGCACGGTCTCGCTCGATTTCCTTTTCGGTCTGATCGGCATGAGCAGTTCCTCGGCGCTGTTCAAACTGGCGGTGTGGCTGCTGACCGTCGCGGTGCTCTACGCAGTGAACACCGCCCTGATGGCGGGTCTGTTCCGGTTCCTGACCGGGACGAAGCTCACCTGGCGACGAATCCTTCCGGGTGCGTTCCTCGGCGCCGGGGCGACGACCGTGCTGCAGCTCGGCTTCGGTCTCTTCCTCGGGTACACCCCGACGAACACCCTGCTGATCACGTTCATCTTCTTCATCGTGCTGCTGCTGTGGTTCCGCCTGATCGGCATCGTGCTGCTGGTCGCGGCTTCGTGGATCGCCGTCGGTGCGCACGACAACCACGTCGCGCTGATCCCGCAGACCGAGGCGGAGCGCCTCGCGAAAGAGCATCAGGCGCTGCTGCTCGCCGCCCAGGTGCGGCTGCGCACCGCCGTGGACGAGCGCGCGAGTGCGCCCTGGTACCGCCGTTGGGCTGCCGACCGTGCGCTGCGCGACGCGCAGGACGAGCTCAAGCAGGTCGAGGACGCCACGCCTCCGCCACCCGCGCCGAAGAAGAGGCTCTCCCCCGCCCCGAAGCGCGAGGCTGGCGAGGCCTCCCCCGCAGAAGGGGATGTCCGTCCCCGTCGATAGGCTGGGTGGATGCCACATCTGCGTATCGCCTCGGTCAATGTCAACGGCATCCGTGCCGCCGTCCGCAACGGGATGCACGGCTGGCTCGACGACGCCGGCGTCGACATCCTCACCGTGCAGGAGGTGCGCGCACAGGACGAGCACATCGAGGCCGCCTTCCCCGGCTGGTCCATCCTGCATGACGAGGCATCGGCGAAGGGGCGCGCCGGCGTCGCCGTCGTGAGCCGGGCGCCCGCGATCGCCTCGCGCACCGTGCTCGGACCGGATGACTTCGACTCCGCGGGCCGCTGGCTCGAGGCCGACTTCGACCTCGGCGGCCATCCGCTCACCGTCGTCAGCGCCTATGTGCATTCCGGCGAGGCCGACTCCCCCAAACAGGTCGAGAAGTGGAAGTTCCTCGACGCGATGGAGCAGCGGATGGCGCAGCTCGGCGCCGACGGCGCACTGGCACTCGTAACCGGCGACCTCAACGTCGGGCACCGCCCCCTCGACATCCTGAACTGGAAGGGCAACGTCAAGAAATCCGGCTACCTGGCGCGCGAGCGCGCCTACTTCGATCGCTTCCTCGGTGCCACAGGCGAACCTGTGGTGGGGCAGGAGGGCGTCGGCCGGGGCATGGTCGGTCAGCTCAGTGACACGCGTCCCTACGTGGCCGAGGGCGGCGGCAAGGGGCTGGGCTGGATCGACGTGGGTCGCGCGACGCACGGCGAGGTCGACGGCCCGTACACGTGGTGGACCATGCGCGGCCAGGCGTTCGACAACGACTCCGGCTGGCGGATCGACTACCATCTGGCGACCCCGGCGCTCGCCGAGCGTGCCACCGGCTATCACGTCGCCCGCGCCGCCACCTACGCCGAGCGCTGGAGCGACCACTCCCCTGTGGTCGTCGACTACACGTACTGATCAGGTCAGGACCCAGAGCGCGACCGTCAACCCGATGAGCAAGACGACGACGAGCATGCTCGCCCCAAACGCGATCGCACGACGTCCCGTCTGGAAGGCCAAAGCGATGAAGACCGCGGACAGCATTCCGAGCAGAACGGCGATCGGAGCCAGGAAGACCGCGAAGAAGATGCTGTTGTCTTCGTAGGGCGATCCGCTTGGGGTGACTGTGATCACGATCAGGAAAGCGAACACGACCAGGGTGACCACCCCGAGAGTCCCGCCGACCATGCTCGAGAGCACACGCATCCTCTGAGCACGTCTGTCCGTTGGCGGAGCGCCGGTCATGTGCAGAGTGTCGCACGAGAGGCGTACGGGACGGAACGGGCTCACCCTGATCGGTGCCGTAACGAGATTTCGTCGTCGGAAGTGAGGGTTTTCCCTACCTCTCTCGACGGCTGCCCAGGTGGTCACCGCCAGTCGGCCGAGGCATCGTGGGCTCCATGCACCTTCGCATCCTGCTGCGCACCTGGCTCGTCTGCCTGTTCGTCCTCCTCCCGTTGCTCGCGCTGCTGCTCGTCCCGCAGCTGATGCGCAGTCGGGCCGGCAGCGAGCAGCTGCTGTTCCTCGGCACGGGCCTGCTGCTCGCGCTGCTGATCGTGGCGTTCGTGTTCGCTCCGGTGCTGTCCTCCGTCGCCGCGCCGGAGTCCGGCCGCTGGGATCGCCGGACGGGCATGCGCACCGGGGGCGAGGTGTGGCGGAAGCGGACGGGGCGCGCCGCGGCGGCGCTGGTCGCCGGGATCGCGGTCTACGCGTTCGGACAGGCCGTGGGGTACGGGGTCGGCGTGATCGTCCCGTACATCGAGGACAATCCGGCGCACGTGACCGACCCGACGCAGTCGCCATGGATCCTGCACTATCCGGCCTACGCCCTGCAGGCGGTCGTGCTGTACGCGGCCACCACGCTCGCAGTCGCCCTGTACGCCGCTCTGCTGCGTGCCACGGAACGGGCCGCTGCGCTCAGGGCCCCGGCATCCGCCCCATAGGATTGACAGCGTGACCAAACCTCGCCTCTACTCAGGAATGCAGCCCTCCGCCGACTCCCTCCAGGCCGGCAACTACATCGGGGCGCTCCTGCAGTGGCGCGACATGCAGAGCTCGTACGACGCATTCTTCTCGGTCGTCGACCTGCACGCGATCACCGTGCCGCAGGATCCCGCCGAGCTGCGCGAGAAGACCCGTCGCACCGCGGCGCAGTACATCGCGGCGGGCATCGAGCCCTCGAAGTCCACGCTGTACGTGCAGTCGCACGTGCGCGCGCACGCCGAGCTCGCCTGGATCCTCTCCACGATCACGGGCTTCGGAGAGGCCGGCCGGATGACGCAGTTCAAGGACAAGTCCGCCCGCTATGGCGCGGACTCAGCCTCGGTCGGACTGTTCACTTACCCGGTGCTGATGGCGGCCGACATCCTGCTCTACCAGAGCGAACTGGTTCCGGTCGGCGACGACCAGAAGCAGCACGTCGAGCTCACCCGCGACCTCGCCGAGCGCTTCAACAAGCGCTTCGGCAAGACGTTCACGGTGCCCAAGGCTGTCATCCAGAAGGACACCGCGCGCATCTACGACCTGCAGAACCCGAACTCGAAGATGTCTAAGTCGGCCGAGAGCGACGCCGGCGTGCTGTGGTTGCTGGATGACCCGGCCAAATCGGCGAAGAAGATCATGCGCGCCGTCACGGATGCTGAAGGATCGGTCCGGTACGACCGGGAGAACAAGCCCGGGGTCTCGAACCTGCTCACCATCTACGCGGCCCTCACCGGTCGTCAGATGGAGTCGATCGAGGACGAGTACGCAGGTCGCGGCTACGGCGACTTCAAGAAGGGTCTCGCCGAGGTCGTGGTGAACGAGTTCGGTCCGGTGCGCGAGCGTGTGCTCGAACTGCTCGACGACCCCGCAGAACTGGACCGCATCCTCGCGGCGAACGCGACCCGGGCCGACGAGGTGGCGGATGCCACGCTGAGCGACGTGTACGACAAGGTCGGACTGCTGCGCCGCGTGTGACACGCAGCGCGCTTCGTCGCACTGTCGGAACTGCGTGATAGCTTCCTGACTGGCGGGGCTCCCGCCGAACCTCCGCAGTCGGCTCCCAGCGCCGACGGCCATGGGGGCAAAGGGTCTTCCGCGCTCGAGCCGCTCACGTTCCTCATTCCGTCGGGAACCCGCAGCTGGGATGCACCGGTCCTCGACGCGGAGGTTCGTGATGACCAAGAACAGCAATCTCAAGCGCCGGATCCGGGCGCGCTCGGCGCACACCGGAGAGTCCTACACCTCCGCCCGGCGCCATCTCGTCGGCTCCGATGAGCCCGAAGGACGGCGGATCACCGTTGCCGTGGCGCAGACCACGCTTCATGACGACCCGCGCTCGGCGGAGCAGCTCCGCTCCGCCGGTGGGCGAGTGCGCCGGCTGATCGCCGCCGCGGCGGCGGCCGGTGCGGCCCTCGTGCTCTTCCCGGAGGGGGCCCTGACCTCGCCGACCCGCCGCGGAATGGCAGACCGCCTGTCAGACGACGAGGCTGACTGGAGCACCGTGGATCGCGCGGCGGTCGCGGAGCAACTGGCAACAGCATCCGCCGCAGCGGCCGAGCATCGGATCTGGGCCGTCGTCGGCGGCATCCGCTTATCCGAGGACGACGGCCGACCGGCCAACGCCCTGTTCGTGTTCTCCGACGAGGGTGTGCTCGTCGACTGTTACGAGGAGCGGATGCTGTCGCACACCAAGGCGACGTATCTGTACCGCGCCGGGACCCGCCCTGTGATCTTCGATGTCGCGGGGGTGCGCTTCGGCTGCACGCTGGGCATGGAGAGCCACTATCCGGAGCTGTTCTCCGACTACGAGCGGGCCGGCGTCGACTGCGTCCTGTTCGCCACGACAGGGCTCTCCCAGGCACCGGGGGTCTTCGCCGTCGAGGCGGCCGGGCACGCCGCGACGAACTCGTACTGGGTCGCGTACGCGGGCGGCGTCGGCGACGAGGTGTCACCGTCCGGCGTCGTCGCACCGGACGGCCAGTGGGCTGCGCGCGGTGACGGAAGCGAATCGATCGTCGTCGCCGAGTTGGACACCGCCGCGGGGCGGATCGCACGGGAGTGGCGTCGGGCCTCGCGCGCGGCCCTGTCCACCTCCGCAGAAGGCTGAGGTTCGGGATCGGTCGCGCCTAGGATTGTGGCGTGATCGATCCCTTCCCGCCGCAGCCGCCCGCCTACCCCGGATCGGGTCCGGCCCTGGTGCCACCCGTGCCGCAGGCGCCAGTCGTGCCGCCGGTTCAGCCAGGCTACGCTCCCCCGCCGGGAGCGTACGCCGTGCCGGTGGGCGGCTACCAGGCGCCCACAGGCGGGTACATCCCGCCGCAGGCACCGGCCGCGGGCTCCTCGATGCTCGGAGGGGTGTCACTGGCGCTCGGGCTGGTCGCGCTCATCCTGATCCCGATCATCGGCGCCGTGTTCGGCGCACAGATCGGCGCCGCGGCGCCGGACTTCTTCCTGAACACCTCCGGGACCTACGACGACCTCGCCGCGCTCGCCCCGGCGCGCACGCAGGTGCTGTGGGCGGAGATCGTGTTCTGGATCGGCACGATCCTCGGCATCACGGCGATCGTCCTGGGCATCGCTTCGGCGGTGAGACGACGAGGACGCGGGCTGGGCATCACCGGGCTCGTCCTCGCCGCCATCGCCCCGATCGCCTTCCTTCTTGCCACGGGCATCGGAGCGGGGTTCGGGGCGGCGAGCACCATTTCGTCGTTCTGACGGGCCGCACCCCGTGCCGCCCGCTCAGCGCGGCGCGTGATGCTTCTGCTGCGCCGCGACCAGGCCCTCAGAGACCAGCAGTTCGACGGCATCCGCGGCATCCGAGATATGGACCGGCAGCGTCTTGCGCTCCGTCGTGCCGAACGGCGCGAGCACCCAGTCTGCGGGGTCCTGCCGGCCGGGCGGGCGTCCGATGCCGACGCGCACGCGCGGGAACTCCGGGGTGCCCAGCGCCTTGGCGATGTCGCGGACGCCGTTGTGCCCCCCGTGACCGCCGCCGGTCTTGAGCTTGAGAGTGTCGAACGGGATGTCCAGCTCGTCGTGCACGACGATGACGCGCTCGGGATCGACCGAGTAGAACTTCGCGAGTCCAGCCGCAGGTCCCCCTGAGACGTTCATGAACGAGTTGAGCTTGGCCAGCACCAGCTTGTCGCCGCCGGGGCGCAGCCAGGTCTCGACGACCCGCGCCCCAGCCTTGTGCTCACGGAACCGCTCGCCTCGACGCGCGGCGAGCTCGTCGACGACCATCTGCCCGATGTTGTGTCGGGTCGCCTCGTAGCGCGGGCCGGGGTTGCCCAGACCGATCACGAGCCAGGTGGATGCCATGGTCGTCCTCTCTCAGCAGACAGTGTCGGTGATACGCCGGAGGGGACGCGAACCGATGCTCGCGTCCCCTCCGTCGAATTCACGCGCGGATCACTCCGCGGCGGCCTCCTCGGCCGGAGCAGCCTCAGCGGCGGCCTCCGCCTCGTTCTCCTCTGCGACCTCGGCAGCCGGAACGGAGATGCCGACGAGCAGCAGGTCTGCGTCGCCGACCAGCGATGCGCCCTTGGGCAGGGTGACGTCGCCGGCGGTGATGTGAGCGCCCTCCTGCAGGCCCTCGACGCTGACCTCGACGTGCTCGGGGATGTGCGTGGCCTCGACCTCGAGGTTGATGGTCGCGACGTCGACGGTCACGATGGTGCCCGAGAAGGACTCACCGGTGACGACGAGCGGAACCTCGACGACGACCTTCTCGCCCTTCTTCACGACCAGCAGGTCGATGTGCTCGATGATCTGGTGCACCGGGTCCTTCTGCACGTCCTTGACCAGGGCGAGCTGGCCCTTGCCCTCGATGTCGAGGTCGAGCACCGCGTTGGCGCGACGGATGATCAGGCCGACCTGGTGGCCGGGCAGTGCGACGTGCACGGGCTCGGTGCCGTGGCCGTAGATGACGGCGGGGATCTTGCCTGCTGCGCGGAGGCGGCGGGCGAAGCCCTTGCCGAAGCTCGAGCGGAGCTCGGCGTGGACCGTGTTCTCTTCGGACATGAGGTTCTCCTTCAAAACACGCGACGCGTGCCGCGCGATGGTCTGGTGGTCGTTCTCTCGGCACAGACACGGGAAAGCGAAACCCACCCGGTCGGCAGGACCGCAGAGCTCACATCGCCACGTCGATCACGGATGCTGCGCACGCGCAAGGCATCCCTCGCCGAGGAACTCCTCCATCGTACCCGAAGACCCGATACGCTGGGGACACCCTGTCCTGCTGAACGGAGCCACTCGCATGTTCGACGCCGCTTTCTGGTCCCACGCGATCGCCTGGCTGATCGGCCTGATGGCCGTCGGCGCCACCGTCGTCACGATCGGCGCCCTGTTCTCCATGGGCCGCTCGGGCTACCGCAAGGACTGAGCCCGCGTCACACGTCCGGCCCGCGGACGCTCGCGGCGATATCCTGAAGGTTCTTCCTTCCGCGATATCGAGGAGCGCACACGTGCCCGAAGCCGCAGCCAACATCGGAGTCGTCGGACTCGCCGTCATGGGGTCGAACCTGGCCCGCAACCTCGCCAGCCGCGAGGGCAACACGGTCGCCGTCCTGAACCGCTCCCGCACGAAGACCGACGAACTCGTCGCCGCGCACCCCGAGGCCGGATTCATCCCCGCGTTCTCCTACGAGGAGTTCGCCGCAAGCCTGCAGAAGCCCCGCACCGCGATCATCATGGTCAAGGCCGGCGGACCGACCGATGCCGTCATCGACGAGCTGGTCAGGGTGTTCGAGCCCGGCGACATCATCGTCGACGGCGGCAACGCCTTCTTCCCCGACACGATCCGCCGCGAGAAGGCCGTTCGCGAGACCGGCATCAACTACGTCGGCGCCGGCATCTCCGGGGGCGAGGAGGGTGCGCTGCTCGGCCCGTCGATCATGCCCGGCGGCTCGGACGAGTCGTGGGTCACGCTCGGCCCGATCCTGCGCTCCATCGCCGCCGTCGCCGAGGGTGAGCCGTGCGTCACGCACATCGGTCACGACGGTGCCGGTCACTTCGTGAAGATGGTGCACAACGGCATCGAGTACGCCGACATGCAGCTGATCGCCGAGGCCTACGACCTGATCCGCCGCGGCACGGGCAAGTCCCCCGCGGAGATCGCCGAGATCTTCGCCGAGTGGAACAGGGGCGAGCTGGAGTCCTACCTCATCGAGATCACCGCGGAGGTGCTCCGTCAGGTGGATGCCGCCACCGGCCAGCCCTTGGTCGACGTGATCCTCGACCAGGCCGGTGCCAAGGGCACCGGTGCGTGGACAGTGCAGACGGCTCTCACGCTCGGCACCCCGGTCTCGGGCATCGCAGAGGCGACGTTCGCACGGTCGCTGTCCAGCCACCCCGAGCAGCGGGCCGTCGCCGGCACCCTCCCCGGCCCGGACGAGACCTTCACCGTCGCCGACGAAGCCGCTTTCATCGAGGACGTGCGCCTGGCGCTGTACGCGTCGAAGATCGTCGCCTACTCGCAGGGCTTCGATGAGATCCGTGCCGGCGCCGCCGAGTACGACTGGTCGATCGACCTGGGCGCGGTGTCGAAGATCTGGCGCGGCGGATGCATCATCCGAGCGCAGTTCCTGAACCGCATCGCCGACGCCTACGCCGCGGAGCCCGGCCTGCCGGTGCTGATGACCGCGCCGTACTTCGCCGAGGCGCTCACGCGCGCGCAGTCCGCGTGGCGCCGCGTCGTCGTGGCCGCCGCGACCGCCGGCATCCCCGCTCCGGCGTTCTCGTCGTCGCTGTCGTACTACGACGGCATCCGCGCCGACCGCCTGCCCGCCGCCCTGGTGCAGGGCCAGCGCGACTTCTTCGGCGCGCACACCTACAAGCGCATCGACAAGCCCGGCACGTTCCACACGCTGTGGTCGGGCGACCGCACCGAGATCGAAGCCGAGGACACCCACTGATCGCTGCGCCCGCTCCGGGCGCAGCGCCTTCTCGAACGGGGCCGGATGCTGACGCATCCGGCCCCGTTCCGTCTGCTCAGACGATGTTGTGATTGCGGCGGAACACGTTCTGCGGATCCCACTGCGCCTTCACCGCCCGCAGCCGCTCGTACGCCGCGTCGCCGAACATGCCCGGCACGGCAGCAGGCCGCTCCGTGTCGGCGAAGTTGCCGTACTCCGCGAGACGCCCTGCCTCGATGCGATTCCAGTCCGCGGCGATGGTCGCGCGCGTCTCGTCGTCGACCAGGCCGGGGATGTCGAAACCACCGGCCATGACGAACCAGGTGGCGTGCCGTGCGGGGAATGGCGTGCTGTTCTGCGGCACGTCTCCATAGGCGCCCCCGAGGGACCGCAGGAACACGACCGACGCCGGATGAGCGGCGCGGAACGCGATCAGCCGATCGATGAGGTCGTCGTCGAGCTCGGCGAACAGACCATTGCCTCCGATGAAGCCCGGCGGGCGCTGGTCGGGGTCTTCCGGCTGTGGCATCTCCATGAGGATGTCGCGGTACGCCGGAGTCGTGATCGTGGCCTCCACGCCCTCCAGCGCACCGATCGGCGCCAGCGCCTCGCGCAGCCCGTCCTCCTCGGCCCCGGCCCAGACCGCCGCGAGGCGTGCCCCGGCCGGCGCACTCGGATCCATCGCAGGCACGTCCATGTACGTCACCGTGAGCTCGCGCGGCGCGTCGCGCAGCACGTCGCGCACGCCGCGCAGCACGGCCTTCGGATCGGTCGCACCGGAGTACTCTCCGTGCACGATCGCCGGAAGTCGGTGAGCTGCGAAGTCGAACCGCGTGACGATGCCGAAGTTGCCGCCGCCGCCGCGCAGCGCCCAGAACAGATCCGGATGCTCCGTCGCGGAGGTCTCCACCACCGCACCGTCGGCCGTCACCACCTGCGCACCGACCAGCTGGTCGACGGCGAGGCCCCAGAGCCGCGTCATCCAGCCGATGCCGCCGCCCAACGTTAGGCCGCCGACCCCGACCGACGCCGTGTCGCCCGAGCTGATCGCCAGCCCTTCCGCTCCGATCCGGGCGGCGACCGCTCCCCAGGTCGCACCTCCTCCGACGTGGACCGTCGTGCCGTCGATGTCGATGTCGTCGATCGCCGACAGCTCGATGCGCATCCCCGCATCTGGGGTGTGCGACCACGGTCCGTGCCCGCCGGCCACGACCGTGATCCTGAGTTCCTCCTGCCGCGCCCGGCCGACCGCCTCGACGACGTCGGCGACGGAACGCGCTCTGATGATCAGCTGCTCTGTCATCTCCCAGACGATAGACCGCGCTTCCGACATCCGAAACGGCGGTGCGCCGATGCCGGACGAACGGTCGGATCATCCGGACGATCCGTGGCTCACAGCCGCCGCATAGCAGAACCTATGGATTCTCGATGACTGCGGTATGACAATGGAGGCATGTCCAACGAACACCCCGAGCTGCGCCGTCCCGACGGCTCTCCGCTGCGCATCCTGGCCGTCGACGACGAGCCGATGCTGACCGATCTGCTCGCCATGGCCCTGCGCATGGAGGGCTGGGAGGTGAAGACCGCGGCGAGCGGCCTGGAAGCGCTGCAGGTGGCCAGGGACTTCGAGCCGGACGCTCTCGTGCTCGACGTGATGATGCCCGACCTCGACGGCATGGGCGTGCTGCGCCGGCTGCGCGAGTCCGGCAACCTCGTCCCCGTGGTGTTCCTGACCGCCAAGGACGCCGTGGAGGACCGTATCTCCGGCCTCACCGCCGGCGGCGACGACTACGTCACCAAGCCCTTCAGCCTGGAGGAGGTCATCGCGCGCCTGCGCGCCGTCATCCGCCGCTCCGGCCAGGTGCGCACCGACGACGAGCAGGCCATCCTGCGCGTCGCCGACCTGTCTCTGAACGAGGACAGCCACGAGGTGTTCCGCGGCGACGACGAGATCGAGCTGACAGCCACCGAGTTCGAGCTGCTCAGATACCTGATGCGCAACGAGCGCCGGGTGCTGTCGAAGTCGCAGATCCTCGACCGCGTGTGGAGCTACGACTTCGGCGGAAAGTCCTCGGTCGTCGAGCTGTACATCTCGTACCTGCGCAAGAAGATCGATGCCGGGCGCACTCCCCTGCTGCACACCGTGCGCGGGGTCGGCTACATGATCAAGGCGCCGCAGTGACCCGCGGCGCAGCCGTGAGGCAGTACCCGTGTCGCGCCGCCCACTGACGCTGCAGGCGCGGCTGATGGCCGCGGTCATCGGCTTCGTGTCGCTGATCCTCGCCATCGTCGCGATCATCACTACGGTCACCCTCGGCACGACACTGAATGAGCAGCTGAGCGACCAACTGGTGGCGAATTCGGCAACCACGACCCGCTTCGTCACTCAGGCAGAGCTGCTCGCCGGACCGAACAATGACTTCACCGCGCAGCAGGTCCTCCAGGGCAAGACGTTCCAGGGCGGATCAGGCCTGCTCCTCGCAATCGCTCCGCGGGGCGGCACGCCGTCCGGCGTCGTCCTCACGCCGCCGTCCACGTTGAAGACGCTGAGTGCGGGCGACCTGTTCGAGATCCAGAACGCGCTGCAGAACACCAACACGGCGACCGTGTCCCTGCCCGACTTCGGCTCGTACTCCCTGGTCGTCACTCGCACGCCCGATGGGACGACCGTCGTCACGGGTCTGTCCCGTGCGAACATCCAGGCGACGATGGCCCGCCTGTTCACCGTGATCGCCCTGGCGACCCTCGGCGGGCTGATCCTGCTCGCGCTCACCACCGCCGTCACGATCAGCGTCGGACTCCGTCCGCTGCGCGCCGTGGTCGCCACCGCGACCCGTGTCGCGAACCAGCCGCTGGATCGCGGTGAGGTGTCCATCACCGAGCGCGTCGCCGACGAGGAGGCCGATCCCCGCACCGAGATGGGCCTGGTCGGTGCCGCCCTGAACACGCTGCTTGATCACGTCGACACGTCGCTGTCCGCGCGCCAGCAGAACGAGGAGCGGATGCGGCGGTTCGTCGCCGATGCGAGCCACGAGCTGCGCACGCCGCTGGCGTCGATCCGCGGTTACTCCGAGCTGTCGCTGCGCGACAAGGAGCTTCCGGAGAACACGCACACCGCACTGGAGCGCATTCAGGCGCAGTCCCTGCGCATGACCCGCCTGGTCGAGGACCTGCTGCTGCTGGCGCGCCTCGACGAGGGCCGCGAACTCGGCCACGCCCCGGTCGACCTCACGATGCTGGCCGTCGAGGAGCTGTCCGATGCGCGGCCCACGGCGTCCGACCACACCTGGGAGCTCGACGTTCCGGAGGAGCCGATCGTCGTCGACGGCGACGCCGGCCGTCTGCACCAGGTGGTCGGGAACCTGCTCGCCAACGCCCGCACCCACACTCCGGCCGGAACGACGATCACCCTGAGCCTCGCGGCTGTGCCGGGCGGAGCAGAGCTGCGCGTGCATGACGACGGACCGGGAATCGACCCTAAGGTGCGCGAGGAGCTGTTCGCCCGCTTCGCGCGCGGCGATGCCTCCCGTGCGCGCCAGACAGGCGGCACCGGCCTCGGCCTGGCGATCGCCAAGGCGATCGTCGAGGGCCATGGCGGCACGATCGAGGTCGAGAGCCAGCCCGGCGACACGACGTTCATCGTGCGGCTTCCCACTGCTCCCGGCGATACTTTCTCTGCGCTATGAGACTCGTACGCGAGCGCCCCGCCTCACGCCCGAACGGAAGTCTCGCGGCCGGGTCTCAGTAGCCGGCGAAGGCGTCGGTGGTGAGGGAGTGGGCCTTCTGAAGCGCCGGCGCCAGATCGGCGATCAGGCGGGGCGGGCCGGAGATGTACGCGTGCCTGGCCGGCAGATCGGGGACGATCTGCTCCAGGCCGTCGGAATCGAGACGTACGCCGCGCGCCCACACCCAGTGCGCGGGCAGGTCCTGCGGACGATCGCGGGTGAACACGATCACCGGCACCCCGGTCTCGGCCAGCTCCTCGCGGAACGCCAGCTCGGCGGCATCCGAGGCGACGTAGATCAGCACCACGTCGCGATCCGCACCGGTGCTGTGCAGTTCACGCAGCTGTGAGACGAACGGTGTGACGCCGATGCCGGCGGCGACCATGAGCACCGGTGCCTCGCCGCGCGGCAGCACGAAGTCGCCCCACGTGCCGGTCACCGCCAGCACGGCGCCGGGCTGCGCCTCGGCGAGCGCGCGCTTGTAGCTGGATGGATGCCGCTGATCGCCGTTCTTGTATGCGACACGCAGCATCGGCAGGTCGGAGGGCGCCGACAGGATGCTGAACTCGCGGCGCGTACCACGGGCATCCGGCCGGTGATGCGGCACATCGAGCTCGAGGTACTGCCCCGCGAGGAAGCGCAGCCGGCTCTTCGTGCGGAACGTGAGCTCCTGCACGGTGGGCGTCACGAACTCGCGCTTCTCGAGCACAAGGCGCACAGAACCGCGCAGCGCGAACGCGAAGGCGAGCAGGTTGCCGATCAGCAGAGCGCGCTCCTGACCGAGCGTGAACAGGCCGGCGATCGGGATCGGCCAGCCCACCAGCACTCCGACCAACGCGGCGACCCAGAACTGCTGCCAGCGCCGCGGCGGAAGCGTCAGCGGCTCGGAGAGCATGAACGCGCCGAGGAACAGGATCGGCGACTGCAGCAGTGCCATACCGATCGCGTCGCCGAGAGCGAAGTCGAGTCCCGCCGCCGACAGCTGCACCGCCTGCCGCACCACGGACGTGCCGACCGCGATCACGGCGAACAGCAGCACCACGCGCACCTTCTCGGTGCGCCAGAGCACGAGCAGACCGAGCGCGGCGACGGGCACGGCCATCGCCGGCGTACCCACCCACCATGACGCCGTCGTGCCGAGGCCGAAGACCGACACGACCGCAGCGCCGAAAGCCGCCGGGTTGAGGATGTGCCTGCCGCGCCACGCGATCACGTACTTCGACAGGCTCGCGAGCGCGCCCGCGAGCGCGACCCCGCCCAGCCCGGGCAGCGTCAGCTGCGGCTGCAGCACGAACAGCAGGATCAGCGACGTGACCAGCGAGGACTCGATGCGCCAGGGCAGCCGCAGGATGCGCTGCGCGGCGGCGTCGACTGCCGAGATCACGATCGCGAGCACCGCGAATGTCGCCAGGAGCTCGACCGCGGAGGGGCCGACCTCGCCGAAGAACGACAGTCCGAGAGCGATGAGCGCGAGCCCGATCAGCGCGAACAGCACGAATCTGTACATCGAGATCGCGGCGAGCACGGCCAGTACACGCTGACGGAACGCGGTGAGAGAACTGATCACGGTCTCAAGTCTCCCTTATCGGGTCGCCCCGCGAGTCGAGGAACGAGCGAGACGGAACGCTTTCAGATCGACAGGCGCGTTTCCTCACTTCGTCTCGCTCCGCTCGCTCAGCGATCGGGTCTCAGGAACAGCTCGCCGGGGAAACCGGCGGATGCCTGCACGCGACCGTCGGTGGTCATGCGCACCCAGTCGAGGCCGTGAGCGTCGGCGAATGCCGGCCCGCCGTCGAAGAACAGGGCCGTCGTCGCCGCGTCGGCGAGCATCGCATCGGGTGCGAGCGCCCACGTCGCCGCCCAGCTGCGCACAGGGATGCCGGTGCGCGCGTCGAGCACGTGATGCAGGCCGTCGCCCCAGGCCCGGCGGTTGGTCGCCGAGGCGCAGAGCGCCCGCTCTCCCACCTCGACCACACCGATCGCGCGCGCCGGGTCGTACGGATGCTCCAGGGCGACGCGGATGCTGCCGCCGCGGACGGCGAGGTCGCCTCCGGCGTCCACGACCACCCCGCCGCCCACGGACGAGAGCGCTGCGAGCACCAGATCGACAAGGCGCCCCTTGCCGAGAGCACCGACATCGATGACGGCGGGCGCGGAGAGCGACAGCGCAGCATCCGTCCAGTGCAGCGTCTCGATCCAGTCCGCCGGCGCGGCCTGCGCGGTGCCGGCCACCAGCGAGTAGTCGGCACCGTAGCCGAGCGCCGCGAGGCTGCCGCCTGCGAGTGGATTCACCGCTCCGGCCGTCGCATCGGAGAGTTCCCGGTACAGATCGAGCATCGCCGCGGCATCCTCCGGCGCGGGGGCCTCTCCCCCGTCGGCGAGCCGCGACACCACGGAATCGGCGCGGAACCGAGACCACGTCCCATCGAACCGGTCGATGAGTGCCGAGACCGTCGAGATGCTTGCTGCATCCAGCGGCTGCTCGGCCTCGATCTCCCACAGCGTGCCGATCGCCTCGAAGCGCCAGAGGTCCATGGGGGAAGCGGAGACTACTCGGCGGCCTGCTGCTTGATCTTCTCGATCGCCTGGTTGAAACCGCCGCTGGTCAGCGACGATCCGGCGACGCGATCCACACTCAGATCGTCGATGCTCTTGCCATCGACAACCGCATCGATGCCGTCGATGAACTGCCCCTGGTACTGCTCGGTCTCAGGTGCCTGCGGGTCGCCGGTCACCGCGAGGTCGCTGACGACCCCACCCGTCAGGGTGAGGGTCACCGAGATCTGCTCCACCGTCTCAGGAGTCTGGTACGACCCCTCGGCGGTGTAGGTGCCGTCCTTGTACTCGGCGGATGCCGCGGATCCGCCATCCTGGGCATCCGCGGCGCCGGAGCACCCGGCCAGCAGCAGCACGCCGGCGGCGCCTGCGAGAGCGGTCACTGTGCGGGTCGTCTGGGAGGTCATGGAACCAGCATCCGATGCCGACCTATGAGAAGGCCACACGAAGGCGATGCGGGGCGTAAACCTCACGCCTCGCCGTTGAACATGCTCGTGACCGAGCCGTCCTCGAACACCTGCTTGATCGCGGTCGCCAGCAGAGGCGCGATCGGCAGGATCGTGAGGCCGGGGAACCGGCGCGACTCGGTCAGCGGGATCGTGTCGGTGACGACGACCTCGTCGATCGCGGAGTCCTGCAGACGATCGGATGCCGGGTCGCTGAAGATCGCGTGGGTCGCGGCGACGATCACCTTGCGGGCACCGTTGGCCTTGAGCGCCTGGGCGGCCTTGACGATCGTGCCACCGGTGTCGATCATGTCGTCCACCAGCAGGCAGGTGCGGCCGTCGACGGCGCCGACGATCTCGTGCACCGAGACCTGGTTGGCGACCTTCGGGTCGCGGCGCTTGTGGATGATCGCGAGCGGCGCGTCGAGGCTGTCCGACCACGTGTCCGCCACGCGGACGCGGCCCATGTCGGGAGAGACGATCGTGAGCGTCTCACGGTCTTCCGCAGTGAGGGTCTCCTCGAAGTGCTTCAGCAGCACGGGCTTGGCGAACAGGTGATCGACGGGACCGTCGAAGAAGCCCTGGATCTGCGCAGCGTGCAGGTCGACGCTCATCACGCGGTCGGCGCCGGCGGTCTTCAGCAGGTCGGCCACGAGGCGGGCGCTGATCGGCTCACGGCCGCGGCCCTTCTTGTCCTGACGGGAGTACGGGTAGTACGGGGCGACGACGGTGATGCGCTTGGCCGACGCACGCTTGGCGGCGTCGAGCATGATCAGCGTCTCCATCAGCCACTCGTTCACCGGCTCGCCGAACGACTGCACGATGAACAGGTCGCAGCCGCGGATCGAGACCTCGAATCGGGCGTAGATCTCGCCCGAGGCGAACGTGCGGTGCTCGACCGGCGCGATCTCGGTGCCGAGGGCACCGGCGACCTGACGCGTCAGTTCGGGAACCGATCGCCCGCCCGCGACGACGAGTCGCTTCTTGGTCTTCGCGATCAGACCCGGCGCGACGCCGTTCTCGCGGTCCAGTTCGATCGTCTTCTTCTTGCGCCCCATGGGTCCGCCTATTCCGCCGATTCGGCCCGTGCCGCAGCATCCGCCGCAGCCGTGCCGGCCCTGTTCTTCTCGACCCACCCCTCGACATTGCGCTGAGGGGCGACGCTCATGGCCAGTGCACCCGCCGGAACGTCCTTGCGGACGACGGCACCGGCCCCGGTCTTCGCTCCAGCACCAAGCCTAACGGGCGCGACGAGCACCGTGTGCGAGCCGGTGTGCACCTCGTCGCCGATCTCGGTGCGGTGCTTGTTCACATCGTCGTAGTTGGCGGTGATCGTGCTGGCGCCGAGGTTGACGCCCCGGCCGATCGTCGCATCGCCCACGTAGGACAGGTGCGGCACCTTGGAGCCGTCGCCGATCTGGGCGTTCTTCGTCTCGACGTAGGCGCCGATCTTGCCGCCCTCACCGAGCACGGTGCCCGCACGCAGGTACGAGAACGGGCCGACGGTGGCGCGTGCGCCGATCACCGCGAGGGTGGCGTCGGTGCGCTTGACCACCGCGTCCTCACCGACCTCGCAGTCCACGAGGGTCGTGTCGGGACCGATGATCGCCCCGGATTCGACCTTGGTGGCGCGCAGCAGCTGGGTGTTCGGCAGGATCGTCACGTCGGGTGCCAGCACGGCGTCGTCGTCGATCCAGGTGGTCTCCGGGTCGACGACGGTGACGCCCTCGCGCTGCCAGCGCCGGATGATGCGCTGCCGCAGCACCTTGCCCGCCTCAGCGAGCTGGATGCGGTCGTTGATGCCGAAGGTCGATGCCGCGTCGACGGCGATCTCGGCGGCGACCGGCTGGGCGTCGTCGCGCAGCAAGCCGATCACGTCGGTGAGATACAGCTCGCCCTGGGCGTTGTCCTGCGTGATGCGGGCCAGGTGCGTGCGCAGCTGCGGCGCGCGGAACACGTAGACGCCGGCGTTGATCTCGTGCACAGCCGCCTCTGCGGCATCCGCGTCCTTCTGCTCGACGATCCGCTGCACGCCGCCCGCGGCGTCGCGGATGATGCGGCCGTAGCCGGTCGGGTCGTCGAGGACCGCGCTCAGCAGGGTGGCTGCGGCGGATGCCGCACGGTGGCCGTCGATGAGGGCGCGCAGCGTGTCGGCCTCGAGCAGCGGCACGTCGCCGGAGAGCACCAGCACGTCGCCGTCGAAATCGGACGGGAGGGCGTCCAGCGCGACCTGCACGGCACGGCCGGTGCCGGGGACTTCGTCCTGGTCGACGATCAGGGCGTCGGGGTACTGCGCGGTAAGCGCCGAGACGACCTGGTCGCGCTCGTGGCGCACGACGACCTCGACGTACGACGCGTCCAGCGCGGCCGCCTGGGTGAGCACGTGGCCGACCAGCGGGCGTCCGCCGATCTCGTGCAGCACCTTGGGCCGGCGGGACTTCATGCGGGTGCCCTGCCCTGCGGCCAGGACGATGATGGCGAGATTGTTCTGCGTCATGCTCCGCCGCCAGGACTCGAACCTGAACCTCACAGCTCCAAAGGCTGTCGTGCTGCCATTACACCACGGCGGACCGCGGCCCACCGGTGCGGGCCGCCCGTCAAGTCTGCCACCTCGCGGCTGGGTACCCGAAGCACGCGATAATGGTCGGATGAGCGAAGCGGATGAGGTCGACCGGATCGTCGGCGCGTGGACGACGCAGCGACCCGACCTCGACTTCTCCCCGCTCGAGGTGCTCTCGCGCGTCGACCGCCTCTCCCGGCACCTCGATCGCGCGCGCCGGGAGGTGTTCCGGCGCAGCGATCTGGAGTCGTGGGAATGGGACGTGCTGTCCGCCCTGCGCCGCGCGGGCGCGCCGTTCCAGCTCTCGCCGAAGCAGCTGCTGCAGCAGACCCTCGTCTCCAGCGGGACGATGACGAACCGGATCGACCGGCTGGTCGGCCGGCGCCTGGTGCGTCGCGAGGCCGATCCCGCCGACGGTCGAAGCGTGCTGGTCACGATGACCGACGACGGCAAGGTGCGAGTGGACGCCGCGATCACCCGCCTGGTCGACGCGGAGGCCACGCTGCTCTCGGCGCTCCCCCGTGCCGACCGGGAACGGCTGGCCGGTCTGCTGCGCAAGCTGAGCCTGAGCTTCGACGTCTGACAGGGCGCCGGAGAGACGACGGACGGAGACAGAGGACCCATGCGCATCGCGGTGGCCGGCGGGACCGGACGGATCGGACGACTGGTCGTCGCGCTGGTCGCGCAGAGCGGCCATGAGGCGATCTCGCTGAGTCGCGGCGAGGGCGTCGATCTGGTCAGCGGTGCTGGCCTGGAAGGGCTGCTCACCGGCGTCGACGTGGTCATCGACGTCTCGAACCCGCCCTCGGCCGACGCCGCGGAGGCCGAACGCGTCTACACGGTCGTCTCGGAGAACCTGCTCGCGGCAGAGATCGCCGCGGGTATCGGGCACCATGTCGCGCTCTCGATCGCTGCCATCGACGCAGTGCAGGGCGGACCGCACTACTTCGGCAAGCGGGCCCAGGAGCGCGCGATCCGCGCCGGCGCCGTTCCGCACACCATCGTGCGCGCCACGCAGTTCCATGACTTCCCGGCGATGATCGCGGAGCGGGCGGTGTCAGGCGGAGAGGCCGTGGTGCCGCCGCTCCTGCTGCAGCCGATCGCTCCCGCCGATGTGGCATCCGTGCTGGTCGAGACTGCCCTCGGGGCGCCGCGCCCGGAGGGGCTCGTCATCGCAGGACCCCGCACCGAGGATGCCGTGGACATGGCGCGCCGCACTTTCGCCGCCCGAGGTGCGGATCACGCGATCCGCGCGTCCTGGGCCGGAGCCGCGCTCGGACTCGACTTCGCCGGCGAGGTGCTGCTGCCGCCGGCCGACGCCAGGATCGCGCGGACGTCGTTCGACGCCTGGCTCGCCGCGGGCGCACGCTGATGGCGATGGCGTCACCGCTCCCGGTGCGCGACGGCGTCGGGGCGACGCGGCTGCACGTGCCGCTGGAGGGACCGTGGAGCACGGTCTCGCAGTACATGGCCGAGCGGTTCTCACACCTCGATCCCGAACGCCTGCTGCAGCGGTTCGACCGCGGAGAGATCGTCGCGATCGATGGTTCCACGCTCACGCGACACACGCCCCTGGGCGCCGAGGAGTTCGTCTGGTACTACCGCGAGCCGCCCGAGGAGCGCGACATCCCGTTCGACGTCGAGATCCTGCATCAGGACCGCGACCTCGTCGTCGTCGACAAGCCACATTTCCTGCCCACGACGCCTGGCGGAAAGTACCTGCAGAACTCCGCGCTGGTGCGGCTGCGCAACCTGCTGGACAACCCCGATCTCACGCCGATCCACCGGCTGGATCGCGCGACCGCCGGCCTGCTGATGTTCTCGACGCGACCCGAGACCCGCGGCGCCTACCAGCTGCTGTTCGAGAGGCGGACGGTCGAGAAGGTCTATGAGGCCGTCTCCGCCAGGCCTGCGGACTGGGATGCCGCAGCACCGGCACTCACCGGCATCCGATTCCCGATCGTGTACCGCAACCACATCGAGAAGCTGCGCGCGCACGTGTGTGTGCGCGTGGACCCGGAGCGCGCGCCGAACTCCGAGACGCTGATCGAGCTGATCGACTTCGACGACCGCGTCGTGCACACGATGCTGCGGCCGCACAGCGGCAAGATGCATCAGCTGCGTGTGCACCTGTCCGCCCTCGGCGCGGGCATCCTGAACGACGGGTTCTATCCGGATCTGCTGCCGGAGGCGCCCGACGACTTCACGAAGCCGCTGAAGCTGCTCGCACGGGAACTGCGGTTCGTCGACCCGCTCAGCGGTGTGCCGCGCGAGTTCGTGACGAAGCGCACGCTGCAGGAGCGTCCCTAGCCGCGGTCAGGTCCGGCAGCTGCCGGTCGTCACGGCGCGAGCGGCCGGGTCGAGCCGGGCGAGCACGGGCAGCAGCTCGGCATTCGTCATCGCGTATCCCACCTGCGGCTGCACCTCGTCGCGGGCGAAGACCACGCCGGCGACTGCACCGCCCTGGGTGAGCAGCGGACCGCCGGAGTTGCCCGGCTGCACGTCCGCGCGCAGCGTGTACACCGAGCGCTCGGTGGCGTTCGCGCCGTAGATGTCGTCGATCAGCGGTGTGCTCGAGCTGATGACGCCTGCGGGAACCGTGCGGAACGGGCCGCCGTGCGGATACCCCTGCACGACGGCGCCGTCACCGGGCTTCAGCGCATCCGCCAGCTTCAGCGGGCGGGCGGTGACGTCGGCGGCGACGACGGCGAGGTCGTCGACCGGGTCGAAGTACACGACACGGCCATCTCGCGCCGGCTCGCCCGGCAGCTCGACGATCGGCGAGTCCGCGCCGGCCACGACGTGCGCGTTGGTGACGATCAGGTCGTCGGCGACGACGAACCCTGAGCCGCTGGAGACGATGCCGCACGCGGGTGCCATGCCGGAGACCCTGGCGACGGAACGCGCGGCCGATGCGAGCGCCGGATCGTTCGTGTCGATCTCGGCGGGGTCCGGGGCCTTCGCCAGGTCACTCTCGTCGAGCAGTCCATTGATCGTCGGCAGCGTGGTGTCGCCGAGCACCGCCGACTGCAGCCGAGCCATCGCGTCGGCGACCGGCGGCGGGGTGGTGTCCTCGATCGTGCGGAGCACGAGTGAAGACGCGACGGCGGACGACACCATGGGGATACCGGCGGCGGCGATGCCCGCTCCGGTCAGGGTGAGCGCCAGCGCCGCCGTGACCACGGCGAGCACTCCGCCGAGCAGACGCTCGATGCCGCGCAGCTTGAGCTTGTCGGCACCGTTTCTGATCACGGCCCCGATCGCAGAGCCGATGCCCGCGCCGAGCGCGAGCAGCAGCACCGCGGCGCCGACGACGGAGAACCCGTGCCAGTCGCTCGTCGCTGTCAGACCGGAGGCCCAGGGCAGCACCCAGGGCGCGGCGAGCCCCGCGGCGACCAGGCCGCAGAGCATGCCGAGCACGGCGAACAGGCCGGCACGGATGCCACTGAGGAGCGCCACGATCAGCAGCACCACGACGATCACGTCGACCACGTTCATGTCACAGGACGCTACGCGACGTCGCTATGCGGAACCCGAGGGACCGCTCAGCGGCGCATGACCTTGCGGGCCAGTTTCGTGCCGAGAAGCTGCACCAGATGCACGAACACGACGATGAGGATGATCGCCGCCCACATCACGACCGGCTCGAAGCGGATCGCCTCTCTTTGCGGACCCTTCAGGCAGACCAGCGCCGGAATCGTGCACGATACTTGGGAACGCCTCCCACGAGCCGAGGTATGACCTGACCAACTACCGCCATCATCGCCTCGACGGCGGAGGAGCAGGACAGCGCATCGGGCTTCCAGCTCGCCATGAATGGGCGCGCAATCACGCGAATATGGCTTCGCTCAAACCATCCAATGCGACAGCCAGACCGATTGTGATGCCTTTCGGAATGTCCGGTCTTCAACTATGCGAGACCGCTCCCCGCCACCAACGAAACGAAAACAATGATTCGTATATTCGGAAGAAGCCACCCGGCGCCACCAAACACCGCACTATTCAAGCGGGATCTCTGAATCAAAATCGATGCGTCGTATCACGAACGAGGCTGATTATCGTTAATCGGAGATTCCCGGAGGAAGCCGGTCGCGTCGACAGGGAGGAGACCGTCAACGGGCGCAGGTACATCCATCGAACGTTCCAGGGCCGCTCCCGAAGATAGCCACCTCGTCAACATCTCTAGCGGGCCCCGATCTAGAAGAAGCTCGAAGACAAACGCCAATATCACGGATGAGCTCAGGATGATCCAGAACGATTGCCACCCTTGGAGGGAGCCAATGCCCCATACGAGACCGAGCATAGACATCGCAACGACGTGCAGCGAGTACGTCGTTAATGGCATAATCCCCATTGCTGAGATGGAGCGAAACATCCGCAAGGACCACTTTCGCCCCTGCGCTGGCCTAAGAGCAGCAACTAGCGCCCAGAGCAACACCATTGCGAGCATGCCAGAAGAAGAGTTCTCACCTATTTCTCTCGCGATAGGGTGCAGCTCTTGAGGATCTGTGCTGAGAACCACCTGGATCGCAAGCGCGCACACCGCCATACCAAGCGCAGCGTAAGGGCGCATTCTGGAAACGCCAAAACGTATCATCCAAAGCCCCGCGAGCACAAACGCCATCCAGGTTACCGCCGGGTACTGACCCGTGAATAGCCAGGACATCGTTTGTTGCAGAACAAATGGAATCATCCTTCCGTCGAGAAGATGGGAAATGAGACCCACTACCACTGGACCGAAGATCGCTAGAAATACTGCACAGGTTGCGACCACTTTCAGGGGAGCGAAAAGCAACGGCAGAGCCAGAATGAAGAAGATGCCATAGTAGTCGAGAATGATGACTACGCCGGAGTTTAGAGAACTCAGGAAGAGTCCGAGCGCGATCAGAAAAACACCCCTTGAAGCGACTTGCCTCTTGACGGCGCTCCTGTTTGGGTCCGGCAGTAACCCCTGAGAAATTATTCCGAGCGACACCCCGTCCAGGATTGCGAAGAGAAGTTGTGGACGGTTCTGCGAGGTGATGAGGTCGAGTACTGGAATGCTCGCTATTAAATCACCCGGCAGCGAGTGCAGAACGATCATCCCAAACACTGCTAGCGTTCGCGATGCGTCGATCCCCAAAATACGTCGTTGGTTCATCTGGTCCGATTTGACTACTCTGAGAGATCCTCCATCAAGTGGTTTGCGCACTCTTGAATGCTTCTTTCCTGCTGCGTGAGCGAATCCCATTTCTCCTCGAGTGCGTCAATGTCCGCCTCGTTGCCCCCGAGCCTCCTCATCTCGGTCGGTGTCACCAGAACGCCGTCGCTCTCGAGATCGAGTAGCTTAGATGCCTGCGTTCGGATCGACTCGTTGGCGCAACTGAAAGATGGATTCTCAGTCTCGGCGGAGCACGCTACGGTCAGCAGGGAAACCGCTGCAAGGATTGTCGCTGCAAATGTACGGTGCGCTCTAAACGCCGACCCCGCTGACCTGGGGCTATCTTCCCTGATCGGATGTCCCATGTTGTTTCCTTCGAAGCCGAACTTGATTCCACGCGACTCTATAGCAGGATGCCTCGTGACGGGCTACTTGTTACGCGAGCCCTGCCCGAGGGGCGCATCAGACCGTTTGCGGAGCACATCTCGTCCCCGCCTAGCGAGCCTCATCCCCTGAGGTTCAGGGGTGGGCGGGGGCGCTACGATCTATGCTACGTTGTCGATCAACCTGTTGATTGTGACTAACTTCCCAGGGGGAATGTATATGAGGCTCTCAGTGAAGATGGCAAACCTGACTCTGGTCGGTGCGCTTGCCGTCGGGGCTCTTGTTGGGACGGCGCCTGCGGCGGTTGCGGCTCCCGCGGCCGCCACTTCGACGGTTCCCACCACGTTCAATCCGAATGCTTGCATCGTCAAGCTCGGGTGGAACATGAACCTGCGCAAAATGGGTCCAGATGGGATCGCGTACTACATGTATGGTGCCTACACGGGTCCGAAGTCATGTCCTAGCGGAACGTGGAGGCGGCTGCCTGGCTACATGTGATTCGTCAAGAGGAACCTAATTCGTCAAGAGGAACCGCACTTCGCAATCGCGAGGAGCGGTTCCTCTTGACTGTCCGAGAATCGCGCCCAGATCCGTCCATGCGGTACTGCTCCTGATTTGAAACACTTGAGTTATCCTGTTCCGCTGGCGTGGTCTGATTGTTCGCCAACACGAATACAATAGTCCTTACTAACGAGGAGACTCCCAGGCCTGACCACCTATCCGACCAACCTTACTATGTTTTGCGGCAAGAATGACCACGGCCCATGTGACCACGATTACGAGAGAGCAGAGCACTGCCGCAAGCAATGCGGGGCCTTCCGTTCCATAGTACGGGAGCGCCCAGTTTTCCACTTCAGGCCGGCTCGCAAACTCACGACGATTCAAGTTGGCGAGGATTTCGCAAACGACGTTGTAGGTCAGAGTTGAAGCCAAGAGAGCTCCCACCGAAACCATGGATACCTTGATTGCCGCGCCTAGCGTTGCGCGACCTTTTAGATGCATTCCCGTGTCTCCCTGTTTGATCTGACGGCGCCAGCCCCACTCCAACAAGGATAATTGATATAATTCTCACGCCAGCACGATTACTGTTGTCGCCACGTCCGCCAACCTCGATCTTTTATCGCTCGACGGATCGTTCGCCGTCGTTGCCGGGGTGTCGGTGTTGATTCTGGCATTAGGGTGCGACAGTCATGGTGTTGCGCTGCTGTGGCGGGTCTCCGGCCCTCGGGTCGTGGTGTTCGACGGTACCGGCGTTCAGCCGGCGGGGCATCCAGATCGTATCCGTCATCCGCTCGGGAACCTGTGGATGCGAACGTGCCCAACTGCGGCTGAAGGTGTCTGGGATCGGGACCCATGGGCACACAACGTGCGGCATCCGATCTCGTCCGAGTAAGCCCGTCACACGACGTCACAGCCTGGGTCAGCCGAGTTCCTCGATGCCGCGCAGGCGCACCTCCTCGAGGTCCATCCGCGCGGCGATCCGGCGCACGATGAGGTCGTCCACCGTGCCGGAGCGGCGCAGCCCGTGCAGCACCGTGCGCTTGCGCTCGATGAGGGCGAGCTTCAGACGGGTGGCCTCGTCATGGCGCACCAGCGGCGACCGCTGCAGCACGTCGACGTCGGTGGAGACGGCGAGCATCTGCAGTGGCGCCGCGGGGCCGGTGATCGTTGGATCGACGGCCGACTCCAGGGCGAGCGGGTCCGGCTCGTCGAGCATGGCCTCCATCTCGCCGACCTCGGCGTCGATGAGGGCGCGCTCGCGCTCCAGGGTGCGGGCGTTGGCGAGCTCGAGCGCCTCATAGCCCTCGCGGCGGGCGCGATCGCGCACCTCCTCGCTGACCCCGTGCTCGGCGGCGAGTTCGTCCAGTGCGGCCAGCGCCGCACCCGAGATGGCGCGCTCGGCCATCTCGTACTCCTCGTCCTCGACATGGTCGACCGGGATCTTCGCCCACCGCACGATCGCGGGCAGCAGCGGGCCCTGCACCAGCAGGCTGAGCAGGATGACGCCGGCGGTGACGAAGATGACCGAGTCCCGCCCCTCGACGGCATCCCCAGCGCCCGTCGCCAGCGGCACGGACAGCGCGATCGCCAGCGACACCGCACCGCGCATCCCCGCGACCGTGCTGACGATCCAGGCTCGCGCCCGAGTGCGCGGCGGAAGCGTCGATGCGTGTCTGCTGAACGGCGCGGTGAGCAGCTGGAACAGCAGTCGCACGCCCAGCAGCACGAGCCACACCGCGACCGTCACCAGAGCGAGCCATCCGATCATCGCCGCCGAGATCTCGTGCACGACGTACTGCACCTCGATGCCGATCAGCACGAACAGCGCGCCGTTGAGCAGGTACACACCGAACGGCCAGGCGGCATCCGCCTGCCTGCGCGACGCGGCGGTCGTCATGCTCGGTGCGATCGCCGCGACGATGAGTCCGGCGACGACCACGGCGAGCACGCCGGACGCCTCGACCAGCTCGGCCATCAGGAACGCCGTGAACGGCAGGAGCAGCAGCGTGACGTTGATCACGATCGTCGAGGTCATGCGGCGCAGCACCAGATAGCCGAGGCCGGCGACCGCGACGCCCGCGGCGATGCCGCCCGCATAGGAGACGACGACCATCCAGGTCACCGACAGCGGAGTGATCTGCGAACCCATCGCGAGTGACACGGCGATCGCGTAGAGCACGAGGGCCGTGCCGTCGTTGGTGAGGCTCTCCGCCTTCAGCTTCATGAACATCCGCCGTGGCAGCAGGCGGCCGAGCGCAGCCACAGCCGTGGCATCCGGCGGCGCGACGGCGGCGCCCAGGATCAGCGCGGCCTCCCACGGCAGTCCGAACAGCACGGCGACGCCGGCGACCGCGAAGGCGCTCGCGACGACGAGCACGGTGCTCATCGGCAGGATGTACCGGAAGTCGCGGCGGATGGATCGCAGCGAGGTGGTCAGGCTCTCCCAGAACAGCATGACCGGCAGGAACAGCAGCAGCACCGTCTCGGGCGGCAGCTGGATCTCGCGCATCGCAGGGACGAAGCCGAGCAGCAGTCCGAGCACGACGAGCACGAGCGGCAGCGCGAGCCGTATCCGCGGCGCGATGATCGCACCGACGACGATGGTCGCGCCCAGCAGGACGGTGACCTCGAGACCTTCCATGACACCTCCTGGGAGAACGACGACGGGACGCGCAGGAGCGGACCGCTGAGTGTGCCAAGCGCCGTCCCGATCAGAGTATTCCCGCGTCGCGGATGGCGCAGCCGTTCAGTGCCCTTCGCGCTCCCCGTCAGGGTCTGCGGTCGCGGCAAGGTCGTCGAAGAAGCCCTCGACGACGGCACGCTGCTCGGCCGAGAGAGCGGCGATGACGTCGAAGCGCCGCGCGTGCGAGCGCCCCACGCTCTCCCTGGCGGCCCGCCGCGTCCGCGCCGTCACCTCGATCGACAGACGGCGTCGATCCGTCGGATGAGGTCGGCGGCGGATATGCCCGCCCTTCTCGAGGCGGTCGAGCAGTTTTGTCACCGACGCCGTGGACACGCCGAGGTGCGCGGCGATGTCGCCGGGTGTCACGACGGCATCCTGCCGCTGCGCGGCGATGAGCAGCCGAAGGGCCCTCATGTCGGTCTCACCCAGCTTCATGTACCGCTGCGATTCCTCGCTCATGGCGCGCTCCGCCTCACGCCACCGGTGCATCGCATCGAGCACCCGGACGACCTGCGCGAGCTCGTCGTCGGAGAGATGCGACCGTCGCACGATCTCCTCGTCCGGATCCAGACGACGTGGGTCGTGCAGCGCGACCGGCGCGGCTCTGGGCGGGATCGGCTTCGCCATGACCATGACTTTAGCTCACCGAAGCTATATGATTCGGAGAAAGCTAGCCTGGCTAGCAACTAGACAGGAGAGAGAAATGATGACGGCTCAGGAACGCGTCGTGCTCCTCAATGACGACGGCACGCCCTGCGGCGTCGCCCAGAAGGCGGAGGTGCACCACGACCGCACCCCGCTGCACCTCGCATTCTCGTGTCACGTCCTCGACGAGCACGGCCGGGTCCTGATCACCAGACGCGCTCTGGGCAAGCGCACGTGGCCCGGCACCTGGACCAACGCCTTCTGCGGCCACCCCCAGCCGTTCGAGCCGATACCCGACGCGGTGATGCGCAGGGCGCGCGAGGAGCTGGGGCTGGAACTCGCAGACATCCGCCTGGAGCTCCCCGACTTCCGCTACCGCGCGGTGGACGCCTCGGGCACCGTGGAGAACGAGGTCTGCCCCGTGTACACGGCCCGTGCCCTCGGCGACCCCGTCCTCGTGGCGGCGGAGGCGATGGAGCTGCGCTGGGTCGACCCCCGGAATCTCGCGATCGCGCTCACGGCCGCCCCGTGGGCCTTCAGCCCCTGGCTCGTGAGCCAGGCCGCAGAGCTCTCACGTGCAGACGGCGAGATCCGCGCCGCAGCATGGCAGCGGGCGGCATGAGCTCCACGATGGAGAGGACCGGCGTCGAGGCGACGATCCGCCGCTTCTTCGCGGAGCGCGAGGAGCGCGCGAGGACGCGGAGCGAGGGTCACGCGCTTCTCTGGCGGAGAACCCGTGAGGCGGCCGATGGTGGCAAGCGCCTGCGGTCGAGGCTGGTGCTGCTGTCCCACGACCATCTCGGCGGCGCGGACCGCCGCTCCGCCGAGGTCGCCGGTGCCGCCTTCGAGATCCTGCACACCGCGCTCCTCCTCCACGACGACGTCCTCGACGGGGACCTCGTCCGCCGTGGTCGACCCAACCTCGCCGGACTGTTCACCGCGGATGCGATCGACGCCGGGCGACCTCTGGACGACGCGACCGCGTGGGGCACGGCGTCGGCGATGCTCGCAGGAGACCTCCTCATCAGCGGTGCTCACGCGCTCGTCTCCGATCTGCCGCACGGCGTCGCCGGAGAGATGCACCGCATGATCGACGACGCTCTGTTCGACGCCGTCGCCGGCGAGCACGCCGACGTGGCCGCAGGCCGAGGGATGGCCTCCCCGTCGCCCGCCGAGATCCTCGAGACGATGGCGCAGAAGACCGCGACGTATTCCTGTGCCGCCCCTCTGCGCACGGGGGCGATCATCGCCGGAGCCGAAGCGGCACGCGTCACCGCCGTGGAGCGGATCGGGCGCGAACTCGGCGTGCTCTATCAGCTGCGCGACGACGTGCTGGGGGTGTTCGGCGCAGAAGATCGCACCGGCAAGTCGGTCAGCGGTGATCTGCGTGAGGGCAAGCGGACGCTGCTGATCGCCTTCGCCGAGGAGACCGCGGAATGGCGCGACGTGCAGCATCTCTTCGGGCGCGCGCCGCTCGAAGAGGGCGACGCGGCACGGATGCGCGGTGCCCTGACAGCCTCCGGCGCATCGGCACGTATGCAGTGTGCCGTCGAGGAACAGTTCGCGAGAGCCCGCCGGGCGATCGATACCGCGCCGTTGCCGTCCGCGCTGAAGGACGCTCTGGCAGACATCGCGGCGATGTGCGCGGAGCGGCAGTCATGAGCAGAGCGGAGGGGCTCGCCCTGTACACGACGACGGCGCGCACGTCCTCACGACGCATCATCGATGCCTACTCGACGTCGTTCGGGCTGGCGAGCCGTCTGCTCCCCCGCGACGTCAGACAGGGCATCGCCGATGTCTACGCACTGGTCAGGGTCGCCGATGAGATCGTCGACGGTCCCGCCCTCGAGGCCGGTCTCGATCCAGGCACGACGCGCAGCATCCTGGACGAGCTCGAGCAGGAGACGATCGCCGCCATCGCGCGCGGCTTCAGTGCGAATCTCGTCGTGCACGCGTTCGCCGTCACCGCGCGCCAGACCGGGATCACCGCCGAGCTGCTGCGGCCGTTCTTCGCATCGATGCGGATGGACCTGGATCCCATCGAGTACGACCGCGAGACCTTCCGGCGCTACATCCACGGTTCTGCCGAGGTCGTCGGGTCGATGTGCCTGCGCGTCTTCGCCTCCGAGTCGCCGGGGACGCCGATCGACGATCATCTCGAAGAGGGCGCTCGTCGCCTCGGCGCCGCCTTCCAGAAGGTGAACTTCCTCCGCGACCTCGCGGATGACGTCGACTCCCTCGGACGGCAGTACATCCCGGGTACGCGGGGAGGGCGTCTCACCGAGGCGGACAAGAACGCGATGGTGGACGAGATCGACGATGATCTGACGGCGGCGCGCTCCGCCATACGACGACTGCCTCCGGGCTCCCGGCGAGCGACCGCCGCCGCCGCCGCGCTGTTCGGCCGCCTGAACGAACAACTCAGAGCGACCCCGGTCGAACAGCTGAGGCGACGACGCGTATCCGTGCCGACGTCCGTCAAGCTGCGGCTCGTCTCCGGAGCGGCCCTCGGGCGGGTGATCGGGTGAGCACCGCCGAACGCGCCGTCGTGATCGGCGGCGGCATCTCCGGGCTCGCCACCGCAGCCCTGCTCGCGAACGAGGGGCTGGACGTCGTCCTCGTGGAGGCCCGCGACGAGCTCGGCGGCAGAGCAGGACGCTGGGAGTCCCGGGGCTTCGTCTTCGACACCGGGCCGTCCTGGTATCTGATGCCGGAGGTCTTCGACCACTTCTTCCGGCTGCTCGGCACTTCCGCCGCCGAGCAGCTCGACCTGCTCCGCCTCGATCCTGCATACCGGGTCTTCTTCGAGGGCGATCCGACGCCCTTCGACCTGCCTGCGGAGAACGCCGTCGCCGCGCTGACCGAATTGGACCCCGCGTCGGCCGAGAGCCTCGACCGGTATCTGACCTCGGCCGCGGACACGTATTCGCTGGCCACATCCTCGTTCCTCTACAGCAGCTACGAGTCCCTCCGGCCGTTCCTCGACCCCGCGCTCCTGGCGAGGCTCCCCCGACTCGCCCGCCTTCTCGGAGAGCCTCTCGACAGGATGATCCGGCGGAGCTCCCGCGATCCCCGCGTGCAGCGCGTCCTCGGATACCCCGCGGTCTTCCTCGGCACGTCACCGTCCCGGGCACCGAGCATGTACCACCTGATGAGCCATCTGGACATCGGACAGGGCGTGCTCTATCCCCGCGGGGGCTTCAGCGCCGTCATCGACGCGATCGCCGGTCTCGCCGTCGACCATGGCGCGACGCTGACGACCGGGACAAGGGCGCGACAGATCATCGTCAGGGACGGTGCCGCCGTCGGCGTGGAGGTGGAGAGCCCCGAGGGGATCGAGGTCCTCCCCGCCGACGTCGTGGTCTCGACCGCCGATCTCCGCGTCACGGAGCGGCAGCTGCTCGCGCCGGCGCACCGCAGCCGTTCCGAGAGCTGGTGGCGCCGCAGGGATCCGGGTCCCGGTGCGGTACTGGCGATGCTCGGCGTCCGTGGCGAACTCCCGGAGCTCGCTCACCACACCCTGCTCTTCGCGGAGGACTGGGATGCGGGCTTCGATGACATCTACGGCGGCCGTCCTCGGATCCCCGACCCCGCCTCGCTGTACATCTGCCGACCGAGCGCGTCGGACGCCGTGGCGCCCCCCGGCCACGAGAATCTGTTCGTGCTGGTGCCCGTCCCCGCGGACCCCGACATCGGCGGCGGCGGCCTCGACGGCGGAGGATCCCCGGCCGTGGAGCGCGCAGTCGACGCCGCCATCGACCAGATCTCCGCCTGGTGCGGGATCCCCGGGCTCCGCGAGCGCATCGTCGTGCGGCGGAGCGTCGGCCCCGCCGACTTCGAGCGCGAATTCGGGGCCTGGCGAGGCGGAGCCCTCGGCCCGGCCCACACGCTGCGGCAGAGCGCGGTGCTCCGGGGCCGGAACACCTCACCGCGCGTGAAGGGGCTGCTCCTCGCGGGAGCGTCGACCATTCCCGGGATCGGACTGCCCATGTGCCTGATCAGCGCCGAACTCGTGCTCAAGCGCCTGCGCGGGGACCGCACGGCGACCCCGCTCCCGGAGCCGCTGTGAACGCGCTGTACCTGATCCTGCTGCTGATCTCGCTCGCGGGTGTCATCGCCCTGGACATCCGGCTCGGCCTGTTCCTCGGACGCGACCCGGTGCGGGCGGCGAGCGTCCTCGCGATCGGCGTCGCCTTCCTGCTGCTGTGGGACGCCGCGGGCATCGCGCTGGGGATCTTCTTCCGCGGCGAAAATCCGTATTCGACCGGGATCCTCCTGGCGCCCGAGCTGCCTCTGGAGGAGCCGGTGTTCCTGCTCTTCCTCTGTCAGCTGACCATGACGCTGGCGTGCGGCGTCCAGCGCTCACTCGACCGGCGCCGAGGTGAGCGATGACCTATCCAGCACTCTCCGCGGTCTTCCTCGCCATCGCCGTCGTCTTCGCCATCCTCGTACGGCGACGAACACCGCTGTCGCTGACGGCGCTGGCCATCACGGCCGGCGTGCTGCTCGTCCTGACTGCCGTCTTCGACAACCTCATGATCGCCGCGGGCCTGTTCGCCTACGCCGACGACGAACGGGTCTCGGGACTCATGATCGGCGCGGCTCCCATCGAGGACTTCGCGTACCCCCTCGCGGCAGTGTTCCTGCTTCCCGCCCTCTGGGGAGTGCTCAGGAGGCACGATGATCCGTGACCTTCTCGCCGTGTCCCGGCCGCTGAGCTGGATCAACACCGCCTACCCGTTCGCGGCCGCCTATCTCCTCACGGCGAGGGAAGTGGATGCCGCACTGATCGTCGGAGCACTGTTCTTCCTCGTCCCGTACAACCTCGCGATGTACGGCATCAACGACGTGTTCGATCATGAGTCCGATCTTGCGAACCCGCGCAAGGGCGGAGTGGAGGGCGCGCTGCTGCCGCGATCACGCCACCGGAGCATCCTGATCGCCTCCGCCGTGCTCTGCGTGCCGTTCATCGCCGCACTCGTGGCGATGGGCTCGCCGCTCTCCTGGCTCGTGCTCGCGGTGAGTCTGTTCGCCGTCGTCGCCTACTCGGCACCGCCGATGCGCTTCAAGGAAGTGCCGGGCCTGGACTCCGCGACATCCAGCGTGCACTTCGTCAGCCCCGCCGTCTACGGCGTCGTACTCGCCGACGGCACGTTCACCTGGGGACTCGTCGCGGTCCTCTGCGCCTTCTTCCTCTGGGGCATGGCCAGTCATGCCTTCGGCGCCGTGCAAGACGTCATCCCGGACCGGGAGGGCGGCATCGCCTCGATCGCCACCGTCCTCGGAGCTGCGCGCACCGTGCGCTTCGCGCTCGTCTGCTGGACCGCGGCCGGCCTGCTGGTGCTCACGACCGGTTGGCCGGGCGCGCTCGCCGCCGTGCTCGTGGTCCCCTATCTCCTCGCCGCCGCGCCCTACGCATTCGTCAGCGATGAGGACTCCGCCCGCGCGAACCGCGGCTGGCGGAAGTTCCTGTGGATCAACTACCTGTGCGGATTCCTCGTGACGATGCTGCTGATCGCTTTCGCGGCCCAGTCCTCGTGACGGGCGCTCAGCCGAGCTGCTCGGTGAGCTCGAACCAGCGCAGCTCGAGTTCCTCGACCTCGTCCTGCTGGGTCTGGATGGCCTTCATCTTCTCGCCGAGACCTGCGTAGTCGGACTGGTCATGATCGGCGAGGGCGTGCTTCGCCCTGTCGATGTCGCCGTTCAGCTTCTGCATCCTGCGCTCGAGCGCGGCCAGCTCCTTCTCGGCGGCGCGGCGGGCTGCGCCGTCCAGCGCGGATGCCTGCGACGCTGCATCATGCCCGGCGGATCCTGAGCGAGCGGAGCCAGACGAAGGGCGCGGGGCGGCCGAGGGCGAGGACTGCTCAAGAGCCCGCAGCCGCAGGTACTCGTCCACGCCGCCGGGCAGGTGCCGCAGATGCTTGTCGAGGATCGCGTACTGCTGGTCGGTGACGCGCTCCAGGAAGTACCGGTCGTGGCTCACGACGAGCAGGGTGCCCGGCCAGGAGTCGAGGAGGTCCTCGATGGCGGCGAGCATGTCGGTGTCCATGTCGTTGGTGGGCTCGTCGAGGATCAGCACGTTGGGCTGGTCGAGCAGCACGAGCAGCAGCTGCAGGCGGCGCTGCTGGCCACCGGAGAGGTCCTTCACAGGGGTGGACAGCTGGGCCGAGGTGAAGCCGAGGCGCTCCAGCAGCTGGCCGGGTGTGAGGTCCTGCGCCTTCGAGCCGGTGCCGAACGTGTACGAGGTCCGGAGACCGTTGATCACGGTGCGCACGGGGTCGTTCCAGTGCTTGTCGAGCTCGTCCAGACGCTGCGTGAGCGTGCGCACCTGCACGGTCTTGCCGTGCTTGACCCGACCGCTGGTGGGCTGCACGGCACCCGAAATCAGGCCGAGCAGCGTGGACTTGCCCGCGCCGTTCACACCGAGGATGCCGGTTCGCTCTCCCGGTGCGATACGCCACTCGACGTCCTTGAGCACCTCGCGGTCGCCATAGGAGACCCCGGCATCGAGCAGGTCGACGACGTCCTTGCCCAGCCGCGAGGTCGCGAGCGACTGCAGCGACACCGAATCACGGATCGGCGGCACGTCCGCTATCAGCTCATTGGCGGCGTCGATGCGGAACTTCGGCTTGCTGGTGCGCGCCGGTGCGCCGCGACGCAGCCAGGCGAGCTCTTTGCGGGCCAGGTTCTGCCGCTTCGCCTCTGATGCCGCGGCCATCCTGTCGCGCTCCACGCGCTGAAGGATGTAGGCGGCGTAGCCGCCCTCGAACGGCTCGACGATGCGGTCGTGCACCTCCCAGGTCGCGTTGCAGACCTCGTCGAGGAACCAGCGGTCGTGGGTGACGACGAGCAGCGCGCCCGCGTTCTTCGCCCATCGGTTCTTGAGGTGCCCGGCCAGCCAGGTGATCGCCTCGACGTCGAGGTGGTTGGTGGGCTCGTCGAGGAAGAGCACGTCCCAGTCCCCGGCGAGCAGCTTCGCGAGCGAAACGCGGCGGCGCTGGCCGCCGCTCAGCGATGCCACGGGGGTGTCCCACCCGAGGTCGGCCACGAGACCCGAGATCACGTCGCGGATGCGGGCATCCCCCGCCCATTCGTGCTCTGGGGTGTCGCCGACGACCGCGGTGCCCACCGTGAGTGCGTCATCGAGGGTGTCGGCCTGGTCGAGGCGCCCGATCGTGGTTCCGCCGCGGACGGTCACGCGACCGGCATCCGGTTCGCGCAGACCTGCGAGCATGCCGAGCAGGCTCGACTTGCCGTCGCCGTTGCGACCCACGATGCCGATGCGGTCGCCCTCCTCCACGCCGAGCGTGACGGAGTCGAAGACGACGCGGGTGGGGTACTCGAGATGCAGGCCTTCGGCCCCGAGAAGATGTGCCATGTCCCTACAAGGCTAGTGCCGCGCGGGTGTGACTACGCTCGGAGCATGACCGCGTTCTACTCCCCCACCGAGACCGAGGCCGCGCTGCTGCGCCGATGCGTCGCCCTCGCCACCGAGGCGCTGGACGACGGCGATGAGCCGTTCGGGTCGCTCATCGTCGACGCCGAGGGCACCGTGCTGTTCGAGGATCGCAATCGCGTGAAGGACGGCGACACCACCCGGCATCCGGAGTTCGAGATCGCCCGCTGGGCGGCGGAGAACCTCACGCCCGAGCAGCGCGCCGCAGCGGTCACCTTCACCTCGGGTGAGCACTGCCCGATGTGCTCGGCCGCGCACGCCTGGGTCGGGCTGGGTCGCATCGTCTACGCCACGGGTACCGAGCAGCTCGTGGGGTGGCTCGCCGAATGGGGCGTGCCGGCCGGTCCCGTCGCTGCGCTGCCGATCACCACCGTCGCACCTGGGATCGAGGTCGCAGGACCCGTCGAGGCGTTCGCCGACGAGGTGAAGGCGCTGCACGCGCGGATGCGCGGGCTCTGACCCTCAGGACATGATGCGGGCGCCGGGAACGGCGCCATGCACGTGCAGAGCCTCACGGCCGATCGCGTACAGCTCGTCCTGCACGGCCGCTGCCGCCTCAGGTCCCGCGCACAGGAAGGCGATCGTCGGGCCGGATCCCGAGACGATGCCGGTCAGCGCGCCTGCACGAACGCCCTCAGCGAGGATGTGATCCAGTTCGGGACGCTCGGCGACCGCCGCCGGCTCCAGGTCGTTCATCATGCCGGGCGCGAGCGCGAGAGGATCGCCCGCGCGCAGCGCCTGCAGCACCGCGACCGGCACGTCCAGCGACAGCGGCGGGTCATCGGCGAGAGAGCCCATGGTCGCGCGCTGCTCGTCGAGGCGCCCGTAGATCGCCGGCGTGGAGAGTCCCGCACTGCTGGGAACGAGCACCCAGTCGAATCGGCCCGGTGCGAGTGCCGGCGTCAGCTGCTCGCCGCGGCCGGTGCCCACCGCCGTGCCGCCGTGCAGCGCGAACGGCACGTCGGCGCCCAGCCGTGATGCCAGCTCGTGCAGCGCCTGCGGGCCGAGCTCTGTGCCCCAGAGCGCGTCGCAGGCGACCAGTGCTGCCGCGGCATCTGCCGATCCCCCTCCCATCCCGCCGGCGACCGGCACGCTCTTGCGCAGGTGCAGGGCGACGCCGTCGGTGACGCCGGCGGCCTGCGCGACCAGCTTCGCGGCGCGCATCGCGAGATTGCGGTCGTCCAGGGGCACGGTGCTCGGGTCGACGTCGCCCGACACGGTCAGAGAGAAATCGGATGCCGGTGACGCGTAGACGTCCTCGTACAGTGAGACGGCCTGGAACACGGTCGCGAGGGCGTGGTAGCCGTCATCGCGGCGCGCGCCGACGCCGAGATAGATGTTGATCTTGCCCGGAGCGCGCACGTGCACGGCATCCGAGCGCGCCGCGAGACTCATCGGGCGCTCACAGGTCCGACGAGGTGGACCAGAGGTTCACGTCGATGCCGTTCGCGATCGCGTCGACGCGGGAGAGCTCCTCGGCGCTGAAGGCCGGGCCGTTCAGCGCGGCGATGTTCTCGTCCAGCTGCTCGGGGCGCGATGCGCCGATCAGCGCCGACGCCACGACTGGATCGCGCAGGGTCCACTGCAGCGCGAACTGCGCGAGTGTCTGCCCACGCTCCGCGGCGATGTCGTTCAGGCCGCGCAACACGGCGAGCCCCTGCTCGGACAGCGGGCGATCAGGCAGCGAGCCGCGTTTCTGCGCGCGCTCGGCGGTGCCGTCGGCGAGGTACTTGCCGGTGAGCAGCCCCTGGGCGAGCGGGGTGAACGCGATCGCGCCCATGCCCTCCGTGCGCAGAGTGTCGGTCAGGCCGTCCTCGATCCAGCGGTTGAGGATCGAGTACGACGGCTGGTGGATGACCAGCGGCGTCCCCAGCTCGCGAGCGACGGCCATGGCCGCAGCGGTGCGCTCGGCGGAGTACGACGAGATGCCCACATAGAGGGCCTTGCCCTGTCGCACCAGGGTGTCCAGCGCGCCGACGGTCTCCTCGACCGGGGTGTCCGGGTCGACGCGGTGCGAGTAGAAGATGTCGACGTAGTCCAGGCCCATGCGAGCCAGCGACTGCTCAGCGCTGGCGATGATGTACTTACGGCTGCCGAGGTAACCATAAGGGCCCTGCCACATGTCCCAGCCGGCCTTCGACGAGATGATCAGCTCGTCTCGGTACGGGCGCAAGTCCTCAGCGAGGATGCGGCCGAAGTTCTTCTCTGCCGACCCCGGAGGGGGCCCGTAGTTGTTGGCCAAGTCGAAGTGCGTGATCCCGCTGTCGAATGCGTGCCGCAGCAGCGCGCGCTGATTGTCGAGCGGGATGTTGTCGCCGAAGTTCCACCACAGCCCCAGAGAGATCGGCGGCAGGTACAGCCCGGAGGTGCCGACCTGACGGTAGTCGACGCGACCGTACCGACCTGCGTCGGCGGTGTACGGGCGGTGCACATCGGGAGTGCGGTCCAGCTGACGCGGTTCGCTCATCCCGCAAGATTACCGGCTCGGCGAGGTGCGCTCCGCCCGCCGGCGCGAGCGCCGGCGCCGCAGTCGAAGCACGCCCAGTCGCACTCGGCGCCGCTCGCGCCTGAGCACCCAGACCAGCGCCAGGGCTGCCAGTGCGAACGGCAGCAGCTCCGGTGCGATGAGAAACGCGCCGAACATGACCTCCAGCCCGCCGAAGCCGATCACCCCTGCGGCGGCGAAGTAGATCCAGGTGCTCGTTCGCACCATCGAGAGCAGCATCCGATGCCGCCAGCGACTGCGCTGCCGCAGCAGAACGAGCCGAACTCGGCGCAATGGGCGCGGAAGGCGGACGGGGACGAACAGCACGGGCATGACGGACTCCGGTCGAGGGGACGGACGACGAACAGCCCGTCCCGTCTCGCCGGCTGTCGTCAGCGGAGCGCGAGGGACGGGACGTCTTTCCGTCCCGGTGCCCGTGGGCCGTGGATCGCCACTGCTGACCGGGTCGGGTCAGGTCGCAGATCGTCGCAGCCGCGATCCCCGTCACGGCGCACGGGTGCCGGATGCGTCGGCCGCCAGACGACGAGCCGCCGTGTCACGACCGAGGTCAGCAGCACCCCGATCGCGACCAGGCCGATCGCGAGCAGCAGTGCGAGGGGTGTCGCGTGCAGGTCCAGCCAGAGTCCGGCGTCGAGCGCGACGAGCGCCTCGTCGAGCATCCGGATCACGGTCATGCCCCGCAGTCTAGGGCTCGCTCGCAGGGTGATGCACGATTCGGGCCGACGGTACGGCGGCGCCCGTCCGCAGGAAGCGCACGAGCCCACGCGGACGTGACGTGCCGGACGTCAGCCAGCGGCGAGCGCCACGCGGTGGTAGTCGTCGACGGTCAGATCCTCACCCCGACCGGTCGGGGCGACGCCGGCGGACTCGAGCACGGCGGATGCGGCGGCCGAGCTGCCGAACAGGCCCGACAGCGCCTGGCGGAGCATCTTGCGGCGCTGGTTGAATGCGGCATCCACGATCTCGAAAGTGCGACGGCGCTCGTCCTCGGAGCCGCGCGGGTCGACATCCCTCTCGAAACCGACCAGCAGGCTGTCGACGTTCGGGACGGGCCAGAACACCTGTCGCGAGACGGTGCCGCGCAGGTTCCACGAGCCGTACCAGGCGGCCTTGACGCTGGGGGCGCCGTAGATCTTCGATCCCGGCTTTGCGGCGAGCCGCTCGGCGACTTCGGCCTGCACCATCACGACGCCGCGCGCGATGCCGGGGAAGGTCGCGAGGAAGTGCAGCAGCACGGGAACCGACACGTTGTAGGGCAGGTTGGCGACCAGCACCTCGGGGTCGCCAGGCAGCTCGGTCACGCGGAGTGCGTCCGCGTCGACGACGGTGAGCGCGCCGTCGGGCACGCCCTGCTCGCGCGCGGTCTGCGGCAGCCGTTCGGCGAGACGGTGGTCGATCTCGACGGCGGTGACGGATGCCCCGGTCTCGAGGATCGCGAGAGTCAGGGAGCCGAGCCCGGGGCCGATCTCGACGACCCGCTCCCCCGCCTGCACCGATGCGGCGTGCACGATCTTTCGCACGGTGTTCGCGTCGACGACGAAGTTCTGCCCGAGCTTCTTGGTGGGGGTGACGTCGAGCTCGGCGGCGAGGCGGCGGATGTCGGCAGCGCCGAGCAGGGAGACGGTCATGAATCCATTCTCGCGTATCCCCGTAGGATCATGCGGTGACCTCCCTCGGCGAACTGATCGCACCCCGCCGTCTGGGCACAGATTTCCGATGGCTGATGTCGGCCGCCTGGACGAGCAACATCGGCGACGGCATCGCCCTCGCCGCCTCCCCGCTGCTGATCGCCTCGATGACCTCGTCGCCGATCCTGGTGGCATCCGGCGCGATGCTGCAGTTCCTGCCGTGGTTGCTCTTCGGCCTCTACGCCGGCGCGATCGCCGATCGCGTGGAGCGGCGGATGCTGGTGATGCTGGCCAACGGCATCCGAGCGGTGGTCGTGCTCGCGCTGGTGTTCTTCCTACTCACCGGGACGGCGAACGTCTGGATCGTGCTGGCCGTCTCGTTCCTGTACGGCACGGCCGAGGTGTTCGCCGACACCACCAGCGGCACCCTGCTGCCGATGATGGTGAAGCCGGCTGACCTCGGTATCGGCAACGCCCGCCTGCAGGCCGGGTTCCTCGTCGCGAATCAGCTCGCCGGCCCTCCGCTGGGCGCGTTCCTGTTCGCGGTCGGGTCGTTCTGGCCGTTCCTGCTGCAGGTGCTGTGCGTGTCGCTGGCCGTGCTGCTCGTCTCGCGGATCGCCCGTCAGCCGGTGCCGGTCAGGGACGTCACGGATGCCGGGAAGACCCACATCCGGCACGACATCGCCGAGGGCATCCGCTGGGCCTGGCACAACAAGCCGGTGCGCACGCTGATCGCCATCATCCTGTTGTTCAACGTGACCTGGGCGGCCCCCTGGGGCGTACTCGTGCTGTACGCGACCGAGCATCTCGGGATGGGTCCGGTCGGCTACGGCGCCCTGACCACGGCCTCCGCACTCGGTGGCCTGATCGCCACGGGAAGCTTCGGCTGGCTGGAGCGACACGTGTCGTTCGCGACGCTGATGCGGGTGTGCCTGACCCTCGAGGTGCTGATGCATCTGGCGATGGCGCTCACCACGACCGGTTGGGTCGCCCTGGTGATCCTGTTCGTGTTCGGTGCCTACGCATTCGTCTGGGGCACGATCTCGACCACGGTCAGGCAGCGCCTGGTGCCGCACGAGCTGCAGGGCAGGGTCGGCTCGGTGAACATGGTCGGCGTGTTCGGCGGAATGGTGCTGGGTCAGGCGCTCGGCGGCGTCATCGCGCAGCTCTGGGGCCCGACGGCGCCATGGTGGTTCGCGTTCGCCGGTGCGGCGATCACGCTCCTGCTGATGTGGCGTTCGATCGGCCACGTCGCCGCTGCTCCCCCGGTGATCGGCGCGGAGCCGTCGCCCGAGTTCTAAGCCAGGCGGGCGTCCAGTCCGTTCCGCACGGCGGGCCACTCGTGCGGCAGGATCGAGTACGCCGCGGTGTCGCGCAGCGATCCGTCCGGCATGATGCGGTGATTGCGCAGGATGCCGTCGAGCTTGGCGCCCAGCCGCTCGATCGCAGCGCGCGAGTGCCGATTGTGGAAGTGCGTCAGCAGTGAGACGGCGATCGCGTCGCAGGTGTCGAAGGCGTGCGCGAGCATGAGGCGCTTCATCGCCGGGTTGACCTCGGTGCGGTGCGCGGCGGTGCCGATCCAGGTGTAGCCGATCTCGACCCGCCGGTTGGGCTGGTCGATGTTGCAGTACGTGGTCGTGCCGACGACCTCGCCGGTGGCGAGCCGGCGCACGGCGAAGGGATTCATCATGCCCTCGGCACGGAGTGCGAGCCGTCGATCGATCTCAGCGGGAACATCGTCGGGTGTCGGAATGGACGTGTACCAGGCGTTCGTGATGGTCGCTGCCGCGACGGCCAGGTCATCCGCATGTTCCTGCCCGAGCGGCTCCAGACGCACGAAGTCGTCCTGCAGGGTGATCTCGTCGAGGAAGCGCACCCGCCCAGATTAGTGGTTCGCGAATGGCGCCGAACACGCATCTGCCTGAGTATCCTGACTCGCATGAGCGCCTCCGATGCGGTTCCCACCGGTACCTTCACGCTGCGCGGCCCGTACGGGCGTCGTGCGATCGGCCTCTCCGTCGCGGCCGCGGTCGGAGGCTTCCTGTTCGGCTTCGACTCGTCGGTGATCAATGGCGCCGTCGACTCGATCCAGCACGACTTCGCGCTGAACTCGGTGGTGACCGGATTCGTGGTCGCGATCGCGCTGCTCGGCTGCGCCGCGGGGGCGATCATCGCCGGCAACCTCGCCGATCGCTGGGGGCGCCTGCGGGTGATGTTCCTCGGCGCCATCATGTTCTTCATCAGCTCCCTCGGCTCGGGGCTCGCCTTCGCCGTCTGGGACCTCGCCCTGTGGCGCGTGATCGGCGGACTCGGCATCGGCATCGCGTCGGTGGTGGCTCCGGCATACATCGCCGAGATCGCGCCGAAGCAGATCCGCGGCGGACTGGCGTCACTGCAGCAGCTGGCGATCACCTTCGGCATCTTCGTCGCGCTGCTCTCCGATGCCCTCCTGGCATGGTCTGCAGGCACCGCCGACAGTCCGCTCTGGTTCGGGCTGGATGCCTGGCGATGGATGTTCATCGTGGGCGTCGTCCCCGCCGCGGTGTACGGCATCCTGTCGTTCACCGTGCCCGAGTCGCCGCGCTACCTGATCGCCAAGGGGCGGTCGGACGAGGCCCGGGCGATCTTCGCACGCCTGGTGCCGCCGGTCGACCTCGACAAGACCGTGAACGAACTGACCTCGGCGATCGAGGCGGACCGCCGCAACGCCGGCGTGTCCCTGCGCGGCAAGGCTCTCGGCCTGCAGCCGATCGTGTGGGTCGGCATCATCCTCTCGACGTTCCAGCAGTTCGTCGGCATCAACGTGATCTTCTACTACTCGACCACGCTCTGGCGGTCGGTCGGCTTCGCCGAGAGCGACTCGTTCGGGATCAGCGTCATCACGGGCATCGTCAACGTGCTGGTCACGCTCATCGCGATCTTCCTGGTCGACCGGGTCGGCCGCAAGCCGATCCTGCTGACCGGTTCGGCGATCATGACGGTCGCGCTCGGCGCGATGGCCCTGTGCTTCGCGTTCTCGGTGACCGGCGCCGACGGTGCGGTCACGCTGCCGGCGCCATGGGGGCCGATCGCTCTGGTGGCGGCGAACCTGTTCGTGGTCGGATTCGGTGCATCGTGGGGACCGGTCGTGTGGGTGCTGCTCGGCGAGATCTTCCCCAGCCGCATCCGCGGAAAGGCGCTCGGCGTGGCAGCAGGTGCGCAGTGGATCGCGAACTTCCTCATCACGGTCAGCTTCCCCGCGATGTCGGCCTGGTCGCTGCCGCTCACCTACGGCATGTACGCGCTCTTCGCCGCCCTGTCGTTCCTGTTCGTGATGTGGCGCATCCCCGAGACCAAGGGCATGGAGCTCGAGCAGACCGAGACGCTGTTCGTCAATCCGAAGAGGATCGCGTCATCACTCGAATGAGCCGTAGACGGCGAGGGTGTTCGCGGCCAGCTGCGCGCACAGTTCGTCGACGTCGACGGCGAGCTCCGCGGCCATGAAGCGCACCGTCAGCGGCACCAGGTAGGGGGCGTTCGGGCGGCCGCGCAGCGGCACCGGAGTCAGGAACGGAGCATCCGTCTCGACCAGGATGCGATCCAGCGGGGCCACGTGCAGGGCGTCGCGAAGGTTCTGGGCGTTCTTGAACGTGAGGTTGCCTGCGAAGGACAGCCAGCAGCCGGCATCCGTCGCCACGCGCGCCATCGCGTCGTCGCCGGAGAAGCAGTGGAACACCGTGCGATCGGGGGCGCCGACACGTGCCAGGGTCTCGAGCACGTCGTCGTGGGCGTCGCGGTCGTGGATCTGCATCGCGATGCCGTGCTTCTTGGCCAGCGCGATGTGCGCTTCGAAGGACTCGTGCTGCGCGGGCCTGCCCGGTTCGTCGGTGCGGAAGTAGTCCAGACCGGTCTCACCGATCGCCCGCGTGCGCGGATGCGCGGCGAGCTCGTCGATCACCGCGATCGCCTCGTCCAGCCGCCCCTCGGCGGCGTAGACAGGTGCGTCGTTCGGGTGGATCGCGACGGCGGCCAGCACCCGGGCATCCTCCTCGGCGGCGGCGACCGCCCAGCGCGACGACTCGATGTCGCCGGATGCCTGTACGACACCGGCGATCCCGACGGCGGCAGCCCGGTCCAGCTGCTCTGTCAATGACAGGGGGTCGTCGCCGTCGGTGATCTCCAGATGCGCGTGGTTGTCATACACCGGCACGGTGAGCGGCTCGGGCGCCGGCGGGTAGCGCAGATCCTTGCGCCCGTCCGACGACCGTTCCTTCACGTACGTGTCAGCCATCACAGTGCCGCAGTGAGCTTCTCCGTGAGCTTCTTCGCAGACTTCTCGTTCTTCACGCCGTCCATCATCGCCGTCGGGCGGTTGTGGTGGGTGTTCAGCACAAGCTCGATGTGGCTGCCCTGCGCGGCGGGCGTGATCGTGACCGCCCCCTCGAGCTCCCACGACAGCATCGTCTTGCGCGTGACGAACCAGATGGTCAGGCCGTCCGGCGACTTCTGCGCGATCGTGCACTTCTCGCCCAGCAGGAACTGCTCGACCTTAGCTGCGACATCGGCGGGCGCGCCCGCGACATCCGCACTGGTGCGTGCTTCAGAGCTCATGTTCTCCCTTTCGTGGTGCCGGATGCGGCGTCGGTCAGACGGTCTGCTCGACGCGCGGGAACAGCGGTGCGAGCGCGCTCACCTGAGTGCCCGGCTGCAGGATGCCCCATGCACCGGCCTCGCGGATCGGCTGCGCAGCCAGCGCGCCGAGCGACTCGGCGCCCAGCGCCGCCCAGAGCTTCTGGGTGGACTGCGGCATCACCGGCGAGAGCAGCACCGCGAGGGCGCGCAGGCCCTCTGCGCACGTGTAGAGCACGGTGGCCAGACGGTCGCGCTGCTCCTCGTCGCGGGCGAGCGCCCACGGCTCGTTCTCGGTGATGTAGCCGTTCAGCTCGTCGACGATGGTCCAGATCGCGCGGATGCCCTCGTCGATGCGGAAATTCGAGACAGCGGCATCCGCGTTCGAAGCGGCATCCGCGACGACCCTCTGCACGACGAGATCCTGCTCGGTGTACTCGGACGGTGCGGGAACGACGCCGTCGAAGTACTTCTCGATCATCGCGATCGTGCGGGATGCCAGGTTGCCGAACCCGTTCGCGAGCTCGGCCTGATACCGAGCGGACAGGTCTTCCCACGAGAACGATCCGTCCTGGCCGAATGCGATCGCGGAGAGGAAGTAGAAGCGGTAAGCGTCGGAGCCGAACACGTCGGTGATCTCGGTCGGCGCGATGCCGGTGAGCTTCGACTTCGACATCTTCTCGCCGCCGACGAGGAGCCAGCCGTGGGCGAACACGCCCTTGGGAACGTCGAGCCCCGCGGCCATCAGCATGGCGGGCCAGATCACGGCGTGGAAGCGCAGGATGTCCTTGCCGACCACATGGTAGCCCGGCCAGCGGCGATCGAAGGTCTCCTGGTCGGCGCCGTAGCCGATCGCCGTGGCGTAGTTCAGCAGCGCATCGACCCACACGTAGATGACGTGCGACTCGTCCCAGGGCAGCGGGATGCCCCAGTCGAAGGTCGAACGCGAGATCGAGAGATCCTTCAGCCCCTGACTCACGAACGAGACGACCTCGTTGCGCGCCGAATCGGGCCGCACGAAGTCGGGCTCGGTCTTGTACAGCTCGAGCAGGCGGTCCTGGAACTCGCTGAGCTTGAAGAAGTAGTTCTTCTCCTGAAGCAGCTCGAGCGGTTTGGAGTGGATCGCGCAGACCTTCAGGCCCTCGAACGGCCCGGTGCCGTCGACGATCTCGGACTCGGGCTTGAACTCCTCACAGCCCACGCAGTACAGCGCCTCGTACTCGCCGGCGTAGATGTAGCCCGCGTCGTACAGCTTCTGGAAGAAGACCTGCACGTTGGTCTCATGCCGCTCCTGCGTGGTGCGGATGAAGTCGTCGTTGGCGACGTCGAGCGTCTTCAGCAGCGGGAACCACGACTCGGTGACGAGCTTGTCCACCCACTCCTGCGGCGTGACGTTGTTCGCGGCCGCCGCCCGCAGCATCTTCTGACCGTGCTCGTCGGTGCCGGTGAGCATCCACGTGTCATCGCCCGCCTGGCGGTGCCAGCGCGCGAGAGTGTCGACGGCGACGGACGTGTAGCCGTGGCCGATGTGCGGCACGTCGCTGGGGTAGTAGATCGGCGTGGTGATGTAGAACGATTCGCCTGCGGGCATGCGTTCGATTCTAGGCGGGATGGGCAAGTGTCTTGGTCGTGTGACCGGGGTGCGGATGCTGGAGGGTACGCGCGCCGGGATGTTCCCTGCGCTCGCAGAGCGGGGCCCCTCCGCTTCGCTCCTCCCCGATGCTCGCTTCGGGAACATCCCGGCGCGCTCGTGCTTCTGGTGAAGTGCCTCGGCGCTTCTGGGATTGTGGGGTTGCCTCGGCATGCGTTCGGGGGTTGGGTATGGGGGTATGGAGGCTTCTCGGCAGCGATGGCCGCAGTGGGTGTGGTCGCTGGTGATCTTCGGCGCAGTCGTCGTGGTCGTGTGGACATTCGCGGACTGGAGCGGAGCATGCCCGGAATCAGCGGTTGATGCTCTGGAGTGCACGTCCGGACCCGCGGTCGGGTGGCCGGCTGCATGGGTGATCTTCGGGTTCTGCGCGCTGGCGGTGCTCATCTCGGTGACCGCCGTCGTCAGGCGGGGGCGGGATGAGAACTGACTCGGGGTCCGCCGCTCGGCGGAGACTGTGGCCGTGGATCCTCGTGCTGATCCTGGCGCCGATCGTGGTGTTCCTGACGTTCGCGGATCAGGTCGGATCCTGTGAGACCCCGCCTCCCGGCAGCGACTCGATGGGCTGCACGGTCGGTCCGGCTGTCGGTCTGCCTGGCGCGTTCTTCATCGGCGCAGTGTGCGTGGCGCTGTTCGCGCTGGCCGTGATCAAGGTCATCCTGCGGTCGCGCCGGCGCGCGGGTGCGGCCTGACCGCCTGATTGCACCGAGGATGCCGGTCAGCGTCGCCGCGCCGTGACTGCGCCGTGCGGACGACGGCTGGCTTCGCCGGGACTCCTGTCCCGGCGCTCGGACGCGGTGACGGCGAAGCCGGCTTCCTCGAGCAGCGCGGTCATCGCCGAACCATCCCAGAAGTAGGCACCGGTGACGGCGTGCGCGAAGGGCTCGCGAGGCTCGCCGTCGAAGAACCCGATCAGGATGCTGCCGCCGGGCTCGAGCACTCGAGCGAACTCCCCGAGTACCGCCGGCAGGTCCTCGGGCGGTGTGTGGATCAGGGAGTACCAGGCGAGGATGCCGCCGAACGAGGCGTCCGGAAACGGCAGGTCGCGGAACGACCCGACTCGGAAGTCGATCCCGCGATGCCGCTCCCGCGCCGACGTGATGAACTCGGCCGAGAGGTCGATCCCCTGCGCCTCGTGCCCGTCGTCGTTCAGGAAGGCCGTCCAGAGACCCGGCCCGCAACCTGCATCCAGCAACGGTCCCGCCGTCGCATCCCGCCAACGCCCGATCGCGTCGGCATCCGCGGCATCCAGCTGCGAGATGTCGCCGAGAAGCTTGATGTACTCCGCGGCGCGGGCGTCGTATGCGGCGGCGGTCTGTACGTCGGTCACGCGCCGACTGTACCGGCAGCCGCCGACACCGCCGGCCGTCGGCATGCCCACTCGTCAGCGCGCGGGCGCGGAGATCACCCGTGGACGTTCGTAGTCGCTGTTGTCGACGACGAAGTCCGCGCGCGCCCACGGCCGTGCCGCCGCGAAATACAGGCGCTGACCACCGACATACCGTCTCATCGACGGATGCTCGGGATCGGGGTGACTGCCGTCGCGGACGGCCATGCGCGCCGCTGTCACCGCGAACGGGACGTCGAGGTGGATCGACGCGTCCCAGCGGGAGACGAGCTCGTCGCGCAGCAGGAACATGCCCTCGACCAGCACGAGTGCATCTGGATCAGCGTGCAGCACATCGCCGAGGACCGACTCGTCACGCCGCGGGTCGTAGGCGACGGGCCGGTACCGACCGTCGCCTCCGCGCCCGAGCGGTTCCAGCACGTCGCGTCGCAGAGCGCCATAGTCGTAGGTGTCCTCCCAGAAGCCGACCTTCGAGTGCCGGCCGCGCGCATGCCGGATGCGGGCCGGATTGAGGAAGTCGTCGAGATGGATGATGATCACCGGTCGCTGCGAGATGTGCTCCGCCAGGTTCGCGGCGAAGCGGGTCTTCCCGCTGCCGTCGACACCGTCGATCGCGACGAGCCTTCCGACGCCGACGGCGCCGAGGACGGCATCCACGAAGTCAGTCCAGAACATCAGGCCTTTTTCGCGGCGAGCGCCTGCTGGTACAGATCGCGGGAGCTCAAACCCGTCGCCGCGGCGACCTCGGCGCAGGCGTCCTTCAGCCGCATCCCGGATGCCACGAGCGCCTGCACCTGCGCGGCGGCATCCTCGGCCGAGATCGCGACAGGTGCTGCGCCCTCGACGACCACGACGATCTCACCTTTGACGCCCTGCTCGGCCCAGGCGACGAGTTCGGGCGCCGTGCCGCGGCGCACCTCCTCGTAGAGCTTGGTGAGCTCTCGGCACACGGCGATGCGGCGGTCGTCGCCGAAGGCGGAGCCCATGTCGGCGAGCGATGCCGCGAGGCGGGACGGCGACTCGAAGAACACCATCGTGCGCGGTTCCGCGACGAGCGCGGTCAGGGAGGACCGCCGCTCCCCCGGTTTGCGCGGCAGGAAGCCCTCGAACGTGAAGCGATCCGTGGGCAGGCCCGAGATCGCCAGAGCCATCAGCACGGCGCTCGGCCCCGGAATGGCGGTGACGGTGACCCCGGCCTCTGCCGCGGCGGCGACGACCCCGTAGCCGGGGTCGCTCACTGCGGGCATCCCGGCATCGCTCACGACGACGACGTCCTGCTCCGCGGCGAGCGCGACCAGCTCAGATGCCTTCTGCTTCTCGTTGTGGTCGTGCAGCGCGATCAGTCTCGGTCGGTTGTCGATCTGCAGCGCCTGCAACAGCCGCTGCGTGGTGCGGGTGTCCTCCGCGGCGACGACCTCGGCGTTCTCGAGCACCTCGATCAGTCGCCGGGATGCATCGCCGAGATTGCCGATCGGAGTGGCCGCCAGGATGATCACCCGCCCAGCTTAGGCTGGTGCCGTGACAGCATCCGCCATCCGGATTCTCGACTCCGTCGACGCCGACGAGATCCGCGCTCTCCGTGAGCGCGGTGAGTTCTTCTGGCTCGACCTGGTCTCTCCGCCGAAGGAGGACATCGAGCGTCTCGGTGCACTCCTCGGGCTGCATCCGCTCGCCGTCGAGGACTCCGTGAAGTTCGGGCAGCGACCGAAGCTGGACACCTACGGCGACACCGCGCTGCTCGTGCTGCAGGCGGGCATCGAGGTGCAGCCGGAGCAGGAGAACGAGCATCCCCTCGAAGAGGTGCACTGCCATCTCAGCGGCGACTTCATCGTCACCGTGCACGGCGACCGGTTCACCGACCTGCAGCGCGTCAGGACGCTGCTGGAGCGCTCCTCGGCGCCGAAGTCGGAGCGGTACTACGTCTACAAGATCATCGACGTCGTGGTGGACAGCTTCTTCCCGATCCTCTCCGACCTCGACGACGAGATCAATCAGCTCGAGGACGCGATCGTCTCGGGTGCGGGCCGGGCGGAGCTGGAGTCGACGTTCCGCCTGAAGCGGCTGCTGCTGAAGCTGCGACGAGCCGTCGTGCCGATGCGCGACGTGTTCGCCCGCGAGGTCGAGGTGATCGCCGATCTCGCCGGGCTCGAGGCTGACAGTCACGACTACTTCCGTGACATCTACGACCATCTCATCCGCATCACCGACGAGCTCGACTCGTACCACGAGATGGTCTCGGGGTGCACGGATCTCTACCTCTCGACTGTCGCGAACAGACAGGGCGAGACGTCGAAGCAGCTGGCGATCATCGCGTCGATCTTCCTGCCGCTGAGTTTCCTCACCGGGTTCTTCGGCATGAACTTCGGCTGGGAGGTCACGCACCTGCTCGACGGTCCGTGGTCGTTCTTCCTCCTCGGGCTGGGGACGATGGCCGTGGCCGCCGGTGGCATGTGGGCCTGGTTCCGGCACAAGGGTTGGACAGGCTCCGATGGCTAGGCTCTCAGGGTGACCGAGAACGCCCCGTTGCTGCCGCCTGTCGAGTGGCGTTCGACCCGTCTCGAAGCGCTGCGCGATCGCATCATCGCCGTGCCTCGGTGGGATCGGGTGATGCGATGGCTGCCGCCGCTGCTGGTCACGGTGCTCGCCGCCGTGCTGCGGCTGACGAACCTCGGGCATCCGAACGCGATCATGTTCGACGAGACGTACTACGTCAAGGATGCCTGGTCGCTGTGGGTCAACGGCTACGAAGCCACCTGGGGCGACGGTGCGAACGAGGCGCTGTTGAAGGGCGACACCAGCTCGCTCGGCACCGAGGGCAGTTTCGTCGTGCATCCGCCGCTGGGCAAGTGGCTCATCGCTCTGGGGATGGCGGCATTCGGACCCGGATCCGGTGTGGGCTGGCGCATCTCCACGGCCATCCTCGGCACCCTCTCCGTGCTGCTGGTCTACCTGATCACGAAGGAGCTGACGCGCTCCCGCGTAGTCGCGACGATCGCCGGGTACCTGCTGGCGATCGACGGGATCAGCATCGTGCTGAGCCGGATCGCGCTGCTGGACGGCATCCTCACCTTCTTCGTGCTGTTGGGCTTCCTGTTCGTGCTCTACGACAGGCGGCGCGCGATCCCGTACATCGAACGGCCCGATCCAGAAGTCGCCGAACCGGTGCTCGGCCGCCTGCTCTGGAACCGGCCGTGGCTTCTCGCCGCCGGCGTCGCGCTCGGCGCGGCATCCGCCGTGAAGTGGTCCGGGCTGTACGTGCTCGCCGGACTCGGCATCTACGTCGTGGTCTCCGACGCACTCGCTCGGCGGCGTGCCGGCGTCGTGTTCTGGCCGACGGATGCCGCATTCAGGCAGGGCCCGATCTCGTTCCTGATGCTGGTGCCGGCCGCACTGCTGACGTACCTGGTCTCGTGGACCGGATGGCTGGTCACTTCCGGCGGTTACGGTCGCTCGGCGGGCGGCAACGCGCTGGCCGAGCTGTGGAAGTACCACGAGGCGATCTACGGGTTCCACGTGAACCTGCACGCCTCGCATCCGTATGCGAGCCCGGCGTGGCAGTGGCCGCTGATGCTGCGCCCGACCGCGATCTGGGTCGGCAACGAGCAGGGCGGGTGCGGTACCGACCACTGCATCTCGGTGATCTCATCCGTCCCGAACCCGCTGATCTGGTTCGCGGGCATGGCCGCCGCCCTCTATCTGCTGTACCGGTTCGTGCGCGGGCTGATCGACCGGCGGCCGGTCGGACCGGCGTTCACCGTGCCGCTCGTCGGCCTGGCGGTGACCTACGTGCCGTGGCTGCTCTACCCCGAGCGCACGATCTTCCAGTTCTACACGGTGGTGATGGTGCCGTTCGTCGTGATCGCGCTGGCCGTCGCGCTGAGATCGCTCGCCGGCCCAGCCGATGCTGCGTTGGACAGGCGTCAGGCCGGGCAACGCACGGTCGTCGTGTTCCTGATCGTGGCGACGCTGCTGTCGGCGTTCTTCTACCCTGTCTGGACCGGCATGAGCGTGCCGTACGGGTTCTGGCTCATCCACAACTGGATGCCGGGCTGGATCTGATCGCCTTCGATACGCTCGTCGGATGACGACGATCGCGCCCATCACGCCCGACGACTTCGACGAGTGGTTCGCACTCTGGAACGGATACCTGACGTTCTACGAGTCGACGCTCGACGACGAGACGACGGCGGCCACGTTCGCGCGCCTGGTCGACCCGGCATCCGGCATCCACGGCGTGCTGGCCCGCGACGACGACGGCACGGCGATCGGCCTGGTGCACTGGCTGACGCATCCGGCCACGTGGACGGCGACGGACTACTGCTATCTCGAGGACCTGTTCGTCGCGCCGGATGCCCGCGGCACCGGCGCCGGCAGGCTGCTGATCGAGCACGTCCGGGACTGGGCCGAGCAGAACGGCTCCGCCAAGGTGTACTGGCTCACCGCCGAGTCGAACACGACGGCACGGGCGCTCTACGATCGCGTCGCCACGCGCTCTGGCATGATCCACTACCAGATCAAGACTGCTTGAGACCGACGTGACGACACCGGACCTCGTCCTCGATCTCTCCGCGCTCCCTCTGAGCGAAGGACTGCGCCGCCTCGTCGCCGACGAGAAGGAGGAGTTCGAGACCGTCCTCGGGCGAAACCTGGTGATCCGCAGGGCGCGGCCTGGTGAGGATGCCTGGGTGATCGACCCCTCAGCGGACGCCGCGCCGAGGCTGCACTGGGATGCGCCCGGCCGGTTGGTCTCGGTCGCTGCGACGGAAGCGGAATTCGTCGCCACGCTGAACGCCGTGCACAGCCTGGTCGGTCGTGACCTCGCGGAGGTCGTCGTCGAGCCCGTGGTCTCGGCCGAGGAGGCCATCGCGCTCGTGCGCAAAGAGGTCGCGAACACCTATCCGTACTTCGGTCTCCGCGGACTCGACTGGGACGCGATCTGCGCGCGGCACCTCGGCGAAACGCCCGCTGTCGAGGACTTCACCGACTTCGCCGCCGCATGGCTGGCGGAACTCGGAGATGCCCACACCGGCATCAAGACCCGCGGGCCGGGTGCTTTCAACCCTCCCTATCGCGGTTCGCTCGACGCCGACGGCGTGCACCTGAGCGACGTTCCGGCGGGAAGCGCCGCGTGGCTCGCCGGTGTGCGCCCCGGGTGGACCGTGGAGATAGAGAACGCTGAGCACTTCATCCGGACGGTCGGTGCATCGCCGCAGCAGCTGTCGCAGGTGCGCGCGCGGCGCGCACTCGCGTTCACGGGCGAAGAGCGCACATTCCTCGCACGTGGCCCTTCGGGGCAGACGGCCGGCTGGGTCGAACAAACTGTGCCGCCGACCGTGGACGGCATGGTGCAGGTCGCGCGCGGGCCGGACGGCGATCTCCGCGTGCGCGTCCGCGCCTTCGACGCCCGCGTCGACCTCCACGCGGCATTCGACGACGTCTTCGCTCGCGCGCAGGCATCCGATCACCTGACGCTCGACCTGCGCGGCAATCCCGGTGGATCCATCCTGCTCGCCACGGATCTGCGGGACCGATTCCTGCGGGAGCGCACGGCGATCGGCAGCTTCGCCTTCACCGACGGCCGTGGAGGGCTGGGGCCCCAGCGGGAGCGGTGGGCTGAGCCCAGCTCGAGATCACGGTGGCCCGGCACCCTGGACATCCTGATCGATGCGATGACGTACTCCGCGAGCGAGGACTTCATCCTCGGGCTGCAGGGCCTGGAGCACGTCACCGTGACCGGCTCGCCGACCGGCGGTGGCTCTGGGCGGCCGCGCCGGATCCCCCTGCTCCCCGGAATCGACCTCGCGGTCAGCACAGCCATCACGTACGACCGGTACGGCCATCCCGTGGAGTTCCGCGGCATACGGCCGGATGAGGGTCGGGGCTGACACATGCCCGCTCCGAACGGCTTCTCGTACAGCGTCCGCGGTGAAGACGTCGTGATCACGCATCACGGCAGGACGGCGACGGTGCTGCGCGGGATGCGCGCCGCCGAGTTCCTCGACGAGGTCGAAGGCGGGGATCCGCAGTTGCTGATGGCCCGGGTGACCGGGAACTATCGTCGCGGGAACGAGCGAACCGCGAGGCAGCATCCGCGCAATCAGCGCTGAGCGGCCTCTTCCGGGGCCGGCTTGTGGTGCCCCTCGTCGAAGTTCGGGCGGCGGCCGAACAGGCGGCCGACGCCGAGCACGATACCGACGACGATGAGGCCGACGACCATGCCGCCGACGGCGGAGATCGCGGTGTCGCCGATCCAGACGACGAAACCGCCGAGCGGGGCGAGAACCTCTTCGACGCCGTGCAGCAGGTCGGCCGGGAGATGGAACCCGACCTCGCCGAGGTTGACGATCACGAGGTGGCCGCCGACCCAGAGCATGGCGACGGTGCCGACCACGCTGATCACACGGAACACTGCGGGCATCGAGCGAACGATGCGGGTTCCGGTGTGCCGCACGCGGCGCACCGGGTTCTTGGCCATCTTCAGGCCGATGTCGTCGATCTTCACCAGCAGGGCGACGGCACCGTAGACCACGATCGTCATGACCAGGGCGATCACAGCGAGGATCGCCAGCGTCTGCCAGAAGCCCAGCCCCTTTTCGAGGCTGGCCAGCGAGATGAGCATGATCTCCGTCGACAGGATGAGGTCGGTGCGGATGGCGCCCCAGACCAGGCGTTTCTCGTCGCGGGCGCCCTCGTCCTCGTGGCCGTGCCCGAAGCCGAACCACTCGAGCACCTTCTCGGCGCCCTCGAAGCACAGGTACACACCGCCGACGATCAGCAGATAGGGCAGAACGGCGGGCGCGAATGCTGTGAGGACGAGCGCCACCGGGATGATGATCAGGAACTTGTTGCCCAGCGACCCGAGCGCGATGCGCCCGACCACGGGAAGCTCACGCGCGGGAGTCAGGCCCTGCACGTACTGCGGAGTGACGGCGGCGTCGTCGATCACCACTCCTGCGGCCTTGGCCGACGCCTTCATCGCGGCGCTCAGGATGTCGTCGACGACCGCCAGCAGACCAACCGACATGCATTCTCCCCGGGTTCTCGAGGGCCGTTGCGGCCCCTACGAAGGGTAGCGGCTGCTACCCGGCCACGAGCGCCGTTCCCGCCGGCGGTCCCCTGGCGTCTTCGGGTGGCCCAGGCGATGTGCGGCCTGAGGCGTGTCCGACAATGGTCGTGACCATGCGATCGCGGCGTGGATGAGGACTGCGGCCGGATGGACGATCGCGTGTTCGTCCTAGCGGGTGGCGAGGCCCCGCCACTGCCAGCTGGACGAGCCCCTGGAGCTGCGTGACCGCTCCCCAGATGGGCCATGCACGGCTCTCAAGCTGAGAGCTTGAAACCCGTCGGGGTGGTGATCAGCAGCCGCTGGCCGATCGTGCGCGGGTCTGTGACGACGTCCATGATTGCCGCGGCGGCGTTGTCCAACGGCAGAGTCGGGAGACCGGGCACTCTCGCTACTTCGCTGAGGTTCTTGATGGAAGCGCCCTGTGAGAGCGCGGGTGCCGCCTTGAGGTTGACCGGGTACACGATCGTCCAGTCGAGGCCGGAGCGCTGCAGGATCTGGTCGGCGGCGGCTTTGTCCCTGAGGAACTTGCTGAGCGCCGTCTTGTAGATCAGGCGTCCGAAGGCGGACGCTTTGCCGGCAGTGTCACCGGCGCCGAAGACCGAAACGAGGATCAGGCGGCGCACACCGGCCTGCTTCGTTGCAGTGATGATCCCGGGTAGGCGCTGCTGCATGAAGGAGCCATCGCTCATTTTGCCGGTGATCGACACCACGACGGCGTCTGCGCCTTTTGCAGCCTGCTCGAGGCTGACGACATCCTCTGCGGACCCAGCGACGACAGTCACACCTTCTCCCGTGGCGACAGCATCCGGGCGTCGGGCGAAAGCGACAACCTGGTGTCCTTCACTGGCGGCCTGGGCGGTGAGGCGGGAGCCGACATTGCCGGTGGCTCCGAGTACGACGATTCTCATTCTGAAGACTCTTTCTGGTTGATGGGCTGCAGGTCGGCGAGCGAGACGCCCAGTGCGCCTTCGAGCGCGGAGACGCAGAGGTCGATGACGTCGGCGCTGGCCACGTTGCCGCCGCCGACCGATTGGCGGGCGGCGTACTCGACGAACGCGAGCCACCCGCCGAGTGCCAGACGCGCCCGCGGGGAGTCCTGCACCTCGGTGTATCCAAGAAGCCATCGCACGTGCACTTCATGGTTCGCTTCCGCGAGCTCGCCGACGGCCGGAACGGTCGAAGCGGGGCTGTACAGCTCCCGCACCCCGCCGCGGCTCGCCTCGAAGAAATCGAGATAGGCGCCGAGCGCACGACGCAGGTTCGCCCTGGCGCTGAGTGCCGGGTCTGGTCTGGTCGCTTCCAGGAGCAGGTCGGACTCGCGGCGCAGCACGGCGTTCAGGAGCGCTTCCTTGCCGGGGAAGTAGTGGTACACGAGCGCCCGGGTGACCCGTGCGTCGGTTGCGATCGCCCGCATGGAAGCGCCCGCGATACCGTCCCGAGCGAAGTGCTCAGCCGCAATGCGGACAATCTGCTCAGATCGGTCCGCCGGGCTCATCCGATCATTGTTTGACATGTGACTAACAATGGCACTTCTATTGGTCACGTGTCAAACCACTCGAACGGGGAGTCCTGGCAACTGCCGCGCCCGTGGTGTCAGGGGCTTGCGCGGTCGGCAAGGGTGCGTAGGCGGCCTCTGTTGGTGGGATGCCAGTCTCGTCGCCTGTCCCACCAGGCCGGTCCGCGGATCTCGGGGACGCCGGCTCTGATGCGGATCTGCCAGTGCGACAGGTGCAGGGTGCGGTGGTGGTGCCAGCACAGTGCGACCCCGTTGTCGGTGTGCGTGGGGCCGCCGTGGGCGTGTTCTGTGGCGTGGTGGATCTCGCACCAGGTCGCTGGGATCGTGCACCCTGGCACGACGCATCCGCCGTCGCGGGCGATGATCGCCCGCCGCTGCAGCGCGTTGAAGATCCGCCCGGACGTGCCCAGACCGACGATCCGGCCGCGGTCATCGAACATCACCCGCTGGATGCCGCCGGCACACCCGGTCTGAGCAGCCACCCGCACCGGGACCGGCCCGTCGTCGGCACCATCCACGTGCGCGTACCCGGTGCCGGCGGCATAGTCAGCGGCGGTCACCGTGACCACAAGAGTCGGGGCGGCACCACCCAGGTCGGGCAACTCCCCGCCACGGGCGGCGACGGTCAGGATCGTCGCCAGCACGTCATGCAGCTTCTGCGCCCGGGTGCGATCATCCCCGTCATCCGTGCCGCCGTTCGGATTCCCGTCGGCCTCGGGGGTCTCCACGAAACAGACCCCAGCACCCACACGCGGGCTGAGCAGCGTGTCATTGAGCCGTGACCATTGCGCGTACACGTCCGGCAGCAGCCCACCCGAGACCGGGTAGACGCCGTCTCGGAGTCTCCCGAACCGGATGCCCCTGTTGCGGGATGCCCGCTCATCATCCGGCTCGGCCCCATCCGGGTCCAGCACCGCCACCACCGCCCGGGAGAAATCCGCCACCTCTCCCGGCGACGGCACAGGCACCCGCCCGACCTCGATGCCAGTATCCGGATGCAGCACAACCCCGGTCGCGTACGCGGCGACCAGTCGGTCCGCAGCCACCCGCTGCTCCTCACCGATCCGGGTGCGGGAGTGCTCGACCGGATCCGCCGCAGCCAGCAGCCCACCCAACCCGACATCCCCCGCCAGCAGCGCCGCACGCAACCGGTCGTATTTCGCCGGCAGGAACGTCCCGTCCGTGATCCCCCGAGTCCGCGCCAGATATCCGGCGGCGCGGACCACCCGCGCCGCCTGCGCCGAGTCGATCCGGCACACCATCGAGAGCAGGTCGATCGGCCGCCGGCACCCGTGCCCGGTCGTCAGCCGCTCGTCCCGCAGCCCCTCCGACCGCTCCCGCACCTGCACCGCCGCCTCCACCAGCACGCCGTCCACACACCGCTGAATCCGCCCCGCGACCTCCAACAACCGCATCAGCTCAGCATCCGACAAGTCAGGAAGAACCTCCCCCTCGAACGCGTCAGTCAGCACCGAAGAAAGCTCTGTCACCAGAGCCTCCACCCGGTCCACCACGACGCTGTTCATACCCTCCATTCAACCGAGGGCCACCGACATTCGAACATACTTTCACACTAAACCTTAAACCCCAGATTGAACCAACTATTCGAACCCGCAAGATCGAGCACCGGGAAGCACTCGAAAGGGGCGAAGCCGCAGCAGCATCCGCCCCGTCTCGCTCGGAACGCCTGCCTTTGAACTGGACGCAATCGGAAGTGTCACCGTCGGCCACGCTGCCGCGACGCATGCCGCGAGGAGAATGTCCGTTCGCAGACTCACCGATGCCGACTGGGCCGGCGAGGCTTTCACCGCATGACGAGCGGTTCCGCCATCATCGCCGGAGGATGACGCCGATCTGGAACCCGTCCATGCTCTCCTCGATGCCCTCGATGCGTCCGAACACGGACAGTTCATCCAGGAGCGAGCCGCGGGTGAACCAGTGCACGTACCCCTGTCCGTCACTGAAAGTGTCGAGCGGTTCGAGTTCCGTGAACTCTGCGGCCGCCGCCCGATGAACCGGGTCGTCCCGCAGACTTTCGAGCGCCTCCGCCTCCGTTGGCACGAGGTGACTGGTCACGACCAGGCGTCCGCCCGGGCGAAGCACCGTTGCGACATCGTTCAGCAGACCGCGTCGGCGCTCCCGTCCCGGGATGTAACAGAAGTGCTTGACAGAGAGGACGAGGTCGAACGACGTCGGCGGAAACTCGATTCCTGCGCCTGCGACGACATCGAACTCCACAGTGCCTGCGTCGCGGTCGCGCGCGAACTGCCGCGCGGCATCGATCAGCGGCCTACTGACGTCGATGCCTGTGACCCGATTGCCCTGCAGAGCGAGCGGAACCGCCAGCCGCCCGGCCCCGCAACCGAGATCCAGGATGTCCCACCCGCGCGGGCGCAGACGCTCCAGTAGCGAAGACTCGAGCTCAGTCGGCCCCTGGAGGTGTTCCGCTGAATACAGCGAGATCTGTTCCGGCGCCTCGAACCAGGCGCGCGTCCGCGCGATCAACTGGTCGGCGTCGGCACTCACGAGCGCCCACGCTACACGTGCGCCGGCATTCGCGCCGCAAGCGCTCGACGCTCGGACTCGGGCTCACCCGTCACCCGTCCCACGCCGCGCGCACCGCGCCGAGCGCCTGTTCCAGAGTCAACCCGGCGGATGCCGCGACGAACGCCTGCGCGGCATCCCGAACCGTGTCCTCGTAGGCGTGCCCGGCGCGCACCCGGGTGCCGCGCGCGCGACTGGTCTCGATCAGCCCTTCTTCCTCGAGCGCCGCGTACGCCTTCGCGACGGTTCCGGCCGCGACGCGCAGATCGCCCGCCAGTTGCCGGATCGACGGCAGCCGCTGCCCGCCCGGAAGATCACCCGCACGGATGCCGTCGGCGAGCTGCGAACGGATCTGCTCGAAGGGCGCGATAGCGCCGGCCGGGTCGAGGGTGATCACCGCACCGGCTCCGGATTGAGCGATGCCCACTCCCCGACCGTGAATGCGGTCAGCGCGGCGAGGGTCACGCTGACGATGCTGAGGACCAGCGCGATGATGCCGCCCCACAGCAGCATGTTCCCGACCACGGTCCACACCGCAGGGGCCCCGACACCCGACGCCGAGACGCTCATCAGGGCACCCGCCGTCCACGCGATGCCGCCGAGCGAGAGCAGCACGGCACCGATCGAGAGCTTGAGCACGACAGACGCCGACGCCTGACGCCATTGCGCGTCGCTCTCCGCATCCTCCGGGCGGGGGAACACCGCCGTCGACCCGATCCGCTGCAGCGCCACGATCGTCGCGACGACGAGCAGAGCGAGCCCGATCAGCGCCGGCACGCCGTAGTACCACCCGGGGTACGGCGTCGCGATCGAGGAGTCGCCGGCGACCGTGAAGCCGATCGCCCGCGAACGCCCCTGGTCGTCATCCACGGCGGTGATGCCGCAGAACACGACCACGGCGACGAAGATCACGATGATCTCGATGCACGCGTGCAACCAGCCGCCCGGAATGCAGGACAGCCAGGATCGGTGCTCGAGTCGGGCTGAGCGCGGCTCACCCTCGGCGACCTCGACGCTGCGCGGTGGAGTCGCCGCGTACACCGCCAGTCCCGTTGCCGCCGACACCAGGGGCGTCACCGCGAGCGGCAGCCCGAGCAGCTCGGGCATCAGCAGACCGACAGCCGCGCCCATGACGAAGACGAGAAGGGCGACGACCACTGCGAAGAGCGACCGTCGGCGCGCCGCCGCGATGACCGGTGCGATGCGCTCCGGAAGGTCAGCCCGCCCGCGACGACGGACGATCAGCCACACGATCGCGACGATGATCGCGATGGTCATGACGATGAGGATGGTCCCCGGACCGCCCATGGCAGCCCCCCTTCGTGTACTGATCTGTTGATACAACACCATGGCGCACGGTGTATCAATCTGTCAATACACGCCTCCGAGCGAGCCGCGCTGAACTGGCTCGCGGTTCAGCGTCCCGGCCCAAACTCTTCCGGATCGCTCGTCGGCAGCCGGCAGACGAAGTCGCGACAGTCGTACGCGACACCCTCCACGGCGCCCTTGTCCAGGAACAGCTCGAATCCGGCATCCGCGAATGCGCGCGCCTGCGCCGGAGAGACGACGGCGACGACGTCGGCATCCGATCTGCGCGCCGCCTCGGCGAGCGCGTCGGAGCCGCCGACCACGACGATCTGCCGCGGCACCGACGCCAGCGCCGCGGCGACGCGCAGCAGCGCTCCGTACCCGAACGGATGCTCCAGCGCTCGCGCCGCGAGCCCTGAGACGAACTCGCTCGCGCGATCGAGATACAACGATCCCGCTCCCAGCCGCCACGCGGCGAGGGATGCCGCGGCAAGCGCCGCAGTGGCCGAGGGCAGATCCCCATCGCTGTCATCCCCTGCCACCGGGATCTCCTGCGCGACGAGCACCGGGTCGGCCACGATGGGCGCGTCCAACACCTCCAGGGCGGCCGTGGCCCAGGTCGCTTCGCCGGTCGCGAGCGCGAGTGCGAACAGCCCATCGGCGAGCAGACCGGCATCCGCCGTCGTGGCCACGGCGGCCGAGGCGACGCCGTCCAGCGAGGAGCGCACGAGCCGGCCCTCCGCCGAGCGGTTCGTCGCCAGCACGAAGTGCGCAGCATCCTCAGCCGCGCGCACCCAAGAGGGTTCACCCAGCGCCGCCCCGGCGCGGGCGAGTGCGCCGATCGCGAGCCCGTTCCAGCCGCTGAGCACCTTGCCGTCGACGGCCGGGGGTTCGAGTCCCACCCGCGAGGCGACCGGCCGCTGGTAGTAGCCGCCCTCGTCGCGCTGCCCGTCGATCCACGACTCGGAGTCCTGCGCGGCGCCGAACCCGCCGCCGTCGCGCCGCAGCACCCCGAGCAGGAAGTCCGCGATGCCGCGCACCACGTCGACGCGTCCGGCGGCGAGCGCGACGTCCATCAGCTGAGCGTTGTCGGTCAGCATCCGCTCGTAGTGCGGCACGGTCCAGTCCCGCTGGGTCGCGTACCGGAAGAACCCGCCGTCCTCGTCGCGCAGCTCCGAACCCGCCATCGCGGTCAGTGCACGATCCACGACCTCGACCGGCCCGACCGCCTGCAGGAATCGCAGGGTCGTGGCGACGGGGAACTTCGGCGCACCGCCGAACCCGCCGTACACGCGGTCCTCCCGGCTCGCGACCTGCGCGGCAGCATCCGTCAGCTGCGCGGGCGTGGGCAGGGGCGACGGCTCGGCCACGATCTGCGAGAGAGCGGATGCCACGGCATCCGCCTGCTCGACCACCACGTCGCGGCGATCCCGCCAGGCCTCCTGCACGGCGGCGAGCACATCGCGGAACGACGGCATCCCGCCGCGGGCGACCGGCGGGAAGTAGGTGCCCGCGTGGAACGCGCGTCCGGAGGGCGTCGCGAACACGCTCAGCGGCCAGCCCAGGTTCTGCGTGAACGCGGATGCCGCGGCCATGTAGGCCGCGTCGACTTCGGGATGCTCCTCGCGATCGACCTTGATCGCGACGAAGCCGTCGTTGAGGACGGCGGCCGTGGCCGCGTCGGAGAACGATTCCCGCGCCATCACGTGGCACCAGTGACAGGTGGAGTAGCCGATCGAGATGAACACCGGCACATCACGGCGCCGAGCCTCGTCGAAGGCGTCCTGCCCCCAGGGATGCCAGTCCACAGGGTTGTCGGCGTGCGAACGCAGGTACGGGCTGAGGGTGCCGGCCAGGCGGTTGCTCATGCCCCCACGCTACGCCGCCGCCACTCCCCCTGTTCCGGTCTCACTCGGTGCGGGTGCGGATGCCCGAACACCCGCAACGAGTGAGACCGCAGCCGTGCTCAGTTCAGCTCGGAGGGGTGCGCGCTCACGCGACCCGAGCCGTCGCCGGGATCGATCGCGTCGATCGCGGCGATCTGGTCGCCGGTGAGCTCGAAGTCGAAGACGTCGATGTTCTCGCGCAGGCGCTCGGCATGCACCGACTTCGGGAAAACGATGTTGCCCTTCTGGAGGTGCCAGCGCAGCACCACCTGCGCGGGAGTCCTGCCTGTGGCTGCGGCGGCCTCGGCGACGGCGGGTGTGCCGAACAGGTCGTACTTGCCCTGACCGAGCGGGCCCCAGGCCTCGACCTGCACGCCGTGCGCTGCGGCCCAGTCGGTGACCTCGCGCTGCTGGTAGGCGGGGTGCAGCTCGATCTGGTCGACGGCCGGGGTCACGCCGGTGGCGTTCACGATGTCGTCGAGGTGCGGCACGAGGAAGTTCGAGACGCCGATGGAGGTCGCAAGGCCCTCATCGCGGATGCCGATCAGCTTCTCCCAGGCGTGCACGTGGTTGTTGCGGGCCGGGGTCGGCCAGTGCACCAGGTACAGGTCGACGTGGTCGAGGCCCAGTTTGTCGAGGCTCTCGGCGATCGCGGCATCCGGCTCGTCACCGTCGTGACGGTCGTTCCAGAGCTTGGTGGTGATGAACAGCTCGTCGCGCGGCACGCCACTCTTGGCGATTGCGGCGCCGACGCCCTCCTCGTTGCCGTAGATCGCGGCGGTGTCGATGTGCCGGTAGCCGATCTCGAGCGCCTCGGAGACGGCACGCTCGGTCTCGGCCGGGTCGACCTTGAAGACGCCGTAGCCGAGCTGCGGGATGTCGTAGCCATCGTTGAAAGAGCGAGTGGGGATGATCATGCGTCCAGCCTAGGGGCTTGTGATGACAGGTGACAGTGCCGAGAAGGCGCGGACCGCAAGGGGTGCGGGAGAGCCGTCGCCCTCGATGCCGGCGTCGCCGATCGCCCACTCCTCCAGCCCGATCCTGATCGACTCCGTTGCAGCGGCGGCGAGCAGGCGCGCATCGAACCGATCGCCCCCGCGCGCGAGCACGAGCTCGGTGAGCCGCAGTTCCGACTCGTGGTTCACGCGATCCCACACCGCGCGCAGCTCGCGGTCCTCCCCGAGTGCGCGCAGCAGCGGGCGCATGCCGGCAAGCGCCTCCCCTTCTTCCTCCGAGGACGATGTCAGCTGCGCGGCGATGATGCCGGGAATGGCGGATGCCAGATCGCCCGCCGCATCGGCGAACGCCGACTGCCAGCGGGCCGCTCCGATCTCGAGGATCGGGGCGACGGCATCCTCCTTCGTCGCGAAGTAGCGGTAGAAGGTGCGCAGCGAGACGCCCGCGGCCGCGGCGATCTCGGCTGCAGTGACGCCGGCGACCCCCTGGGCGGCGAACCTCCGGGCGGCGACCTGAGCGATCTCCCGCGCGGTCTGCGCCTTGCGTCTGCTCATGAGTCCTGGCGCAGCATCCATGATCCGAGAGTACGGGAATAACTTCCCTTTTCATGCGTTGAGTGACAATATGACACGTTGTGCCATTTAGGCATGACGAAGCGGATCCGGGTCGCCGGACCCGGAACCGATGAAGGGAACACCATGAACCGCTATGAAGGCCGCCGCGCACTCGTCACCGGAGGCGGATCGGGCATCGGCCAGGCGACCGTGCTGCGCATGCTCTCCGAGGGCGGCCACGTCGCCGCTGCCGACGTCAGCGCCGCCGGTCTCGCCGACACCGTCCGCAAGGCCGGCCCTGACGCCGAGCGCCTCACCGTCGTCGAGGTCAACATCGCCGACGAAGCATCGGTCAAGGCGGGCGTCGCCACCGCCGTCGAGGCCCTCGGCGGCCTGGACGTGCTGGTCAACGCAGCCGGCATCCTGCGCTCCTCGCACACCCACGAGACCACGCTGGACCAGTTCCAGCAGGTCATCCAGGTGAACCTGGTCGGCACCTTCCTGATGATCCGCGAAGCCATTCCCGCCCTGCTCGAGGGCAACGACTCGGCCGTCGTCAACTTCAGCTCGACCTCGGCGATGTTCGCGCACCCGTACATGGCCGCCTACGCGGCCAGCAAGGGCGGCGTGCAGTCGATGACGCACGCGCTCGCCGCCGAGTACGCCAAGCAGGGCATCCGCTTCACCGCCGTGCAGCCGGGCTCGATCTCGTCGGGGATGACCGACGGCTCCGGCCAGAGCAAGCAGAGCCAGGGCCCCGGCCTGCCCGAGGATGCCGACATGATGCTCTTCATGAAGCTGCAGCCGGCCATCGGTCAGGGCTTCGCCGGCCCCGAGTCGGTCGCGGGCGTCGTCGCGATGCTCGCAAGCGAGGACGGCAGGTTCATCACCGGCACCGAGGTGCGCATCGACGGCGGCACGCACTTCTGACCCGCTGACGCTGAACCCGCGGCATCCGCTCGACCCGAGCGAGCGGATGCCGCGTTCGCATGTGCGGACTCAGCGGAATCTCCTGCCCTCGTCGCGGCGGAACAGCACGAGCGCCAGCACCAGGAACACGACAGTCCAGAACAAGATGCCGGCCCAGGACCACCACGGCAGCTCGCCGCCCTGTACGGCCCAGATCACGAACTCGCGCGCCTGCCGTGAGGGGAAGAACTTCGAGAGGTTGTCAAGCCAGTCGGCGAACATGATCGGCGGCAGGAACAGCCCACCCGCGAAGGCCATCACGAACATGGCGATCTGCACGACCGCGATCGCGGCCTTCTGCGACATCGCGTAGCCGATGCAGATGCCTATGAACATGAAGGGCAGCGCCGCGAAGACGATCGCGAGCAGCCCTGCGATCACCCGAAGCGCGGAAGCCTCGGCGCTCGTGAAGAGCGCACCGATGAGGATGATCGGCAGCAGCGAGATCAACCCGAGCACTCCGGTCGAGAACACGTGCGCGAGCACCCGCACGATGCCGGGGGCGGGGAGGGTGCGCAGGTAGGGATCCCACGGCGTCGCCCGGTTCTCGGCGACCGTGAGCGCGAACGAGAACAGCCCGTTCACCATCACGGCGAACACGCTCATCGAGATGATCGCCTGCGTGGCGTACTCGGGGTTCTCAGCCACGGCAGTGCTCGGCACCACGAAGAAGAGCGTCGCCAGGGCGGGGAAGGCGAGAGAGCCGATCACCGCGATCGGCACCCGCAGGGTCTCGAGCAGGTTGTACTTCGCGTGCACGGCGGTCAGAGAGACGACGCTCATCGGACGCCTCCTTCCGCAGCAGCTTCCGGTTCGCGGGTCAGTGCCAGGAAGGCCTCCTCGAGGGTGGCTCCGCGCACGCTGAGTTCTGAGAAGTCGAGGCCGCTGCCGACCAGCCGTCGCACGAACGCGTCGGAGTCGTTCACCATGAGGGTCAGTTCGCCGTCGTCCGTCGCGGCCGGGGCGTCATCAGCGAGAGCGATCACGGCACCGGCATCCGCGGTCCGCAGCGTGACGCGCGACCTGGCGACTCTGCCGAGCACGCCCCGCAGCGTGTCGTCGGCCACGATGCGGCCCTGGTCGACGACGACCACTCGCTCGGCGAGCGCCTCGATCTCCTCCAGGTAGTGGCTGGTGACGACGACGGTCGCCCCCTCAGCGTGCCGGGCGCGGATCGCGTCCCAGAGCACCCGCCGTGCGTCGACATCGAGACCCGTCGACGGCTCGTCGAGCAGCACCAGCCGCGGTGCGCCGACGAATGCGAGCGCCACCGAGATGCGGCGGCGCTGCCCGCCGGACAGGCCACCGGTCTGGCGCTTCAGCAGATCCTCGAAGCCGAACTGCTCGGCCAGCTCGCCCGTGTCCACCCGCTCGGGGAAATGACTCCCGACGAAGTCGAGCACCTCACCGACCCTCAGCGTCTCGGGCAGCGCCGTCTCCTGCGGGGTGCTGCCCAGGCGCATCCGCGACGAAGGGTCACGCGGATCGCCGTCGAACAGGCTCACCGTGCCCGATGTCGGCCGACGCAGCCCCTGCAGCAGCGACAGCAGCGTGGACTTGCCCGCGCCGTTCGGCCCGAGCAGCCCGAGGATCTGCCCCTCGGGGATCTCGAGCGTGACGTCATCGACGGCGGTCAGGGCACCGAAGCGATGCGTGACGTGATCGAACGTTGCCAGTGTCATGTCGTTCCTCCCAGCAGGTCGCGCAGCTGCGCGGTGTAGTCCTCGAAGGCCCGACGGCCCCTCGTGGTGAGTGCGATGTAGGTGACGGGCGTGCGGCCTTTGTGCGTCTTCTCGACCGTGACGTAGTCGGCGTCCTCGAGCTTTCGCAGGTGCGTTGAGAGATTGCCCGCGGTCATGTCGAGCACCTCCTGCAGCCGAGGGAAGGTGATCTGATCGTCCTTCTCGAGCGTGGCGAGAGCGGCGACGATGCGCAGCCGCGCCTGGGCGTGGATGACGGGGTCGAGATCAGGCACGGCGCCCCTCCAGGCTCGCGACCCGACTGCGGGCGATATGCACCCACCACGCCGTCCAACCCGCCATCAGCAGGAACGCGCCACCCCCGGCGAACGCGAAGAGCAGGTAGTTTCCCGGCACCGGAAGCAGCGCTCCGATCGCACCGATCGCGACCGACCAGAGGCCGAGCGCGGCCATCGGATACGCCCGCCAGATCAGACCGGACATGATGTACATGATCCCGGCGAAGACGATGAAGGCGCTCGGGTAGTACACCGAGAGCAGCGCATCCGGCATCCCTCGCATCACCAGTGCCTGGCCGATCACGACGATCCCCGCGCTGCCCACCCACCAGGTGTTGCCGTAGACGATCCCGAGGATCGCGCTGTCGCGCGTGCCGCGCAGGCCACGACCGGAGCGGATGCCGAGCACCATCGAGACGAGACCGGCGGCGATCAGCAGCACGGCGAAGGCGACACCCGCCCAGACCGACGGCGTCGGATCCTGCGGATGATTGTTCGCATCGACCCAGAGCAGAAGGAAGCCGACGAGCCAGGCGATGCCCCAGGCGACCAGGATCCAGGGCACGAAACCCGCCATTCGCCCGGTGACCGTGCGCTGCTGGTCCTGCACCAGGGAGAGCATCTGCTCCGGCGAGAGGGCGACGTCCTCACCCTCGTCGTTGTCGTTGTCGCTGTTCATAAACAACTTTGTACGGCAAACTGATTTGCATGTCAAGGGCTGGAGAAGATCCCCTCCCCCGACTTCGGCATACGATGGAGGGCTATGTCTTCGCCCGTCATCGTCTATCCCCCGGAGCTGCCGGTCTCGGCCGCGCGGGGCGAGATCGCAGAGGCCATCCGCGACCACCAGGTCGTGATCGTCGCCGGGGCCACCGGATCGGGCAAGACCACCCAGCTGCCGAAGATCTGTCTCGAGCTGGGCCGTGAGCGCATCGCGCACACCCAGCCTCGCCGGCTCGCCGCACGCACGATCGCGGAGCGCGTCGCCGAGGAGCTGCACGTCGAACTCGGCGACCTGGTCGGCTACAAGGTGCGATTCACCGATCAGGTCTCGGATGCCACCCGCATCGCGCTGATGACCGACGGCATCCTGCTCAACGAGATACACCGCGACCGGCTGCTGCGGCGCTACGACACGATCATCATCGACGAGGCGCACGAGCGCTCCCTCAACGTCGACTTCCTGCTCGGCTACCTGCACCGCATCTTGCCCGAGCGCCCCGACCTGAAGGTGATCATCACCTCGGCGACGATCGATCCGGAGAGCTTCGCGGCGCACTTCTCGGACCCTTCCGGCAAGCCCGCCCCGATCATCGAGGTCTCCGGTCGCACCTACCCGGTCGAGATCCGCTACCGACCGCTGGTGGATGAGGCGGAGGACACGCCCACCGATCCTGAGCCCGGCGACGAGGTCACGGCGATCGTCGGCGCGCTGCGCGAGCTCGACCGCGAGCCGGCCGGTGACGTGCTGGTGTTCCTGCCCGGCGAGGCCGAGATCCGCGACGCCGCGGAGGCTGTTCGGGCCGCGTACCGCTCCCAGACGGCGCCGGTCGAGGTGCTGCCGCTGTACGGCCGCCTCTCCGCCGCCGAGCAGCACCGGGTCTTCGAGCCCTCGAAGGTCGCCGGCGTGCGACGCCGCGTCATCCTCGCCACGAACGTCGCCGAGACCAGCCTCACGGTGCCCGGCATCAAATACGTCGTCGACACCGGCACCGCCCGCATCTCGCGATACAGCAATCGCTCGAAGGTGCAGCGCCTGCCGATCGAGGCCGTCTCCCAGGCATCCGCGAACCAGCGATCCGGTCGCGCCGGCCGCACCAGCGACGGGATCGCGATCCGCCTGTACGGCGAGGACGACTTCGAGAAGCGGCCCGAGTTCACCGAACCCGAGATCCTGCGGACCTCGCTCGCCTCGGTCGTGCTGCAGATGCTCTCCCTCGGATTCGGAGACATCGCCGAGTTCCCGTTCCTCACTCCGCCGGACTCGCGCGGCGTCAAGGCCGCGCTCGACCTGCTCGGCGAGCTCGGCGCGGTCGTCGCCTCGCGCGACGGCGCACCGCGGCTGACCCGCATCGGCCGCGACATCGCGCGGATGCCGATGGACCCGCGATTCGCCCGGATGCTCGTCGAGGCGGCCCGCACAGGGGTGACCCACGACGTGCTGCCGATCGTCGCCGGGCTCTCGATCCAGGACGTGCGCGAGCGACCGTCGGCGGAGGCACCGCAGGGTGTCCGCGACGAGGCAGACCGTATGCACGCCCGCTTCGCGGACCCGACCAGCGACTTCCTCACCCTGCTGAATCTCTGGAACCACCTGCGCGAGCAGCAGAAGGAGCTCGGGTCGAGCGCGTTCCGGCGGATGTGCCGCAGCGAGCACCTGAACTACGTGCGCGTGCGGGAGTGGTTCGACGTGCACCGGCAGCTGCGGACGCTCGTGAAGAGCCCGGTTCCTGAGCGATCGAAGCCCCAGTCACCGGTTCCTGAGCGAGCGAAGCGAGACGAAGGGCGCCCGACGACCGGTGCGGGCAACGGCGACGCCATCCACCGCGCGATCCTCGCAGGCCTGCTCTCGCAGATCGGCATCCTCGACGAGCGCACCGCCAGCCCGAGCGCGAACAAGAACAAGAACAAGGACAAGAACGGCAAGCGCCGCATCGCCGAGTACCGCGGCGCGCGCGGGATCCGGTTCTCGATCTTCCCCGGATCGGCGCTGCGCAAGAAGTCGCCGCCTGCCGTGATGGCCGCCGAGATCGTGGAGACCTCGCGCACCTTCGCGCGCACGGTCGCTCAGATCGATCCGGCATGGGCCGAGGCCCTCGCCGGCGACCTCGCCAAGCGCCAGATCTCCGAACCGCACTGGTCGAAGGATGCCGGCGCCGCCGTCGCGTCCGAGAAGGTGACGCTGTTCGGCGTGGAGATCATCCCGCGTCGGCGCGTGCAGTTCGCCCGCATCGATCGCCCCGGCGCCCGCGAGCTGTTCGTGCGGCACGCCCTCGTCGAGGGCGAGTGGGATCCGTCCAGGATCGACAAGCGGGTGAGCGCGTTCTGGCGCGCCAACGCAGAGCTGCGTCGCCGGCTGGAGAAGCTCGAGGAGCGCGAGCGCAGGCGCGACATCCTCGCCGGCGATGAGGCGGTGTTCCGCTTCTACGACGAACGTATTCCTGCCGACGTATACGACGTGCGCTCCTTCGAGACGTGGTGGCGCGAGGCCCTCGCACAGACCCCGAAGCTTCTGGTGATGCGCGAGAGCGACCTGGTCGATGATGACGAGCGCGCGGATCAGAGCGAGTTCCCGACGCGCTGGCCGCAGGGTGATCAGGTGCTCGGCCTGGCGTACCGGTTCGAGCCCGGCGCGCCCGACGACGGCGTGAGCGTCGTCATTCCGCTGGCGCTGCTGCAGCAGGTGCAGGACACCGGCTTCGACTGGCAGGTGCCAGGGCTCCGGGCCGAGTTGATCACCGCGCTGCTGCGCGCGCTGCCGAAGGCGATCCGCCGGCACGTCGTGCCCGCTGCGGACTGGGCCGAGAAGTTCGGCGTCGAGCTGGCGGACGCCGGGCCGGAGAAGCACACCGGGCAGCCGCCGCTCTCCCTGGTGGAGGCGCTCGCCCGGCGCATCCTGCCTCTGGCCAACCAGAAGGTGTCGGCGGCGGACTTCGAGATGGAGCGGGTGCCGTCGCACCTGCGGATGAACTTCCGCGCCGTCGACGAGCGCGGCCGCGTGGTCGGCTCGAGCCGCGACCTCGGCGAACTGCAGGACCAGCTGGCCGGTCGCGCCAGGCAGAGCGTCGCGCGGCAGATCTCGCGCGGCGACGAGCCGAAGGGGCGCCGCAGCGGCACGCCCCAGGCTGCGGCGGCATCCGTCGCCGCAGCCTCCGCTCGCGGCCCGATCGAGCGCGACGGAATCACCACCTGGGATGTCGGAGACCTGCCGGAGGTGCTCGACACCAAGGTCGCAGGCGGGATCGTGCGCGGCTACCCCGCGCTGGTCGACACCGGCAGGGCGGTCGCGCTGCGCGTCGAGGCGACGGCGGATGCCGCGGCTGCGGCGACCCGCGACGGCGTGCTGCGCCTGGTGCTGCTGAACGTGCCCTCGCCGTCGTCCTATGTGCAGGAGCACCTGACAGCTCCGGAGAAGCTCGCGCTCGCGGCATCCCCCTACCAGAACGTGCAGGCGCTCATCGAGGACTGCCGCAACGCTGTCGCGCGCGCCCTCATCGAGCGTGCGGCACCGGGCGGGGTCGTGCGCTCCGAGGCGGAGTTCGCGCGGGTGCGGGATGCCGTGAACGCGGCGCTGGTCGACGAGCTGTTCGCATGCGTGTCGCTCGTCGCCCGCATCCTCACGAAGTCGCGCGACGTGGAGCGCGGCATCAAGAAGGAGAACTCGCTGGCTCTGCTCGCTCCGCTGAACGACATCCGCGCACAGCTGAGCGGGCTGGTGCATCCCGGATTCGTCTCGGAGACAGGGCTGGCGCAGCTCGCGCACCTGCCCCGTTACCTCGACGGCATGGTCGAGCGGCTGCGCGGGCTCGCGGATGCTCCGCGCAAGGACCGTACACGGATGACCGAGTACGAGCGCATGGCTGCGCTGTTCGCCGACGCCGGCGGTGCGGTGCCCCTCCCGGCCGACGCCCCCGCGTATCTCGTCGACGTGCGCTGGCTGCTCGAGGAGTACCGCGTGAGCCTGTTCGCGCAGCGTCTCGGCACCGCGCAGCCGGTCTCGCCTCAGCGCATCACGAAGGCGCTGGCCCAGCGCTGACCCGCCGCCCCGGCAGTGCGAGCAGCACCCCCGCCAGCAGGAGCACGGCGGCGAAGCCCGCGGCGAACCAGGGCGTCTCGACCGGAATCCCCAGGTACGTGGTGATGCCGAGGATGCGCGCGAGCCCCCACGGCAGCAGGCCCATCTCGTCGTTCCAGACGGTGAGCGCCGCCTCGAGCCCGATGAACCCGATGACGACGGACGGCACGAGCAGCCCGGCACCCGCCGACGCGAGCACGTATCCGGTGGCGCGGCGCGCCCCGACCTGGGCCGAGAGCGCCCAGCCGGCCGCGACGAACACCCAGAGGAACAGCGCGAAAGCGACCGCGATATATGCGGTGCGGGGCACCGGCTCAACCCAGAACGCGTACCAGTAGCCGCCCGGTCCGGTGAACGACAGTGCGAAGAGCGTCAGGATGCAGCGCAGCACCACGACCCCGCCGACCGCAGCGATCACCGGCCACGGCGAGTGCCGCCACACGAACAGGCGGATCATCAGCGCGAACAGCACCCATGCTCCGAGTACGACGGCCAGATGCGTCCAGGACAGGAACGAGGTCTGCACGGCGCGCGTCGCCACGAGCAGGGCCGCCGGCACGAGGAACAGCAGCCATCGGTCCAGATCGACCAGGCCGAGTGCCGATTCCCGTGCTCGCCACGGTCTGGTCGCCGCGACCCAGGTCGCACGGGCGGCGACGGCGCCCGGGCGGCGCACCAGACGGGTGCGTGCCGCCAGCACCCCGATGATCACCCACGCGATCGCGAGCACGAGCAGCCCTCGCGCGAGCCACGCCATCGTGTCGTCGCGCGCGGTCCGTTCGATGCCCGACTCTGCCGCCGTGAGGTTGAGCGCGGGATGATCGAGATCACTGCCATAGGTCTTCAGGTGCGCTGCGGCCAGCTTCTCGAACCTCGCCCGGTCGGCCTCCCACATCGCATGCGCGGCGGGCGAGAGGGTCGCGTGTCACTGGCCCTGGTGCAGCATCAGCGCGCGATACGCGGTGAGCATCCGCAGCGTGTCCGCCTCGTAGGCCAGCGCCCCGATGAAGTCGTCGCGCATCTCCGGCGACCGCCAGGTCGCGGCATCCGTCGCCGAGACGGTGTCGAGCATGCTCTCCGCGGTCGCGACAGCCTTCTCGCCGTCCGCGATGGCCCCGTCGATGCCGCCGTCGCTGTCGCGCACGATGGAGTACATGACATCGAGCACGGCGGAATCACCCGTCAGGATGTCCCACTCGAAGATCCACATCATCGGCGGCGGCTCCAGGCCGATGGCGAACACCCGCTGCTGCGCGAACGGGGCGACATACATCCCGTGTGCGATCGCGTCGCGCGAGTTCGCCATCGCAGAGGTGATCGCGTGAACCGTCTCCGGGTCTGTGCTGAGCCACTCCCGAGCCCAGTCGGCCGTCACCTCGGCGACGTCCGTCGACGGATCGCGGGCCAGGGATGCAGCGACCTGCGTGTTCAGCTCGTACAGCTGCCAGAACCCGGCCTTGAGGTACAGAGTCATGGGGCCGGCGCGCCACGGTCCACCGTCCTGGGTCCACACCCACACGCCGTCGATGTTCCCGTTCGCGGCGAGCAGCTGCTGCAGGGCGCGCTGGTACTCGGCGCCGAGATCGTTCGCGAAGGACCCGAAGTTCTCGAACTCGCGCCTGCTCTGGAACTCGATGATGCGCCGTTGCGTGCCCTGCTCGAGAGTGTCGTTCAGCGGGAGCCAGGTGTAGAAGTCGCCGAGCGTGTACTTGGTCGAGACGATCAGCGCCGGCGAGTCGATCCCGCCGAGCACGGCCTGGTAGGAATCGGCATTCGTGTGCATGTCGCCGACGGCGCCGATCCCCACGGACCAGGTGCGGAAGACGACCTCGCGCTCGGCAGCCTCCGCCTGAGACGTGAACGCCTCGAGCATCGTCCGCACGGCGTCGACGGTGGTCACGCTGAGGGACGAGTAGTAGTCCCAGCCTTCCACGTCGTACACCGTGCCCGCTTCGCCGATGCGGATCAGTACGCCGTCCAGCGCGGGAACGGCGTCGTACAGCTCGTCGAGGCCGGCGGTGTAGACGTCCCACAGCTCAGGGTCCTCGGTGTCGAGTGAGCCGAACCGGCCCTTCAGGTACCGCTCGAGTGGGCCGGTGAGGGCGAGCATGTCGGTGCGCAGGAACACCTTGACGCCGAGCTGATCGGCGCGCTCCCAGAACGGCGCGAACGCCTCGCGCATGGCGATCGCCTTGGCGCGGTGCTCGTCTCCCTCGGCGTAGACCGGGCCGCCCTGGACGCCGTCGAACGTGACGAACTCCACGAACCCGGGGAACGCGACCGCGTTGAACCCGTTCGCGAGCGAGTGCCGCAGGAAGACGTCGAAGTCGTCGTAGGCCGCCGCCAGCGCGGTCCGATCGATGTAGGGGGCATCCGGCGTGAACACGTCCGCGAAGGCCTTTGAGGCGTGCGAGTAGTCGGTGCCGGACTCCCATTCGGCCGGGTCGGGTGTCACGCCGACGGCACCGAGATCGGTCATCCGGAGCGGAAGCCGGGAAGCGTCATGCGCACCGATCAGGTCGGTGAGCGGTTTCGCGGCGCGCACCTGGGCCGCGAGGTCGTAGACGGCCCGGACCGTGCCTGCCTCGGTCGTCGCGCGGATGGTCAGCGCCGCGGCATCCCCGGTGATGGCGTACGCGTCGTCGGTGCCCTCGGCGGCGGCACCGACGGCGAGCGTGGCCTCCCCCGCCGTCGCGCCGGCATCGGCGATCGCGTCGCGCAGCTCGTCCACGGCGACCGCGACGCGCTCGGAGTCGGGGACATCCGACACGTCGATCCTCGGCGGAGCGACCGGGTCGGCGACCGGTCGAGCCGCCGCGGCCGCAGGATCCATCGGCGAGGACTGTTCGACACGGATGCCCAGCGCGTCTCCGACCGCGGCTGCGGTTCCTGCGCCGAGCGCGAGCAGCACGATCGCGGTGACGACGGCGAGGATGCCTCGTCGTCGCGCCGTCGTCATTCTCCGATGATAGGGGCGGCGACGGCCGTGGAGCGCCGCGTTAGCCTGGGTGCATGGCTCGCGCGATCGTGTTCTCGGAAATCGGCTCACCTGACGTCCTCCGCCTCGTGGAGGTGCCGGATCCGGTTCCGGGCGAGGGCGAGGTCGTGGTGCACATCGAGGCGGCCGGCGTGAACCCGATCGACGCCAAGCAGCGCAGCGGTGGCCGTCCGCTGCCGCCGTTGACCGAGCCCCGGCACGTCGGCTTCGACGGCGCGGGCACGATCGCCCAGGTGGGAGCGGGCGTGAGCGGATTCGCCGTCGGCGACCGCGTGGCGATCCGCGACACCCTCGGCACCTACGCCAGCCAGCTCGCCGTGCCTGTGGCCCATCTCGCGCATCTGCTCGACGGCGTCACCGCCGCAGAGGGCGCGGCGATCGCGATCCCCGTGGGCACCGCGTACCAGTCACTGCGCTCGCTCCGAGTCGTGAAGGGCGAGACTCTGCTCGTGCACGCCGGCTCGGGATCGGTCGGTCAGGCCGCGATCCAGTACGCCGTGCTGTGGGGCGCGACGGTGGTCGCCACCGCGAGCCCCGCCAGGCACGATCGGCTGCGCGAGCTCGGCGCGATCCCGATCGCCTACGGCGACGGGCTCGAGGAGCGGGTGCGCGAAGCCGCCCCGCAGGGCGTCGACGTCGTGCTGGACTGCGCGGGCACGGATGAGGCGATCCAGGCATCCCTCGCCCTCGTCGCCGACCGCGATCGCATCGCGACGATCGTCCGCGGACCGGATGCCGCGTCCTTCGGCATCCACGCGTACTCGGGGGGCAGCCCCGAGCCGTTGACCGAGGAGCAGCTCTCCTGGCGCGCGGAGGCGCTCCCCCTGACGATCAACCTGCTCGTCGCCGGCGACTTCTCCGTCGAGCTCGGACCCGAGCTGCCGCTGGCCGAAGCCGCCCGCGCGCACGAGCTCGTCGAGTCCCGCGCCGTGCAGGGCAAGATCGTCCTGATCCCTTGATCCGCTGGTCCATTCCCGGGACTGCAACAGTTCGACACATGCCGGGGGCGTGACCGGCCGATCTCCGAAGATAGGGGGATGACCTCCCCCGACACCGTCTCCGCCGCTGCCTCCTTCGCGACCGCACAGGTGCAGCACGGCTTCGAGGCCGGGGCGCCGCACCGCACCGCGGTGCCGCCGATCCATCAGACCGCCGCCTACGAGTTCGCGAGTCTGCAGGAGGCGGCCGACCTGTTCGCGCTGCGCAAGTCGGGCATCATCTACAGCCGCAACTCCAGCCCGACCCAGCTCATCCTCGAGGAGCGCGTCGCGGCGCTCGAGGGCGGCGTCAGCGCGGTCGCCGTGGCCTCCGGCCAGGCAGCCGTCGCGATCACGCTGCTCGCCCTCGCCGGCCGCGGCGGCCACATCGTCGCCGCCAACCAGCTCTACGGCGGCTCGGTCGACCTGCTGCAGGACACCCTCGACGACTTCGGCATCACGACGACGTTCGTCGACCAGGATGACGCGAATGCCTGGCGCGCAGCCGTGACGCCGCAGACCCGGGTGTTCTTCGCCGAGTCCGTCGCCAACCCGATCGCTCAGGTGCTCGACATCCGCCTGGTGGCCGACATCGCGCACGAGGCGGGCGTCCCGCTCGTGATCGACAACACCGTCGGCACCCCCTACCTGATCCGCCCGGGCGAGCACGGCGCCGACTTCTCGGTACACTCGGCGACGAAGTTCCTCGCAGGACACGGCACTTCTCTCGGCGGCGTCGTCGTCGACCTCGGCAGCTTCGACTTCGGCGCGGAGCCCGAGAAGTGGCCGCAGTTCACCCGGGCACAGCACCGCTTCGGCGATGTGGTGCCGTGGGAGGAGTTCGGTCCGACCCGCGCGTTCACCGTGCTGGCGAAGTCGAAGTACGTCAGCGACCTCGGCCCGGCGCTGTCGCCGTTCAACGCATGGCAGATCCTGCAGGGCATCGAGACGCTCGATCTCCGAGTGTCTCGCCAGAGCAGTTCCGCGCTGAAGATCGCCGAGCACCTCGCCGACCACCCCAAGGTCGCCGCCGTGCACCACCCCGGCCTCGACGGGAACCCGTGGCACGGGCTCGCAGGACGCTACCTGCCGCGCGGCGTGCCCTCGGTGTTCTCCTTCGACCTCGCTCCCGACGGCGACGAGGACGAGCTCGAGCGGGTCGCCCGACTCATCGACGGGCTCCAGACGTTCCGTCTGATCGCGAACATCGGCGACGCACGCAGCATCGTCGCGCACCCGGCGCTGATGACGCACAACCATCTGAACGCCGAACAGCGCGCCGCCGCCGGTATCTCGCTGGGCACCATCCGCGTCTCGGTCGGCCTGGAGGATCCCGCCGACCTCATCGCGGATCTCGAGCGCGCGCTCGCGCTCCTCTGACTCGGAGTCCGGGGGTGTCGGGCCCTCGGACTCCGACCTTTCGTCTCGCTTCGCTCGCTCAGGGTCCGGTTCCTGAGCGAGGAGCGCAGCGACGAGACGAAGGGCGCCCCGCTACGCTGAAACCATGACTGGACTGCGTTGGGGAATCCTCGCCACCGGCGGCATCGCGACCGCCTTCACCTCCGATCTCCGCACCGCGGGCCTCGATGTCAGGGCCGTCGGCTCCCGCTCGCAGGAGTCTGCGGACGCCTTCGCCGCGGCCTTCGACATCCCGCACGCCCACGCCTCCTACGAGGCGCTCGTGGCCGACCCCGATGTCGACATCATCTACGTCTCGACCCCGCATCCGATGCACCACGCGAACGCCCGACTCGCGCTGGAGCACGGCAAGCACGTGCTCGTCGAGAAGGCGTTCACCGTCAATCGCGCCGAGGCCGAGGACCTGCAGGCCCTCGCCGCCGAGAAGGGCCTGCTCGCCATGGAGGCGATGTGGAGCCGCTACCTGCCGCACATGGTGCGCATCCGCGAGATCATCGCGGCCGGCACTCTCGGTGAGATCCGCGCGGTGATGGCCGACCACACCCAGAGCCTTCCCACCGACCCCTCGCACCGCATCAACGCGCTCGAGCTCGGCGGCGGCGCGCTGCTCGACCTCGGCATCTACCCGATCTCGTTCATCTGGGACGTGCTGGGCGCGCCCACCAGCATCCAGGCATCCGGACGTCTTCTCGACACCGGGGCGGATGCCGAGGTCGCGACCGTCATGACCCACGCGGGCGGTGCGGTCTCGACGAGCCTGTCCTCGTCGCGGGCCGCAGGGCCCAACACCGCGGCGATCGTCGGCACGGATGCCCGGATCGACATCGACAGGGTGTTCTATTCCGCGACCTCGTTCCGCGTCGTCGGGACGGACGGCGAGGTGCTCGAGGAGTACCGCACTGAGATCGACGGCCGCGGCATGCAGTTCGAGGCCCTCGCCGCCGAACGCCTGGTCGCCGAGGGCAACCTCGCCGGCGACATCCTGCCGATCGCCGAGACGGTGGAGATCATGGGCGCGCTGGACGAGATCCGCCGCCAGATCGGGGTGCGCTACCCCGGAGAGGAGCAGGCCTGATGGCTGACGAGACGGATGCCCGCGTCGCGGTCTACCTGGACTTCGACAACATCGTCATCTCCTGGTACGACCGGGTGCACGGCCGCAACGCCTACTCGAAGGACCGGCAGCGCATCGCCGACGACCCGCACGACGCCGAGGTGGCCGAGCGGCTGAGCCGCGCCGTCATCGATGTCGGCGCGATCATCGACTACGCGTCGTCGTTCGGCACCCTGGTGCTCACTCGCGCCTACGCCGACTGGTCGTCGCCTGTGAACGCCGAGTACCGCTCGCAGCTGGTCGCCCGTGCGGTCGACCTGGTGCAGCTGTTCCCGGCCGCCGCGTACGCGAAGAACGGCGCCGACATCCGCCTCGCCGTCGACGCGGTGGAGGACATGTTCCGGCTGCCCGACCTCACCCATGTGGTGATCGTCGCCGGCGACAGCGACTACGTGCCGCTCGCGCAGCGCTGCAAGCGCCTCGGCCGCTACGTGATCGGCGTCGGGGTCGCGGGCTCCACGGCGAAGTCGCTGGCCGCCGCGTGCGACCAGTTCGAGTCCTACGACTCGCTGCCCGGCGTCGACAGACTCATCATCGAGAAGCGCGCGGCGAAGCCGCGCAGCGCCCCCAAGGCGGATGCCCCGCAGGCGACCGAACCCGCAACATCCGATACAAAAGATTCGGATCCGGAACCCGCGCAGAAGCCCGCAGCGAAGCGCAGGAACACGAAGAAGGCACCGGCCGCACCGGTCGATGACGACGTCGATCTGACCTCCGAGGAGCAGATCGAGGCATCCGCGCTGCTGATCCGTGCACTGCGCCTGGGGCACGACAAGGCCGACGCCGACGAGTGGCTGCACAGCTCGACGATCAAGACCCAGATGCGCCGCATGGACCCGTCTTTCAGCGAAAAGGCGCTGGGTTATCGGTCGTTCTCGGACTTCCTGAAGTCGCGTGACGACATCGCCGAGCTCTCCGAGACGGGGCATGAGCGACAGGTGCGACTGAAGGGCGACTGAGCGACCGAAATAGTTAGCCCCCTATTCAGAACGGGTCTGAGAGGGCTAGGCTGGCGACGCCCTGGGGTGGGCGAAGCTGGGGACGAAACTCAACGAGGAGTGGCGTCATGCGAAACATATCTTTCCGACGGTCGGTCGCGACCGCCGCGGCGCTCGCGCTGGCGGTCGGGCTTGCCCCGGTCACAGCGGCGACAGCGGAGACCCCACCGGCGACGGGCGGCCAGTCCGCCTCGCACGCCAAGGATCGAGCCGCCGAGTACGCCCGCCGCATCCTGGCGTCGATGACGCTGGAGGAGAAGATCGGGCAGCTCTTCATCCTGTTCGCGTACGGCCAGACGGCCACGACGCAGGATGCGCGGAACACCGCACTGTACGGACAGCCCGACGCGGCCGGCATCATCTCGGAGTACGAGCCCGGCGGCTTCATCCTGTTCTCGGCGCGTGACAACGTCACCGACCCGGTGCAGGTCGCCACGCTCTCGAACGGCCTGCAGGATGCCGCGGCGGATGCCGGCGCCGGCATCCCCCTGCTGGTCAGCACCGACCAGGAGCAGGGCATCGTCACCCGCATCGGATCCCCCGCGACTCTGTTCCCCGGCAGCATGGCGCTCGGCGCCGGAGGCAGCTCGAAGGACACCCGCAGGGCCGCGGCGATCACCGGCCAGGAGCTGTTGGCGATGGGCATCCAGCAGAACAACGCCCCCGACGCCGACGTGAACGTGAACCCGGACAACCCCGTGATCGGCGTGCGCAGCTTCTCGTCCGATCCCGCCCTCGTCTCGCGTCTGACCGCCGCAGCGGTCGCCGGCTACCAGGACGACGCCGGCATCGTCGCGACTGCCAAGCACTTCCCCGGACACGGCGACACCGCCACCGACTCGCACAGCGGCCTGCCGCTGATCACGCACACGCTCGAGCAGTGGCAGCAGATCGACGCGCCGCCGTTCAAGGCCGCTATCGCGGCGGGCGTCGACTCGATCATGACCGCGCACATCGTGATGCCCGCCCTCGATGACAGCGGCGACCCCGCCACCCTGTCGAAGAAGATCGTCACCGGCCAGCTGCGCGAGGCCCTCGGCTTCAAGGGCGTGATCGTCACCGACGGCCTCGAGATGGCAGCCGTGCGGCAGAAGTACGGCGACGGCGAGGTCGCGGTCCGTGCCCTCGAGGCCGGCGTCGACCAGCTGCTGCTGCCCGCTGCGCCGCAGGAGGCGTACCGCGCCGTCGAGGACGCGGTGGCATCCGGCAGGCTCACCGAGCAGCGCATCGACGAGTCGGTGCAGCGCATCCTGGTCATGAAGTACAACCAGGGCGTGACGAAGCACCCGAACGTCGACGTGTCGAAGGTGATGGACAAGGTGGGCAAGCGGTCGAACCTCCGAGCCGCCGAGAAGATCACCGACCGCACCACCACCGTGGTGCGCAACGAGAACGGCGCCCTGCCGGTCAGCATCACCGGCAAGAAGGTGCTCGTCACCGGGTACGGCGTGAGCACGGGGCAGAACCTTGCCGCTCAGCTCACCGCGCGAGGCGCGACCACCACCGTGCTGACGACGGGCACCGCTCCGACGCAGGCGCAGATCACCGCGGCCGCTGCCGCCGCGCAGGACGCGGATGTCACTGTCGTGCTCACCACCGGCGTCAAGGCCGCGAGCACGCAGCGGGCGCTGGTCGCCGCTCTGGATGCCACGGACACGCACCTCGTCGTGGCCGGCGTGGGCACCCCGTACGACATCAACCAGCTCGGCGAGGTGGACGACTACATCGCGACCTATTCGTACGCGATGCCCGCACTCGCCTCGCTGGCGAAGGTCATCACCGGCGAGATCAGCCCGAGCGGCAAGCTGCCCGTCGACATCTACTCCGGCACCGACCCGACGCAGATCCTGTACCCGCTCGGCCACGGACTCACCTGGTGACCCCGGAACGATGAGGAGAGAAGCAGACATGAGCATCTCGAGACGCGGCCTGTTCGGCGCGGCAGGCGTCGCCGCGGCCACGGCCGCCGGCGTCGCGATCACCGGCACCTCGGCCACGGCCGGCACGGCGTCGGCGTCCGCTGCAGGCGGCCGGCGCATCCGCACCGGCGCCGACATCGCGGCATCCGACAAATGGCGCATCTTCGCCGGCCGCAAGGTCGGCGTGATCACCAACCCCACCGGCGTGCTGGAGGACTTCACCAGCATCGTCGACGACATGGTCGCGCGCGGCGTCGACCTGAAGGCGGTGTTCGGACCCGAGCACGGGTTCCGCGGCACCGCCCAGGCCGGCGAGGCGGAGGAGACCTCCGTCGACCCGCGCACCGGCGTCACGGTCTACGACGCCTACGGGGCGACGGTCACGAAGCTGGCCGGGTTCTTCACCACCTCCGGCATCGACACCGTCGTCTTCGACATCCGGGATGTGGGTGCGCGCTTCTACACCTACATCTGGACGATGTGGACGGCGATGCAGGCCGCGTCGCAGGTGGGCGGCATGCGCTTCGTCGTGCTCGACCGCCCTAACCCGATCGGCGGCAGGGCCCGCGGGCCGGTGCTGCGCCAGGGCTTCACGTCAGGCGTCGGGCTGCTGGAGATCTCCCAGCAGCACGGCATGACCGTCGGCGAACTGGCGCTGTTCTTCAACGCGACCTTCATGGAGCGCGCGGGCGTGGCGAAGCTGGACGACCTGCAGGTCGTGCAGGCGAAGGGATGGCGGCGCGAGATGGTCGGACCAGACCAGGCCGACCGCTGGATCCCGCCGTCGCCGAACATGCCGACGCCGGAGACGGCGACGCTGTACCCGGGCACTGGCATGGTCGAGGCGACGAACTGGTCGGAGGGCCGCGGCACCACCCGCCCCTTCGAGCTGATCGGCGCCCCGTACATCGACTACCGCTGGGCGCAGGCACTGAACGCCAAGAAGCTCGCGGGGGTGGAGTTCCGCGAGGCGTACTTCACGCCCACCTTCTCGAAGAACGCCAACGTGATCTGCGCCGGCGTGCAGGTGCACATCATGGATGCAGCGAAGGTCGACGCGATCGCGGTCGCGACGCACATGCTCGTCGAGGCCCGGCGGCTCTACGCCGAGTTCGACTGGCGCGGGGACGGCGGCCGGTGGATAGGACTGCTCACCGGCTCCGGCCGGTTCCAGGAGCAGCTCGAGGCCGGAGCATCCGCCGAGGAGATCATCGCCGCGTGGCAGCCCGAGCTGCAGAAGTTCCGCGACGATACCGAGCCGTTCCTGCTGTACGGAGGTCCGCGATGATGCGCCGCACGAGGAGGGTCGGGATCGCACTGGCAGGTCTCGCCACCGCCGGCCTGCTGGCGACGGGAGCGCTCACGCCGGCGTTCGCGGATGCCACGGGGCGCGCCCGCACCGGTCAGTTCGATCAGCCGTTCGAGGGATTCATGAAGAGCAGCACGACCCTGCGCGACAGCACCCCGAAGGCCGTCGGCCTTGATCCGGCGCCGATCGATGCGGCGTGGAAGGCCATCGACGGCTTCGCCGCCCCGACCGATCCCGCGGCGAAGCCGATGTACGCGTCGGCAGTCGGGGTGATGGGCCATCAGGGCCGCATCGTCAGCGAGCACGCCACCGGCTATTCGCTGCTGTACAAGGACGGCACCACCAAGCTGCCCGAGGATCAGCGCATTCCGGCTGCGCAGGACACCATCTACGACATGGCGTCGGTGAGCAAGCTGTTCACCTCGATCGTCATCATGCAGCTGGTCGAGAAGGGCCTCGTCGACCTCGACGCGACCTACGGCAGCTACATCCCGGAGTTCGCGAACGGCGGCAAGGAGACGATCACGATCCGGCAGATGCTCACGCATACCTCGGGTCTGGTGAGCTGGCTGCCGCTGTGGAGCAACTATCCGGACAAGGCGTCGCGCATCAAGGCCGTGATGGACGTCCCGGTGAAGAACAAGCCGGGCACGGTGTACGAGTACTCCGACCTGAATCTCATCTCCCTCGGTGTGCTCGCCGAGCGACTCACCGGAAAACCGCTCGACGTGCTGGTCGCAGAGGGCATCACCGATCCGCTGAAGATGGTCGACACCGGGTACAACCCGGATGCGAGCCTGAAGCCGCGCATCGCCGCCACCGAGTACCAGGTCTCCCCCCGCCCGCGGGATGGTCTGGGGGTCGGTGCACGATGAGAACGCCTGGAGCCTGGGCGGGGTCGCCGGTCACGCCGGCGTGTTCTCCACGACGCACGACATGGCGATCCTGGCGCAGACGATGCTCAACGGCGGCACTTACGGCGGCGAACGGATCCTGTCGGAGAAGTCCGTGCAGGCGATGATCACCGATGAGAACACCGCGTTCCCCGGTGACTCGCATGGCCTGGGGTTCGAGCTGAACCAGCTCTGGTACATGGGTGGACTCAGCTCGGGCACCACGGCGGGCCACACCGGGTACACCGGGACGTCGATCGTGATCGACTTCCGCTCGCGCTCCTTCGCAGTGCTGCTGACGAACCGGGTTCACCCCAGCCGTGACTGGGGCTCCAACAACCCGTCACGCCGCGCGATCGCACAGGGCCTCGCTGAGGCGCTGGCTGTCTCGCCGCAGAAGGGCAGGACGGAGTGGTTCGGCGGGACGCAGGATGCCGCGGAGCACACGCTCTCGGTCGCCGTCCCCGCGGGAAGGAACCTGTCGCTCTCCTTCGACGTGTTCGCCGATCTGGAGGAGACCGACATCTTCGCCCTGGAGGCGTCGTCGGACGGCGGTGCGACCTGGGCGCTCGTGCCCTACACGGTGCGGTACCCCGATCGCACCGTCGAGACCGACGGCACCTTCGACAACCAGGGCCATCGTGACTGGGGCAAGGCGACCGCCGCTCTGCCCGCCGGCACGAACGAACTGCGCTGGCGGTACACCACCGATCCGAACACCCAGGGGCGCGGCGCGTTCGTCGACGGTGTGATGCTGCGCGACGGCCGTCGCGTGGTGCTCAACGGCGAGGCGGACCGTGCCGCGTTCACCGCGGACGGGTTCACCGAGGTCACTCGCTGACAGCGGGATTCGCGCCCCGCGGCATCTTCGGATGCCGCGGGGCGCGAGTCTGCGCGCTCGATTTTCTTGAACATGTTCAAATAAGGCGATACTCTGGTGTCATGACATCCCCGTACGCGCTTGCGCTGGGTCCGCACCTGGGCGAACTGCATCCGACGCTGCAGGCGTACTTCTCGGGAGTCGGCGCCGGGCAGGTGGGCATAGGCGAGGGCGTCTTCGACCGGATCGGAACGCGGCGCACGTGGCTGGCGCCCTTCCTGCGCCTGCTGCAGCGGCGCGGCGTCCTCATCGCCGGCTGGCACGCCGGCATCCCCTTCCGCGTCGAGAACCGGGTCGTGGCGGGCCGGGCGACGGCGGCACGCATGCTTCGGCTGCCCGGCGGCTCCTGGACCATGCACGACCGCGTCAGCCTGGCACCGAGCGGCCACCTCATCGACGAGCTGGGCGAACCCGTGACAGTGAGCGCGAGCTTCAAGGCAAGTGTGGTCGATGGCGCCGTGGTGCTGCGCAGCCGGGCCGTCGGTCTGCGGGTCGGCAGGCTCAGGCTTCGCGTCCCCCGCATCCTCTCGCCCGTCGTGCGACTGCGCGAGGCGCACGACTCCGCGACCGGCACGCAGCGCGTCGAGGTCACGATCGACGGCCCGCTGATCGGCCGTGTCTACGAGTACGGCGGGACATTCGCCTATCGGATCGAGGAGGACGCACGATGAGCGGTGGCAGAGTCGTGATAGGAGGGTCGTCGGGCTTCATGGGCCGGCACCTGGCTGCGCACCATCGCGCAGCGGGCCGCGAGGTCGTGACCGTCTCCCGCTCCGGTGCCGACCTCACCTGGGCGGATCAGTCCGGCATCGATGCGGCGGTCGACGGCGCCGCGCTGGTGATCGGCCTCGCAGGCAAGAGCGTGAACTGCCGTTACACCCCCGAGAACAGGGCCGAGATCTTCGCCTCGCGCCTGGACACGACAGCCGCGCTCAGCCGGGCGATCGCCGGCGCCGCCGCACCGCCGGCACTCTGGGTGAACTCGTCCACCGCGACGATCTACCGGCACGCCGAAGACCGGCCGATGACCGAGACGGATGGCGAGCTCGGCACCGGATTCTCCGTCGAAGTCGCCAAGGCCTGGGAGCGCGCGCTCTTCGCCGACCCTCTGCCGGCGACTCGCCGCGTGGCTCTGCGCAGCACGATCGTGCTGGGAGACGGCGGCGTGCTCGCCACACTGCGCCGGTTGGCCGGGGTCGGACTCGGTGGTGCGCAGCACGACGGCCCCTGGCCGGTGGGTCGCCGCCGCCGCGAGGCCGGCACCGCGCACTTCCCTGGTGCGCGTGCGGGTCGGCAGCGGTTCAGCTGGGTGCATGTCGACGACATCGTCGGCATCGTCGACTTCCTCGAGTCACACCCCGAGCTCTCGGGGCCGGTCAACGCGGCGTCGCCGAACCCGGTCGACAACGCGGAGTTCATGGCGACAGTCCGGGGCGTGCTCGGTGTGCGGTTCGGCCCGCCGATGCCCCGGTGGATGCTGGAGCTCGGGGCCGTCGGCATCCGCACTGAGACCGAGCTGATCCTCAAGAGCAGATGGGTGCTGCCTGAGACGCTCACTGCAGCCGGATACAGGTTCCGACACCCGGATCTTGAAGAGGCGGTGCGTGCCTCCTTCGGCCTCGAGCCGGCCGCTGCCTGAGCAGGCTCAGGCCTCGTCGCCCGGCTGCTCCTTCTTGCGCTTGGCGATCTCGTCGCGCAGGCGCCACTCCTCGATCTCGCGATCGAGGTCGGCGATCTGCTCCTCGGTGCTGCGCGTGTCCACCGGATGCGCCGGAGCGACGGGCGCCGACGACTGCTGCTTGGCAGGCCGCTCAGACCGCTCACGCCCGAGCCGGATGCCGCCCTCGGGGTACTCCCGTCCGATCGCGAACCACAGAATGCCGCCGATCAGCGGCAGGAACACCACCAGCAGGATCCACACGAGCTTGGGCATGTGCTTCACCTGCGAGTCGTCGCGGGTGATGATGTCGATCAGCGCCACGACCGTCAGAACGAGGACGAGAATCGAGAGCACGGGCATGCCCTCAGTCTAAGGCGTGGGCTCGGACGCAGAACCGGTCGCGACCGGGAGCTCAGGACGGTTCGACCACGCGCTCCACGAGCCCGGATACACGGTCACCTCGCGGTCGATCAGGGCGCCGGCGAGGGCGAACTGCGCCGCGGTGATGCCCGATCCGCAATATGCCGCCACCGGAATGTCCGCCGTCGCACCGACCTCGTCGAACGCCGCGGCGATGTCCGTGGCGGGCCGGAACCGGCCGTCCTCGGTCAGCAGCTGCACGATCGGCAGGTTGACCGCGCCTGGCACGTGCCCTGCGACGGGGTCGATGGGCTCGGTCTCACCGCGGTATCGTTCGGCGGCGCGCACGTCGACGAGCACACCCGTCTCCGGCCATGCAGCGGCTCCGGCCGTGTCGATCGCACCCGCATCGCCCGGAGCATCCACCTGGATGTCGCTGGCCTCGACCTGGTCCTCCTCGGTCTGCACCTCCCCGCCGCCGGCGAGCCACGCCTTCCAGCCGCCGTCCAGCACGCGGACGTCGGCGAAGCCGGCGCGCCGCAGCGCCCACCACAGACGCGACGAGGCCAGCATCCCGGCGTCGTCGTAGACGACCACCGGCACGCCTGCGCGCACGCCCCAACGGCGCACCGCAGCCGCGAAAGCGTCGTCGGAGGGCAGCGGATGGCGTCCCTCACGTGGGTCCGCATGCCGGGACAGCTCGCCCTCGACGTCGACGAACACGGCGCCGGGGACGTGCCCGGCGAGGTACTGGTCGCGGCCGTCGTCGCGGCCGAGCTTCCAGCGGGCGTCGAGAACGCGCACCTCGCCGTCCTCGACGAGAGCGCGGAACTCGGCCGCGGAGATGATCGGACTCACGGGACGATGTGTCCGGCGGTGCGGAACAGCTCGTACCACTCGGGACGGGTGAGCTCGACGTCGGCTCCGGCCGCCGCATCCGCCACCCGCTGCGGGGTGGTCGTGCCGAGCACGACCTGCATGTTCGCCGGGTGCCGCGTGATCCACGCGGTGGCGATGCCGAGCGGAGTCACGTCGTACTTCGCGGCCAGGCGCCTGAGCACGGCGTTCAGCTCGGGGTAGTCCGGGTTGTCCAGGAACACGCCGTTGAAGAATCCGGCCTGGAACGGCGACCAGGCCTGGATCGTGATGCCGTTGATGCGGCAGTAGTCCACGATGCCGCCGCCGTCGAGCACGACGCTCTGGACGGCGCCGTCCATGTTCGAGGCCACGCCCTGCGCGATGATCGGCGAGTGCGTGATCGACAGCTGCAGCTGGTTCGCGATCAGCGGCTGCGTGACCGCGGTGCGCAGCAGATCGATCTGGCGGGGCGTGTGATTCGAGACGCCGAAGGCGCGCACCTTGCCCGAGGCGCTGAGCTCGTCGAACGCGCGCGCGACCTCCTCCGGCTCGACGAGCGCGTCCGGCCTGTGCAGCAGCAGCACGTCGATGTAGTCGGTGCGCAGCGCCTTCAGCGAGCCCTCCACCTGCGCGACGAGGTGCTCGTACGAGAAGTCGAACATCTGGTGCTCGGGCACGATGCCGGCCTTGGTCTGGATGGTGATCTCGCTCCGCTCGGCGGCGCTGAGGTTCAGCGCGGAGGCGAACCGGTCCTCGCAGACATGCATCGCCCCGCCGTAGATGTCGGCGTGGTCGAAGAAGTCGACGCCCGCTTCCCGGGCGGTGTCGTAGAGCTCCCGCACCTCCGCATCCGTCTTGTCGGGGATGCGCATCATCCCGGCGATGACGGCGGGAGCGGTCTGGGTTCCGAACGGCACTGTCTTCATGATGACAACGCTACTCCGCAACGTTCATGTCACGGATGCCGGGGCGCGCTACCGTGAGGGGATGAACGCTCCGATCGACCCGACGCGCACCTCCGCCTGGGCGGACCTCACCTCGCTGCGGGAGTCCTTCTCGCCCGACCTGCGCGGCTGGTTCGATGCCGATCCGCAGCGGGTCGAGCGTCTCACCCTCGACCTGGCCGACCTGCACGTCGACCTGTCGAAGAACCTGGTCACCGACGAGATCCGGGATGCCCTCGTGCGGCTCGCCGAGCAGACCGGCGTCGCGGAGCGCTACGCGCAGATGCTCGAGGGCACTCACATCAACACCACCGAGGACCGCGCGGTGCTGCACACTGCTCTGCGTCGTCCGATCGATGCCGAGCCGACGCTGGTCGTCGACGGTCAGGACGTGGACGCCGACGTGCACGAGGTGCTCGAGGCCCTGTACGTCTTCGCCGACCGCGTGCGCTCCGGCGACTGGGTCGGTGTCACCGGCAAGCGAGTCACGCACGTCGTGAACATCGGCATCGGCGGCTCGGACCTCGGCCCGGTGATGGTCTACGAGGCGCTCAAGCCTTACGCGGATGCCGGGATCCAGGCCCGGTTCGTGTCGAACATCGACCCCACCGACCTCGCGCAGAAGACCGCCGACCTCGACCCGGAGACGACGCTGTTCATCGTCGCCTCGAAGACGTTCACCACTCTCGAGACGCTCACCAACGCGCGTCTCGCGCGGGACTGGCTGTGGGCCGGCCTCGCGGCATCCGGTGCGATCTCCGACGACGACGCGAGCAGGCAGGACGCCGTCGCGCACCACTTCGTCGCCGTCTCGACCGCGCTCGACAAGGTCGCCGCCTTCGGCATCGATCCCGCGAATGCGTTCGGGTTCTGGGACTGGGTCGGCGGACGCTACTCGGTGGACTCGGCGATCGGCCTGTCGCTGGCGATCACCTTCGGCCGCGACGCGTTCCGCGAGCTGCTGTCCGGGTTCCACGCCGTCGACGAGCACGTGCGGACCACGCCGCTGGAGCGCAACGTGCCGGTCGTGATGGGGCTGCTCAACGTCTGGTACGTGAACTTCCTCGGCGCGCAGTCGCACGCGGTGCTGCCGTACGCGCAGCAGCTGAGCCGCTTCCCCGCGTATCTGCAGCAGCTCACCATGGAGTCCAACGGCAAGTCCGTGCGCTGGGACGGGTCCCCCGTCACGACCGACACCGGCGAGGTGTTCTGGGGCGAGCCTGGGACCAACGGCCAGCACGCGTTCTACCAGCTGATCCACCAGGGCACGCGACTGATCCCCGCCGACTTCATCGCTTTCGTGAACCCGGCGTATCCGCTGCAGGACGACGGCCGCGACGTGCACGGACTGTTCCTGGCGAACTTCCTCGCGCAGACGAAGGCGCTCGCCTTCGGCAAGACCGCGGAAGAGGTCGAGGCCGAGGGCACGACCGGCGCACTGGTGGCGGCGCGCACGTTCAGCGGCAACCGTCCGACGACGTCGATCTTCGCGCCGGCGCTCACGCCGTCCGTGCTCGGCCAGCTGATCGCGCTCTACGAGCACATCACGTTCACGCAGGGCACGATCTGGGGCATCAACTCCTTCGACCAGTGGGGTGTCGAGCTGGGCAAGCAGCTCGCCCTGCAGATCGCCCCGGCGATCGAGGGTGACGCGGATGCCGTGGCCACGCAGGATGCGTCAACCCAGGCGCTCCTGGCGTACTACCGCGCGCACCGCAACTGAGCGTCACCCCGCCGCGCCGGAGCGGACCGCCCTGGCGAGCTCACGCATCTCCGCCGTCGGCTCACCGAGCGCGATGATGTTGTCCTCGCTGTCGCTGAACCACGCACTGCGTTCCCCGCCGAGATCGGCGATCCCGTCGACGGTCCTCAGACCGGGGAAGTCGTAGTCGTGGAACACGACGCCGCGGTCGCGCAGCGCCGCGACATCCCGGTCGAGGTCGTCGGTCTCGAGGGTGAGCGCGGTGTTCTGCGCGGTGCCGGCGAAGTCGGTCGCGTACACCAGCACGATGGTTCCGCCGACGTCGTAGAACGCGTTCCCGGACATCTCGTCGGTGAACACCGGGTCGCGTCCCAGGACGTCGCGCCACCACTGCTTCGCGCGCCCGAGGTCCTTCGCCGGGAGCACGGCCATGGCCGTGAGATTCTCGAACATGATGATCCCCAAACAAGGGGCCTCGACATCCGCACGCCGGCCCAGCGCAGCGCCACGGCGATCAGGGCGTACGACGGGTGCCCCTCGGGCGCGATTTTACTCCCGCGCTCTTCTCCGCGACAGCCAATTCCGGTGCGGGTACCCTCGGTGGATGGACGACGGCATCGAGATCGGCGCGCTCGCACTGAACGTCAGCATCCCGCAGGAGCTGCGCTGGCAGGACGAGCGCCGAGGCGAACGCTTCGAACTGCAGTCGATCACCGTACGGCTGCTGCCGGACGGGATGCTCGCGGCGAAGGCGTATGGACGGCCGGTCGCCGGCGGGCGCGGCGCCTACGTGTCGTTCAACGTGCAGCACTCCCCAGAGATCGACGCGCTGATCACCGGCGCGGCGACTGCGGCCGGCGCGCGCTGGGCGGCGCATCAGGGACTCTGAGGCAGGCTCTCCAGGTCGAGCACCCACTCGTTGAAGGTCAGATCAGCGCCGCGGAACTGGTCGGTCTTCGTGCCCATCAGCTCGAAGCCGCCGTGCCGGCAGACTCCGTTCGAGGCGGCGTTGTCGACCGAGGGGTACGCGGTCAGGTATCGTGCGTCGCCGCGATGATCCCGCACATCCTCGATCAGCAATTCGATCGCTCGGGAGGACACGCCGCGTCCCTGCGCCTCGGGAAGCACGAACCACCCGGCCTCACGGACCGGCTGGTCGCGCCACTCCGCGCCCCAATGCGCGATCGAGCCGAGCGGATGCCCCTGCTCGTCGACGATGACGAAAGTTCTCGCCGTACCCTCCTCCCACAGCCGCAGGTACTTGGCGTTCCGATCGATCACCTGCTGCTCGGTCTCGGGGCCGTTCAGATGCGCTGTCATCTCCGAGGTGTTCGCCGCCTGCAGCAGACCGAGGTCTTCGGCCTGCCAGGGGCGGAGTCGCAATGAGTCCATGCCGCCAGCATCCTCCTCGCCTCCGACATCCGATCGCCGTGACGCGATGCGCCTGTCGAAGTGTCGGCAGCGGTGCCTAGTGTGGTTGCTGGCGGGAGACGGACTGCCGCCGCGGAGGAGCGTGTGACATGGACTGGAAGATCGAGCTGATCCACGTACCGGTGACCGATGTGGACCGGGCGAAGGAGTTCTACGTGAAGATCGGCTTCAACGCGGATCACGACCACCAGGTGAACGACCAGCTGCGCTTCGTGCAGATGACGCCGCCGGGATCAGCCTGCTCCATCGCCTTCGGCACCGGTATCGGCGGCGACCTCGAGCCGGGACAGCAGGACAGCATCCAGGTGGTAGTGCCGGACGCCGACGAGGCTCTGGCCCATCTGCGCAGCCTCGGCGTCCCCGCCGACGGCGTGGACGAGCAGCCCTGGGGCCGGTTCGTCACCTTCGACGACCCGGACGGCAACGCCTGGACTCTGCAGCAGATCCCGGACTACGGCGCCCAGGGCTGAGAAGCTGAGCCTCGCTTCGCCCCGTACCGCTCAGCGCGCGAGCACCTCGAGCGGCTGAGCCGCACCCGCCTCGGCGAGCAGGCCGAGGATCACCGCGGCGGCGCGGTCGGCGCCGGCGAGCAGCGGCGAAGGCACACCGGGCGCCGCACCGATCGCGCTGCCGGGCTGCGTGCTGTTCGCCGGGATGCCGAGCACGAGCACGCGCGGATCCGGCCGCCCCACCGCATCGACCAGCGAGAGCGGATGCTCCGAGTGCTGACGAGGGATCGCCTCGACGCTGTCCGTCTCGAATGTTCCCGAGGCGTCACGCAGCGTGTGGATCCGGGCATCCCCGCGGTCGAGCAGCGACCGCAGCAGCGGATCACTCGTGTTCGGGACCTTGCCCTTGGACATGCGCGTCTCGATCAGCGACCGGGCGGTGACATCCCTGCCGGTGATCGCCGAGCGGGCGCGGAACGCTCCGCTCTCCTCGTCGACGGTGATCCAGGTCTCGGGCCCGATCAGCCGGACGACGCCGGCCTCGATCAGTGCGAGCACCTCCCGCACGCGCGAAGCGGGCGGACCGCTCGCCAGGAACAGCCCGTCGGCATTGAACCACCCCTGGATGTCGCGCACCTGCGACCGCGCCGTCAGCACGCCCTGCACTGCGAGGCGCGACGCCCGGCCCCGCAGCGCACCCATCGCGAGGTTCACGGCCTGACGCGGGCTGCCCGCGGGATCGGCGAGCGAGTCGAGTTCGTCCTCGACCAGCCTGGAGACGTGCGCGTCCCACTCGCCGTGTCGCGTGGCCCGTCCGAGCGTCGGGCGGCGCAGCTCCTCAATGCGGAACCGCAGCACCGGCTCGGCGACGAGGGCGGCGAGCGCGGCATCCGTGTGCGGAACGGCAGCGGCCCAAGCGCGCTCGCCGACGGATGCCGCGTCGGCGGCGGCGGCCAGGATGAGCGCGTCGCGTGCACCGTCCAGACCACCGAGCACTGCGCCGGGATGGCGTGCCTCGACGGCCTGCAGCCAGGCGAAGCCGAGTTCGGCGGCGATCGTCGGCCACACCTCGGCCGCGAAGTCGACGGAGCTCTCCGGCGCCGCCTGCACCCGGTCGAACCACTCGCCGGTCGCGATCGACGGCGCGTACTTCACCATCGGCCCGTCGCCGAAGTCGCCCTTCGAGCGGTACGGAACGCCGCGACTCGACGCCGCATGCACGATCGGCTCCGCACCGCTCGGCACGTAGCGCAGTCGCCCGCGCGGATCATCCGCAACGGGTTCGAAGCGCCCACCGCGGCCTGCGGTCAACTCGGCGACCACGTCGAAGAAGTTCGCGCCGAGCCCCTGCGCGATCACCGGCTCGCCGGACGGGACGAGATGCCACGGCTTCTCCGCGGGCATGCCCGGATCGATGTAGAGCAGCCCGAGTCGAGCGGCATCGTCGGCGAAGGCACGCACTGATGAGGATGCCTCGGCCTGCACCATCCCCTGGGCGAGTACGACGGCGCCCGCACGGAACTCCCGTCCATCGGCGAGGCGGACGACCCGCGCGTCGCCGTCGTTCTCGAGATCGACGACCGCGCCGAGCACCCGGGTCAGGCCCACCCCGCCTCGCTCCGCCGAACGTGCCAGCTGGTCGTTGTAGTAGACGCCCTGCAACCGGCGGGTCGGGAAGGAGCCGGGGGTGATCCGCTGCGCCTCCGCAACCACCCAAGCGACCTCATGCGCACCGCTCACGCTCACTTCGCGCGCCCAGTCGACGAAGGTCGGCCCGTCGCCGAGCGGACCGTCGATCGGGGTCGAGGAGTCTGGGTGGATCGTCGTCGCATCCGAAGTGGTGTTGTTCAGGAACTGCGCGGTCTGATCGGTGCGCCAGGTCGCCCCGGCGCCGACCTCGACGGCGTCGATGACGACGACGGTGAGAGGTGCGGCATCCGCCGCTCGCGCCCGCGCATCCAGGCGCTCGACCGTCGCGACCGCGCGCGGACCGCCGCCGACGATGACGACGTCGACGGCCTCCGCGCCCTCCGCCACAGACATCAGATCTGGTACTCCAGCTCGTGCACGACGGGACGCACCTCGGCGTAGCCGTCGCGCTCCTCGACGGTGACATCCAGCCCGTACACCTCGCGCAGCAGTTCCGCCTCGAAAGCCTCGAGCGGGGAGCCGGATGCCACGATCCGACCGCCATTGAGGAGGACGGTCTGGTCGCAGAAGCGACCGGCGTGGTTCAGGTCGTGGATCGCGATGAGTGCGGTGATGCCGCGCTGCCGGGTGATCCAGCGGACCAGCTGCAGCGTCTCGACCTGGTACCGCAGATCGAGGGCGCTGGTGGGCTCGTCGAGCAGCAGCAGCCTGGTGTCCTGCGCGATCGCGCGAGCAACGATGGCGCGCTGCGCCTGACCCCCGGACAGCTCGGACAGCCGCCGACCCTCGAGCTCCGTCAGGCCGAGCAGCTCGATGGCGTCATCGACCTTCTGCCAATCCTTGCGCCCTGGCCGCAGGCCGTAGTGCGGTGTGCGGCCGAGCAGCACGGCCTCGCGCACGGTGAGGTCGAACGGCGCCTCGGCGGACTGCGGCACATAGCCGACGGTGCGGGCGTGCTCGCGGCGACGCAGCGCCAGCAGGTCCACGCCATCGAAGCGCACCCGTCCGGTGCTCGGACGGTTCACCCCGGCGAGGATCTTCGTGAGCGTCGATTTGCCGGAGCCGTTCGGCCCCAGCAGTGCGCAGAAGCTGCCCTGCTGCACCTCGAGCGAGACGCCCTTCAGCACCTTGTGACCGGGGTACGAGAATTCGATGTCGGTGATCTCGAGGCTCATCGGAGGCTGCTCCTGCGCGTGAGGATGAGGTTGATGAAGATCGGTGCGCCGATGAACGCCACGACGATTCCGACCGGGATCACCGCCGGAGCGAGGATGGTGCGGCCGACGGTGTCGGCCACGAGCAGCAGGAGCCCGCCGGTGAGCACGGAGAACGGCAGCAGATAGCGGTGATCCGATCCGATGATGAGCCGGGCGATGTGCGGGCCGACCAGGCCCACGAAGCCGATCACTCCGCAGAAGCTGACCACCACGGCGGCGAGCAGCACCGAGACGCCGATCAGTCCGACCCGCAGCGCGGTCACGTTCACGCCGAGGCTCTTGGCCGCATCGTCGCCGGCGAAGGCGACCGCGTTCAGATCCTTGGCGAACCAGAGCGTCACCGGCAGCGCGACCAGCACGATGGCGCCCACGATCTGCACGTCGTTCCAGGTGGCGTCATTCACGGAGCCGAACGTCCAGCGCACGATCGCCTGCAGCGTGTTCTCGCTGGCCACGAACTGCAGACCGGCTGTCAGTGCCTCGAACAGCTGGGTGATCGCGATGCCGAGCAGCAGCAGGGTGGCGACCGCCATCCGCTTGGCCGAGGCCAGGCCGAGCACGAGCGCGGAGACCGCCAGCGAGACGCCGAGGGCACTCAGGATGATGACCCACGCGGGCAGGGTCGTCGCGCCCGAGATCGTGATGGCGAGCGCGGCGCCGAAGGCTGCGGCCGGCGACACGCCGAGGGTGAACGGGCTCACCAGCGGGTTGCGCAGCAGCCCCTGCATGAGCGCACCTGCCAGCGACAGGCCTGCCCCGGCGATGAACGCGAGCAGCGCGCGCGGGAAGCGCAGCTCGGTGATGATCGAGAAGGTGCGGGCGAAGTCGGCCGGCAGCGTGCCGCCGAAGATCGCCAGCTGCACCGACCTCCAGACATCCGCGAGTGTGATGCCGGCCGACCCGATGACCACCGAGACGCCGATGGCGAGCACGGTGAGGACCACCGCGATGATCAGGGTGATCGCGCGGGCACGGGACAGACGGTCGGCAAGCGTGCGGCGCCGATGGCCGTCACGAGTGCCGGCATCCGTCTCGCCCTCTTCGGGGGCGAGCACGGGAACGGCTCGCTCGGAGTCGGACGACGCGGGCTCCGGCGCGGTCCCCCGCGCCGGAGCGTCCGTCGGCAGTGTCGACTGCGTCATGCTCAGGATCCCGCGGGCGTGCTGATGTAGGCGTCGACACCGGCGAAGTCGGTGTCCTGGAACTCGGTGATCCAGCGCTCGAGGTAGTCGTCGGGGTTCACGTCCTCGAACTCCTCCGGGTGCAGCCAGCTCGCGAGGTAGAGCGCACCGATCGACTTCGCGAGAGCACTGGTCGCGTAGCCGCTGGCGACGTAGACCTGGTCGTCGGCGACGGCGTCGACACCGGTCCATCCGGGCCTGGAGGAGATCTCCTTACGCGTAGCGGCGAACTTCGCCGGGTCCACTGGCGTCGCAGCCGGCTCGTACTCGTGCAGGATCAGCGCGGGATTGCGCACGACGACCTCCGCGGGCTCCACCGTCAACTCCTCCTGCGCATCGCCGCCGGCGGCATCCGAGAAGATGTTCTCGCCCTTGGCCGCCTCGATGAGGGCGTGGAATCCCGAGCCCGGCAGCACGGTGAGGTACGGGTCGACGGTCTCGAGATACACCGGCTTCGTGTCGACGCCACTGAGGTGCTCGTCGAGCACGCCGGTGATCTCGCTGTGGAACGCCTTCACCTTGTCGGCGCCCTTCTCCTTGCCGAAGACCTCGCCGAGCAGGTCAATCGTGTCGTCGAAGACCTCGTAGTCCCACGCCGTCGCGACCACGACGGGGATGTCGAACGCCTTGAGCTGCGTCGCCGCTTCCTCCCACGGCGCGTTGCGGGGCAAAATCACGACGTCGGGGTCGAGATCGGCGATCGCCTCGTAGTTGAGCTCGTTGAGGCCCTGGGCGATCACGTCAGACTCGTCGACGGGCAGGAAGGGCAGTCGCTCCAGCGAGACGCTGTCCACGCCGACGACGGTGTCGCCGGCGCCGATCGCGCGGACGAACTCGTTGCCGTAGCTGTTCAGCACGACGGCCTTCTTGGCGGGCCCGTCCAGGGTGACGGTGCGGTTCTGGTCATCGGTCACCGTGATGGCGGCGTCCTGTTCGGCGGCTGCGGGGGCCTCGGGGGTGATCGTGCCGCAGCCGGTGAGCAGCGCGGCCGTGGCACCGGCGAGCAGCGCGAGCTGGATCGTCCGCGCAGGACGGGAGGTGAGTGCGTTCGACATCGGGATTCCTTCGGGGTGGAGCGAGCAGGATGCGGAGTCAGGCCTCGACGCGGCTGCCGGGAACGGCAGGCTCGCCGAGGCTGAGCATCAAGCGGTTCGCCCACGCGAAGAACGCTGTCGAGAACACGACATCCGAGATCTCGTCGGAGTCGAGCCCGACCGCGAGCAGCGCAGCGATGTCGTCGGGCGTCGCCGTGGGCGTGAGCTCGGAGAGGCGCGCGGCGAAGCGGATGACGGCGACCCAGCGCTCGTCCTGCCCCTCGGCCAGCGTGTCGGTTCCGAGGGCCACGTCGTCAGCGTCGCGCTCGAGCTGCACGGCGAGGAGACGGTCGATGTCGTCGGCGCGCTTGGTCTGGAACTCCGCCTTGCGCGCATGTACAGAGGCGCAGTAGATGCAGCCGTTCACCTTGCTGGTGACGGCGGCCGCGAGCTCGCGCTCCCCGCGCGGGAGCCCGTCCTGGCCCAGGAACACGGCGTTGTCGAGGGCGCTCCGTGCTTTCAGAACCGCCGGCACCCGGGCGAGCAGTCGGAAGTACTCGGAGTTGGTGGTGGCCTTGGCCGCGAACGACTCCACCTGTTCGTCCGTCAGGTCGGCGACCTCGATGGCGGGGACCCACGGCTCCCAGGCGAGCACTTCGCGAGTGAAGTGCTGCGGGATCACGCTGCCCAGGTAGGTGTGTGTCTCGGCGGTGTGCGTCCTGCCATGCGCGACCGTCTCGCGGACGGCGCCTTCATAGCGGGCCGGGCGACGTCCGCCCAGCACCTCGAGCCCGTGCAGCGCGCGCAGCAGGTAGCTCTCGTAGGCCACGACCTGGCTGATCAGCACGATCTCGTCGGCGGTGACGCCGGCGACCTGCAGTGCGAGCTGATCGTCGCGGGTCACGAGTCCTGGCGACACGGTGACCAGCTCGACGTGCTCGATGATCGCGCGGAGCTTCGGGTCGAACGGACGATCGTCCTCGAGCACGGCCGGGTCGGCAAGGGCCGCGTGGTGCGCGGCGAGCTCGGCTCCGCCCTGATGGCGGGCGACGAGCGCGGCGAGCGCGTGCAGAGTCGTCGTCGGGAGAACCTGCGGGGCTTCGTAGAGTGCGGTGTAAGCCGCGCGGGTGTGCGCGAGCACCTCATCACGAACGGGCAGCTCGCCGGCCCCAGCGGCCCGCCCCAGCAGCACGGCCAGGCCGTCGACGGTGGTGGTCACGCTCGTGCTCCTCGGGTCGGTGAAGGGGATGTCCTTCACGCTAGGAGGGCAGGTATTTCGTGGCCAGCGGCCGCGTAACCTCGGGAAATCAGGTTACGTAACAAAAGGCACGATGCCGGCTCCGCCGTCGGGAGCAGCGTCGTCGATCCCGGTGATAGCGTCGACCTGTCCTCAGGGCGGGGTGAGATTCCCCACCGGCGGTGTCGCGGCCAGTCCGCGCCAGCCCGCGAACGGTCCCCATGGTGGGGACCGCCGATCCGGTGCGATTCCGGAGCCGACGGTCACAGTCCGGATGAGAGAGGACAGAAGGAGCAGTCCACCATGCCCAGAATCGCCATCATCGCCGCGCAGTGGCACGCCGAGATCGTCGAGCAGGCGGTCTCCGCGTTCCTCGAGCGCTTGACCGAACTCGGCGTCACAGAGGTCGACGTGCACCGCGTGCCCGGCGCGTTCGAGATCCCGCTGCACGCGAAGCGCCTGGCTCAGACCGGCCGCTACGACGCGATCGCGACGAGTGCGCTCGTCGTCGACGGCGGGATCTACCGCCACGATTTCGTCGCCGCGACCGTCGTCGACGCACTCATGCGCGTGCAGCTCGACACCGACGTGCCGGTGTTCTCCGCGGTGCTCACGCCGCACCAGTTCCACGAGCACTCCGAGCACCGCGAGTACTTCACGCGGCACTTCGCAGTGAAGGGCCGAGAGCTCGCCGACGCCGTGTCGGCCACGATCACGAGTCTCGCGTCGATCCCCCGGTGAACGGGGCGGGGCAGTGCCGGATCCCGGCGCTGCCCCGCGAATCAGCCGATCACTTCCACGCCGAAACCGGCGACGACGGCTCGCACCTCATCGAGATAGCGCTGTGCCAGTTCGGTGAGCGGGATCGCCGCATGGCCGATCCAACCGATCTCGATGCGCTCGTCGACGTCGAGCGGGATCGCGACGATCTCCGGATCGAGCTCGTCGCTGATGATGCCTGTCGAGATCGTGTAGCCGCCGACCCCGATCATGAGGTTGAAGATCGTGGCGCGGTCCGCGACGCGGATCTCCTGTCTGCTCGACAGGGTGGAGAGGATCTCCTCGGCGAAGTAGAACGAGTTGTTCGCCCCCTGATCGAAAGTCAGCCGCGGCAGGTCCGCGAGATCGTCGAGTGTGACGCGCGCTTGAGCGGACAGCGGATTGTTCCGGGCGATGAAGATGTGCGGGCTGGCGAGGAAGAGTGGGTGGAACGCCATCCCCGAGTCCCGGAGCAGCTTGTCGATCACCCTGCGGTTGAAGTCGTTCCGGTAGAGGATGCCGACTTCGCTGCGGAGCGTCCGGACGTCCTCGATGATGTCCCAGGTGCGCGTCTCTCGCAGCGAGAACTCGTACTCGGCCGCTTCCGTGGCTTTGACCATCCGCACGAGGGCGTCCACCGCGAAGGAGTAGTGCTGTGCAGACACCCCGAGCAGGCGCCGTGACGGTGGTCGGCCGAGGTAGCGCTGCTCGAGGAGTTCCACCTGCTCGATGACCTGTCGTGCATATCCGAGGAACTCCGCACCGTCATCGGTGAGCGTGACCCCGCGGGCGGAGCGGACGAGGAGGGGACGGCTCACTCGGGCTTCAAGATCCTTCATCGCCGCCGACATGGTCGGCTGGGCGACGTAGAGCACGTCGGCGGCACCCGAGATCGACCCCTCGGCCGCAACCTCGATGAAGTACCGCAGCTGCTGCAGGGTCAGACCGCTCGATGCGTTAGCCATAGGAAAACACTATATGAATGCATAGTCGATACAAGTTACCCGATATCCGGCGGGCTACCGCACGATGGAGGGACTGCTTCCAGAGGCCGAGCGCGGCCCCCACCCTCAGGATTGGCCACCATGGCGGACGACTTCACCTTCAGCATCACCACCACCCGCTTCGACGAGGACTACAGCCCCTCGGAGAACTCCCGGATCACCACGAACTTCGCCAACCTGGCCCGCGGCGAGCACCGTCAGCAGAACCTCCGCAACACCCTCACGATGATCAACAACCGGTTCAACGATCTCGCGCGCTGGGACAACCCGAACGGTGACCGCTACGAGGTCGAGCTGGAGATCATCTCCGCGCAGCTGACTTTCACTGCGGAAGGCGCGGATCGGCAGTTCCCGCTCATCGAGGTCCTCGACACCCACGTCGTCGACCGGCGCACCGGCATCCGCCAGCACGGGATCGTGGGCAACAACTTCTCGTCCTTCGTGCGGGACTTCGACTTCAGCGTGGTGCTGCCGGCGGCGGGCGTCGGCCCGACCGGGCCGTCCGTCCCCGACGACTTCGGCGACCTGCACGGGAAGCTGTTCCAGCACTTCCTCGACTCGGCCGCCTACCAGGAGCGCTTCCCGCAGTCCCCCGTCGTCTGCATCAGCGTGTCGACGAGCAAGACCTACCGGCGAAACGGAAACCACCACCCGGTGCTCGGCGACGAGTACGAGCAGGACGCCTACTCGCTGACCGATGAGTACTTCGGGAAGATGGGCCTGAAGGCGCGATACTTCATGCCGCGCGGCAGCGTGGCGCCGCTCGCGTTCTACTTCCGTGGCGACCTGCTGGGCGACTACTCGAATCTGCAACTCGTCAGCACGATCAGCACCATGGAGACGTTCCAGAAGATCTACCGCCCGGAGATCTACAACGCGAACTCGGCCGCCGCATCGGTCTACCGTCCGAGCCTGGACTCGCAGGACTACTCGCGGACCCAGATCTCCTACGACCGCGTCGAGCGCAGTCAGCTCGCGGTCACCCAGGGCAAGTACACGGAGGAGCACTTCATCAAGCCCCACCGCGGCGTCCTGGAGCACTGGGCCGCCAAGCGCCCCGCTCGAGTCGCATGACCGGCCGAGGATCTTCGACCATGCAGACGCTCCTGCCCACCTCGATCGTCGGCAGCCTGCCGAAGCCGTCCTGGCTCGCACAGCCGGAGACCCTGTGGTCCCCGTGGAAGCTCGAAGGGGACGAACTGCTCGAGGGCAAGCGGGATGCGCTGCGCCTCGCCGTGCAGGAGCAGATCCGCAGTGGCATCGACATCATCAGCGACGGGGAGCAGACCCGCCAGCACTTCGTCACGACCTTCATCGAGCATCTCGACGGCGTCGATTTCGAGCGACGCGAGACCGTGCGCATCCGCGATCGCTACGACGCGAGCGTGCCGACCGTGGTCGGTGCAGTGCGGCGTGAGCGGCCCGTGTTCGTCGATGACGCGAAGCTGCTGCGCGCGACCACCGACCGCCCGATCAAGTGGACCCTTCCCGGCCCGATGACGATGGTCGACACTCTCTACGACGCCCATTACCAGAGCCGCGAGAAGCTGGCATGGGAGTTCGCGACGATCCTCAACCAGGAGGCGAGAGAGCTCGAGGCGGCAGGCGTCGACATCATCCAGTTCGACGAGCCGGCGTTCAACGTCTTCCTCGACGAGGTGCGGGACTGGGGCGTCGCGGCGCTGGAGCGGGCGACGGAGGGACTGCGCGCGGAGACGGCCGTGCACATCTGCTACGGCTACGGGATCAAGGCGAACAACGACTGGAAGGCGACCCTCGGGTCGCAGTGGCGGCAGTACGAGGAGACGTTCCCGCTCCTGCAGCAGTCGCGCATCGACACCGTCTCGCTGGAGTGCCAGCACTCCCATGTCCCCATGGAGCTCATCGAGCTCCTCCGCGGCAAGAAGGTCATGCTCGGCGCCATCGACGTGGCGCGCGAGACGATCGAGACTCCGGAGGACGTCGCCGACACTCTCCGCAGGGCGCTCGAGTTCGTCGATGCGGACAAGCTCGTCCCCAGCACGAACTGCGGCATGACACCGTTCGCCCGGCACGTCGCATCCGCGAAACTGAGCGCACTCAGCGCAGGCGCGAACCTCGTTCGCGAGGAGCTGGCACGATGAGCGCCATCGCGCAGTTCGAGACTCAGAGGCACGGTTTCTCCGCTTCGCTGTCACCCGACGAGTTCAAGTCGCTCTTCCGCGGACACCCCGGCGGCGTCGCCGTCATCACGGCGGACGCCGGCGACGGGCCCGTCGCGCTGACGGCCACGTCGGTCTCATCGGTGAGCGCCGATCCCCCGCTGCTGATCTTCTCGATCTCGGCGCTGTCGTCGGCATCCGACGTCCTCGCGCGTGCCGACACCGTCGTCGTTCATCTTCTGGATACCCACGACATCGACGTGGCGAAGCTCGGTGCGAGCAGCGGCGTCGATCGCTTCGCCGAGACGCACCGCTGGTCGCGCCTCGTCACCGGAGAGCCGGTCTACCACGACGTGCGCGCCTGGGTACGATGCGCAGTCGTCAATCGCATGGATACCGGAACCGCCACAGTGTTCGCCGCGCACGCGCTGCAATCGCACATCGAGCGTGACGTCGACTCCGGGGTGCCAGGTGACGCGCTGGTCTACCACAACCGCACGTGGCACCGTCTGGGCGAGCACTCCCGCATCGAACACTGAGGCGCCCCGTGAATCGCTCTCGATGAGCGGTCACCGCGACCGTGCCCGTGTCCGTGCTTCCTGCGAGGATGCCGGGATGAGCAGCACGGGCGACGCGAACGACGTGTTCCATTGGCGAGGACGCGAGGTCTTCTGGGAGCGCATGGGCGAGGGTCCGCCACTCATCGTCCTGCATGGGACCCCGTGGTCCTCGGCGCTGTGGCGCCCGTATGCTGCCGCGCTCGCGCAACGCTTCACGGTGTACCTCTGGGACATGCCCGGATACGGACGATCGTCTAAGGCCGCGGAGCATCCGGTGGATCTCGGGGTGCAGGGCGAGTTGTTCGCCGAGTTGCTGCGGCATTGGGGACTCGACAGGCCGCATGTGGTCGCGCACGACTTCGGCGGCGCCGTCGCCCTTCGAGCGCGGCTGCTGCACGGCGCGGAGTACCGCTCGCTGTGTCTGGTCGACGTCGTCGCGCTGTCGCCCTGGGGATCGCCGTTCTTCACGCTCGTGAAGGCGAACGCGGATGTGTTCGCACAGCTGCCGCCGAGCATCCATCGAGCCGTGGTGGAGGAGTATGTACGCGGCGCGAGCCACCGCGGCCTGCGCGACGACGACCTCGCGATGCTCTTGAGACCGTGGCTCGGCCAGGCCGGGCAGGCGGCGTTCTACCGGCAGATCGCCCAGGCCGACGAGCGATTCACGGACGCGGTCGAGCCGCGCTACGGCGAGATCACCGAGCCCGTGCACATCGTCTGGGGCGCGGATGACACCTGGATTCCCGTCGACAGGGCGCACCGGCTGCGCTCGGCGATCCCGCACGCGTCGCTCGCGCTGATCGAGGATGCCGGGCATCTCGTCCAGCTCGACCAGCCGGTCGCTCTCGCGACGGAACTGCGCAGCTGGCTCGAGCGCGCGACCCGCTGAGACGACGGAGGGGCGGGGGGGGGGGGGGCCCCCCCCCCCCCCCCCCGAGAGCACCCCCCGGGGGAAAGACACCAGCGGGGTCAACGGGGGCGGCGCCCGGGGGGGGGGGGTCCACCCGCCCCGCGGGCCCCCGCGGCCCCCCACCTCCCCTCGGGCCCGCGCGGCGCCCCCCCGCCCCCCCCGGGGGGGGGGGGGGCGGCGCCCCCCCCACCCCCCCCTCCATGAGACCGCTCCGGGTCAGAAGTCCCAGTCGTCGTCCTCGGTGGCCTCGGCCTTGCCGATGACGTACGACGAGCCCGACCCCGAGAAGAAGTCGTGGTTCTCGTCGGCGTTCGGCGACAGGGCCGAGAGGATCGCCGGGTTCACGTTCGTCACGGTGGACGGGAACATCGCCTCGTAGCCGAGGTTCATCAGCGCCTTGTTGGCGTTGTAGTGCAGGAACTTCTTGACGTCCTCGGTCAGGCCGACACCGTCGTAGAGGTCCTGCGTGTACTGCACTTCGTTGTCGTAGAGCTCGTACAGCAGCGAGAAGGTGTAGTCCTTCAGCTCGTCGCGACGCTCCTGGGTCTCCTGCTCGAGACCCTTCTGGTACTTGTAGCCGATGTAGTAGCCGTGCACGGCCTCATCGCGGATGATCAGGCGGATGAGGTCGGCCGTGTTCGTCAGCTTCGCCTTGGACGACCAGTAGATCGGCAGGTAGAAGCCCGAGTAGAACAGGAACGACTCCAGCAGTGTGGAGGCGACCTTGCGCTTCAGCGGATCGTCACCCCGGTAGTAGTCCAGGATGATCTGCGCCTTCTTCTGCAGATTCTGGTTCTCGGTCGACCAGCGGAACGCCTCATCGATCTCCTTCGTCGACGCGAGCGTCGAGAAGATCGAGGAGTAGCTCTTGGCGTGCACCGACTCCATGAACGCGATGTTGGTGTACACCGCCTCTTCGTGAGGCGTGATCGCGTCCGGGATCAGCGAGACCGCGCCGACGGTGCCCTGGATCGTGTCGAGCAGGGTGAGGCCGGTGAACACCCGCATGGTGAGCAGCTGCTCGTCGGGTGTCAGCGTGTTCCACGACTGCACGTCGTTCGACAGCGGCACCTTCTCGGGCAGCCAGAAGTTGCCGGTGAGGCGGTTCCAGACCTCGAGGTCCTTGTCGTCCTCGATGCGGTTCCAGTTGATCGCGTCGACGTGACTGACCAGCTGAAGCTTCGGAGAGGGGGTCATTCTTGTTCCTTGTTCTTCTCGGACCGGACGATCACAGCATGCACGAGACGCACTCGGTCATGTCCGTGCCCTCGAGGGCCATCTGACGCAGCCGGATGTAGTAGATCGTCTTGATGCCCTTCTTCCAGGCGTAGATCTGGGCCTTGTTGATGTCGCGGGTGGTGGCGGTGTCCTTGAAGAACAGCGTCAGCGACAGGCCCTGGTCGACGTGCTGGGTGGCGGCGGCGTAGGTGTCGATGACCTTCTCGTAGCCGATCTCGTACGCGTCCTGGTAGTACTCCAGGTTGTCGTTCGACATGAACGGCGCCGGGTAGTACACGCGGCCGAGCTTGCCCTCCTTGCGGATCTCGATCTTCGAGGCGATCGGGTGGATCGACGAGGTCGAGTTGTTGATGTAGGAGATCGAGCCGGTCGGCGGCACGGCCTGAAGGTTCTGGTTGTAGATGCCGTGCTTCTGGATCGAGTCCTTCAGCGCAGCCCAGTCCTCCTGCGTGGGGATGTGCTTGCCTGCGAACAGCTCCTTGACCTTCTCGGTGGCGGGCACCCAGGCCTGGTCGATGTACTTGTCGAAGAACTCGCCGGATGCGTAGGTGGAGTCCTCGAAGCCGTCGAAGGCGACGCCGCGCTCGATCGCGAGCTCGTTCGAGGCCCGCAGCGCGTGGAACAGCACCGTGTAGAAGTAGATGTTCGTGAAGTCCAGGCCCTCGTCCGAGCCGTAGAACACGTGCTCGCGGGCGAGGTACCCGTGCAGGTTCATCTGGCCGAGGCCGATCGCGTGCGAGCGGTCGTTGCCGTCCTCGATCGAGCGCACCGAGCCGATGTGGCTCTGGTTGCTGACCGCGGTGAGCGCCCGGATGGCCGTCTCGACGGTCTTGCCGAGGTCGTCTGCATCCATCGCCAGGGCGATGTTCATCGAACCGAGGTTGCAGGAGATGTCCTTGCCGATCTGGCCGTACGAGAGGTCCTCGTTGTAGCTGGTCGGGGTGTTCACCTGCAGGATCTCGCTGCACAGGTTGGACATGTTGATCCGGCCCTTGATCGGGTTGGCCTTGTTCACCGTGTCCTCGAACATGATGTACGGGTAGCCCGACTCGAACTGGATCTCGGCGAGGGTCTGGAAGAACTCGCGCGCGTTGATCTTGGTCTTCTTGATGCGCGGGTCGTCGACCATCTCGCGATACTTCTCGGTGACCGAGATGTCGCCGAAGGGCACGCCGTAGACGCGCTCGACGTCGTACGGCGAGAAGAGGTACATGTCCTCGCCGTTCTTGGCCAGCTCGAAGGTGATGTCGGGCACGACGACACCGAGCGACAGCGTCTTGATGCGGATCTTCTCGTCCGCGTTCTCGCGCTTGGTGTCGAGGAACCGCATGATGTCGGGGTGGTGCGCGTTGAGGTACACCGCGCCGGCGCCCTGACGCGCGCCGAGCTGGTTGGCGTAGCTGAAGCTGTCTTCGAGCAGCTTCATGACGGGGATGATGCCGGAGGACTGGTTCTCGATCTGCTTGATCGGCGCACCGGACTCACGGATGTTGCTGAGCAGCAGCGCCACGCCGCCGCCGCGCTTGGACAGCTGCAGGGCGGAGTTGATGCCGCGCGCGATCGACTCCATGTTGTCCTCGATGCGCAGCAGGAAGCAGCTGACGAGCTCGCCGCGCTGCGCCTTGCCGGCGTTGAGGAAGGTCGGGGTGGCAGGCTGGAAGCGACCCGAGATGATCTCGTCGACCAGCGAGGTCGCGAGGTTCTCGTCGCCGTCGGCGAGCGCGAGGGCGGTCATCACGACGCGGTCCTCGAAGCGCTCGAGGTAGCGCTTGCCGTCGAAGGTCTTCAGCGTGTAGCTGGTGTAGTACTTGAACGCGCCGAGGAAGGTCTCGAAGCGGAACTTCTTGCCGTAGGCGAACTCGTTGAGCTTCGTGATGAAGTCGAACGAGTACTTCTCGATGACCGCCGGCTCGTAGTACTCCTTCTCGACCAGGTAGTCCAGGCGCTCCTTGAGGGAGTGGAAGAACACCGTGTTCTGGTTCACGTGCTGCAGGAAGTACTCACGTGCCGCGCGCTTGTCGGCGTCGAACTGGATCTTCCCGTTCGCGTCGTACAGATTCAGCATCGCATTCAGGGCGTGATAGTCGAGCCCCTCGTATGCCGGGTTCGTCTTGAAGGCCACCGTCTCGGTCACTGTGCTGTCCACCATCGTTCCAATCCGTCGCTCACGCGATCGACGTCGTCCTGCGTGCCGAAGAGTTCGAACCGGTACAAGTGCGGCACGCGGCACTTCCGGCTGATGATTTCGCCCGCGAGACAGAACGACTCGCCGAAATTCGTGTTGCCCGCGGAGATCACTCCCCTGATCAGGCTGCGGTTGCGCTCATCGTTGAGGAACCGGATGACCTGCTTCGGGACGGCGCCCTTCTCCTCGCCGCTCCCCTGCCCACCCCCGTAGGTGGGGGTGACCAGGACGAACGGCTCGTCGATGACGAGCGGTTCGTCCTGTCGGTGCAGCGGGATGCGGCGGGCGGGGAGGCCCAGCTTGTCGATGAAGCGGGCTGTGTTCCCCGAGACGCTCGAGAAGAAGACCAGGAGCGGCGCGGCGGTGGCGACGGCGCTCATGATCGTCACATCACGCCAGGCGGGATGCCAGCTCGTCGATCTTGTCGGGACGGAAGCCCGACCAGTGGTCCTCGTCGGTGACGACGACCGGTGCCTGCAGGTACCCCAGAGCCTTGACCTGCTCGAGAGCGTCGGCGTCGGCGGAGAGGTCGTGGACCTCGTATTCGATGCCCTTGGCATCGAGCGCGCGATAGGTGGCGTTGCACTGCACGCACGAAGGCTTGGTGTAGACGGTGATCGACATCTCTTCCCCTCAAAACGTTACTTCCCGGCAGACCCCCCGCCGGGACTTCAATACTACATATGGGTACGGACATTGGGTGCGACCACAAGGGCTAGTAGTTACATCTCTGTAGTTTTCCACCGTTCTCCACGGGTTCGACACAGGTTCTCCACGCATCCATCCACAGTTCGGAAGCCCTCGCCGGCGGCCCCGAACCGCGAGATCCCGCGGGTCGCGGAGGCCGGATCGGAATCCATCCACAGACCGGACGCTACGCCGGGTCACCGACATCCGATTTTCTGTGGAGAGGACGCTCCGGCGTGTCGCGGCGTGTCGGATATCGTTGGCTGGTGGCGGGATATCGGGACCTACTTCGCACGCCGGGCGTGGGGCGCATGATCGCCGCTCAGCTCACCGCGCGCTTCCCCAACGGCATGGCCTCACTGGCGATCCTGCTGCACGTCGAGCAGCAGACCGGATCGTACGGCGCGGCGGGCCTCGTGCTGGCCGCGACATCCGTCGGGCAGGCGGTGGCAGGACCGGTCACGAGCCGCTGGATGGGCGCCTGGGGCATGCGCCGGGTGCTCACGCTCACCGCCGCAGTGTGCGTGGCCGCAGTGCTCTGCCTGGCTCTGCTGCCGCTGAACCTCCCGGGCTACATGATCCTCGGGCTGATCGCAGGCCTCTCGACCCCGCCGGTCCAGTCCGCGGTGCGGACCATCTACCCCAAGCTGGTCAACTCCTCACAGCTGACGCCGCTGTTCGCCCTGGACGCGTCGCTGCAGGAGATCATCTGGATCCTCGCGCCGGTGGTGATCACGCTGGTGTCCACGCAGGTGGGCACGACAGAGGGTCTGCTGCTGGTCGCAGCGTTCCTCGTCGTGGGCTGCGGCTGGTTCATCCTCTCCCCCGAGGTCGGCCGGGTCCGCATCCCGCGCAGCCGACGCGCGTTCGGACGCGTCGTGCTCAAGCCGCCGGTCATGCTGGCGACCATGATCGGCTTCCTGCTGATCGGGGCGTGCGCCGCGGTCGAGGTCGGCGTCGTCGCCACGTTCGAGCACGGCAGCCTCGAGGCCGGCCTGGTGCTCGCCGTGTTCTCGGTCGGCAGCCTGATCGGCGGGTTGTCCTTCGGGCACCTCCCGATCGGCCCCTGGGCGATGGCGCGACGGCTGCTGATCGTCGCGGTCGGCCTGTCGCTGACCATGGTCATGCTGAACGCCTTCTGGCTCGGCGGCACACTGCTCATCGCCGGGATCGGCATCGCGCCCGCTCTGGCCGTGCTGTTCGCGATCACCACGGCGAGCGTGAAGTTCTCCGAGACCGCCGAGGCCTTCGGCTGGGCCGGCACCGGGCAGCTCATCGGCGCCGCCGCCGGATCCGCGGTCGCCGGTTTCCTCGTCGACAGCTCCGGCGGCGCGCAGGGCGCGTACCTGGCGGCGACGCTGTTCGCGATCGCCGGAGTCATCGTCTCGGTGGTCTTCGTGCGGGCCTTCCCCGACCTGCGGCACCGCGACCCCAGCCCGCACCCCGACACCGAGACGCTGAGCATCCCGACGGTCTGACTCGGATCCGGGTCAGACCTCCAGCGCCGACATCACGTGCTTCAGCCGCGTGTAGTCGTCGAAGCCGTACTGCGAGAGGTCCTTGCCGTAGCCGGAGTGCTTGAAGCCGCCGTGCGGCATGTCCGACACGAACGGGATGTGGGTGTTCACCCACACGCATCCGAAGTCCAGATCGCGGGTGAACCGCATCGCCGTCGCGTGGTCGCGGGTCCAGACCGATGCGGCGAGCGCGAAAGGCACTCCGTTGGCGAAGGCGAGTGCCTGGTCCGCATCCGAGAACGACTGCACGGTGAGCACCGGCCCGAAGATCTCCCGCTGCACGACCTCGTCGTCCTGACGGACGCCTGCGAGGATGGTCGCCTCCCAGAAGTAGCCACGGTCGCCCTGGCGCGCGCCGCCCGTCTCCACCCGGATGTGGGCGGGCAGCCGCTCGATGAAGCCGGAGACGCCGTCCAACTGCGCGCGACTGCTCACCGCGCCGTAGAGTACGCCGTCCTCGTGCGGCCCGCCGGTGCGGGCGTGCGTCCGTGTGCGGGCGACGAGCGCAGCGACGAACTCGTCGTGGATGCTCTCGTGCACGATCACCCGGGTGGCGGCGGTGCAGTCCTGACCGGCATTGAAGTACGCGCCGGTGACGATGCCCTCCACGGCCTTCTCAAGGTTGGCGTCGGGGAAGACCACGGCCGGCGCCTTGCCGCCGAGTTCGAGGTGCACGCGCTTGAGATCGGATGCCGCGGACTTGGCGACCTCCATGCCGGCACGCACCGACCCGGTGATCGCGACCATGTCGGCGCGAGGATGCTCCACCAGCATCCGTCCGGTCTCGCGGTCGCCGAGCACGACGTTGAAGAGGCCCTCGGGGGTGTGGTTCGCGACCACCTCAGCCAGCAGCAGCGTGCTCTGCGGGGTGGTCTCGGCGGGCTTGAGCACGACCGCGTTGCCGGCGGCGAGCGCGGGACCGATCTTCCAGACCGCCATGTTCAGCGGGTAGTTCCAGGGCGTGACCTGACCGATCACACCGACCGGCTCGCGGCGAACGTAAGAGGTGTGCCCGGCGAGGTACTCCCCCGCAGCGCGCCCCTCGAGGCTGCGGGCAGCGCCCGCGAAGAAACGCAGCTGATCGACGGACTGGTCGATCTCGTCGGTCACGAGGCTGGCACGGGGCTTGCCGGTGTCCTGCGATTCGAGGTCGGCGAACTCCTCGGCACGCTCCTTCATCTCCTCGGCGATGCGGAACAGCGCCAGCTGCCGATCGGCCGGGGTCGCATCGCGCCACTGCGCGAAGGCGCCATCAGCGGCGGCATAGGCTGCGTCGACCTCGACGGCGCCGGAGATGGGCGCTCGGCCGTAGACCTCTTCGGTCGCCGGGTCGATCAGGTCCATGGTCGCCTCGGTGGGGACCTCCGCGGCGCGACCCGCGATCACGTTGCGCAACACCGTTGTCAGCATGGGTTCATGCTACGACAATTCAACGAGATCAGTTGTTCTCAGCATTGAATCCGACGGATTCTGTTGCCAGAGATGCTCTGGAGTGTCAGGATCAGCACATGGCCTCGAAGCAGAAGCACGCTGTTCTCGACGATGTGTCGAAGACGATCATCGAACTGCTCCAGGAGGACGGCCGGCGTGCGTACGCCGACATCGGCCGCGAGGTCGGGCTCAGCGAAGCCGCCGTCCGCCAGCGGGTGCAGCGCATGACTGAGTCCGGCGTGATGCAGATCGTCGCGGTCACCGATCCCCTGCAGCTCGGCTTCCTGCGCCAGGCGATGATCGGCATCCGCGTCAGCGGCGACCCCGAGGCGGTCGCCGCCGCCCTCGCCGAGATCGCCGAGATCGACTACGTCGTCGTCACACTCGGCGGTTTCGACGTGCTCGCCGAGGTCGTGTGCGAGAGCGACGAGGATCTGCTCGAACTGCTCGCGCGCCGCATCCGCAGCATCCCCGGGGTGCTGTCCACCGACACCTTCGTCTACGCCCGCCTGCACAAGCAGCTCTACAACTGGGGGACCCGATGACCGGAACGACCTACGACGCTCGGCGCCTGCGCGAGAGCGCGCGCGACCACCTCTGGATGCACTTCTCCCGGCAGTCCACACTGCCGGAGGTGCCCATCATCACCCGCGGCGAGGGCCACCACATCTGGGATGCTGAGGGACGGAAGTACATCGACGGCCTGGCCGGCCTCTTCGTGGTCAACGCCGGCCACGGCCGGCGCCGGCTCGCCGAGGCCGCCGCGAAGCAGGCCGAGGAGCTGGCATTCTTCCCGCTCTGGTCGTACGCCCACCCGGCCGCGATCGAGCTCGCCGACCGGCTCGCCGGCTACGCGCCGGGCGACCTGAACAGGGTGTTCTTCTCCTCCGGCGGCGGTGAGGCTGTCGAAACCGCGTTCAAGCTCGCGAAGCACTACTGGAAGACGCAGGGTAAGCCGGGCAAGCATAAGGTGATCTCCCGCGCGATCGCGTACCACGGCACCACCCAGGGCGCGCTCGCCGTCACCGGCATCCCGGCGATGAAGGCGATGTTCGAGCCGGTGACACCCGGGGGCCTGCGGGTGCCGAACACGAACTTCTACCGCGCAGCCGAGATGGGTGCGCCCTCCGATGACATCGAGGCCTTCGGACGCTGGGCGGCCGACCGCATCGAGGAGGCGATCCTGTTCGAGGGCGCCGACACCGTCGCGGCGGTGTTCCTCGAGCCGGTGCAGAACTCCGGCGGCTGCTTCCCGCCGCCGCCCGGATACTTCGCTCGGGTGCGCGAGATCTGCGACCGGCACGACGTGCTGCTCGTCTCGGACGAGGTGATCTGCGCGTTCGGCCGCCTCGGCTCGATGTTCGCCTGCGAGAGCCTCGGCTACGTGCCCGACATGATCACCTGCGCGAAGGCGATGACCAGCGGGTACGCACCGATCGGCGCGACGATCATCAGTGACCGCATCCACGAGCCGTTCGCCGCTGGGGACGCGATGTTCCCGCACGGCTACACGTTCGGCGGGCATCCGGTCTCTGCGGCTGTCGCGCTGGAGAACCTCGACCTGTTCGAGGAGGAGGGCCTGAACGAGCATGTCGTGCAGAACTCGCCGCTGTTCCGCGCCGAGCTGGAGACGCTGCTCGATCTGCCGATCGTCGGCGACGTGCGCGGCGAGGGCTACTTCTTCGGCATCGAGCTGGTCAAGGACAAGGCGACCAAGGAGACCTTCGACGACGAGGAGTCCGAGCGACTGCTGCGCGGCTTCCTCTCCCCCGCGCTGTACGAGGCCGGGCTGTACTGCCGCGCCGACGACCGCGGCGACCCCGTCATCCAGCTCGCCCCGCCGCTGACGATCGGCCCGGCGGAGTTCCGTGAGATCGGCAGCATCCTGCGCGGAGTGCTCGGCGAGGCGGCCGCCCGACTCTGAGGAACGACGAAAGAGCCGGATGCCGGGGACACCCAGCGTCCGGCTCTTTCATATGTCCGCTCGCTCAGACCACGGGAACCGGCACCGAGTCGATCAGCAGACGGGTGTACTCGTGCTGCGGCTGGTCCAGCAGCGCCTGAGTCGGCCCCTGCTCGACGATCTCGCCGCGGCGCATCACGACGGTGCGCTCGCAGACCCGGCGCACGACTGACAGGTCGTGGCTGATGAACAGTAGGGTCAGCCCCTGCTCCGCGCGGATCCGCGCGACCAGGTCGAGCACCTGCGCCTGCACCGAGACGTCCAGCGCGCTTGTCGCCTCGTCCATCACGAGCAGATCGGGCTCGATCGCCAGCGCCCTGGCGATCGCGACGCGCTGGCGCTGACCGCCGGAGAGCGTCTTCGCGCGGGCCCTGAGATGCTCCTCACCCAGTCCGACGGCGGTGAGCAGCTCGAGCGTGCGTGCCCGCGCCGCCGCGGCATCCAGCCGGTGGTGCAGCCGCAGCACGTCGCTGATCGCCTGTCCCGCGGGGATGCGCGGATCGAGCGACAGGTACGGGTCCTGGAACACCATCTGCACTTTGCGGGCGCGCGCCAGGCGCTCATCGCCGCCGCGAGGCGCCTCAGTGACCGACACGCCGTCGATGCGGATCTCACCGGTGTCGGCGTGCTCCAGTCCGACCACCATGCGGGCCAGCGTGGACTTGCCGGAACCGGACTCGCCGACCACGGCCAGTGCGCCGCCGCGCGGGACGGTCACGCGGGCGTCCCGCACTGCGTGCACCTCTCCGCGGCCCTTCACGTGATAGGTCTTCGAGACCCCCTCGACGACGAGCATGTCCTCGCTCTGCGCCTGATCGCCTGTCGCGCCGCCGTCTCCGGTCAGCTTCGGTGTCGCGGCGACCAGGCGGCGGGTGTACTCGGCTTCGGGCCGGGTGAGCACGCGCCTCGCCGGCCCTTCCTCGACGACAGCGCCGTCCTTCATCACGACGAGCCGGTCGCACAGCGAGCCCGCGAGGTTGAGGTCGTGCGTGATGAACAGCATGCCCATGCCCTCTCGCGCGCACAGCTCGCGCAGCACGGCGACGATCTCGGCCTGCGTGGTGACATCGAGCGCGGTGGTCGGCTCGTCGCAGACGAGCAGGCGCGGACCCGTTGTCAGGGCGCCGGCGATCATCACGCGCTGAAGCATTCCGCCGGACAGCTCGTGAGGATGCTGGTCGAGGTGCCCCTCGGGATCGGGCAGCTTCACCTCCGTCAGCAGGTCGACGGCGCGCCCGCGCGCCTGCTGCCTGCTCTGCCCTGCACACAGTCGCAGCGCCTCGGTGACGTGGTCGCCGACCGTGCGCATCGGGTTGATACCTGCGCGCGGGTCCTGGAAGACCATCGCGGCGTCCTGCCTGCGCACGTGCCGGAGTTCATCCCGGTCGAGCGGGGATCGCCCGTCCACCGAGACGGTCCCTCCGACGACCGCGCGATCGGGCAGCAGCCCGAGCACGGTCCTGGCGGTGAGCGACTTGCCCGATCCGGACTCGCCCACCAGGCCGACGGTCTCGCCGGCGGCCACGGACAGGCTGATGCCGTGCAGCAGTCTGGTTCCGTCGCGCAGGTCGAGCGTGAGGTCTTCGATGTTCAGGAGCGGGGCCCCGCGCCGCGAGGCTCGGGACGGCGCGCCAGCGACGTTCTGAGAAGGTGTGGGGTTCATGCGGGGATCTCGCCTCCGATGCGGTCGGACAGTTCCTCGCCGATGATGTTCACCGCGACGACGACGAGCACCACGACGACGGCCGGGGCGATCGCGGGCAGGAACTGCCCGGCGGCCAGTCCCGACTGCGCCTCGTTGATCATCGCGCCCCAGTCAGCCGTGGGCTGCTGGACGCCGAGGCCCAGGAACGACAGGCCCGCGAGCTCGGCCAGCACGTAGCCGAAGTTCAGGGTGGACTGCGCCCCGACGATCGGCGACACGTTCGGCAGCACGCGCCGCGTGGCGATCCAGCCGCCGCCGAAGCCCTGCACCCGATATGCGGACACGTATGGTCGGTTGCGCTCGGTGGTCACCAGCGCACGGGTGAGCCGCGCCACGAACGGCGCATAGGCGATGCTCATCGCGATCACCGGCGCCAGCAGCCCCTTGCCGAACAGCGCGACCGCCATGATCGCGATCAGCAGCGACGGGAAGGCGAACAGCACGTCGAACACGCGACCGAGGACCGCATCGATCCAGCCACCACGCCATCCGGCGAGCAGTCCGAGCAGGATGCCGATGATCGTCGAGAAGATCACGACCGCGAGCGGGCCGATCAGGGCCGTGCGTCCGCCGAAGATGATGCGGCTGAGCAGATCCCGGCCGAGGCCGTCGGTGCCGAGCCAGTGCGCCATCGACGGCGGGGCGTAGAACGCGGTGAAGTCCACGGCATCCGGGTCGTAGGGAGCGACCCAGGGCGCGAAGATCGCAGCGAGGGTGACCGTTGCCAGCACGACGACGCTCAGCGTCAGCAGCAGCGGCGGTCGGCGCCTGCGCGGCGTCTTCAGCAGCCGCACGGCGAGGGTGGGTGTGGGAGTGGTCATCGGGCACCTGCTCCTGCTGCCGATCGCGGGTCGATCAGCGGTTCGAGGATGTCGACGATCGCATTCATGACGACGAACGCCGTCACCACGAGCAGCACGATCGCCTGCACCACGGGGAAGTCCAGCCGGTCGACCGACTGCACCAGCAGCGAGCCGATGCCGGCCAGGCCGAAGGCGGCCTCGACGATCGAGCTCGCCACGATCAGACCGGCGACGAGCACGCCGCTGACCGTGAGGATGGGCCACAGCGAATTGCGCAGCACATGGCGTCGCACCACATCCCAGCGCTTCAGGCCACGGCTGGTGGCGACCTCGACGTGCTCGCGGCCGAGCTGCTCGACCATGGCCGAGCGGGTCACCTTGCCGACGAGCACGATGAACACGATCGCCAGGGCGGTGGACGGCAGGATCAGGTGGTAGATCGTGTCCCAGAACCCCTCGCCCGATCCGAAAGAGGGGAACCAGCCCAGCTGCACCGAGAAGATCGCGATCAGCACGATGGATCCGACGAACGACGGGATGGCGCCGAGCACGGTCAGCCCGATCAGGATGGCCCGGTCGGCGAGCCGCCCGCGGTTCAGCGCGGCGATCCCCCCTGAGATGAGGCCCACGACCGCGATGATCGTACCGGCCATCACCACCAGGGTCAGCGTGACCGGCAGGCGTTCGCCGATCACGACCGTGACGTCCTGGCGGAACTGCAGCGACCGGCCGAAGTCGCCATGCAGGATGCCGGCGATCCAGTTGATGTACTGCTGCCAGGGTGGCAGGTCCAGGCCGTACTGCGCGGTGACCAGCGCCACCGCCTCCGGGCTCGGCTTGCGCCCCCGGAGGAGGAAGGCGACCGGATCCCCGGGCACCAGGAACCGGGAGAAGAACACCAGCAGCGACGCGAGGAACAGCGTCAGCAGGAGGCCCCCCAGTTTCCCGGCGACTCGTCGGAATGCATTCATCGTCAGCGTGAGCTCCTGATCAGCGGGCGCCGAGCGTCGCGGCCCAGGGGTAGTACAGGAACGCCATCGACGGTTGCATGCCGGTCACGCGCTCGCCCATGAACAGCGGGATCGGGCCTTCGAACAGCGGCAGCCAGGGCAGCTCCTCGTTGGCGATCTGCTGCGCCTTGGCGGTCAGCTCGCTGCGCTTCTTCGGGTCGAACGTCGAGACCGCATCGTTCACGGTCTTGTCGAACTCGGGATCGGACCAGCCGCCGTAGTTGCTGAAGTCACCGGTGCGCAGCACGCCGTACATCTCGAGGGCGTCGGGGCTGGACAGGTACCAGCTGGTGTAGAACATGTCCACGCCCTCACGGGCGCTCGGGTCGGAGAACAGCGCGGTGTACGCCGCCGGGCTGACCGTGTTCACCTTGACCTTCAGGCCGATGGACTGTGCCGCAGCCGAGACGGCCTGCGAGATGACGGTGAAGTCGTTGCCGATCGGCGCGGTGACGTAGGTGAGGGTCTCGCCCTCGACACCGGCATCCTTGATCAGCTTCTTGGCCGCCTCGACGTCGTGCTCGTAGTGCGTGACGTCGCCGAAGGCGGACTTCACGGCCGCCTCGGAGGCGTCGCCCCACACCGTCTTGGTGGTCAGCACGTCGGTGACGTCGCCGACGCCGCGGGCTGCCGCCGTCAGCATCCCCTCGCGATCGATCGCCATCAGCAGCGCCTTGCGGACGCGCACGTCGCCGAGCGGTCCCTTCAGATTGCTGATCACGATGTCGCCGACGGCGGTGCTGGGCGCGAACAGTGCGTCGCCCTTGCCCGAGGCGCGCAGCGTGGGCACGGCCTCGATGGGGATCTGCCACGAGCCGTCGACGCTGCCGGACTTCAGTGCGTTCACGCGGGCGGTGGAGTCGCCCATGAAGACGAACTGGAAGGTCTTGGACTTCGCCATCAGGTCCTTGTTCCAGTAGCCGTCGTAACGGGTCAGGGTGATCGACTCACCAGACTTCCACTCGGTGAGCGAGAACGGACCCGTGCAGTTCACACCACCAGTCGAGTTGCCGTAGTCCTGGCCCTTCTCGGTGAGGGTCTTGGCCGACTCGACGACGCCCGCCGAGCCGCCCATCGCCAGGTTGAACTGAGAGTCCGGGATCTTCGTGGTGACGGTCACCTGATCGGCGGCGGTCTTCTTGATGGACGCGACGTTCTGGTAGACGGAGTACCAGGACGAGCCGACGGCCGGGTCGATGTGCCTGCTCAGTGAGGCGACCACGTCATCGGCGGTCATCGTGGTGCCGTCGTGGAAGGTGACACCGTCGCGGATCGTGTAGACCCAGGTCAGCGGAGTGGGATTCTCGAAGGACGAGGCCAGCGACGGGGTGAGAGTGAAGTCCGGGTTCAGCCGCAGCAGCGACTCGCAGACGTTGGCGAGCACCTGGTTGTCGGCGTAGTCGAACGCGTAGGCGTAGTCCAGCGAGTACGGTTCGGCGTAGTTCGCCCACTTGATCTCGTCGATGTCGCCCTTGGGCGCAGCGGTGTCGGTGGTGAGCTTCCAGTCCAGATTCTTGTCGTCCGTGCCGGGGTCGCCGCCGGCGGGGCTGCAGGCGGCGAGGACGCCGACGGACAGCAGCACAGCGGCGCCTGCGGCGACCGTCCGTGCGATGCGGGTACGGGTCATGAGAACTCCCTGCGGGTGTCGGGTGCTTCTGCTTCAGGTACTGCGCTGTAGACCTCTCGACCTTCGATCCAGGTCGCGGTCACCCGCGACGTGTGGATCTCGGATGCCGGGAGACCGAACGGATCCGGGTCGAGGATCACGAGGTTCGCGAGGTAGCCCTCACGGATGCTGCCGGTGTCGCGATCCCGGTGGTTCACGTAGGCGGTGCCCGAGGTGTAGGCGGTCATCGCTGTCGTCAGGTCGAGGCACTGCTCGACGCCGCCGAGAGGGCCGACCTCTGAACCGGGGATGGCGCGATTGACCGCGATGTGGACGGCATCGATCGGCGCGGCGCTGGAGACGGGCCAGTCACTGCCCGCGGCGAACCGGGCGTCGGCGCGGTCCAGGTCGCCGAACGGGTACTGGCGGTCCACCTGCCCCTCCTGCAGGAACGGCAGGGTGAGCTCGTCCATCTGGTCCTCGTGTGTGGCCCAGAGCGCCTGGATGTTGGCGACCGCGCCGAGCTCCGCGAATCGCGGCACGTCGGCCTCGGCGATCACCTGCAGGTGGGCGAGGTGGTGCCGGCCGTCGGTGGAGCCGTTGACCTCGCGCGCATCCTGGAGTGCGTCCAGCGCCTCGCGCACGGCGCGGTCGCCGAGCGCATGCATATGCACCTGCTGGCCGGCCGCGTCGAGCGCGATGACGTAGCGCCTGAGGTCGTCCGGCGCGATGAAGCTCAGGCCGAGGTTCGCGGTGTCGTGACCGTGTCCGTCGCGGTACGGCGTGAGCATCGCCGCGGTCTGGTTCTCGGCGACGCCGTCGACCATGATCTTGGTGGTGCCGAGGGTGAATCGTCCGTCCGGGCGGCGTGCGGCGAGATCGTCGCGCCTGCGCTGCATCAGCTCGACCTGCTCGATGCCACCGTCGCGGCGCCACCACTGCGCGCCGGTGACGTGCACCAGCAGCTCACCCTCGTCCAGAGCGCGCTCATACGCGCTCAACGGGTCGGCGACGCCGGCCACCCCGGCGCCCACCATCGCGTCCTGCCACCCGGTGATGCCGAGGGCGATGAGCTCCTCCTGAGCGCGGAGCAGCCCGCGATACGCGAGCTCGTCGCTGGTCGCCGGGCGCACGTCCTCGAAGAGGTCTCCCGCGCCCTCGTGGAACGTTCCGGCAGGACATCCGTCGGCCTCGCGCACGATCCGCCCGTCTGTCGGGTCGGGTGTCTCGGCGGCGATGCCGGCGCGCTCGATGGCTGCGGTGCTGGCCCAGGTGCTGTGGTGGTCGCGGCTCTGCAGCAGCACAGGGCGACCGCCCGCCGCCTCGTCGAGGATGTCGCGAGTCGGGTTGCCGCCGGGATAGTGATCCATGCCCCATCCGCCGCCGAGAATCCATTCCTCATCAGGGTGTGCGGCGGCGTACTCGCGGATGATCGCCGCGGTCTCCTCGGCAGACTCCGCGGCGCTGAGGTCGCACTGCAGCAGCTCGATACCGCCGCCGACCGGGTGGATATGGGCATCCTGGAAGCCGGGGCTCAGCAGTGCGCCGGCCAGGTCGATCCGGCGAGCGCCGGGCGCGATCTCGGACGCGCGCTCCTCGGCGACGACGGCGACGATGCGCTCGTCGCGCACCACCACCGCGTGTCCGCGCAACGGCTCCCCGGCTCCAGTGAACACGGCACCGCCGTGGAAGACGATCTCCTGCGTCATCGCTGACCTTTCTTCGTCGAAGGGTGATCCGGCGATCACGCTATCCAGCCCTCGAAGGATTGTCAACACTGTTGACCACGCCGTTGTCCACGCTTCATACTGGGCCGGTCGCGTGCCACGATGGGTACAGCCACGAGAGAAGGATCCATGACTGACGCAGCAGCATCCCCCCGCTCGAAGGGACGCACCCGCCTCGACCCGCAGACCATCGTCGAGGCCGGCCTCGAGCTCGCAGCGACCGGCGTCGCGAGCATCTCGGTGCGCGAGCTCGGCACGCGCCTGGGCTCCGACCCGACGGCGATCTACCGGCACTTCCGCAGCAAGGATGCGCTGATGGGTGCGCTGCTCGACGAGTTGGACTCCCGCGCCGCGGCCGACGTGAGTGCACCGCGCGAGCAGTGGCAGGAGCGGCTGCGCCAGCTCGCCGCGGCGACACTCAAGTGGTACACGCACTTCCCCGCGATCGGCGCCGAAGCCACCGTGCTCACCACGCATGGAGACGGCGAGCTCACGGCGGTCGAGTTCATGCTCGACGCGTTCCACACGGCGGGACTGCGCGACGCGGACCTCGTGCGGCATTACGCGCTGATGGCCTCACAGATGCTGTCCGGAGCATCCGGAATCGCGCGTGCGCGCGGCGGCGCCGACGAAGACGACTCGTCGAGCCCCTGGTTCGAGGGTCCGCTGCTCGCCGACCCGCGGAAGTACCCGCTGATCGCGCAGAACGCGATCGCCCTGGCCGAACTCGAGGACCGCGAGCTGTTCCTGGCCGGAGTGGACGCCATCATCGAGTCGGCCGAGCGGGCAGCCGCCCACTGAGATACGAATACCGTGCGCGATCGCGCATTTCACGTACGATGACGACAGTTTCTTCCTGAAACTGATACGGATTCCGCCGTTTGGCGGAGCCATCCCGAGAGGACGATATAGATGGGTACCACGGTCTTCGAACGCCGTCGCCCGAACCCGGCCATTGTCGATCACGCACTGCAGGACACCGCCTTCGCGGTGTTCTGGCTCGATGACGTACAGCGCGCGCAGCACCCGACCCTGACAGCGACGATCGACGCCGATCTCGCGATCGTCGGCGGCGGCTACACCGGTCTGTGGACTGCGATCCGCGCCAAGGAGCGAGACCCGCAGCGCCGGGTCGTGCTGCTGGAGGCATCCCGCGTCGCCTGGGCGGCCACCGGCCGCAACGGCGGATTCTGCGAGGCGAGCCTCACGCACGGCCACGAGAACGGTCTCAGCCGCTGGCCCGACGAGATCGAGCAGCTCGAGCGGATGGGCCTTGCGAACCTGGACGGCATCGAGGAATCGATCCGTCGCTACGGCATCGACGCCGACTTCGAGCGCACCGGTCAGCTGGCCCTCGCGGTCGAGCCGCATCAGGTGGAGTGGCTGCGCGAGGAGGAGGGCTTCCTCGACCGCGCGGCCGTGCAGGCCGAGGTGCACTCCGACACCTATCTCGCCGGCGCCTGGGACAAGGAGGGCTGCGCGATGGTGCATCCCGCCAAGCTCGGTCTCGAGCTCGCCCGTGTCGCCACCGAGCTCGGTGTGGAGATCTACGAGCAGAGTCGAGTGTCCCGTCTCGAGGGCGACGGCTCCGGCCCGATGACCCTGGTGACCGACGGCGGTCGCGTGAACGCCGAGCACGTCGCACTGGCGACCAACGTGTTCCCGTCGCTGCTCAAGCGCAACGCACTGATGACCGTGCCGGTGTACGACTACGTGCTGATGACCGAGCCGCTGAGCACCGAGCAGCTGGCCTCCATCGGATGGTCGAACCGGCAGGGCCTGGCCGACAGCGCCAACCAATTCCACTACTACCGCCTCAGCGCCGACAACCGCATCCTGTTCGGCGGCTACGACGCGATCTACCACTTCGGCGGCAAGGTGCGATCGGAGTACGAGGACCGCATGGAGAGCCACCGCCGGCTGGCGGAGCACTTCTTCACCACGTTCCCGCAGCTCGAGGGGCTGCGCTTCACGCACCGCTGGGCCGGCGCGATCGACTCGTGCAGCCGGTTCTGCGCGTTCTACGGCACCGCACGCAAGGGCCGGGTCGCCTACGCGACCGGATTCACCGGGCTCGGCGTCGGCGCGTCGCGGTTCGGCGCCGACGTGATGCTGGACAAGCTCGCCGGTGAGAAGACCGAGCGGACCGAGCTGGAGATGGTGCGCAAGAAGCCGATCCCGTTCCCGCCGGAGCCCGCCGCGTCGATGGGCGTGAACATGGTGCGCGCCGCGATGGACCGCGCCGACCACAACGAGGGTCGCCGCGGCCCGCTGCTGAAGGTGCTCGACGCCGTCGGCATGGGCTTCGACTCGTGACCGCGCTTCCCGCGGCCGGGACGGCGGTCGCCGATCTCGAACTCGATCATGAGGCGCTGCCCGCGGCGGCCGTCGTCGAGGGCGCGCCGACTGCGGCCATCGCCGTGCTCGACGACAGGGGCGATCGCGAGATCGGCATCTGGGAGATGACCCCAGGGGTGGCGACCGACATCGAGGCCGACGAGCTGTTCGTCGTGCTCTCGGGCGTGGCGGTCATCGCCTTCGACGACCCGGCGCTGCCCGACCTGCCGATCGGCCCCGGCTCGGTGGTGCGCCTGGCAGAGGGCATGCGCACCACGTGGACGGTCACCGAGACGGTGCGCAAGGTCTACATCGCCTGACCCGCCTCATACCAGCAGCGCGATCTGGAGGGCGGCGAGGGTCTCACCGTCCTCCAGATCGGCGCCGGTGAGGTCGGCGATCAGCTCCAGGCGCTGGTAGAAGACCGAGCGGGACAGGCCGGATGCTGCGGCGGCGGCCGTTCTGCTGGTGGGGTGTGCGACCAGCGCGCGCAGCACCTCCACCAGGTCGCCGCGATGCGCGGCATCCCACTCCTCCAGCGGGGCGAGCAGCTCCTCGCGCAGCGCGGCCAGCCGCGGGTCGCCCTGCAGTTCCCCCGCCAGCCGGATCAGTGGCCTGCCGTCGCCACGTGCGACGGTGCCGACCTCGGCCCGCGCGGCGAGTACCCGCGCGGCGCGCACGGATGCGGCGAGCTCCTCGACGCCCTCGGCGCGCGGTCCCCAGGCAGCTCCCGTTCCCGCTGCGGCGAGCGCATCGGCGACCACAGCGAGCATCGCATCCATCTCACCCGAACGGATGCCGGCGGGCAGCGACACCAGCGCGATCCCGTCGCGTCCGTCCAAGGCTTGTCGCACTGCACCGTGTGCGGCCAGCGGCGCGGTCACGACATCGAGTTTCCCTGCGTCCACGTCGCGCACGACGAGCGTGTGCAGCATCCGGTCGTGAACCCCGAACCCGCCGGACTCCAGCCGTGCGCGTGCGTCGGCGGGCGACGCGAACGACTCGTCGAGCAGGTTGCGCACCAGCGCGGTGCTGGCCGCACGCTCCCAGGCGCGATCGTCGCCGTCGGCGAGGCGTCCGAGCGCGAGCGCAGTCGCCGCACTCTCCAGCACCGTCAGGACTCCGGCCGAGTGCCCGGCATCCGGATGCGCGTGCAGCCTGCCCCAGCGGGTGCCACGTGCCTCGACCGTGACCCGCTCCCACGCCTCGCCGTCGCGGAACGCGTCCAGCGTCGACGCTTCCTCACGGCCGGCGGAGGCGAAGGCGACCGTCTCGTCCGCTGCGGTGCGCAGCAGCACCGGCGCGCCGAGGATGCGGGCGGTTTCACGCACCACGGTTCCGGCGGGCGCCCCGCGCAGGCTCAGACCGGTGAACAGGTCGTGCACCTGCTGGCGGGCCTGCAGCGCGTCGAACTGCACCTGGGTGATCAGGCGGTGGATCGCCTCGGTGACCGCGACGAACTTCACCTCCTCCTCGAGCACCACCAGCGCCAGGGCGTGCTCGCGGCAGGCGTGCACCAGCGCGGGCGGCACGGTCGGGAACCGGCCGCCGAGCTCGAGCACCACGCCCGCGGCGCGCGCGGCGCGCAGCCCGCCCACCAGCGCGCGCAGCCTGTCGTCGGCGCCGGGCCAGCCGGCGCCTGTCGTGAGCAGCAGCTCGCCGCCGGCCAGCATCCGCGCCGCATCCTCGCTGTCGGAGATGTGCGCCCAGCGCACCGGAACGTCGAGCGCATCGCCTCCGACGAGCACCTCCGGATGCCCGGCCCTGAGCGCCGGGATCGCCAGCGAGTCGGCGACGGTGATCACCACCCCGGCATCCGGACGTTCTGTCCGGATCACATCCGAATCCTGACGATATGCGCCCATGAACCCCTCCCGATCAGCGTCAGGCTAAGGATATCCCGATGCGCATCCGCGTCGGTCAGAGTGTTCGACCAGGAGAAGCAGATGACTCTCATCCCCCACTGGATCAACGGCGCCGAGGGTGCCGAGGCGGCGACGACGCTGCCCGTCTACAACCCCGCGACCGGCGAGGCGCACCGCCAGGTGGCTGTCGCCGGCACCGAGGAGACCGAGCGTGCGATCGCCGCCGCCAAGGCCGCGCTGCCCGCCTGGCGCGCGACCAGCCTGATCAAGCGCGCCGACGTGTTCTTCCGCCTGCGCCAGATCCTCGCCGACCGCACCCCCGAGCTCGCGGCGATCGTCACCAGCGAGCACGGCAAGGTTCTCTCCGACGCCGCAGGCGAGGTCTCCCGTGGCATCGAGAACGTGGAATTCGCCGCCGGCCTCGTCCACCTGCTCAAGGGCGAGCGCGCCGAGCAGGTCGCCCGCGGCGTCGACGTGCACTCGGTCAAGCAGCCGGTCGGCGTCGTCGCCTGCATCACGCCGTTCAACTTCCCGGTGATGGTGCCGCTGTGGATGGTCGCCTCGGCGATCGCCTGCGGAAACACCGTCGTGCTCAAGCCCAGCGAGAAGGACCCGTCCGCGGCGATCTGGTTGGCGAAGGCGTTCCAGGAGGCGGGCCTGCCCGACGGTGTGCTCAACGTCATCAACGGCGACAAGACCGCCGTCGACGCGCTGCTGGACTCCCCCGATGTGAAGGCCGTCAGCTTCGTCGGCTCCACCCCGATCGCGAAGTCGATCTACGAGCGCGCCTCGGCGAACGGCAAGCGCGTGCAGGCACTCGGCGGCGCGAAGAACCACATGGTGGTCATGCCCGACGCCGACATCGACTCCGCCGCCGCCGCTGCCGTCTCGGCTGCCTACGGCTCCGCCGGTGAGCGCTGCATGGCCGTCTCGGTGCTGGTCGCCGTCGGCGATGTCGCAGAGCCGCTGATCGCCTCGATCACCGAGAAGGTGCAGGGTCTGCGCATCGGCGACGGTACGGACGCCGCCAACGAGATGGGTCCGCTGATCACACGGGAGCACCGCGATCGCGTCGAGTCCTACGTCACCGGAGCCGAGGCCGAAGGCGCCACGGTGCTGATCGACGGCACTGAGAGGATCGCCGCGGGGCAGCGGATCGAGGGCGACGGGTTCTTCACCGGCATCAGCCTGATCGACAATGTGAAGCCCGGCATGAAGCTCTACGAGGACGAGATCTTCGGGCCGGTGCTCGGCGTCGTCCGCGTGGACAGCTACGCCGAGGCCGTCGAGCTGATCAACGCACACCAGTTCGGCAACGGCACGGCGATCTTCACGCGTGACGGCGGCACCGCCCGCCAGTTCGAGTTCGACGTCGAGGTCGGCATGGTCGGCGTGAACGTGCCGATCCCGGTACCTGTGGGGGCGTTCTCGTTCGGCGGCTGGAAGGCCTCGCTGTTCGGCGACTCGCATATCTACGGACCCGAGTCGATCCACTTCTACACCCGCTCCAAGGTCGTCACCACGCGCTGGCCCGACCACACCGAGGCGCAGGTCGACCTCGGCTTCCCGAGCAACCACTGAGCTCTTGAAAGGAAAGAGGACGCAGGCCATGACCGAACAGACCGCACAGTCCGACGCGCAGGTGCGCGCGGACGACCGCGCCCACGTGTTCCACTCCTGGAGCGCGCAGGCGAAGATCGACCCGCTGCCGGTCGCCGGCGGGGAGGGATCGTCGTTCTGGGACTACGAGGGGAACACCTACCTGGACTTCTCCAGCCAGCTGGTGAACCTGAACCTCGGCCACCAGCACCCTGACCTGGTCGCCGCAGTGCAGCAGCAGGCCGGCCGCCTGGCCACCATCCAGCCGTCGATGGCGAACGACGTCCGCGGCGAGCTCGCGCGGCTGATCGCCGAGGTGGCACCGGAGGGCTTCGAGAAGGTGTTCTTCACCAACGGCGGCGCCGACGCCAACGAGTACGCCGTGCGCATGGCCCGCCAGGTCACCGGCCGCCGCAAGGTGCTGTCGATGTACCGCAGCTACCACGGCTCCACCGCGACCGCGATCTCGCTCACCGGAGACCCCCGGCGCTGGGCGAACGACGTGGGCGACAACGGCACGGTGCGCTTCTTCGGGCCGCACCTGTACCGCTCGGCGTTCCACGCGACCACGATCGAGGAGGAGTCGCAGCGCGCACTCGAGCACCTCGAGCAGACCATCCTGCTCGAAGGGTCGTCCACGATCGCGGCGATCATCATCGAGACCGTCGTGGGCACCAACGGCGTGCTGATCCCGCCTCCCGGCTACCTCGACGGCGTGCGCGAGCTGTGCGGCCGGCACGGCATCCTGTACATCGCCGACGAGGTGATGGTCGGCTTCGGCCGCATCGGCGAGTGGTTCGCGATCGACGCCTTCGACGCGAAGCCCGACCTGATCACCTTCGCGAAGGGCGTGAACTCGGGTTATGTGCCGCTCGGCGGCGTCGTGATCTCAGACCGTGTCGCGAAGCACTTCGACGAGGCTCCCTTCCCCGGCGGGCTGACCTACTCCGGGCATCCGCTCGCCTGCGCCCCGGGCATCGCGACCTTCGAGGTGTTCCGTCGCGACTGCATCCTGGAGCGCGTGCGCGACCTCGGCAGCCGCGTCGTCGAACCGGCCCTGCAGGCGATGGCAGCGAAGCATCCGTCTGTCGGCGAGGTCCGCGGCCTGGGACTGTTCTGGGCGATCGAGCTGGTGCGCGATCAGGAGACCCGCGAGCCTCTGGTGCCCTTCAACGCCGGAGGCGCGGATGCCGCGCCGATGGGCGCCTTCGCGGCCGCGGCGAAGGAGGGCGGCGTGTGGCCGTTCCTGCACTTCAACCGCACGCACATCGCGCCTCCGCTGGTCATCTCCGAGGACGACCTGGTGCGCGGTCTCGCCGTGATCGACGAGGCACTCACTGTGGCGGACGGGTACGCCACAGCCTGACCCGCACAGCAGAAGGGGGAGGATCCGCGGATCCTCCCCCTTCTGCTGCCCCCGGCTCCTGAGCGAGCGAACTTCTCCGCGCCCCGGCTCCTGAGCGAACTCCTCCGTGCTCCCGGCTCCTGAGCGAGCGAAGCGAGACGAAGGACGGCTCAGCCGCCCGCCATCGTCCGTGCGATGTCGGCGGCCGAGTCGCCGGCCCGCTTCAGCACCACCGCGACCAACGCGAGCGCCCCGAGGGTGAGCACGAGCATCACCGTCGACACCGCGGCGATCTCGGGCCGCAGGCCGCTGCGCAGGGCACTCAGCACGTACACCGGCCACGGAGTTGTGCCGGAGACCTGCACGAAGGCCGAGACGACGGTGTTGTCCAGACCGAGCGTGAACGAGAGCAGGAAGCCGGCCAGCACCGCCGGCATCGCCAGCGGCAGCGTCACCTTCATGAAGGTGCGCACCGGCGGCGCGTAGAGGTCGGCCGAGGCCTCCTCGAGTTTCGCGTCCAGGCCGACCAGCCGCGCTCGCACGATGTACGACACGATCGCTATCGAGAACAGCGACTGCCCGACGACCAGCCGAACGGTGCCGTCGTTGAACACCCACATCCCGGCATCCTGACCGAGGAAGACCAGCCATGGCAGAAGCGCGACCGCGTCCACGATCTCGGGTGTCACCGAGACCAGCAGCAGCAGGCCGAGGAACCACGGCACCCAGCGGCCCGGCGTGCGCGCCATCGCGATGCCGGCCAGTGTGCCCAGCGCCGTGGCGAACACGGCCGCGATCAACCCGGTGCGCAGCGACACCAGCACGGCGTCGCGCACCGCCGCCTTCGTGACGATCGCCGCGAAGGAGTCGAAGCCGAAGTGATCCCACGAGATCAGCAGGCGGCCCACGTTGAAGGAGTGCACGATCACGACCGCGATCGGCAGGAACAGGAACACGAACACCAACGTCGCCCACACGGGCAGCAGGATCGCGCTCCAATTGCGCGGTGCACGGCGGATGGATGCCGGACGGTCCTGGACCGCGGTCATGATGCCTCCCCGAGGACGAGACTGTTGCGCCTTCTGATCGGCAGCGAGACCAGCCAGATGAGGCCGGCCGCGACGGCGATCGACAGGCCGATGATGAGGATGAGCAGCACCGCCATGGCCGAGCCGAGTGCCCAGTTCTGCGCGGTCTGGAACTGGCTGGCCACGATCTGGCCGACCATGTTGCCCTTCGCTCCGCCCAGCACCGTGGCGGTGATGTAGTCGCCCATCAGCGGGATGTACACCAGCAGCACGCCGGCGATGATGCCGGGCTGCGCGAGCGGCACCGTGATGCGCAGGAACGTGGTCCAGCTGTTGGCGCCGAGGTCCTTGCTGGCCTCGCGCAGCGGTCCGCTGACGCGGTCGAAGGCGACGAACAGCGGCAGGATCATCAGCGGCAGGTAGTTGTAGACCACGCCGAGCAGCACCGCACCGCGGGAGTTCAGCAGGTTCAGCGGGCCAGGGATCACCCCGATGGCCTGCAGCGCGTGCGAGAACCAGCCCTCCGGCGCCAGGATGATCTGCCATCCGATCGTGCGCACCAGGAAGTTCGTCCAGAACGGCACCATGACCAGCACGAGCATCAGGCTGCGCCGGCTGGGCGCGCACTTGATCGCGATCCAGTACGCCACGGGTGCGCCGATCAGCAGACACAGCGCCGTGCCGGCGATCCCGACCCAGAGCGTGTTCTGGAAGGTCGCGAAGAACGTGGGCGACAGGGCCTCGATGTACCGGTCGAAGGACAGCCGGTCGTTCGCGTTGGTGGCGAAGATGCTGGGCTTGTAGCCGAAGCTGTACCAGACCACGACGCCGATCGGGACGACGAAGAAGACGACGAGCCAGGCCCAGGCGGGCAGCGCCAGAGCGACCTTACGCACCGGCGGCCGCCTTGGTCGCGTTCCAGATCTCCACGATGCGCTCCTGCGCGCTGGTGAATCTGCCCTCGTGCATGGTCTTGATCTGCTCCTCTTCGAAGAACACCATGTCCAGCATGTCCAGCCCCGCCTCCTCGGCCTGCTGCTGCACTCCCTGCACGCCGGTGTCGTACCCGATGTAGTCGACCTGCGCCAGCTGCACGTCGGGCGAGATGATGTAGTTGATGAACGCGTGTGCCGCTTCGGGATGCGGTGCACCCTTCGCGATGGCCCAGTTGTCCATCCACAGCTCGGTGACCGGCGCCCCGAGCACCCACTGCCAGCGCTCCGGGTCGTCCGACTCGCTGATCCCGGTACGGGCGTCGCCGTTGTAGGTCTGCACCAGCGCGTGGGTGGCCTGCGGGATGATCTGCCCACCAGGGGCGGAGTCGAATGCGGAGACGTGCGGCGCGACCTGCTTCGTCATGAACTTCTCGCAGGCGTCCAGGTCGGCCTTCTTCGTGGTGTTCCAGTCGATGCCGTGCGACCAGAAGTACACGCCGCACAGCGGCGCCGGGTCGTCCAGCAGGGACGTCTTGCCGGATGCCTCGTTCTGGGCGGCGTCGATGAAGTCGGCCCACGAGGTCAGCTCGCGCGAGATCACCTTCTTGTCGTAGACGAAGCCGGTGGTGCCCCACGCCTTGCAGATCGAGTAGTCGTTGCCCGGGTCCCAGGCGCGGTGGATGAACGCCGGGTTCATCGTGGCGAGGTTCGGGATCAGATCGAGGTTGAGCTTCTCGAGCAGTCCGTTCTGCGCCATCGGCTCGATGAAGACGCCGGTCGGCACCACGATGTCGTAGCCCGAGGTGCCGCGTGCGGCGACCAGTTTGGCGATCAGCTCCTCATTGGAGTTGAACGCGTCGACGACGATCTTCGGGCCGGACTGCTTCGTGAACGCATCCAGCACCTCGGGGTCGTCGTAGTCGCTCCAGGTGTAGATCGACAGCCGGTCCTCGAGCGGACCGCCGCTGGCGGGCGCCGACACGGCCCCCTTCGGCGGCGCGCAGGCGGTGAACAGCATGGTGCCGCCCGCGGCGAGCGCGGTGGCGAGGAACCCGCGACGGGTGAGTTCTGAGCGCAGGATGCCGGCGGCGCCGCGATGCGCGAGCACTCGGACCGGCGGCTGCGCCATCAGGCCGCCGCCTTGGGCAGCGCGATGACGTGTGTCGCGGCGGACAGCGACTGGTCGTCGGCGAACAGGCGCACGTCGTCGGGGCTCCAGGTGCAGCGCACGGCGTCGCCGACGGCGACCGCGGGTGCTGTCGGCGCCGGGATGCGCACCAGGAATGCGCGGTCGCGGGCGACGTCCACGGCGATCTGCAGGGTCTCTCCGAGATGCGAGACGCCGAGCACCGTGCCGTCGATCCCCGGGCCGTCGGACCCCGCCGGTGCGAGGCGCGCGAACTCCGGGCGGATGGCCGCGACGGCCGCGGTTCCCGCCTGCGCCTCGGCTCCGCCCCAGCGTCCGTGCACGGTGCCGTCGCTGGTGTCGAGGGCCGCGCCGCCGGCCGCCACGACGCCGTGGAGGAAGTTCTGCTGGCCGATGAAGGATGCGACGTAGGCGGATGTCGGTTCGTCGTACACCGCGGACGGGGTGTCGAGCTGTTCGATCCGGCCGGCGCGCATCACGGCGATCCGGTCACTCATCGACAGCGCCTCGGCCTGGTCGTGAGTGACGAACACGAAGGTGGTGCCGAGCCGGGCCTGGAGCAGTTTCAGCTCGAGCTGCATCTCCTCGCGCAGCTGACGGTCCAGGGCGGCGAGCGGCTCGTCGAGCAGCAGCACGGCGGGGCGGTTGATCAGCGCCCGCGACAGCGCAATGCGCTGCTGCTGGCCACCGGAGAGCTGGGTGGGCTTGCGGTCGGCGAACTTGCGCAGTTGCACCATGTCCAGCGCCTCGGCGACGCGCTCGCGCTGCTCGGCCTTGGGTACCTTGCGCTGCTGCAGCCCGTAGGCGACGTTCTCGGCGACGGTCATGTGCGGGAACAGAGCGTACGCCTGGAAGACCGTGTTCACCTCGCGCCGGTACGGCGGCTCTCCGAGCACGCTGCGGCCGGAGATGCGGATGTCGCCCGCGTCCGGGTGCTCGAATCCGGCGATCATCCGGAGGGTGGTGGTCTTGCCGCAGCCGGACGGTCCGAGCAGCGAGAGGAACTCGCCCTGCTCGACGTGCAGCGTCAGGTCGTCGACGGCGGTCGCGTCTCCATACAGCTTCGTGACGCCGGTTATGTCGACGCCGCCTGCCATGGCCCGGGTATCAGCCATTCATCCTCCTCATTGAGAATCTCAGTGGGGGGAGTCTTTCACACCCAAGGGCACAAAGGAAGCGGAAACAGTTGCGAAACGGTCTCAGAGCGACGATATCCGTCGCTCATCGGCCTACTTGCTGTGGAAGTCGAATGCCTTCAGCAGTTCATCGACGGCCTGTTCACGCTGTTCGCCGCCCTCCTCGAACATGTGCGTGACATGCGTGCGCAGGTGGTTCTCCAGCAGCAGGCGGTTCAGGGATTCCAGCGAGCGCTGCACGGCGCGCGACTGCGTGATGATGTCCATGCAGTACTCGTCGTTCTCGATCATCCGCGCGATGCCGCGCAGCTGACCTTCGAGGATGCTGGTGCGGTGCAGAGCGCGCTTCTTGATGTCTTCGATCACAGATCGAGGGTACCCGCCGTGGCAGGATGAGGGCATGTCGCGTACCCCGATGGCGCTGCTGTCCGCCGCAGATCAGGAGCGTCTCCGCGGCCTGCGCAGGATGAAGGGCGTCGCGCTGGGCGCCCTGCTGTTCATGGCGGTCGCGTTCGTGATCGCCTTCGCGCTCGAGGGGCGCTACCCCTGGCTCTCATACGTGCGAGCTGCGGCCGAGGGCGGGATGGTCGGTGCACTGGCGGACTGGTTCGCCGTGACAGCTCTGTTCCGGCATCCGCTCGGCCTGCCGATCCCGCACACCGCGATCATCCCGAACCGCAAGGACGAGATCGGCCGCAGCCTTGGCGAGTTCGTGGAGACCAACTTCCTCTCCGCGGAGGTGGTGCGCACCAAGCTGGAGCAGACCGAGGTCGCGCGCAGGCTCGGCGAATGGCTGCGCCGGCCCGACCATGCCGAGCGGGTCGCCGCCGAGGGCGCGACGGTCGCGACGGCCGTACTGCACGCGCTCAGCGACGACGACGTGCGCGACGTGATCGCCGATCTCGCCCGTCAGAACCTGGTCGATCCGGAGTGGGGTCCGCCGGCGGGTGCCTGGCTGGAGCGCATCGTCGATGCCGGCGCGCACCACGGCGCCGTCGACCTGGCCGTGGACAGCATCTCGACCTGGCTGGATGCGAACGCGCACGCGTTCCAGGGCCTGGTGTCCCGCCGGCTCCCTTCCTGGGTGCCGGGTGTCGCGCACAGGCTCGTCGACGACACGGTCTACCGCGAGGCGGTGAAGTTCGCGCACGCCGTGCGAGCCGATCCGCAGCATCCGGCTCGGATCGCGATCGACGGCTACCTCGCCCGCCTCGCCGACAGGCTGCAGCACGACCCGGCCATGAGAGCGAAGCTCGAGAGCGCGAAGAGCGGTCTGTTCGACAGCCCGCGGGTCGCCGCACTGGCGGCAGAGGCCTGGCAGGCCGCGAAGACCGGCCTGATCCGATCGCTCGATGACCCGCAGAGCGGACTGCGCACCCGTGCCGCGTCGGCGATCGCGGACATCGGCACGCGGCTCACGACGGATGCTGCGCTGCAGAGCCGCGTCGACGGCTGGGTGACGGATGCCGCGGTCTTCGCCGTCGACCGCTACCGGCACGACATCGCCTCGATCATCACCGACACGATCGAGCGCTGGGATCCCGCCGAGACCACCGAGAAGATCGAGCTGATGGTCGGGCGCGATCTGCAGTACATCCGGCTGAACGGCACGGTCGTCGGCGCCCTCGCCGGGGTGGCGATCTTCGCCGTCGCTCACGCACTGATCCCGGTGTGACCTGCTGTCTGGTGCGCCAGACAGATAGCCTGAGACGCACGGTCCGCCGCTCGTCGCGGTGTGACACGCTGAGACTCGGATGCGTCACCCGGCGTCCGCGTCGAAGGGACTCCTCATGGCACTGTCGCACGATCCGTCCTGGCCCCGCGCCGGTGCCTGGCCCGCCTTCGACGGCGCCCAGGCGGATGCGGCGATCGTCGGGGTACCGGTCTGGCGCACGTCGCTGTCCCCGACCGGCGCGCACGCGACGCCCGCGGCGATCCGCGAGGCCCTCCCCCGGTACAGCGCCACGCTGATGGGCCCGCCCGTCGTCGATCTGAACGAGGCGCTGCGGATCGTGGACGCCGGCGACGTCGACGAACCCGACGGCGATGAGGGCACCGAGCGCACCGTCTCCCGTGTCGCGGAGCTCGCCGCGGCGAGCCGGCGCGTGATCGCCCTGGGCGGCGACAACTCCCTGACCTACTCGGTGGCGCGCGGAGCGGCCGCGACCGGCCTGATCACCTTCGACGCGCACTTCGACCTGCGCGACGGCGTCTCCAACGGCACCCCGGTGCGGCGCCTCGTCGAGGATGCGCCGGAGGGCGAGCGCATCGACCCGCGGCGCATCGTGCAGATCGGCATCGCCGACTACGCGAACTCCGCCGCCTACGCGCAGCGCGCCGCGGAATGGGGCATCCGGGTGATCACGCTCGACGAGCTGCGGGCGCGCGGCATCGACGATGTCACCGCCGAAGCGCTCGAGGTCGCCGGCGCCGGCGCCGATGCCCGCATCCATCTCGACATCGACGTGGACGTGTGCGACCGCTCCGTCGCGCCCGGCTGTCCCGCGAGCGTGCCCGGCGGCCTCGCCGCCTGGGAGCTGCGCGCGCTGACTCGCGCTGTCGGAGCGGATGCCAGGGTCATCAGCGCCGACCTCGCCGAGGTGGATGCCACGGTCGACGCCGAGGACGGCCGCACCGTGCGCCTGGCAGCACTGTGCGTGCTGGAGCTGCTCGCCGGGCTGGTCACCGACAGATGAACGGCGAGGATCCGTTCGAGACCGCGGGCCTTGGTCGGCGCGCTGCCCTGATCGTGCGCTTCCTGCTGGAGCTCGCGCTGCTCGCAGGTGCGGCCGTCGCCGCATGGCGGCTGACTCCCGGCGGATGGTCGTGGGTCGCCGCGGTCGCAGTTCCGGTGCTCATCGCCGTGGTGTGGGGGCTGTTCCTCTCGCCGAAGGCCCGGATCACGCTGCCCGCAGCCGCGCGCGTCGCGCTCGAGACGGTGCTGTTCGGCGGTGTCGGTGCCGCACTGTGGGCGACCGGGCTGGGTGGCTTCGGAATCGCGTTGTTCGCGGTCTGGCTGCTCGATCGCGTCGCGATCGCCCTGCTGCGCTGACGCCGCGTCAGCCGGCGAGCGCCTCGGGGATGGGCCGGTCGCCGTCGTTGAACCGGATCGTGCGACGGATGGTCACCGGCTCGACAAGCGCCTGGGCGATGACCAGGGCGACGTTCGTCCTGGACACTTGCGCGGAGCTCTCGGCCTCGGCGTCGATCAGCCCCGTGCCCGTGCCCAGTGTGAGACTGCTCGGCCCGAGCACGGTCCAGTCCAGCGAAGTCGCGCGCAGGTACTCGTCGGCCGCCGCCTTCGCCTCGGCGTAGGCGTGGAACGAGTTGTCCTCCGGCACGCCGTGCTGCGGGGACGATCCGAAGTACGACACCATCACATAGCGCCGCACGCCGGCGTCCTTCGCGGCATCCATCGATCGCACCGCCGCCTCGAAGTCGACGGCACGGGTGCGCTCCGCCGAACCCCCTCCGGCGCCGGCCGACCAGACGACCGCGTCGTGCCCGGCGAACAGTCGGGCGAACGCGGCACGGTCCTCGTGCTCGAGGTCGAACACGACGGGTTCGGCGCCGGTGAGCCGCACCTCGGCCGCGTGGGCCGCGTTGCGGATCACCGCCGTGACCTCGTCACCACGGGAGACGAGGAGAGGAGCAAGCAGAAGGGCGACCTTGCCGTGGCCGCCGACGATCAGGATCCGAGCCATGTCTCCACGCTACGCCCGCGGGGAGCGAAGTGCGCCGGCCGATCCGGCCCTCGCCGCGCGGCAGTTCCATGCCCGCGCGGCAGTTCTCGCTCACCCCGCAGGCTCGCGCTGCCTTTTCTCGCTCGCGCGGCGCGTATCTGCGCCGCGCAGACCGAAAAGTGCAGCGCGAGCCGGCATCAGCGCAGTCAGAGCGTCAACCGCAGCGAAACGCAACCGCTCAGAGCGCCGCGACGCCGTCCTTCCAGACCTGCTTCACCAGGGGCACGCCGGGCCGGTAGGCCAGGTGCACACGGGTCGGGGCGTCGAGCAGCACCAGGTCTGCCCGCTTGCCCGGTGCGATCGCACCGATGTCGTCGCGCTGCAGCGCCGCCGCTCCCCCGGCCGTTGCCGCCCAGACGGCCTCGGCCACCGTCATCCGCATGTCGCGCACGGCGACGGCGATGCAGAACGGCATCGAGCTCGTGAAGCTCGACCCCGGGTTCGTGTCACAGGCGATCGCGACGGTGACTCCCGCGTCGATCAGCCGGCGGGCATCGGGGTACGGCTGCCGGGTGGAGAACTCCACGCCGGGCAGCAGCGTCAGCACGGTGTCCGACGCGGCGAGCGCGGTGACGTCGTCGTCGGTGAGGTAGGTGCCGTGGTCGACGGATGCCGCACCGAGCTCGACCGCCATCCGCACACCCTCACCGGGGCCGAGCTGGCTGGCGTGCACCCGCGGCTTCAGCCCGCGCGCGATGCCCGCCTCGAGCACACGCCGGGACTGTGCGACGGTGAACGCACCGGTCTCGCAGAACACATCGACCCAGCGCGCGTGAGGCGCGCAGGCGTCGAGCATGTCCCCCACGACCAGGTCGACGTACCCGTCATGGTCGTCGGCGTACTCGGCCGGCACGACGTGCGCGCCGAGGTAGGTGACCTCGGGCGTGACCTCGGCCGCGAGCCGCACCAGCCGCTCCTCGGTCGCGACGTCCAGGCCGTAGCCGCTCTTGATCTCGACGGTCGTGGTGCCCTGCGCGAGCAGCTCGCGGACGAAACCGCGCAGCCGCTCGCGCAGCTCGTCATCGGATGCTGCGCGCGTCGCGGCGACGGTCGAGCGGATGCCGCCGGCGGCATACTTCTGGCCGGCCATCCGCGCCTCGAACTCGGCGGCGCGGTCGCCGCCGAACACCAGGTGGCTGTGGCTGTCGACGAAGCCGGGGATCACGGCGCGCCCACCGGCATCCACCGTCCCGTCGGCGGCGGGGGCGTCCGCCGCCGCGCCGACCCACGCGATGCGCCCGTCCTCGATGAGGACGGCCGCATCGCTCAGGGTGCCGAGTCGGTCGTCACCGGCGGGGAGGTTGGTCGTCAGCTCCCCGATGTTCGTGATGAGCGTCGACATCACAGGCCCATCGGCACCTTGAGGCCGCGCTCGCGCGCGATGTCCTTCGCGTGGTCGTAGCCCGCGTCGACGTGCCGCATGACTCCGGTGCCGGGGTCGTTGGTGAGCACGCGCTCGAGCTTCTCGGCCGCGAGGTCGGAGCCGTCGGCCACGGTCACCTGGCCGGCATGGATGGAGCGGCCGATGCCGACGCCGCCGCCGTGGTGCAGCGAGACCCAACTCGCACCGGATGCCGTGTTGAGCAGCGCGTTCAGCAGCGGCCAGTCGGCGATCGCGTCGGAGCCGTCCTTCATGGCCTCGGTCTCGCGGTACGGGCTGGCGACCGACCCGGAGTCGAGGTGGTCGCGGCCGATGACGATCGGCGCGGACAGCTCACCCGAGGCGACCATCTCGTTGAACTTCAGGCCCGCCAGGTGCCGCTCCTTGTACCCGAGCCAGCAGATGCGGGCAGGCAGACCCTCGAAGTGCACCTTCTCGCCGGCCTTCTCCAGCCAGCGGTGCAGCGCCTTGTCCTCGGGGAAGAGCTCGGCGATGGCCCGGTCGGTCTTGTAGATGTCCTCCGGGTTCCCCGAGAGCGCCGCCCAGCGGAACGGGCCGCGGCCCTCTTCGAACTGCGGGCGGATGTACGCCGGCACGAAGCCGGGGAACTCGAACGCACGGTCGAACCCGCCGAGCACCGCCTCGGCACGGATGGAGTTGCCGTAGTCGAACACTGCGGCACCGGCGTCCTGGAACTCGACCATCGCGGCGACGTGCGCGGCCATCGACTCCCGCGAGCGGCGGGTGAACTCCTCCGGGTCGCGCTCGGCCTCTGCCTTCCAGTCCGCGACCGAGATGCCGATCGGCAGGTAGGCGAGCGGGTCGTGCGCGCTGGTCTGGTCGGTGACGATGTCGATCGGCACGCCGCGGCGGAACAGCTCGGGGAAGACCTCGGCCGCGTTGCCCACGATGCCGACGGACAGCGCCTCGCCGGCGTCCTTGGCGGCGACCGCACGGGCGACGGCCTCGTCGAGATCGGTGTAGTACACGTCGAGGTACCCGTGGTCGACACGGCGCGACAGGCGCGACTCGTCGACGTCGACGATGAGGCAGGCGCCGTCGTTCAGCGTGACGGCGAGCGGCTGCGCGCCGCCCATGCCGCCGGCGCCGCCGGTGAGCGACAGCGTGCCCTTGAGCGAGTCCCGCCCGAGCGATCGCGCCACGGCGGCGAAAGTCTCGTAGGTGCCCTGCAGGATGCCCTGTGAGCCGATGTAGATCCACGAACCCGCGGTCATCTGGCCGTACATCATCAGGCCTTCGGCCTCGAGTCTGCGGAACTCCGGCCAGGTGGCCCAGTCGCCGACGAGGTTGGAGTTGGCGATCAGCACGCGCGGCGCCCACTCGTGGGTCCGGAACACGCCGACCGGCTTGCCGGACTGCACCAGCAGGGTCTCGTCGGGCTCGAGTTCGTCGAGGGTGCGGACGATCGCGTCGTACGCCTCCCACGAGCGCGCGGCGCGGCCGGTGCCGCCGTAGACGACGAGATCCTCGGGGTGCTCGGCGACCTCGGCGTCGAGGTTGTTCATCAGCATGCGCTTGGCGGCCTCGGCGCCCCAGCTCTTCGCTGTGCGCTCGTTGCCGCGCGGGGCGCGGATCCTGCGCGACGGGTCGTGCAGGGTGGGGCCGGACTGGGTGTCAGACATTCGCGTTCTCCTTGGCGGTGCGGGCGACGGCGCCCGACTTGACGAGTTCGGTGACGGCTTCCATCTCGGGCGAGAGGAACCGGTCGGGGCCGGGGCCGCCGGCGACGGTGCGGACCAGGTCGCGCACAGCTCCGGTCGCAGGACCGGCGACGAGCGGCGCACGCAGGTCGAGCGCACGTGCGCCGGTGAGGATCTCGATCGCGAGCACGCGAGCGAGCCCGTCGATCGAACGGCGCAGCTTGCGAGCCGCGGACCAGCCCATCGACACGTGGTCCTCCTGCATGGCCGACGACGGGATCGAGTCGACGGATGCCGGGGCGGCGAGGCGCTTCAGTTCGGAGACGATGCCGGCGGCCGCGTACTGCGCGATCATCAGGCCGGAGTCGACGCCGACCTCGGAGGCGAGGAACGGCGGCAGCCCATGGCTGCGCGCCGGGTCGAGGGCGCGATCGGTGCGGCGCTCCGCGACGGATGCCACATCGGCGACCGAGATCGCCAGGAAGTCCAGCACGGCGGCGACCGGTGCACCATGGAAGTTGCCGTTGGACTCGATGCGTCCGTCGATCGTGACGACAGGATTGTCGACGACCGAGGCGAGCTCGCGCTCGGCGATCATGGTCGCGTGCGCCATGGTGTCGCGAGCAGCACCGTGCACCTGCGGCGAGCAGCGCAGCGAGTAGGCGTCCTGCACCCGCCCGTCGTCCGGGCCCTTGTGGCTGGCGACCATCGGCGAGTCGCCGAGGAAGGCGCGCAGGTTCGCGGCGGATGCCGCCTGCCCGACCTGCGGTCGGAGGGCCATGAGGTCGGCGGCGAACACGGCGTCGGTGCCGAGCTGCGACTCGATCGACATCGCGGCGGAGAGGTCGGCCGTGGTGATCAGCATCTCGAGGTCGTGCAGGGCGAGCACCAGCATGCCCAGCATGCCGTCGGTGCCGTTGATGAGCGCGAGGCCCTCCTTCTCCTCGAGGACGAGGGGCGCGATCCCCGCGGCGGCGAGAGCGTCGGATGCGGGGACGAGCTCACCGTCTGCGCCTCGCACCTCCCCCTCGCCCATGGCTGCCAGGGCGACGTGCGCGAGCGGGGCGAGGTCACCGGAGCAGCCCAGCGAGCCGTATTCGCGGACCAGCGGCGTGATGCCGGCGTTGAGCATCGCCGCGTAGGTCTCCACGACGACGGGGCGCACGCCGGTGCGTCCGGAGGCGAGGGTCTGCAGACGCAGCAGCTGCAGCGCACGGACGACCTCGGTCTCGACCTCCGGGCCCGTGCCCGCGGCGTGCGAGCGGATCAGGCTGACCTGCAGCTGGCGGCGACGCTCGGGAGCGATGAACGTGGTGGCGAGGGCGCCGAAGCCGGTGGAGACGCCGTAGTGCGGCACCGGGTCGGCGGCCATGGCGTCGATGACGCGCCGCGACTCGGCGACGCGGCCGAGTGCTCCGGCGTCGATGACGACGGATGCGTGATGGCGGGCGATGGCGACGACGTCGGCCGGAGCGAGGGGTGCGGCGCCGACGACGACCGAGGAGTTCTGAGGCATGTTTCGATTCCACACCCGCGCTCCCCCGCGGAACAGAGCGATGTGGCATCCTTTGTCTGTGATCTCAGACGAAGCCGCGCACAGGCCCCAGGTGCCTGCCGCCGACCAGACGCTGCGCATCCTGCGGCATCTCGCGCGCCGCCCTGCACCGGTCGCCGCGTCGGCTCTCGCGCGGGATCTCGGCATCCCGCGCTCGACGATCTACCACCTGCTGGCGACCCTCGAGGAGCATGGCTTCGTGGTGCATCTCGCACAGGACCGGCGCTGGGGTCTGGGCACTTCGGCGTTCGAGCTGGCGGGCGGCTATGCCCGGCAGGAACCGCTGGCGCGCCTCGGCCGCCCGCTGGTCGCGGGCCTCGCCGACCGCCTCGGCGAGAGCGCGCATCTCGCGGTGATGAGCGGAAGGGATGTGCTGTACATCGTCGAGGAGCGCGCCGTGCGCCGCCCCGCGCTGGTCACGGATGTCGGTGTGCGCCTGCCCGCGCATCTCACGGCGACAGGCCGCGCGATGCTCGCCGCGCTGCCCAAGGTGCAGGTGCGTGCGCTGTACCCGGACGCCTCGTCGTTCACGGAGCGCACGGGCCGTGGCCCGCAGAAGCCGTCAGAGCTGCGCGAGCTGCTCCGCCTCGTCCGGCAGACAGGCGTGGCCACCGAGGACGGCGAGATCACCGAGGGGTTCCGCTCGGTCGCCATCGCCGTGCGCGATCATGCAGACTGGCCCGTGGCAGCGGTCGCCGTCACATGGTCCGGCGACGACGCCCCCGCCGGCCGTATCACCCATGCGGTGAGCGAGGCGGCGGCCATGCTGGGCCGGCGTCTCGGTTCCGCAGCACACCGCTGACCACGTTGTCTCCGATCTGCGACATCGCTGCGACGGCGTCGCGACATCCGCTCGATAGCCTCGTCTCATGACCACCGCTCAGCTCCGCGGCCTCCGCCCGCTCCTGATTGCCGCATCCGCCGGGATCGTCGCCGCGATCGCTCTGGCGGGATGCGCCGCCGAGGCGCCGCAGACGCCGAAGACCGAGCCGACGAAGGCTGCGGAGAAGGCGGCCTCCGCGCCCACTGTCCCCGGCTACGACGTCGGACAGTTCCCTCCGGTCCCGCTGTTCGTGCTGCCCGACCTGTCGCTGCTGGACACCTCGGCCTCCGCATTCACGATCGAGGTGAACACCGCACTTGCCGACATCCCCGGCGTCACCGCCTCTCCCGCGCACTGCGATGGGGGCGAGGTCATCTCGGGCAACGGCACCGCCTATCTCTACGGGGACGGGTCGGGGGCGTTCACCGGGCCCGACGGCAGCGTGCAGAACTTCGGCGACGGATCCGGGAACTCCACGATCAACGGCGTAGCGATCCAGAACTTCGGCGACGGATCAGGCAATTACACCGCGGGCGATGTCCGCATCCAGAACTTCGGCGACGGATCCGGGAACTACTCGGACGGCGAGAAGGATGTCCAGATCTTCGGCGACGGATCAGGCAATTACACCGACGGCGCAACGAAGATCCAGAACTTCGGCGACGGATCGGGCGACTACATCGCAGGGGGCGTCCGCATCCAGAACTTCGGCGACGGATCAGGGAACTACACGGACGGCCAGATCAAGATCCAGAACTTCGGCGACGGCACCGCGAAGGTGAACGGCAAGACGGTGAAGGCCGCTCCGATCGCCGATGTGCCGCCGCTCGGGGTGTTCCCGCCGCTCGCGGCGCTGGCCCCGTTGAAGTCTTGCGGGACCATCCTGACCTTCGCCGACGGGGTGCTGTTCGACTTCGACCGCAGCGAGATCCGCGCCGATGCTGCGAAGACCCTCGACACGGTGGCGAAGACCTTCACCACGCTCGACGTCGCCCAGGCGGCCGTCTCCGGGCACACCGACGCGCTCGGCACCGATGACTACAACCAGACGCTGTCCGAGAAGCGTGCCGCGTCCGTCGTCGCAGACCTCCGGGACCGCGGGGTGAAGACCGAACTCACCTCGGAGGGATTCGGCGAGAGCCGACCGGTCGCACCGAACGAGATCGACGGAGCGGACAACCCTGCGGGGCGCCAGCTGAACCGCCGCGTCGAGATCTTCATCCCCGCCGCCCTCTGACCCGACTGACCACCTGGAGCCCCTGATGCGCATCATCCGCACCGCAGCCGCCATCGCCGCTGTCCTCGCCCTGTCGTTCGGCGCCACCGCGTGCTCGATCAGGATCGCCGACGGTGCGGCACCATCTGCGACGGACAAGCGGGCGGCGGGCGACGCGGATGCATCGGCGAAGGAGGACTCCCCCGCGCCGGCTGAGTCGGATGCCGGCTCCGCCCCGGACAGGGACGGCGTCACCCGAGACGACCTCATCGCGGAGGCCACCAGGACGCTGCGCTGCGACGGCGAACTGACGATGCTGGACGACGCCGTGATCGTCCGGGTCGAAGGCTCATGCGATCGTCTCATCCTGAACACCACAGGCTCCCAGGTCATCGCCGACGACGTCGCGCTCCTCGAGGTGATCGGCGACGGCAATCTCGTGCTGAGCGGCGTGGTCGACGAGCTGCTCGTCAACGGCACGGGGAACGTCGTGCACTGGACCGGCGCCACGCCGAAGGTGTCAGACGTCGGCTCGTCCAACACGCTCACGGCAGGATGAACCTGTGGCCTCCGATCGCCCTGCGCTGCTGCTCGTCGACGACGACGACGCGATCACAGGAGCGCTCGGGGCGTTCCTGGAGCGCAGCGGCTACCGGGTGACGATCGCCGGCGACGGTATCGCTGCACTCGCTTCCGTCGCGGCGGAGCGGCCGGACCTCGTCGTCTGCGACGTGCTCATGCCGAGGCTGGACGGACGCGAGTTCGTCCGGCGGATCCGCGCCGATGACCAGACATTGCCGATCATCCTGCTCACTCAGGTGGGTGAATCCTGGGAGCGCAGCGCGGCGCTCGACGAAGGCGCCGATGACTACCTGAACAAGCCGTTCGACCCGCAGGAGCTGCTCTCCCGCACCCGCGCAGTGCTGCGCAGGAGCGCGCGCAGCGACGTCCCGCTGCGCGCGACGCAGCGCCTGCGCAGCCTCGACCTGCTGATCGACCGCACTGCCAGACGGGTGTGGCGCGCTGAGCAGGAGCTCATCCTCACGCCGAAGGCGTTCACCCTGCTCGAGTACCTCATGGCGCATCCGAATGAGGTGCACACCCGCGAGCGGCTGCTCGCCACGCTCTGGGGGTTCGACTTCGCCACCTCGAGCCGAGCCGTGGATCATCGCATAGCGGAGCTGCGCCGGGTGATCGGCGACAACGGACCCGAGCGCTTCATCGAGACGTCGCAGAGCATCGGCTACCAGTTCAGCGCACCGGTGACCCCCGCATGAGCCGGCGGACCCTGCTCTGGACGATCGCCGCGATCCCGTTCGTGCTGGGAGCGCTCGTCGCGCTGATTCTGGCAGTCTCGGGCGACGGCCGAATGCTGCAGATCGGCATCGCGCTGCCTGCTGCGGCGCTGGCCGCCGGGACCGTGGTCACCGCGGCTACGGCGGGCGGACTGGGCATCGCCGCCGCCCGCAGGCGAGGTCGGGCCCGCGGTGCCGCCGCAATCGCGGTGGCGACCGAAGCCGGGGCGCAGTCGGAGCGCGAACAGCATCGTCGCTTCCTCGCTCGCCTCGATCATGAGCTGAAGAATCCGATCATGGCGATCAGGGCACAGGCCGCGGCGTCAGACGGCACTCCATCGTGGCAGATGGTGGATGGACAGGCCGCGAAGCTCAGCACCCTCGTCCGCGATCTGCGCAAGCTTGCGGAGCTGGAGACACGCCCCCTCGAGCTCGAGCGGATCGATCTCGAGGAGCTCGTGCAGGAGTCGGTCGACGCGATCGGGCAGCAGCAGCCGGAGGCCGCCGCGCGGTTCCGCATCAGTGCGACCCGCGTCCCATGGCCGGTGCCGCACATCGCGGGAGACATCGACCTGCTCTCGCTCGCCCTGGACAATGTGCTCGGCAACGCAGCCAAGTACTCGGCCGCGGGGGCGATCGAGGTGCGACTGCGGGAGCAGGAGGGATCCGCCGTCATCGAGGTCGCGGACAACGGACGCGGCATTCCCGCGGAGGATCTGCCTCGAGTGTTCGACGAGCTCGCCAGAGCCGGCAATGCCCGAGACGTCCCGGGTTCTGGATTGGGTCTCACGCTCGTCGCCACCGTACTGCGGAGACACGGTGGCGAGGTCGACATCCGCTCACAGGCGGATGCAGGAACCCTGGTCACGCTCCGGATCCCCTCCAGCCACGAGGCCTGACGTCCGGCGCTCGGTGCGCCGACTGTTCCGGGGCGTGGCGTTAACGCGAAAGAGCCACCCAGCTTTGGGTGGCTCTTTCGTTTAGAAGGAGTTCGGCGGTGTCCTACTCTCCCACAGGGTCCCCCCTGCAGTAC
>NZ_JBHVJW010000006.1:0-265285 GCF_042798735.1 Microbacterium sp. NPDC057741 | reverse complement strand
AATGTCATCACGAGCCTGCGACAGCGACGACGCCACCTGCTCCATCTCCGCATAAGACGCACCGAAATCGGCCATCGTCAACACCTCCGGTAAAAACGGTTGGACCGGACCCGAACCGGCCCGACAACAACCACCCTACGAGACACCCTCAAAAACAGTCGATGGGTACAACTACCCATCCGGCCGAGCGCGCGGAATGCTGACCGTCAGGGAGACCCGAAGCGAGGCACGCCGTCCGCATCAGCGGTACGTCGTCACAATGTCATCCTCTGCGCGAGGGACCCGAGTTCGGCCTGCAGCGCTCGCGTCGCCTGCTCGGGCGAGATGATCCCCCTGCGGCGCAGAACACCGATCGCCTCCGCGAGCTCCGCACGGATCCGCTCTCGATCCTGTGCCGGGATCGCAGCGATCGCCGCGATGCGCCGCGATGTGACGTCGGCGTCGGGCATCGGCGCGGCCCCGCTCCCGGCCCCGCCTGCGTGCGGCAGTGCGCGCGTCTCCTCGCTGCGGCGAGCGCGGTGCGCCAGCAGGACGACGGCCGCGCCGAGCAGGACCGTGAGCGCCGCCGCGGCCGTCCACCCCGGCCATCCCGGCACCTGGTCCGCAGCACCGCGCACCCAGATCAAGACGGCGGTGACCGCACCGACCACGACCGCGACCCAGCCGCCGAACTCGGATTCCGCGATGCTTCGGCCCACGGCAGCCCGCATCAGGGTGACTGCCTGCCACCCTGCGGTCGCCGCCATCAGCCAGCCGGCGGTCGGAACCGCGACCGCGGAATCGGCCAGGACCAGGCCGAAGTCAGTGCCGCCCAGCGTGGTGAAGGCGAGCACGGGGAGCAGTACGAGCACCAGCGCGGGAAGCGCCGCGAGCACGAGGCCGATCAGAAACCCGGGGCTGCGCGCCTGCATCGAGCGCCGTCTGAACGCCCCGGCGCCGCCGAGCTCGGCGAGCACACGCGGACGTCCACGGAAGACGAGTGCCTCGAGTTCGGCCCAGGGCGCCCTGGCGCCTTCCGGCAGCCCCCGCGCCCAAGCAACGGCGTCTCGATCGTTCGTCATCCGTCGCCCCCTTTCCATGATCAGCCAAGTGCAGTCTTCAGCACATCACGAGATCCCGATGCTTCACATCTCTCATCTGACCAGGGCTCCGATCACGACCACGGCGGTAGCGAGGACGATCGGAACCAGACAGCCGAGCAGGAACGGCCGGGCGGCCCCTGCCCCGCGAAGCAGCTTCCGGCACCGTTCCGCGCGCGCCGGATCGTCGTCAGGCGTCGCCGCTCCGGGGCGCGGATCCAACCCCCGATCCAGCAGACCGGACAGGTCTTCGACCCACTCCCACACCACCGGATCCTGCAGCCGCAGATCCTGGCGTGCGACGAACCAGACCTCCTGGCCGATGACCTGGACATCGGCGTCCCCGGCGACCGTGAGCAGTGCACCGCGGGTACCCGCATCGAGGACGGCGCGGACCGCTGCCTCATCCTCCGGGCCGCAGAAGACCTTGAACCGCCGGTCGAACTCCTCGTCCACGCTGATCACCGTCTGCGGCTTCTCCACGCGCCAGGCGGCTCCGCCTCGCGCCGTCACCGACTGCAGGCTCATCGGTGGAAGCTCCGCGCTCACGACGAAACGCGCGTAGGCCATCGCCACGTCGATCCGCGCCTGTCCCCCACCGATGTGGAAGCTGAGGTTCGCGACCTCGAAAGGCCGGGGTGATGTTCCCGTGACCGGGTCGTCGAGCTGGGGCCCTTCCGCCCGAGCGAAGATGGCGGCCGCGCGAACGGGTTCTGTCTCCTTCAGCTCGTGCGTCAACCCATTCGCCTGCGCGAAGCGTCGCAGCCGGTACCAGCGGTCCTCCGTGTCCCGCAGTTGCACGACGATCCGACCGATGCGCCGGTATCCGTACGGCACGGCGAGAATCGCCCACGCGAGCACAGCGGAGACCGGCGAGATGCCGTGTCCGGTGAGGAGGCTCACGATCATCCCGAGGATCAGGACGGCACCGGCTGCGACGAGTGCCATCCCCACCGCAGTCCCGACTCCGATGAACCAGGTCTTCGCGGCGAACCGCCGCGTCGTCACCCCGTCGCCCGTGGCCGCGAGCATGTGCAGGGCCTCGGTACGGCCCGTCTTGCGATCCACGGGCTCGGTCAGGGTGCGCTTGTCGAATGTCGTCATCCGGGGCTCCGATTCGGGAGCGAGGGCCGGACGGACCCCTCCGAGTCAGTCCGGGTCATGATCGAGGCACCACACCGGACATGTCGATCTCGCCGTCGTAGGCGAGCCAGGCCAGCCACGCCGCCGGAGTCATCGTACGTGCCTGGGCGACGCTCTCGGCGTCGATCCCGCGGATCGCCAGGACGTCGAGTCGCGTCATCCATTCGGCATCCGCAGCGGCGTCGGATCGTACGGATACCGCGAGGTGCTCCGCGCGGCGGCGCAGCTCCTCGCCCGCCTTGGCAGACGGCGCGGACGCGCGGACAGGATGCGGCGGACGCGCCTGCCGGCGCACCGGATCGCAGCGCAGCGCGATCCCGCCGAGCAGCAGGACGATGCCGGTCATCATCGGTATCCAGATCGCCAGATCGTCGGTGCCGAAGCCGCGGCCATCGCCCGTTCCGGCGACCAGGCGGAAGGCGAGGATCACGACGCAGAGGATGCCGGTCACCACGGCGACCATCTCCGCGCCCTCCGCGGCCCTCGGGTCGGGTACACGCAGCAGCAGGACGACCAGGAGGAAGAGGAGCGCGACGGCCGCGCCGACCACAGCGACGACGAAAGCCGAGTCGACATCGGTGTACCGGTTCTTGCGGTCGGGTGGTCCGAGCATCGACGCTGCGGCCACGGCCCCCGCCAGTCCGATGCCGAGGAGGATGCCCCAGATCACGCGGTATGTCCTGCCCGAATGCCGCCCGCCGGCAGCATCCGGTGCGGGCAGCTGTTCCGCCGTACGAGCGCTGGCGAGGAACCGACGGCGGCTGTGGTGCAGGTTCCAGAGCCCACCGAACAGCGCCGCGCTCCCCTGGGCCCGGCGCAGCAGGTCGACAGCCTCTCGTGCGACGGCCCGGACGGCCGCGTCGGTCCCGGCCAGACGTACGTCGGTCCTCATCGCCGACCTCCGCTCAGGCCCATGCCGCTGTGACGATGGCCAGCACGACCCCGACAGCCAGCGGCAGCAGGCATCCGATCATGAAGCTCCGACCTGCGCCGGGCCTGCGGAACAGCTGCCGGCGGCGCTCCGCCCGAGCAGCATCGTCCGCGGGGACGACGAAGCTCGACAGTTCCGACCGTGGGTCGAGCCGCGTGTCCAGCATCCACCCCAGGTCCTCCACCCACTCCCAGAACGCCGGCTCCTCGAACCGCATGCTGTGGCGCGGGAGGAAGAACACGCGCCCGGCCGCCACCTCGACGTCGACCTCCGCGGCGAGCGCGATCAGACTCTCGGATGGCGCGCCGGCCAGCATCCTGCGCACCGCGTCGTCGTCTACCGGGGCGCAGTGCACCGTGAAGTGCGCGTCCAGGACGCCGCCGAACTGAATCGGACGCTGCCCGCGCCTCGGTCTCCACTCGGAGACCCCCACCCCGTCCTTCGTCGATGTCGCCATCAGGGCGACCGGCGGGAGGTCCGCGAACGTGTCGAACCCGACGTAGGCGGCCTCATGCGGCATCCGGGTGCGGGCTGTGGTGGTGTCCCACCGGACGTTCGCGACCTCGAACGCCCGAGGAGAACCGCCGGAGACCACTTCGGTCGTGTCTGCGCCCCGGGCGGCGTCGAACAGCGCAGCGCCCTCGGGCGGATCGGGCCGGATGATGCGGTGGGTCAACCCGTTGGTCGCGGCGAAGCGCCTGAGCAGAAACCAGCGCCGGCGCAGCTCCGGCAGCCCTGCGCGGAGGCTGCGGGTCTGGGCCATGGCGAGCGGGAGCACCATGATCGCACCGATCACGATCGTCGAGATCTCGAGCCCGACACCTCCGCAGAGCAACTGGACGATGAGGATGAACAGGACCGCCAGCATTCCGGCGCCCACGACGAGCACGACTGCCTTGAAGACCTGCCGTGTCGTGATCTGCCACTCGCGCTCGCCCGCCCCTTCGTCGCGGAGCCGCTGCCGAGCCTCCACCGCAGCCTCAGCCGCAGGCACCGGGGCGCGCAGCGGGGCCAGGTCGAAGGTGGGGGGCCGTTCCCCGCTCACGCCAGCCGGTCCCCCTCCACCAGCGGCATCTGCAGCGTGACCGGGCGGCCGTTCTGCACGAAGATGCCACGGCCGTCGGGGAAGTCGCTGCGCTTGACCTTCGGGAACGGCACCTTGAACACGGCGTCGCCATCGAAGGCGTCCGGCTTGAGAATGATGCCCTTGCGGCCGGCCTTGAAGTCACCGATGAAGCCGAAGCCGCTGGTGACCTGTGTCACGTCGGCGTCGCCGATCAGCAGGTGGTCGCTGCGGTTGATCACCTGGAACATCGCCTTCATGTCGCGCTCCGCCGGGCTGTCGGCGAACTGCGGCACGTCCTCGATCACGATCAGCATGCGCACCGGAACCGACTCGTCGCCGGCGATCTCGGTGATCTCCTTCGCCAGCTCCTTCGCGTCGTCCGGGGTGACGGCGCTGCGGGTCCAGTCCGCCCACTCCTTCAGCACCGCGCGGCGCCCGCCGAAGTGGAACAGCTTGACCGCGGGGTCGAAGCGGCGAACCGAGGTGATGATCGCCTTGAGCGCGTTGGTCTTGCCCGACAGCGGGGGCCCCGCGACGACGAAGGTGCCGACGGGGTCGAACCCCCGCGCCGCGAGCGTGTCCTCGGCGATTCCGAGCACCGGCATGTCGTCGGCACGGTCCGGCAGGTCGCGCAGCGCGAGCCTGGTGGGCAGCGACCCGATCTCGGCCACCTCGCGGGCACCGGTGGATCGAAGCTCGGCAGCGAGCTGCTCGAGCAGCTTGGTCTGCTCGGCGACGTTCGGCGTGCCGCCGAGCGTCGCGATCTGCGTCTCCCGGCCGTCGACGATCGCGCGCCCGGGAGCGGAGCGCTCGTCGAGCACGTCCTTGGGAGCGTTCAGCATCGCGTATCCGGTCTCGTCGGCGAGACGCAGCACCACGCGACGCGAGACGTTCGCGCTGACCGCGGTCGGCACGGAGCCGGCCCGGTCGGCACTGGCGATCACGTGCACACCCAGCGGTCGGCCCTCGCCGAGGATCCGCATGAAGGTCTGGTAGAACGGCATCCGCGCGGTCGTCGACTCCCACTCGGAGCGGAACTGCGGGAACCCGTCGACGAGGAACAGGATCCGGGACTCGTCCCGACCGGTGATCTCGCGGTACTCGGTCAGGCTCGCGGCGTTGGCCGCGCTGAACCGCTTGCCGCGGTCGTCGAGGATGCGGGCGAGCGAGCGCAGGATGCGCTGCACGCGCTCTGCGTCGTCGCCCGAGATGATCGAGCCGACGTGCGGCAGGATCTCCAGGCTCTTCAGCGCACCGGAGCCGAAGTCGAGTCCGTAGACCTCGACCTGCGACGACGACTGGTACCCGGCGGCGATCGCCATGGTGCGCAGCACCGTAGACTTGCCCGCACCGCTGGTGCCGTAGATCAGCAGCGAGCCGTCTTTGTCCGGCAGGAAGTACGCGGACTCCTGCAGCTGCCGCTCCGGCACGTCCTGCTTGCCGAGCAGGATCTGCCCGTCTCCCAGGACGGGCAGGTCGCGCAGGTCCACGGCCTGCTCCAGGTCGTCGAGCCACGGCCGCCGCGGGGCCGGGATGGATGCCTGGGCGGCTGCCTTCACGAGCGTGGCGACGATGCGCTTCTGGTCGTTCGGGCCGAGATCCTCGTCGTGCGAGTCCGACTCCGGCGCCTGCTCGGGCTCCCAGAGCTGGATCGAGCCGAAGCGCAGCTCTGCGACCTTCACGTCGGCCGCCTGCACCTCGTCGCTTGACCATCCGCCGGCGTATGCCGACTGGAACGGAACCAGGCGGCCGGGGCCGGTCTTCGCGATGCCGCGGCCGGGGATCGACGGCGAGAAGCTCGCCGCCACCGGGTCGTCCACGACGTCCTTCGAGTCGGACTCGTCGGCCATGCGCAGTGCGACGCGCAGGTTCGTGTTCGCACGCAGGTTGTCCTTGATCACGCCTGCGGGGCGCTGCGTGGCCATGATCAGGTGGATGCCGAGCGAGCGGCCGCGCTGGGCGATGTCGACCACGCCGTCCACGAACTCCGGCACCTCGCCCGCCAGCGCGGCGAACTCGTCGATGACGAGCACGAGCGCGGGCGGGGTGTCGGGGTCGCGACGCTTCTCGAGCTCGAGAAGATCCTTGGCCTTCTTGCGGTTGAACAGGTGCTCGCGGTGGTGCAGCTCGGCGCGCAGGCTGGTGAGCGCACGGCGCACCAGATGCGGGCTCAGGTCGGTCACCAGACCGACCGTGTGCGGCAGATCGACGCAGTCGGCGAAGGCCGAGCCGCCCTTGTAGTCCACGAAGAGGAAGGTGACCCGGTCGGGGCTGTGCGCCGCGGCCATGCCGAGCACCCAGGCCTGCAGGAACTCCGACTTTCCGGCACCGGTGGTGCCGCCCACGAGGGCGTGCGGTCCCTGCAGGCGCAGGTCGAGCGTCATCGCGTCGGTCTGCGACTGCCCGATGATGGCGCGCAGGTTCCCGGCCTTCTTCAACCGCGGCTGCTGCACGCCGGAGCGGTCGATGATCGTGTTGTTCTGCCGCCAGCGGTCGATGACCGCGTTCGGGTCCTCGGCCAGCTCGCCGCCGACCAGCGACAGGAACATCACCGAGTTCGGGATGTCGGAGGAGTCCTCCACCACGGTGCTGGAGTCCACCACCGGCGCAAGGCGCTTGGCGAACATGGTCATGTAGGCGTGCGACACGCCCTCGACCGCCACGCCCCGATGGTCGCGGCCGCTGCGGACGGTGCCGACCGTCGCGGCATCCAGTCCCGTGGTGACGTCGAGGAAGGTGCGGCAGACGGCGGGCAGCGCCTCGACCACGGGCGCCACGAACAGTCCGTACACGCCGACGTCCGCGCCGCGCTCGAGCACCTGGGTGAGGCGCGCGCGATCGACCGGTGCGTCATCGGTGACGATCACCAGCACCGCGGTCTGACCGGGGAACGTCGCCTCCTCGGCGGCGCGCTTCACATCGGTGCCGTACTGCATCGGGTCCCAGTCGTCGCCGTACGGCGGGCGCGGGGCGCTGGCCGCCTTCGACCGGCGCATCACGATCTCCTCGAGTCCGCTGAGCAGTGCGTTGCCCGTCGAGGCGGAGTCCGCGAGCGGCATCTCCTTGAACGGGTTGCGCTCGCTGGAGGTGTGCGGCAGCCACTTCAGCCAGTCCAGCTCCTGCGCCCAGCCCGGCTCGGTGAGCGCGACGGTGACGAGTTCGTTCGGCGAGTGCATGCCGAACAGCTGCACGGCGAGCCCGCGCAGCGCGTCGGCGGCGAAGGCCGTCGGGCCGGCGACTCCGAGCGAGCCGACGCTCTGCAGCGACTCCAGCACCGGGACATCCGTGATCAGCCGGTAACGGTCCTCGAGCCTGTCGACGCGCTCGACGTACTCGGGCAGCGCCTCCGGGGTCTCGGTGCGCTTGATGATCGTGCGGGAGCTGTCGGTGCAGGTGCCGAGGCGCACGGCCAGGAAGTTCCAGTGCTCGGGCCGGCGGGTCCACAGCATCGGTCCGAGGCGCATGGCCTCGTCGAAGACGACGCCGACCGGCGGCACCTCGTTCTGACGCACCTCGCGCTCGAGGGGCACCGCGTTGTAGAGCTTCTCCTCGAGCCGCTCGTACTGCTGCTCGAAGAGCTCGGACTCCTTGCCCAGCCGCTGCCCGAGGTTGGTCTTCTGCGAGATGAAGTTTCCGAACATCATCATCGGCGAGGCCGCCGCCATGAGGAGCGAGAGCATACGCCCGGTGACCGCCCACATGGTCACGGCGAGCAGGATCGGCGCGACCAGCATCGGCCACGGGAACAGACGCTGCACCTGATCGCGCGGATAGCGCGGCTCGTCGAGCTCCTCGCCGACGAAGCGCGCCTCGACACGCGGACTGCGGTTGAACAGCAGGGCGCCGCCGCGCTCCAGGATCGGGTCCTTCGCCGCGGCGGAGCCGTCGTAGTCGCCGACGAGGTGCACGACGAGCTCGCCGTCACCGATCGTGAACGGCTGACCGGGGATGACCCGCAGGCGCTGCACCATGCCGCCGTCGACGAGGATGCCGTTCGCGGAGTTCAGGTCGACGACTTCGACGAACCCGGGCCCGATCTCGATGCGCGCGTGCCGCTTCGACACCAGCGGGTCGGAGAGGTGCACGTCGCTGGACGGATCGCGCCCGATCATGAAGTGGCCGTGCGGCAGCGAGACCTCGCGACCGGCGGCGGGACCGCTGAGCACGGTGAGCAGCGCGACGGGACGAGCGCTGCCGAAGCCGGTCGCGACGCGGTCGGGTCCGAGGTTCACGACCTCGGCGAGGAAGCCCGAACCAAGAGGAGCGTCACCGACGACGAGGTCGGGGTTGAGCACCTCGGGGGAATCGCTGGTCGGCGGAGCCACCGAGAGCGTCAGGGTGTCACCGGCTCCCACGCGGATGCTGCGCTGCGGGTCGGCCACGGCGATCTGGCGCGCCACGTCGGCGACCGTCGCGGTCGAGTCCGCCATCACCACGATGTCGGTGAGCGGGGCGCCGGGACGGCGCAGGGTGAGCTTGACCCTCATCGTTCATCCTCTGGGGTGTCGGGGCGTGAAGTGACAGTGCCTGATGTCTCGGGGCGGGCGATCACGGCTGATCGATCCGCAGCATCCGGTCGCCGAAGCGCACGCTGTCGCCGGCGACGAGCGGCTGGGGCTGCCCGGGCACGAGTGGCGTCTCGACGCCGGCGCGCAGCACGGCGGAGCCGTTCGTCGACCCACGGTCGACCGCGAGCAGGCCGCGACGGGTGGGCATGATCGCCAGGTGCGTCTTCGACACGGAGCGGCTGTCGTCGGCGAGCGGCACCAGCTGAACGGAGCCCTCGCCGTCGGCCGGCTTCGGCGAGCGCCCGATGAGCACGGTCGCCCGCACCTCGATGCGCTCCCCCGTGTCCAGCACGATCACCGCGCGCGGGACGGATGCCGCAGTGCCGCCCGTCGGCGTGCGCCCTGCGGCAGCTGCTGGTGCCGCTGCAGGAGCGGCAGCCGGGGACGCGGGAGCGCCGGACCCGGCAGCGCCAGGCGCGGGAGCGCTGGATGCGGAAGCGTCGGAAGGGCGAGCGCCGGGCGCGGGAGACGCAGGCGCAGCCTCGTCCGGGGCCACCGTCTCCACCGGGATCAGCGTCTCGGCGGGGATACGCGTCTCTGCGGCCGCAGGAGCGGCAGCCGAGGCGGGCGTCTGAGCGGCCGGCGCGGGAACCGCCGGCGCGGGAACCGCCGACGCAGGAGCAGCCGACGCGGAGGCGGCCGGGGCAGGAGCAGCCGAAGCGGGAGCCGCCGATGCGGGAGCAGCCGACGCGGAGGCGGTCGGGCCAGGAGCAGCGGGTGCAGACGCGGCCGGCGCGGGCGCGGGAGTCGCAGGGTTCGCCGCTGCCGACGGCCGCGGCGCCGGCGCAGAGGCCGCCGCCGGCGATACCGGAGCGGGCGCGACTGGCGCAGGCACCGCTCCCTCGGCCTGCGGCTTCAACGAGGGCACGCCCGTGATCATCCCCATCGCCGCCGCGGTGCCGGCCGGCGCGAACGGTGCGGGCGAGGGCGTCTGAGACGCACCCGATGCCGGGGTCCACGCCGGGGCCGCCGTCGGTGCCGGCGCGGGGTTCGACGGTGTGGCGAGCCCCCCGCCCGCCGACGGCGCGGCAGGCGCCGCGGCATCCTGCGCGGTGTTCAGACGACGCGCGCCGAGCACTCCGCCCGAGAAGCGGCCGGTCGGCACGTACTCGGCCGTGCCGGGGCGGTCCACGGCCGTCGCGAGCGAGGGCAGCGGCGCCTTCTCCTCGTGCAGGGTGACGGTCTGCTGCTTTCGCGCGATGCGCATCCGCTTGACGTCGTAGGGGTCGAGTCCCTTCCGCACATCGATGAACCAGGTCGCGGCGACGAGGTCCGGCCAGCCGCGGCCGCGACGCTCCGAGTCGAGGAAGGGTGAGATCACGATGACCAGCAGCGGGCCGAACAGCGGAACGACGAACGAAGCGCCGAGGATCAGATACCTCACCACCGCACCGCGCCAGAACCCCGGTCGCTCCAGCGTGCGCACGTTCACCGAACGGATGCCGAAGATCGCCTTGCCCAGGGTCACGCCCTTGCGGCCGTGCAGGATCAGTTGCACGAGCGTGTATGCCGTGATCAGCACGTTCGAGGCGATCACCGCGACGAGCAGCCAGATCAGGTCTCCGCGCTTCCCGAAGGCCACGCCGTCGAAGGTCCCGGCTGCGATGGACGACAGGATCGGCACGAGCACCAGCGTCGCGGGCAGCGCCAGCAGCACGGCGAGCACGATCTCGGTCAGGGTCGACAGCACCCGCATCCCGGTCCGCGCCGGTACGAGGCCGAGCGCCCTGGCGTAGCCCGGGTCGGGACGCCCCTGCGCATCGAGCCCCTCGATCGCCTTCTCTCCGCTGTCGACCTCCCAGATCATTCCGCGTCGTTCTCCGATTCCGTCTCGTGATCCTGGTCGAGCAGCGGCAGGTCGTCACGGGTGACCAGGCGCGAGGTGACCGCGTACTCCACCAGTCGAGCGCGGCGGTTCGTGGCGCCGGAGCGCACTCCGCCGCGCATGCCGGGCACGCCGATGCGATCGAACTTGTCGCACACGTTGTCGAGCTTGCGGTTGAACCTGGTCACGGTCCACCCCAGGCGCTCGGCCGCGGCGGCGGACGACGGGATGGCACTCATCCCGGTGCCGTCGCGGCGCAGCATCGGCTCGGCCAGCGCCACCACCAGTAGCTTCTGGCTGAGCGTGAGCGGCACCTCGCCGATCGTGGAGTCGCCCTCGAGCAGCTCCTGGCGCACCGGACGGAACTTCGGCTGCGTGGAGTGCACCACCAGCTCGTAGGTCGTCGGGCCGGCCGAGAACACGATCGTGGTGAGGGCGAACACCAGCGGCAGCCGCGCGCCAGGCGAGAGCCAGGCCTGCACGCCGCCGGACGCGTCCGTCACCGAGGCGGACAGCCGCGTCCCGACGTTCGCCAGCCACCACAGGCCCTGCTCCTCGGAGATGTCGAGGAAGTGCCGGTGCAGGAACAGGTTGTCGTCGATCGCGAGGTCGCCCTCGCGGCCGACGGTGAAGCGGCCACCCGCAAGCACCGGGAAGTACTCGCCCGCGAACTCGACCGTGACCTGCCCGGGCGAGGCCGGCTTCACGATCGGCTGGGCGTCGGTCTGCAGCTCCTCGTCGGTCATTCCGTGCACTCCCGCACCGCATCCGAGCCGCGGCCCTTGTCGCGGCGGAGCACCACCTCGATGCAGGTGGGCCCGGAGGGCTGGGCGTCGATCGTCGCGGTGGGCTCGTCGGTGCGGACCGACTCTCCGTTGCCCTCCAGAGTGACCGGCGCCCAGATGTAGGAGTCGCCCTCCTGCGGGTCGGCGTTCTTCCAGGTGAAGACGACCTTGTCGCCCTGACGGACACCGTTCAGGTCCTCGACCTGCGGCACGTAGTCGGGGATCGGGTTCGGCGGATCGGGATCCACATCCGTGCGATTCGGCGTCGGCTTCGGCGCCGCGCTGTTCAGCGCTCCGCCGGCCCACCAGGCTCCGCCGATGATCGCCACCACCAGCACGACGGATGCCACGACCCAGGCCCACACCGGCATGCCGCGACGCTGTGCCGGCGGCGCTGCCACGGGCTCGGGCGCCGCCGCGGGCGCCGGCTGCGGGGACTGCTGCGGCTGCGCCGCATCCGGTGACAGCACGCGCGGAGCGCGCAGCATCGTGCGGTCGTCGTCATCGTCGTCGGATGCCGTGGGTGCGGTATCCGACGGACGCCCGCGCTGCACGGTCGCCTCGAGCGCGGACGCGTCCAGAGCGGATGCCGGTGCCGAGGTGAACGCGGGGGTGTCCGCGGGGACGTCGCCCGCGGAGATTCCGGGTGCCGGATGCTTGCGCTCGGTCGTCGCCGACGGACGGGTCGGCTCGATGCTGACGATCTCGCGCACCCGCGTGAGACCGTCGTCGTCCTCTTCGACGCCGCCCTCATGCGGCTGGTCATCGACGATGTCGACCGGGGTCACGGAGTGCGACAGCTCGATCTGCACCTTCTGCAGCGCACGGGCGAACGCCACCGCACTCGGGTAGCGATCGGCGGGGTTCTTCGCCATCGCCTTCTCGAGCGCCGCCTGCAGACTGCCAGGGGCGTCGGCCCGTGCCAGCGACGGCAGCGGCGAGCGCTCGATGCGCTCGATCAGATCCGCACCGGAGTTGCGTCCGCCAGGCTGCTCGAACGGCGAGCGCCCGGTCAGCAGCGTGTACACCGTGGCGCCCAGCGCCCAGACATCCGATCGGGGCGTGGCCGAGGGCGGATCGCCGAACGACTCCGGCGGCGACCACGGGATCGACATGCCGGTGGCCTCGCCGACGCCCTGCGTCGTCGAGGCGATGCCGAAGTCGGTCAGCGCCGGCCGGTTGTACTCGGTGACGAGGATGTTGGCCGGCTTGATGTCGCGGTGCAGCACACCCGCGCGGTGCGCGGTCTCGACGGCTCCGGCGACCTGGATGCCGACGCGCAGAGCCTCGGCGACCGAGAAGCGCTCGCGGCGCGCACGCAGCTGCAGGTTCGGCCTGGGGCAGTACTCCATCACCAGATAAGGCCGGCCGTCGCCGGCGACGCCGGCCTGGTAGATCGTGACGATCGCGGGATGCGTGGAGAGCATCGCCATCACGTTCGCCTCGTCGGCGAACTCCTTCGCCGCGCTGTCGGTGATCCGGTCGGCGAGCAGGACCTTCACCGCGACCTTGCGGCGCGGCATCTCCTGCTCGTACAGGAACACATCGGCGAACCCGCCTGTGCCCAGCGGGTCGAGGTAGGTGAACCCGGGCAGTGCGGGCGGTGCTGACGGCGGACGGCTCACGGCAGATCCTCGAACGTGATCGTCACCCCGTCGCCCAGGTCGACGGTGTCACCACTGACGACGACGTTCTGCTCACCGGGGTGCAGCCGCACCGGGTCGGCACCGGTGCGCAGCAGGGTCGAGCCGTTCGTGGTGTGCAGATCGATCACCACGCAGGAACCGGCCTCGGGGCGGATCTCGAGGTGGCTCCGCGAGATGTCCTGCTGCGGGCTGTCGACGGCGATCAGGTGCGGCAGGTTGTCACCGCTCGCACGCGTCGACCGCGGACGCCGTCCGATGATCACGGGGCGGTCGAGCTCGACCACCTGACCGGTGGACATGCGGATGCGCCCGCGCCCGGAGACCGGGACGTCGAGCACTTCGGTGGCGGCATCCGGCACGACCGGCGCGGGCGGCAGCGGGGGTACCGCACCCTCCCCGCGCATGGCGCGCAGCTGCGCGAGCGAGATCGTTGCGCCGTCATGGTCACCCGGTGCCGGCGGAGCGGGCGGTACGGGCGGGACCGGTGCGGCGAGGGACGCCGCGCTGACGATCGTCGACTCGACGTCCTCGTCCAGCCCTCCGGTGAGGCCCAGCGTCTCGAAGGGGTCGGTCTGCGGGGCGGGGTCGAGTTCTGACTCCGGCTCGATGACCGGCTCCGGGACGACGTTCGGCTCCGGCTCAGCGACCGGCTCAGGCACGAAGACCGGCTCGATCTCGGCGACGGGCTCCGGCTCCGGCTCCGGCTCCGGGACGAGGATCGGCTCCGGCTCCGCAACCGGCTCAGGCACGAAGACCGGCTCGACCTCGGTGACGGGCTCCGCTGCGGGCACGGGGAGCGGCGCAGCCGCGGCATCCTCCTGCGTGAAATCGAGCGTGATCCTGGCGGCGGTGATCACGCCGTGCGCGATCGGCAGCACCCGGCCGTTGACGTCTTCGTCGACCAGGATCTCCGCGTCGGATCCACCAGGCACGAAGTGCTCGCTCCAGGTGGTGACCTCGGCGCCGGTGAAGGTGCGCTCGTCGCCGTCCGTGTCGGTCACGCGCGCCGACACCCGGCCGCGCACCGCAACGCGCAGGTCTGTGCCCTCGCGCACGACGGCGACGAACGGCGGGATCGCCGCGAACACGCCTCCGACATGGCTGGTCAGCACGTCGACGATGGCACTCATGCCGACGCCGCCCTCGATCACGTCCCAGAGGCCGTCGACCAGGCGGTCATCGGCGTCCGGTGGCAGCACGACGACGCTGGTGCGCCCGATCAGCGACCACCATGTGCCCAACTCGTATCCCGCTCGCATCACTGCACTCCTCCGGTGGCCTCGGCACGCGGCAGCGTGTCGACGTCGATGTCGATGGTGTCGTCGCCCCCCGCGCCCTCCGGGCGCGTCCTGACATGCACGGCGTCGACGACGACCGCCGTGATGTTGTCACGTCCGCCCTGCTCCAGAGCAGCGGCGACGAGATGGTCCGCAGCGACCTGCGGGTCTGTGTGCTGGGAGAGGATCCGCGCGATGACGTCATCGCCGACCTCCGAGGACAGCCCGTCCGAGCACACCAGGATGCGGTCGCCGGTCTCCGCCGGCAGCATCCAGTAGTCCGCCTCGCCGGTGCTGCCCGCGCCCAGCGCGCGCGTGATGATGTTCCGCCGGCGGTCTCCGCGCGCATCGGACTCGAGCAGCTCACCGGCGTCGATCAGCTCCTGCACCACCGAGTGGTCGACGGTGATCTGCTCGAGCTCGCCGTCGGCGAGACGGTAGGTGCGCGAGTCGCCGATGTTCACGGCGAGCCAATAGCCGACGCCGTCGACGGATGCCACGGCGACGCCGCTCAACGTCGTGCCTGCGCGCCCGGTGCCGGCATCCGAGAGCGCGTCGATGCGGATCTTGGCGCGCGCGATCGCGAACCGCACATCGTCGAGCCCGACGACAGGACGTCCGACCAGACCGGCGAACTCCTGGATCGCTCCCGCACTGGCCTCTTCCCCGGCCTGGTGCCCGCCCATGCCGTCGGCGACGAGGAACAGCGGCGCCTGGACCAGCAGGGAGTCCTCGTTCAGGGTGCGGCGCAGCCCCGCGTGGGTGGCCCAGCCGCACGAGACGACGATGGGAGGGATCATGCGTATCCGCCGATCGTGACGACGCGGTCGCCGATCTCGATGACATCGCCAAGGCGCACCCGCGTGCGCTCGCCCGGCACGCAGGCGATCCGCACGCCGTCGCGCACGATCGTCATGCCGTTGGTGGAGTGGCGGTCCATGATCCAGCCGCCGGAGACCTCGGACGCCGCCTCGAAGTGCGTCTTAGACAGCGAGAGCGTCTCGTCGCGGACAGGCACGATCACCGCGCCGTCCTCCGGCGAGGGGTTGCGCCCGAAGATCGTGCGCCGCGAGACGGTGACGCGGCTGCCGTCGTCCCAGGTGAACACCAGGCGATGGCCGGGGATGCTGATCCGGGTGTCCTCGATCTCGTCGGGATCGACGGGCTGCACCGGTGCGGGTTCAGGCTCGGGCTCGGGGCGCACGGGCGCGGCCGGGGCGACACGCGACTCCTCTGCGGGGGCCGGAGGCTGCACCGGCTCGGCCGGCGTGGAGTCACGGGTGACGCCCGGGACGGACGCGATCAGCGCCTCCGCCGGAGCGGGCGCCGCCGGAGTGCTCGGAGAGACGACCGTCTCATCCAGGTCCGCAACGCCGGCGGCCGCCGGCGCCACGGGAGCGGGTGCGGACGGAACCGGCATCGGCGGACGCGGCGGGATCGGCATCGCCGCGGTCGGCGCAGCGGGCATCGCCGTCGGTGCGGGAGGCATCGCGGCGCTCGGCGCAGCCGGCATCGGGGCGGCGGGCATCGCCGTCGTCTGCGGCGCGGCCGGGGCTGCCGGCGCGGCCGGCGCCGGCGAGACCCGCGCATCCAGCATCAGCGCACCGGCGGCCTTGTCGTGCCAGCCCTGGAACCGGCCGGAACCGTCGAACAGCGGCGAGAAGTACCCGACCACGATCCAGGCGGTCACACCGAACACCAGGTTGCGCAGCAGCGCCTTGCCGAATCCCAGCGGTGCGTCCTCCGTCGCCCGAGACAGGCGCAGGCCCTGCGCACGCATCCCGATCGATCCGCTGCCGCCCTGCATCGCCGTGTACACGAGCAGCCAGGCCAGCATCACCAGCGACATGATCCCGTATCCGACAGCGGTCACGACGAGGATCTTGTCGGGTCCGGCCGTCGCCGCGATCACGACGACGACGATCGTGAGCACGATCATCAGCCCCGCAGCGATCAGTGCGTCCACGACATAGGCCAGCACGCGCCGGTTCACCGGCGCGACCTGTCCGAAGGGCGGTGTCGTCATTTGGTCTCGCTCTCGGGAGCTGCAGAATCGGGGGCTGCAGAGGGGTTCTTGTCGATCGTGCCACCATCGCGGCGAACGCGCGCAGCCGCGGCATCCTTCAGCTCGCCGAGCTTGGCCGCCATCACGCCGCCGCCGAGCAGCGAGCGCATGTTCAGTCGCGCACGCAGTCGCTTCCAGAAGCCGGCTTCCGCGCCCATGCCCGCGACGATGCCGTCGACCTCCTGCCAGAACGCGTCGACGTCCTCAGGTGTCGGGTCGGTCGGACCGAACACCTGCGCATCGGCGCGGTCGGCCAGCGCGGTGACCGACGGGACGGAGAGCGTGGAGGCCACCGTCGCCGCATCCTCGATCCTGGTCGCGCCCGGCGCGGTGTGCGCGCCGTAGTCGCTGGCGCGGTCGGTGAGCTCGTCCCAACCGCCACTGATGCGGTCGGCCGTGTTCTCGGCATTGCGGCGGCTGCGCCGGCGAGCAGCCTTCCACGCACCGATCACGATGAACGGAGAGGCGAGCAGGGCGATCACGCCGAGCGAGATCCCGCCGATCGCGAGGATGGCGCCGATGATGCCCCAGATGTTCGCCGAGTCGTCCTCGGGCTCTCGATCGTCGGGGAGCGTCGGCGGCAGGTCGACGGGCTCCTGCGGAGGGGGCGGCGGCTGCAGCACCTGCGGCTTGGGGTCGACCTTGGGCTTGGTGTTCTGCTGGTTCGGGACCTTGTCCTCCGGCGGAGTCGGGTCGAACGGCAGCCAGCCGAAGCCCTCGAAGTTCACCTCGACCCAGGCGTGCACGTCGTCGCCGGTGGCCTTGAACACCTTGTCCTTCGCGTGGTCCTCGTCGGGGTAGTACCCCATGACCACCCGAGCGGGGATGTCGAGCTCGCGCGCCATCAGCGTCATCGTGACCGCGTACTGCTCGTCGTCGCCGATCATCTGCTGGCCGCCGAGCAGCGTCGTGATGCGCTCCGCGCCGTGCCCGGCCCGCGAGATGACCTCGCCCTCGAGGCCGTGGCTGAAGTAGCCGCCCTCGGCGAGGAAGGTCTCCAGCGCACGGACCTGCTCGATGGGGGTCTTCGCGTCCTCGACGGTCTCCGCGGCGAGCGTGGCCAGATCCTCGGGCACGTTCGTCTGCTTGCTCTTGGGGACGACACCGAACTTCGCGTCGGCGAGCTGGGAGTCCTCGACCGCGGTCGGCAGGATCGTCTGCAGCGTGTAGGCGTCGCCCCTCTTCAGCCCGGGGACGGCGACGGCGGTGCCCGTCGACGGGTTGTAGTAGGTGTTGCGGCGCAGATCCTCGGCGCGATCGCCCTCGAACGTGATCTGCGAGACCGACCCCGTGTCGGGGAGCCACACTCCCTTGTAGTCGCCGATCGTGAAGCGCATGGTCGCCGGGATGCCCTCGGCGTCAGGCGACATGTTCGTGCGGATCGGCGTGAAGGCGCTGGACGTGCCGGGGCCGCCGTCGGTCACGTTGTAGACGACGCCGTCGTACTCGTCCATCGCCCCGAGACGGATGCGCGCGCCCTTGGGCAGGCCGGTCGCTGTGAACAGCGTCTCGTCGAGCTCGTCGCGGACGTTCTTGCGGAACGACTGCAGCGGGCTCGCGTAGTCGTGGATGTTGAACGGAGGGATGATCACGTCGCGGAACACGTGGCGCGGCTGTGCGGGCGCGGCCACCGCACTGGCTGCGACGCCCGCCCCTGCCGCGATCGCCAGCACCGCGGTCGCGCCCAGCAGCCGACGCATCCGCATCTGCGCACCGCGCGCCGGGTCGGCTGCGGCCGCCTCGATGACGCCGTCCTGCGGAGCCCACCAGGTGCGCAGCGACACCCAGGCCGCGGCGACGACGGAGAAGACGATGCCCTGGACCAGCGGGAACGCTGGATCGGGAACGCCGAGTGCGATCACGAGCCCGAACGCCGCACCGGCCGGGATCAGCGCCCAGCCCGGGCGCCGCAGGCGCAGCGCGAGCGATGCCGTGGTGACGCTCGCGACCAGTGCGACGAGGAACGGCACCAGGCCGAATCCGTCGACCACCGACACCGGGGCCACGGTGGTGAGCAGCTGCTTCCAGCTGGTCACGGCTCCGAACGCCAGGCCGGTCAGTGTGTCGAGCCCCGGCACGACGCCCACGATCGTGGTCTGCGGCAGCGCCAGCGCACCGCCGAACACGAAGTAGGCGACGACGGTCAGACCGGCGACGATGAGGATGCCCCAGCCCCGCCAGGCGCACACCGCGGCCACGAGCAGGCCGAGCAGGATGCCGCCGATCGCGGCGGGCAGGAAGCCCGGTCCTCCGAACGTGGGCCAGAAGCCGGCGAGTGCCGCACCGACCAGCAGCGCAGAGGCGCCGAGGTCGATCAGCCACCGTCGCAGCGGCAGAATCGCTTTCGCGGTCATGACAGGACTTTCTGAAGTGCCAGGGGGAGCTGGTCCAGTGCTCCGATGGTGATGACGTCGGCCTCGCCGATGCGACGCAGCTCCGGCTGGGCGAGCGTGCCGTCGACGACCACGGCGAGCGCCTTGGCACCGAACGGCATCCGGGCGCAGGCGATGCGGAGATCGTCGTTCGAGACGGCGGAGCCGCACACGAGCGCGACGACGCTGGCCAGAGGCACAGTCGCGGCGATCACGCCGGCGAGGTCGGCGATGCCGCCGTCGCGATGCTTGGACTCCTCGACTGCGGACAGCGAGTCGAGCAGCTGCTTGCCCGTCCCGGACGCGAGTTCCCTGCCGGGAACCCGCACGTCGACGCGCTGCGAGTCGCGCAGTGCGCGCAGGCCGATGGTGCCGGCCACCGAGATGCCCAGCTCGAAGTCGGATTCTGTGCGGTAGTCGCGGTCGGATGTGGAGAGGCCGATCACGAAGTGCGAGCGCCGGGTCTCCTCGAACTGCCGCACCATCATCGTTCCGGTGCGTGCGGTGGACTTCCAGTGCACGTGTCGCAGATCGTCGCCGGGCTGGTACTCCAGCAGCGCGTGGAAGGAGACGTCGTCGCGGGAGAGGTCAGCGGCGGGGAGACCCTCGAGGTCGCGGAGGAAGCCGAGCGACTGTCCGCCGAACATCGTTGTCTGCGGATGCACGAACAGGTCCACCGGCTCGTCGCTGCGCCGCGCCCGCTCGAACAGGCCGAGCGGATCGCCGCGGACCACACTGACCGGGCCGACCTTCACGACGCCGCGGCGCTGGGTCGGGATGGCGAAGAGCTCCTCGGCCTTCTGCCCCGGGCTGAGTCGATGGATGCCGAACTCGCCGCGCCCCGAACCGACGGGCAGCACGACGCGCGAAGGCAGGATGGCGCGACTGCCGCGGTTCGACAGCGTCAGCGCGCCGACCGCCCGCTCACCCACGACGACTCGGGTGCGAGCGAGGTCGAGCGCGACGTCGTACTCGGTGCGGCCGATCAGGAACAGCGCGCAGATCACGACGACCAGCGCGAGCACGAGGCCTGCGACCGTGAACTCCAGCCATCCCAGCAGCTGCCCGACGACCCAGAGGCCGATCGCGAGGGCGATGAGGATCCAACCGAGCGGGCGGACGACGCTCGCGATGCGCTGCAGGCGCGCGCCGACGCGGGAGGCGACGACGGCGGCGATGTCGCGCCACCCCGCCTCTGGCTGTGCGCTGCCCTGCCGCGTCGCGAGCGTCTCCGCCGACACGTCAGGCCGCCACTCGGGCCTGCGGTGCTGCGACGGAGTCGAGCACGCGGGCGATGACGGTCTCAGTGGTCGTCCCTGCGAACTCCGCCTCGGCGTCGAGCATGAGGCGGTGCTGCCACACGGGGCGGATCAGCACCTTGATGTCGTCGGGAAGCACGTAGTGGCGGCCGTGCGCGGCCGCCCACACCTTGGCGATGCGCACCATGGCGATCGCGCCGCGAACCGAGACGCCCAGCTTGGCCGCGGGGTCGGTTCGGGTGGCCTCTGCGAGCTCGGCGACGTAGCGCAGCACGGCGGGCTCCACGTGGGCGGTGGCTGCGAGGTCGGCCATGTCGGCGACGGCACCGGTCGTGATGATGGCGCCCAGCGCGGCGGCCGGGTTGCGGACGGATGCTCCGGCCAGAATGCTCTCGGTGACCTCGAGCGTCGGGTAGCCCACGGACGTCTTGATCAGGAAGCGGTCCAGCTGCGCCTCCGGCAGCTTGTAGGTGCCCGCCTGCTCGACCGGGTTCTGCGTCGCGATCACGAGGAACGGACGGCCGGTCTCGTGGGTCACGCCGTCGACGGTGACCCGCGACTCCTCCATGACCTCGAGCAGAGCCGACTGCGTCTTCGGCGACGCACGGTTGATCTCGTCGGCGAGCACGATCGACGCGAAGATCGGTCCGCGATGGAACTCGAAGCGGTGCTCCTGCTGGTCGTAGATCGTCACACCGGTGACGTCGGAGGGAAGCAGATCGGGAGTGAACTGGATGCGGCTGCTGGTGCCCTGCACGGTTGCGGCGAGAGCCTTCGCGAGGCTGGTCTTGCCGGTGCCGGGGGCGTCCTCCAGCAGCACGTGGCCCTCGGCGAGCATCGCCGAAAGCACCAGGCTGACGATCTCGCTCTTGCCCTGCAGCGCCTTGTCGACGTTCTCGACGAGGCGGTGGAAGGTGCCCTGGAACCAGGCCGCCTGTTCGGGGGTCATGCTCATCTGCTCATCCTTCGTTCGTTCAGTTCCTTGGTGCGCGGGCTGGGCGCCCGCTCTCGATCGGCGCGGCGCGCAGTCCGCCGCCGATCATCTCGAGAGTGATTGAGCCGGGGGCGACCCTGCCAGTGGGAATGGGCGCGCGCGGCCACGACAGCGCCATCATCCACACTCCAGTTCGACGTTCTCCGGTCGGATTCGTATGTGCGGCGCCTCGCAGCGCCTCCCCCAACTTACGACTTCGCATGTTACCGCGGCGATGGTGAGAACTACCCATCACCGGTTCGCCGCCGCTGTCGTGGACGCCGTGCGACGGGTGGCCTGCTCCGGCCGCCAGCGCACCGGGGCATCCTGACCGGGCAGGCTGAGGGCCGAGGACGGGAAGTCATCCCCGTCCTCGGCCCTCAGTCCCACGGCCTGTGCGTCTATGGTCTCGGCCAGTAGTTCGGCTCGGTGTCCTGGCTGTCGCCCCAGCCTGAGATGTCGACCCAGACGTTCACGCCGTCGCGGCCCTGCCAGCACCCGATCTCCTGGCGTCCGCTGCCGTTGAAGTTGATCGTGTAGGGGTAGTCGCTCACGGCGCCGTAGTCGGCCCGGCAGTACACCGTCTGCGAGCCGATGTTGAGGTTCTCCCAGTTCACGACGAACTTGCGGCAGCCGTTGACGCACGAGCTGGTCGCCGAACCCTGTGTCACCCACACCCGCGGCGGGGGCGGATCGTTCGTGCGCGCGGATGCGGAGCCGTCGCCCGACCAGCCACGGGCGTTCTGCACCTGCACGCGGATCGAGTGGCTCTGCGAGTAGCCGTTGCCAGCGGTCGTCGAGCTGTTGCTGCTGACGCTCTGCCAGCCGCCACCGTCAACGCTTATGCGCGCCCCGGTGATGTCGGACCCGTTGTCCCCGTTAGGGCTCCATCGGAACGTGATCGACGTCCCGTTGTTCGTCGCGGAGACGTTCGGCGCCGGCGGTATGCCGAACGGCGTCCTGCTGGCGGACGATCCTGACGGATCGGAGATGTAGTCCTTGCCGTCGACGTTCGCGACCGCGCGGATCCGCACGGTGTACGGGGTGCCGTTGCTCGCCGCGATGGTGGAGCCGTTCCAGTTGCTCTGCCAGCCGCCGTTGTTGAGGCTGTACTCGTACCTCATCTCCGTCGTGCTGGCGCCGTTCAGATCGCCGGCTGCAAGCGTGTACGACGCCTTGGTGACGTCGAGCTGCTTGTCACCGGCGCTCACCGATGGCGTCCCCGGTGTGCCCGGCTTGATGGCGGCGCGGCGCGGCGCGGATGCGTCGCTCCAATCGCCCCAGTTCGACCGGTTCTGCGCACGCACCTTGTAGGTGTACGCGGTCGTGGAGGTGTCCACGACGACGGCCTGCGAAGTGCTGCCCGCCGGAACCGGCAGCGTCTGCACGACCCGGGAACCGTTGATCACCTGCAGCTCGTACCCGTCGATCGAGTCGCCGTTGTCATCCGGCGCCTTCCAGTTCACCTGCATCTGCGCTCGGTCACCGACCGCGGCGAGCTCCGCCGTCGTCGGCACTGCCGGTTTGGCCGGCGGACCGGACGGGATCTCGGGCAGCGAGTCGATGCTCCAGGTCGAGGCATCCGGCGCCAGGTTGTGCGCCTGGATCCGAGCCGTGTACGACGAGCCGTTCTCCAGCCCCGTCCAGACGTACGAGTTGCCGGTGAGGTTCGTCTTCTGCCCGGAGCCGAGGCCGCCCACGAGCTCCAGCGTGTAGTACTGCACCGGTGAACCCGGCGTCGACGGCGTCACCCAGTTGATCGTCAGCTGCTTGTCGCCGTAGACCAGGGTGGGCGCGGAGGGCGTGTCCGGGCGCGCATCGGGGCGCGCCTCGTCGGAGGACGGCGAGGATTCGGACTCGCCGACCCTGTTGGTCGCCGTCACCTGGAACAGGTACTTCACGTTGTTCGTCAGGCCGTCCAGGGTGCAGGTCGTCGACGTGCACTGCTTCTCGTACGAGTCGCCCTGCACCGAGCGCACCGTGTACCCCGTGATCTGCGCGCCGTTGTTCGCGGGCGGCGACCAGGAGAGCACGACCTTGCGGTCCTGCACGCTCGAGACCTTCGGCTTGCCCGGAGCATCCGGCTTGCCCTGCACGGTCAGCACGATCTGGCCGTCGACCTCGCGGTCGGCGTCCTCGGTGATGTCGCCGATCCGGTAGCGGACCACGAGCGTTCCGACGAACTTCGCGTCCGGCGTCACGTCGACCTGGTCGCCGCGCACCGTGATCGAGCCGGATCCGCTCTCGACCTCGGCGCGGATCAGCTTGAGATCCCCCTCGCCGAGGAACGGGTTCACGTCGTTCGCCAGCGGCGAGACGGTGATCTTCTCACCCTGGTTCGTCTCCGGGAAGCTGTCGGTGTTCGCCGTCGGGAGCTCCCGCGTGGACGCCGTCACTGCGACGTCGATGGTGCCCTCGACGGGCTCCGTCGTACCGTCCGTGACGCGGACGGTCAACGATGCGCCGGTGCCCTTCTTCGTGTTCGCCGACGCCTCCACCAGCAGCTTCGAGCCGTCCATCCGGGCGGAGATGCCACCGGTCGCGCCGCTCACGTACGTGAAGCTGTGCTTCCCGGCATCCTTGGGATCCGGATCGTCGACCAGCGGTGCCAGGTCGATGGATGCCGCGGGTTCGCCCGGCGCGACGTTGAGCTGCGCGTGGGTGAACGTGGGCGGCTGGTTGTCGGGCGGAAGCACCGTGATCGGGATCGACAGCGTCGCCTTGCGTCCCTTCGGATCATCGGGCCCGTTGCCGTCGGTGACCTCGAAGTACAGCGCGTCCGGGCCGAAGTAGCCTGCCGCGGAGGTGTAGACGAGCGTCTTGTCGTCCTTGATGAGGTTCGCACCGCTCGAATGCGATGCGGAGACCTTCTCGGCCTCGGTGATCACCACGTGGCCGCCGCCCGCGACGGTCACGTACTCGTTCAGCGGAACCTCGACGGTCTTGCCGCTGACGACTTCGATCGAGGCGCCCGCCTTGACCACCGGCGCCAGATCCTTGAGAGCGGGCACGTAGATGAAGGCCGCGTTCGTCTGGTCGTCCTGGTCGGTGACCGAGTAGCGGATCACCTGCGACTCCTCACCGATCGTGACGCGAACCTTGCGGTTCTCGAGGAGCCTGCCACCGGACTCGACGTCCAGCTTCAGCGCGTCGGTGACGCCGTCAGGGTCCTCGTCGTTCGCGAGCACGTCGACGTCGATCGTCGTCTTGTTCTTCACGTCCTCGGACTTGACCCGATCATCGCGCGCGATCGGGAACAGCAGCGGCACATCCTTGTCGACGGTCACCTGCACGACGGCCGTCGCCTCGGCACCGCGCTCGTCCCTGATCGTGTACCGCAACGAGGTCTCCACCTCTTGGTCCGGCGCCTGCACCAGGATGCGGTCGCCCGAGACGCGCGCGTCGAAGCCCTTGACGCCGGGGGCCAGTTTGATGCCCTTCTTCACGAGCGCGATCTCGTCACCCTCGGGGTCGGAGTCGTTCGCCAGCACGGGCACCGCGACCTCACGACCGGGCCGCACCACCACCGAGTCCTTCACCGCGTACGGCGACTGGTTGGACTCCTCGCTGGGGGCGATGCCGACGTGCACGGTCGCGACGCCCTCCTTGCCGAGGTGGTCACGCACTTTGTAGGTGAACGTGTCCACGCCGGTGGAGTCGTCGAATGCGTCGTAGACGAGGTAGTCCTGCTCGACGGTCACCCGGCCCTTCGTCGGGTTCGAATCCAGGCCGAGCAGCTCGACCGAGTCGCCGTCCTGGTCGATCCCGTCCAACGGGATCGCGATGTTCGTCGTCGTGCCGCTCAGCGTGCGCGCCGTCACATCCCGCGGCCGCGGCGCAGCGTTCCTCTTCTCGTCCACGGCGAGGATCTGGATGGTGATGTAGCCGGCGTCGACCTGGCCGTTCGCATCGACCACGTTGTACGTCGCGTAGACCGTCTTCGCCTTCGGTCCGGCACGGAAGCGCACCTTGTCCTGCGAGACGAACGCCTCGCCGTCCTGCGGGTCGATGAACGGCTCCACCAGCGCGGACTGCACATGCATGGTCGCGTCGTTCGGATGCGTGTCGTTGTCGAGCACCGGGATGGTCACCACGTCACCCGCACGGACCACGGCCGTGTCGTCGTTCGCGACCGGCGGAAGCAGCTTGTCGGGCGCGGGGATCGGGATGACCACGACATCGCCCTCGGCCGTCTTGGAGCCGTTGGAGATGCGGTACTTGATCCGCACCTGCTTGTCCAGACCGCCCTGGTCACCGATCCGCAGCGTCTCATGGTTCAGCACCGAGACGGACACACCACTGCCGGGCTCGACTGTCACCGACTGCACGACCAGCATGCCGCCACCCGGATCGGTGTCGTTGTTCAGCACACCGACGAGCGCCTCGCCACCGGTCGGCAGCAGCGCGACATCGCGCACGGCGATCGGCGCCAGATCCTCTGTGGTCTTCTCCTGCACATCGATGCGGACCAGACCCGTGGCCGTCGGCACACCCGCTGTCACGAGGTACTGCACGTAGTAGACACCCGGGGTGTTCGACCGGAAGGTGAAGGTCTTGTTCGGGTAGTCGGGTTCGATCGTGGCACCCTCGACGGTGTCCACCCGGTTCAGCCGCAGCTGCTCGCGGCTGGAGCTGGTGTCGTTGGCCAGCGGTGACACCGTCACCTGGGTGCCGACCGTGGTGACCACGTGGTCGGCATTGGTCTTCGGCAGGGTCGAGCCGACGGGACGCACGTCGAGCTGAACGATCCCGTTGGCCAGCTCGCCAGAACCGTCAGCCACGATCACCTGCACCTCGTGCCGGCCAGGAGGGCTCGAGACCGCACGGTAGGTGATCTGACCATCGGTGGTGAAGTCGACCTCGTCGCCGGGAGCCGCGACGACATCCTTGAGGTAGACGTCATCGCCGTCCGGGTCGATCCAGTCCGGCAGCACGTTGTACGACACCGTGCCACCGGCTTCGACGGCGATGGCGCTCTTGCGCTTCGCCTTCGGAGCGGCGTTCACGCTCCAGTCGTGCACCGACACGGTCACCTTCGCGGTGTCCTTGCCCTTGCGACCGTCATCGACCTCGTACTCGAACGTCGCCGCGCCCGAGGCATCCTCCGGGACGGCGATCTGCAGCGCGCTGCCGTTGTTGATCGGCTGCACCTCGCCCACCGAGGGCTGCTTGCTCGACAGCGCTGCGACCAGCACGTCGCCGTCCGCGTCGGTGTCGTTGTCCAGCACCGGCAGGAACGTCGTGCCGCCGGGGCGCACGCCGAACTCGTCGTCCTCGGCGACCGGCTTCGTGTTCTCGTCGCTGCGCTCGGGGAGGGAGGTCTCCACCGTCTCCTCGGTGGTGTTCTCCTCTTCCTCGGTCTCGCCCTCCGGAGGAGTGATGTCGTTCCAGTTGTCGACCTGCTGCAGGCTCTCGGTGGCGATCCACGCCATGCCGCCCACGACATCGTTCAGGACGACGACGTTCCGGTTGACTCGGAACTGAAGGCTCGACGACGGCTTCAGATTCGGGATCTGCTGCTTGAGGTCGGCGGACTTGCCCACGCAGTCGCGCACGAACGCCCCCGAACCGCCCCAGGCGCCGTAGGCGCATCCGGCGACCCGCACGGGAGCCGCGGGAACACCCTGCGCCCTGGCGCTCGTGGCGACGACGTCACCGCCGTCCAGCGGCACGTCCATCAGCTCGGACGCGGTCGCGACCGACACGGCGTCTGCCGCGCCAGAGGGCTGCTGCAGCACGGCGGAGTCGGCATTCGTGATCTCGGTGCGGAACCCGCCCGGCGACATCACGACGCCCTGCGCCGCGTCCAGGACCACCGGGGTCTCGCCGACGGCGGTGATCGACGGCTCGCTCGACGCCTTCAGCCCGTCCACGGAGGAGATCTGAGGGTTCTCCGGGTCGCCCTGCGGAGTGACGCGGATCGTGTACACCGCGGAGTCCGCAGGCGACACCGCATACACCGTGCCGTCCTGGCCGACGGCGATGTCGGCGTTCTTGCCTAGTTCGACGAGTGGCTTCTTGCCTGCGAACTCGAAGTTCGCCATGCCCTGCAGCGAATTGACCCACAGCCCGCCGGACGCGCGATCAAGGATCGCCACGGTGTTCTCCGCGAGCGCCACCTTGCTCGAGCCCGGGATCGGCACAGCATCGTTCAGCGACACGGTCGCCGGGTTCACCGTCGCAAGAGTGGCGTCATCACGGTTGACGACAGCGATCGTGGCCTCGTCCTGCAGGATGTCGAAGTCCTCGCCCGCCGTGCGCAGGCCCGCATCGAGCAGAGTCGACTCGTTGTTGAAGTGCCCGACCAGCAGACTGGACGACTTCGTGATCCAGACACCGCCGTCGTTCAGCTCGACCTCGGTCGTCGGGTTGCCGTCGTACGCCATCGCCATCGTCGTGATCGCGACGGCACCTGCGGTGACGACAGCGGCCGCGGCCAACGTCTTCGGGCGCGTTCTGACCCACGCGAACGCCTTCATATCCATTCCCCCCTGGAACTGCAGTGAATGCTGCGCGCGGGGGACGGTCGACTCCGGCCAGGGTCCGCACCCGCTTATCCTAACCGGGCGCGCTGGGTGCTTCGGATGGGGAGAACTCCCCATCCGAAGCACCGGCGGCTGAGAGCGCCGCTGCTACGGCCTCGGCCAGAAGGTCTTCTCGGTGTCCACCGAGCCGCCCCAGCCGATGATGTCGATCCAGACGTAGACGTCATCGCGGCCCTGGTGGCACTCGATCTCCTTGCTGCCGTTGCCGTCGAAGTTGATGTCGTACGTATAGCCGCTGATCCCACTCGGGTATGCGCTCGAGTAGCACTTCACCGTCTTGGTGCCGATGCTCAGGTTCTCCCAGTGGACGTTGAAGTCGCGGCATCCGTTGAGGCACGACCCGTCCGGTGAGCCTTCCGTCACCCAGACCCGCGCCGCCGGCGTCTCGGTGTTGCCCGCCTTCGAGGCGATCGGCGACCAACCGGCCGCATTCTTCACCTGCACACGGATGGAGTGCGACTGGCCGTAGCCGTTGCCCGCCGGCACGCTGCTGGAGACCGACGCCGACTTCCAGGCCCCGCCGTCGATGCTGTACTGCGCTCCCGTCAGCTTGGAACCGTTGTCACCGTTGCCGCTCCAGCTGAACGTGACCGTCTTGCCGGTGGTCTTCGCAGACACGTTCGGCGCCGGCGGCTTGCCGAACGGCGTACGGCTCGCGGAGGCGTTCGACGGATCCGAGATGTACTGCTTGCCGCTCACGGTCGCCACGGCTCGGATGCGCACAGTCTTCGCGACGCCGTTCGGTGTCTTGATCGTGGTGCCGTCCCAGTTGGTAACCCAGCCACCGCCGCTCAGGCTGTACTGGTACTTCATCTCGGAGGTGCTGGCCCCATTCATGTCGCCCGCCGCCAGCGTGTAAGACGACTCGCTCACGACGAGCTTCCCATCGCCGGCCGTCACCGACGGCGTGCCGGGTTTGCCCGGCTTGATCGCGGCGCGGCGGGCCGTCGACGGATCGCTCCAGGGCCCCCATCCGGAGCGGTTCGTGGCACGCACCTCGAACGTGTACGCGGTGGTCGAGGTGTCGACCACGATGGCCTGTGTGCTCTTGCCCGCGCCGACGTCGAGGGTCTGCACGGTTGCGCCCCCGCGGAGCACGAGCACCTGATAGCCGTCGATGGCGTCGCCGTTGGGATTCGGTGCCGTCCACTTGACCTCGATCTGCGCCCTGTCTCCGACCGCCGCCAGCTCGGTCGTCGTCGGCCTCGCGGGCTTAGCCGGCGGGCCGGACGGGACCTCGGGCAGCGAGTCCAGACTCCAGGTCGAGGCATCCGGCGCGAGGTTGTGCGCCTGGATCCGAGCCGTGTACGACGAGCCGTTCTCCAGGCCCGTCCAGATGTAACTGTTGCCCTTGAGGTTCGTCTTCTGCCCCGCCCCGACACCACCGGACAGCTCCACCGTGTAGTACTGCACCGGCGAGCCGGGGGTGGAGGGTGTCTTCCACTTGATCGTCAGCTGCTTGTCGCCGTAGGTGAGCGTCGGCGCCGCCGGGGTGTCAGGACGCGCATCCGGACGGGCCTCCCCGGAGGACGGCGAGGGATCGGACTCGCCGACCCTGTTGGTCGCCGTCACCGCGAAGACGTACTTGACGTTGTTGGTCAGGCCGTCGAGGGTGCACGTCGTCGATGTGCACTGCTTCTGGTACGAGCCGCCCTGCACCGAGCGCACCGTGTAGCCGGTGATCTGCGCGCCGTTGTTCGCGGGCGGCGACCAGGACAGCACCACCTTGCGGTCCTGCACACTCGAGACCTTCGGCGTGCCAGGGGCATCCGGCTTGCCCTGCACCGTCAGCACGATCAGCCCGTCGACCTCACGATCCGGGTCCTCGGTGATGTCGCCGATCCGGTAACGGAACGTCAGCGTACCCACGAACTTCGCCGAGGGCGTGATCTTCACCGTCTTGCCCGACACGACAGCCTCGCCGTCGCCACTCTGGCGATCGACGCTGATCAGCCGCAGGTCGCCTTCCCCCTGGAACGGGTTCACATCGTTCTCCAGCGGCGAGACGGTGATCGTCTTGCCCTGGTCCGCCTCCGGGAAGGTGTCCGTGTTGGCCGTGGGGAGATCACGCGTGGACGCGGCGACGGTCACGTCGACCGTGCCCTCGATCGGTTCGGTGTGCCCGTCCGTGATCTTCAGGGTCAGGGTCGCGGCCGTCCCCTTCTTCGCGTTCGAGGACGCCTCGACGAGCAGCTGGTCGCCCTGCACGCGTGCGGAGATGCCGTCGGAGGCGCCGCCCACATAGGTGAAAGTGTGCTTCCCGGCATCCTTCGGATCCGGGTCGTCGGTCAGCTCAGCGAGGTTCAACGACACCGCCTTCTCACCAGGCGCCACACTCACCTGGCCACGGGTGAACGTCGGCTGCTGGTTGTCCGGCGGAAGCACCGTGATCGGGATCGACAGCGTCGCCTTACGGCCCTTCGGGTCATCCGGTCCCGTGCCGTCGGTCACCTCGAACGTCAGCGCATCCGAGCCGAAGTACCCCTGCTTCGAGGTGTACACCAGTGTCCGCGCATCCTTGACCAGCGAACTGCCATCGGAATTGGGCGCGCTCACCTTCTCGGCCTCGGTGATCACGACGTCGCCACCGCCGGCGACAGACACGTAGTCCTCGAGCGGAACGTCGACCGTCTCTCCGCTGAACACCTCCAGCGTCTTACCCGGCTTCACGACCGGGCGCAGATCAGACAGAGCAGGCACGTAGATGAACGCGGATGCCTGCTGGTCGTCCTGGTCGGTGAGCGTGTAGCGGATCAGCTGGCGCTCATCGCCGATCTTCACCCGGACCTTCCGGTCGGGAAGGACCTTCGCGCTGTCCTCGACCGCCAGCTTCAGCGACTCCGTGGTTCCGTCCGGATCCTCGTCGTTCGCCAGCACGTCGACGTCGACCGACGTGCCGTCCTTGACGTCCTCGGACTTGACGCGGTCGTCGCGGGCGATCGGGTACTGCAGCGGCACGTCCTTGTCGACGGTGATCTGCAGCACTGCTGTGGCTTCTGCCCCGCGCTCATCCTTGATCGTGTACCTCAGCGAAGTCTCGATCTCGTCGTTCGGCGCCTGCACGAGCACACGGTCACCGGACACCCGCGCCTCGAGGCCCTGGACACCGTCGGGCAGTGTGAGCCCCTTCTTCACGAGCGCGATCTTGTCGCCCTCGGGATCGGAGTCGTTCGCCAGCACGGGCACCGCGACCTCGCGGCCGGGGCGCACCACCACCGCATCCTTCACCGCGTAGGGCGCCTGGTTCGTCTCCTCGCCGGGGGCGATGCCGACGTGCACGATCGCGATCCCCTCCTTGCCGAGATTGTCGCGCACCTTGTAGGTGAACGTGTCCGTTCCGGTCGAGTCGCCGAACGCTTCGTAGACGAGATAGTCCTGCTCGACGGTGACGAGCCCCTTCGTCGGGTTCGAATCCAGGCCGAGCAGCTCGACCGAGTCGCCGTCCTGGTCGATCCCATCCAACGGAATCGCGATGTTCGTCGTCGTCCCGCTCACCGTGCGCGCGGTCACGTCGCGCGGTCGAGGAGCGTCGTTCCGTTTGGGGTCCACGGCGAGGATCTGGATCGTGATGTAACCGGCATCCACCTGCCCGTTCGCGTCGACCACGTTGTAGGTGGCATAGACCGTCTTCGCCTCAGAGCCGGCGCGGAAGCGCACCTTGTCCTGCGAGACGAACGCCTCGCCGTCCTTCGGATCGATGAACGGCTCCACCAGCGTCGGCTCGACGTGCATCGCCAGACCGTTCGGATGCGTGTCATTGTCGAGCACGGGGATGGTCACCACATCGCCTGCACGCACGATCGCCGTGTCGTCGTTCGCGACCGGCGGCAAGATCTTGTCGGGCGCCGGGATGGGAATCACCACGACGTCACCCTCGGCGGATTTGGAGCCGTTCGAGATGCGGTACTTGATGCGCACCTGCTTGTCCAGGCCGCCCTGGTCGCCGATCCGCAGCGTCTCATGGTTCAGCACCGAGACGGACACACCGCTGCCGGGCTCCACTGTCACCGACTGCACCACGAGCATGCCGCCACCCGGATCGGTGTCGTTGTTCAGTACGCCGACGAGAGTCTCGCCGCCGGTCGGCAGCAGCGCCACGTCGCGTACCGCGATCGGTGCGAGGTCGTCGTCGGTCTGCTCCCGCACATCGATGCGCACCAGGCCCGGCGCCGACGGAACACCCGCCGTGACCAGGTACTGCACGTAGTACGTGCCCGCCGCGTCGGCCTTGAAGGTGAACGTCCTGTTGGGGTAGTCGGGGTCGATCGTGGCGCCCTCGACCTGGTCGACGTTCGCGAGCCGCAGCAGCTCCTTGCTGGAGCTGGTGTCGTTAGCCAGCGGCGACACCGTCACCTGGGTGCCGACCGTGGTGACCACGTGGTCGGCGTTGGTCTTCGGCAGGGTCGAGCCGGCGGGGCGCACGTCGAGCTGAACGACCCCGTTCGCCATCTCGCCCGAGGCATCCGCCACAGTCACCTGCACCTCGTGCCGGCCAGGAGGGCTCGAGACCGCACGGTAGGTGATCTGTCCGTCGGTGGTGAAGTCGACCTCGTCGCCGCCCGCCGCCGTGACGCTCCTGAGGTAGACATCGTCGCCGTCCGGGTCGATCCAGTCCGGCAGCACGTTGTACGACACGGTGCCACCGGCTTCGACGGCGATGGCGCTCTTGCGCTTCGCCTTCGGAGCGGCGTTCACGCTCCAGTCGTGCACCGACACGGTCACCTTCGCGGTGTCCTTGCCCTTGCGACCGTCATCGACCTCGTACTCGAACCTCGCTGCACCGGTCGCGTCGTCGGGCACCGAGATCTGCAGGGCACTGCCGTTGTTGATCGGCTGCACCTCGCCCACGGACGGCTGCTTGCTCGACAGCGCTGCGACCAGCACGTCGCCATCGGCGTCGGTGTCGTTGTCCAGCACCGGCAGGAACGTCGTGCCGCCGGGGCGCACGCCGAACTCGTCGTCCTCGGCGACCGGCTTCGTGTTCTGCTCGCTGCGCTCGGGGAGGGAGGTCACCACGGTCTCCTCGGTGGTGTTCTCCTCCTCCTGCTCGTTCTCGCCCTCGGGCGGGATGATGTCGTTCCAGTTGTCCACCTGCTGCAGGCTGTCGGTGGCGATCCACGCCATGCCGCCCACGACGTCATTGAGCACGACGACGTTCCGGTTCACCCGGAACTTCAGGCTCGCCGATGGCTTCAGGTTCGGGATCCTCTGCGTCAGATCATCGCGCTCCCCCGCGCAGTCGCGCAGGAAGGCGCCCGAGCCCGCCCAGGCGGCGAACGTGCATCCGGCAACCTGCACGGGAGCTGCGGGAATGCCCTGCCCCTTGGCCTTCGTCTCGGCCGCCTTGCCTCCGTCGAGCGGCACGCGCACGAGTGCTGATGCCGTGGCGACCGCCACCGCGCCGGCCGGAGCGGATGCCTGCTGCAGGACTGCGGAGTCGGCGTCCGCGATCTCGGTACGGAACCCGCCAGGCGTCATCACCGCGCCCTGTGCGGGGTCGAGCACGACCGGAGTGCCTCCCACCGCGGTGATCGTCGGCTTGGCCGATGCGGTCAGCCCGTCCAGAGACGCCGAGGTCGGCTTCTCCACGTCGCCCTGCGGCGACACGGGGATGGTGTAGACCGCCGACTTCGAGGGCGACACCGCGTACACCGTGCCGTCCTGGCCGACCGTGATGTCCGCATTCTTGCCGAGTTCGACCTGCGGATCGGCGCCGGCGAACTCGAACCCGCCGAGGGCCTGCGGCGAGACGACCCAGAGCTTGCCGGATGCCGGGTCCAGGATCGCCGTGGACTGCCCGTGCATGGCCACCTTCGCGGAACCGGGGATGCTCGTCGCGTCGCCGAGAGAGACCGTCGCCGGGTCGACCGGGGTGAGCGTCGACTGCTCACGGTTGACGACCATGACGGTCGACTCGTCCTGCAGGATGTCGTAGTCCTGTCCGGCCGTGCGCAGACCGCCGTCGAGCAGAGTGGACTCGTTGTTGAAGTGCCCCACGAGCAGCTGCGATGTCTTGGTGATCCACACACCGCCGTCGTTCAGATCGACCTCGGTGGTGGGGTTGCCCTCGTAGGCCATCGCCATCGTCGCGATCGACAGCGCGCCCACCGTCACCACTGCGGCTGAGGCCAGTGTCTTGGGATGCGTTCTGGCCCAGGCGAGCGCCTTCATGTTCACTCCAGTATCGACGTAGTCCCCGGTCCAGTGCCCTGCGCGCCGAGACGCGCCCCCGCCCCCACGATAGGCACCTGCATGCTAACCCGACCATGGGGAGAACTCCCCATGCGCATCTCTCAGGAAGGAACCCGCCAGCACCCCTGCAGATGGTCGTCGACCATGCCGGCCGACTGCATCAGCGCGTACATCGTGGTCGGGCCGACGAAGCGGAATCCGCGTCTGCGCAGTTCTTTGCTGAGGGCGACGGATGCCGGAATCGTCGCGGGCACTTCGGACATGTCGACGGGCCGCGCAGGGGCGGAAGGCGGGGCGAAGGACCACATCAGCTCGTCGAGCTCTCCGTCGGCCATGGTGTCGACGAGGGCGGCGTTGCCGATCACGGCATCGATCTTCGCCCGGTTGCGCACGATCCCGGCATCCTTCATCAGCCGCTCGACGTCGTCGTCGCCGAACCGGGCGACGAGCGCCGGGTCGAAACCGGCGAACACCTCGCGGAAGCGCGGACGCTTGCGCAGGATGGTGATCCAGCTGAGGCCCGCCTGGAAGCCCTCGAGCGACATCTTCTCGAAAAGCGCGCGGTCACCGTGCAGCGGGACGCCCCACTCCTCGTCGTGGTAGCGCCGATATTCGTCGTCGTCGCCGACCCAGGCGCAGCGGGCGCGCCCGTCGGCCGCGGTGAGAAGGGATGCCATGCACACCACGGTATCGGGAGCCGCAGACACCGGCTCGGGGCGGCCGTCCACGTCGCCGGTCGTGCGCGCAGAAGGTACTCCACGACCTGCCCGTGATCCACCATGTGTACGTGGATGACGGTGTGCGTCGGGCCGGATGACGGAGCCGCCCGGAATGTGAACGCGTCCGACGTCGTGTGACAGGCGACGGATGACACGGTCATCGCGGTCTGCCTGAATACCGCCATGACAACCGCTGCTCCGCTCCCCACGGCCTCCCCGCCGGCTGATGGATCGCTCCGGCCCGGCATCGACGACCGCATCACACGCACGACCATCCCCGTCCGCCGGCCACGGATCGATGCCGCCAGGCTGCGCTGGGTCGGTCCGCTGCTGCTACTGGCGGTCTGGGCCGTCGCCAGCTGGTCCGGCCTGCTGTCCGCCAGGGTCTTCCCCGGTCCTGCCGCGGTCGGGGACGCGGCATTCCGTCTCATCTCCTCTGGTGAACTCGGCCAGCATCTGCTGGTGTCCCTGCAGCGCGCGCTGATCGGCCTGGCGCTGGGGATCGTGATCGGGGTGCTGCTCGCCGTCGCCACCGGCCTGTTCGCGCTGGGGCAGATCCTGCTCGACGCGAACCTGCAGATGATCCGCGCGATGCCGATCCTCGCGCTGCTGCCGCTGGCGATCATCTGGTTCGGCATCGGTGAGGAGGTCAAGGTGTTCCTCGTCGCCCTCGCCGTCACCTTCCCGGTGTATCTGAACACCTACGCAGGCATCCGCGGGGTCGATGCGAAGTACATCGACCTCGCCCGCACTCTCGGGCTCTCGCCGCTCGCGATCATCCGCAGGATCGTGCTGCCCGGCGCGCTGCCGAACTTCTTCACGGGTCTGCGATTCGCGGTCTCGATCGCCTGGCTGGTGCTCGTCGTCTCCGAGCAGATCAACGCCTCCAGCGGCATCGGGTTCCTGATGATGCAGGCCCGCGGCCTGAGTCAGACCGACGTGATCGTCGTCGGACTGGTGCTGTACGCCCTGCTCGGACTCACCTCCGACACCCTCGTCCGCTTCATCGAGAGGAAGTCGCTGACATGGCGATCGACACTGTGACCGCAACCGACACTGTGACCCCATCCCCCGCGGCGATCACCGTCGCGGACGCTGCACCAGTCGTGCAGGTGCGCGGCGTCGCCCGCAGCTTCGACGGGCGCGGCGTGCTGCACAGCATCGACCTGGACATCCGGCGCGGCGAGTTCGTCGCACTGCTCGGCCGGTCGGGGTCGGGCAAGTCGACACTGCTGCGCATCCTCGCCGGGCTCGACCACGACTACACCGGCGAGCTGATCGCCCCACGGCTGCCGTCGATCGCGTTCCAGGATTCCCGGCTGCTGCCCTGGGCGAAGGTGCGCGACAACGTGCTGCTCGGCCTCCCGGCGCGCGGCGAGGCCGGGCGCGCGGCGCGCGAGCGCGCCGACGGCCTGCTCGACGCCGTCGGCCTCGCCGAGCGGAAGGATGTCTGGCCCAAGACGCTCTCCGGAGGCGAGGCGCAGCGCGCGGCCCTCGCCAGAGCACTGGTGCGGTCGCCGTCGCTGCTGCTGATGGACGAGCCGTTCGGCGCACTCGATGCGCTCACCCGCATCCACATGCACCGTCTGCTGCGCACTCTGATCGCCGAGCACGCTCCCGCCGTTCTGCTCGTGACGCACGACGTGGATGAGGCGATCCTGCTCGCCGATCGCGTCATCGTGCTCACCGACGGAGCCCTCTCGCTCGACCTGTCCGTCGAGCTGCCAGCCGAGGGCCGACGCGGCGAACCCCGGTTCGCCGCGCTCCGTTCCCGCCTGCTCACCGAACTCGGCGTCGCCGACGACGATCACTGACCCGCCACACCATCGCGAAGGACGAGAACCATGACAATCCCCCGCACCACCCGCCTGCTGCCGGCCGCCGCACTCGCGCTGCTCGGCGTGACCCTCGCCGGCTGCGCCGCAGCATCCGCCGACTCCGGGTCGGACACGGACGCCGTGACCCTCAACGTCGGCCAACTCGGTCAGGCGAAGGTCGACGAGGCTCTGCTGCACGCCGCCGGCGAGGACGACGACCTCGACTACACGATCAGCACCGCGCTGTTCGACTCCGGCCCCGCAGCGCTCGAAGCGGTGCCGTCGAAGCAGATCGACATCGTGAGCATGGCCGACACCCCGATGATCTTCGGACAGCTCGGCGGCGTCGAGGCGCACATCGTCGCCTCCGCTGACTCCAGCCCCACGAAGGGGAGCCTGGTCGAGATCGTCGTGCCGGCCGACTCCGCCATCGACGACGTCGACGACCTGAAGGGCAAGAAGGTCGCGACCCTGCAGGGCACCACGCTGCAGTACTCGCTGATCAATATCCTCGACGACAGCGGGCTCGCATACGACGAGATCTCACCGGTCAACCTCTCCCCTGTCGACGCACTCACCGCGCTGCAGAACGGAGACGTCGATGCCGCGGCCCTGCTCGGTCCGCAGCGGGCGATCGCCGTGGCCGGGGGCGCGAAGACCGTCGGCACCGCCGAGGGGCTGCTCGAGGACTGGACCATCACCGTCGCCACCGACGCGGCACTCGCCGACAAGGACAAGGCCGCCGCGATCGAGGACTACCTCCTGCGACTGAACCGTGCGCACGCCTGGGCGAAGGCGCACAAGGAGGAATGGGCGAAGGTGTACGCCCAGACCACGGGGCTGCCCGCGCCGGTGGCCACCGCGATCGTGAAGCGCGAGGACTTCCGCCCGGTCCCGCTCGGCGACGACTTCGCGAAGAGCCAGCAGAAGCAGGCCGACGCCTACGCCGCGCTGGGCCTGTTCCCGAAGGCCCCGGATGTGACCGAGACCTTCGACACCCGCTACAACGACGCGATCGCCGAGGCGCAGGAGTGAGCGCGGCATCCGGCATCCCCGAGCACGCCCGCGGCTACGACCGGCATCCGGGGCCGATCGGGCGCACCGTCGCCGACTCGCGCCCGGCCTGGCCGAAGCGGAACACCGCGCCGGCCGGTGCTCCGAACATCGTCGTCGTGCTCATCGACGACCTCGGCTTCAGCGATCTCGGGCCGTACGGCTCCGAGATCGCGACCCCGGCGCTGGACCGCATCGCCGAGACCGGCGTGCGGCTGGTGAACTACCACACCACACCGGTGTGCTCCCCCGCCAGAGCCGCCCTGCTGACAGGACTCAACCCGCACCGCGCGGGGTTCGCGAGCGTCGCGAACTCCGACCCGGGGTTCCCCAACCTGCGCCTGGAGATCGACGAGGACGTGCTCACGCTGCCGGAGATCCTGCGGGATGCCGGCTGGGCGACCTACATGGTCGGAAAGTGGCATCTCACCCGCGACGCCCTGATGAACGACGCCGCCGACAAGAGCACCTGGCCGCTGCAGCGCGGGTTCGACCGCTATTACGGCTCCCTGGAAGGGCTGAACAGCTTCTTCCACCCGAACCGCATCATCCGCGACAACTCGCCGGTCGACCCCGCCACGCTCACCGGCGATCCGTACTACCTGACCGATGATTACACGGACCAGGCGATCTCGATGGTCAAGGGGCTGCGCGCGAACGACTCCGAGAAGCCTTTCTTCCTCTACTTCGCGCACACGGCGATGCACGGCCCGCTCGCGGCCAAGCCGGCCGACCTGGCACGGCACCGCGGTCGCTACGCCGCGGGGTGGGACCGCATCCGCGAGGCGAGACTGGCCAGGCAGAAGCAGGACGGGCTGTTCCCCGGCGACCTGCCCCTGCCCGACCGCACCGCCGCCCCGGGGTACGAAGTGCCCGCATGGGGCGAGCTGGACGAGCAGACCCAGGAGCTGTACGCCCGGCACATGGAGGTGTACGCCGCCATGGTGTCGAGCATCGACGACAACCTCGACCGGCTGTTCAGCGCGCTGGAGGAGACCGGCGACCTCGACAACACGATCGTCGTGGTCACCAGCGACAACGGCGGCACCGCCGAGGGCGGTGCGGAGGGCACCAGGTCGTACTTCAGCCGATTCGTGCACGTGCCGGGCCTGCCCGCGGACTGGGATCCGGATGTCCCGCGCGACCTCGACACGCTCGGCGGTCCGCAGGCGATGGCGCACTACCCGCGCGGCTGGGCGCTGGCATCCAACACCCCGTTCCGGTTCTTCAAGGGGCAGACCTATGCGGGCGGCGTGCGCGTGCCGTTCCTGCTGAGCTGGCCGAAGGGGCTGCCCCGTGCCGAGGGCGACACCGGCGTCCGCCAGCAGTTCCAGTACGTCACGGACGTGCTGCCGACCCTGCTGGACCTGGCCGGCGTGAAGCATCCGGGTGTGCGGCACAATCTGCCTGCGCAGCCGATCGACGGCATCGGCTTCGGCGAGGTGGTGCGCGCCGACGGCCCCGGCACCCGCCGTGAGCAGTACGCCGAGTTCGGCGGGAACCGCGGGTTCTACCGAGACGGCTGGAAGCTGCTCACCGACCACGACCGCGGCACACCGTTCGATGACGGAGAGTGGCGACTGTACGACGTGGGCGACGATCCGAACGAACTGCACGACGTGAGCGCGCAGCATCCCGAGCGGGTGCGAGAGCTCGCGGATGCCTGGGAGCACGCCGCCTGGCGCAACACGGTGTTCCCGCTCGGCGCCGCGTCCACGCCGTGGCGGCGGCCGGAGGAGGGCGCCTTCGCGCAGCCGGTGCGGCTGCTGCCCGGTACGCCGAAACTGGAACGGCACCGGTCATCGGCATTGGTGAACCTGCGCTCGTTCACGGTGGACGTGAGCGTCGACCACAGCGCGACGGATGCGGGCATCCTGTTCGCGCACGGCGACCAGGGCGGCGGGTACGCGGTGCGGATCGAGGCCGGACGGGTGCACCTGTCGTACAACGAGTACGGCCGGCTTTTCGAGGCGGCGACCGATGTGCTGCCGCCGGGAGCGCATCTGGTCACCGCGCGATTCACCTGGCGCCCCGAGTTCCGCTGGGACGTCGCCGTCGCGATCGACGGCGTCGAGCGCGCGCGGCTCGACGGCGTGCGGATGCTGGTCGGAATGGCGCCGTTCTCGGGCATCGACGTCGGCCGCAACAGCGGTGGTCCGGTGAGCTGGGCTGTGCACGAACGGCACGGCGACTTCCCGTACACCGGGACGCTCATCGACGTCGTCTACACGCCGGGAGAGCAGGCCGAGTACGACCCCGCGCTGCTGGCCGCGCTGCACGCGGACGCGGTGGTGTACTTCGACTGATCGCTCGCGTTGCGACGTTCCGTCTCGTCGCTGCGCTCCTCGCTCAACGGCCGGGTGCCACCCCGGTCGTTGAGCGCCCTTCGTCTCGCTCCGCTCGCTCAGGATCCGCGAAGCGAGACGAAGCGCAGGCGGTCAGGCCTTCTTCTGCTGCTTGCGCAGCTCCTTCTCCGAGATCGGCGCCTGCCCCGAAGCCTTCAGCGCGGCGTAGTGCGCACGGGCCTCGTCCTGCCGCTGCTGCTCGATGCCCGAGGCGATCGGAGCGCGCAGGTGCTCGGGCTCGTAGCCGAACGCGTCCACGAGGTCGAGCGCGTAGGGGCGCAGTCGCGCGCAGAGCCGGTCGATGTAGCTCGACACCGCGGCGGCGCGCTGGGTGGACAGTCGACCGTTGATCAGGTGCCAGGCGAGGTGCTTCTCGATCAGCTGCAGACCGAACAGGTCGCGCAGCCAGGTGAGCACCTTCTTGGTCTCGGCGTCCTCGACCTTGTGCACGGCGTCGGTGAACGCCTCCCACTGCAGCAGCTCGCCATGCGCCCTGGCTGCTTCGATGAGCTCGGCCTGGTTCTCGTTGAACAGCTTCTCGCCGAGAACCTTGTCCTTTCCTGCGGGGCGGAGGCGGCCGGCGATGTCGGCGACCATCTGCTGCACACGCTCGGTCAGCAGCTCGTGCTGCTGCTCCTCGCGCAGGCCCAGCTCGACCGAGCGGGCCGTGGAGCCGAGGTCGGCGACCGCCTGGCCGAGGGCGCGAAGGCCGGCACCGTGGAACACCTTGCCCGCGGTCTGACCGACCGCGTACTTGGCCAGCGCCGCGGCATCCTTGCCCTTGAACTGCTTGGCGTAGTCGGTGAGCAGGCGCTTGCCGACCAGCTGCAGCAGGATGTTGTTGTCGCCCTCGAAGGTGACGTAGATGTCGAGGTCGGCACGCAGTCCGACCAGGCGGTTCTCGAACATGAAGCCCGCACCGCCGCAGGCCTCGCGGGCCTCCTGCAGCGTGTCCAGCGCGTGCCAGGTGGACAGCGGCTTGAGCGCGGCGGCCAGGGTCTCGAGGTCTTCGCGGTCGGTCGGGGTGTCGGTGCGGCCCGAGAACACGCCGTCGAACTTCTGCAGGAACTCGTCGTGCGCGAAGATCTGCGCGTAGGTGGTGGCCAGGCGCGGCAGCAAGCGGCGCTGGTGCTTGCCGTAGTCGAGCAGCACGACCTCCTGCCCGTCTGCACCGTCGAACTGGCGGCGCTGGGTGGCGTAGGTGATCGCGATCTTCAGACCGAGAGCAGATGCCCACGACGAGGCGCCGTCGAGCGAGACGCGACCCTGCACCAGGGTGCCGAGCATCGTGAAGAAGCGTCGTCCTGGGCTGTCGATCGAGCTGGTGTAGGTGCCGTCCGCGGCGACGTCGCCGTACTTGTTCAGCAGGTTGGTGCGCGGGATGCGCACGTGGTCGAAGCTGAGCCGGCCGTTGTCGATGCCGTTCAGGCCGCCCTTCAGGCCGTCGTCCTCACGACCGATGCCGGGCAGGTCGGCACCGTCCTCACCGTTTTCGCCGACGGAGCGCAGCGGCACGTAGAAGCAGTGCACACCGTGGTTCACGCCGTTCGTGATCAGCTGCGCGAAGACCGTCGCGGCGACGCCGTGCAGGGCCGCGTTGCCGAGGAACTCCTTCGTCGCCGCTCGGAACGGCGTGTTGATGACGAACTCCTCGGTCTCGGGATCGTACGTCGCCGTCGTGCCGACGGCCGCGACATCCGATCCGTGCCCGATCTCGGTCATCGCGAACGCGCCGGGGATGGAGAGGTCCATGATCCCGGGCAGCCACTTCCTGTGGTGCTCGGCGGTGCCGAGCTGCAGCACGGCCGATCCGAACAGCCCCCACTGCACGCCCGACTTGATCTGCAGGCTGGGGTCGGCGGCGACGAGTTCCTCGAAGCCGGCGATGTTCGCGCCGTTGTTCTCCGCGCCGCCGAACTCCTTCGGGAACGCGCGGTGCACGGCCTTGTTCTCGACGAGCAGGTGCATCTGGGTGAGCACGCGCTCGCGGTGCTCGTCCTTGCCGAGTGAGTCATCGCGCCAGAACGCCGAGTCCTTGATCAGTTCACGGGACTCACGGCGGGTGTCGGCCCACGTGCCCATGAGCAGTTCGTTCAGGCGATCGACATCGAGTTGCGGGGCGGGGGTGGTGGTGCGAACGGCGGCGTCGACCATGGGGGATCCTCTCGAGAGGGAGTCTGGGGCTGCTTCGATGGTAGGTCTACGACAACACTCGAGGAACTGCGCTGTGGAACATCCCCAATCGAATGACGCACCCTGCTCCCCCGGCGTTGTCGCGACCCCACACCCGGTCCTGCCCGCGCGGCTGCGCCGCGCTCACTCGATCGCGTCGTCCGCCCGCTCGCGGCGACGGGTGCCACCGTGCTCGGGGATGAACCCGAAGTCGGTGAGCAGCTCGCCGATCTGCGTGCCGTCCAGCTTGGCGAACAGTCGGTTCCGCAGGATGGCGGGGCCGGGCAGACTCACGTCGGCGCCGTCCCGCATCCGGCTCGTCGCGTTCAGCAGCGATCGGATGTCGTAGGTCGAGCCGAACACCTCCGGCACGCCGCGCTCCACGCCGAGCAGCCGATAGGCGGCCTCCATCCCGGTGCGCACCGAGTACTCGGTGGTGAAGATGCAGTCCCGGGTGGTCTCGGCGAACTGGCCGATGAACGCGAAGTTCTGCGCCCCCTCGGGCACCACGTCCGGCCGGTCGCCGGCCTTGCGCGGCATGAAGAAGGAGGTCACGTAGGGCATCATCACCGGCACGGCCGTGGCCGCGTCGCGGGCGAGTTCATCGATCTGATCGACCGGAACACCCAGGTGGTACAGCCACTCGCGGGTGATCTCCTCACCCGTGGACTCCTGCAGCGTCTTGCCGGTGTAGTCGCCGGGCACGTCGACGAACAGCCCGTACACCCAGACCACGATCTGATCTGCGGGCTGGTTCTTGAAATGCGGCTGCCGGTTGACCGTCCAGCTCATCAACCACGACGAGTCGCGCGCCGTGACGATGCCGCCGGTGACGACCTTCCCGCTGAACGGATCGCGCTGCGCGATCCGTTGGATGTACTCCGGGATGCGGCGGTCCAGCGTGGTCACTGTCGCCGACTCCCACTTGGTCTTCTCGATGTCGCCGCAGAAGACCTCCGGCCGCCCGAACGAGGCATCCTTCGCCGCGATGTTCTGCCACAGCGCCCAGCCCGCCGCCGGCGAGGCATCCACCTTCGCGGCGGTGTGCTGATCGCCCTCATCCGAGTTCTCGGTGAGACCGCCGATCGTGGCGAGCACGAGATCGTCGGCGCCGAGATCGACGCCGCCCTCCTCGCCGTCGCGCACCCAGCGGATGCGGGTGGCCCACTTCGACTCCGCCGTGATCTCGAAGTCGATGTCGGTCACCTGCGTATCGAAGTGGAAGGTGACGCCCTGATCGAGCAGCCAGCGGTACATCGGCAGCACCAGCGACTCGTACTGGTTGTACTTGGTGAACTTCAGTGCGGACAGGTCGGGAAGGCCGCCGATGTGATGCACGAACCGGTGCAGGTACAGCTTCATCTCCAGCGCCGAGTGCCACTCCTCGAACGCGAACATGGTGCGCCAGTACAGCCAGAAGTTGCTCTTCAGGAACTCGTCCGAGAAGACCTCATCGATCCGCTTGTCCTCCATCTCCTCGCGGGTCGCGAGGAAGACGTGCAGCACCTCGCGCTGCGCCTTCTCACTAAGGGCGAAGCGGTTCTGCGTGCCGGCATCCTGTCCCTGCCTCTCGGTGACGCGGCACAGCGAGAAGTTCGGGTCGTCCTTGTTCAGCCAGTAGAACTCGTCGAGCACGCTGGCGCCCTCGATCTCGAGCGAGGGGACGGTGCGGAATGCGTCCCACAGACACTCCATGTGGTCTTCCATCTCGCGACCACCGCGGATCACGAAGCCCTTCTTCGGCCTGCGGATGCCGTCCAGCGCACCACCCGGAAGGGGCAGCCGCTCGAGGATGGTGATCCGGTCGCCGCTGAGCTGCCCGTCACGGATCATGAACAGCGCGGATGACATCGACGCCAGGCCCGCGCCCACGAACCAGGCCGACTTGCGATCGACGCCCTCGGGCTTGCGCGGCCTCGCGAACGCCTCGTAGTTTCCGGTGCTGTAGTACATGCCTCGCCCCTCTCGAAGATGAATACGTGCCGAACCTAACTCGGCACGGCGGAAATGACCAGGGACGTCAGCCGGACTTTTCCCACTGTTCGCCGGGAGGGGCGCCTCTCAGGACCGCCCCGACGGGAGGCGGCCGAGCGGCCTCTTCCGCACCCGATCCACTTACAGTTGGAGCATGGTGGTCAGGTACCGGACGGAAGCGATCAACGACGCCGACGGGCGCAGCCGGGTGCCGGGAGGACTGGATGTCGCGGTCGCCTCGCCGCTCGCGGATGACGCGGATCCGACGGCCACCAACCCCGAGCAGCTGCTCGCGCTGGCATGGGCGACCTGCCTGAACGGCACCGCCCAGGTGCTGGTGCTGGAGCAGGTTCGGACGTCCGTGCGGGTCGAGGTCGAGCTGCACCCGGCCGAGCCCGGCCCCGGCTACGAGTTCCACGTCGACGCGTTCCTGTCGGCCGAGGGGTACTCGCTCGAGCAGACCGCGGACCTGGTCGAACGCGCGCACGCCCGCTGCCCGGTCTCGAAGCTGCTGCGGGCGTCGGCGACCGTGCACGCGCACGCCGAGGAGTACGCGCTGCCGGTCAGTTCGCGGCGATGACCTCGAGCACGGCCTCGCCGTAGGCGTCACGCTTCTTCGCGCCGATGCCCGTGATCCCGTCGAGCGCGGAGGCGGACGCCGGGCGGTGCTCGGCCAGCGCGCGCAGCGTCGCGTCGCCGAACACGATGTAGGCGGGTACGCCCTGTTCGCGCGCAGTCTCGGCGCGCCAGGCGCGCAGCGCGTCGAACAGCGGCCGATCCCCGGCATCCAGCGAATCGGATGCCGAGGACTTGCGCGTCTTCGCCACCGAGACGCGCCCGATCGTGTCCTTGCGCAGCGGCACCGGTGTCTCGCCCTTCAGCACTCCGCCGGCCGCCTCACCCGGCGCGAGGGTGCCGTACTCGCCCTGTGCGACGAGGATCCCTCGAGCCAGCAGCTGCCTCACGACGCTGCGCCAGTCCTGCTCGGACAGGTCGGCGCCGATGCCGTAGGTGGCGATCCTCTCGTGACCGAACTTGCGGATGCGCTCGGTGGATGAGCCGCGCAGGATGTCGATGAGCTGACCGGCGCCGAACGCCTGGTTGCGCTCGCGCTTCAGCCGCACGATGGTGGACAGCAGCTTCTGCGCGGGGATCAGGCCGTCGAAGGTCTCGGGCGCCTCGAGGCAGGTGTCGCAGTTGCCGCACGGCTGCGAGTCCTGGCCGAAGTAGCCGAGCAGGTTCTGCCTGCGACACTGCACGGTCTCGCACAGGGCGAGCATCGCGTCGAGATGCTGCCCCATGCGCATCTTGAAGGTGCGGTCACCGGGACTCTGATCGATGAGGCGGCGCTGCTGCACGACATCGCCCAGGCCGTACGCCATCCAGGCCACCGACGGCTCGCCGTCGCGGCCGGCGCGGCCGGTCTCCTGGTAGTACCCCTCGACGGACTTCGGCAGATCGATGTGCGCCACGAACCGGACATCGGGCTTGTCGATGCCCATGCCGAACGCGATCGTCGCGACCATGACCACACCCTCCTCGCGGAGGAAGCGCGCCTGGTTCGCCGCGCGCACCTCGGCGGGCAGGCCCGCGTGGTACGGCAGGGCATCGAACCCCTGCGTGACCAGGTGATCGGCGGTCTGCTCGACCGACTTGCGGCTGAGCGCGTAGACGATGCCGGCCACCGGCCCCGCCTCGGCCATCGTCCGGATGAACGCGACCAGCTGCTTGCGCGGGTCGACCTTCGGCACGATCCGGTACTGGATGTTGGGACGATCGAAGCTCGCGACGAAGTGCTTCGCCCCGTCGAGGTGCAGCCGCTCGGTGATCTCCTGGTGCGTGGCGCGGGTGGCGGTGGCGGTGAGCGCCATGCGCGGCACCCCCGGGAACCGCTCGGCCAGATCTCCCAGCGCCAGGTAGTCGGGCCGGAAGTCGTGGCCCCACTGCGACACGCAGTGCGCCTCGTCGATCGCGATGACGCTCAGCGCGCCGCGCTGCAGCAGCGCCGTGGTCTGCGGGCTGGACAGCCGCTCGGGGGCGACGTAGATCAGGTCGAGATCGCCGGCCAGGTAGTCGCGCTCGACCGCGCGACGCTCGTCGAGCGACTGGGTGGAGTTGAGGTAGGCGGCCTTCACGCCGTTGGCGCGCAGAGCGTCGACCTGGTCATGCATGAGCGCGATCAGCGGGCTGATCACCAGTCCTGTCCCCTCGCGCACCAGGGCGGGCACCTGGTAGGTGATGGACTTGCCGCCGCCGGTGGGCATGAGAACCACGGCGTCGCCGCCTGCGACGACCTGCTCGACGATCGCGGCCTGATCGCCGCGGAACGCGTCGTAGCCGAACACGGTGCGCAGCGCGTCGAGCGGGGTCGGGTAGCGGCTGGGCGCAGGACGGCCCTGCGCGGACGCGGATGCGGGGGTCTGCGAGGACACCGGCGTCATCGGTCCCTGACCCCAGTCCAGCGGGGGCTCGTAGCCGTCCTCGGGCGGGATCCAGTCGAGCTCCTCCGCCTCGCCCCAGGGCTCGTCCGGGTACGGCGGCTCGTCGTACGAGGGCGTGTGCTGCGGCATCCCTCCAGGGTAGCCACCGCCGCCGACGCCGGCCGCCGTTCTCCACAGCCCAGGACCGTAAACTGGAGCGATGGCCACCCGACCCGCGCTGAGCACACGCACCCTGCTCGTCTGCGCGGCGATCGGCGTCGCCACCGGCATCCTGGGCGGGATCGCCGGGTGGGTCACGCCCGTCGTGATCCCCACGCTTCCGATGATCTACGGCCTCGTCCTCGGCGTGCACGTGCTGCCGGGAATCATCGCGCAGGAGGTGCTGCGCCTGCCACTCGTCGCGCTGATGACGCACGTGATCGCGGCGCTGATCTCGAGCGCGTTCAATCCTGCCTGGGCGATGCGCTTCATCGGCACAGCTCTGCTGTTCGGCGCGATCCAGGAGGGCGTCGCCGCCCTCACCAGGTACCGCGCCTGGGGCGCCTGGCGCTTCTTCATCTCGGCTGTGATCATCGGCGCGCTCGTCGCCGTCGTGGTGTGGTTCGTCGTCGACATGGCCGCCCTCGATCTTTGGGTGCGGATCGTCTACCTGATCATCGCGGTGCTGGGGCCGGTGGCCTGGACGGCTGTCGGTCTCAGGATCGGCATCTCTCTGCGCAAAGCGGGGGTCGCGGCGCGCTGAGATCAGTCCAGGTGGAAGATCTCCTCCGCCGGCGCCCAATTCTCGCCCGGATCAGCCGTCTCGACCGGCTGCTGACAGGGGTCGGTGAGCTCCCACCACTTCTGCGTGACGGGGTCGGCCGCCATCGCCGCCATGTCGGCGTCGTAGTCGTCCCCGATGTACTCGAAGTACGAGAACAGCATTCCGTCGCGCAGGAAGATGGAGTAGTTGCGGATGCCGCTGCGAGTGATCTGCTCGAGCACGCCCGGCCAGGCATCCGCGTGCAGAGCGAGATACTCGTCCGCCTTCTCGGGGCGCAGCCGGACCACCGAACCAAACCTCTGGGTCGCCATGTTCAGTCCTTCGGATAGCCGGCCGTCACCGCCGGGTGGACGGATGCCCGTAGGCGGACTGCTCCAGGCCACGGATGTAGCCGATGGCGAAGAGACGACCGAGCATCTCGTAGCCGGGAGCGTCGTTGGACTCTCCTTCGAGCGTCGGGACGTGGTCGGGGCGCATCGCTCCCTCGAACCCGATGTCGTGGTACGCCTCGACGCAGGCGGGCATGTCGGTCTGGCCGTCGTCGTGGAAGGTCTCACGGAACTCCTCGACGGTGCCCCGCACATCCCGGAAGTGCACGAACGGGATCTTCGCCGTGCCGAACTCGCGGATGACCTCGGGGATCGAGGTCTCGCCCGAGATGATCTCCGGCATCAGCGCGAAGTTGCCCTGGCACAGCGTCGTGCCGTTGTAGTCGGAGGGCACGATGCCGAACAGCCGACGGAAGTCGGCCACCGAGCTCATGATCCGGGGCACCCCGCGGTCCATGGCCTGGGGCGGATCGTCCGGGTGCATCGCCAGACGGACGCCGGCCTTCTCCGCCTCGGGGACGACAGCCTTCAGGAAGTACTCCAGGGCCGACCACATGTCCTCAGCAGTGACCTCGCCTTCCGGCAGGAGCGCGGGCTTGGCCTGCTGGACGGCACGGGTGTACCCGGTCACCAGGGCGCCGGCGCGGTCATGCAGCGCGGTCTCGGTGCGTCCCCAGGTGGTGATGGCCATCCAGTTGTAGGCCATCGTCGGGACGCCCAGAGCGCCGAGCGCACGGATCTGCTCGATGAACTGGTCGATCTGCTCATCGCGCCCGTCCTGACCGAGACGGATCTTGTCCATCGGCGCAGTGTCCTCGGTGGCGATGAGGGTGAATCCCCACTGCTCGTAGAGCTCCTTGTTGTGCCGCAGCGCCTCGAGGCTCCACGGCACGTCGCCCCGGTCCTCGATCTCCCATCCGGCGCTCCCGACGGAGGCGAACATGCGCTGGTCCTGCTCACCGCCGTTGAGCGCGGCCACGACGTTGTCGACCCCGGCCTGCCGGATCAGCTTCCAGTCGTCTGCCGGGCGAGGGGGGAGGAATTCACTGAGCTGGATCATCGGTCGTTCCGTTCGTTCGGGAGGATCAGGACTTCTCGGGCAGGGCTGCGGCGATGCGGGACAGCAGACCCCCGTCGACCCGCAGCTCGGCGCCGGTGACGAAGCTGGCGGCATCGCTGGCCAGGAAGGAGCACACGGCGCCGACTTCGGAGGGCCTGCCGACGCGGCCCAGCGGATGCATCCGCCCCCACTCGGCGATGACCGCCTCCTGTCCGGCATCCGTGCCGTCGGACCATTCCGTGGCCGACGTGCGCAGCATGGGGGTGTCGATCGACCCGGGCAGGATGGCGTTGACGCGCACGCCGTGCTCGGCCTCGTCGACCGCCAGCGCGCGGGTCATCGCGTTCAGTGCACCCTTGGTGGAGGTGTAGCCCACCACTTTGTTCTGCGTGGCGACGCCCTGCACCGAGGAGATCAGTGTGACCGTGCCCCGGTTCTTGCGGATCTCCGCGATCGCGCAGTGCACCGCGAGAAACACGCCGCGCACGTTGACCGCGAAGACTCGGTCGAAGTCCTCGGGCGTCGTCTCGGCGGCGTCGCCGTAGGTCTGGATCCCGGCGGAGGTGACGAGGTGATCGATCCGTCCGAAGCGGTTCATGGCGGCGTCCACGACGGCCCGGTGGGTGGCCTCGAGCGCGACATCACCGGCCACGCCGATGGCGAGGCCTCCCGAGGCAGTGATCGCCTGCACAGCCTCGTCGACGTTCTGCTGCGTCAGCCCGTGCACGACCACGGCCGCGCCCTCCGCCGCGAACACCTCCGCGGCCCCCCTGCCGATACCGGCCGACCCGCCGGTGACGATGACGACCTTGCCCTTGTGACTGCTCATTGTTCTCCTGCCCGTGAATCTCACAGCACGCCGAATCGTGCGAACGCCTCGGTCGCGCTCATGCCCTGGTCGATGGCGGTGGCCACGAGGTTCTCCGTGCTCGCCTTCGCGAGCGATGCCTCGATCACCTCATCCTCCACCGCGCGCGGGATGACCAGCACCCCGTCCATGTCGCCGAAGACGAGATCGCCCGGCTCGATCCGCACGCCGCCGAGTTCGACGGGCACACGGAAATCACGCACCGCGGTGCGCACCGAGGAGTCCTGGGCATAGCCGCCCCAGCTGAACACGGGGAAGTCACGTTCCAGAATCTGCGGGGTGTCACGGTGGTAGCCGTCCACCACGGCACCGACCGCACCGCGTCCCTGCGAGGTGGCGGTCAGCATCTCGCCCCACATGGCCACGGACTGCACGATGCGGGAGCCGACCCACACCTCGCCCGGTTCGAGCTGATCGAGCGCCTCGGTCATGTGCCCGAACGGCTTCTTCTGCGGGCCGTAGACGTCGGAAACGACGACGGGCATCGCCCGCCCGGCGATCTTCATGTGCGGCCTCATCGGCTGGATCTGCGGCGGGAGGAACTGGTGGGTGTGTCCGAGGGCGTCGAGGATGTCGCCGACCACCGGGGTGTACAACGTGGACTTCATCAGCTCGAAGAGCTCGGCGTCGGTACGCGGGTTCATATCTCTCCTTGTCGGACCAAGTTACATGCTTGTATACTAGTCCGCAAGCTAGACTCGGTGAGAGGAGGAGAACAATGACACCATCGCCCGCCGGCGCACCGGGAACGACGTACACCGGGGTGCTCTCGCCGCTCACCCAGCCGCGCTCCCGCTATCGCATGTCCGACGCCGTCTTCGAGTCCTTGAGCGAATCGATCCGACATCTCCGCCTCGCGCCTGGCACCCCGCTCTCGGAGCCCGGCGTCGCCGCCTCGCTGCAGGTCAGTCGCTCCCCGGTCCGCGAGGCGTTCACCCGTCTCTCCGACCTCGGGCTCATCGCGATCGTTCCGCAGGTCGGCAGTCAGGTCGCACCCATCTCGCTCCGCGAGGTCGAGGAGGCTGTGTTCATCCGGCGCGCCCTCGAGACCAGCGCATTCCAGCAGGCGATCGCCGACGGCGCACCCGACACCACCCGCATCCAGGAGATCTGCGACGCGAACGCTGCGGCCGCGGCCGCCGGCGACCTCGAGGGGTTCTTCGACACCGACGAGCAGCTGCACCAGGCGGTCTTCATCCTGGCCGGCAAGCCGCGGATCTGGGATGTCGTGCGCGGCACGAAGATCCAGCTCGACCGCCTGCGCCGGCTCAACCTCAGCGCGGCGCTGGGCAATCCCGAGCTGCTCACCGAGCATCAGGCGATCGTCGACGCGCTGAAGAACAGGGACGAGGACACCGGCATCCGGGTCATCGCCCGGCACTCCACCCGGGTCCTGACGGACACCACCCGCCTGCGGGCCGAGAACCCGACGTTCTTCGCCGAGTAGCAGACCGACAAGAGGAGCCCCCATGACCGACCGGATCGATGTCGTCGTACCCGCCCGCGCAGCGTGCGGCGAGGGCCCGTACTGGGATCCGCGCGATGGGTCCGTGGTCTGGGTCGACATCGTCGGGCGGCAGATCCACCGGACGGACTCCGCGGGCTCCACCACGACGATCGACTACCCCGAGATGGTGGGCGCAGCGGCGCCCCGCGCGGGCGGCGGGCTCGTGCTCGCCGTCGAGTCGGGCTTCGCCCTGGTCGACGATGCCGGCGCGGTCACGAGCACCGTCGACGTGCTCGCCCCGCCGATCCGGATGAACGACGCCAAGGTCGACCCGCAGGGGAACTACTGGGCCGGCAGCTGCGCAATGGATTTCTCCGCCGGCCGTGGCGGACTGTGGCGGCTCGGCACCGACCTCGCCGCCGAGCTGGTGGTGCCCGACCTCACCCAGCCGAACGGCATCGGCTGGAGCCCCGACGGCCGCACGATGTATCTCGTCGAGACTCAGGATCGGCTCGTCCTCGCCTTCGACTTCGATCCGGACGCCGCCACGGTCACCGACCGGGGACGGGTGCTCGCCGAGGGCTTCGTGGGGTTCCCCGACGGTCTGTCAATCGATGCCGAGGGCCACATCTGGCTCGCGGAGTACGGGGGGCGGGCCGTGCACGAGTTGTCCGAGACCGGCCGCACACTGCGCACCGTCGATATCCCCACCGACCAGCCCACTTCGTGCGCGTTCGTCGGCCCGCAGCTGGACCGGCTCTGGGTGACCTCGGCCGCCGCGGGGCTCGACGCCGATCCGCTCGCCGGGTCGATCTTCGAGATCCACGGGCACGGCGCCCACGGCCTGCCGGTCGCGCTGTTCCAGGGCTGAGCGATGCCGATCACGCTGCGGTCCTCCGTGCTCGAAGTCGCCGTGCGTCCTGAGCGCGGCGCCGACATCGTGCAGATCGTCGACCGGGAGACCGGCATCCCCACGCTCAGCGTCTCGCCGACTGCCGGCGCGACCACGCCACCCGCGTTCGGCGGCGACTCCATGACGCAGTGGACGACGGGGTACCCCGGCGGGTGGCAGTTCTGCACCCCCAATGCCGGCCCGGAGCGGGTGCACGACGGCGTGCTGCAGGGCTACCACGGCGAATCAGCACTGTCCGCGTGGGACGTCGTCGAGGCGAGCGAATCATCGGCTGAGCTGACCGCGCGGCTGATCACGGCGCCGTTCGAACTGCACCGGCGCATCGACGTCTCCGGCGACGCCGTCGAGGTGATCGACACCGTGCGGAACCTGTCCGACGACGACGTCAGCGCGCGGATGCTGCAGCATCCGGCATTCGGCGCGCCGTTCCTCGATGAGCGAAGCTACCTCGTGACGGATGCCGCGACGCTGCTGACGGATGCCGGCGCACCCGGCACCCTGGCGGGCGCCGATGTCTGCGGCCGCCCCGATTCGGTCCTCCCCGCCGGCCCCGTTCCCGGCAGCATCGCACTGCCGGGCCCCGGCTCGCGACAGGCCCTGTTCGGCGCGCTCACCGGGTTCCCGGATACAGACCCCGCGGTGCTGTTCGCCAGCCCGACCCACGGATTCGGCATGCGGCTGAGCTGGTCGCGCGAGACCTATCCCCTGGCGTGGCTGTGGATCGAGGCCAACGCCGGCAGCGGCTGGCCGTGGTTCCGCCGGATGTACGCGATCGCCGTCGAGCCAGGAAACGTACTGCCGGGCGAGGGACCGGCGGCCGACGGGCTGACCCGCGGCGGGAACGGCACCGTCATCCCCGGGCGCGGCGAGGTCGTCTCGACCGTTCGCGTGCAGCGCGTCGCGTTGCGCTGACCGAGGTCAATGCGGCGACTGCAGCGGCGCGATCTGCATCGACCACGCCGCGGTGACGGACTCGCCGGAGTGCAGCCGATGCACCAGGCCGTCCCGCTCCGCTCCCTCCACTCCGTGCACGCCGTGCACGGAGGTCGGAATCAGCGCGCCGATGCCGCGGCCGGTCTCCCAACGATCGGTGAGCCAGACCCACACGTGGTCGAGGATCGGGGAATCGAACTCGAGAGAGAGACGACTGCCGCCGCCAGGACTGTCGACGGCGATCGATGACGGCGACGATGACACTTCCACGCAATCCAGCCGATGAGGCATCACCTCGTCATCGCCGAGCGTCCCGACGAGCCGGTCATCGACGAACAGTCGTGTCCCCGACGCCAGCGTCGAAGGCCCGAAGTACGGGTGGATCCCGTAGCCACAGGGCAGTGCATCGTCGCCATCGTCCGTTCGGGTCAGCACATCCGTCACTTCCAGCGCCCCGGAGCCGGCGGCGAACCGCATCGTCCGGTCGATCGCGAACGGCGCTCCTGCACTCGTGCCCCGCAGACGAAGCTCAGGGGTCGCGCCCTGGACGATCTCGTAATCCCAGGGAGCGCTTCGCGCGTCTCCGTGGAACGCGTAATGATGCTCACCGCGCTGCGACGGCTCGCCGGCATTCGGGTACATCGTGAGCAGTCCGCCGAACGCATATTCCGCCGCCGGTCGCTCGCGGCCCAGTCGACGGTCCTCTTCGAATCGCGCCATCTCACCGCGGTCCCGATAGAGGACATCCAGGTCGAGCGCGCGCGAGTAGAACCTGTTGATCTCGCCGCCCCTCCACGGAAGGACGACGACCTGCAGGTCGGCCGATTCCAGGACGACCTCGGTCATTCCGGCGAGACCTTGCCGCACACGTATTTCACCAGTCACGTTCGAGCTCTCCTCTGATGCACCGCGATAACCCAATTCGTTTACGCAATGCTGCCACATACCTTGACAGCGACCGGACAGGCCCTGAAGACTGGGCCCGAGATTCGTTAAGAAAATGCTTTTCGTAATCTCGCCCCATCCCCTTTGAGCAGCCAGAACCAAGGAAGGTTCCCCATGCGCAGATCGATCCCACCGACCGCCCCGCCGCTCCGCCGGCGGCTGGGCTCCGTTGCAGGGCTGAGCGCCCTGGCCGTCACCGCCGCGCTCTGTCTGGTGAATGCCCCGGCATCCGCCTCGACGAGCACCGCATCGAGTTCCCCAGTGCAAGCCACCTTCTTCGTCTCCCCGCATGGGAAGGACACCAACTCCGGCCGGAACCGGGGCCAGGCGTTCAAAACACTCGAGAAGGCACGCACGGCCGTGCGCGAGCTGGCCGGCGACATGACCGGCGACATCGTCGTCAACCTCGCCAAGGGCGACTACTACACCCCCGAGACCGTCGAGTTCGACGAGGGCGATTCGGGCACCAACGGGTTCTCGGTGATCTACCGCTCGTTCGACGGACCGGGTGCGGCGAAGCTGATCGGCGGCACGAAGGTCGACACGACCTGGCAGCGCGTCTCGGCGGACACACCGGGTGCCGGCGACGCCGACCTGCCCGCGAGCGCCGCCGGGCACGTCTACGAGACGAAGATCGGCGCCGGTCTGGACTTCAACACCCTCTACGTCGACGACGAGCGGGCGACGATGGCGCGCACGCCCTCGCATCGAGTCGAGCCGCGCTTCACCTCGGCGCAGAACGACTACATGGTCTCGACCGGCGGAGGGCTGACCAGCATCGACTATCCGGCATCCGGACTCGACCAGGCTCAGGTCACGGCGCTGGCGAACGCCCAGTCCCGCGGCGACCTGAACGCGCAGATCCTCGGCTGGGACGGCGCAGGCTGGGACTGGATGACCTCGACCATCCCGATCGGATCGATCGATCCCGCCACACGCAAGCTGAGCTTCGTGCAGGTACCGGGCAAGCCGGGTGAGAACCGCCCGCACTTCTCCTACGGCGGCGGCGCCCGGTTCCTCGTGCAGGGCAACCTCGGGCTGCTCGACGAGCCCGGCGAGTACTACTACAACAAGGCCAGCGGGTACCTCTACTACTACCCGGAGGAGGGGTCCGACCCCCTGTCGAAGCAGGACATCGTGGTTCCGTCCACGGAGAAGATCGTCGACGTCACCGGTGCCTCGCGCACCGCGCAGGTGTCGCACATCACCTTCGACGGTCTCGCGTTCAAGGACACGAACTTCCCCGAGTACTACAGCTACGCGTGGAACGCCCACGACGCCCGTGGCGGGATGGGCTTCCCGGACTACGCGGTGCAGCCGGGCATCACCCTGCCCTCGTACGCGGAGACGAGCGAGCGCCCGGAGTTCCAGGTCGGATCGATCACGCTGAAGAACACGAACAACATCACGATCACGAACGCGCATGTCAAGAACGCGGGGATGTTCGGGATCGAGCTCTACGAGGCCAACGACCACACCATGATCAGCAACAGCCTGATCGAGAACACCGGCCACGGCGGCGTCAACATCGAAGGCGGATTCCCCGGCGTCGGAGGCGACGAGAACGGCGAGGGATACAGCCATCACAACACGGTGACGAACACGATCATCCACGACATCGGCCAGCTCGTCGGGCAGACCGCGGGCGTCTCGATCAACAACGCGAGCAGCAACACCGTCTCGCACTCCGAGATCTACAACAGTCCGCGGCGCGCGCTGCTCCTGATGGGCGGCTACGGCCGCACGTCGACTCCCGGCCCCACCGGAGACGGCGACTACAACCGGATGACGGATCTGTACGCGCACGACAACACGTTCAGCCACTTGTACATCCATGACGCCGAGAACGACGGCGCCGACGACGGTGCGATCTTCACCTTCGATCTGTTCCGAGGCTCGCAGCACCGGCCGAACACGTTCGACCAGATCATCGTCGACAAGATCGGCTCCACGCCCACGATGGACGGCATCCCGCCGAACAGCATGAACCTCGACGTCGGCGCGGCGGGCGTGATCGTGAAGAACTACCAGGCGATCAACCCCCAGCAGTACAACGCCGAGGTCAACACGATCGTGCAGTACGGCGACCAGATCACGTTCGAGAACACGAACATCAACTACGGGAAGATCGTCAACCAGCTCGCCGACTTCGACCCGTCGAAGATGGACTACGCCCACATCGGCGCGAACGACGCCAACCCCTACTTCGACTCCGAGCCGGCCGGCAAGGACAAGACGAAGAAGGTGTACTTCCAGGACGCCTTCGAGGGCTCGGCGCTCGACGAGTCCCAGTGGCGCTGGGACGGCGTCAAGCCGGCGATCTCGCACGAGTTCGCCGCCGAGGGAGTCTCCGACGAGCGCTCCGGTGGCCTCGACATCGGAAAGGGAGCTCTCGTCGTCAACGGCGACAAGGCGCCCGCCGGATCGAAGCCGGTGCTGTACAGGGACTTCGGCACCGCACTGAAGAAGAAGACGGTCACACTCGACATCTTCGATCGACAGAGCATGGGCATGGTCCCGTACGACTCGGGCGCTCCGATCTCGGCGCAGGTGCGCGCGCTGGCGCGCGTCGACAACGGCGGGGACGACGCGATCGGCCTCGGCATCGACACGAGCGTGAGCACCACGTCGTACGTGCTCCAGAACGCCGGTTCGAAGACAGCGACCTCGGTACCGCGCACCTACGGCTGGCACCGACTGACCTTCGACTACTCGAACGGCAGCACTGCCCGGCTGTCGATCGACGGCGTCGAGGTCGGCACCGTGGCGGCTCCGTCCTTCCGGCGCATCCAACTGGGTTCGGCCGACGGATTCGGCGACGGGATCTACGACCGTGTGCGAGTCGCCGGCGGCACAGGAAACAGCGCCGCGCCGGCGCTGCCCATCCCGCTCTCTCTGGATGAGCCGCTCGCCGCGGCTGATGCCTCGGCGTCCTCCGACATCCCCGCCGGCACGACGCCCGACGGAACGGCCTACGCCGGACCGCTGGAGACCGGCGACTACCTCGAGTACGTGGTCGACGTGCCCAAGACCGGCGCCTACAGCGTCGACTACCGGGTGGCCGTGGATGCCGGAGCCACCGGCGAGGTTGAACTCCTCGTCGACGGCGAGCAGGCCGGAACCACGACGCTGGATTCCACGGGCGGTCTGCAGAACTGGACCACCGTCAGCGACCTGGTGCCCCTGACCAGCGGGCTGCACACGATCCGGCTGCAGGCGACCGCCGGCGGGTGGAACTTCGCCTCGGCGAAGCTGGCCTACGCGGCGCAGAGCATTCCCGGCACCATCCAGGGGGTGACCTACGACGCGCACACCGGCGGGATCCAGCCGGTGACGGGCGAGAACGGGACGCAGGCGGTCGGCTACATCAGCGTCGGCGACACGATGAGCTACAAGGTCGCCGTCACCGATACGGGCGTCTACGACCTGTCGTACCGCGTCGCCGTCAACAAGAACAACAGCAACGGCGTCGAGATGCTGGTCGACGGAGTGAGCGTGGCGACGACGACGCTGCCGGTCACCGGTGGGTGGAGCAACTGGGCGACCGTGAACGGCGGCACCGTGCCGCTGGCGGCCGGCCTGCACACGATCACGGTCCGTGTCGTGAACGACAACAACTGGAACCTGCAGTCGTTCCAGCTGTCGCTGCCGACGGCGCTCTGAGGGGTCTGACCGCAGCACGAAGGTCCGGATGCGAGCCGCACGGCTCGCATCCGGACCTTCTCTTTGTCGAGAGTCGACGGGGCTCTGCCAGGCAGGAACGCGGCTCCCCCGGCGCCTCAAAGTTCTCGCCGTGCCGTGCGCTTCGCTCCGGCATCCCCCGGAACGGATGCTGCGGGGACGACGTGCACGCGACGGCTTCCCGCGAGGCCGCACAAGTCCGCGGACAAGAGACCGAGAGGCACCCGGCGCCGGAGGCACCTCCATCGACCGACGAGAAACGGCCCGACGTCCCCATTGGGGGACGCCGGGCCGTTTCCGCGCGGGCTACTGCGCCGTCGGGCCGAACGCGCTGAACTCAGCCAGACCGACCTCGCCGTGCAGCGCCTGATTGTCGAACACGTTGTCCGGGTCGACGGTGAACCTCAGCCAGGAGGTCGTGACCGGGGCATCCAGGGTGATCATGTTGTCGGGCTGACCGTCCCACTTGATGCCGGTGACCTTCTTGCTGCCGCCCTCCCATTCCAGGACGCCCTCGACGATCTGGTTGACCTCGTGGCCGCGATCGACGAGGTTGACCCGGTCGATCTTCACCGGTCCGCCGAAGTCGAGGCGGATCCACGGCGAGACGTCGCTCTGCTTGGAGGCCCACGAGGTGGCCCTGTCGCCGTCGATCGCCTTGCTGCCGAGATAGCGGTCGTCGACTGCGTTGCCGTCCGGTACGCCGTTGCGGTCGCGCACGGACGAGACCGTGACGGTCGCGGCGCTCGCCAGGTTGTCGCCGGTGAGCTTCAGCGACACCGGTGCGGAGAGCACCTCCACCCCTCCGAGCGCGACCTTCGCCTGCACCGTGGCCGGGACGACCCCTGTGACAGGCTCGGTGAGCTCGATGGTGGTCGAACCCGGCACCTGCCGCAGCCGCTCGTCGCTGAACGTCAGCACCGTCGTGACCTCGGCCGTGTCGGCCTCCTCCCCGGTGTTGAGCGTGGCCTTCACCGTGGCCTGCACAGGCTGCCCGACGCGGATGATGCCCGCGCTCAGCGACAGCTCCACGCTGCGCACGAACGTCGGCAGCGACAGGCGCCCTCGGTCATCGACCTTCACCGTGAAGTAGTCGGATGCCCGGTATCCGTCGATGTCGGCGGAGACGACCACCTTGGCCTGTCCGGGCGCCACGCCGCGGAGCCTTCCTCGGGAGTCCACGGCGAGCACCCGCGAGTCGGACGACACCACCGTCACCGCCGAGGACGGCACCGCGGCCGGGTCGCCCGCGAAGTCCCGCCCCGCGACGTCGATCGTCGCCGTGCGCCCGCTGCTGTCGACCTTCGGCTTCGCCGTGATGCTCGCCAGACCCGTCATCTCGTGGGTGGCATTGATCTGCACCTCGAGCAGGTCGAGGGACGACCCCGCCGATCCCTCCGGGAACGAGATCCGCACGTGCTGTGCGACCCCGGTCACCGGGTAGGAGTCGACGTTGCCCCAGAAGATGGCGCCGCTCGGACCATTCGCCGAGGCCGCGTCCTTCCAGTTCTCACCGTCGACGCTGGTCTGGATGACGATCCTGCGCGGCACGTTGGCGTAGCGCTGTCCCGCCTCGGCGAACGCCAGGCCGATGCTGGAGAGCTCGGTCGGGGCCGCCAGATCGAACTGCGCCCACGATGCACCGTCCGCGGAGGTGCTCCACCCGGAGCCGGTGAGATGGTCGGCGTCGATCAGGATGCCGTCGGTGAGCCTGCCGGCATCCGCCGAGGCATCGCTGGTCGTGACCTTCGCCGCGCCGGCGACGTCGCGGACGGGAAGCAGGTCGAGGAACACCCTGTTGCTCGTGACCGTCCTGCCGTCGAGCTTCACGTCGGCCCAGACGGCGGCGCGGGTCGGTGTCGTGAGCTGAGGCGTCGTCAGCTTTCCGTCGGCGAAGCCGAAGCCGTCCACCTCGGTGATCGCCACCGGCACCTCCTTGGTGCCCCCGGTGACATCGACGATTCCTCCGTGCCAGGTGACGTCCGCCGCATCCAATCGCACGGACTGGCCGTGGTCGGAGCGTCCGTCCAGCGCGATCGACGGCCGGGCGCTGATCGGGAACGAGCCATAGGTCTCGTCGCCGCCGATGCGCAGCACTGCGGAGGACAGGTCCTCGCCGATGTAAGCGACCTTGTCGCGCACCGAGATCGTGACCTTCGTCTTCTTCGTCACCGATCCGGCCTTGGCCGTGACCGTGACCTCGACGGATCCGTTCGAGTGCGGGGACACGCGGCCCTCGTCGTCGATCTTCACGACCTTGGCGTTCGGCACGCTGTACGTGACGCGATCCAGCTTCGTCGACAGCGCCGGATACGTCATGTACCCGCCGGTCTCCAGCTGCAGGCGGCCACCGGAGAGCGGCTTCCCGTCGACCGTGACGTCGGTCAGGCGGTAGTCCCGTGCCGGGTCGTCGGTGCGGATCTTGATGATCGTGTCCACGGGGTCGGTGGCGACCGCGCCCAGGTCGATGCTCAGCGACTGCCCGTCCTGGCTGAAGTCGCGCAGCTTCTCGCCAGTGTTGAGCACGCTGACCGAGGTGACGTCGTGCGAGATGCCGCCGATAGTCAGCTTCCTGTCCGCGATCGCGTCGAAGCCCTTCTTGCCGTCCGGCCCCCTCAGGATGTGCAGGTAGATGTCGTTGTCGCGCGCGGTGGCGTAGCCCCACTGCGGCCCGGTGGTGGCATTCGGGTGCGCGAACTTCTCGTAGTTGCCGACCCCGTCGTCTTCGTAGCCGTAGCCGGGCAGGTAGAACGGCCTGGTGCCGGTCACGGATTCGAGCAGGTTGACCCCGGCCTTCGGAGCGAACCAGTCCGCCACCTGGTCGCGGACGGTGATGAACTCCTGGGCGCCCTTCGGATAGCGGGTGACGATCTCCTCCGGGGAGTGCCAGTTCGGCCCTCGTCCGTCCATGATCGTCTGGTCGTTGTTGTCGACGTAGCCGCGGCCCGCGTTCATGATCGTCTCCTGCGCCACCAGGCGGAAGTCGTCGCGCTGCGGGTAGTACGGCGAATCCTGGTTCCTGGTGCCGAGGATCTTCCACGGCTCCATCGGGGTGCGCTTGACCAGATGGTTCGCGCTCGCGTTGGAGTAGATCTCGGATGCCTCGTTGGTGCGCAGGTCCGGGTCGCCGTACTCCTCGCCCCAGGCGTTGGAGTCGATGACGACGTCGGCGCTGTGGTTGCGCACCGCGCTGTACATGACGTCGTAGTTGGCGTTCGGCATGGACTGGGGGCCGTCGAAGTAGAGGTAGCTCGGGTCGTAGCGGCCCAGCAGGTCCTCGACGTTCTGCACGAACACGTCCGTCGAGAAGTGCTGCAGCCCGCCGCCCTCAGTGGCGTAGTACATGCCGACGTCCATGCCGTAGCGGCGGATGGCGTCGACCATCGGCTTCAGGCCGTCCACGACGTTGCCGTCTGCACCCTTGGGCAAATACTTCTGACGATCGCCGGCCGGGTCGGAGAACTTCGAGGGCCAGTGGTAGTTCTGCTGCAGCGCCTCGACCGAGACCATCGCGAGCCCCTGCGCCTTGGCGCGGGCGGCCCACTGGTCGAGCGAGTAGTTCGGGTCGACGAAGTAATTGAACATCGGCGCGGCGTGGGTGAGCGCGCTGACCCTGCCCTCTTCGAGCCTCCGGTTCGGGCGCTCCTTGACCGTGAGCTCGAAGCGCTTGGTCGCCGTCGCACCGGAGGCGTCCGTCACCTGCAGAGTGAACCGGTAGTCGCCGATCTTCGCCTTCGGGCTGATGATGCCCTTTCGGCTGGACAAGTCGGCCTTGCCGTTCGCGAGTCCATCGGCGATGGTGCCGTCCGCGCCGAGCTCGAGCCCCTCGGGGAGCTTTCCGTCGATGAGCTTCCAGGTGTAGCCGGGCTGCCCGCCGCTGGCTCCGAACTGGAATGCCGAGGCGGACACACCATACTTCTTGGAGGTGACCGACTTGTTCCAGACGTACGGCCACTCCCGGTAGCCGGTCGGCAGCTGCTGGGTCGGCAGGTCCTTGCCCGCCGTTCCTCCGGCCTTCAGCCCTGTGGTGTCGATACGCAGCTTGTCGGCCGGTCCGTTGACCGAGCTGACCACGCCGTCGATCCGGTTGCCGTCCTTGTCGGAGACGCGGCCGTAGAAGCCGAGGTACGCGACGTCCTGGTCCTTGGCGATCGGCACGCCGTTGCCGTTCACGTCCTCGGTGTAGGTGTGCTTGATCTGCAGGAGCACCTTGTTCCAGCCCTGCTTCAGGTCGACCTGCTGCCGGGTGAGATCCTTCTGCACCTCGACCGGAGTGCTGGGCGCCGTGACGCAGCGGTCGTTCACGTACAGCCGGTACGAGCCGCTCGCCCCGACGTTGACGAACGCGCTGCGGGCCTCGGGGCTGTACACGTAGGTGTGCGCATAGACGAACTTGTTGCGGGTGTCCTCGTGCTTCTTCACCTCGAAGTAGCCGTACAGGTCCTGGTAGTCGTCGTAGTTGCGGTTGTAGACGCGGTCGTCGAAGTACTCCCAGTCGCTCGACTGCGAGTCGTCACCGAGCGTGCCGCCGAGGACCGGCGCGATGGAGGCATCGCCTTCGGAGGCCGCGGCCCGCTGGTAGACCTCCACCTCGGAGAGGCCGGTGATCGACGGATAGGGAGTCACGCCCTTGTCGATCGCGATGGTCAGCGAGGTGACGCCGGAGAGGGTCGTGGGATGCGAGTAGACCGTGGGCTCCGAGGGGGAGGCCGAAGTGCTGTTCACCCGCTGCGACGTCACGGTGGAACCGTCCGCAAGAGTGAAGGTGAGGTCGTAGTGCTTGTTCACGTGCCGACCGTCGCCCCACTGCGCGAGGCGCACCTCGTTCAGCGAGATGGGGGATGCCCAGGTGAGCGTCACAGTCGGCGCCGGGTCGTTCTCAGCCACCCACTGCTTGCGAGTGTCACCGTCGATGAGCTGGGCCGGCGGGTTCGCAGCCAGCGCGGAGGACGCCGTTGCGGTCGCGGTCTTCGCGAGGTTCGGCTCCGCGGTGACCGCGCAACCGTAGATGTCGTCGGCGACCGCCGTGTCGAACGGCCCCGAAACGAGCCAGGAGTTGATGAACGGCGCAGTGCCGGTCACCTGCTGCGCCTGCGCGGAGCCGGTGCTCGCGCCGAGCACGAGCATCGTGGAGATCAGCGCAGTCGCGCTGATCATCGCAATCGGTTTCCTACGGGGACCTGTCATGGTGCTCCTCCGGGGGTGCGGGTTCTTCGGTGAACCGACGAGGGGGATCGCCTTGGGGCGGATGCCGTCCTGCTTAGACGATTAAGCAGGACGCTAGCAAACGTGTGACGTTTGGGTCAAGAGCTTCAGCGCGCTCGGCCGGCCGGACTCGTCGAGTCACGTTCGAACAGGACCGGCTCGAGTTCGAGCACCCTGTTCTGCGGGATCCGCGCATCGAGGGCGCGCTCCAGCACGAACGCGACGATCCGCTCGCGCATGTCCTTGCCGCCGACCGAGCTGATGCCTGCGCTCTCAGCGAGCCCGGAATCGCCGATCCCGATCACTGCGACGTCCTCCGGCACGCGGAGCCCGAGTTCGCGGGCCGCCTGCACCGTCGCGAAGGCCGCGAAGTCCGCCTCCGCGAAGACGGCGGTGGGGCGGTCAGGCATGCTCAGCAGTTCGCGAGCGGCACGGTAGGGGTCGAGTGCATCCTTCGCGAACTCCGCGAGATACTCCGCGCGGACCCCCTGCCCGGCATCTGCCATGGCGTCGAGGTAGGCCCCGCGGCGCACCCCGGCCTCTCGTGCGCCGGCGCTGACAGCAGAGAGGCAGGCGATGTCGCGGTGCCGTTCCAGCAGATGCTCTACGGCCATCAGCGCGGCCCGGCGCTCGTCGAAGCGGATGACGTCGAAACCGTCCGGCGCGAGGGTCGACGAGTAGACAACGAGTTTGCGCATCACCGGGCCGAGCGCCTCGCGCCACTGCCCGGGTTCGGTGGCCCCCGCGGCTGCGACGAACGCCGCGTCGAACTCGCTGCGGGACAGCGCGGCCGAGAAGTCCGAATCGAGCGCGATCAACGTCGTCAGCCCGTGCGCCGGCGCCTGTTCGGTGAAGGCCTCCGCGAGCTCCTGCGTCCAGGGGTCGCCGAGCATGTGCAGCACGAGCTGGATGACCCCCGTGCGCCCGGTACGCACCGACCGCGCCATCCGGTTGGGCAGGTACTGCAGGTCGGCCGCGACCTGCCGCACCCGCTCCGCTGTCTCCTCCGAGAATCGCGCTCCTGACTTCCTGGTTCCGGAGAGCACGTACGACGCCGTCGCAACGGACACGCCGGCGCGTTCCGCCACCTCGCGCAGCGTGACCCGCGCTCGCACATCTCCCGATCCCCTGCCCATATCGACTGAAGCCTAGTGCGCGGCGAGGAGTACACCGCCGCTGACCATCTCGCCCTGGACGATGTACCTGATTCATGTTCAATGGTCGAATCGCGACACTCAGATCCAGCGCGCGGGATACACATAAGAACAGGGAATATCAACCCTTGCCTCTCGCCAGCATGATCTGATCTACTCTGCGCTGAAGTTCGCTTGAATCAGATTCATATACGACTCGATGAGGAGTGAGGACGCCATCATGACCAGTTCCCGCAGAAGACGGCAGCGATCGGGGAGCATCCTCGTCGCCGCCGCAGTGGTCGCCGGATGCATGCTTCCGCTGCAGCCGGCGCAGGCCATGCAGACCAGTGGAGATGCGCCGTATCTGAACCAGTGGCTGGTCTCCGGCCCGTTCACCACCCCCGTGATCACGGAGGCGGATGCCCCGGACGCCGTCCTCGGAGCGGAGGTCGTGGCACCCGACGGCGCGGAGAAGTCGACCTGGCAGTACTTCGACGACCGGATCTTCAACCGCAACTACGACGACTACAACGATCTGATGGGCTACTTCGACGTCAAGCAGGGGCAGCCCACCACGAACAAGTGGGTGCTCGCCGCCACGCACGTCTACAGCCCTGTCGCGCAGACCGTGCAGTGGCAGGTGGGCGGCTCCGGTGTGTACTCGCTGTTCGCGAACGATCAGAAGGTGGGCGCGCAGACCGCCGTGTCAGGGCGGGTCAGCAAGCCCGGCACTCGCTATGCGGTTCCGCTGAAGGCCGGCTGGAACGAGCTGGTCATCCAGATCCAGCACCGCAATCCCGACTCCGGCAAGAACTTCCTCGGCTTCTACTCGAGGATCTCGGATGCGAGCGGGAACACCGTACCGGGGCTGACCTACTCGGCCTCGTCGACTGCCGCAGACGACCTCGAGATCGTCACGACCGGACTCGACGTCGACAAGAAGGCGTTCCAGATGCGCAATGCCGACGTTCCTGCGAACGACTACCCCGGAAACGTCCTCCCCTACGCCTACGACGAGAACCCGTACGTCGCGATGAAGGCCACCCTGGACGGCAAGCCGAACGGATCGAGCATCGCGCCTCAGGCATCCGCCTTCACTTTCCAGGCCGCCGGCGGCGCACCCGGCTACCAGTGGGCCGTCGTCGACGGCGAACTTCCCCCGGGGCTGTCCCTGGCCGCAGACGGCAGCATCAGCGGCACCGTCAAGGACGGCGCCCAGGGCAAGCGCGCCAAGGACTACGCCTTCACGGTGAAGGTCACCGATGACGACGGCGCCACGGCGTCGAAGAAGTTCTCCATCACCGTCAAGGAGAACCCGGTCGACTGGTTCATCGACGGCAAGATGTCGGCGCTGTCGCACACCACCGGCACCATGCCGAACCTGTACGACCCGAACTACAACTACGACGAGTGGGCGCGCACGGCCAAGGAGATGGGCATGACCATGCTCTCCACCGAGAGCCTGCAGAACACCGTGTACTACTGGCCGTCCCCGAATGCCGACCTCACCCCGAGCGACGCCAACAAGCTGTTCAAATACAACGCCCTGGAGCAGGGCGACGACGGCAGTTGGCACGTGAAAGATCGTGTGCAGCAGGCGAAGGAGGCCGCGGAGCGCTACGGTCTGCGCTTCGGCGTGTACGTCTCGTCGCAGTACGAGGGACGCAACATCCTGGAGAGCGACATCCAGAACCTCGTCGCCCGATACGACCCCTGGTACCTCTTCGCCGACGGCGGCCCGGAGTCTTACTCGAACACCGACGTCGCGTGGAGCTCGGCCCGCAACTACAACGACCGGGTGCTCATCGATGCCAACCCGAACGCCCAGACCGGCGACCAGGACATCACTCTGCACGAGCGCCCGTTCTGGAACGCCGAGCCCTACAACGAGGGCGGCTGGGTCAACGGCATCCTGAAGCAGGGGCGCAAGGCCGCGCACGAGGAGTGGAACGACCCGTACACGACCGCGCTGGACGTGTGGACGCAGTACGCCAAGGGCAATGAGCGAGATGACTGGCGCGAGGCGACGAAGGAGCTCATCAACCAGTACGGCCACGGCTACGTGATGAACTACGACTCATCCATCACCGTGACCCGCGGCATGGACAACCTGAGCAGCAATCTCGACAACGCGAACATCTTCTCGATGGTGCCGGTCTCGTCGCAGCAGCTGTCAGACATGCGCCAGGGAATCATCGGGTGGATGGACAACGCAGGCGGCCCCGATCTGCGGGAGTCCCTGTACTGCACGACGCCGTACACGCTCGACTACGAGCGGAAGCCCGGCTGGTTCGAGGACCCGCAGAAGGCGATCGCCTTCGGCCAGGGACCGGACTGGGGCTATGCGATGTCCCGCGACCAGTACGTGTACCTGCACCTGATCGAGAACCAGATCAAGGGCACTGCGAAGTCCGGGCTCACCGGGGCCGACACGCTCAAGCAGGTCGGCCCGTTCACACACGACGTGTCGAAGGTCGAATGGCTGAACAAGGGCGCCGCGCTGCCGTTCACGTCCACGAAGACGGATGCCGGCTATTACGTCAGCATCGACACCTCGTCGGTCAACAGCGATCCCATCGACACAGTGATCAAGGTCACCACGAAGGACAAGACGCGCGACTATTCGCTGTCGAGCGTCAAGCTGTTCAGCAGCCAGGAGCAGCCGCAGCTGCTCAAGCTGCGCGCCGAGAGCTACATGAACGGGTACACGAACGTGCTGGCGCCGACGAAGCTCAGCTACGCGAGCAACAACACCGGCGTCGCCCGGCCGAGTGGGAAGAGCGGCGTCATCCACGCCGGGGCCGACGGCACGGCGACGATCACCGTGACGGCGACCTATGACGACGGCGTGAATGCGCCGCAGGTGAAGAAGGACACCTACCCGGTCATCGTCCGCAATGGCGTCATCTCGCCGGATCTCCCGCTCACCGGCGTGGAGATGACCACTGACGGCGCACAGTTCTGGAAGGGGCTGGAGGCACGCGAGCACGTGGATGTCGGTTTCACCGGATACACCGGGAAGGGCGGCGGCGTCGACATCGTGAGGCCATCGGATGTCGTCTACCACTACGCGACCGTCGACGGACGACGGAACATCCCCGGCGGCAAGATCGCCATCGCCGAAGTACCGGCCGGCCAGGTACCGTTCGTCGCGGCGGACGGGAAGCTGAAGGTCACCGGCACCGTCGACAAGCCGACGATGTACGCGTACTGGGCCGACATCACGGTGAACGGCAAGAGCTTCACCTCGTCGCGCAACTTCGTGACCGTGCGGCCCGACTCCGATGCGGCCGCGGGGCTGACGCCCGAGGTGTCGACCGACGCGGAGCACGCGAAGGATCTCTCCGACGGCGTCATCAACGACGCCACCGGTGCGAACGTCTCGCGGTGGCGGGTTGCTGCCGGAGAGTCCGGCAGCATCACCTACGACCTGAAGTCGCTGCAGGAGCTCACCCGGGTGAACGTCTTCTTCGACCACCACATGCCGGACGCCGACAACGTGACCTACCGGAATGCACCGCAGAAGCTGAAGATCGAGTACAGCAAGGACGGAAAGGCGTGGACGACGGGCACGGAGACCACGGAGCTCTCCGGCGGCGGGCTGCCCACCTCGCGCAACACGAAGGCCGTGCCGAAGAACGACACGACGCTGTACGGCTGGGAGCAGGAGGGCAACTACTACGACTACCCGGTCGATCCCGCGCACGACAGCGTGCAGGCGCGCTACGTGCGGGTCTCGTTCCCCGAGGGCGGGCAGGACGGCAAGCCGGTGGACGTGCTCGAGGTGCAGATCAAGTCGCTGCGCGACCTGACTCAGCTGGGCAGCATCACGCTCGACGGCGACATCGCCCGCGACGGGAGGACAGCGAGCATCGACGTCGCCGGGCACTCGTTCCTGGACCAGCGGATCGCTCTCTCGCGGAAGTCGCTGAGCTTCCGCAGCGAGAGCCCGCAGGTCGCGAGCGTCGATGCGAACGGCGTCGTCCGCGCGGTGTCGCAGGGCAGGGCGAAGATCACCGTCACAGCCGACCGCGACGGATACCGCGCGAGCGAGTACTTGTACGTGGATGTGGACGCCCAGGGGCGGATCACACTGCCGACCTACCTCACGGGAGTGAGTCTGAAGCTCTCTGCTGACGATGTACGAGTCGGCGCTCCGGTGCTCGCCAGCCTTGAGGGCACGCTGAACACCGGAGAGAAGGCCAATATGTCGAAGGCCGACGTCTCGTACGAGTTCAACGACCCGCGGCTGAAGCACGTGCCGGGAAGCAGCACGATCGTCCTGAGCCAGCCGATCACCTCGGCCTTCACCTCGACGGTCAGGGCCGTGGTCACGCTGAACGGAGTGACGCAGAGCTCGAAGGAACTGAAGCTGCGCGCCGTGGGCGACAACCTGGCGGCGCTCGCCGACGCGACAGTGACATCGGTGCGTGACCGCAACGGCGCGCCGGACGGTGACAATCAGGACTCGCGGTACGTCGCGGCGAAGGCGGTGGACGGCGACAAGGCGACGTCGTGGGCCGCGAAGCAGACCGACACCACCCCGTCGATCACGCTGAACTTCGGCAAGGCGACCACGATCGAACGGGTCAACCTCGTCGACCGCGGACACGACGTCAACGAGATCAGCGAAGGCCTCCTGGAATGGGAGGGCGGCAGCAGGATGGTGACCGGCATCGACTGGGAAGGCCAGCCCGACAACATCGTTGACTTCGGCACGCCGATCACGACGTCGTGGCTGAAGTTCACGATCGACCCGAACAACGCGCACGCCAACCCCGCCGGCGCCGAGGTCGGCCTCGCCGAATTCCAGGCGTACGGTCCGCAGGGCGACCGCGCGATCGTCGACACGGTGCACGTGGCTGTCGACACGACGGTCGGGAAGACGCCCGCGCTGCCCGCTCAGGTCGATGCGGTGTACTCGGACGGCAGCACGCAGTCGGTGCCGGTCGGCTGGGAGGCCGTGCCGGCGGATGCGCTCTCGAAGCCCGGCTGGTTCGTGGTGACCGGAACAGTCGCGGGGACGTCGGTGAAGGCGCAGGCCGTGGTCACGGTCTCGCAGGGGTAGCCGGTCACCGGCCGTGATGAGCCCGGCGCCGCCCTGAGCGACGCCGGGCTCCCTCGCGTCAACCCCGATAGGCTCGACGACATGTCGAGGGGGAGAGCACCGCGTGGCTGAGCCAGGACCCGACGCACCGGCACCGGCATCCAGTTACCGGCCCGGCTACGAGATCGCCGCAGAGCGGATCCTCGAGTACATCGTCGAGCAGCAGCTGCCCCCTGGCACGCGACTGCCCACAGAGAGCGCACTGGCGGAGATCGTCGGGATGTCGCGGACGATCGTGCGCGAGGCGGTCAAGATCCTGTCCGCGCTCGGGCGCCTGTCCGTGCAGCGCGGACGGGGGATCTACGTGGCCAGGCCGCCGGAGGTGCCCTGGGGTGCCTCGCTCTCCGGCTTCCTGCCCGCCGACCCCGACCAGGTGGGCGAGATCTTCGAGTTCCGCCGCTTCGTGGAGCTCAGCACGACGGAGCTCGCATCGCGTCGGGCGACTCCCGCCCAGGTGCGGACCATCCGCGACGCCGCCTCGCGCACCCTCGAAGTCGCCGCGGGCGACCTCGAGGAGTTCAATCGGGCGGATGCCGCGTTCCACCGCTCCGTCGGGGAGGCGGCGGCGAACAGCTTCATGCTGGGATGCCTGGATGCCGTGCAGCGACTTCAGCGCCAGGTCAGCGTGATCGCCCTGGCCAGCACCGCCGGCGGATCCGTCTCCACCGCCGCTGCGCAGCATGTCGCGATCGCCGCCGCGATCGCCGACGGCGACACCGAGCTCGCTGTGCGTCTGATGGCCGAACACGTCGATCTCACCGCTCAGCAGTTCAAGAGCGTCATCCTGGAACGCATGCTCGGCGCGACCGAGAGTTGATCACGCCGGCAGCTGCCTCACCCGCGCCACGACCGTCCTCGCCTCACTGCTGAGCATGTCGCCGGGCCAGACGTCGGGCCCGCACGAGCGCGAGCCGATGCCGTTCTGCGCGGCATCCAGGTAGAGGTGGGTCGCGACCGGCGCCGGCAGCTCGTGCGGATGCCTCGCCTGCGCCAGCTGCTGCGCGGTGTGCCGGGTGAGCGTGAACCCCGGCCGGCGGCCGTGCAGGTCGGCAGGGGTGTCGAATCGCACGACGGGCACGCCGTCCGCCACGAGGGTCAGCTCGCGAAGATCCCCGCGGTGACCGTTCTCCTGCGGCCTGGCATAGGGCACGTTCAGTTGGTCGATCCCGGCGGCGAAGCGTCCGATCCGCACCGCGTGGTCGGTGTCGGGGTACGACTCCCCCGGCCCTGCGCCGAACCATCGCGCGCCGTCGACCGTCTGCGGCAGGTCGATGCGCACGCCGAGCCGAGGCCAGATGTACGGCCAGTCCGAGGTCGGTGCGAAGTCGAACCGCACCCACAGGTCACCGCGGTGCAGCTGCCAGGTCTCGGTGAGCGTGACGGCGTGCCGCGAGTTCGGCGGCGACCACCGGCTGCGGGTGCTGATGCCGCCGTCGAACGTGTCGACGGACTCCACCCGGCCGCTGAGCAGGTGCAGGTAGTCCCGCGCCCAGACATCCGCGTGCGGGGGATCGATGTCCGCTGTGGAGTAGTCCACCGGCTTCGTCGGGTCGTATCGGGTGGAGTTCACCGATCCGGCGCCCCGGTCGTTGTCGGTGGGGGCGCGAAAGAGCTCGCAGCGCACGGGCCCGGTCGGCAGACCTGCCAGGGATGTCAGCCGCCCGCCGACGAACGTCGCCGCGCCCAGGCTCGCGCGGTGCCCGGCGGATGCCGGCGCGGTCGTCGCCGGAGGAGGCGGGGCATCCGCTCTGGCGCGGTCGCGCACGCGTCGGGGCGTGAGATCGAACTGCGCGGTGGCGACCACGTGCCCCGCCGGCGCCCAGGGCAGATCAGCGGCGTACTGCGCCTCGACGGTCACCAGCGTCTCCACCTCGTCGTCGCCGGCCGGCGCCGGCGTCCGCAGCATCCGGCACTCGCCGGGCGCGAGCGGGGCGCCCGCGATGTCGATCGCCGGACCGGGGATGCCGTCGATCTCGACCCGCCCGACGAACCGCACCGGCGCGATCGCGACACCCGCGTGTCCCCGCACCTCGACGCTCAGCACGCCGTCCTGCACAGCGGGCGCCCCGAACTCCACAGGTGCGACGACCGCCGCGTACTCGAGCAGTCCGGGGCTGGGCGTGCCGTCGGAGAACACGAGGCCGTCCAGCACGAAGTTGTCGTCGTGCACGCGCTCACCGAAGTCGCCGCCGTAGGCGAAGAACTCTTCGCCGTCGGGGGTGGTCTGCCGGATGCCGTGGTCGCGCCACTCCCACACGAATCCGCCGTGCAGCCGGGGGTACCTGCGGGTCCCGTCGGCGTTGTGCGCCCGCACCAGTTGCTCGTACCGCGCCAGGCCGCCGGGGCCGTTGCCCATCGCGTGCGCGTACTCCGCCATCAGGAACGGCCGAGTGCGCACGCGAGCCGCCTCAGCGAAGTCTGTGGCCCAGGGCGCCGTGCCGTCGTCGCTGCAGATGCTCTGCACATCCGCCACCGAGGTGTACATCCGGGAGTACACGTCGGTGTAGCGCCCCTGATAGTCGCCCTCGTAGTGCACGGGTCGCTCGGGGTCGCGCGCCCGCACCCAGTTCGCCGCCTCGGCGAGGTTCTCGCCGGTGTGCGACTCATTGCCGAGCGACCACATGATCACGCTCGGATGGTTCTTGTCCCGCTCGACCGTGCGCCGCATGCGATCCACGACGACGTCGCGCCACTCCGGCTCGCCGCTCGGATTCCGCTCCCACTGCACGGGCTCGGACTTGCCGAAGGCGTGCGACTCGTAGTCGTTCTCGAGCACCACCCAGAACCCGATCTCGTCGATCAGGTCGAGCACGCGCGGATGCGGCGGATAGTGCGACGTGCGGATGGCGTTCACGTTGTGCCGCTTCATCTGGTGCAGTTCATCGCGCACCCAGGCCTCGTCGAAGACTCGGCCGTGGTCGGGATGGGTCTCGTGGCGGTTCACGCCGTTGAAGATCACCTGCGTGCCGTTCACGCGGATCTCGCCGTCCACGATCTGCACGGTGCGGAAGCCCAGCTGCAGGGTGATCGTCTCGCCCGCGCCGATGACGGATGCCTGGTAGAGGCGCGGAACCTCTGCCGACCAGGGCTCGACGGTGTCGATGCGGACCGCCCGCACGTCGTCGGGCTTCGCCCACTGCACGTCGACGCCGAGTTCGGGCACCAGCAGGCTGATCGGGTACGCCGATGCGTCGGCTATCACCTCCGGGAGGATGTCACCCGCACCGGCATCCGGATCGAAGGCGGTCCGCAGCCACACGTCTTCGATGCCGCCGACCGGGCGGGCCTGAAGCGTGACATCGCGGAAGATGCCGGGCAGATACCACTGGTCCTGATCCTCGACGAATGTCTGCGCCGACCACTTGTGCACGCGCACCGCGATGATGTTCGGCCCAGGATGCACCGCCGCGGTCACGTCGAACTCCTGGGACAGGCGGGAGCCTGTGCCCACACCGATCTCGTGCCCGTTCACCCAGACCCGGTAGATGGACTCGACGCCGTCGAACCGCAGGACCACGGCGTCGAACCGGGCACGATCGAGCCATTCCTCGGGCACGTCGAATGACCGACGGTGATCACCAGTGGGGTTCTCGTCCGGAACGAAAGGAGGATCGATCGGAATGCTCAGCTGGCTGTTCGTGTACTCCGGGCTGCCGAAGGCGCCGTCGCCGGTGAGCACCCAATGGCACGGCAGTCCTATCGTGGCCCACTCCGCATCGTCGAACGCGGGGTCCGCGAATCCTTCCGCGGCTTCACCTGGTGGGAGAGTCGCGGGAGCGCCGATCGACCCCGGCACCCCGGGCAGCAGGCGGAACCGCCACTCCCCGTTGAGCGAGAGCGAGGGAGCTGAAGAATGCAACCAGGATCGCGCCCGGCGCCGGGCGCCGCGTCCCGGGCTGACTGCCGTGACATAGTCGGGTGCGCCGCTCATCCGGCGGCCTTCAGCGTCTGCGCATCGGCGAACGGGTTCGCGAACAGGTTCTTCTCGAACTCATCGAGAGCCAGACGCACTGCACCGATCGCGGCTGCGCTCTCGCCGAGCGGCGAGGCCACTACCCGCGGCTCGAACACAGCCACGGGAGCGAGCCGGGAGCGGATCGCATCGACCGCGATGTCGCCGGCGGCGACCACGCCTCCGCCGACCACCACGACCTCGGGGTCGACCGTGATGATCAGTCCCTCGACGCCCGCGGCGAACTCGTCGGCGAACTCCGTGACGGCTCGGCGAGCCCTGATCTCACCCCGCTGCGCGGCTTCGAAGACGGTGAGCGGGTCGACGGCGAGCATCTCCTCGCGCGGAAGGTCGTCGACACTGACGCCGGTGAAGCTGACCAGCTTGCGGTATGCGTCGACGAGCCGGCGGCCGGACTCGGGCGGGATCTCACCCGCAGCGCCGTGATGGCCGAGCGGGGAGACCCCGTCGATGAGGTATGCCGAGCCGAGGCGACGACCGACGTGCAGGTAGACGGCGCTGCTGCAGCCCACCGCGGCGCCGACCCAGTATTCGCCGAGGACAGCCGCACGCATGTCGTTGGCGATGTGGACCCGGACGGGAAGGAACTCGCCGAGCATGTCGGCGAGATTGTGTCCCATCAGCTGCGGGATGGTCGAACGCACGACTGTGCCGTCGGCCTGGGCGATGCCGACGGTGGCCGCGGATGCTGCCAGGATCTGCGAGGATTCCCGGCCCGCCAGGCGGAGCGCCTCGGTGATCGCCGTCCGTGCGGCGGCGATCCGCTCCTCCGCGGTCGCCCCTCCGGCCACGGGGTAGTCAGCGCGTCCGATCATCCGACCGGACAGATCCGAGACCAGAGCGCGAACCCAGTGCGGTGCCAGGTCGACGCCGAGCACGCATCCGGCCTGTGAGTCGAACCAGATAGTGCGCGCCGGGCGCCCGGCCGCGCGCCGCCCGCGCCCCGGCTTCGGCGCCGCTTCGGCGAGCCAGCCCTGGCCGATGAGCGCGTCCACCACGTCTTCCGCCGTCGGCCGCGAGATGCCGGCGGCCTGGGCGATCTCGGTCACCGTGTAGCGGTCCGCACCCTCCACGTCGGGCTCGGGCGCCGCACTCCCCTGGGCGCCGTGCAGCAGTCGCAGCACGGCCGCGACGTTCATCCGTCGCAATGTAGAGGCATCGCCCGCGTAGGCCGCACCATTGTCGCCACCCTTGACCGACATAAAGAATCTCATTTCCGAATCGCCCGAACGCTTACGATCCCCCAGAGAATAGCGGAGATTTCGGGTTGACAGTACCCCTTGCTCCTGCCAAACTACCCGAACCGAGACATTACGAAACTTGTTTTGGTAACCCTCGTGCAGTGTGGCGCACCCGTCGTCGCGCGGCACTCCTTCCACCAAGAAAAGAGACACCCGTGCGTACACAAAGGCGTAAGACGCGGTACCTGGTCGTGGGCGGCATCGCGGCCGCGGCCGTTGCCCTCACCGGCTGCACGGCCGGTGCGCCAGCGGCAGATGATTCCGGCAAGGACGGCGACGTCACCCTGACCTTCCTGGTCTCGGAGTCCCCGAACCTCACTCCCGAGTACTGGGACGCCGCCATCGCCCGAGCATCCAAGAAGGTCCCCGGCGTCAAGATCAAGAAGGTCGTCGGCGAGAACACCCCCGCCTACGCGCAGCAGCTGTTCGCCTCGGGGCAGGCCCCCGACATCTTCGCCGCCGGCATCGCGAACGGACTCGCGCAGCAGGGCAAGCTCGCCGAGTACACGAAGGACGAACTGGAGGCGGCGGGCATCACCGACTTCACCTCCGGCACCATCGGCGGCAAGTTCTACGGCATCCCGACCGGCGCCCAGGCGATCCCGCTCGTCTACTACAACAAGGACCTCTTCGAGAAGGCGGGCATCTCGGCCCCGCCGAAGACCTACGACGAGCTGCTCGAAGATGCCGCGAAGCTGAAGTCCGCGGGCATCACGCCCTTCGAGATCGGCGGCGGCGGCAAGGACACCTGGGCGACGACCTTCGCCCTCAACGGCGCCGTCTCGGCAGACGTGCTCATCTCCGATCCGGAGTGGTTCCTGAAGCGCGAGAAGGACGAGGTGAAGTTCGCCGACTCCGAGTTCGTCGCATCGGCGGGCAAGGTGCAGAAGCTCGTCAAGGACGGCTTCACCGACCCCGACGGCATGACCCGCACCTACGCCGACCTGGAGCAGGCGTTCCTCGACGGCAAGGCGGCCATGTACCCGATGGGCTCGTGGTTCACCGCAGCGGCCGACGGCAAGAAGCTGACCAACATCGGCGTCTTCGGCTGGCCGAGCGATGACGGCAAGCCGGCGTTCCCGGTCGTGACCGGCGCAGGCATGAACGTCAACGCGAGCTCGAAGAACGTCGAGCTCGCGAAGAAGTGGTCGCTGGCCTTCTCGACCGACAAGGAGAACCTGGACTCGACGGTGATCACCGACGGGGCGATCGTGACGGTGAAGGGTTACGAGTACCCCGTCACCGTCGGCGCGCTGTACAAGGAGATGGTGGCGGCCTACGACACGGCGGCCGAAGCCGGTGCCACGGTTCCCGCCTGGGGCAACATCACCGGTGACGGCGCCCTGCCGCCGGGCTTCAACGACAAGCTGATCCCGGCCAACGTCGACCTGCTCACCGGCAAGACCTCGCCGCAGGACTTCGCGAAGTACCTCGACGAGCAGTACGCAGCCGCGCAGAAGTAAGCAGCGGCCCCACGGGGGACGGGCACCGGCCCCGAACCGGAGCCCGTCCCCTTTTCCGCAACAGATGCCCGAAGCGAAGACGCCCTCATGACAACCCAGACCACTCAGGCCGCGCGCAGGAAGACCCCGCGCAATCCCGCTCATTTCCTCCTGTTCGCGCTTCCCGGCGCCGCGCTGTACGCCGTGTTCGTGCTCTGGCCGCTGCTGCTCGCGTTCTGGTCGAGCTTGACGAACGAGGATGCATACCGGGCCACCACGTCGTTCGTGTGGTTCGAGAACTACCTCAAGCTGTTCTCCGACCCGGCCTATCTGCAGACCCTAGGAAACACGGTGATCCTCACGATCATCGCCATCGTCGTTCCGAACGCGCTCGGCCTCAGCATCGCCATCCTGCTCGATCGCAGCGGGTGGGTGTTCAACGCGATGCGCGCCGTCTTCTTCGTGCCCGTCATCCTCTCGTCGGTCGTCGTCGCGGTCGTCTGGCAGCTGCTGCTGAAGGACGACGGACTGATCAACTCGGTGCTGCGGAACTTCACAGACCACCCGCCGGGATGGCTGTCCGATCCGAACATCGCGCTGTACAGCGTCGGTGCCATCGTCGCCTGGCAGTCCGTCGGCGTGTGCGTGGTGCTGTACCTGGCCGGACTGCAGAGCATCCCCAAGGAGCTGCTCGAGGCGGCAGCCATCGACGGCGCCGGTCCGGTGCGGCGGTTCTGGGCCGTGACCTGGCCGCTGCTGGCCCCGTCCGTCACCATCATGACCGTGCTGCAGATGATCGCCGGCTTCAAGATCTACGACCAGGTGAAGGTCATGACCAACGGCGGACCCGGTGTCGGCACGACCTCCACACTCGCCTTCGACGTCGTCGAGACCGGTCTCAGCGCCGGGGCGGTGGGCTACAGCGCAGCGAAGGCCGCGGTGATGTTCCTCATCATCGCGCTGATCTCGCTGCTCTCGATGAAGATCATGCGCAAGCGGGAGGTGGACCTGTGATCACTGCAGAACCCATGGGCGCGACAGAAGCCCTCATCACCGGAAACGACGGCGGCAAGAAGCGCCGTCGCCGTCAGCGCGGCCTGGAGGCGAGCGGCGCGGGCCCGATCCGCACGATCATCGCGCTCGTCGTGACCGCGATCTTCATCTACCCGATCTACCTCGTGCTGCTGAACGCCTTCAAGACGCAGGAGGACATCTACAAGTACCCCGGGATGCCGGTGCTGCCGCTGACGTGGCAGAACTTCATCGATGTGTTCACGCGCCCGGATGCGCTGTTCTGGACCGGCCTGATCAACAGCATCCAGATCACGGTCATCGGCACCCTGGTCTCCACGGTCATCGCCGCGATGATGGCGCACTACATGGTGCGCTCGAAGAGCTGGTTCGCGAAGGCTCTGTGGATCGCCATCCCGCTCGGCCTGATGATCCCGCAGGCAACAACACTGCTGCCCCTGCTGCGCATGCTGAACGACTTCGGCATGATCGGCTCGGTCTTCGGCCTGATCGTCGTTTACGTGGCCGGCAACCTGCCGTTCGGTGTGCTCGTGTTCACCGGATTCATGCGCACGATCCCGAAGGAGATCGAGGAGGCCGCCGCGATCGACGGAGCCGGCCCGATCCGCACGTTCTGGGCGATCGTGTTCCCCCTGCTCCGACCGGCGGGCGCGAGCGTCATCATCTTCCTGGCCGTGGGGCTGTGGAACGACTTCATCACTCCCCTGATCATCCTGGGGCCGGGCAGCGGCAGCACGGTGACGGTGGGGATGTACCGACAGATCAGCGAGCACGTGTCGAACTACGGGGCGGTGTTCGCCTACATGGTGCTCGCCACGATCCCGATCGTGATCCTGTTCATCTTCCTGCAGAAGTACTTCGTGAAGGGACTGCTCAGTGGTGCAGCCAAGGGTTGAGACCGACGTCCGCGAGATCCGGCTGGCGGTCGTGGGTGCCGGCATGCGCGGCCACGCGTATGCTGCCGAGGCCGCGAAGCTGCCCGGTGTCGAGGTCGTCGCGGTAGCCGAGAAGAATCCGGTCACGGTGGCTCGCTTCCGGCGCCTGTTCCCGGATGCCGTGGTCTTCGACGACTGGCAGGACCTCGTCGCGCAGCCCCGCCTCGCGGATGCCGTGATCGTGTCACTCCCCGACGATCTGCACCGCGATGCGAGCGTGGCCTTCGCCGAGGCGGGCTACCACATTCTGCTGGAGAAGCCGATCGCGACCAGCCCCGAGGACTGCGACGACATCGAGAACGCGGCAAAGGCGAACGGCGTGAGCGTCACCGTGTGCCACGTGCTGCGGTACACGACGTACACGCAGAAGCTGCGGCAGCTGCTCGGCGACGGTGCGATCGGCGACATCATGCAGATCGAGCACCTCGAGCCGATCGGGCATCACCACTTCGCGCACTCGTTCGTGCGCGGCAACTGGGCGCGCTCCGCGACAGCGCACAGCCTGCTGCTGGCCAAGTCGTGCCACGACATCGACTGGCTGCTGCACATCATGGGCAGGCCCGTCGAGCGCGTGAGCTCCTTCGGCTCGCTCGGCTACTTCCGCAAGGAGTCTCAGCCCGAGGGCGCGTCCGACCGCTGCGTGACCTGCCCGGTCGCCGACGCGTGCGCGTTCAACGCCGTGCGGTTCTACCGCAGCGGCCTGAACAACCCCGGTTCCGCCGAGGAGTACAACGCGCTGGTGATGGCCGGCGAGGTCACCCCGGAGGCGATCGACCGGGCGCTCGAGACGGGTCCCTGGGGCCGATGCGTGTACACCTGCGACAACGACGTGGTGGACCACCAGACCGTGCAGCTCGAGTTCACCGACGGACGACTCGCGAGCTTCACGCTCACCGCCTTCGTCGAGGGCTCCAACCGCAAGACCCGGCTGTTCGGCACCGCAGGCCAGATCACCGGTGACGGCCGGATGATCAGCGTCTACGACTTCCGCACGCTGAAGACCACCGTCTACGACACGGACGAGCTCGGCTTCGACGCCGCCACGGGGCACGGTGGCGGCGACAAGGGGCTGATCACGGCGTTCATCGCAGCACTGCGGGAAGCCTCTCCCGAGCAGATGTCCAGCAGCATCTCGGCGAGCATGGCGAGTCACCGAGTCGTGTTCGCGGCCGAGGAGGCCCGACGCGACGGGATAGTCGTCTCGCTGTAAGCGCGACACCCCGTCGTTCGTGAGCACTCCATGAGCAGGCAAGACACGCGGGCAGCTCCTTCAGGCAGATGACGACTGTCGCCTGGACCGGCAAAAGTGAGCGCTGAACGGGACCGTCCAGAACGATGTCACGAGCGGCGGCATACCATCCGGCAACGGCACGGGGGCGTGGAAGGTTCCGCTCGACTCCTAGGACTACCGGAGGATGTTCATCGGACTGATCTCGTCGTCGTTCAACACCCGCCCCTGAAGCAGCCACAGCCCATCGGAACGAGCTCTCACTAGAAGAACCAGTACCGGGTGACGTACACCGTTGGTAACGGGTCTCGATACCACCCGCAGGGACTTCCGTCGGACCGTCATGTCCTTCGGACAGGCTCAGGGACAACTTCGGTAGTCACACGCCGAAGACCTCGCCAGCGGACCCGATCCTGAAGTACATATATCTACCCGCGGATGACGACGAGCACATCCTCGGAGTGGGCGCGAACGGCAACGCTTCCAGGACGTCTACCCGATCCAGAAAGGCGCTCAGACGACGTTCGCCGAAGACCGTCGAGACTTCGGTTGGCGCGCCGCGACGATCGACTATTCGTCTGACGCCGACGTCAAGGTCTTGATCGGCGGACGGAAATCGGCACGTCAGGTCGCTGGTCGAGTTCGAGCGGGTCTTAGCACGAAACGGCCTCGACGCGGCACCAGAAGCTGGTGCTGTCGGGTCAGAGGATTCCGTACTTCCTGAACACGTCGGATGCGGAGACACCTGCCTCGATCTCCGCGCGGACGGTGTTCTCCTTGCCTGCCTTCTCCAGCGCTCGCTCCAGTACTTCATGCTCGATCTCGCGCGGGATGATCACCACGCCATCGATGTCACCGATCACGAGATCGCCCGGGTTGATCGTCACCGAACCGATCGTTGCCGACACTCGGTAGTCGACCACGGCCGCACGCGGACGGGTGTCCAGGGCGTAACTGCCGCGCGAGAACACCGGGAAGTCCTGTTCGAGGACGGCGTGGGTGTCGCGGTGGAATCCGTCGATGACCGCACCGGTCGCTCCGCGCTGACGCGCGGTCGCCGTCATAATCTCGCCCCACGCCGCGGCCAGCGATCGGCCCGTGACACTGACGTACACCTCGTCAGAATCCAGCTGGTCCAACGCCTCCATCATGCGGCCGAACGGAACCGTCCTCGATCCGTGGATGTCGCGGGTCAGCACAGGCATAGCCCTGCCCACGAGCTTCATTTGCCGCTCCATCGGCCGGATCTCCGGCGGAAGGAATTGGTTGAGTCGGCCCATCTCATCGAGGATGTCGCAGACCACGGGCGTGTAGATGCGCTCGCGCACGGCGGTGAGCATGGAGGCCTCATTGGTGAGGCTCGCGGTGGAGTCGGTCATGTGCTTCTCTTCTGGGAAGTTGGAGGTCACTGAGCGGTCGCCGCAGTGTGATGGCAGATCTCTCGAGCGCACTCCACGACGTATCCGAGTACATCATTGCATATGACGTCATACGTGTATAGTCGTGACTGTTCCGCACGATAGTGCTGGCAGCCTAAGGAGGCCACCGTATGAAAATCGCCGTTGTCGAGACCTTGCGGCCGGCTATTCAGTCGAATCTGCTGTTTCTCCGGCTGGTAGCAGACGACGGCACTGTCGGCCTGGGTGAGGCGTTCTTCGATCCGCCCACCGTGCAGACTTACATCCACGAGTCGGCGGCGCCCATCCTCCTCGCCATGGACGACGTCACGCCCGAGGGTGCGCAGCTCGCCTTGCGTCCCTATCTCGGCTACCAGGGCGCCGGTGCCGAGACACGCGGCAATGGGGCCATCGAGTTGGCATTGTGGGACATCCTTGGGAAGCAGTCCGGCAAGAGCTTGGCGCAGCTCTTCGGCGGCCCGGTGCGCAAGACCCTCCGTACCTACAACACGTGCGCGGGTGCCGATTACGTGCGCACGAGTATCGCGCAGAACTCATCGGCCAGCTGGGGGCTACGCGGTGCCGCGGCCGGCGAATTGGATGACCTGGACGCCTTCCTCAATCGACCTGCGGCGCTCGCCGAATCACTCTTGGCGGATGGCATCACCGCGATGAAGATCTGGCCGTTCGATCAGGCGGCAGAACGCACACAGGGCACGCAGATCAGCTCGCGAGATCTTGATGCGGGACTGCAGATATTCCAAGACATCCGCGACGCCGTAGGCAACCGCATCGACGTAATGCTCGAGCTCCACAGCAACTGGCTCAGGCGTCCCGCAGCGACGATCATGCGCGAAGTCGCTCATTTCGACCCGCTCTGGGTCGAGGATCCGATCCGACCCGACGCGGTCGACGCTCTCATCCAACTCCGTCGGGACGTGCCGGACGTGCCGATCGCGACTGGGGAGACGGCAGGGGGACGCAACGGTTTCCTGCCACTGCTGCGCGCGGGCGTCATTGACTATGCGACCGTCGACGTGCAGTGGTGCGGCGGTGTCGGTGAAGCGCGAAAGATCGCCTCGCTGGCCGACGCGTATGGCGTTCCGGTTGCCCCGCATGACTGCACGGGGCCCGCCACGCTTGCCGCCTCCGCCCATATCGCGGCCAGCCAGCCGAACGGCCTGATGCAGGAGACTGTCCGCGCATTCCTGCGTACCTGGTACGCCGAGCTCGTGGTAGGGCTGCCGGTGGTCACCGGGGACCGGCTCCAGGTCTCGGATGCACCCGGTCACGGTGTTCACATCCGTCCCGAGCTGCTCGAATCCGACGCATTCGCGACACGGCGCACGGCCGCCCACTAGCCGATACGACGGCTGGTAATAACCATCGAACAAGGGAATTGACATGTCGCAAGTGAAGGTGCTCCGCCAAGCGGAGAACCTCGTCGGAGAGGGACCGGTCTGGGATTCGGTGGGGCAGGCGCTCTATTGGGTCGACATTCTTTCCAAACAGTATTTCCGTGACGATCTGAAGGGAGGATTCGAGACGACGACTGTCGATCGACACATCGGCGCCGTGCTGCCGACACAGAGGTCCGGCGAGCTTCTGTTGATGGTGCGCGACGGTTTCCAACTGCGCTCGCCGGAGGGAGAGATCGTCGACCTGTGCCTTCCGCTCGCTGACGTTCCCACGATTCGCTTCAATGACGGGAAGGTTGACCCGCGTGGTCGTGCGTACGGTGGGACGATGCCGTACGACTGGCAGTCCGGTGCGGAGCACGGCGAGCTGTATCGACTCCATGTACGTGCCGACTCCGCGCAACTGACGACGGTCGAATCTCCCGTCAAGCTAGCCAACGGATTGGGATGGTCGCCCGATGGCGCGACGTTGTACTTCATCGACTCTGGGGACTTCGTCGTCTATGCCTACGACTACGACGTGGACTCCGGTAAAGCTTCCGGTCGGCGGGTGCTCGCATCGGTTGAGCCGGTCGACGGTCTCCCTGACGGGCTCACTGTCGACGCGGAGGGGGCCGTCTGGGTAGCCATGCACGGCGCCGGTCGGGTGCGACGCTATCTTCCTGGAGGGGAGTTGGACCGGGAGATCGTCCTGCCGGCGACGCAGCTCACGAGCGTCTGCTTCGCGGGGCCCGACCTGGACCTGCTGATCGTGACTAGTGCCCGGCTCGGGCTGACGGATGAGGCGCTCGCCACCCAGCCTCTGGCGGGTTCGGTGTTCTCTGTCGACGCCGGGGTGCGCGGGCTGCCTTCGACGCCTTGGCGGGTCGATGCGTAGACTCGTCGTGCGCAGGCCGGTGCTGATGTGGCGGGCATGTCCATCCTGAGCAACCGGCGCTCGACGTCGGCTTCAAGTGAACGGAGACTCATGAGTTCCACCGAAGCGATCACCGCGCGGGGGAAGTCGCTGTGGACCACTGTGGTCCGGGAGATGGTGCGCCGCATCGTCTCAGGGCAGCTTGCTGCAGGGGACACGTTGCCGACCGAGCCGCAGATCGGAGCCGAGTTCGTGGTCAGCCGCACGGTCGTGCGCGAGTCGATTCGAGTACTTGTTGAGAAGGGGCTGATCCGTATCGACCGCGGACGCGGCACTGTCGTGAACGACCAGTCGGAGTGGCGTCAACTGGACTCCTGGGTCATGGCTGCGCGGCTGGAGAACGAGGGCGCGGCCACGGTCCTCGCAGACCTCATGGCGATGCGGCTGGGCCTGGAACCCGAATTCGCCAGCCTGGCAGCAGAGAAGCAGGATGCCACTGCGCTGCAGCGCATCCAGGATGCGTTCGGTGAGATGGAGTCCGTGCGGGGCGAACCCGAGGCCTACGCGATGGCCGACAGCGCATTCCATGAGGCGATAGTCGAGGCCTCGGGCAACTCGCTTGCGCCCGAATTGTTCCGTCAGCTCAGTGAACCGCTTCTCATCGCGAGGCGGCTCACCAATCACATCACCGGCGCACTTGATCACGCGCACCAGGATCATCAGCGGATACTCGATGCGATCCTGGCCGCGGATGGTCCGGCTGCACATGACGCGATGCGCAAGCACATCCTGTTCGCGCGGGAGCACCTGGACGAAGTGATGTAGCGGGTGGGCGGCCGCATCGGAACGCGTCGGCCGCCCACCTGATCACTCGGAGAAATCGGGCGCGTTCGGCACGATCATGATCTTGACGTGCGTCCCACCGCGCTCGAGCAGCTCAGTGAACGCCCCGCTCATCGCTCGGGAGAGTGGCACGCGCGCTGTGATGAGCGGGTCGACCTGGACTCGGCCGGAGCAGATGATGTCGATCGCCTCGGCGTAGTCCGTCTCCCGTTGATGAGACAGGCTTCCCGTCACAGAGATCTCGCGGAGAATCAGGTCGAGCGGGCGGAGCGTGATCGTGTCCGGTGCGATGCCGACGAAGACGACTCGTCCGCCGCTGCGGGCGTGCGAGATGCTCTGCTCAAGCGCGGCGTGCGCGCCGGAGCACTCGACTACGACGTCTCCAAGCAGGTCGTCGGCGATCGCGGTCGAAGGCGCGATGGCGAGATCAGCGCCCAACGCGTGGGCCATCTCGCGACGTGCGCTGTCGGGCTCGACCACGGTGACTCGGGATGCACCCATCGCGCGCGCAACCTGGACGGCGAGCAGCCCGACTGCCCCGGCTCCCTGAATCACAACGGACTGCCCTTCGCACAGTGACCCTCGCCTCAGGGCACGCACTGCGACCGAGAGCGGCTCGGCGAGCGCCGCCGCCTCGTACGAGAGTCCTGCGGGGATCGCGACGCACATCGATGCCGGCACGTTAACGAATTCGGTGAGCCCACCGTCAAACATCAGCCCTGCGGCGGAGAGCGATTGACATCTGTTGCGCGCGCCGCTGCGGCAAGCGAGGCATCCCTCGCATCCGAGCAGTGCCTCGACGCCGACGCGATCGCCGGCTGCGAGTTCGGTCACACCCGGACCCACCGCAACGACGTCCCCCGCGAACTCGTGGCCGAGCGTAATCGGAGCCAGGCTCCCGGTCAGCGGATCGGGCCGATTCACCGGCATGAAGATGGGGCCGTCTCGCCACTCCTCGATGTCTGTCCCGCAGATCCCGCAGCACCGCACTCGGACCGTCACCCATCCGCGAGTCGGCGAGGCGGGCGGGGCCACCTCGTCCAATCGGACATCGCCGCGGCCATGCCACCTCAGTGCCAGCATCTGGTTCTTCTCCTTCACCTCGTCGTGAACCGCCCCATCATCGTGGAGACTAGCACGTTGACATACGACGTCGTACCTGTATGCTTCAGGCAGGTCAGCGTTCGCTTCGGCCCACTCCAGCACCGGCTCGCTGTCGTCACGGTCGACGCCAAGAATGTGAGCACCTGCGTGGATACGACCCGCGTATCCGCGCAGAACACAAGTGAAAGGAATGCCCCACATGGAGGCGAAGATCACATCACTGAATGTCACTCGGCGCGCCTTGCTCGGCGGGCTCGCAGCCACCGCACTCCTGCCGTTGATGGCCGGATGCGGGGACAGCGGCTCTCCGCAGCCCGCGTCCGGAGGCAAGGTCGAACTCCCGATCTGGAGCAACGACGACGGCTTCTTCAACTTCTTCTCCGGACGTGCCGCCGCTCTGACGAAGAAGGGCCCGTTCGAGTACGACCTCAAACAGGTGAAAACGAACGCTGGGGACGTGATCACAAAGGCGCTCGCCGCATACCAGGCCGACGGGGACATCCCTGGGCTGCTCGGCATGGAGATCTCCACGGTCTCCCGATTCATGAAGAACAACATCGGCGAGCAGGTTCTCGTCGATCTCACCGGAAAGCTCGGCGCGCCGGAATCTGACTTCTTCGCATCCCGAGTGGATCCGTACAGGATCAACGGCAAGATCATGGGCATGGAGGCGGCATACACGCTGTGCACCCTTTACAACCGCGTTGACCTCTGGGAGAAGTACAAGCTCCCCGCCACGCTCGCCACCTGGGACGACTACCTGAAGGTGGGCAATGAGCTGTACGCCAAGCACGGCGTCCACCTGGGCGTGCAGGCAGTGACGGACTCCGGTTACTTCATGTCGATGCTCATGCAGCGCGATGTCCAGATGTTCGATTCTGACGGCAAGGTCGTGATCGATGTCCGCGAGGCGACGAAGATCCTGCAGTGGATCGTCGATGCCGTGGCCGGCGGTGCAATCGGGGTCGTGGCCGATTTCTGGTCCGGGCCCGCCGCAGGCATGGTCAAAGCAGACAAGGCGATCTCGATACTGGGCGCCGACTGGATGAACGCGTACTTCTTCCAGGCGAACATGCCGGAGCAGGCGGGCAAGTGGGCCATCAGTGTCCCTCCGGTCTTCGCAGAAGGCGGCTTCAAGACCTCGGTGTCGGGGGGAACGGGTTTCGCCGTTTCGAAGAATCACCCCGCGGCCGAGGCTGCGGTGAAGCTGCTGCAGGACGGCTTCGGGACGGTCGACGGGCAGGTTCAGAAGTTCCTGGACCAGGGTTATCTTCCCACTCTGAAGGCGGCGTGGGAGGACTCCCGGGTCACCGCCAAGGAAGACGAATTCCTTGGCGGCCAGAAGGTGATGGACGTTTACAAACCGCTAGCCGAGAGCGCGCCCACGCAGCCGCAGGCCGAGCGGTACGCTGCGCTTGTAGCGGCAGCCAACACGGAAGTGCCGAATGCCTTCCAAGGCAAGAAGACCGCCGAACAGGCGATCAAGGACATCATCGCCGCGGCGAACCGGTAGAACGCATGCTTCACTCCGATGCGCATCCCACGACGACCGCCGCGATTCTCGCGCCGCCTGGAGTGAGATCTCGTCTCGTGGCGCCCAGGGGTGATGCCTGGGCACGACGGCGCGCTGCGCTCACACCGTACCTGTTCATCAGCCCGTTCTTCATCCCGTTCCTCGTGTTCATCGTCGGGCCTGTGATTTTCGCGATGTGGCTGAGTCTCCACGAATGGCCAGCCCTGGGGGACATGACCTTCGTCGGTTTGCGGAACTATGTCTGGCTGTTCACGGATCCGCTCTTCGGCGCCGCAGCAGTGAACACGCTCTTCTACGTGGCCCTGGCGCTCGTCGCCATCATGCCGCTGTCGCTGCTGATCGCCTCAGTGCTGAACTCCCGCGGTGTGCGATTCAAGAACTTCTTCCGGACGGTCTACTTCGTCCCGATCATCCTGTCCGGCGTCGTCGTGTCCTTGGTGTTCAACATCATCTTCGCCCGGCAGAGCGGCCTGCTCAATGCGGTATTGGGCGGACTCGTCGGACTGCCGCCCCTCGGGTGGCTCGAGACGAGTGAGTTGGCACGATGGGCGATCCTGATCGTCATGCTCTGGCGGTACACGGGCTACGTCATGATCTTCTTCCTCGCAGGGCTGCAAAATGTCCCGCAAGAGCAGTATGAAGCCGTCGCGCTGGACGGCGGTGGTGTCTGGCGCTCGTTCACGACCGTGACTCTGCCGGCGCTCAAGCCGGTCTCCGCCTTCGTCGTCGTCATCGTCATCGCAGGCACGTCTCAGATCTTCGAGGAGCCGTTCATCCTCACGGCAGGTGGGCCCGACAACTCGACCATCAGCGTCGCCGTTTACATATATCGCATTGCGTTCCAGCAGGGCCTGTACGGGGAGGCCAGTGCTGCCGGCATTGTCCTCTTCGTCGCTGTGTTCTTCTTGTCCCGCTTGATGACGACCCTGTTCGGAATCGGAGGAAAGGACGAATGATCGCCTCGACCGACTCGCTCAATGCGACGCGACGGGTTCCTGCCCCGCTGCCGGCGAATCGTCCCGCCCTGCATCGCCGGACGTTCAGGAACGGGCGATGGGTCGTGCTCTCGTACGCTTTCCTGTTGATCTGGCTGCTCATCTCCGTGGGACCGGTGCTGTGGGGAGTATTCGCGTCGTTCAAGACGCAAGGCGAGTTGTTTGCGCCGGGCTTCTCACTGTTCCCTCGCACGTGGACGTTTGCGAACTACGACGCACTCTTCTCCGGTGTGCCTTTCTGGCGATGGTTCCTCATCTCCATGCTCTTTGCTGTCGCTGTCGGGGCGCTCTCCACCTTTCTCTCGGCAATGGTCGGTTACGGGTTCGCGAAGTTTCGGTTCGCGGGGAGCAGCGTACTCTTCAGCATTGTTCTGTCGGCGCTGGTGATCCCGTTCTCGCTGATCATGGTGCCGATGTTCTTCGAGGTCTCGAAGATGGGCCTGGCCAACAACGTCCTCGCATATGCGATCCCGTTCATCTGCCCAGCCTTCGGCGTCTTCATGATGCGCCAATTCACCGTTTCGGTCCCCTCGGAGATGATCGAAGCCGCGCGAATCGACGGGGCGTCGGAGTGGCGGATCTTCATCGGTGTGATTCTCCCGGTGGTTCGGCCCGCTTTGGCGGCTCTGTTCGTGTGGCAGTTCCTCGCCGTGTACAACGACTTCGTGTGGCCGAACATCATCGTCACGAACCAGGAACTGTTCACATTGCCTTTGGGCCTCAACTCCCTGCGCAATGCGTACACGACCGAATATGGTCTCGTGCTGGCCGGCGCCGCGCTCGCCGCTGTGCCGACCATCATCATCTTCATCAGCCTGCGCAAGCAGCTCATCGAAGGACTGACGACGGGTTCGGTGAAGGGATGACGCGAGTCGAACAGCACTCACCCGCTGGGCTGAGAGATGACGTCATCGCCAAACACTTTGGCGATGAACCCGAGCAACGACGCAACAGGAGGAACTCCATGACCGGCGCAGGTCTTCGACTCGATATCCAGGTCCGTAGTGACGCGGTGCGAGCCAGATGCGAGCAGATGTTGGCCCAGCTTCGCCAGGCCTTTCCCGGTCTCAACGACGAGCAGGTGGTGCTGTCGGTATCGATCCAGGCTGACCCGAGTGCGCCCGGGGCTCAGGGGCTGCTGCGTGGCAGCGACATTGATCACGTGCCTGCAGGCGGTTACGCCATCTCCGTCACGACAGAGCCAACGCGCGGAGTGGCTTGGGTCGTGGCGGACGGAGATGCGGTCGTCGAGGCCGCCGCTGCGGCGCTCCTGAGTGAGTTCGGCTTCGGGTTCAGCCTCGCAGGCGACGTCGCCCCCGATCCGGCCGCTGAACTCCTTGGGCTCAGCGCGGTCCGCACAGTGGCCCCGCGTTTCATGACCAGGGGCACCCAGTTGTGGTGCTTCTGGTTGCCAGGTCGTGACGTATGGGGCCTCCAGGAGTACAAGAAGTACCTCGACCAGTTCCCCAAGCTCGGGCTCAATCTGCTGGACATCCCCCTCTATCTGTACGAGCCGCTGTACACCGGGTACGACATCGGTGGGGTGAGTGCGGACCAGATTCACCTCGCTGGTCGTGACCTTTCGGCAGTGCGGGTCGGTGCGGAAGTGATGGCCGGCGCCCCTGAGCGATTCGTCTCTCGGGACATCCCACTCCATGCGTCGGGAGCTGAGCGCGCGCAGAACGCTCAAGAGCTCATGCGCAGGGTGATCGAGCATGCTCACTCGCTGGGTGTGAAGACCTGCTTCGGCATTGAGCCTGCGAACGCGCTCGACTTCGGCCAAGAGGCCAGGTCGATCATGCCGGAATCGGATCTCTACGAGCACGGGCGCCTTGTGCAGCCAAGCTCACCGAGTGCCCGTGCGCTGCTCCGCTCTAAGCTGTCCGCCCTGTTCAAGGCGTATCCCGACTGCGACTACTACGGGCTGTGGCAATCCGAGGCCGGAATCTGGCGCGCGAACAGCGGATCACCGCACCCGGACGATGCGGCCTTCCGCGAGGCTCTCCAAGCCAAGGACCCGAGCGCAGAACCATCTGACGCGGACTACCTGCGTTGGCTGCAATTGGCCGACGAGCTGGCAGCCGAGTTGAAGCCCGATGCACGATTCGTAACGAACGGATGGGGGTGCGAGGCTATCTTCCGGTGTGCAGATGAAGTGCTCAGCGACCGGTTCATCCGCAGCAGCATCGCGAAGTACGAGCCTCGGATGACTGTGGACGGGGATCGGCTGGCGAGCTACGCGGCCACCGATGGTGAGACATGGAACGTGACATGGGCCGAGACTGACCAGCACATGCAGGTCGTGCAGCCCAAGTTCGAGGCCACCCGCGCAGTCATCGACCGGCTCGAAGAGTTGGGAGCGTCCGGTTTGCAGACATTGCACTGGACCACGGTGCAGGCGCAGATCAATCTCGACTTCATCACATCGCAGATGTGGAACCCGCGGCCGAGCATCGACGAGTTCCTGCTCGACTGGGCGTCTCGCCGATTCGGTGAGGCGGCTGCGCCGAGCGTCGCCGACGCGTTCCGCGCGTTGGAAGATCTCAACGAACTGACAGTGAAAGCAGATCCGACCATGTGGTCCTGGCCCGGACTCGAGTGCGGCCTGACCCCGGCGTTGGGGGCCCATCGCTTCATACGGTCGGACGCAGGCTTCCCAGAGCGATGGATGGAGCTGAGCAGAGGGCCGTTGGCCGAGCACCAACAGGAGATGCTGCGCCTCGCTGCGTGCGCCGCCGGAACCCTTCGGGACGCGCTTGCCCGCGGCGGTACCTCGCGGTCGCAATACCAGGAGCTGGAGCGGCTCGCGGAGCTGTTCACCTATGTCGAAGTCCACTATGCCGCGCACTTCCAAGTGCTGGATGCTGCGCACGCGTGGCATACAGAGGCCACTTCGAGCACGCCGACCCGGGAGGGGTTCTTGGCGGCTCTAGCCCTCATCGACGGTGAGCTGCCAGTGCAAGCCATCGAGCATCTCGTCGCCAGCCTGGGCCCCGGTGTCGGGGATCCCGACATCGGCCAACTCGGCATGGTGCTCACACTCAACGAGAAGCTTCTCGGCGGCACTGCCCGACTGATGGGCAGCATGCGCCGAGCCATTGACGGTGATCCCGGCATCACGGGTACACACAGCGACGAAACGGTCATTGCGGCTTGGCCGGGTGTGAACATTCCCGAGGTGCAGTTCGACCCCGAGTACGGCACCTGGGATGTCACTCCGCCGCAGCGCGGGGTGCACGTTCCGGCACATGACCGGATCTCTGTTGCACCGGGGTGGGCGCTCAACGTCGGCGAGCAGAACGAATCCATCCGTCAGACCGGGGAACTCGGCAGCTGGCGTCACAGCCAACGGATCGAGTTGGGCGTGAGTGGGCCCATCGGGTCACGAGCGCGAGTGCGCCTCTACTTCTGGGAAGACTCCGGGTGGAACAGCCTCTTCCGGCGTGTTCTCGTCCGCATCAACGGCGAGGTCGTCGCAACGGCCATCGACTTCCTGGGTCACGGCGAGGACCAGTCGGACGGAGTCTGGATCGAACATGAAATCGACCTCGTAGACGGTGCAGCAGACATCAGCTTGGAACGTGTCGGGAACGCCGACGTGCAGGTCAGCGGAATTGTCGTCGACGCACGGTAAGAGCTCAGCGAACCTTGCGGTGATCGCAGCGGAGAAGACTTCGTGCCCAGGGGGAAATGGTTCTCCGCGCACGAAATCGACGAAGAAGAAAGGTCGAAACGTGACCAGTGTGAGTGTTCGGCGGCTGAACGCCACTGCCGATCACGCCGACTGCCGCGACGTCGCTGTTCGTTATCGTCTAGACGTCCACGCTGTTGAGGGGTACGACAGGGCGCTTTGCCCCCGCGGCTTCGGACTCGCTGCACTACTTAGTTCGGAGTTTCCTCGGCTCGGTGGTCGGTTTCGATCGAGTCTGAACGAGCCCGCGGAAAGCGAACCGCCGGGACGCGCAACGATCCGGCCGATGGCAGCGCGGCGTCCTAGAACTCCGGGATGCGGGCACTGACCTCGCGCAGCACCGCGGAGAGGCTCGGGATCGAGGTCGCCCGCTGCCGCAGCACGTCGGCGAGCGGGCGATCCAAGTCGCTGCCGTAGAGCTTCGTCGCAGCGCCGAGGTGCTCGACCATCGCCGCCCGCGCGGCATCGGCATCCTGCGCCTCGATCGCCGTGAGCACGACCTCGTGCAGCGGTGCCCCCGTGCCGCGCACCTCCCGGTCGGTGAGGCTGCGAAGCATGATGCCGTGCGTGAGGTTGCGGATCGACCCGAACATCATCTGCAGCACCGGATTGTGCGAGGCGATGGCGATCGATTCGTGGAAAGCCAGGTCGAGATCGGCCGCGCGATCGGCAGGCACATCCTCGAATCCGCTGAGCAGCTCCTTCATCACCCGGAGGTCGTCGTCGGTGCGGTTCTCCGCGGCGAGCGCCGAGGTCTCCCCCTCGAGCATGATGCGCGCCGCGACGAGGTGTCGGGCGCTCACCGGCGTGCTGCGCACCAGCACGTCGGCATTCCCACCCTCGCCCGCCGGGTTCAGACGGCGGACGAAGCTCCCCCGGCCGGGTGCCACGGTGATCAGGCCCCGTTCACTCAGCACGCGGAGCGCTTCACGGACGACGGGGCGGGACACGGAGACCTCTTCGGCGAGCTTGCGCTCGCTGGGGATCTTCGAGCCCACTTCCCAGCGTCCGTCGACGATCTCCTGCTCGAGCGCATCAACGATCTGACGCACGCCGACGGGGCCGTCCTGAGCAAGGTGCGCCAGGGAGGAACTCATACGAGCACCATACCCGTGCCCCGCACGCGCGTCGGTGAGCGTCACCCCTTCACCGCACCGGTGGTGAGCCCCTCGATCAGCTGCTTGCGCAGCAGGATGAACAGCACGACCGTGGGGATGGCGGACAGCATGGTGCCGGCGAGGATCATCGCGTAGTCAGTCGAGAAGGACGTCCGCAACGAGTTCAGTCCGAGCGAGAGCGTGTACCGCGATGAATCATTCATGACGGTGTTCGGCCAGAGGAAGTCGTTGTAGACACCGAGGAACATCCAAACGAACAGGGCTCCGAGAGCAGGCCGGATGACCGGCAGGATGATCCGGAGGAAGATGCCGAACTCACTCACCCCGTCGATCCGCGCTGCCTCGCTGAGTTCATCCGGCACGCCGACGATGAACTGCCGCATGAGGAAGACGCCGAACGCGGGGCACAGGAACGGGATCATGTAGGCGACGTACTGATTCGCCAGGCCGAGATTGGAGACCTCGACGAACAGCGGGATCAGGATGACGGCGAAAGGGATCATCAGCGCGCTGAGCACGAGCCCGAAGATCAGCCCCTGCCCGCGGAACCGGTACTTCGCAAGGCCGTATCCGACCAGTGCGCACAGGAACGTCGCGATCGCGCTGGTGACCACGGCCAGCACCAGACTGGTCGCGAACCACTGTGCGAAGGGGACTTCGTCGAGCAGGTGCGTGTAGTTCTGCAGCGTCGGGTTCGTCGGGATGAGACCCGGTGGCGGCGTGAACAGGTCGCCCGTCGTCTTGAACGATCCGGACAGCCCCCACAGCACCGGTGCGATGGAGAGCACCAGCCAGACCACCAGGCCGGTGTAGGTGAGAACGCGCCGTGCGGGCCCCTGCGCCTGCAGGTCACGACGATGACGCCGGCGGCCCTTCGAGGGCAGCACAACGGAGACGGTTGAAGTCGCCTCCGGCTTCTGCGTGAGGATGGTCATTCCCGCTCCGTTCCGATACCGAAGGCCCAGGTCAGCAGGCGACCGAGTCCGAAGATGACGATGAAAAGTACGACGCCACAGGCCGCGGCCAGCCCGAAGTGACCCTGATCGAACGCGACACGGTAGAGATACATCGACACGCTGATGGACGACGTGCCGGGGCCGCCCTTGGTGAGGATGTAGGGCTCCTCGAAGATCTGCGCCGAGCCGGCTGTGACGATCACCGCGACGAAGGCGACAACCGGCTTGAGGCTGGGCAGTGTCACCGCGGTGAATGCGCGGACGGGTCCGCCGCCGTCCAGTGCGACCGCCTCGTACAGTTCCTGCGGCACCCCTTGCAGTCCGGCGAGGAAGAAGATCACCAGGTAACCGGTGTACCGCCAGATCAGCACGAGGATGATCGAGACCTTGACCCAGGCGGGGTCGTTCAGCCATCCGATCGGCGGGACGCCGAGCACGGCGCTGAGCGCTGCGTTGAGGAGGCCGGCGTCCTTGTCGAAGACGATGTTGAAGACGAGCGAGACGATTACCGGCGACAGGATCATCGGCAGGAAGTAGACCGTCTGGAACAGGTTGCGGAAGCGTAGACCGCGCTGATTGAGCAGCGAGGCGACGAACAGCGCAAGCGGAAGTACGAGCAGCAGTGAGGCGATCATGTAGACCGCGGTGTTGGCGGCGGCGGCTTGGAAGTCGGTGTCTGTGAACAACGTCACGTAGTTCTCGAGGCCGACGAAGGTGAAGGATCCCAGACCGGACCAGTCATGCAGGCTGAGGTAGACAGCGAACAGCGCAGGGCCCACGGTGAACGCGAGGAAGACGATCACGAAGGGCGAGACGAACAGGTAGGGTGCGCGCCGGTCGCTGCGCAACAGCGCGACCCGTCGGCGCGGGGCGCTGGCCGGTGCCGGCGGGCTCGGGCGGGTGATGGTGGTCATGGGTCTGCGGTCTCCTCCGAGAGTCCGATGTCCGTCCGGCTCCGCACTGGGCGGAGCCGGACGGGATGCCTCAGCTGAGCTTGGTGACGATCTGCTTCTGTGCTTCCTTCGGGGTGAGCTTGCCGGCGATCATGTCGCTGACGGCCACGTTCGCCGCGGCGAGGAAGTCCCCGTACCGGATGCTCTGCTCCTGCGTCGGCAGTTGGCTGGACAGCGGCTTGTAGATGTCCATCACCCGCTGGCCGCCGAGGTAGGGGTCCTCCTTGCCGAGCACCTTGTCGTTCTCCCACGCCGACTTCATCGTGGGCAGGTAGCCGAGTTCGGTGAAGCGCGCGATCTGGCCTTCCTCGCTACCGTAGGCATCCTGGAGCAGTGCGACGGCCGCGTCACTCTCGGGCAGCCCCTTGGTGACGGCGAATCCTGTGCCGCCCTGCACGCTGGTCGGGAATCCGCCTCCGCTGAAGACCGGCGGGTTCTCGATGCGCCACAGGCCCTTCTGCTCGGGCAGATTCGGAACCAGGTAGACCGGGTTGAACCAGTCGGCCATCCACATCGAGGCGACCTTGCCCGATTTCATGGTCCCGATTCCCGCGCCGCCCCACAGGTCGTTCGTGACACCGAACGCGCCATTCTGCACGCCGTCGTACATCAGCTGCAGCGCTTCGAGCGCCTCCGGGCTGTCCACCGTCTGCTTGCCATCCGCGTCGAACACCTGCCCGCCGCGCTGGAACAGCAGGTTCGGGAAGATGTCCGAGTCAGTCCCCGCCAGCATGCCGAGGTGGATGCCGTTGCGCGTGTACTGCTCGCCGCCGATGCGGAGGAAGTCTTCCCAGGTGTCGGGATTCGGGATGGAGAACTTGTCCCACAGATCCTGCCGCTTGTAGAGGGTGACGATGGTGGTCGCCGACTCCATCGCGTAGATGCCCTTGCCCATCCGGTATGGGTCGACACGCGCCTCGATGAAGGCGTTGTCCGGAGCACCCATCTTGCCGCTCAGATCGACGAACACGTCCTTCGCGATGTCGTTCTGCATGAACCGGGAGAATTGGCTGATCTCGATACCCATCAGGCTCGGCACTGTCGACTTCGCGGCGTAGGCGGCGAGCGCCTTGGTCCAGATGTCGCTGGAGACGACCTCCGACACCTTGTAGTCGAACGGCCCCTTCTCCGACAGGCCGACGGCCCGCTTCCTGAAGAAGGCCGGGTAGTTCTTGTCGTTCGTCCAGACGGACACATCGACCTTGCCCGAGCTGATCGCGTCAGCAGCGGGCTGACCTCCGCACGCGGTCATAAGCGGGCCGAGTGCCGCCATACCGGCGACACCAACTGCTCCCATCAGGAAGCCGCGACGGGACAGGGGGCTGGACATCGGTGAATGGGACATGATTGTTTCCTTTCGTCGTTGAATGGAGTTCGGAAGGGCGGGTGATTTCAAGTCCGGGACGACAGCGGCCAGACGGTGACCGCACCGACAGCAGCCGGCTCGAAAGGACCAGGGGTCGCCCGGGCCGCGCGCGTCGAACCGAAGTAGTCCGTGTCGACGTCTGCGGGGACCCCACCGGTTGATGTGTACCCCTGCTTCGGAACGATGGCGTCCGGAAGCGATGCCGCATCAACGCGGTCGACGGAAGCGATCCAGTCCGGCCGCGACTCGAGCGCCAGTCGCCATCCCTGTTCCGACTGATCGAGATCGGCGGCGAGTTCCTCCTCGTGCGGCAGACGGTCCTCCGGTGTGATCGAGACGTTCCCTGAGAATGAGCAGGGCAGGTCGGGTTCCGCCTTGTCGTATTGGCTCAAGTCGACAGCGGAGCTGAGGATGTTGTTGTGCCAGTGCACGTCCCCGATCGAGCAGAGCCGGTACATATCGGCAAGCGCCGTGCTGTGGGGCTGCAGGTAAGGCGTCTCGCGGTCGTCGTGCCACACGTCCACCCGCCCGAGCAGGAGGTTGTGCGCGACGAGCATCCCGCGCGAGTTGGTGAGCAGACCGCGGCCCGACAGCATGATGTTGTTCACCAGTTGGGTCGGCCCATGACTGACCTCGACGAACACGTCCCGCATGTTGTCGTGCATGAGGTTGCCGATCAGCTGCGTGCCCTGCGCCATCCAGTCCAGCCAGATCGCCGCCGGCTCACCGCATCGGTACAGGTGGTTGCCGCTGATGACCACATCGACGGCGCCGTGCAGTTTGATGCCGGCCATCTCGGCGCCAGTCCAGATGCCCTGCGTATTGCAGTCGTGGATCTCGTTGTCCTCGATCGTGCTGAACGCGCAGCCGAGGGAGCCGACGATGCCGACCTGACCGCAGTGATGGATGCGATTGCCTCGGACGATGTGGGAACCGATCGTCTCGCGCGACCAGCCGTCGCGATCGAGGGCATCCCGGATGGTGTCGTAGTACCCCTCGGTGCTGCCGCGCTCGCCGTCGAACTCGTCGCGGTTCTTGGCGAGAGCGATACCGGCACAGCGGGAATAGCAGATCTCATTGTCCTCGATCACCCATCCGCGGCTCCAGTACGCCGTGACCATCCCCTCCTGGCCGACCGTCGGCGCAACCCAGTTGGTCGCGGCGTTGCGGATCTCGAACCCGCGCAGCACGATGTGGTCGATGTGCTCGGCTGTCGGGGTGAACACGGTCGCGCGCACCGAGACCTCGACGTCACCGGAGTTCGGATCCGTACCGATCGGGAGACGCGCTGTGATCGTCGTCACACCATCGCGATCGAAGACTGCCGTCTCGAAGGCGGAATGCCCTTCGGCACCGTAGACGTCGGCGATCGGCCGATCTTCCAGCCCGTCCACGTGTGACGTCCAGCCGAGTCCGATCCCTGCCTCGAGTCCGCCCAGGGATGCGACCTCGGGAAGCCAGCGGCCGTCGAGGAAGACGTTCCCCCGCCGGTGCAGGCGCCCGTTGCCGTTGAACCAGTCGCCGTGCACGACCTCCGCGTACGGGTTGAAGTCGCCGAAGTACCCGTTCGGCACGATCAGTCGCCATAGGCCACCACCAAGGTGCCTCCAGTCCTCGAAGCGGTCGGAGCCGGTGAGCACGACCTTCGCCCCGGCGGCCGCTGCGTAGGTGATCGGCGCATCCGCTGCGCCTCCGCGCGGAGGATCGATGCGTTCGCGATAGACACCCTCGGCGACCAGCACGGTGTCACCAGCCCCGGCGCGCTCCGCGGCGGCTGAGACCGTGCGCAGGGGGCGCTCGGCGGTGCCCTCGTTCGCGTCGTCGCCGGTGATCGAGACGTGGATCGTCCTGGACATGTGCTCCCTTTCGACGGTGAGCGGGATGGGCGGAAGGCGCTGGGTGATCGCCTCGGGTTGGCTGCAGGGCGAATCTAACAACTTCTGGCCAAACTGGCAAGACCGGTCTTATCAGTGGTTAGATGAAGACACCGATCCCCGAGAGGAACCCCATGAGAGTCACCCGCGTCGAGACGCTCCGTCCGGCGATCCAGCCGAACATGCTGTTCGTGCAGGTCACCACGGACGACGGCACCATCGGCCTCGGCGAGTCGTTCTTCGGCGCCGCGGCCGTGGAGGCGTACATCCACGAGACCGCCGCCGGCGTCGTCATGGCGCTCCCCGACGCGACCCCGGAAGGCGCGGCGGCAGCGCTCCGCCCGTATCTCGGTTATCAGGGCGGGGGCGCCGAGACGCGCGGCAACGCCGCGGTCGAACTCGCCCTGTGGGATGCCCTCGGCAAGCAGTCCGGACTCAGCCTGAATCGGCTGCTGGGCGGTCCTGTGCGGACCGAGCTGCGCACGTACAACACCTGCGCCGGCGCCGACTACGTACGCAGCAGCGCTCGCCAGACCTCCAGCAACTGGGGCCTGCACGGCGAGGCCGCCGGCGAGCTCGACGACCTCGACGCCTTCCTCACCCGCCCGGGGGAACTGGCCCGCGATCTGCTCTCCGAGGGCATCACCGCGATGAAGATCTGGCCCTTCGACCGGGCCGCCGAGCGCACGTTCGGCACCGACATCTCGCCCGCTGAGCTCGATGCCGGGCTCCAGGTGTTCGCCGACATCCGCGACGCCGTCGGCGATCGGATGGACGTGATGCTCGAGCTGCACGGCCTGTGGCACCGGGCCCCTGTGAGCCGCATCCTGCGAGAGGTCGCGCAGTTCCGTCCGTTCTGGGTGGAGGATCCGATCCGGCCCGACGCCGTCGACGCGCTCCGCCGTCTCCGGGACGACATCGACGTGCCCATCGCCACCGGGGAGACTGCGACAGGGCGGCGGGGGTTCCTGCCGCTCCTCGACGCCGGAGTCGTCGACTACGCGACCGTCGACGTGCAGTGGTGCGGCGGGCTCAGCGAGGCCCGCAAGATCGCGGCCCTGGCCGATGCCTACGGCGTGCCGATCGCCCCGCACGACTGCACGGGGCCCGCCACGCTCGCGGCCTGCGGCCACCTCACCTCCAGCCAGCCGAACGGCCTGATCCAGGAGACCGTGCGAGCGTTCCTGCGCACCTGGTACGCCGAGCTCGTGACAGGGCTGCCCGAGGTGAACGGCTCGACCATGTCCGTCGGCGACGAGCCGGGGCACGGCGTGAGCATCCGTCCGGAGCTGCTCGGCACGGACATGTTCGTGCGGCGCGTGTCCGAGCGGTGAGGGAGCGGGAGGATGGCAGTCATGAGAGCACTCCGATGGCACGGCGCCCGTGACCTGCGCGTCGATGAGGTCGAGCGACCGGTTCCCGGTCCCGGCCAGGCACTGGTACGCGTCGAGCGCGTCGGCCTGTGCGGCACCGACCTGGAGGAGTACCTGCACGGCCCGGTGGACATCCCCGCGCTCGCCCCGCATCACCGGTCCGGCGCCACGGCTCCCCTGACGATCGGTCACGAGGTCGTCGGGGTCGTCGCGGAGTGTCCCGACGACCCCGCGCTGGTCGGCATCCGGGTCATCCCCGACGTGGTCGAGGGCTGCGGCGCGTGCTACTGGTGCCTCCGCCACGAAGAGGGCCTCTGCCCTGACCTGGTGGTGCTCGGGCAGCACGCCCCCGGCGGCATGGCCGAGTACATGCTGTGCCGCTCCGCGACCCTGGTGCGCGTGCCGCCGGAACTCGACGTCGACATCGCGGCCTTCGCCGAGCCGGTCGCGGTGGCCGTGCGCGCCGTCGCCAAGGCGGGCGATCTGCGCGGCACCACGGTCGCGGTGATCGGATCCGGCGTCGTCGGCACTCTCATCGCCCAGGTCGCGCGCGGTCACGGTGCCGAGGTCATCGCTCAGGACCCGGCGGCGCACCGGCGCGACATCGTCTCAGAGCTGGGTTTCCGAACCGCCGCGGATCGCGCGGAGACGGCCGCGGCCGCCCTGCAGGCATCCGGCCGGCCCGCCGATGTGGTCTTCGAGTGCGCGGGCCGCCCGCGCTCCCTGGACGACGCGATCGCCCTCACCCGCCGCGGAGGCACCACGGTCCTCGTCGGTCTCGACCCGACACCGCCGTCCTTCCCGTGGCGGGACGTCGTACTGGGCGAGAAGCGCCTCATCGGCACCGCCGCCCACATGTGGGACGTCGATGTCCTCACCGCCGTGCGGCTGCTCGCCACGGGGGTGGTCGACCCGCGGCCGCTGCTCAGCCGCGTCGTCCCACTCGCGGGCGCCGCAGCCGCCCTGGACGAGCTGGCCGAGCCGAATCACCTCGCGAAGGTGCTCGTCGACCCACAGGCGCCAAGCACGATCGAGGGAGCAGGACGATGAGCACGGTCGAGGTCCTGCAGCGCGCGGAAGCGATCGTCGGCGAGGGTCCGGTGTGGGATGCCAGGACGCAGACCCTGCACTGGGTCGACATCCTGTCCGGCACCGCCCATGCCCTGCGTCCCGACGGCAGCACCGACACGTTCCGCGTCGACGGCCATCTGGCCGGAGTTCTGCCCACCGTCGACCCCGCGCAGTCGCTGCTGCTGATGCGCGACGGCTTCCGACTGCGCGCCTCCGACGGGTCGCTCCGCGATCTCGCGGTGCCGCTCGCGGAGCATCCGGGGATCCGCTTCAACGACGGCAAGGTCGACCCGCGCGGCCGCGCCTTCGGCGGCACCATGGCCTACGACTGGCAGCAGGGAGATCCGGTCGGCGCTCTGTACCGGCTCGACGCCCCCGCCGACGCCTTGGACTCGCCCGCACCGTCTGTCGGCTCCGCGGCCACGGTGATCGAGGCGTCCACCCGCCTGTCCAACGGCATGGGCTGGTCGCCCGACGGCACGCTGTTCTACTTCACGGACAGCGGCGCGCAGACGACCTACGTCTACGACTACGACCTGGAAACCGGGACGCCGAGCCGCAGGCGGGTCTTCGTCGAGATCCCCGCCGCCGACGGGCTGCCCGACGGCCTGGCCGTCGACGACGACGGATGCGTCTGGATCGCGCTGCACGGCGCCGGCGCGCTGCGCCGCTACACGCCCTCCGGCGTGCTGGAGCGCACCGTGCAGCTGCCGGCCACCCAGGTCACCAGCCTGTGCTTCATCGGGCCGCGTCGCGACACGATCGCGGTGACCAGCGCCCGTTATCTGCTCGGCGAGGACGCCCTCGCACAGCAGCCGCTGGCGGGCTCCGTGTTCGCGTTCGACGCACCGTCAGCCGGCCCTGCGGCGACCCCCTGGTCGCCGCGCTGATCGACCATCTCCGGCGTTAATCCGCCGCTTCGAAAGGACTCTGAGACATGTACCTCACTCGATTCACCGACCCGGCGACCGGCGCCCCGCGCGTGGGCCTGGAGACCGAGTACGGCGCGCTGCACTCCCTCGGCGAGATCGATCTGCCGGAGCTGCTCGCGCTCGGTCGGGCGCGGATCGACGCGATCGTCGCCTCCCCGGGCGCACGCATCCAGGACCCGGTGGATTGGCTGCCGCCGGTCGCCGGGCGCACCGAGGTGTGGGCTGCGGGCGTGACATACCTGCGCTCCCGCGAGGCGCGGATCGAGGAGAGCCAGGCAGGGGACGTGTACTCCCGGGTGTACGACGCCGCGCGTCCGGAGCTGTTCTTCAAGTCCCCGGCATGGCGCGTGATGACCGACGGCGATCCGATCGGCATCCGTGCCGACAGCGCCCTCAACGTCCCCGAGCCCGAGGTCGCGGTGGTCGCGGATGCCGCCGGAGAGGCGGTCGGCTACACGATCTGCAACGACGTCAGCTCCCGGAGCATCGAGGGCGAGAACCCGCTCTACCTGCCGCAGGCCAAAGTGTACGCCGGCGCCTGTGCGCTGCACCGCCGCATCCGGCTGGCCGCGACCGTCGACGATCCGCAGTCGCTCGCCATCTCCGCCACGATCACCCGCGACGATGAGATCGTCTGGCATGCCGAGACCTCGACGGCCCGGATGCACCGAACCTTCACCGACCTGCTCGGCTGGGCGTTCCGCGGCGACCATCACCCGGAGGGGATGCTGCTGTCCACAGGCACCGGAATCGTGCCGGAACTCGAGGTGAGCCTGCGCTCGGGAGACGAGGTCGCCATCACGGTGGCGGGAATCGGCACGCTGCGCAACGTCGTCGTCGAGGGCAAGCAGGCGTTCGCGTCGACGACCGGCGCGCGGGCGGACGCATGACCGGCGAGGCAGAGCGGAACTCCACCCCCGACGAGGTCGAGAGCGCGCTCGCTCTCGCATCCGCCGCACGCGTGCCGCTGGCTCGGCAGTCCCCGGTGAAGCGCAGCGTCATGCTGCATGCCGCGGCGGACGCGCTGGACGACGCCGCCGACCGCCTCATCCCGATCGCGATGGCGGAGACGCACCTGACCGAGCAGCGCCTGCGCGGGGAGATCGCCCGCACCACCTACCAACTGCGCCGATACGCCGACGCCGCCGCCGACCGCCCGGCCGAGATCGACCTGGCCGACCCTGACGCCGTCCCCGCGCCGCGCCCCGACCTGCGCCGCACGACCCGTCCGATCGGCGTCGTGCTCAACTTCGCAGCGAGCAACTTCCCGTTCGCGTTCAGCGTCGCTGGCACCGACACCGCCTCGGCGCTCGCGGCCGGATGCCCGGTGATCGTCAAGGCCCACTCCGGGCATCCGCGACTCAGCCGCGCGACCTTCGAGGTGCTCGACGGCGCGCTGCGAGCGGGGCGAGCACCCGAGGGCACCGTCGGGCTCGTCTTCGGACGGGAGGCGGGCATCGCCGTGCTGCGGGACGACCGGGTGTCGGCCGCCGCATTCACCGGTTCGACGGCGGGTGGTCGCGCGCTGTTCGACATCGCCAACGCCCGACCGCGGCCCATCCCGTTCTACGGCGAGCTCGGATCGCTGAACCCGGTCGTCGTCGCGCCCGTGGCGGCCGGAGCCCGAGGCGAGTCGATCCTGGCCGGCTTCACGGCATCGGTGACCGGCAGCAGCGGCCAGCTCTGCACCAAGCCCGGAGTGATGTTCTGGCCCGCCGAGGTGCCGTTCGCCGATCGGCTGGGGGCGCTGCTCGCCGCCACCGACGTGCATCCGCTGCTGACTCCGGGACTCGAGGACGGGTTCCGGCGGAGCGTCACCGCTGTGCTCGGCGCCGGAGCAGACCTCGTGCACGGCGATCCGGCGGGCTCCGAGATCGTGGCGGGCGCCATGCGGACCACCGCGGCCGCCGTCGCGGACTCTCCCTCCGCACTGCTCGAGGAGTGCTTCGGACCGTCCGCGGTCGTCGTCACCTACGAAGATGAGGACGACCTGCTCGCCGCCCTGCGTGTGATGGAGGGCAACCTCACAGCCGGCGTCTTCGCAGATCCGGCCGACCTCGATCTGGCGCGGACGGTGCTCCCTCTGCTCGAGGACAATGCCGGGCGCATCCTCTGGGAGCAGTGGCCGACGGGCGTCTCGGTGACCAGGGCGCAGCACCACGGCGGGCCCTACCCGGCCACGACGAATCCCCTGCACACCAGCGTCGGCACGCATGCGATCGACCGGTTCCAGCGACCGATCGCCTATCAGAACATGCCGGAAGAGCTGTTGCCCGTACAACTGCGCTGACCAGCCACCTAGGAGAAGGAAGCACCGAAATGCCATCCACTGAATTGCTGGCGAACGCCCCGTGGGCAGATCACGCAAGATCACCACGGGTCACCCGCGTGACCACGTTCGTGACAGCGCCAGCTGGGCCTGCCCTCGTCGTCGTCCAGGTGGAGACGTCTGAGCCTGGTTTGATCGGCTGGGGGTGCGCAAGCAATCCGCAGCGACCACTGGCGATTCGAACGGTCATCGATGAATATCTCGGGCCGCTGCTGGTCGGTCGCGCGTCCGGGGACATCGAGGATTTCCACCAGCTCGCCGCGTTGAGCCCGTACTGGCGTGACGGCGCGATAGAGAACAACGCCCTCGCGGGCATCGATCTCGCGCTGTGGGATATCAAAGGGAAGCTTGCGGGAATGCCCGTCCATCAGCTCATCGGCGGGCAGGTTCGTTCCCATGTGCCGGTCTACGGTCACGCCGATGGGCGGGACAGCGGCGAAGTGATCGATGGCGTTCGGCGCTTCACCGAGCAGGGCTACGAGTACGTCCGGTGCCAGATCGCCATTCCCGGAGCCGACACGTACGGCGTGCACGGCAAGAGCGACCCGGATCTTGCAGCAAGAGCATTGGCCCGGAACGTCTCATGGCTCCCCCGCCCCTATGCCCTTGCAGTCCCATCGATGTTCGAAGATGTTCGCGCTGAACTGGGGCCGGAGATCGAGTTGCTGCATGACGTTCACGAGCGCCTCGATGCAAGATCTGCGCTGAGGCTTTCACACACGCTGGATGAATTCCGGCTCTTTTTCCTCGAGGATGCACTCGCGCCAGAGGACTCGGGTTGGTACCCCGAAATGCGTCGGCAGTCGTCGACGCCGCAGGCAGTCGGAGAGATCTACTCCAGCGTGCGGGAGTTCGTGCCGCTGATTACCGAGCGGCTCATCGACTTCTGCCGCATCCGGATGGGCGCGATCGGCGGACTCACTCCGACCATCAAACTGGCCCATCTCTGCGAGTTCTTCGGGGTGAGGCTGGCACTCCACGGCCCTGGGGACGTGTCTCCTATCGGACACGCGGCCGGACTTCAGATCGATGCCGCGTCACGCTCGTTCGGTATCCAGGAAGCCGTGAGGCATCCCGAGGCGGTCCGGGACGTCTTTCCTGGCGCTCCTGAAGTCGTGGACGGACGGTACGAGGTTCCGCAGACACCCGGACTCGGCATCGAATACGACGAGAAGGCGGGGGCGAAGTACAGGATTCCGGACCCCTGGACACTCGACTCATGGACGCTCCTGCGCCGTGAGGATGGATCCGTGGTCCGGCCATAAGCGGAGGATTCGAACATGAGAGTCGTAGTGACAGGTGGCCGCGGACTCATCGGTTGCCGGGCAGTCGATGAACTCGTCAGGGCGGGACATCACGTGATCTCCATCGTGCGGGAGAGGAACGCCGTTCCCGCCGAACTGGCACCACCGCACGAGGAGGTGCTTGCAGACGCCGGCGACCCGGACATACTGCGCGAAACGTGCTCAGGAGCCGACGGCCTTGTCCATCTCGCGGCGATTCCTTCTCCGACGGGCCGCACCGCGCAGGAACTGGTCGGCGCCAACTCCATGACCACGATCGCGGTATTGGAGGCGGCCGGCGAATCCCGCGTGCCCGGTGTCGTACTCGCGTCCAGCATCTCGGTACTCGGCATGGCCTGGAGTGAGAGCGTCATGTCGCCGCTTTACCTGCCGGTGGATGAAGCACACCCCCTGCGACCAACGGAAGGCTACGCGCTCAGCAAGGAGTGGGATGAGGCAGCAGCCCGCATGGCGGCACGCCGTTGGGGGATGACGGTGTTCGCGCTCCGATTTCCCTTCACGCAGATAGCCGATGCCATACACGCCCGACGTGCGGACCAGACGCCTGAGCAGGAGCGCGCCCTGGCTAAAGAACTGTGGGGCTATCTCGACGTTCGTGACGCAGCGCGCGCCGTGCGCCTGGCAATCGAGTCGGCCGTGACTTCTCCATGCGGCGGCGCCGCCATCCTCAACATCGTCGCTGATGACATCTGCGCCGATGAGCCGTTGAGATCCCTCCTTGAGAAGTGGCATCCAGGGGTCGCCGCCGTCCCCGCCGGGTTGCGAGTGCCGTACGACATCTCAGCCGCCGAGGCTGTCATCGGTTTCCGCGCCGAGCATCTCCTGCACGACTTCGACTAGCACAGGAGCCCGCCTGCGGACGCCGTCGCCGGAGTCAGAGAGCGAGCCCGTCCGTCAGTCCCACCGGTTCCGGCCTCTCGACCGTGGAGTCGACGTCCACGGAGCATCCGCTCTCCGCGGACCGGAGCAGGGCCGTCATCACCTCGAGCACGTGCAGCGCGATGCGTCCATCGGACCGGAACGCACCTCCGTCCGCCCGCAGCATGTCCACCAACCCGGCGCCTCGTGACGCACCGACGATGCCCGCCAGCGGCTCCGATTCGATCCACTCCTTCTCGCCGATCGATCGCACGGCGCAGATGCCGTCGAAGCCGTTCGGATCGGGCACCCGCAGACTGCCGGTCTCGCCGTGCACCTCGATCGGCGCCGCCGTCGTCCCGACGCTGTCGAAGCTCATCGTGATCGTGGACAGGGCCCCCGAAGCGTGCGTGAGCACGCCCGTGACATGCGAGTCCACCGCTACGGGAACCCTCTCGCCCGCACGGGGGCCCGCGAGAATGGTCCGCTCGTCCCGCAGCCTGCTGCCGGCCCCGATCACACTGCGCACCGGCCCCAGCAGGTGCACCAGTGACGTGATGTAATACGGCCCCATGTCGAGCAGCGGCCCACCGCCCTCGGCGTAGTAGAAGTCCGGGTTCGGGTGCCAGCGCTCGTGCCCCGGGGTCGCCATCACCGCCGTCGCGGCGAGCGGTCGGCCGATGCGGCCGTCGTCGATGATCCTCCGCGCGGTCTGGATGCCGGTGCCGAGCACGGTGTCCGGCGCGCACCCGATGCGCACGCCGGCGCTCGTCGCGTCGGCGATGAGCCGCACCCCGTCGTCGAGCCTGGCGGTGAGCGGCTTCTCACCGAACACGTCCTTGCCGTGCCGCACGGCGGCCTCGGCGATCTCGGCGTGCGCCGCCGGGATCGTCAGGTTCAGCACCACGTCCACGTCGGGCGCCGAGAGGAGTTCGTCCACGGTCAGCGCCCGCGCTTCGGGCAGCGTCGCCGCGACCTCATGCGCGCGGGCCGCATCCAGGTCGGCCACGGCCGTCACGATGACGTCGTCGAGGCCCCTCAGCGTCTCCAAGTACTGCCGGGAGATGACTCCCAGCCCGATGATCCCTACGCGGTGCGTGCTGCCCACAGCATCCCTCTCTCGATGATCGTCTTGACATTGGCGTCCTGGAGCACCTCGACGCTGTGCCCCGGCGTCGCCACGAAGACGCGCCCCTCGCCCCACCCGCGGGTCCACACCGCCGGTGAGGTGACGGGGCGGTGCCAGGGGTGATACGGCTGCACCGGATGCGTGGTCGTCGCGAGCACGTCGATCAGGTCGTCGTGCAGCACCCAGTACTGCTCGGTGGTGAGCGTGAAGTCGTCCAGGCCCGCCATGATCTCGTGGCCTCGGCCCAGATCGGTGAGCTCGACCGTGTACGCGAGGTAATTGTCGGTCTGATCCCCGTGCCGCTCGTCCGGGTGCTTGGACGGATGGGTGGCGAACTGCCCGCCGACCAATTGGAGGTAGTTGGAGTCGTCGCGGAAGGAGTCGGCGATGCCGCCGTGCCATCCGGCGAACCCCGTGCCCGCGGCGACCGCGTCGCGCAGTCCCGCCACCGCTTCGCGAGACGTCTTCGACATCGTGACGGACTGAAGCACGAGATCGACCTCGGCCATGCGGGCGGCATCGGCGTACACCTCCGAGTCGTCCTCGATCGTCACCTCGAACCCGCTCTCGCGGAGGAACGGGATGAACAGGTCCGTCGCCTCGATGGGGTGGTGGCCATCCCAGCCGCCGCGTACGACGAGGGCGTTCCGGGTCATGTGTGCTCTCCTTGTTCGACGGGGTCCCCGGCCGGGACCGGAGTGAGAATACTGTCGTGCTGTGCGCTCTGCTCGACGGCGGCGAGCACGCGCTGCACCTGCGCGGCATCCGCGAAGGTCGGCGACACGGGCACCTCGCCGGCGACGGCCCGGACGAAGTCGACCACCTGGTGCGTGAAGAGGTGCTCGTAGCCCAGCCCGTGGCCGGCCGGCCACCAGGCGCCGGCATATGGATGCGCCGCCTCGGTCACCTGAACGCGACGGAATCCCTGCGCCTCATCCGCCGCCGTGTCGTAGACCTCGAGCTCGTTCATGCGCTCGAAGTCGAAGGCGATCGACCCGCGGTCGCCGTTGATCTCGATGCGGTTGGCGTTGCGGCGGCCGGCGGCCATGCGGGTCGCCTCGAACACTCCGAGCGCGCCGTCCGTGAACCGGGCGGTGAACGCGGCGGCATCATCGACGGTGACGGGCAACCGCTCCGCGCCCTGAGCGGCGACGCCGCCGAGTCCCTCAGTCGCGCCCATCACGGGCCGAGAGGTGACGAAGGTGCGCATGGTCGCCGAGACCGCGGCGATGTCCTGCCCGGTGAGCCACTGCGCGGTGTCGATACTGTGCGCTCCGATGTCGCCGAGCGTTCCCGAGCCCGCGCGTGTGCGATCCATCCGCCAGGTGTGCGGGGCATCAGGGTCGGTGAGCCAGTCCTGCAGGTACTGCGCGCGCACGTGACGGATCTCGCCGACCCGCCCCTCTTCGATGAGCCGGCGCGCGAGGGCCAGCGCAGGCGTGCGGCGGTAGCTGAAGCCGCACATCGCGATGCCTCTCGCCTCGGATGCGGCAGCGGCCATCTCCTCGGCCTCGGCGACGGAGTTCGCCAGAGGCTTCTCGCAGAGCACGTGCTTGCCCGCGGCGAGCGCGGCGAGCGCGATCTCGGCGTGCGTGTCGCCTGGCGTGCAGATGTCGACCACGTCGATGTCCGCGCGGGCGATCGCCTCACGCCAGTCGACGGTGTGCTCCGGCCAGCCGAGTCGTTCAGCCGCGGCGGCGGTGGCATCCGCCCGATGCCCGACGAGCAGGGCAGGCACGGGGTCGAACGGCAGGTCGAAGAATTTTGGCGCGGTGCGCCAGGCGTGCGCATGCATCCGGCCCATGAAGCCGGTTCCGATCATCGCCACCCGCAGCGGTCGCGCATTCGTCATCGGGATGCCTCCGTCTTCCGTCCCTTGATGAGCGGAGCCCAGTCCTCCCGGCGGGACCACGGAGTCTGATAGCTCGGCTCGTTCACGTATCGCCGCATGCCCAGGTGGATCGCGGTCCCGGCCCCGGGGGCGAGCCGCAGACCGGTCCACGGCGAGTCGATCTCCTGCACATCTCCGCCGGCATCCACCGACGTGAACCGATGCTCACCGAACGCGCCTGCCTGCACGACGACGTGGCGCTCCTCGCTCCCGAGGTTCACCAGCTCCAGCGTCACGGACCCGGGCGTCACGGCCTGCACGAGGGCGGCCACGTCGGCCGGCAGACCGGGCCGCTGCAGGTCGGCGTCGAAGTACCGCACCGTGGCGTGCTGCAGCCCTCCGTGCGAGATGTGCATCGGGGCGCCCCACATCAACTGCACGAGCGACTCGAAGTACACCGGGTTGAACTCCATCCAGGCGTGGATGGCATAGCCGTCGGTCTGCAGCGAGACGGTGTCCGGGTAGCCCTGCAGGTGCGAGAGCGTGTCCCATCCGCGCGGGTCGCCGTCATCAGAGCGCATCCGCGTGAGCTGCTGATCCAGCAACTCGCTGTTCGCCTCGAGCGCGCGCTCGGGGAAGCCTTCGTTGCGGCCCTGCATGTACTCGTACCAGGCGAGCGTGTTCACGTTGTAGTGCTTCACGGCGAACGGGGCGCGCGGAAAGCCGACCTCGGCCCAATCAGTGGTCCGCGGCACCCGCTCCACGCGCGCGTGATCGGCGTCGCTGAGTGTGCGCGCCCACATGTGCACTGCATGGAAGGCGGATGCCGGGCGGTAGTCGGCCCAGCCGGAGTCGAAGCGCTTGTTCGGAACCACCCAGCCGCCGTCCTGCTCACGGCCGAGGGCGAAGTTGATGTCCAGCTGGGCGCGCGCGGCATCCAGGTGCGCGTCGTCGCCGGTGAGCAGGTAGGCGTTCGTGCCCGCGTTGATGAGCGGCTCGATGATCGTGAAGAAGCCGTGCGGCCAGCGCCAGCCGTAGTGGCCGCCCCACCACTTGCCGTCCAGGTACTCCCCCACCTCGCCCGAGAGACCGACGTTGTCGGGCATCACACCGCCCTCGTTCGCCTCGGCACGGGCGGCCCAGCACGCCAGGTAGTCCACGACCCATGCGCGATGCTTTTCCGCCCCCGAATACAGGAACGCGTGCGTGAACTGACCGGTGGCGTTGAGGTTCAGCGGCACGTCGCCGCGCGTGGTGCGTCGGTTCATCAGCTCGATGACCTCGGCGAACACGTCGTCGTCGAGCCAGTCGGCGCGGCCGTTCCCCTCGTCGAAGGGCGCGGAGGCCATGTCCTCGAAGGGGGGCAGATAGTCCACCAGCACCCCACGGTGAGTGCCGAGGTCCTCGGCGGTGACGACGTGCCGCGGGCCGCGGCTGCCGGACTGGGGAGCCGTGATGATCCCCAAATCCGGATCGAAGTTCGGCGCCTTCGGGTCCTCGCCGTTGTACATCTTCGCGAAGTTCTCAGCCCGCTGGCGGTCTTTCAGCGACGACGGTTTGGCGAGTCCGAGGAAGTAGTGGAACAGGTTCGCCTCGCCATGGTGCATCCAGTCGTAGTAGCCGTCGAACTCGCGCTCGATCTGACCGTACTGGGTCCACTGCCACGTGATCGCGTCCCACATCTTGCGGGCGGCCTCGTACACCCGCTCGCTGCCGCCGAGGCTGTAGAACAGCGCCAGGTACATGAACGCCTCGTACGGGTCGTCCGACCCGTCCATGCCCGGCCACTCGTCGCGCCAGATCAGGGTGCCATCCTCACGCGTGTAGCGGGAAAGGAACTCGTCGGATGCGGCTTCCAGCCGCGTCATGAGGTCGCGCTCGAGCACGGCCCAGCGCGGCGGATCGGCGGGGGTGTCCACCTCGAGCCAGTCGAATCCGGGGCCGTCGGTCATGTGCGTGTCTCCGATCGCGCGAGCGGGCATCCTCGCGACTCGCTCATACATTAGACGTATAACGTTTGATCCCACAAGCTACGATTCATCTCGGCGCACTATGAAGGGAGTCGGCGGATGGCGAAATCCACGGCCGGTCGCACGAGGCCGGAGCTGCTGAACCTCGAGCCAGGCGTCCTGTCCTCCAAGACCGCCGCACGGCCGAAGCGGCTCAGCACCGCCGTCTCCGAGGAGCTGCTGCGGCGCATCATCTCCGGCGAATACTCGATCGGTTCGCTGCTGCCGCCCGAACCGCAGATCGTGGCCGAGTTCGACGTGAGTCGGCCGGTAGCACGAGAGGCGGTCAAATTCCTCGAGGCCGCAGGGCTGGTCTCCATCCGTCAGGGCGAGGGCACCGTGGTGCGCCAGCGCTCGCACTGGAACTTCATCGACCCGAACGTGCTGCGCATCGCCCTCGCCCTGAACGTCAGCGACCGGATGCGCAGCGACGCGATCACCCTGCGGATGCACCTCGAACTGTCCCTGCTGGAGGAGGCCACGCGGCAGCTCACCGAGGACGACTTCGCGGAGATGGAGACGCAGCTGCGCCGGATGGACGCGGCGACGACGCTCGACGAGCTGACCGACGCCGACCTCGCATTCCATCGCGTCTACCATTCGCGCGCCGGCAACCTGCTCACCGTGGGCATCGTGCACCTGCTCGTGCAGGAGATGCCCCCGCCCGCACGGGTGATGGAGGATCCGCGAGGCTCGTACGACAGAGCCAACGTGCAGCATTGGGCGATCTATCGCGCCCTGCGGGAAGGTCGGTTCGACGACGCGCAGGATGCCCTCCGCGAGCACGTCGGCCACATGTGGACCTGACGCGCTGACCGGCGCCGACGGGGATCAGCGCGCCTGGTCGAGTTCGTCCCAGAACTCCTCCGGGATATCGACCGACATCAACTCGACGTTCTCGCGCAGCTGCGCAGGTCGGGAGCCGCCGACGACGACGTTGCACACGCTCTGCTCCCGGAGCGGGAACTGGATGGCAGCGGCGGGCAGCCGCACGTCGTGATTCCGGCACACGGAGAGGATGACCTGGAGCCGTTCCCAGAGGACCTCGGGCAGCGATCCGTACTGGTAACGCCCATCTCGGGAAGGCGCGTCGGATGCCAACAGTCCCGAGTTGAACACCGATGCCGCGACGACGCGGCTGCCGCCCTCGCGACAGGCCGGGAGGGCGGCATCCTGCGCGTCCTCGTCGAGAAGCGTGTACCGACCGGCGAGCATGCTGATGTCGATGCCGGTCTCGCGCGCCGCGCGCTCGAGCGTGGTGTTGTTCATGGTGCCGACGCCGACACCGGAGACCACGCCGGCCTCACGCAGGGAGACCAGGGCGGGGATCGCCTCGGCGATGGCCTGGTCGAGACTGTGGGACTCCGGGTCGTGCACGAACACGACGTCGATGCGGTCGAGCCCGAGCCGCTCGCGCGACTCGTCGAGGGAGGCCGCCACACCGTCGGCGCTGAGATCCCACACGCGGTGCATGTCGCCGGGGACATGGAATCCCTGGGTGTCGAGATCGCCCTCCGCATACGCGGGGTTCGGTCGGATAAGGCGCCCGACCTTCGTCGAGATGACGAACTCGTCGCGGGGCTTGGTCTGCAGGAAGGCGCCCAGCCGGCGCTCGCTGAGGCCGAGACCGTAGTGCGGCGCGGTGTCGAAGTAGCGGATGCCGCTGTCCCACGCGGCCGCGAGGATCTCCCAGGCAGCATCGTCGGTGAGTTCCCGATGAAGATTGCCCAGGTTGGCCGCGCCGTAGCCCAGGCGTCCCAGTCCGTCGATCCAGTCGGTCATGCGACCCTCTCCACCTTGCATACAAGCATCCTACCGCCGGCGCAGCCGGGTCACCACTTCGTAGCGCGCGTCATCGTCGAACCAGGGGCGGAAGTTCGTGCTCCAGGCGTTGTTGTGCAGCGTGAACGCGAAGCCGTGCTCGGCGCTGCCGGGATCGTTGTCGAATTCGTACATCCGCGGCCGCCCCAGACTCAGCACCGGGGCATCCAGCGGCTCGATGCTGATCGCGTCATCGGCGTCCTCGTAGCGTGCCGCATCCACGGCGTGCCAGGTGCGACCCCCGTCGCGCACCACGTCGAGCGGGTCGATGAGCGCGCCGCTCTTCTGCAGCCGCCATCTGCCCGGGGTGCGAGTCGCGGGATCGAACCGCAGCCATGACGCCTCCGGCGCGTACACCGCGTCCTTCTCCGCCATCCACAGAGTCGTGCGCACGGTCGCCTCGCGACCGGCATCCGCGCTCACCGCATGCTCGAGCACGAGCCTGCGCGGGCCACCCGCCGCCTCGCACGCCTCGTCGGGCAGACGCAGCCGGCTGCGCACGTGCAGCACGCCCTCGTCCTCCCAGGCGACCGTGTCGGTCACCCGCGGCAGGAATCTGCGGGTCTTCGGCACCGGGCGCAGCAGGTCAAGACCCGCCTTGCCCAGCTCGGGGATGGCCCAGAAGCCATTGCGGTAGGTATCGCGCACGTAGGCGTCCACCCAGCGCTGCACGTCGGCAGCCCCGTAGGCCCAGTACTCGTACGCGCCGAGCACGCGATCGCCGGCATCGTCGGCGAGCAGTTCGACCCCGTCGACCGCGAGTCCCGTGAGTCCGCCGTCCGCGCCGATCCGAGCCTGAACACGCTCGGTCGCGACGACATCCCCCGCCGGCACCGCCGCCGCAGGAGCATCCGGCACAGACCGGTCGCACTCCCGCTCGGCCTGCGCACGCAATACGGCGGGCAGTCTCTCGATCATGCCGAACGCCGAGGCCCGCTTCTCCTCGAAGGACTCCATCACCTGCGAGTAGCTGTACTCCTGCCCCTCCACCAGCGCCCAGCGCACATACGACAGAGTCGGCGGGATCGTCTGGGAGACGTCGATCACATCCCGCTCCCGCTGCGCACGGAACACGTCCTTGTCGTACGACACCTTGTCCGGCAGGTACTTCGTGTGGCTGTACCCGCAGGTGTGCTCGGCGGCGAGCATCAGCTCCTCCGCGACCGCACGCTCGACCGGATCGCCCAGGGCGACGCTGCCATCGGCGACCCACCCCTCCCGCAGCCGGTCCAGGCGTCGCAATGTGCTGGTGATGAGCGGATCGGCGGCCATGCCGTAGATCCACGAATCGCCGATCTCCTGCGTCAGCACCGGCAACGAGCCCCGCGCAGCCCACGCGGCATCCCCGAATCCGTTCAGGTCGGAGGCCACCACCTCGGCTTGCGGATACCGTTCCCGCAGCCGCCCCAGCAGCCCGAGCACATCCCCCTCGACGGGCGGGCCGTGATTGTCATTCGTGAACGAGAAGAACAGACCCTCGGTCGAGCCCGGCACCGGACGCACGGACGCATCGTCGGCATCCGACCCGTATGACGGGTCGTACGCCAGCACGATCTCGCTGCCGTCCGGTGCTCGCCAGACCGAGTACTCCGGCACGTCCGGGACGGGGGATGCCGGATTCACGCCGATGTGCAGGAAGTTGATGCCCGCCGCCGCCAGCGCCGGCACCAGCCCGACCGTGTGACCGGGAACATCCGTCATCTTCGCGGCCGTCGTGGTGCGCCCGTATTCAGCGTCCAGGCGTGCCGAATAGGTCATGCAGTGATCCAGCATGCTGCGCGAGAGCAGCTCGGTCTGCGTCGTCACCGGATACCCGTGCCACGCCACCAGCCCGTCGCGGATCGCAGCATCCAGATCCGCCCGATGCGCAGCCGTGCCGTCACGCAACGCGTGCATGATCAACCAGGACCCCGTCGTCCACACGAACTCCGGCCGACCGTGCCGATCAGCCAGATCACGAGCCAGACGGATCGCACCGGGGATGAAGTCGTCCCGGTAGCTGCGCAGCACGTTCGCCGCCAGGTCGGTGTACCCGATGTCGAGGTGCGTCTTGAACACCACGTGGATCTTCGTGAACTCCGCAGAGGCGCCGTCGGCCTTCTCCGTGCGCTCGGGCTCGCGCCAGCGATCAACCAGCATCCGTCTCGCCTTTCTCTCCTACGTCCGTACAGTCTCAGGCGCGATGCAGCACCGGCGCCAGCGGCAGGCCGCCACACGCGTCGTCGATGCGCAGCAGCTCGTTCCACTTCGCGGTGCGCTCGCCCCGGGTGATCGATCCCACCTTGACGATGTCCGCACCCCATCCGGTCGCCAGATGCGCCACCGAGACGTCCTCGGTCTCGCCCGACCGGGCCGAGACGATCACGGCGACGCCCGCAGAGCGGGCCGCGGCCACGGCATCCGCAGCCCGGGTGACGGTGCCCGCCTGGTTCACCTTGATCAGGGCGGCGCCGACCTGCCCGGCCTCAGCGGCGGCCGCGACCCGGGCGGCATCGGTGACGAGGAAGTCGTCACCGACCACGATGGCGTCGAGGCGCTCCACAGCCAGGGACATCCCCCACTCGTCGTCTTCTCCGGCCGGATCCTCGATCGTCGAGACCGGGAACTCGGCGCTGAGCAGGGCGAGCTCGGCGATCCACGCCTCGGTCTCGTAGACGGCGTCGGCCACCCGGTACGCGTCGCCCACCTGGAACTGGGTGGCCGCGATGTCGAGGGCGATCGCCATGTCCCTGCCCGGCTCGAGTCCGGCGAGGCGCATGCCGTCGACCAGCACCTGCAATGCATCTCTGGTATCCGCGACCTCAGGCCAGTGCCCGCCTTCGTCGGCGACGCCGCGGGGCAGGCCGCGCCGCCGCAGCACGTCCCCGACGGCTCGGTAGGTCTCGGCGATGTCGCTCAGCGCGTCGGCGATCGTGGTCGCCGACACCGGATACGCCATGAAGTCCTGTACGGCGACGCGGTGCGCCGCGTGCGCGCCTCCGCCGAGGATCTGGATCTGCGGCCGGGGGATCCAGGCCGGTTCGGCGTCGAGGTGCGCCCACAGCGGGACGCCGGCGGCCGCCGCGGCTGCATGTGCGACGGCGAGCGAGACGGCGGTCGTCGTGTTGCCGCCGATCATCGAGCGCTGCGGGTCGGCATCCAGGCCGTCCAGCGCGGCATCCACCGCCACCTGATCTGCGACATCCCTGCCGCGCAGCGCCGGATCGATCAGTTCGCCGACGCGGGCGACGGCGGTGCGCACACCGCGCCCGCCGAGCCGCGTACCGCCGTCGCGCAGCTCGATCGCCTCGCGGCGGCCGGTGGATGCTCCGGCGGGGGCGATCGCGCGCCCGACGGCGCCCGAAGCGGTGACGATCTCGGCCTCGATCGTGGGCAGGCCGCGGGAGTCCCAGACCTCGCGGGCCCGGACAGCGGTGATCTCATCAGACATCGGTATCTCCTTCGGAACGGATCACGGGGCGGTTGAGCAGTTCTATCGCCGTGGCACGCACGCGCTGCCGCTCGGATTCGTCGAGGTACTCCACCGGCGAGGCGCCCGCGACGCGTGCGAGCATCAGCGCAGGCAGGATGCGCGAGATCCGGCGGTCCACATCGGATGCCGGCTCCCAGTCGACCTCGTCGAGGTAACGTCGCCGCAGTTCGGAGGCGGCCGCCCGCAGCTCGGGCGCGCGCTCGGGAAGGTGCACGGCCTTCAGCCCCAGATGCGTGAGGCAGAACGCCGCGTCGAATGCCGGATCCGACCAGGTCGCGCACTCGGCGTCCAGCAGCACGGGCGATGACGCGCCGATCAGGATGTTCTTCGGGCTGACGTCGCCGTGCACGAGCACGCGACCAGGCCGTTCGAGCATCGCGATCACCTCGGCGAGCGGCCCCGCTGCGCGGGGCTCGGCAGCGGCCGTTCGACGCAGATAGGGCTCGATACGCAACGACTCGAAGGCATCCTGGTTGTCGAATCGCGCGGCGAGCTCCGGCGTCGCCGCACTCGCAGCGTGGATGCGGCCGAGCAGCTGCCCCACGCGGCCTGCGACGTCGACGTCGACCAGGCCGGACAGCAGCTGCGTCTTCCAGTTGGGGTACTGCTCGGGCGGGAGGAACTCCATCGCGATCGCATGGGACTGCGCATCGACGGCGAGCACCTCGGGAACGGCATCCGGGGCGATGTGCGAGACGAACTCGAGCCATCTCGCCTCTGCCCGGCTCCGCTCGATCGGAGCGTGCCAGTCCGCGACGACCTTGAGCTTCTCGAGCGCGCGCTTGAGGACGACCGTGCGATCTCCTGCCCTGACGACGCGGATGTCGGAGGAGACTCCGCCGGGCAGCGGCTCGAACTCCACGCTCTCGTCGGCGCGGGCGATGCGCATGCGGAGGAGGAGCTCGCGATCGGCGGCGTCGGATGTCATCGTCGTTCTCCTGGATCGCGGTTTCGTGGACTGTTCACATTACCTACTTGTATACTAGTCTGCAAGAACTCGAGCCGGCCGAGCGCCGGCATCCGACCAGCGAACGGACCACCATGCAGTTCCAACGTCTCGGCCCCCTCGGCGCCGAAGTCCCCGTCGCGGTCATGGACGGCCGCGTCCTCGACCTGCGCCCCCTCACTGCGGACATCACCGCCGACTTCCTCGCTGCCGACCCGGTGCGCGCGGTGCGGGAGGCCGCCGGAACGCTCTCCGTTCTTCCCGACGCCGCCGACCTGCGCGTCGGCGCGCCGATCGCCCGCCCCGGCGCGATCTACTGCATCGGCATGAACTACGCCGCGCACGCCCGCGAGGGCGGTGCCGAGCCGCCCGAGCGCATCGTCGTGTTCATGAAGCCGTCGCACACCGTCGCCGGTCCCGACGATGACTTCCCCGCAGCCCCGGGCGCCGACAAGCTCGACTGGGAGGTCGAGCTCGCGCTGGTGATCGGCGCCCGGGCCTGGCGACTCGGAGCGGACGACGATCCCCTCGCGCACATCGCGGGCTACACCGTGGCCAACGACCTCTCCGAGCGGACCTGGCAGCTCGAGGAATCCGGCGGGCAGTGGTCGAAGGGCAAGAGCGGACCCGGCTTCCTCCCCCTCGGTCCGGCACTGGTCCCGGCATCGGAGATCGACCCCTCCGACCTGCGCCTGCGCTCCTGGGTGAACGGAGACGCGCGGCAGGACTCGCGCACGTCCGACCTCATCTTCGACGTCGCCACGATCGTGCGCGACCTGAGCCGATACACCGTGCTCGAGCCCGGTGATGTCATCCTCACCGGAACTCCGGAGGGCGTCGCCCTCTCCGGACGATTCCCGTATCTGGCCGCGGGAGACGTGATGGACCTGGAGATCGAGGGCCTGGGCGCGCAGCGGCAGCGGGTCGTCGCGATGGAAGAGGCATCATGAGCGATCAGCGCTTCGAGGGTCTGGTGGCGGTCGTCACCGGCGGCGGATCCGGCATCGGTGCGGCCTGCGCGGCCCGCCTGCGGGAACTCGGCGCGCAGGTCGCCGTGTTCGACCGCGACCCCGCCGTCGACGCCGACCCGCTCCGGTTCGTTGTCGACGTGACCGATACCACCGCAGTGGAGTCGGCGGTGGCATCCGTGGCCGCGCAGGCGGGGCGTATCGACGTCCTGGTCAACAGCGCCGGCATCGGCGCCTCCGGCACCATCGTCGACAACGACGCGGCGGAATGGCGTCGCGTGTTCGACGTGAACGTGATCGGCACGGCGACGATGATCCGCGCCTGCCTGCCGCACCTGATCGCCTCCCCGAAGGGGAGCGTCGTCAACGTGGCATCAGCCGTCGCCCTCACCGGATTCCCGAATCGCGTGCTATACACCGCGAGCAAGGGAGCGGTGCTGTCGATGACCCGCGCTCTCGCCGCGGATCACCTGCGCGACGGCGTGCGTTTCAACGCCGTGTGCCCTGGCACCACGGAGACGCCGTGGATCGGTCGGCTGCTGAGCGAGTCCGACGATCCGGTCGCCGCGCGCAGCGCGCTCGAGGCGCGGCAGCCGCACGGCCGTCTGGTGGCGGCGGATGAGGTCGCCGAAGCGGTCGCCTACCTCGCCGGGCCGCGATCGCAGTCGACCAACGGCGTCGCACTGTCGGTGGATGCCGGCATCGAGTCGCTCTACGTCGCACCCTGATCACAGACACGGAAGCCTGAGAGCAGCCCCGGATCCCGGGGCTGCTCTCAGGCTCTACGCGGTGCGACGCGCTGCGTCGGCGATCAGGCCAGCAGCACGCCGGTCGCCTCGAAAGCACCCAGTTCGATCGGCACCGCTGCGCCGTCGAGAACGTCCAGTTCGCGACCGGCCCGACCGGCGAGCGACATGAGCCGGGCCGACCCGATCCGGAGGGAACCGGAGATCACCGCTCGGACGGGCTGCGCCGCCAGCGACTGGACCGCCAGCAGCAGGCTTCCGTCGGGGCGTCGGCGCGCCGAGAGCACCCGCACGCGGTCGTCATCGATCCCGATGCCGTTCACGAGAGGCTCACCGGCCACGTCCGTCGAGACCGCGACGCCTCGCAGCGGGCGGATCAGGTCGCCCGCGACGTGAGCCGAGCGGGCCGCGATCAGATCGGGATCGCCCCCTGCGGCGAGCGCACCCACGCGGTACGAGAAGAACATCTCGAACGCCTGCCCTGCGGGGAAGTTCGTGTCCCAGATGTTGTTGTGGATCCAGGAGAACACCGTTCCCTCCTCGCGCTCCATCAGCGTTCCGGGGAACGGTGCGAACGGCAGGGCGATGTCGCCGATCTGAACGAGCGGGGCATCCTGGGCGATCAGCACGAAGGCGTCGTCGCCCTCCGTCAGCGCCACCCAGTCGCGCACGGCGTGCATGTAGTCCGCACCGCCGGGGACCGTCTCGATACCGGTGCCGGCGACGGCACCGCCGATCTCGTACCGGACCGAGGGCGCTGCCATCGCGAACGGGAAGGCGAAGAAGCCCGACTCCTTGCCCACCCGATAGGGCTTGCTCACCCGGTTCTCGATGTCGAGATGCTCGGCGCCGTGATCGAGGCGGAACGTCGTCTCGATCCAGTCGATGCCCGGGGCATGGCTGCGGATCCGGATCCACGATGAGACGGCGTCCTCCCCCGCGTCGAGGAAGGCGGCATGCGTCGTCGATGTACGCTCGGCGAGCAGCACCAGATCGGGGCCGCTGTCGTAGACGAAGCCGGTGAGATGGTTGTGCTCGCCCTGCGGGGCCAGGACATCGTGCACGTACGTGTTGAAGCCGAAGGCCGACTCGCGGTTCACCAGCTCGCGGCCGCGCACGCGGAGCGAGCGGACGACGCCGGTGTGCGGGTCGATCTCGGCACGGGTCGTTCCGTTGTCGAGAGTCCAGGTCGGATCGGATGCCGCTCGGCCCGGCATCGTGCCGTCCGCGGCGACGGTCCTCGCTCCTTCCACGACCGTGACGTCGAACCGGCGTCCGCCGAGCGCCGGGACATCGGCGGCGAGGAATCGCACGAACCGGCCGGCCTCACGATGGTTGGGGTTGACCTGGTTGTGCTCCGCGAACGGCACCGAGGCGCCGGTGACGGCATCGGTGATGGTGATCGCCGAAGTGGTGTGCACCACGCTCTCCGGCAGCAGCAGTGTCACGGCCCCGGAGCGCGTGCGACCCTCGGTGTTCGCCACCCAGATCGCCGCAGCGCCGTCGCCGCCGCCGCCGTGGCGTTCGGCGAAGGCGTGCAGCGCCCCCTGCAGCAGCAGAGCGCCCTCCTGCTGCGCGCGCAGCGCCTTCTCGGCCTTCCAATGCCACTGATCCGTGCCGGACTGCTGGAAGTCGTCGGACGAGGTCCACGGATTCGAGGCGCCCCAGGTGTGCTCGTCGAAGAGCTCGACGCTCTCCCAGGCATCCGCCACCTGACGATCGAAGCCGGCGGCGACGTCGTCCGTCACGAAGGCGGCGATCGACTCCGCCTGCGCGATGGTCGACTGCGCCTCCCGGTTCAGCTGCACCTGCCGCGCCGCCGAGCCGTTGCCGTCCGCCCACCAGTTGTTCCAGTCCCCCGTCACGGTCTCGACCCGGTCGCCGAATCGTGCCTCCATGGTCTCGAAGAAGTCCTGGGTGCGGGTGACCCGCAGCCTCGGGGACTCCCAGCGCTCGTTCCACGCCTCGACGATCTCGTTGAGGCGGCGCGCGGGCGGGGCGTTGTCGGCCACGCGGCCCATGACCCGCAGGTGGATCTCGTCCCACGGGTAGGGCTGCCGGTCGCCCGCGCGGTCGCCGAGCGCGAAGCCGAAGACGTTCTCGTCATAGGGGAAGCCCGTCGTCGCCTCGGCGTGCAGATAGAGCGGCAGCAGGTCCTCGACCTCATCGATGCGGTTGTGGAAGCCCAGGTTCGCCGCCTCCTGGTACGCCATGCCCTCCGCGGTCGTGGTCAGCCAGACCAGCACGCTGTTGCCTGCCGGAGATGCCCACCGGAAGAACCGCGGAAGGTCGAGACCGTCGCGCAGGTACGGCACGGAACGCCCCGCCCAGTTGTGCGCCACGGAGAGGTATTTCACGCCGTTCTGCGCCAGGGCGTCGACGGTACCGGCGACGCAGCCGGGGATGTCCGTCTGGTAGGCCACCGGGATCTCCACGCCGAAGCGCTCGGAGATCTCCTGCGAATAGCGCAGCAGTCCATGCAGCTCCTCGGTCGAGCAGAGCTCGGTGTGCACGTTGAACGGCAGCGCCGCCAGCTCGATGCGACCGGCACGCACCTGCGCGAAGAAGCGGTCCACCGTCGCGGCGGAGCGGCGCTCGATCCACTCGCGCAGCACCCAGATCGACTCGACGCTCCACCGGAACGAGCTGTCGGCGTCCGCTCCGGCCGCCTCCGACAGACGCAATGCGTCGTCGAGGAACGCCAACTGCTCGCGGATCACCCGCCCCTGCATGTCCGTGTATCCGATGTCGAAATGCGAGTGGTGCACCAGCGAGACGGTCCACTCGCGGATCGGCTCCGCCCGCACGGCGAAGGACGTCTCCGAGAGCTCCGGCAGCGTGATCGTCAGCTCGACATCCTCGACGTGCGGGATGAAGAACCGGAATCCGTCGGTCGTCGGTTCCGCCGGAATCGCCAGCGGCTCGGCGCCGCCGATCGAGACCCTGGCCTCGGTGAGCTGGGCCGCCGTGCGGATCCGGATCGGGCGCTCGCGTCCGTCGGCTCCGAGCCGGATGAGCGGCTCGAGGACGACGTCGACGTCCGCCCCCGCACTCGCGGCCGGCTGGAACGCCCGGTTGCGCAGTCCCGCGATGGCGCGGTCGTGGTCGAAGGGATAGGTGCGCCGCTGCTTCGACACCGGGCGCTCGACGTAGCGGGCGCCGGTGGCGAGGGAGGCGTTCTGATCGACAGGCATGTCTCATCCGTTCCGGGTCGGGGTGCTGTCAGAGGTTGGTGGTCAGTCCGGCGACGAAGAATCGCTGGAAGAAGAGGAAGACGAGGATCGCGGGCAGCGATACCACCAGGGCGGTGGCGAGCACCGCGGGCTGCGAGAGCGAGCTGCCCTGGGTCTGAAGCGTCGCCACGGCCGCCATCACCGGCTGGTTCTCGTTGCTGATCGTGAGCGAGATCCCGAAGAACAGTTCGTTCCAGATGAAGATGAACTGGAAAACGAACGCGGCGACCATCGCCGGACGGACCAGCGGCAGGTGGATCTCGGTGAACATCCGCAGCCAGCCGGCGCCGTCGATCTTTGCGGCCTGCGCGATCTCCGGGGGCAGCGTCACCATGAAGTTGCGGGTGACGAAGAACCCGAAGGGGATGCAGAGCGCGACGTACACGATGATCAGGATCACCTTGGTGTCGTAGATGTCGAGAGCGACGCCGGCCTGGTACAGCGGCAGGGCGAAGACCTGCAGCGGCAGCAGGGTGCCGGCGTAGATCAGCCAGAACCACAGCTTCTTACGCTTGGTGGGCATGACGACGAGACCGAAGGCGGCCAGCGTGGCGAGCAGCACCGCGAACCCGGCACCGAGCGTCGCGTACAGCAGGCTGTTCAGGAACGGCGCGGTGAACGACCCGGCCTGCCAGCCTGCCGCGAGGTTGTCGAACAGGGCGAAGCCGGACGGCAGCCACTGCGGACTGCCGGTGTACGACTCGACCGGCGTCATCGCGTTGACGATGGCGAGGTAGGTGGGCACGGCCCAGATGAGGGCGAGCACCACGACGGCGGTGTTGCGAAGGAGGATGCCGGGACGCACGCGCATCATGACTCCTGTCCGAGCTGGCGCCGCAGGTACAGCCAGGAGCATGCGACGACGATGATTGTGAGGATGACGGCGATCGCGGAGCCCACCGCAGGGTCGAGCAGCAGGAACGACTGTCGGTACATGGACAGCGCGAGGGTCTCCGAGCTGCGGTTCGGCCCGCCGGAGGTGAGGACCCAGATCATGTCGAACGCCCGCAGCGCGTTGGTGATGGTGAGGCCGATGACGACGGCGGTCGTCGCCTTGAGCTGGGGGAAGATGACGTGGCGGAAGCGCTTCCAACCATCCGCCCCATCCAGGGCGGCCGCCTCGACGGTCTCCCGTGGAATCGTCTGCAACCCCACCATGTAGAGCACGACGTTCACTCCCGTGGTCTGCCAGGCGGCGAACACGATCACGCTGAGCACGTTCGACGGCCACTGCAGCAGCCACTGGATGGGGCTCTCCGGATCACCGAGCCCGAGGAACGCGAGCGCCTGATTGAGCGATCCGGTGCTGCTGAGCAGCATGTTGCCGATGATCGCCACCACGGTGCCGGCCAACGCGTAGGGCAGCACGACCAGTGCTCTCGCGACCGCTCCGAGCTTCATCGCGCTGGTCATCACGGCGATGCCGAGTCCCAGTCCGACAGGCAGGATCAGTGAGCCGATCGCCCACATCAGGGTGTTGACCATAGAGCGCTGCAGCGCGGGGTCGCGGAACATCGTGACGTAATTGTCGAGTCCGACGAACCCGGCATCGGCGTTCCCGACGAACGACCGGTAGATCGTGAACACGAACGGCAGCAGCAGCACCACGCCGACCACGAGCAGCCCCAGGCCGACGAACGGGATGGCCGCGACGCGGGCCCGCCGTTCGTGTCCGGGTGCGTCACCCGCATGCGAACGGGTGCGCCTGCGCACCGTGGTCACCAGTTCGGTCTCAGTCACCGACACGATTGACACCTCCTTCGGTTCCGGCGGGGGCGACGAGCGCCCCCGCCGTCACGCGTCATCCGATCGTCGGGTTCTCGTCCCACGCGGCCCACTCCTGCTCGGCCTGCCGCGAGAGCTCCTTCAGGGTGCCGTCGATGTCGGGCGAGACCATGAAGCCTCCGAAGGTGGCGATGCTGGACTGCACGAACTTGGGCGGGAAGGACTCGTAGTACCGGTTGACGTACACCGGCTTCTGCTCCTGCACCTGGGCGAGGATGCTGTCGAGCACCGGATCGTCTACGGTCACCTTCGGGTTCGCGGAGAAGTCGCCGACGAATTCGGACCACGGTTGCTGCACGTCGGCGGTCATCCAGGTCACGAGCGCCTTCTTCGCGGCCTCGAGGTTCGGGGCGTTCTTGGGCACCGCGATACCGGCCGTGTCCGCCACCACGATGGGAGGCGCGCCGTCGGTCATCGACGGAGTCAGGAAGGCCCCGTAGTCGTCGGCGGTCATCCCGGCCTCGCCGAAGAAGCCGTTGTACCAGGTCGCCATGTTGATCAGGCCGACCTTGCCGTCCTTCATCATGGCGGGACAGTCGGTGAACTTCGTGTCGGGGGCGGTCACGAGTCCGTCGTCGATCCACCCCTTCCAGATCTTCATGGAGTCCTTGATGTCGGGGTCGGTGAACTTCACCTTGTTCTCGGTCAGACCGTCATACAGGTCCGTGGACTTCGCGCTGACGATCTGCTGGAAGGGCACGAACGTCTCCCATCCGGTCTGTCCGGAACACATCTGGTAGCCGGCCTTGCCGAGCTTCTCCACCGCGGTCTCGTACTCGGCCCAGGTCTTGGGCGGCGCCGAGATGCCGGCCGCCTCGAAACCTGCCTTGCTGTAGTAGGTCACCCAGGAGGACTGGTTCAGAGGCAGGGCGTACACCTTGCCCTCGTAGGAGAAGTAGGGGCGCAGTGCGTCGTTGAGGTTCCCGGCGTCGACAGCGGCTTCCCATTCGGCGGTGAGATCCTCGATCTGCCCGGTCGCCGCCAGACCCTGCAGCATCTTGCCGCTCCACCACTTGATGAGGTCGCCGGCCTTCTTCGTCGGCAGCGCAGCGAGCACTGTCTGGGTGTAGTTCTGAGTAGTGGGCAGGGACTGGGTCTTGATCCCGAAGCCCGTGTCCTTGCGGATCGTCTCGCCCGCGGCTTCGAACCCCTTGGTCCACTGCGGGTTGTCGTTGTACATGATGAGGTCCTTCGTCCCCGAGTCACCACCGCCGGAGCCGCTGGAGCATCCAGCGAGTGCGGAGACGGCGATGACTGCCGTGATTGCGCCTGCGAGAAGCCGGCGGCGTCGAGTGAAGATGCTGTGCATGAGGATCACCTCTCTGTGATTCGGGTGCATCGCCGAAGCGATGCGGTCATACTTGCATACAAGTACGCTAGTGGTCAAGGATTCGCTCCCCCCTCATGCCGACTCAGGTAAGGCTCAGCTAAGTTAGTGGGTACCGAAGTGTTGGGAGTCAGTCCGTGCGCACATCCGCGCCCCTGCTCCGCGTGCGTGACCTCAGCATCACCCACGCGGGTGCCGCGCATCCGTCGCCGCAGAACGTCTCCTTCGACATCCATGCCGGCGAGGCCGCGCTGCTGCTCGGTCCGAGCGGCTCGGGCAAGTCCACGCTGACGCTCGCCCTGAACGGGCTCATCCCGCAGTCCGTGCCCGCCGAGATCGCCGGCACCGTGGAGGTCGCCGGGCTCGGCACGACGGACACCCCGGTCGCCCGACTCAGCGGGCACGTCGCGATGGTCTTCCAGGACCCCGACGCACAGCTGGTCACCGGCACCGTGCTCGACGAGGTCGCGTTCGCGTTGGAGAATCAGCTGCTGCCGGTGGACGAGGTGCTCGGCCGAGCTGAGACCGCGCTGCGCCGGGTCGGCCTGTGGGAGCGCCGCAGCTGGAACCCCGATCTGCTCTCCGGCGGCGGCCGCCAGCGACTCGCGATCGCCTGCGCGCTCGCGATGGGGTCGCGGATGCTGGTACTCGACGAGCCCACCGCGAACCTCGACCCGCAGGGCACGGCCGATGTGCACGCCGCGATCGCCGACGTCGTCGCGGCAGGCGACCGGGCGGTGCTGCTCGTCGAGCACGAGTACGAGGCCGCACTGGAGTTCGCGACACGGGTGATCGAGCTGGGGCAGGACGGGTCGTTGCTGTTCGACGGTCCGGTTGACCTGTTCCTGTCGCCCACGAGCGCAGGAGATCCCGCGAGGACAGGACGATTTCGCAGCATCCGTCCTGTTCCCGCCGAATCTCCTGTTCTGGATGCCACGAGCCCCGCGGTCTCTGTGCACGGCCTCCATGTGCTGAAGCAGCGCGATGAGATCCTGCGGATCGACGAGCTCGACATCGCGACCGGCTCGTTCACGGCCGTGGTCGGTGCGAACGGCGCCGGCAAGACCACGCTCATCCAGGCACTCGCCGGGGTCGTGCCGCCCGCCGCGGGCAGAGTGCGCATCGCCGGACTGGATGCGGGCACCGCATCACCGCGGCAGCTCGCCGCCAGGGTCGGCTTCGTGTTCCAGAACCCGGAGCACCAGTTCATCGCGCACACCGTGTTCGACGAACTCGCGCACGGCCTGCGACTGCAGCACGTCCCGGGGCCCGAGACAGAGCAGCGCGTCACCGATGTGCTCGAGCGGTTCGGCCTGACGCACAAGGCGCAGACGCATCCGTTCCTGCTCTCCGGCGGCGAGAAGCGCCGTCTGTCGGTCGGCACCGCGATCATCACCCGGCCGCAGGTGCTCGTGCTCGATGAGCCCACGTTCGGCCAGGATCGCGACCGCGCGGCCGAGCTGCTCGCCCTGCTCACCGATCTGCAGCGCGAGGGCACGACCATCGTCGTCGTCACGCACGACCTGCGCCTCGTCGCCGAGCACGCCACGCACACCGTCGTCCTCGCAGACGGCCGGATGCTGGCCAGCGGCCCGACCACGGATGTCCTCGCTGACCGGCCGCTGCTCGAGCGCGCCGGGCTGCGCCCGGTCGCGGCGCCGAACCCGCTCCCGCTCCCGCTCCCGCTCCCGGCCCAATCCAGCACAGTCCCCGCACCCAGCACTGTGCCCGATCGCGACCGGAACGAAGAGGCGCCGCTCGACGACGTGGCTCCGCCTGCTCACGCATCCGCCCTCCTCTCCACTCTGCCCGCCGTGGGCGCACCGGACCTCCCGAGCGGAGCGATGGACACTTCTGAGCGAGCTGGCATCGGGTCTCGCGGGGGGATGTCTCGCCCAGGGGCATCCATCGCGGAGCGCCCCGACCGGACGCCTCCTCAACTTCCCGAAACAGACCCCTACGCAGAGACCCCGACACCCCGGCGCTTCTGGCTGCACCACCTGAACCCCCTCGCCAAAGCGCTTCCCGTCGTCCCGGCCATCGTGCTGCTCGTGTTCACGCGCGATCTGCTGACCCCCGCACTCTTCCTCGCACTCTCCTACGTCGTCATCCTCAGCGGCACCCGCATGACTCGCCGCATCGCGCTGCTGCTGTTCGTCGCCGTGCCGGTGGGCCTCGCGGTGATCACGCTCGGCTTCTCACTCTGGGTGTCGCCGGAACTGATCGCCGGAACCCCCGGCATCCTGAGCATCGGCGACTGGACCCTGCGCACAGGAGCCCTCGCGATCGGCGCGGCCACCGCGCTGCGCCTCGGCGCGATCCTCGCGCTGGCGCTGATCGGCGGTCTCACCACGACGGGCCCCGACCTGGTGCGCGCGGGCGTGCAGCAGCTGCGCATCCCGTACCGGATCGGCTACACGGCGCTCGCCGCCTACCGATTCGTGCCGCGGTTCGGGCACGAGCTGTCGATCATCCGCGCCGCGCACCGGGTGCGCGGCCATCACGGCGGGCGCGGACCGTTCGCCCGCCTGGCGCGCGGATGGGGCTACATCGTGCCGCTCCTGGCGGGAGGCATCCGGCATGCCGAGCGCGTCGCGCTCGCGATGGATGCCCGCGCCTTCGGCGCCCACCCCACCCGCACCGAGCGACATCTCGTGCCGTGGCGCGTGCGCGACACGATGTTCACGGTCGCCGTACTCGCGGCATCCGCTGTCCTCCTGTTCGCGACCTTCCCCTGGGAGCTGCCATGACCGCCGCCAAGATCGTCAAGCCCGAGGTGCAGGAGCTGCTGCATCTGACCGTGCTGCGCACCGAGCGGATCGCACCGCGCTGGGTGCGCGTCACGTTCGGCGGCGGTGACGTCGGACGGTTCCGCCCGTTGGGCTACGACCAGTGGTTCCGCCTGTTCCTGCCGCTCGGCGGCGAGGCCGCGCTCGACCGGGTGCCGCCGAAGGCGAACGGGATGCTGGGATACCTGAAGTTCCTGCGCATCCCCGACGGCGAGCGCCCGGTGATGCGCAACTACACCGTGCGCGCGTATCGTCCGGCGACGTCGGGGACCGGCGCCGAGATCGACGTCGACTTCGTGCTGCACGGCTCGGCTGCCGAGGGCACCGCGGGCCCGGCATCCCGCTGGGCCGAGACCTGCCGGGCCGGCGAGCACGTGCTGGTCATCGACGAGGGTCTGTGCTTCAACCCCGAGCGCGGCACGGACCGCGTGGTGCTCGTGGGAGACGAGACCGCCCTGCCGGCGATCGCGGGCATCTGCGCGTCGCTGCCCGCCTCCGCGACAGGCGTCGCGATCGTCGAGGTCGGGGACCTGGCGGATGCTCTGGACTTCCGGCATCCTCAGGGCGTGGAGCTGCGTTGGGTCGTGCGCCCTGCTGGGGAGGCGCCCGGCGCCGCGGCGCTCGCCGCGCTGCACGCGCAGCGGCTGCCGGATGCCCCGTTCCACGCCTACCTCGCGGGCGAGCAGTCTCTCGCCTCCGGCGGACGACGGATGCTCGTGAACGAGCGCGGGGTCGACAAGGGCCTCGTCAGCTTCACGGGCTACTGGAGGATCGGCGCCTCATCGCCGGCTTCCCGCGCCTCTCGCGAGGCCGCTGCCCGGCCGACCGCCTGACACGCCTGTCCTGTTTGCACCCGGCGGACCGATCTGCAGACGGCGAATGCCACGCGGTTAGTCCCGCCGCCGGATGCAGAACCGTCCGCCATCTGCAACCCGAACAGAGCGCACAGCTGCTCCGGTCCCAACGGATGCGGGTGCTCCCGCCCCACACCCGCAACGGGTGAGACCGGAGCGGAAGGACGCCGCCCGCTGGCCGCACTCCGCCGATCCGTGGGACCGCGAGCTTCTCTCAGACCGCGAGGTTCTCTCAGAGCGCGAGGTGCAGGCGCAGCGCCTCGTCGAGCGCGCCCATGAGTTCGGCAGGCACCCAGCCGACCGGGCGTGCAATACGGGCGACCGCAATCGTGCGCACCTGCTCGGCCTGAGCCTTCGAGTCTCGCTCGAGACCGGTCGCCGACGCCGGCAGCAGCACCTGGAACGGATGCGCCCTCGCGACATTCGTCGTCAGCGGCACGACCGTCACAGTGGCGCGCTCACTGCGCACGGCCACGGCATTCGCCGTGTTGTTGCTGACCACCACGGCAGGCCGCGTCTTCGCCGCCTCCGAACCGACGGCCGGGTCGACTGCGACCAGCACGATCTGCCCCCGTCGAAGCACGGATGCCACGGTCATGCCGATGCGAGTCCGTCGTCGGATGCCGCATCCCAGTCCTCGTCGTACCCCTCGGCGTAGGCCTCGGCATAGGCATCCGCCAGTCGGCTCTCCCGCAGCAGTCGCACGGCATCCTGCACGGCGGCCGATCGCGATGCGTACCGACCACTGACGGCCTCAATGTCGAGGAACGTCACGTCGTCCTCGCTGAGACTGAGGCTGACTTTCGTGTACGACATAGGCCGATGCTACTCTGGTAGTAACTTCACTGCTACCGTTGCACCCGGAGGACCGATCTGCAGACGGCGAATGCCACGCGGTTAGTCCCGCCGCCGGATGCAGAACCGTCCGCCATCTGCAACCCGAACAGAGCGCACAGCTGCTCCGGTCCCAACGGATGCGGGTGTTCCCGCCTCCACACCCGCAATGGGTGAGACCGGAGCAGAGGATGGCGGCCAAGAAGGGCGAGTCCCGCCAGTACGCAAGGCGAGCCGGATCAGGACGCGGGGTGGCGGCCGGTCTCGCGCACCGGCCCCATCCCCTCGGGCCGGTGCGCGGCGGCGTCGAGGAACGACGCGGCCTCGAGCGGGAAGTGGCAGGCGACCCGGTGGGCGCCCGGCTCCCCGGCATCCTGTGCGGGACCGCCACCGACGCGCAGCATCGGCTCGACCTGCGCGCAGATGTCCTGCGCGGCGGGACAGCGGGTGCGGAACCGGCATCCGCTGGGCGGATCCATCGCGCTGGGCAACTCACCGCTCACACCGAGCTTCGCCTTCGAGCGCTCGGCTGCAGGGTCGGCGACCGGGATCGCGTCGATCAGGCCGCGTGTGTAGTGGTGCTGCGGGGCCGCATACACCTCGGCGGCCGGCCCGATCTCGACGACCTTGCCCAGGTACATCACGGCGATCACGTCGGACAGGTATCGCACCACGGACAGGTCGTGGCTGATGAACAGATAGGTCAGCTCGCGCTCGCGCTGCAGCTGCTTCATGAGGTTCAGCACCTGCGCCTGGATCGACACGTCCAGGGCCGACACCGGCTCGTCGGCGACGATCAGCGCGGGTTGCAGCGCGAGCGCCCTCGCCAGGCCGATGCGCTGCCGCTGGCCGCCGGAGAACTCGTGCGGGTACCGCTCGGCCGCACGCTTCGGCAGGCCGACCGCCTCGAGCAGCTCGTCCACGCGCCGGTCGCGGTCGCGCGCGGTGCCGACGTGCTGGATCTCCAGCGGCTCCCTCAGAATCGCGCGCACCCGCATCCTCGGGTCGAGCGAAGCGTACGCGTCCTGGAACATGAACTGCACGTTGCGACTGTCCTCGCGCGGGTCGCGCCGTCGGCGGTGCCTCAGCTCGCGACCGCGGAACAGGATGCGTCCGGAGCTGGGCAGATCCAGGCCGACCACGAGCCGGCCGAGCGTGGTCTTCCCGCATCCTGACTCGCCGACCAGCCCCAGCGTCTGCCCGCGCCCGATCCGCAGGGATGCCCCGGCCACGGCGCTCACGGTGCCGACCGCACGGCGCAGCAGGCCGCCGCCGGTCACCGGGAAGTCCTTCACCAGGTCGTCGAGTTCGAGCAGCGGGGTGCCGTCGGCGGGGATGAAGCGGGTCGGGGCGACCCATTCCCGGTCATCCGCAGGCGTCTCGGCATCCGCCGGCGCGCGCTCGGCGACCACGGCATCGGCCATCGCCGGCATCGGCTCCATGCGCGGCACGAAGCACGCGAAGGCATGCGTCGGGTCCACGTCGTCGGCGCTCTCCAGCGGCGGCACCTCGGTGCGGCACCGCTCCACCGCGAAGCGGCAGCGCGGCGCGAACGGGCACGCGTTCGGGCGGTCGATGAGATCGGGCGGCAGCCCCGGGATCGAGTACAGCCTCTCCCCTGTACCCGCGGCGCGCTCGGGAAGGGCCTCGAACAGCGCCTCGGTGTAGCGGTGCCGCGGCCGGTCGAACAGCACCTGCGTCTCGGCGGTCTCGGCCACCCGCCCGGCGTACATCACGACGACCCGATCGGCCCGGCCGGCGATCACGCCGAGGTCGTGGGTGATCAGGATCACCGCCATGCCCAGCTCGGCCTTCAGCCGGTCGATGAGCTCGAGGATCTGCTTCTGCACGGTCACGTCGAGGGCGGTGGTCGGCTCGTCGGCGATCAGCAGCTTCGGTCGGCAGATCAGCGCCATCGCGATCATCACGCGCTGCCGCTGTCCGCCGGAGAGCTGATGCGGGTAGCTGCCGAGCCGCTGCTCCGGATGCGGGATTCCGACGAGCTTCAGCATCTCGACGACCTCCTCCCGGGCCGCCGCACCGGAGAACCCGCGATGCAGCAGCAGCGGCTCCGCGACCTGCTCGCCGATCGTCTGCACCGGGTTGAGGCTGGTCATCGGGTCCTGGAAGATCATGCCGATGTCGCCGCCGCGGATCTGCTGCAGGTCTCGCTCCGACAGCTTCGTCAGGTCCCTGCCGTCGAAGAGCACCTCGCCGTCGGTGATGTGACCGCCGGACGGCAGCAGTCGCTCGATCGACATCGCGGTCATGGTCTTGCCGCATCCGGATTCGCCGACCAGCCCGACCGTCTCGCCGGCATCCACGGTGAACGAGACGCCGTCGAGCGCGTGCACGACCGTCTTGCTGAGCCGGATGTCGACCCTCAGCTCGGAGACCTCCAGAAGCGCCATCTCTCCCCCATCACCGCTGCTGCAGGCGCACCTCGACCGCATCGCGCAGTCCGTCGCCGACGAGGTTCACCGCGACCACCACGAGGATGATCGCGAGACCGGCCGGATAGATCAGCCACCAGTAGTTCAGGAACACGTACTGGGTGCCGTTGCTCAGCATCGCGCCCCAGTCGGTGGCGGGCGGCGAGATGCCGAGTCCCAGGTAGCCGAGATAGGCGACGAGCAGGATCGCGTCGGCCACCTGGAACGTCGCGTTCACGATAACGGTGCCGATGACGTTCGGCATGATGTGCCGGCTGACCGACCGCCACGACGATCCGCCCATCACGCGCACCGCCTGCACGTATTCGCGCACGCGCAGGGTGAGTGCCTCGCCGCGGACCAGTCGCGCAGGGACCAGCCAGGCGGTCAACCCGATCACGAAGATCATCACCGGCAGCGAGGGTCGCACGATCGTCACCAGGAACAGCAGCAGGAACAGGATCGGGATGGCCAGGAGCGCGTCGACGATGCGCATCATGATTCCGTCGATCGCACCGCCGAAGAACCCGGCGACCGCGCCCCACAGGGTGCCGACGATCGTCGCGATCGCCGCCGCGGCGAGCCCGACGATGAGCGAGGTCTGCCCGCCCACCATCAGCCTGCCGAGCACGTCGTACCCCGACCCGTCGGTGCCGAGCGGATGCCCTGGGCCCGGCGCCTGGTTCGCCGCCGCCAGGTTCACCGTGACCTGATCGGTCGGATAGATCAACGGGCCGACGAAGCAGAACAGGATCGCCAGGGCGATGACGACCAGCCCGACGATGGCGAGACGGTTCTGCACGAACACCTCGAAGCCGAGCCGGAACAGGCTCTTCGGCCTGCCCTCGAGACGCCCCGCGGCCGCGCGGGGCTCCGTCCCGGGGGCAGGGCCGGTGGCGCCGACCTGGTCCACCGCGGTTCCGGTGCGCAGCGTGGTGCTCATAGCGCCACCCGCGGATCGATCGCGGCCAGAGACAGGTCGGCGAGCAGGTTGCCCAGCACTGTGGCGAAGGCCGTGACGATCACGACGCCGAGCTCGACCGGGTAGTCGGACTGCTGCGCCGCCTGCCAGAAGAGCAGCCCCATACCGGGGAAGTTGAAGATCGACTCGGTGATGAGCGCGCCGGCGAACAGCGCGGGCAGCGACAGACCGAGCAGGGTGATGATCGGGATCAGCGCGTTGCGCAGCACGTGCCGCCACAGCACGCGCGACGACGAGGCGCCCTTCGCGCGCGCGGTGCGCACGTAGTCCTGACCGATGTTGTCCAGCACCGAGGAGCGCATGTAGCGCGAGAAACCGGCGATGCTCAGCAGCGCGAGCGTGACGATCGGCAGCACCATGGCGGGGAACTGCTGGAAGATCGGGATCACGCCGTCGGACTGCGGCGCCTCCGGCGGGAACCAGCCCAGGTACGACGAGAAGATCTCGATGAGGATCAGGCCGAGGAAGAACGTCGGCGCCGCGTAGAAGATGAAGGACAGGCCTGTGGCGACGTAGTCGAAGACGTGGTTGCGCCGCACGGCCTGATAGATGCCCACCGGGATCGCGACGATCACGGTGAGGATCAGGGCGAGCAGCGCCAGGATGATGGTCTTGGGCAGCCGCTCGGCGAGCAGGGATGCCACCGACTGGTTCAGCACGTACGAGTAGCCGAAGTTGCCGGTGAACCATCCGAACACGCTCGTGAAGTACTGCACGACCAGCGGCTGGTTCAAGCCGTTCTGGGCGTTGAACTGGGCCACCTGGAGCGGCGTCGCCCGCGGACCGAGGATGGCCCGTGCCGGACCGCCCGGCAGCGAGTGCAGCAGGATGAAGACGATCACAGTCACGACGAGCACGACGAGCACGGCCTGCAGCAGGCGCCTGATGATGTATCCGATCATCGCGTGCCTCCCATCGTGCTCGTCGCGTCGTCAGTGATGGATCAGTCGCGAGCACCGTTCAGTAGTGCCACTCCTCCGGGGTGATGGCCCCGTAGGGGTTGTTGTGGTCGTAGCCCTGCACGCCGTTCGCGACCTCGGTGAGCGAGTAGGTGTAGTTGGGCTGGTAGATCACGGGCACGTTCTGCGCCATGAAGTCCTCGTACGCCTGCATCACCTCGTTGCCGCTGGTGGTGTTGGTGGCTGCGATCAGCCTGTCGAGCTCGGAGCTCGAGTAGCTGCCGGAGTTGGAACCGGCGCCCGTGGCGAACAGCAGTTCACCGGTCGGGTAGTAGTCGGGTGCGTACACCCAGCCGCCGCCCCAGTTGCCCATGTCCCAGGTGCATCCCGAACCCTTGCAGGGCACGGCGGTGGAGGTCACCTGGTTGAACGGCTCGGGCTTCAGGTTCAGCGTGATGCCGACCTGCGCGGCGTTCGACTTCATCGAGGCCATCGCGGTGTCGATCGTCGCGTTGCCGCTGGCGTACGGCAGCGAGAAGGTCAGCGCGGTACCCGCCGCGATGCCCGCCCCGCAGTCGCCCTTCGCCGTTCCCGGCTTCACGCACGTCGTCTCGCCCTTCGGCACGACCTTCCAGCCGTTGTCGCTGAGGTACTTCGTGGCGTTCGCGATGCTGAACGGATACGGGTTGTTCTTCTCGGACTGCGAGATCAGCGGGCTGTCCGGGAACAGCGGCACGGGACCCGTGGTCTCGACGCCGTAGTTCTTGGCCGTGGAGCTGATCACCCCCTGCTGATCGACGATCGACTGCAGCGCCTGACGAACGGGCAGCTGCGAGAAGATCGGGCCGGTCTTCGGGTTGTTGTAGTTGATCGGGAAGTAGTTGAACCCGTAAAGGAACCACGGCAGCAGCCGGTAGTCCTGGCTCAACGGGTTCGGCCCCGCGGCATCCGGAGCGCTCGACGCGGGCTTGGGCTGGGCGATGTCCTGCGTCGGGATGTACCCGATGTCGAGGGTCTTGCCCGACCGCACCACGTTGAACTCCGCGGCATCCGTCGTGAACGGCACCATGTCGAATTCCTTGACCTGCGCCTTGACGGGGCCGGAGTACTTCGTGTTCGGCACGAATGCGACGTGGCCGTCGGAGTTGAAGCTCTTCAGCATCCACGGTCCGTCGACGACCGACCACACCGGGCTCTTCGCGTAGGACGGCAGGTCCTTCGACTGCGCCTGCAGGTAGCTGAACACCGCCTTGCAGCCGCTGACATCGGTCGCGCAGGTGCCCTTCTGGCTGGCACTGGTCATGTCCCAGGCCATCGGCATGGGCGTGATCTGGCTGAGCTGGTTCATCAGGAACCACTCCTGGCTGTACGCCTTGTCCGTGGTCAGCACGAGCGTCTTGTCGTCCTTGGCCGTGGCGGACACGATGTTGTCCGGGAACTGCCCCGGTGCGTACCCGGCGTAGTTGGCCTTCTCGGCCTTGTCCATGTTGATCCAGAAGATGACGTCCTGGGCGGTGACGCTCTCACCGTTGGACCACGTGTACGGGTTCATGGTGATGGTGATCGTCTTGCCGTCCGGGCTGAACACCGGCTTCTGCGCGAGGCTCAGCGAGTAGTCGACGCCGGTCTTGCCGTTGTCGCCGTACCAGTACAGCGTGCGGTACAGCATCAGCTGCATCTCGGAGTTCGTGACGCTGAAGTCGGCGATCGGCGAGAACGGCCAGATCCAGTTCGGCACGGTGGCCGGCGGAAGCGCCCAGGAGATGGTGTTCGCCGCCTTGTCCGGGGCGTTGGCGTTCGCCGGCGCGGCGGTGCCCCCGCTTCCGCCGCCGGCCGAGCATCCCGCCAGGATGACGGATGCCGCGGCGACCAGCAGCGCGGGGAACAGCAGCCGACGCTTCGCGCCGGCACGATGAGGAATCATGGCAGACCTCCCGACTCATGCTCGCGTGGCGGCCGTAGCGAGTCTGTCTGCGGGGGTAGCGCGCGGGACTTTCCTCTTCCATTCAGCGCCTCGCAATCAGGGAATGGGCTGGGATTGTGCCCTGATCTCTGAGAGAACGCAAAGGCCGCCCGGATGCATCCGGGCGGCCTTTCTACTCAGCGTGTGTCAGCGCTTGCCGACGAGCTGCTTGCCCACCAGGTCGCGCATGATCTCGTTCGTGCCGCCGTAGATGCGGTGCACGCGGGCGTCGGTGAACGCCTTCGCGATCGGGTACTCCATGATGTAGCCGTAGCCGCCGTGCAGCTGCACGCCCATGTCGAGCAGCTCCCACTCGCGCTCGGTCGCCCAGAACTTCACCTTCGCGGCGTCCTCGGCCGAGAGCTTGCCGTCCTTGTAGGCCAGCAGCGCGCGGTCGATGTACGCCCACGTGGCATCCGTCGTCGCGGCCATGTCGGCCAGGCGGAAGCGGGTGTTCTGGAAGTCGGCGATGCGCTCGCCGAAGGCCTCACGATCCTTCGTGTAGGTGAGGGTCCACTGGAACGCCGCCTGCATGGCGGCTGCCGCGGCGACGCCGATCGACAGGCGCTCGAGAGGCAGGTTCATCATCAGCTGGATGAAGCCCATGCCCTCCTTGCCGCTGATCAGGTTCTCGTCGGGGATGAAGACGTCGGTGAAGCTCAGCTCGGCGGTGTCCCAGCCGTGGAAGCCCATCTTGCTGAGCTTCTTGCCCTGGTCGAAGCCCTCCATGCCCTTCTCGACGATCAGCAGGCTGAACGCGTCGGGACGGTTGCCCTCACCGGTCTTGACGAACGTGACGACGATGTCGGCGGTCGTGCCCGACGAGATGAACGTCTTGGCGCCGTTCAGGATGTAGCCGCCGTCGACCTTCTTCGCGTTGGTCTTGATGCCGCGCAAGTCGGAGCCGGCGCCCGGGTCGGTCATGGCGAGCGCGCCGAGCACCTCACCGGTGGCCATGCGGGGCAGCCACTTCTCCTTCTGCTCCTGCGTGCCCATGTGCACGAGGTACGGCACGGCCAGGTCGTCCTGGATGCCGAAGGCGCCGGCGAGCGAGCCCGCTCCGGCGGCGATGACCTCTTCCATCACGATGGTGCGGAAGCGGTAGTCCTGCAGCATGCCTGCGCCGCCGAACTCCTCGGGGACCGACAGGCCGATCAGACCGGCCTCGCCCGCGGCGAGCATGGTGGCGCGGTCGATCTCGCCCGCCGCCTCCCACTTCTCGATGTTCTCGTTGGTGGCGTAGCGCTTGACGAAGTCCTTGACCAGGTCGCGGAAGGCTTCGTGGTCCTCTTCGTAGATGTCGCGTTCCATCTCACTCCTCCAGGCGTGATTCAGCGTCTTCGATGCCGCGAGTCTACGGTCGCCGGATGCCGCGACGGGAGTCCGTTGTGACTATGCATCCCAAGTTTCGCGGGACTCGGTTCCGCGTTTGTCGATTGCCGCAAGACGGCGTTTTCGATCGAATGATGGATGCTCCGCCGCCCGACGCGTGCTGTGATGAGAGCGTGACCACTTCCCCGTCCCCCGCCACCGAGACCGCTCCTTCGCGTCGAGCCTGGGCGGGTCTCGCCGTCCTGGCCACAGGGCTGGGGATGATCGTGCTCGACGGCACGATCGTCGGCGTCGCGCTGCCGAACATCATCCAGGACATCCATCTGAACCTCACGGATGCGCAGTGGGTGAACAGTCTCTACGCCGTCGTGCTCGCGGCACTCCTGCTGTCGACAGGGCGCCTCGCCGACCGCTGGGGCCGCAAGCGGCTGTTCCTCATCGGCGTGGTGGTGTTCATCGGCGGCAGCGTACTGGCCGCGGCCGCGGCATCCGCCGGTTCGCTGATCGGCGCGCGGGCGGTGCAGGCCGTCGGCGCCGCGCTGATCATGCCGTCGACGCTGTCCACGGTGAACGCCGTGTTCCGCGGCAGGCATCGCGCGGCGGCGTTCGGCATCTGGGGCGCGGTGATCTCGGGGGCCGCCGCGATCGGCCCGCTCGCCGGCGGTGCGCTGACGCAATGGGCGTCGTGGCACTGGATCTTCCTGGTGAACGTGCCACTGGGCCTGCTGGTGCTGATCGGCGGCATCCTGCTGGTGCCAGAGACGCGCGGAGCCGAGCCGCTGCCCGGCGTCGACGTGGACGGCGCGCTGCTGAGCGCGATCGGCTTCGGAGCTCTGGTGTTCGCCGTGATCGAGGGGCCGGATCTGGGGTGGTGGTCGTCCAAGGCCGAGATGAGGATCTTCGGCTGAACCTGGCCGGCGGACGCTCCGCTCTCGCCCGTTCCGATCGCGTTGGCGATTGCCGTGGTGGCGCTGCTGTTGTTCGTGCGCTGGGAGAGGCATCGTGAGAAGGTGCGGCGGGCGGCGCTGCTCGACCTGAAGCTGTTCACGCTGCCGACGTTCTCGTGGGGCAATCTGACCGCGGCGATGGTCGCGGTCGGCGAGTTCGCGATCATCTTCGTGCTGCCGCTGTACCTGATGAACGCGCTCGCGATGGACGTCATGGGCGCCGGGCTCGTGCTCGCCGGAATGGCGCTCGGGGCGTTCGCGTCCGGAGCGGCGGCCCGGCATCTGGCGGCGCGGTTCGGCGCACCGGGCGTCGTGCTGATCGGTCTGGGGCTCGAGGTACTCGGGGTGTTCGTACTGGTGCTGATCATGCAGCCGACGACCCCCGGATGGCTGATCGCCCTGCCGCTGGTCGTGTACGGGCTCGGCCTCGGCCTGGCATCCGCTCAGCTGACCGGAACGGTGCTGCGCGACGTGCCGGTGGACGTGTCGGGGCAGGGGTCCGCGACACAGAGCACGGTGCGGCAGATCGGCTCGGCGCTGGGCACGGCATTCGCCGGGACGGCCCTGTCGATCTCGCTCGCCCTGACTCTGCCGTCCGCGCTGAGCGCAGCCGGGGTGACCGGCAGCGCCGCCGACCAGCTGGCCTCAGCGACGAGGGAGTCGGCGGGTACCAGCATCGCGCAGCTGCGCGAGCAGGGCGCGTCGAGTCCGCTCGGCACCCACACGGCGGATGCGGTGGCCGCGCTGTCCACGGGGTTCACCGATGGCGTGCGTTGGGCGCTGATCATCGCATCCGGGTTCCTGCTGCTCGGCCTCGCCGGCGCCGCGATGCTGCGCCGGGCCGCGGCACGGACGGATGCCGCGGAGCGGAGCGCGTCCGGTCAGCCGACGTAGTCGGGGGCTGCGGGCAGTCCGAAGAACTCCTCGAGGGTGTGGAACCCTCCCGCGTGATAGGCCGCGGCGAGCTCCTTACCGATGTACCGCACGTGCCACGGCTCGGCGACATAGCCGCTCGTCGCCGTGTGCCCCTCCTCGTACCGCACGATGAACCCGTGCTCCCACGCGTGCTGGGCGACCCAGTTACTCTGCGCTGTGCCCGCGAAGGAGTGGATGCCGCCGCAGTCGGGGCTGCACGCGACGATGTCGGCAGAGAGCCCGGTCTGGTGCTCGCTGTAGCCGGGGCGGGCAGACACCGCGTCGGCGCCCGCTCGGCCCTCGCTCTGCACATGCTGGCCGTAGGTGCGCACCTGCAGGGCATAGGACCGGTAGCCGTTGTTGACGCCGATGCGGCCGGCGCCGGCATCCGCCGCCGCCGACGCGAGCTCGGCGAGGGCGGAGGCGACGTCGTCGCGCGCCGTGCCGGAGCGCGTCGTCGTCGTCAGTCCGCTGCCCGCGAGGGATCCGGGGGCGTAGTCGAGCGGGGAGAGCGCGCGGGCCTTGTTGACCACCACCCACACGTGCGAGGGGTCGTTCATCGGGATGCACGGCGCCGAGCCCGAGGCGATCGACGTGCGGAACGCGTCCGCCCCACCGAAGGCGGCGATCACCGCGGAGTCGTTCCGCGCGGCGAGCGCGGCTGTCACGTCGGGATCGGCGCAGGGATCGACGACAGCCACGGACTCGATCTCGATCGCAGGCAGCGACTTCACCGAAGCGGCTGCCGGGGGCACCAGGGCCGCGGCGTGGGCAGGATCGGGGATGCCGCCTGGAGCAGCCAGCGCCCACAGCGAGGCCAGCGCCGTCACCAGCAGGCCGATGGGCAGGGCGTAGAACGCGGCTCGAGGGGGCGACGCGGCATGCCGGGGCTGCATGACGCTCATGGGTCAATTCTGACGCACGCCGACGCGGCATTCCTGATCGAACGAAATCACGAGTCCGTCTTGACTTAACATCGTTGTTTTGTTCGAATGAGTGCATGCGGTGGCAGGGGCAGACGATCGACGAGGCCGACGGGGATGCGCTCCCCGGTCTGGAGAACCGCACCGGCATCGTGCGCTCGGTGACCACGCCCGAGTTCGCCGGGATGACGTTCCACGAGGTGCTGTCCAAGTCGGCGCTGAACCGCGTGCCCGGCGCTTCGCGCATGCCGTTCAGCTGGACCGTGAACCCGTATCGGGGATGCAGTCATGCCTGCGTGTACTGCTTCGCGCGAGGGACGCACGAGTACCTCGACCTGGATGCCGGGCACGACTTCGACTCGCAGATCGTGGTGAAGACGAACGTCGTGGAGGTGCTCGAGCGCGAACTGCGACGAGGCTCCTGGAAGCACGAGACCGTCGCGCTGGGAACCAACACCGACCCCTATCAGCGCGCCGAGGGACGGTACCGGCTCATGCCCGGCATCATCCGGGCCCTGGCCGAATCGGGCACGCCGTTCTCACTGCTCACCAAGGGCACGCTGGTGCGGCGCGACATCCCGCTGCTCGTCGAGGCGGCGAGACGCGTGCGCGTGGATGTGCAGATGTCGATCGCCATGTACGACGACGAGCTGCAGCACGCCATCGAACCGGGCACCCCGTCGACGCAGGCGCGGCTCGACACGGTGCAGACGCTGACGGATGCCGGGTTCCGCGTGGGCGTCTTCCTCATGCCGGTGCTGCCGCACCTCACCGACTCGGTCGCGCACGTCGACGCTGCGCTCTCCCGCATCAAGGATGCCGGTGCCGACCACGTCGTGTACGGCGTGCTGCATCTGCGGGCCGGAGTGAAGCCGTGGTTCTTCCAGTGGTTGGAGCAGTACCGGCCGGATCTGGTCTCGTCGTACCGGGCGATGTATCCGGGCGCCGCGGCCGAGGCGCCGAAGGACTACAAGAAGTGGCTCGCCCGGCGGATGCGGCCGCTGATCCGCTCGCACGGGCTGTACGCCGAGTCCGAGGAGGATCATGACCGGATGCGGGGCATCATGCGCGAACGCATCTCGCCGACCCCTGCGGCCGGGCCGGCCGCTGCGGAGATGCTGTTCTGAGCACCCGTAGGCTCGAAGCATGGCAATCGGCTCGACCATGCACACCTTCGACGTGCAGCTCGCGGACATGGACCGCGGTGTCTACGACGACTTCTCGCTGCGTGTGGCGCGGCATCCGTCCGAGACCGACGCGTTCATGCTCACCCGCGTGCTCGCCTACGGGCTGGAGTACGCCGAGGGCATCACGTTCGGGGGCAGCGTCTCGTCGACCGAGGAGCCGGCCGTTCTGGTGCGCGACCTCACCGGCGCGATCACCGTCTGGGTCGAGGTCGGCGCGCCCGACGCCGAGCGACTCCACTACGGCAGCCGGCTCGCCGAGCGCACGGTCGTGTACACGCACCGCGACCCGGCGAAGGTCATGGCGCCGTGGGCGGACAAGCGCATCCACCGCGCCGAGAACATCCGCGTGTACAGCTTCGACCCGGGCTTCATCGACTCGGCAACCCCGCTGATCGAGCGCCGGAACACGATGACGCTGACCGTGACCGAGAGCGTGCTCTACCTCGACCTCAACGGCACGGCACTCACGACCGCTGTGCACGAGCACGAGTTGGGCTGAGCTCAGTCGGCATCCCTCTTGAACGAGTCCCGCAGCCGCGTCCAGAACGGGTCGCGCTCGCTGATCCCGCGGACGATGTTCATGACGCCGCCCATCTGGCCGATCGAGCACAGCATCGAGAAGAGTCCGATGACGAAGAGGGTGCCGGCGACGAGCGGGATCTCGCCGCGCTCGGGGAAGAAGACCATGGACAGGCCGAAGATGCCGATGAGGAACGACAACGAACAGGTCGCGATGCGCGCGATGATCCGGGGCGCGTAGTTCACCACGCGGACCTCGATCCAACCGGTCGCGTGCCGCTCGCGACCGCCGAGCGTGTAGGGCAGCCGCAGCCACCACGCCGCTGCGCGGGACAGCTGTCGCCCCGTCTTCCACAGCCGGTGCAACGCGATCCCACCGGGGACCGCCATCGCCAGGCCGACCAGGGCGAAGAGTGAGGCGATCGCCGAGAAGATCAGGTCCCCCGCCCCGAAGCCGATGGTCATCTCCAGCGCGAGGCCGAGGAACAGCGTCCCGACGACCACCCCGAAGTAGGCGATGAAGCCCCAGCCCCACCGATCCCACCGCTCGTAGTCGTCGCGCAGCGCTTAGGCCGCGACATCCGCGCCCATCGTCGTCGCCTCGTCCTTCTGCCATCGCTCAACGAGCGGAACGGAGGACGGAAGCATGAACGGCACGGGACCCACCCTAGGTGAGGCCCCGACAGTCAGTCGTCGGCGTCGCCCTTGCGCAGCGGCTCCGACCAGATGGCCAGGAAGAACAGCGCGAGCGGTCCGAAGATCATCGTGATGAAGAACCACCACAGCTTGCCCCGCCCCTGCATGCCGGCGACGGCAGCCGCCAGAAAGGCGATCGATAACCATCCCGCCGACGCGAATCCCTGCCACTCCACCCGTTCAGATTAGGGGCACTGACGCCGATGCCCCTCCTGGTCAGTGTGGACCAGGAGGGGCATCGGCGAACGAACGGATCAGGCGGTCAGGTCGGCGTCCGAGGGCAGACGACCGGCGAGCTCCTCGATGAGGTCGTCGCCGGGGGCGGCCTGCTCGAACGGCGCGTCGATCTCGGCGCGCTCCAGCAGCTCCTCCATCCGGCGACGGCGGTGCCGCGTGATCAGCGTGACGACGGTGCCGGAACGGCCCGCGCGACCGGTGCGGCCGGCGCGGTGCAGGTACGTCTTGTACTCGTCCGGGGCATCCGCCTGCACGACCAGGTCGATGTCGTCGACGTGGATGCCGCGGGCGGCGACATCCGTCGCGACCAGCACGTTCACCTTGCCGCGGGTCAGCTTCTCCAGGTTGCGGGTGCGCTTGGCCTGGTTCAGATCACCGTGCAGCGAGACGGCCGGGATGCCGGCATCCTCGAACTGCTCGGCGAGCATCTCGGCGAACGCGCGGGTGCGGCTGAACACCAGGGTGCGGCCGTCGCGGTCGACGAGCGACGACAGGATGTCGGCCTTGTCGCGGTGCTCGACGACCAGCACGCGGTGGTCGATCGTGCCGGAGTCCTGCGTCTCGCCGGCGACCTCGAAGACGGCCGGGTCGACGAGGAACTCATCCACCAGCGAGGCGACCTCGCGGTCGAGGGTCGCCGAGAACAACAGCTTCTGCGAGGAAGCGCCGTTCTCCAGGGCGGTGCCCGTGTGACGCAGAATGCGCTGCACCGGCTCGACGAAGCCCAGCTCGCACATGTGGTCCGCCTCGTCGAGCACGGCGATGCGCACCTCGGAGAGGTCGAGCTTGCCCTGGTTGATGAGGTCCTCGATACGGCCGGGGGTGCCGATGACGATGTCGACGCCCTTCTTCAGCGCGCCCACCTGACGGGCCTGCGGCACGCCGCCGTAGATCTGCGTGGTGAACAGGCCGACGCTGCGGGCGATCGGCTGCACGGTGCGGTCGATCTGCAGGGCGAGCTCGCGGGTCGGGGCGAGGATGATCGCGCGCGGCGCGCGGGCGAACTCGCGCTTCTTGCCCTTCTGCGAGAGCAGGATGCTCTCGACCAACGGAGCACCGAACGCGATGGTCTTGCCCGAGCCGGTGCGACCGCGAGCCAGCACGTCGCGGCCCTGGAGCACGGCCGGAATCGACGCGGCCTGGATCGGGAACGGCTTCTCGGCGCCCATGTTCGCGAGCACCTCGACGATGTTCGAGCCGAGAGCGAGGTCGGCGAAGGTCACATCGGCGACCTCCGCGGCCTGCACGGTCTGCGCCTCGAGGCGCTCGTGCACGACGTCCTCGACCTGCTGCTGCGCCGCGACCGTTGCCGGACGGTTCCAGTCGCTGCGGGTCGGGCGGGCGTCGCGCTCACGACGGTCGTCGCGAGCAGAGCGGTCGCCGTAGGACGGGCGGGATGCTCCGCCACGACGGTCGTCCGAGTGACGCGGGCGCTCGGTGCGGTCACCGAAGGACGGGCGGCCGCCTCGGTCGTCGCGGCGAGCGCCGTCGCGGTCACCGTACGAGCCCGACGTACGGCGGTCGTCGCGGTCACCGTAGGAGCGACGCTGGTCGCGGTCGCCGTAGGACGGACGACCACCGCGGTCGTCGCGGCGAGCGCCGTCGCGAGAAGAGCTGCGGTCGTTCCGGTCGCCCGCGGGCCGGCGGTCGTCACGGTCACCGTACGAGCCAGACGTACGGCGGTCGTCGCGGTCACCGTAGGAACGACGCTGATCGCGATCCCCGTAGGACGGACGACCGCCACGGTCATCACGACGCGCACCGTCGCGGGACGAGTTGCGGTCGTAGCCACGGTCGCCCGACGAGTTCCGGTCGTTGTACGAGCGACGGTCGTCACGGTCGCCGTACGAACGACGCTGATCGCGGTCGCCGTACGAAGGACGGCCACCACGGTCGTCACGACGCGCACCGTCGCGCGAGGAGTTCCGGTCGTTCCGGTCGCTGTACGAGCCCGACGACCGACGGTCGTCGTCGTAGCGACGAGTGCCATACCCTGAGCGGTCGCCCGAGTAGCGGTCGTTGCGCGGCGCGCGGTCGTCCGACCGGCGGTCGTGGTGCGGCGCCTCGCGGCGTCCCGACTCGGCACGGTTGCGGATGCCGCGGGCCTCGTCGCGACCGGCGCGCTCGGATGCACCCCAGCGCTGCTTCTGCGCCCCCTCGGACTCGGGCCGGTAGCCGCGGTGCTTCGGCGAGCGGCTGCCGGGGCCGCTCGGGGCGTGGCGCTCGCCGGCATCCGATCGCTCGTCGCGACCGGTGGGACGACCGCCTGCGTGACGGTCGCGGAACGACGTCTTCTTGGCGTAGCGGGGCTCGAAGTTGGCCGACGGGCGGCCGCCCTTGGGCTTGTGATTCTTGGGCACGGGAGTTTCCTACTCTGTCTCGAACACACGAGAACAGCGTCCGCTCCGCGCAGCGCGCGGCGGACATACCCGGGCAGTCGTCGGCCGGGGGCCATTCATGTGATGGTGATGAACCATCGGCCCCTGGGCTACACATTCAGAACACGATCCGCGATACGCGGTTGCCCGAAGCCGACTCCCCCAGTGTACCGGTGGCACCTGGGAGCCCCCCGGCGTCCGGGGGAGCCGGATCGGGACAGCCGTGCCCGGCTACCGCGGGGCCGTCGCTCCGCGCGGCCGGAGGGCGAGCGCCAGCCCGGCAGCCGCGACGCCGATCACGGCGGCCGCGACCAACGGCAGCGCCGCGATGCCCAGCCCGGCGACCACGAACGAGGCGAGCGCCGCGCCGGCGGCGATCCCGAGGTTGAACACCACCGGGATCAGCGCCCCCGCGAAGCCCCGTCGCTCGGGGCCGGCCAGCCGCATGATGAGCGTCTGAGCCAGCGCCGGCAGGGCCCCGGAGACGACGGCCCACGCGACCACGACGACGATCCCGACGACGACGTGGACCTCGACGAAGGACAGCGCGAGCACCGCGGCTCCGGTGGCGAACGCCGCGATCACGAGCGCGAGACGGGTGTGTTCCCCGAATCGGCCCGCGAGGGCGATGCCTGCCGCCGACGCCAGCCCGAAGAGGAACAGCATGGTGCCGGTTCCCCCGGGCACGATCGCTGCGGTCGGCTGCACGAGGCGCGTGATGAACGTGAAGGCGCCGTAGTGACCGACGAGCAGAAGTGCTACCAGCAGCGTCACGGACAGCAGCAGCCCGATGCCGTTCACCGGCTTCCGGCCGTCCGTTTCGCTCCCGCCGGCGCCGGCCGCGGCACTCCGCTCCGTATTGCCGGGCACCGCCACGAACCGCACGGCCCGCGCGGCGACGAGTGCGATACCGGCCACGCCGACGAACGCGGCCCGCCATCCGACGGCCTGTGCGAGCACGCTGGCGAGCGGGACACCGATCACCGTCCCGAGTGTCGCTCCGCCGAGGACGACCGCGACCGCGCGGGACAGGCTGCGGCCGGGGACGAGATCGGCGGTCAGCGCGTTCGTCGTCGCCCAGAGAAGCCCGACAGCGAGCGCGCCGAGCACGCGGGCAGCGGCGGCGATCGTGTAGACCGGCGCGACGGCGGTAAGCAGCGTCGAGACCGCGAGTGCCACCAGTGCTGCAGCGATGACGACGCGGCGATCAAGCCTCCGGGTCACGCGTACGAGCGGGAAGCTGCCGATCACGACGGCCGCGGCCCAGATGGAGACGAGCAGGCCGACCTGCGCCTCGCTCACTCCCAGCCCGCGACTCATCTGCGGGAGCACCGCAGCGGGCAGCATCTCCGCGGTGACCATGGTGAACGTCGCCGCACCGAGGATCAGAAGGGATCGCCAGGGCAGGCGATCACCGGCGGGAGGGTGGATGTCGGCGGCGTCGGGGCCGGCGAGGAGAGGAGTGTTGTCGGTCATGTGGACGACGGTAAAGTATGACACTAGTGTCAATGTCAAGCTTTGTTCAAAGAGCGATCGGAGACGCATGAAGATCGGCGAACTCGCGGAGCGCGCGGGTGTCTCTCCCCGCCTCATCCGCTACTACGAACAGCAGTCCCTGCTCGCCCCGCACCGCGCGCCCAACGGCTATCGCACGTACGACGAGGCGCACGTGGAACAGGTGCGGCGCATCGCCGGCCTCGTGCAGTCCGGGCTGACCACGCGCCTGGTCAAGGAGATACTCGCGCTCGACGACGCCGCGGCGAGGCATCAGCCGACCTGCCCTCGCTCCGTCGCCGAGATGCTCGCCACCGAACTCGACGGGATCGAGGAGCGCATCGCATGCCTCAGCCGCAGCCGGGACGCCATCCGCGACTACCTCCGGCGCAGCGACCACGCCACGATCCTCGATGAGCGGGCCGCTGCGAAGGCCTGACCACGCGGGGCCGTCCCCGCAGCGCGGGCGGTCGCCGTACGATGACCAGGTGACCTCCCCCACCGGCATCCAGCATCATCTCCGTCGCGGCGACGTGACCGCGCAGATCGCGCAGGTCGGCGCTTCGCTGCGCCATCTGACCGTCGGCGGGGTCGACATCGTTCCGCCGTTCCCCGAAGACGCCCCCGCCCCGGGATGCTCCGGAGTCGTGCTGGTGCCGTGGCCGAACCGCATCCGCGACGGCCTCTGGCAGGACGGCGACACCGAGCGCGCCCTCGCGATCACCGAGCCGAAGCTGCGCAACGCCAGCCACGGGCTGCTCCGGTTCACGGCGTACGAGGTCGAGTCCGAGGCGTCCGATTCGCTCACCCTGCGCGCGACCGTCGTGCCGCAGACCGGCTATCCGTACCTCCTCGACACGTCCGTCGCCTACCGACTGACGGATGCCGGGATCGACGTCGAGCACACGATCGTGAACCGCTCCCGGGATGACGCCCCCGTCGCCCTCGGCACCCATCCGTACGTCACGATCGGCGACGTCGATCCGCACGAACTCGTGCTGCGGATCCCCGCTGAGACCTACTTCGAGACGGACGAGCGGATGCTGCCGATCGGAGAGTCCCCGGTCTCCGGCGGCACCGACCTTCGCACGGGGAAGCGGCTCGGTGACGTCGAGTTGGACACCGGCTTCGCGACCCTGCTGCGCGATGCCGACGGGGCGGTGCGCACGTCGCTGACGGCTCCCGACGGACGCAGCGCCGAGCTCTGGCAGGGAGAGGGTTTCGACTACGTGCAGGTCTACACGTCGGACCGCTACCCAGGGCAGACGCTCGCCGTCGCGATCGAGCCGATGACCGCACCCGCCGAGGCGTTCAACTCCGGCCGCGGTCTTCGCCGCCTCGCTCCCGGCGAGACCTGGACGCTGCGCTGGGGCATCCGCTTCTCGGGCTGAGCCGGCCGGCCGACGCAAGGTGCGACCTGAGGCAGCCCTGGGCGGCGATCGCCGCCCTGGAGCGTCTCAGGCCTTCCACTCCTCGTAATCGGTCACCGTGCCGAGCTGCGGCAGGTCGCGGATCTCGATCACGTCGCCTCGGTGCTCCATCTCAAGGACCACGATTTCGTTGCGCCCCGCGCGCCACAGCGGCGCGGGCGCATACAGGGTGAGCTGCGGCCCGATCTCCCAGTGCCGTCCGAGCAGGAAGCCGTTCAGCCACACGAAGCCCTTGCCCCAGCCGGGGAGGGCGAGGTGCGCGTCAGCCGGCGCGTCGAGCTCGACGACGGCGCGGGCGATCCCCGCGACATCGCTGTCGGCGACGCCGGCGAACTCCGGCATCCGGTCCAGTTCGGCCGAGGCGTGCTGCCAGCCGGTGACCTTGCGCACACCGGCCCCCTGCAGCAGCACGTCGCCCAGGATGCCCTTGCCCTCGCCGAGCAGCGGCCCGTAGTTCACCCGCCCCTGGCTCTCCACGACGATGTCGAGCCGTCGGCGCTCGCCGGTGCCGGAGACCGTCAGCGATTCCGCGGGCGCGTTCCGGGACAGGATGCCGAGGCGCTGACCGTCGAGGAACACCGTGGCGCGATCGGCGAGACCGGTGATCCGCAGTTCGACCTCGCCGCGCGGGAGGATCGGTGTCGCGATGTAGCGGGTGAGGCCACCGTTCTGCCGGAGCTGCTCCATGCTCAGCGGCAGCGGCGCCTCCGGTCCGGGCTCAGCGAGCGCGTCCAGCACCGGCAGCAGGCCGGCGCCGTGCTCGACCGCCAGTCGCCGCGGTGCGAGGAAGACGGGATCGGCCGGGGGCGCCGGCGGCTGCGCGCCAGACGCGGCGACGAACACCTCCCGCAGCGCGCGGAACTTCTCCGTGAGCCGGCCGTCCTCGGCGACCGCGGCATCCGAGTCGTAGGACGTGACCGTCGGCTGGTGCTGGCCGTCGAAGTGATTCGCACCCGACCACAGTCCGAAGTTCGTGCCGCCGTGCGCCATGTAGATGTTCACCGAGCCGCCGGCCTGCAGGATCTCCGCCACCGGTCCGGCGGCGGAGACGCCAGGGCGACGATGATGCTCCTCGCCCCAGTGGTCGAACCAGCCCGCCCAGTACTCGCCGCAGAAGAACGGCGTGCCCGGCAGGCGCTCCTCGAGGAAGCGCATCGCGTCGGCGGGACGGCTGCCGAAGTTCAGCGTCGGCGTGATCCCGGGCAGCGTGCCGCCGTCGACCATGAGGTCGGTCGGGCCGTCCGAGGTGAACAGCGGCACGTCGATGCCGCCGTCGAGGAGGGCGTCGCGGATCGCGCGCAGATACTCCGCGTCGTCCGCGAACGAGCCGTACTCGTTCTCGACCTGCACTGCGATCACCGGACCGCCGTGCGTGGCCTGCAGCGGCGCGATGCGCGGCAGCAGATCGGCGAAGAACTCCCGCACGGGCGTGAGGAACGCGGGATCCGCCGTGCGCAGCGCCACCGGGCCGTCGAAGCCCAGCCAGGCCGGCAGCCCGCCGCCCTCCCACTCCGCGCAGATGTACGGGCCGGGGCGCACGATGACGTCGAGCCCCGCGGAGCCTGCGAGTTCGATGAACCGCGGCAGGTCGCGCCATCCGGTGAAGTCCCGCTCGCCGCGGCGCGGCTCATGGAAGTTCCACGCGACGTAGGTCTCGACCGTGTTCAGCCCCAGTGCTGCGAGACGTGCCAACCGGTCCGCCCACTGCTCCGGATGCACCCGGAAGTAGTGCACGGCCCCGGAGAGCACCTGCCGCCCGTCGATCCACCGTGATCCCGCTGCGCTCATTTGCCGATACCCGCCGTCATCCCGTCGATGATCCTCCTGCCCACCCAGAGATACAGCACGATCATCGGGAACACGAGGATCGCGATGCCCGCGAACAGACCACCCCAGTCCGAGCTGTATCGCATCGCGGACTGCAGGTTCAGCAGCGCGACCGGCAGGGTGCGCTGCGAGGACTCCGAGATCACGAGCATCACCAGCAGCGCGGAGTTCCACAGGCCGATGATGTTCAGCACCAGCACCGTGGTCAGCCCGGGCTTCGCGAGCGGGATGATGACGCTGCGGAACAGCCGAACGGCTCCGGCGCCGTCGACCTCGGCGGCCTCCTCCACCTCGTTCGGCAGCGACCGGAAGAACCCGGACAGCACGAACACCGCGAACGGCAGCGAGAAGACCACCTCGAACACGAGCAGGGTGATCCGGTCGTCCCACCAGCCGGTGACCCAGTCGATCATGAAGGTGCTGACGCCGAGCTTGGCGACGACGATCGGCACCGCGAGCGTCTGCAGCGGTATCGACAGTCCCATCGCGAAGTAGGCGATCATCGGGCTGGCGATGGCACGCGTCGAGCGGGCGAGAACGTAGGCGGCAGGGGCGGCGAGCGCGACGATGAGCAGCGCGCCGAGTCCGGTGATGACGACGCTGTTCAACGCCGCGGCGGAGAACTGGCCGATCTCCCAGACCGTCGCGTAGTTCTGCCACTGCGGCGTCTTCGGCAGCCCGAACGGGTCGAGCACGACCTCGCTCGGCGTCTTGAGCGACTGGATGCCGATCCACACGACGAACACCAGGTTGAACAGCACCCACAGCCAGAGCAGGGCGACGGTGACGGAGGGGAAGAACACGTTCCCCAGGAAGCGACGGGTCGCCCTCATGACAGCTCCACTCTCTCGCGCTTGGTGATGCGCCGCACGAGGACGATGAGGATGACGGTGAGCAGCGTCACGATGATGCCCATCGCCGCGCCCGAGCCGAGGTCGGGCACACTGCCGCTGACGACGATGGCGTTGTACTGCTGCACGGCGATCGTGCGGGCCTGCAGCGGCGGGGCACCGGCGGCACCGCCCGTGGTGAAGGCGATCACGATCTCGAAGATCTTCAGGCTGTTGACGACCCAGAGCACCGCCGCGACGGCGAACACGTCCCAGGTCAGCGGCAGGGTGATCAGCCGGAACTTCTGCCACAGCGTGGCTCCGGCCAGGTCGGCCGCTTCGTAGAGGGTGTCCGGGATGGAGTCCATCGCCGAGATCATCAGGGCGATGTAGAGACCGGTCGACGACCACACGATGCCGGCGATGATGCAACCGAACACCATGTCGGGGCCGAGGAACCCGATCGGAGGGATGCCGAGAGCTCCCAGCAGCTGGTTGACGATGCCGTCCGGGTTCAGCATGAACCCGACGGCCGCGCCGACCGCGATCGGCGAGACGATCACCGGGAGGAAGACGACCGACTGGATGAATGCCCGGCCCTTCAGCCCTCGCAGAACCATCATCGTCAGGAATGTGATGCCGAAGACCAGCACGCCGCTGACGATCGCCATGACGAAGGTGTTGGACAGGGACCGCAGGAACGCCTCGTTGCGGAACAGCGAGACGTAGTTCTGCAGTCCGCGCCAGGTCATCTCGGATCCGGGGCCGGCCCATTTCGTGAAGCTGACCCACAGCCCGTAGAACGAGGGCAGCACGAAGATGAACGTGTAGAGCACGAGCGCCGGGGTGAGAAAGCCCCAGAACGCCCTCTCGCGAGCGGGACGGAGCGGCGGACGCTTCTTCCCCTTGTTCTTCTCCGGCGCCGGGGCGGGCGCGGCGACCGCACCCGCCCCGGTCTCCACGGCGGTGGACATCGTCACTGCGCCGCCAGGAACTGCGTGGTCTTGTCCTTGCCCTGGGCGAGGAAGTCGGCCGCGCTGATCTTGCCGCTGAGCAGCTGGTCGTCCAGCGGCAGGAACAGGTCGTTCCACCAGGACTTGTTCCCGGCCGCAGTGTCGTAGGTGAGGTGCACGGCCTTCGCGTCGGCGATCGCGGTCTGCGCGGTCTTCAGCGCCTCGGGCGCGGCGACGTCTCCGCGAGCCGGGATGTTCTTCGCCTCGGAGGAGATCAGGCCCTGGTACTTCTCCTGCGCGAAGAACGCGAGGAACTTCTTGGCCACGTCGGGGTGCTTGCCCTTGGCGTTCACGGCGAGGCCGAGCGAGCCGACCTCGACCGACTGCTTCCCGCCGACGGGCAGCTGGAAGGAGCTGATCTTCGCGCCCTCGGGCGTCGCCGGTGCGACCTCGCTGGCCAGCCAGGTGCCGTTGATGTTCAGGTCGCACTTGCCCTGGATCCAGTCGTTCTGCGCGGCCGGGTACTTGGTGGCCATGAAGTTCGGCTGGAAGTAGTCGCCCGCTGCGAGCTGCGCCACGTGTTCGGCGGCTTCCTTGACCTCGGGGCCGTCCCAGGCGTCGGCCTTCTGCTGCAGGGCGAGCAGGCTGCCCGCGCCGTTCGCGTTCAGCAGCGCAGACGAGAACCAGTACACGTTGTAGAACGGCACGGTGCCGTCCTGACAGATCGGCACGCGGCCCGCGGCCTTCGCCGAGTCGAGGTAGGCGATGAACTCGTCCCAGCTCTTCGGAGGGTTGGATGCCAGGTCGGGGTGCTTCGCGGCGTCGAACCAGACGGCGGTCGAGATCGCCGTGTGCGGCATGAATCCGAGTCCGTCCTTGTCGGAGGCGGCCTTCAGCACCGACTCCGGGTAGGTCTCGCCGACGGTCTTCCCCTCGCCGGGGATCTCCATCTTCAGCACGTCGTCGAGCGTCAGTGCGAGCTTCTGCGCCCGCCAGGCCGGGAGGTTGTCGGACCCGGCGTCGAACATGTCGGGCCCCTTGCCGGCCGCGATCTCGGTGTTCAGCGCGTCACCGCCGGTGCGTCCGAGGAACTCGACCTCGACTTTGACGTCCTCGGCCTTCGAGAAGTCGTCCAGGGCTGTCTGCAGGATCTTCGCCTGCGGCTCCTCCTTGCTCCAGATCGAACGGTAGACGAGCACCTGCTCGCCCTCCGATGTCGCTCCGCCGTTCTTCTGACCGCATCCGGCCAGCGTCAGGGTGATTGCCCCCACGGCGGCCATCGCCGTGAGGATGCGGATCGTCTTGTGCTTCATCGCCTTGCCTCTCCTTGTTTTCCCATCGTCACGACGGTGCTGTCGCGACGTGCAGCCTCTGCTGCCCACACCACGCGATGGCTGTCCAGGCTCGCCCTGCCATCCGTGAGAACCAGTCCGGGGTCGCCCTCGCGGACGGCCCGGAAGAACGCCTCGGCCAGCGCCCCGTCGGCGCCGCCGTGCCCACCCGCCATGGATGCGTCGTCGCCGTCGCCGGTGTCGATCTCAGTGCGGGTGTCGGTGAGGAAGTCATGGATGCGCAGCATCCGTCCGTCGCCCTCGATCGATCCCTCGGTGCCGAAGATGCGCGTCTTGCGGTGCTCGAGAGCGGCGAAGGCGGTGACCGTGACCGTCGCGGTCGCCCCGGACGGGAACTCCAGGGCGACGACCTGGTTGTCGACGACATCGTTGTCCGACGCGTAGACGCATCGCCCGTACGGGCCGTCGCGCAGCGCCTTCTCGACGCCGGCAGGCGTCGCGTCGGTCGTGACCGCCGACAGCGGCCAGAACTCCTTCTCGGGATCGCCGAGGCAGCCCAGGTAGAACTCCTTGGCGGAGTATGCGCAGCTGCTGCTCAGCGGGCACTCCCAGCACCGGTCGGCAGCGCCCTCCGGACGGTTCTCCGCGCGGAAGTGGTTCAGAGAGCCGAACGACGACACCCGTCGCGGGACCGCACCCATCACGTAGGTGATCCAGTCGAGGTCGTGGCAGGCCTTGGCCAGCAGCATCGAGGTGGACTCGTCCTCGCGACGCCAGTTGCCCCGCACGAACGAGTGTGCGAAGTGCCACCAGCCCACCTGTTCGAGATGCTGGACGTCGATGATGCGCCCCACGACCCCGTCGGCGAGCAGCGTCATCAGTCGTCGCGTGTAGGCGGAGTACCTCATCACGTGGCAGACGGCCAGCATAACCCCGTTGCGCTCGGCGGCCTCGACGATCGCCGTGGCCTCCTCCTCGGTCGGCGCCATCGGCTTCTCGAGCAGGATGTGGTAGCCGAGATCGGCGGCGGCGACTGCCGGTTCGAGGTGCATCCGGTCCTGTGTCGCCACGATCACGGCATCGGCCAGGCGGCCGGCATCCAGCAGCGCGGACCAGTCGTCGAAGATCTTGTCCGGCTCGATCCCGTACTCGCGGGCGAACCCCTCGCGACGAGACGGGTCGGGCTCTGCGACGGCCACGATCCGCGCCGCTCCGGTCCGCTTCGCCTCGGCGGCGTAGACCGAACTGCGCAGTCCGGCGCCGATCACGGCGACGGTGGGGATGCTGCCTTCCATCCACGCTCCTTTGCGAATGAGTACTTTTTAAAGAACCCTTCATTAATATAGAAATCGTATGATTCTGTCAACACAGGGAGGTAACGGATGCGGGCTGGGGACACATCGCGGTTGCGGCGCCAGAACACGATCGTCGCAATGCGCGCGCTTCGCACCAGGGGCGCCATCGGCTTGACCGAACTCGCGCAGGAGACCGGACTGTCGCGCCCCACCGCAGAGGGCATCGTCGACGCCCTCTCCGACAGCGGATGGATCGTCGAGGAGCCTGCGCCGGCCGGCCAGCCCGGCCGCCCTGGGCGGGTCTACTCCCTGCGTGCCGACGGCGCCTATGTACTCGGCATCGACATCGGCTCCGCGACCGTGCGCGCCGCAGTCGCCGACGCCACGGGCGCTGTACTGGCGGAGCAGACCGTCGCCGTCGACCCCTCCGCCGGCCGCGACGAGCGGCTGACCGCGACCCACAGCACCGCGCTCGCCGCCGTCGCCGCATCCGGCCTCTCGCCCGAGATGCTCGCCGCCGTCTGTGTCGGGACCACGGGCACCGTGAGCGCCGATGGCAAGGTCTCACTCTCCGATGCACTGCCGGGCTGGACCGGCACAGACCTCGCCGGCTCCCTCGGCGAGATCTTCAGCTGCCCGATCCGCGTCGAGAACGACTGCCACCTGGCCGCGGCAGCCGAGGCCTGGGCTGGCGTCGCGGCAGGGCGCAGCAACCTCGTCTACATCCACTGCGGCCTTCGCACCGGCGCCGGCATCCTCATCGACGGTCGCGTCTACCGTGGCGCGCACGGGATGTCGGGCGAGATCGGCGCACTGCGCCTGCTGGGCTGGCACCGCGCATCCGCGCATCTGGCCGGCGCGCACTCGCACGGAGCCGTCGACGTGTTCACCCGGGCCGCGCAGGGCGACCCCGATGCGGAGCGTGCGGTGCACGGCTACGCCTCAGACCTCGCAGAGGGGATCGCGGCGCTCGTGCTCACCCTCGACCCCGAGGTGGTGGTGCTCGGCGGTGGCATCTCCGGGGCCGGCGACCGCCTGGTGACACCACTGCGGGCCGCACTGACCGAGATGTGCCTGACGACACCGGAGCTCGCGATCTCGGCACTGGGCGATCGTGCGGTGCTCACCGGCTCCCTCAAGCACGCGATCGACCTGTTCGAGTCGAGGCTCTATGACCCGGACCACCCGCTCATCCCCGCGGTCGCGCGCTGAATCGGCGACCAGGGGTTGACGGGCCCGCTCTCCTCTGCTGTTAATAAACCTTGTTTAATTATTAACTTCGGAGGAGTGCGATGCGATATTCATCGAAGACGCTGACCGGCGTCGTAGCGACCCTGGTGGCCGCGGGAGCGCTGACAGCCGCCCCGGCGCTGGGCGCCGCCGCGGACACCGGCGACGCCCCCGAGACGTACTACGTCTCACCGAACGGAAGCGACACCGCGGACGGGCACACCCCCGGCTCCGCGTGGCGCAGCCTCGACAAGGTGAACGCCGCCGAGCTCGACCCCGGTGACCGCGTGCTGTTCGCCGCCGGCGGGCGCTGGGACGGCCAGCTCGCGCCGCAGGGCTCCGGCACCGCGGGCGCTCCGATCACGCTCGGCGCCTTCGGCGCCGGTGCCAAGCCCCTCATCGCCGGCGGTGGTGACGTCGACGCGGCGATCAAGATCTCCGACCAGGAGAACGTGGTGGTCTCCGGGTTCGAGGTCACCAACAACGGCGCGGGAACCACGCCGCGCATCGGCATCCAGATCACGGCACGCGATCACGGCGAGGTCGAGAACATCACCGTCACCGGCAACTACGTGCACGGCATCCAGGGCGTCGACAGCGGTTCCAATGCGTCGAACCCCTCCGCCGGTGGCATCATCGTCTCGGCTCTGGGCCAGACCACGCCGACCTACTACCGCAACGTCACCATCACGGGCAATGAAGTCGCCGACTCCCGCTCCTACGGCATCGTCACCTGGTCGTCGTGGATGCAGCGCGAGGGCTGGAACGACCTCTGGGACTTCATGCCGGTCCCGGCGGACGGCTACCGCCCGTACGTGCCGAGCCTCGGGGTGAAGGTCACAGACAACTACGTGCACGACATCTCCGCGGGCGGCATCACGGTGATGCAGGCCGCCGGGGCGCTCATCTCGCACAACCGCGTCGACAAGACCGCGCAGAACCACGGCAACGTGGGCATCTGGTGGGCGGACACCGACGACATCGTCGTGGAGTACAACGAGGTGTCCGGCACCAAGTACTGGGGGCTCGCCAGCGACGGCAACGCGTTCGACGCCGACGCCTCGGCGCACGACAGCATCGTGCAGTACAACTACAGCCACGACAACGAGGGCGGATTCTTCATCGCGGTGTCGACGGGAACCGCGCCGGCCGAGGCCGTCATCCGCTACAACGTGAGTCAGGGCGATGCCAACGAGGTGTTCGCCTTCTCGACGAACGCCCGCAACATCGACGTGTACAACAACACGATCTGGGCGACCGAGACCGACTTCATCAACGGGCATCCCGACCGGGCCGAGTTCAGCCTGGTGAAGGTGTGGCGCGACAACGTGAAGAACGTGAAGTTCCGCAACAACATCATCCACAACTCCGCGAACCTGCCGTATCGCGACAGCGCCGCCGTGACCTACGACCGCAACATCTACTCCACCGGACCCGTGCCGGCGCGTGACACCACCGCCATCGTCGCCGACGCCGGGCTGACGGCGCCGGGGAAGGCGACCGGCCTCGACGGCCTCGGCGGCTACAAGCCGCGGAAGGACTCCCCCGCGATCGCCGCTGGACTCACGGTTCCCCGCAACGGCGGGACCGACGTCATCGGCACACCGCTGCCCTCCGGCATGCCCGACATCGGCGCGGTGCAGCGTCGCGCCGGCGAGGGTCGCGACGAGGACGCCCCCACCGCCGTGGCATCCGCCGCGAACGGCCAGGGCACCGTGCCGGCCGCCGTCACCGACGGCAGCGACCTGTCGCCCTGGGCGAGCGCGACCGACGTGACCCTGCCGACGACCCTCGACGTGACGTTCCCGAGCCGCCGCAAGATCTCCGAGATCGAGCTCTCGGCGATCTTCGGCGCAAATCAGGGGATCACGGCGCTCGACGTGCAGGTTCCCGATGGCAAGGGCGGGTGGCGCACCGCGCTCTCGAACGCGAAGGTCGCCTGGACTGGTTCGTCCGCCACCCTCGAGAGGCACGCGCTGAAGCTGCCGCATCCCGAGCACGCGTCCGCCGTCCGCCTGGTGATCCGTTCGGCGAACCAGACGTGGGGCAACATCGCGGTGAGTGAGATCGGCACGATCTCCGGTCGCTGAGACCGCACCCGGAACGAGGAATCCCCCGCCAGGCATCGCCTGGCGGGGGATTGTCGTTCCGGGTCGCAGGACACGTCGGTATCGCCGCCACCGTGGCATCCAGGTCGCACTCCGCGTCGCTCTCGCGCGCTCCGAGCGACACGAATGGCGACCTGAGGTGCTCGCGCTGCACTTCCTGACGCGCGGCGGGGTTCGCGCGGCAGTCTTGTGCCCGCGCGGCGCAGATCTGCGCCGCGCGCGCCCAGAACTGCAGCACGACGGGTGCTGGCGCACCCGGAGTCGCCCGCGCCGGCACGAAAGAGCCGTCCGGTCCGCAATGCCCTGCGGCATCCGGGACCGGACGGCTCTCAGCGCCGATCAGCCGTGGTTCACGTCGTTCGCCGACGGGATGCCTCGGCCGCGCAGCTCGCGGCGGGTGAGCGCCTGCTCCTCCTGGCTCGCGTTCGCGGCCACGATCGCGGACGCTGCGGCAGCAGCTGCGGCAGCCGCAGCGGCGGCGGATGCCGCTGCCGCTGCAGCCATCGCCGAGGAGGATGCCGCCGAGGGCGCGGCCGGCGCGTCATACACCGTCGGGTGCGCGGCAGGCTGCTGCCTGGCGATGTCCGTCGCCGCGGTCTCGGGCGCCGTGGAAGCGACATCCATCGCTGCCGTCTCCGCTGCTGGCGCCCCTGCCGCGGACTCCATCGGCACGTGTGCGATCGGCCTGGACGCGCTCCGCGCTCCGCCGTAGACCGGACCGTCGGGCGTCCCAGCTCCGGCAGCCGCGCCGGACCCGACGGCCGCTCCGACGAGTGCGGGCACAGCCTCCGCCCCGGAGCTCGGCCCGCCGGCATCCGGCCCCTCGTCCACGGACGGAGTCGGTCCGGCGTCACCGCCGCGCTTGGCGGCGCGACGCGCGGCACGGCGCTCCTTCGCCCCCTCTACGAGGTTGTACAGCGTCGGCAGCACGATCAGCGTCAGCACGGTCGACGACACCAGGCCGCCGATCACGACGATCGCGAGCGGCTGCGAGATGAAGCCGCCGTGGCCCGTGATGCCGAGCGCCATCGGGGTGAGCGCGAAGATCGTCGCCAGTGCCGTCATCAGGATCGGGCGCAGACGCTTCTCGCCACCGGCGAGCACCGCCTCGGGCACCGACAGTCCCTTGTACCGGTACTGGTTCACCAGGTCGACGAGCACGATCGCGTTGGTCACCACGATGCCGATGAGCATCAGCACGCCGATCAGCGAGGCGACGCCGAGCGGCACACCGGTGATGATCTGCAGCAGGATCGCGCCGGTCGCCGCGAACGGCACCGAGACGAGCAGCAGCAGCGGCTGACGCAGCGACTTGAAGGTCGCCACCATCACCACGTAGACGATCAGGATCGCCGCGAGCATCGCGAGCCCGAGCTGTCCGAACGAGTCGGCCTGCTGCGAGGCGACACCGCCGACCTCGACGCTGGCGCCGGCGGGCAGATCGACCTTCTCGATCGCCGCGTTCACCGACGCCGTCGCGACGGCGAGGTCGTCGGATGCCGGCGGCACGGTGATCGTCGCGGTGCGCTTGCCGCGCTCCGTGGTGATGGAGGTCGGGCCCTCGCTCTGCGAGACCGTCGCGACGTCCTTCAGCTTCGCCGGACCGGTCGGAGTGAGGATCGTCATGTCCTCCAGCGAGGCCACTGTGGTCGGCGGCTCGGGGTCGGCGAGGTAGACGGTCAGCGCAGTGTCGTCGATCTCGACCGAGCCGATCTGCTGCGGACGCATCGCGTCGGAGACCATCGAACCGACGGCCACCTCGGACAGCCCGTGCGCCGCGGCCTTCTTCCTGTCGACCGCGACGGAGATGTACGGCAGCGAGGCGGCGAGGTTGTCCGTCACCTTGCCGATTCCGTCGCGTCCGTCGAGCTCCTTCTTCATCGCGTCGGTCGCGGTCTGCAGGTCGTCGGCGTTCGACGCGGTGACGGTGATCTCGATGTCGCTCGAGCCGAAGCCCTGCGACGCGGCAACGGACACGTCGCCCACGTCGTCGAGGTCGTCCACGGCGTCCTGCACGTCGGCGCGCAGCTTCTCCTGGTCGGCGTCCGCGTCGGTCAGGATCGAGTAGGTGATGCCCGCTCCGCCCGAGAACGCGTCCCGCAGAGCGGAGCCGCTGGAGCCGATCGAGACCTGCACGTGCGTGATGCCGTCCACGCCCTCGAGTGCGTCCTCGACCTTCGCGGCGGCATCCGACTGGGCCTGCAGGCTGGCCGTCGGGCCGAGGTCCTGCGTGACGGTCATGGTGTTCTGACCGGAGTCGCTGAGGAAGTTCACCTTCATCAGCGGCGCCAGCGCCAGGGTGCCGATGAGCACCACGACCGCGATGGCGACGGTCGATGCCGAGTGCTTCAGCGTCCAGCTCAGGATCGGCGTGTAGATCTTCTGCAGCGGCGTCGGCGGAGCAGCCGGGTCCTCCGGGTCGATCCGGTTGCCGTGCTCATCGAGCAGCGGCTTGCCGGGCTTGAGGAACCAGTACGCCAGCACCGGCACGATCGTCAGCGCGACGAACAGGGATGCCGCCATCGCGATCGTCACGGTCATCGCGAACGGTCGGAACAGCTCGCCGACCATGTCGCCGACGAAGACGATCGGCAGGAACACGGCGACGGTGACGATCGTCGACGCCGTGACCGCGGATGCCACCTCCTTCACGGCGAGACGGATCGCATCGCCCTTGTCGGAGCCCTCGACGTAGTGTCTCTTGATGTTCTCGATGACGACGATCGAGTCGTCGACCACACGACCGATCGCGATCGTCAGAGCGCCCAGGGTCAGCACGTTCAGCGTGTAGCCGAACGTCTGCAGCCCGATGAAGGTGATCAGCACCGACGTCGGGATCGAGATCGCGGTGACCAGCGTCGAGCGGATCGACAGCAGGAAAACCAGGATGACGATCACGGCGAAGGCGAGTCCGAGCAGGCCCTCAGTGGCCAGCGAGTCGATGGACTGCTGAATGAACGGCGCCTGGTCGAAGATGATCGTGAAGGTCGCGTCCGGGAAGGACTTCTCCAGATCGTCGAGCACGTCCTGCACGCCCTTGGACACGTCGACCGTGTTCGCGGCGGGCAGCTTGGTGACGGCGATCGACAGCGCGTCCTTGCCGTCCACCCGAGAGATCGAGGTGACCGGGTCGGCCTCCTGCTTCACCGTCGCGACGTCACCGATCGTGGCATCCGTGCCCACCAGCGGCAGGTCGGCGATCTCGCCGGCGGATGCCAGCTTCGAGCCGGTCTGCACGGTGTAGGTGTTCTCGCCCTCGGTGATGGATCCACCCGGGAACAGCACGCCGTTCTGCTGCATGGCCTGCGTGATCATCTGGGTCGTGGCGTGATGCTCGGCGAGCTTCGCGTCATCCGGCGTGATGGTGACGCGCTGTCCGGTGCCGCCGACGATCTCGGCGGCGTTGACGCCCTTGACGTCCTCGATCTTGGGGATCGCGACGTTCTCGAGATCGGTCTGCGCGGTCTGGGCGTCGTCGAAACCGGTGACCGCGATCTGGATCACCGGGAAGTCGTCGATCGACACCGACAGCACCTGCGGCTCGACATCCGTCGGCAGCTGCTGCGAGATGCGGTTGATCGCCTGCTGCATCTTCTGCTCGGCGGTGGCCAGGTTGGTGCCGTAGGTGAAGGTCGCCTGCACGATCGACGCATTGGTCGTGCTGGTCGCCGTGGTCGATTCGAGTCCCGGTACGCCCTGGATGGCGGTCTCGATCGGCGTGGACACGTCGTTCTCGACGACCTCCGGCGAGGCGCCGGGGTAGTTCGACATCACGACGAGCGCAGGCAGCTCGAGGGAGGGGATCAACTCCTGTTTCAGGTTCGTCAGCGCGAGCCCGCCGAAGACGGCGGCGACGATCGTGATCAGCGCGATCAGTGCGCGGTTGCGCAGGCTGAAGACGGCGAGTTTCGACATGGGTCTCTCCAGGTCAGGGGATTGGCGCGCCGAGGATGCCGGCGAGAGCGGATTCGATGATGTGCTGCGGAAGCGGATCATCGTTGATCTGCGTGTACCAGAGGATGCCGTCGATGAAGACGGATGCTGCGATGGCCCGGTCCCGGCCGTGCTCGACTTCGAGGAACGAGGCCAGCTGATCCGACCACTGCCTGGCCATCCGGCGCAGCTGCGGGTCACGGACTGCGGCCGTGACCACGGCACGATCCGCCTGGACCGCGACGGCGTCGACGAGAGCGGCATGGATGACCTCGGCGAGCACCGCAGGCGAGGCCCCGCGTTCGGCGAGGGCGGTGCGGAGCACCTCCATCTGCTCCTCGACGTGGTCGATCATCAGCTGCAGCGCCGCGGCGCGCAGGTCGTCGAGGGTGTCGAAGTACTGGGTGGTCGCACCGAGCGGCACGGCGGCACGGGCGGCGATCATGCGGTGGGTGACGGCGTCGACGCCGACCTCGGTGATCAGCTCGGCGGTCGCTTCGACGATGGCGCGACGGCGCGCTTCAGGGTCGCGTCTGCGGCGCTCGGGTTCCTGCATCCGCCCCTCCTGGACATCTGTACATGTACGTTTGTACATTTCGCGGCTGTGCCCCTGCTGGGAGGGTCAGAGGGACGCCCCCACGGCGAGGCCGGCGAAGGCGGCCGCCAGGCCGAGGACGAGCATGCCGACGGCGTTGAAGACGGATGCCCGGCGCTCACCGTCACGCCAGAGCGCGACGGTGTCGAGCATCGCTGTGCTGAAGGTCGTGTACCCGCCGAGGAAGCCGGTGCCGACGACGAAGGACGCCTCCGGCAGCCCTCCCACGATCACCCCGAGCGCGAACGACCCGGTGAGGTTGATCAGGAACACGCCCCACGGAAAACGGGTGCCGGTGAGCTTCGCGACACCGACGTCGACGAGGTAGCGGATGCCGGCCCCGAGGCCTCCGGCGAGCGCGGCGAGCACGAACACCAGAGGCGTCATGACGCCCCTCCCCGCTCGCGGCGGAACAGGTGCAGCCCTGCGGCAGCCGCGGCGATGCCGAGCACGAGACTACCGAGGGCGTAGCCGGCGGCGAGCACCGGCTGCGCGGTCCAGAGCGTCGCCGTGCCGACCATGAAGGAGCTGTAGGTGGTGAACCCGCCGAGGATGCCGGTGCCGAGGAACAGCCGCCGCTTCGTGGCCGGCAGCCGGGCGGTGAGCACGCCCAGCAGGAATGCACCCACGATGTTGGCGACAAGCACCGAGAGCGGCAGGCCTCCGGCATCCGGGAGCGCGAGCCCCAGCAGCATCCGCAGCGCGACCCCCAGCGTGCCGCCCGCGGCGACGATGAGGGCGCGGGCGAGGATCACCCGGCCAACTCTACGCGGCGGTACCCTCGCGCCCGGTTCCGTAGACTCGGCCGGGTGACGTTCCCGCCGACCCGGACGAGGAGGGCGACGCGCGAGTGATCTCGAGAACGCTGTACGGATGGTCGCGCCTGCTGGCCGCGGCCGTGTGCGGCGCCGCGCTCGTGCACCGGATGTTCTGGGGCCTTGGTTCGCAGACCATCGCCGGGCAGAACTTCTTCGCGTACCTGACGATCGAGTCGAACATCGCCTACACGATCCTCGGGGTCGCCGCCGGGATCATCGCGCTGCGGATGCCGGAGGACCCGCCCTGGCTGACGACCGCGCGCGCGATCGTGCTGAGCTGGACCATCACGGCCGGACTGGCGTTCGCGCTGATCGTCTGGCAGGCGGGACTGCGCGGCATCCCGATCACCGTGCCCTGGTCCGACGTCATACTGCACTTCGTACTGCCGGCGTGGGCGATCCTGGCGTGGATCTTCGGCCCCGGCCGAGCCCCGGCGTCGTGGCGGATCGTGCCCTACGTGCTGCTGTACCCGGTGATCTGGGGGTTGTTCACGATCTGGCGCGGCGGGATCATCGGCTGGTACCCGTATTACTTCCTCGACCCGCGGCAGGTGTCCGGCATCCCCGAGATGGTGCTGACCTGTGCGATCGCGCTGGGCATCTTCGCGATGGTCGCCTGCGGGCTGGTGCTGCTGAGCCGGATGCATCCGACCGAGGCGCGCGGGCTCTGAACGCCACCGGCTCCTGAGCGAGGGAGCGCCAGCGACTGAGACGAAGGACGCCCCTCGTCTCGCTGGTTCCTCGCTCGCTCAGGACCCGGGAAGAGTCAGGGCGTGGAGGTCGGCGTCGGCGAGGGCGACGGCGTCTCCGGCGCGAAGAACATCAGCGACTGCCGCGCGGTCGCCTCGGCATCGGCGTCGTTCAGCTTGGCGAAGGACTGGGCGTCCGGGCCGCCGACCAGGCCGACCAGCACGGGCTCCCCTGTGACCGGCTCGAGGTTGAGCCAGGTGCGGATCGGCCCGTCACCGCCGACGACATGCCAGATCTGTGCGTCGGCGTTCCAGAAAGACTCGTCGAAGCGCAGCCACACCGTCTCGACGTAGCCGGAGCCCAGAGCCGCGATCGCCCCGCGGTGCGCGAAGGGCAGGGCGGGGGCGAACTCGATCGCCTGCTTCTGCAGCACGCCCAGCGGCACGGTCACGATCACGCGGTCGAAGGACAGCGATTCACCTGTGCCCAGTCGCAGGCTCACGCCCGAGTCGTCGTAGGCGATGCGCATCACCGGCGACGCCTGCGTGACCTTCAGACCTTTGAGCGCCTGCTCGACGATCTCGCCGACGTCGCCGGTCGCGCCGGCCAGCGAGTCGGGGGCGAACGCCGGCGGATACCAGCTGGACGCCTTGTCGACATCCGCGCCCGTCATCGCCGAGAGCCAGGCCAGGGCCGCGGCGAGCGCCGGGTCGGCAGGGTCAGCGCCATCGGCGGTCAACGCGTCGACGAGCGACACGTCGGTGGGTTCGCCCGCGGCCCGCTTCTCGGCTGCGGCGATCGGTGCGCCGTCCACAGTGGGCGCGGCGCCGTTCTCCGACCACCCGGTCGCGGTGCCGAACTCGATCTCCTCGATTCCGAGGGCGGCGAGCCGGCTGCGCAGCGAGACGGTGTCGTCGGTGGTCGACAACCAGGCGCCGAGCTGCACCGGGATCGGCCAGCCGTCGTCGACCACCGACTGGATGCGGCCGCCGAGGCGGTCGCGCGCCTCGAAGATCGTCACGTCGCGGCCGGCATCGGCAAGCGTCCTCGCGGCGGTCGCGCCCGCGGCGCCGGCACCGATCACGGCGATGCGCTCGCTGCTCTGCGACGCGGACGATGCCGCGACGGCGGTGCGGCGCCCGGAGTCTATGGCCCCGATCACGGTGCCGGGGCGCTCCGGGTCAAGTGCCTCGCCCGCGAAGAACAGGCGGTCGCCGATCGGCTGGGTGAGATCGGCGCGGTGCTGCGGCGTCGCACCGGCGGGCAGGTAGCTCATTGCGCCGTGCGAGTACGGGTCGGTCGACCAACTGCTGCGCTTCCAGTCGGCGGGCTTCGGGACGGCGCCGGTCGGGATGCTCGGCTTCGCGGTGGGCGGGTGCGTCGTGGCAGTCGGCTTGGGCTCCGGTGTGCACGCGGCGAGGAGCACGGCGACGGCGCCGGTTCCGGCACCGACGAGAAGAGTGCGACGCGTGATCTCCATCGTGGTGTCAGCCTATCCGCCTCACGCATCCTGAGAAGCCGTTCGGAATTTTGGTATACCATTCTGAGTTCGCAGGGACCCGCCGCTGCCGTCGGAGTCTCGGACACCCGACCGACGACCCCAGGAGGCATCATGAAGCGCGCTCTTCTCCCCTCGTTCACCCTCGTTCTCGCTCTCGGGCTGGCCGGATGCTCCGGTGTCGCCACCGCCGCGCCCGCCGCTGAGGGCACGTCCGCCCCCGCCGCGTCCGCCCCTGCCGACTCCTCCGCGCCGGCGACCGAGCAGGCGCAGGCCTCGGCCGAGCAGCCGGCTGCGGCCGTCGCCGCCGGCGCCACCGCCGACACCGTGCGCACCGCGTACGAGGAGAGCAACCGCTCGGTGTTCACGCTCGACGCCGCCCAGGTGCAGGCGTTCACCGGCATCCCGGTCTCCGGCGACCAGGCCGCGATCCTCGCCGTGTTCGGCGACAGCGCGAACTGGTCCGCCGACTCGCGCACCCGGCCCTACGCGAAGCTGATCACCGACGCGTTCGCCCGCGAGAGCGGCAGCGCGAACAGCGCGCTGCGCGCGCTGCAGCAGAACCCGACCGCGCTGCTGCGCGTGTACGTGTCGCACAACAGTCACGCGACCATCGCGCACATCGGCATCGACAACGAGAACGGCTGAGCCCGGGGCGGCCAGCGCCGGTCACTTCGGCTGCCGCTGGACAACTCGCCGGGATTCCGGCGGGTTCTCCGGTGGGACCTGCGTCATGCTCCAAGTCGTGCGGCCCGAGTCAGGCGCGTGCTCGCCATGGCGCCGACGGCGGCGCGGCGGTCGAGTCCCGCACGACGAGCCGCGTGCCGAGGATGAACTCGCCGTCGGTGTGACGCCCGAACGCGTCATCCGTGCGCGCGAGGCCCAGCCGCACGCTCTCGCGTCCCATGTCCTCCAGAGGCACGTGCACGGTCGTGAGCTTCGGGGCGAGTTCGCTCGACTGCGGAATGTCGTCGTAGCCGACCAAGGAGATGTCCTCGGGCACGCGCACGCCACGCGCGGTCAACGCATCCAGCGCACCTGCGGCGACCAGGTCGTTCGCCGCGAAGACCGCCGTGATGCCGGGGGCGGAATCGAGGATCTCCGCCATCGCCGTATGCCCGAAGCTGCGCCCGAACGCACCCTGACGGACGAGCTCCGTCGGGATGTCAAAGCCGTGGGACTGCATGGCGCGGCGGAATCCGGCAAGCCGCGCATGGCTGGTGGAGAGCCCGATCGGCCCGCCGAGGTAGAGGATGCGCCGATGCCCCAGCGCGATCAGGTGCTCGGTGACGGCGAACGCGCCGCCCTCGTTGTCATAGCCGACGATCTTCGTCGGTGCGTGCGCATCCACCGCAGGCCGGCCGCACAGCACGAGCGTCGATCCGATGCCGGCGAGTGTCCTGGCGCGCTCGGCCATCCGGCGCTGAGCGCGGGGGTCGTCGTAGCCGCCACCGACCACGATCACGACGTCCGCACGCTGGCTGACCATGCGATCGATGAGAGCGATCTCGCGGTCGACATCCCCTTGTGAGGCTGCGACGATGCAGAGCCTCCCACCCGCTGCGGCCTCCTGCTCCACACCTCGCACGATGTACGAGAAGAACGGATCGACGACGTCGTTGACGACGATGCCGACGCTGTGCGTCGCGGAACTCGCGAGCGCCCTCGCGTGCGCGTTCGCGGTGTAGCCGAGATCGGAGATCGCCCGGTTCACCGCATCGCGAGTGGACTGCGCAACGGGGTAATTGCCGTTGAGCACCCGCGAGACCGTGGCGGACGAGACACCTGCGCGCACAGCGACATCCGATATCGTCACGGTGTGCGCGCCGGTCATCCCCGCAAGGCGATCCTGTGTGGCCATCCCGCCCTCCCTCGACCAACGTACTGCCCTGCGTTGCGTTGACCGACATCTCCGCCGGGCAACATAGAAAGCGCATACTATTTCGCTGGCCTTGATTGACAGCAACATGATCGCTTCGATACCGTTCCGCATAGCAAGCGCTTTCTATCGCTTGCACAGCACACTCTCCGATTCGATGAGGAACAGGAAAGGGCATCACCATGAGACACGACCGCACAGAGCACCGGAGCGCGCACTGGCGGCGCCTGGCTCCGGCGCTTGCCGTCGGGGCCGTCGCCGTGCTCGCGCTCCCCGGCGTCGCGCAGGCGGACACGACGCCAGCGCCTCCCCAGTACGCGGCAGCCGGCACCACGTCGATGAAGGGTGGGCTGACCAGCGACATCGCTGGCTCCGCCTACCTCGGCAAGGACGGCGCCTTCCACTGGACCAACGCCCTCACCGCCTACAGCGAGGCTCCGACGAACGCTTGGGCGCGCACTTTCACGAACACGGACATGAGCACCGTGTCGTCAGGCATGGGCACGACCACGCAGAAGGTCCAGGCGCCTGCGTTCTACGGCGACCCCGGCACGATCTGCTATCAGCTCGACAAGCATCCGGTCTTCCCGATCCCGTCGCCGCAGCAGGACGATCACTGCGACGTCATCGGCGTGTGGGTCGATCCCCAGGGCGTCTGGCACGCACTGCTGAACGACGAATACCAGTTCGACCCATGGCAGACCAAGGGCGCGGACGCGACGATCGCACAGAAGATCTCGACCGGGCATCACAACAACCGGATCCTGCTGGCCACGTCCAAAGACGAGGGCGCGACCTGGCAGTATGCCGGCCCTGCCCTCACGTCGGCCTGGGATGACGACCAGGTCATCAACGAAAAGGCGTCCCCCGGACAGTCCTATCCGTTCGGCAACTCCGGATGCCGTCTGTTCATCGACTACTCGAGCGGATACTTCTACATCACGTACAACGTGAAGATCTACAAGAAGCCGGCCTCATCGACCCTGGCGAGCTGGACCGAGATGGCCCGCGCGCCGATCAGCGGCGGCATGGCCAGCGGCACCTGGCAGAAGTGGTACAACGGGTCCTGGTCGCAGCCGGGCATCGACGGCATCGACGGCAACGTCAACTCTGTTGGCGGACTGAACGTGTTCTACGACCCCGCGACCGACCGCATCGCCTGGAGGGGATCCGGAGCGAACTCCACCGCGTCCTATGAGGCGGCGAAGGTGGAGGCCGACCACCTGATCAACTTCTCCGATGCATCCGGCAACACCTACACCGCGAACACGCTGGCGCACACGATCAAGAACGATGCGACAGGCCTGTCTGCGCCGAATCGCACCGTGTCGTACCGCGACTCGGTAACGGGGCAGGACATGACGCTCAAGGCGGTCGACGACAAGTACGAGAACGGCGTCAAGGTCGTCACTGGAGGCATCTATGTCACCCAGACCGACCCGAGCACCGGGGCGTCCCAGACCGTCGATCTCATCACCAACAGCGCGTACTACAAGGATCCGAGCACGAACCACCTGTATCTGCCGGCCGCCAACAACGAGTCGGCGATCTCGTACAACGCGTACTCCGGGCAATATCAGATCGTCGGATACGACGGAAACGTCTACCAGACCGCCGATCTGGGTGATCCGAACTCCTGGAAGGTCGTCGGGCTCATGCCCGAAGGCTCCAACGGCGGCTATCTCACCTCGCTGGACAACGGCAGCCTGACGAATCAGAACGTCACTGGCCGATCGTTCCTGACGATCTCCGATCTGAGTGGCAAGGTCGTCGACATCGCTCCCACTGCGGGCGACGGCTCCGCAGCCGCGAGCAGCGAGTACATCCCGGAGGACGCGAACGGCGACGCGGTACGAGCGGACTCATCGTATGTTCTCCGCGTCGGCGGGCGGGCCGTCGTCACGAACCGAGGACCTGGCATGGACGGCGGCAAGGGCGTGGCTCCCAAGGCGACCACCTGGAAGCTCGAGCCGGTCGCAGACCAGAGCGCGAAGGGCGACGACAGCGGTTTCTACCGCCTGGTCGACGGGGCCACGGGCAAGGTCCTGCAGGTGTCCGACACCGGTGTCGCGGCGTCTCGTGCCGTCGACGCCGTGGTGACCACCGGTAAGCGGCAGGCCGACTCGAAGCCGTTGACCGCGTCGAGCCTCGGCACTCCCGGCGGCAGCGACCAGTGGTACCTGCAGCGCGTCAGCGAGGACGGCACCTCGCTCGACGGCTCCAGCACCTACCGGCTGGTCAACCGCAACAGCGGTCTTGCGCTGCAGTACATCAACGATCGGATGCGGCTCGAGCCGCAGACGCCCGGAGACGCGTCGCAGTACGTGACGCTCTCGATCGGCTGAGAACGACACGAAGGGCGGCGTCCTGCTTCGCAGGGCGCCGCCCTTCGGCGTTCCGCTCACGTGTGTGCGGTCATGCTCCGCTGTCCGCGCATCGGCCTCCCGAGCGTCCACGCACATCGGCATCGACGACAAGAACTGACGCCGCTCCACATTTTGTGCGGGGGGTACAGGGATGCGGCATCCGAACGTGCGGATGCCGCATCCTCTGATACCTCAGGCGGGAACCGCGGCCTGCTCGACCTGCCCGCGCTCGAAGTACGCGACGAGTTCAGGGTCGAGCGGCGGCACGTCGATCGCCGCACCGTCGCCGCGCAGAGACTGCGTGGCGAGGATCCCGGCCGCCACGGCCTCGCGCGCGGCCACCGGCGAGGTCTCGGTCAGCCCGCCGTCGCGGACGAAGCGCAGAAACTCCGCGACCAGCAGCCGGTCGGCACCGCCGTGCCCGGCATCCGCTGCCTCGGGCACGATGAAGGTCTCGTCAGCCGCGGTATAGCCGTTGTGGCGGCGGTTCCACAGCTTGACCTCGTCGCCCGACCCGTCGCCGAAGTTCTCGATGCGTCCCTCCGTGCCGATGACGGTGTAGTTGCGCCAGTAGTCCGGCGCGAAGTGGCACTGCTGGTAGGAAGCGAGGATGCCGCCGGTGAGGCGCATGTTCACCTGCGAGACGTCCTCGACGTCGACCACCGGATGCAGGCCGGTCAGCGTCGCCGGCGGCCAGTTGTCCAGGCTGTACCAGTCGAACATCCGCTCGTCGCTGCGATCGCGACGGTCGTCGATGTCGCCGTACACGCTGAGCTCGCCCATCGCCGAGACCCGCTCGCTGTACGCACCCGCCAGCCAGTGGATGATGTCGATGTCGTGTGCGCCCTTCTGCAGCAGCAGCGAGGTCGTCCGACGCCGGTCGGCGTGCCAGTCCTTGAAGTAGAAGTCGCCTCCGTTGCCGACGAAGTGCCGCACCCAGATGGCCTTCACATCGCCGATCCGCCCGTCCAGGATGAGCTGCCGCATGAGCGTGATCACCGGCATGTGCCGCATGTTGTGCCCGATGTAGAGCCTGCTGCCGGTGCGGCGCGCCGTCTCCAGCATCGCGTCGGCGTCGGCCAGGTCGATCGCGAGCGGCTTCTCGCAGAACACCGGGATGCCGGCCTCGAGCACGCGGATGGTGATCGAGGCGTGCAGGTCATCGGGCGTCAGCACCATGACGGCATCGACCCCGGATGCCAGCAGCTCGTCCAGCGAGTCGGTGATCAGAGCGTCCGGAACGAACTCCGCCGCCTCCCGTCTCGCGCGCTCCGACAGGTCGCACACGGCCGAGATCCGCGATCCGGCGCCCGGACGGTGCACCTCCCTGCGCAGCGATGAGCGCAGTCCGAAGCCGATGATGCCGATGTTGAGATCCATATCCGTCCTTGTCTCGTGGTTCACATGTGGGCGTCGGCGCGATCCGCGGCGCCGACGGAGGTCGCGCCGAGCGCGAGTTCGATCACGAAGGCACGGTCGGTCGTGAAGTCTCGGGGGATCACGACGTCGTAGTGGATCGCGTCATCCAGGTCGAAGCCGATGTCCGTTCGACGCAGTTCCAGTTCCCGATCGGATGCCAGGAGGCGGGCCGACACCGGTGCTTGCGGCGCATCCGAAGGGAAGCGCAGCCGGGCGATGCCGGTCACAGGGCGGTTGATGACGGTGAGGAACATCCGGTCGCCGTCACCCGTCAGCCAGCCGACACCCGTCGGATCGATGTCGACGTGCCCGGAATCGCAGACCGCATCCGCGTTCTCCCGGACCCAGGCGCCGAGCTGCTCCGCGATCTCACCCTCGTGCGGTGTCATCCGGCCGTCTCCGTCCGGTCCGAAGTTGACGACGAGATTGCCGCCCATCGAGCGGCATCGCATGAGCAGGTCGATGAGATCGTCGGCGGTCTTCTGGTACTGATCGCCGGTGTCGCGCATGAACCCCCAGGCGTTCGGCCCGATCGTCATCACGCCGTCCCAGTCGTGCCCGTCGAGCATCGCATGGTCGGCGGGCAGCTTGCGCTCCCACCCCTGCTCGTAGTCGCCGAGCAGCCGGCCGTTCGAGTCGAAGTGCCGGGCGCCGTGCTCGTCGTTGCGGAACCGCGAGCCGATGATCAGTCCCGGACGCCGTTCCCGGAGCTCCTGCTCGAGCCGGTGCGTGAACTCGTGCGACGCGACCCAGGATGCATCCCAGGTGCCATCGAACCACAGGCCCTTCGCCGCCGGATAGTGATCCAGCAGCTCGAGCAGCTGCGCGCGGGTGTACTCCAGGAAGTCCTGCCAGCCGGCCCTTCCGGCGTCGTCGGTCGGCACCGTGGTCGTGTAGCCGGGGTGATGCCAGTCGAGCACCGAGAAGTAGAGGAACACATCGATGCCCTCTGCCGTGTAGGCGTCGACGACCTCGCCGACGAGGTCGCGTCCGCACGGCGACTGCGCGACCGTGTAGGCGGAGTGCGCCGACGGCCAGAGCGCGAACCCGTCGTGATGCTTGGTCGTGAAGATCACGTACCGCGCACCCATCTGCTTCGCCTGCCGCGCCCACTCCCCCGCGTCCAGCTCCTTCGGGTCGAACACCTCGTTCAGGCGGTCGTAGGTCTCGGTCCACCCTTCGGGCGCCGTCGGCCCGCGCCAGGCGCGGATCCATTCCGGCGCCGCGGAGCCCGAGCTCGCGCTGACCCCGTGCCACTCGTTGCCCGGGATCGAGTACAGCCCGAAGTGGATGAACTGACCGAGGCCGTACCGGCGGAAGCGGCTCATGGCTTCATCGTCCCGGTGACCCACGAGAGGTCCGAAGCGCACCTCGACGGGAGAGCCCGCACTGCGGCTGCGGGTGGTCCAGGGGTTCGCTATCGCGGAAATGTCGTGGCTCCGATCTTCGTGTGTGTGCAGGTTCGCCTGCCCCGACGGTGAACACCCACCGTCGGGGCAGGACGCTTTCAGACCCGGCGCCCGTCGGGCCGTCCCGGCTGGCCGTCCCATTCGACGACGGTCCGCAGGTCGAGTACGACGTGGATGCCGTCTCCGGGCCATTCCACGGTGATCTGCGTGCCCTCGACCGCGACGACGGGGTCGGCGGGCGGTTGATCGCCCTCGCGCAGCAGACTGTGCAGCGCGACGTGGACGGTCTCATCCGTCGTCCGCGCGGCGGTGAGGACGGGGATGGCGGAGTGCTTCCCCATCGCGTTGGTCCCCTGGTGTGTGACCGTGTCCGCGGCATCCCAGCCGTGCAGACCGGTGAGCACCGCGCGATGCGCGCCGTTCGACACCTCGGCCCGCACGCCTGCGATCGCGTCGGTGAGCGGCTCGGCAGCGGCGAGCGCGAACGAGCCCTCCCGGATCCGGTCGTGCGACGCCGGCGCCATCACGAGATGCGCGCGCACCTCGGCGCCGCGATTCACGACCGATGCCGTGACGATGCATGCCCCGACGAGCAGCTTCCCGTCGATCTGCGGGTAGTGCACGGAAGCGCTCATCGGTCCGGCGGAGGTCTGGCCACGCAGCTTGACCCGCCGACTCGGGCGTCCGTCGTCGTCGAACAGTGTGATGTGCCCGTCGACCGCCGCCAGCCATCCGTCCGCCATCTCGGGGGCTGTGTGCGTGGAGTACGCGAACGACGCGTAGTGGGGGTCGTCGGGGTCCGGGATGCCGTGCGCCTGCACGGCGAGCTCGGCGTGATCGGAACCGTGGTTCACGAGGACCACCGGGGCGTCGCCGCCGGCCGTGCTCAGCGTCAGGCCGGTGCCGTCGAATGGGCGGGTGAATGCCGGGTGCTCGGAGGGCGCGGCATCCGCGGTCCACACGCGATGACCGGCGTCCAGCGAGAGACCCAGGAAGCCGATGCCGGCGAGGTACGGCGAGCCGAAGCCGCTGTAGTCCTGCATGGCGGGCAGGTACTCGTCGTACCAGCCCAGGCTCAGCTGCCCGTCGGCGCCGACACCATGCTGCACGAATCCCTCCAGCACCGAGGTGGCGACCTCGCGCGTGCGCGCCGGCGAGAGCGGGCTGACGCCCGAGATCTCTGCGCACCACAGCGGCGCGAGCGCCGCTGTGCGGTACGTCAGGGAGCGGCCGAAGTGCAGCAGGGCGCCGTCGGATGCCACGAACGACGGCATTCCGTCCACGAAAGCGGCGAGGCGCTCGAGGTGACGCCGCCCCTCGAAGGTCTCCGTGCGATCGGTCATCCGGTACCAGGCCCACAGGTACGGGTGGATGGCCCACGCGTTGTAGTAGTCGATCGCGTGCTCGGGCCCGTCGGTGTACCACCCGTCGCCGAGGTACCAGCCCTCGACCCTGGCGACGTTGCGCTCATTGCGCAGCCCGGATGCATCACCGTCGACGTGCCGGATGAACGCCTCCGCCATCGCCGGGAACAGCTGCCAGTTGTTCTGCCAGACCTCGCGCTGCGCGTGGTGCCGCAGCCAGGCGATCACCTGGCGCTGCTGCCTGGCATCCAGCCGTGACCAGAACCTGTCGCCGGCCGTGTACAGCCCGAAGGCGAGGTTCGCCCCCTCGACGATCGAGTTCGTGATGCCGGTGAGCGGAGTGCGGCAGGTCACGCCGAGCGGCCAGCGTGACGGATGCTCGGGATCGGTGCCGTCCACGAGCGCCTGGGCGTAGAACTCGACCAGCGCGTCGGCCTCGGCGTCATCCGCCGTGGCTCCCGCGATGCGGGAGGAGGCGAGCAGGAAGCTGCGGCCGATGGTCTCCATCGACTCGCGGCGCACGCCGTCGCCGGTCACCCGACCGGGGAGCACGACCCCGGCCGGGTCGTCCGCGCCGTGCTCGCGCACGGCGCGGAGCCACCGGTCGGCGGTCTCCGTCCAGAATCTGCGGGCGGAGGGGCCTGCTGTGGGGTCGTGCTCCATCGTCATCAGGCCTTCAGCGCCTTCTGGTACTCCTTGCGAATCTGGTCTCCGCCCGCCGAGCGCCAGGTCTTGATCGCGGCCTTGACATCGTCGAGGCTCTTGCGGCCCGCGATGAAGTCCTGCGCCGCGTCGCTGACGGGCTGACGGATCGTGCCGCCCTTCTGTGCGTTCGTCGGGCTGAACAGCGTGGCGGTCGGGTCCTCGACGCCGATCGGAATCAGGTTCGAGTACGTGGCGTGGGTCTTGCGGATGATCTCCTCCTGACCCGGCAGATACAGCACCGGGCTGGGCGCCGCGATGTACTTCCACGGAACCGTGGTGTCGCCGGCTGCGGCCGGCGTCGGCAGCGGGTTGCCCTTGTCGTCGAGCGTGTAGTCGGCGCCCTCGACGCCGTAGTTGATCAGCAGGTACTCCTCGCTGCCGAACGGTGCAGCGAGCAGATTCGCGATGCCGAGCAGCTTCTTGATCGAGGCCTTGTCGTTCTTCTTGAGCATCGTGCTGGCGAAGATGATGTTGTCCAGCCAGGCACTCGGCTTGCCGCCGTTCGCGGCGAAGGGCAGGAACGGCGCCGAGTCCGGCACGGTCGGGCCGTAGCCGTCGGACTTGAAGAAGGCGGGGAGGCCGTCGTAGATCTGCGCGACCTGCCCGTTGGTGAAGGCGTTCACCATCTGCGACTTCGTCCAGGCGTCACTGCCGGGCATGATGTAGCCGTCAGCCGCCGCCTTCTGCACGAACGAGATCGACTCGAGGTACTCATCGGTCTCGAACGAGTAGGTGAGCTTGCCGTCGTCGTCGCGCCACTGATTCGGCACGCCGAACAGCTGGTGGAAGGTGCTCAGGCCGAAGGCCGTGGACCCGAACGCCCACCGATTCGCCTTGGCGTTCGTGAGCTCCTTCATGACCGACAGGTACTCGTCGGCGTTCTTGATCTTCGAGGTGTCGGTGACGCCGGCGCCGCTGTAGAGCTTGGCGTTGTAGAAGCCGAGGCCGGCAGCGCCGCCGCGGGGGATCGGAAGGAAGTAGATCTTGCCGTCGCGCACGGTCTGACGCCAGTACAGCTCCGGGATCGCGGCGAGGTTCGGGTAGTCCTTGATCGCGTCGCCGGAGAGGAACGGAGTGAGGTCCTGGCACTTGGCCTGCAGGAAGCCGATGATGTCGGGGATCGAGGCGCCGTCGTTGAGCATCATGTCCGGGATGTCGTTGCCCGCGACGGTGGTGTTGAACTTCGTCGTGAAGTCATCGGCCGACACCGCGGTGATGTCGAGCTTCCCGCCCAGGCGCTTCTCGATCTCCTGCCAGGCGGGGTTCTTGTCACGGCTGTTCGGCGGCGGACCGAAGATGTTGGTGATCGCGGTGAAGCTCTCGCCGTTCAGCGGCGGTGTCTTCACCGTGCGCACCGGGTTGGCCGGGTAGTTGAAGTACGCCGCGGGGACGCCCTCGGCGGTGCCGGCCAGGTCGGGGGTGAACCCCTCGGCCTTGAGGAAAGTCGGCAGCTTGACGGAGTTGGAGTCCGACACGACGAGCTCCTGCTTCGTGCCGCAGCCGGCGAGCGAGCCGACGGCGGCGACGCTCAGCAGGCCGAAGCCTGCGACTTTCAAGAAGGTACGACGATCAGCGGCGATCTCGTTGATTGACATTTCCGGTCCTCTCTGAGGGTGGGGGTGTTCTGCGGGCCCGCGTTCAGCCCTTGACGGCGCCGGTGAGGACGCCCTTGGTGAAGTACTTCTGCAGGAAGGGATAGACGAGCAGGATCGGCACCAGGCTGATGACGACCACGGCCATCTGGATGGCCTGCGTGGGCGCCGCGATCTCGCCGACGGCACTCTGGTCGAGCGACGAGCCGAGCAGCACGTACTGCCGCAGCACCATGGCCAGCGGCCACTTGTCGTTGTTCACGTAGAGCATCGCGTTGAAGAAGGCGTTCCAGTAGCCGACCGCGTAGAACAGGCCGACCACGGCGATCACGGCCTTCGACAGCGGCAGCATCACATGCCAGAGGATGCGCAGATCGCCCGCACCGTCGAGGCGGGCCGCCTCGACGAGTTCAGACGGGATGCCCTTGAAGAACGACCGCACGATCACCAGGTTGAACGCTGACAGCGCAGTGGGCAGGATCAGCGCGGCGTAGGTGTTCAGAAGGCCGAGCTCCTTCACGACGAGGAAGGTCGGGATGATGCCGGGGGTGAACAGCATGGTCAGCAGGGCGGTCATCAGGAAGAAGTTGCCGCCCATCACGCCCTTGCGGCTCAGCCCGTACGCCATCATCACGGTGAGCGCGACCGACAGGGCGGTGCCGACGAGCGTGATGCCGATGCTGCGGACCAGCGCGTCCGTGACGATGCCGCCGGAGAGGATCGTCTTGTACGCGTCAAGGGTCGGGTGCTGAGGAATGAGCACGAACCCGTTGTTGGCTGCGATCTCCTGCTGTGTCGCGAGGCTGGTGCCGATCACCGTGAGGAACGGGTAGACGACCGCGATGCAGACGGCCAGGAGCACCAGCCCCTTCAGCCCCTGCATGGGGATGCTGGGCTTCTCCATCCAGACCGGGCGACGGGCCTTCAGCCGACGCGCGCCCTTCGTCCCGAGCCGCATGACCGTGGTCGGGGCATTCATCTCAACGCTCACGGGAGTACACCCCATCCTGTCCGAACAGGTGGGCGAGCTTGTTGGCGCCGAGCACCAGGAACAAGCCGACCACCCCCTTCACGAGCCCGACGGCGGCCGCCGTGCCCCATTGGCCATCGACGATGCCGTGGTAGTAGACGTAGGTGTCGAGCACCTCGCCGGCCTCGGCGCCGACGTTGTTGCGCTGCAGGATGATCTGCTCGAAGCCGACGGAGAGCGCAGATCCGAGATTCAGGATCAGCAGCAGCACGATGATCGGCATCATGCCGGGGATGGTGACGGCCCAGGTCCGCCGCCAGGGGCCGGCTCCGTCGATGGCGGCTGCCTCGTAGAGATCGTTGTCGATGCTCGCCAGCGCCGCCAGGAACATGATCGTGCCCCAGCCCGCGTCCTTCCAGATCGTCTGCACCGTGACAAGCAGCGGGAAGGTGTCGGGATTCGTCATCGGGCTGATGCTCGGCAGCCCGAGCGATTCGAACAGGTTGGGGATCACGCCGGTGGGCCCCAGAAGCTGGGTGAAGATCGAGATGATGATGACCCACCCCAGGAAGTGCGGCAGGTAGATCACGCTCTGCACGAACTTCTTCAGCCCCGGGGACATGATGCTGTTCAGCAGCAGCGCCAGCATGATCGGCACCGGGAAGAACAGGACCAGCTGCATGAGCGTGATGACCAGCGTGTTGCGCAGCGCGAACCAGAACGCCTGATCCGAGAACGCGGTCACGAAGTTGTCGAGCCCGACCCACACGCTGTCGATGAAGCCGAGGTAGGGCTGGTAGTCCTCGAACGCGATGATGTTGCCCGGGATCGGCAGCCAGTGGAAGACCACGAAGTACAGGAAGCCGGGCAGGATGAGCAGAAGCATCATCCGGTCGCGCCGGAACCGCGCGCCGAACGACAGCTTCCGCGCGCCGTGCCGGTCGATGCGCGGCGCCTTCCGGGCGTCCTTGCGCGGCGGCTCGGGCTCGGCCGCTTCTGGCCTGCTCGCGACGGGTGCTGATGTCACCGCATCCTCCGAACGTCTTTGGTGAGGGATGATCCATCGCTAGTAAGCGATTGCTATAGACGGTAACTCACGCTGATCGGAACTGTCAACGAGAGATCCGATCTCTGCCGTAGAAGTCGCCAATTCCACGATCTGGGCTGGCGATCCGATACGGTAACGTGATAGTAATCGCTTACTAGATTTCGATTCAACGGAGAGCACGAATGAGCTGGCACCCCCGCGTGGCGTTCGCCATGGACGAAGAGTCGCACGCCGCTGCGTTCCCGCCTGCGGTTCTCGCCGAGCTGCGCACGATCGCCGATGTGATCGACCCGCTTCCCCTGCCCGACCTCGACTCGGCACGGGCGCTGCGCGTGCTCGCCGAGACCGAGATCCTGATCACCGGCTGGGGCACACCGAGGGTCGATCCCACGATCGCCGAGAAGGCCCCTGGGCTGCGCGCGATCGTGCACGCCGCCGGCACGGTCCGGCTCTTCCTCGACCCGACCGTGTTCGACCTCGGCATCCGCGTGAGCAGTTGCGCGAGTGCCAACGCGATCCCCGTGGCCGAGTTCGCATTCGCCAGCACGGTGTTCGGACTCAAGCGCGCCAGCCGCTTCGCGGCGCAGCTGCGCGACACGAAGGCGATCCGCGACGTGCGTCCCATGCCGCAGATCGGAGCCTACCGAGTGGTGATCGGGGTGATCGGCGCCTCACGCGTGGGGCGCGAGCTGCTCCGCATGCTGCGCGCGCTGGACGCGAAGGTCCTGCTCAGCGATCCCTACGTGACCCCCGCCAGGGCCGCCGAGCTGGGGGCCGAGCTCGTCGACCTGGATGAGCTGTGCCGCCGCAGCGATGCGGTGACCGTGAACGCGCCTCTCACCGACTTGACCGCGGGGATGATCGGTGCGCGCGAGCTCTCCCTGATGCGCGACGGCACCGTGATCGTGAACACCGCCCGCGGCGCCCTGATAGACACACCGGCGCTGACCGCTGAGCTCGTGTCCGGGCGCCTCGACGCCTATCTCGACGTCGTGCACCCCGAGCCCCTGCCCGCTGACTCGCCGCTCTACGGCCTGCCGAACGTGGTGATCACTCCGCACATCGCCGGCGCCCTCGGCAATGAGATCGCACGGCTCGGCGAACTGGCCGTGGCGGAGGTCGGATGCTTCGCGGCGACTGGTAACTTCGAGCATGAAGTGCGCCCGGCGGACTTCGCGATCATGGCATAGCCGCCGAGGGGGATCGTGTCTTCGACATCCGACCATGCACAACGTCCGGTGCAGCGCCGCCCGGCGACGATCAGCGATGTCGCCGCGATGGCATCCGTGTCGACGGCGACGGTCTCGCGAGTGCTGAACGCGAACTACCCCGTCGCCGCGGGGACGCGCGAGCGCGTGATGCGCGCCGTGTCCAAGCTCGGATATGCCGCGAACGCGAACGCGAGGGCCCTCGCCCGCTCCGACACCCGCACCATCGGCATCATCGTGCCCGAACTCGTGGACCCGTTCTTCGGGTACATGGTGCGAGGGCTCGAGCAGGCGGCGCAGGCATCCGGGCGGCTGGCGATCATCGCGACCACCAGCGGGCACGGCCCGGGGCACGAGATGACCCTGATCGACCTGATGCAGGAGCGCCGCGTCGACGCCGTCATCCTGGTCAGCGGAACGCACGTGGACCTTCCGTACCAACGGCACCTGGTGCAGCGCGCCGAGGCGCTCGAGGCCATGGGCAGCCGGCTGGTGCTGTGCGCACATCCGGCCCTGACCATCCCCTCGCCCGCACGCTCCGTCGCCTACGACAACGAGGGCGGGGCGTTCGCCGTCACCGAGCATCTGATCGCGACGGGGCACCGGCGCATCGCGTTCGTCGGCGGCGAGCGCGGGATCCCGTCGATCTCCCGACGGCTGGACGGCTATCTGAGGGCGCTCTCCTCCCGCGGCATCGACGCCGATGAGGAGCTCATCCGCGCCGACGGCTTCGGCCGAGGGGCCGGATACGCGACGACTCGCGCACTGCTCGAGGACACTCCGGACGTGACGGCGATCTTCGCGGTGAACGACACGATCGCGGCGGGCGTCTACGACGCGCTCGGGGATGCCGGTGTGCGGATCCCCGACGACATGTCGGTGGTGGCCTACGACGACACCCCGCTGGCCGTCGACCTGTCGCCGAAGCTCACGACCGTGCATGTGCCGCTCGAGCAGATGGGACGTGAGGCGCTGCGCGCGGCGCTGTCCGATCATGACGCGTTCGCGCGCACTCCGGAGGACGACCTGATCCTGGGCACCTACCTCGTGCACCGCGACTCGGTTGCTCCCCCTCGCGCCCGCTGACCGCGATCCTCCCTCGTCCCGCGAGAAATCACTTGCCGCGTGAGAAACCACGTGGCGCATGGCTTCTCACGCCGCAGATGGTTTCTCACGCCGCAGATGGTTTCTCACGCCGCAGAGGCTTTCTCTCGGGTCGGGCCGGACTCAGGCCCGCAGCGCTGCCATCAGCGCGCGCCAGGCGACAGTACCCTCGAAGCCCGCCCGGCAGACCAGGTACTCGGTGAGCGCGATCGTAGGCCCGATCAGGTCGAGCATCACCAGACGCGGGTCGTCGAGCATCTCGTCCTCGGCGACGATCCCCACCCCCAGGCCGGATGCCACGGCCGCGACCACGGCCTCGCGGGTGTCCGCGGTCATCGCATAGGACAGCGGCACCCCGGCATCCGCCGCCGCGCGCTCGAGTGCGGCCCGCGTGACACTCCCCCGCTCCCGGCCGATCAGGGGCTCGCCGGCGAGCTCGACGAGCGGGAACTGCTTGCCGCCGGCACGCGGATGATCGGTGCGGACGACGGCGACGAGCTCCTGCTCGCGCAGCACGATCCGGTGCAGAGCGGGGTCCTCGGGCACCTCCGCCGCCACGCCGATCTCCGACGCCCCGCTGCGCACGGCCGCGAGCGCCTCCGTCGCGTTCCCGCCGGTCACGGCGAACCGCAGATCCGGATGCGCGGCGCGCATGCGCGCGAGCAGCGGCATGAGGTATCCGGGGGCGTCGGCTGCGATCCGCAGTGGCTCTCCGCCGAGGCGCTCGGCCTGTGCGAGGCGCTGCTCGGCGCGGTCGGCGAGCGCGAACAGCGGCCGCGTGATCTCATGCAGCGCGGCTCCCTCAGGCGTCGGCTCGCCCGTGGATCGGTCGACCAGGCGCAGCCCGCGTGCCTTCTCGAGCGCCGAGAGCTGGGCCGACACCGCCGGCTGGCTGACGCCGAGGACGCGGGCCGCTGCGGCGAATCCGCCCTGGGAGATCACCGCTTCGAAGACGCGGAGCTGCGTGAGGGTCATAAGTTCACCTTATGTTCACATAACTGCGGTTGTGCATTCAGCTCGCGAGCGTCCACCTAGCGTTGATGCGTACCCGAGGAGAGGATCGCGATGAACTCGCAGCATGTGCTGATCGTGGGATGGGACGGCGTGCGCGACGACGTGCTCCGTTCCGTTCGCACCCCGCACCTCGACGCACTCGCCGCACGGGGCTTCCTCGCCACCGTGCGCGTGCACGATGCGAATCCGACGATCTCCGGCCCCGTGTGGTCCACGATGGCCACCGGCGTGTATCGCGACAGGCACGGCGTGCACGACAACGACTTCCGCCAGAACGCATTCGACCGGCATCCCGATCTGCTTCGCCGGGTGCGTGAGGCGCTGCCTGGCGCCACGACCTTCGCCGCGGGCGCCTGGGCGCCGCTCGTCGAAGAGATGTCCGGTGGCCCGCTGTTCCACGAAGGCGGCTACCGCCCGCCGCTGCCTGCGGGCATCGAGGACACCGACGCGCTCGACCAGATCGCCGCGATGGATGAGTCGGTCACCGCCCGCGTGGCCAGAGAGCTCCTCGGCGCCGATCACACGGCGGTCTTCGCCTACCAGCTGCTGCCAGACATGGTCGGGCACACCGAGGGCGTCACCGACCGGTATCGCACCGCGATCGAGGCCTGCGACGCGCATCTCGGTGCACTGCTCGCCGCGATCGATGCCCGCCCCGCGCACGCCGACGAGGAATGGACCGTCATCGTCCTGACCGACCACGGCCACCGCGACACCGGGCACCACGGCGGGGACAGCGACGAGGAGCGTCTGGCCTGGATCGCGGCTGCGGGGCCAGGCATCCACCCGGGTTCGCAGCCGGCGGTCGATCACGCCGATGTGCTGCCGCATGTGCTGGCGGCGCTGGGCCTGCCCGCAGATGATGAGCTGCCCGGGTTCCCGTTCGGCGGACGGCCGTGACACCGGCCCGGCCCTCGGCCGCGAACGCGGCATGAGCGCCGTCGTCCTTCTCGCCGTGCTCGGCTCGGCGGTGATGCACGGCAGCTGGAACGCGATCGCGAAGGCGATCCCCGACCGGCTGGTGTCCTCGTCGCTGATCGGCCTCGTCTATCTCGTGCTCGGCGGCGTCGGCTGTCTGCTGCTGCCACTCCCGGACGCGGCATCGTGGCCGGCGCTGCTGATCTCGGTCGTCCTGCAGACCGCCTACCTGATCCTGCTCACCGCCGCCTACGCGCACAGCGACTTCGGCGTCGCCTACCCGCTCACCCGCGGACTCGCGGTGCTCGGCGTGACCGTGCTCGCCGTGACGATGCTCGGCGAGCGACTCACCGCCCTGCAGTTCGCCGGCGTCGCGATCGTCATGGGCGCACTGTTCACACTCGCCTTCGCCCGGCGGCAGCGCACCTCGCGGCGCGGGATGCTGCTGGCAGTCGCGGTCGGCGCATGCGTCACGGCGTACTCCTTCGTGGACGGGCTCGGGGTGCGGGCATCCGGCGCGCCGCTGAGCTACGCGGCCTGGCTGTTCTTCCTGCAGGGCGTGACCATCCCGCTGTGCTGTCTGCTGCTCGCCCGCGACCGCCGCGCACACGTGGCCGGTCTGCGCCGGCACGCGCCGGTCGGCGCGATCGGCGGCGTCCTGTCGCTGGTCGCGTACACCATCGTGGTGTGGGCGCAGTCGATCGCGCCGCTCGCCCTGGTGTCGGCGCTGCGCGAGACCGGCGTGGTCGCGGCAGGGCTGATCGGGCTGCTGGTGTTCAAGGAGAAGCCGGGCGCCGTCGGCATCACGGCGACCGTCGCCGCGGCACTGGGCATCGTCGCGATCCGGCTCGGGATGTAGCCTTCCGGTCGCAGTCCGTCCCGGAACCGGCGGGTGACGCGCGTGCCCATCTTCGGATGCCGCAGCACGACGCGCCGGGATCCGTGAGGATTCACCGGCGCGTCGCGCGTCTCATCCGAAGTTGAGCACCTCGGCGGGCTTACAGGTTCGCGTCGGCGTACACGCGCAGCGCGTCGCGGACGAACTCCGCGCCCTGCGCGCCGCCGTAGTTCGCGCCGAAGCGCGGGTCTGCGACGTACATCTCGCCGAGGCCGATCACGTAGCCCTTGATGTCGCCGCCGGGGGCGGCGGCAGGGGTGCCGGGCACTCCGCTGAGCCACTCGACGTGCCGGCGCGCCAGCGCCTGCGCCTCGTCGGATGCCGGGTCGATGTCGCTCTCGGCGGCCGCGATCCAGTCGCGGTTCAGGTCCGAGACGCGCTTCTTCCAGGCATCCTGTTCGGCGGAGGACATGCCGCGCCACCAGCGGTCGCCGTCGGCGTAGGCCTTCTGGCCCCAGCGCTCCTCGACCTCCTCCTTGTACTGCGTGTGATCGAACCCGTCGAACATGTTCTCTGCCATGAGGGTTCCTCCTTCTGTCAATGCGGTGATGGTGTTCTCGACGGAGGCGATCTGCCGTGCGAGCCGCTCCTGCTCCTGCCGGAGCAGGGCGAGGTGCGTCTCGAGGGCGGATGCCTCGGACCTCTCGCGCTCGATGACCTCGGCCACCTGCGGCAGCCCGAGTCCGAGCTCTCGCAGCAGCAGGATGCGCTGCAGGCGCACCAGGGCGGCGTCGTCGTAGTGGCGATAGCCGTTGGATGCCACCCGCGTGGGCTTCAGCAGACCGATGTCGTCATAGTGCCGCAGCGTTCTGCTGGTGGTGCCCGCGAGCCGGGCGATCTCCTGGATCGACCAGTCCATGGCGTCCTCCTTCCGTCGTAGTCTCCACGGTAGAAGTTGACGCTGCGTCAATGTCAAGCGCTCAGTGGATGAGCGCCTTCGCAAGGATGATCACGACGCCGAACGCCGCCGTGGTCAGCGCCCCGAGCAGTCGGATGTACCAGGGCGCGCCGCGGCGCCGGAACGCGATGTAGCCGAGCACCGCCAGCACCGCGACACACATCCACAGCGCCAGCCAGATGGTCAGCTTGTCGCTGATCAGGCGCGCGCTTCCCATCAGGAGGATCAGCAGTGGGATCAACGATGAGAGCAGCAGCCCGAGCGAGCGCCGCAACGCGACGCGGAACGACTCGCCGAGGCTCACGACGCGGTCGCGATCCAGGCCGTGCCCGGCGACGGTGCCGGCGTACAGATGCGCCAGCCAGAACACGATCACGGTGACCAGCACGGTCCAGAACACCTTCAACGAGGTCGCACCGTGCGCACCCGAGACGGCGATCATGCCGGCGACGAGGATGACGCCGTAGACGGCCTCCTCGGTCGCGAAACTCGCGCGCAGCAGGCGCGCTGCGGGGGATTCAGTACTGCGTTCAGGCACGCACCAAGAATACGAGCCCAGCCCGGGTTACGGTCGTAGGGTGACCGCACCCGAGAGCACCCGCCCGAGGCATCCGCTCGCCCTCGCGAACGTGATCGCGCCGCCTGCAACGGTCGACGGGTTCGTCGCCGAGTTCCTGCTGAATCTCGCGCAGGATCGCGGGGTCACCCTGGCCGATTCGACCGTCGACGACCGCTATCTCGCCCTGGTGCGCACCGTGCGCGGCCACCTCGCCGCCCGGCGTCTCGAGACCGAGCGCGCACCGCGTGACAGAAAGACGATCTGCTATCTCTCGGCCGAGTACCTGCTCGGTCGCCAACTCGACAATGCGCTGCTCACCACCGGTCTCGCGGATGTCGCTGCCGAGGCGCTGGACGCCTGCGGCGTGGACCTCGACGAGCTGCGCGCGCACGAGATCGAGCCCGGACTCGGCAACGGCGGCCTGGGCCGGCTGGCCGCCTGCTTCGTCGACTCGATGGCCACGCTCGGCGTGCCGAGCATCGGCTACGGCATCCGCTACGAATACGGCATCTTCCGGCAGACGTTCGAGCACGGGCAGCAGGCGGAGCACCCGGATGCGTGGATGCGCGGCGGCTCGCCGTGGGAGTTCCCCCGCCCTGATCGGTCGCGCACGATCCGGTTCGGCGCCGGGGACGCCGGCTGGGCGGTGCGTGCCGTGCCCCACGACTTCATCGTGCCGGGGTACCTCAGCGGTGCCGGCATCCTGCGGCTGTGGAGTGCGGAGGCGCTCGAGCCTCTCGACCTGCCGGCGTTCAACGCCGGCGACTACGAACGCGCGGTGCGTGCGAAGACGTTCGCCGAGAACATCTCGAAGGTGCTCTACCCCGACGACTCCACCCCGCAGGGCAGGCGGCTGCGACTGCAGCAGCAGTACTTCTTCGCGGCGGCATCGGTCGGCGACGTCGTCGACGACCTGCTCGCCTCCGGCGGGTCGCTGGACGAACTTCCCGAGCGGGCGATCTTCCAGCTCAACGACACGCACCCCGTGATCGCGGTGCCCGAGCTGATGCGTGTGCTGGTCGACGAGCACGGCATGGCGTGGGATGCCGCGTGGGCGATCACGCAGCGCTGCTTCGCCTACACGTGCCACACGCTGCTGCCCGAGGCACTCGAGGTCTGGCCGGTGGACCTGCTGCGCGACCTGCTGCCGCGGCACCTCGACATCATCTACCGGATCAACGAGGAGTTCCTCGTCGCCGTGCGCGAGCGGTTCGGCGAGGAGCGCGTCGCCGCCATGTCGATCATCGCGGAGAGCCCGGTGCGCGCCGTGCGGATGGCGCACCTCGCGACGATCGCCGGTGCGAGGGTGAACGGCGTCGCCGAGCTGCACTCGGAGCTGCTGCGCGACACGGTGCTGCCCGACTTCGCCGAGTTCTCGCCGGAGAAGTTCACGAACGTCACCAACGGCGTGACGCCTCGCCGCTTCCTGCGGCTGGCGAACCCCGCCCTGTCCGCGCTGATCACCGAGGCGATCGGCGACGGCTGGCTGACCGACCTGGAGCGGCTGCGCGAGCTGGAGCCGTTCGCCGAGGATGCCGGGTTCCGCAGCGCGTTCGCACAGGTGAAGGCGGGCAACAAGCGGCGCCTGAACGAGGTGCTGCGGGTTCGCGACCGCACCGAGATCGACGAGATCCACCTGCTCGACGTGATGGTCAAGCGGCTGCACGAGTACAAGAGACAGCTGCTGAGGGTGCTGCACGTCGTGGACACCTACCAGGGCGTGGTCTCGGGCCGCGTCCCGGCATCCGCTCTGCAGCCGCGCACGGTGCTGTTCGGTGCGAAGGCGGCGCCGGGGTACGTCATGGCGAAGCGGATCATCCATCTGATCAGTGCCGTCGCAGACGTCGTCAACGCCGATGAGCGGCTCGAGGGCAGCCTGCGCGTGCTGTATCCGGCGAACTACGACGTGACGCTGGCCGAGAGCGTGATCCCCGCGGCGGATCTGTCGGAGCAGATCTCGCAGGCCGGCAAGGAGGCCTCGGGCACCGGCAACATGAAACTCGCGCTGAACGGCGCGCTGACGATCGGCACCGACGACGGCGCGAACGTCGAGATCCGCGAGCGGGTCGGCGATGAGAACTTCTTCCTGTTCGGCATGACAGAACCCGAGGTCGCCGCACTCGCACCGGTCTACCGGCCAGGCGAGGCGGTGGATGCCGGGGCGCGCCGCGCCCTGGATCTGATCGCCTCCGGAGCGTTCTCCGACGGCGACCGCGCGGTGTTCGAGCCGATCGTCACGAACCTGCTCACCGAGGACAGGTACATGGTGCTGGCCGACTACCACGCCTACGCCGAGGCGCAGCAGCGCGTGGACGCCGCCTACGCGGATCAGGATGCCTGGACGCGGTCCGCCGTGCTGAACGTGGCGCGCAGCGGGCACTTCTCCTCCGACCGGGCGATCCGCGACTACCTGGCGCGCATCTGGGCCTGATCCTCGCCTCGCGAACCGTCCCCTTTGTCGATCGGTAACGATCGATAAAACGATCCATTCGTCACGATCGATCACGATAGCCTCGTGCCGAACCGTCGGATCTCAGCGAGGAGAAAGAACGTGACCACACGATCGAAGACGATCGCCGGAATGACGGTGGGAGCCCTGCTCGCCGTCGGCATGCTGATGGCTCCGGCCGCCGGCGCCGCTCCGGTGACACCGCCCAAGGCCGCCGCGGCGACGACCGCCTACGACACGGCCGATGCGACCGTCGTCCCCGTCCACATCAGCGGCGACCCCGCCAAGCGCTGGAACCTCGTCGTGCTCGGCGACGGATTCACCGCCGATGAGATGGGTGAGTTCGACGCGGCCGTCGAACGGCACATGAACGTGATGTTCAGCCTGGAGCCCTACCGCAGCTACAAGAACTACATCAACGTGTACGCGGTGCGCATCCCGTCCAAGGACTCGGGCACCTCGTGCGAGGACGGCCCGGACGGCGCGCGACTCGACACGCCCCTGAACATGCGCTTCTGGAGCGGCTGCAGCAAGACCGGTATCGAGCGCCTGCTCGTCATGGACAACACGGCCGCCAAGCGGTATGCCGCGCTCGCCCCGAAGGCCGACCAGATCCTCGCTCTCTCGAACAGCTCGCTCTACGGCGGCGCCGGCGGCTCGTACGCCACGGCCAGCGCGAACAACGCCATGTCGGCGCTGATCTCGCCCCACGAGCTCGGTCACTCGTTCGGCAGTCTGCAGGACGAGTACGACTACTACAGCCGCGGCACCACGACCGGCCCGTACACCGGGGCCGAGCCGTCGTCGAAGCACCACACGATCATGACGGTCGACGAGATGGCCGAGAAGAAGGCGAAGTGGTGGCGCTGGCTCGGCGAGTTCAGCGAGTCCGGCGGCGTCATCGGCACCTACGAGGGCGGCCAGTACTCGAGCACCGGCATCTGGCGGCCGAGCCAGCACAGCATGATGAAGTCACTCGGGTTCTACATGGACCAGATCTCGCGGGAGATCGTTGCCGCGAACATCTCGGCCTCGATCTCGCTGGTCGACGAGTCCACCCCGACCGACAAGCCCGTCGCCCGCGACGGCAAGGTCTTCATCGACACCGTCTACCCCGTCTACCACTCCCTGGATGTGACGTGGTCGGTCAACGGCACCGCGGTGCCCTCCGTGAGCGATGACCGGGTCGTCGACGTCAAGGCGCTCCGAGCCCGCCCGGGTGACGTGATCGAGGCGAAGGTCGTCGACCCCACCGACTTCGTGCGCGACCCGAAGCTGCGCGACGACAAGATGACCGAGACGCTGTCGTGGACGGTCGGCGAGCAGAAGTCCTCGGGCCCGGATGTCGCTGCGAACGTGATCCGTCAGCACACGCCGAACGCCACGCCGGTCGGCGACCAGGACGTGCTCTGGGTGCACACCAGCCACCCGGCCGGCGACCGTCAGGTCATCGAGTGGCGCATCGACAACGGCACGCCGGGCGGCGCGCTGCTGGGCCGTGACCCGCAGCTCGACCTGTCGAAGCAGAAGCTGCCCGCCGGCGCGACGGTCAAGGTCTCAGTCTTCGACCGCACCGACCGTCACGCCATGACGCAGGTGAGCTGGAAGGTCGACAACGTCGCCCCGAGCACGAACCCCGTCGTGGGCGAGGCGGTCTCGTCGAGCATCGACGCGGACGGCGTGCGGCACTACGTCGCCGACGACACGTTCACGATGGACCTGAACGGCACCGACGATCAGGCCGGCTACGTGGTGAGCGAGTTCCGCGTGGACGGCGACGGATGGCACCACTACTACGGCTGGCCGAGCGACTCGACCGCGCCGTTCCGGTTCACCCCCACCGGGATCAACGTGGACGACCTGGTCTACGGCAACCTCGGCACCGACGGCATCTCGCTGTCGCCGTTCCACAAGCGCACTCCCGGCTACGGCACCCACGAGATCGAGTACCGGTCGACCGACGCCGCGGGCAACATCGCCGACGCGGGGACGTTCCGCGTCACGGTGCGCGACCCGAAGGCGACGACCGACGGCGCCCTGTCGGCCACGGCGTTCGCGCAGTGCCGCGCCGGCCATGTCAGCGTCGACCTCACGGTCAAGAACAAGGGCACGACCGTCGTCGACGCGACCGCGACCGGCGCGATCGGCAGCGCGAGCCTGGCCGGCATCGCGCCCGGGGCGACCGCGAAGGCCACGGTCAGCACCGACCGCCTGGCCGTCGAGAACGGCGAGATCATCGTGAAGGCGAGCGGCGGTGCGACGCCGGTGACCATCACGATCCCGCAGAACCGGTACGCCTGCCACGGCTGACGGACCGAGTTCCCTCCGAGACCCCGCTCTCGGCGTGAGACCCACGTGCTGCACGTGGATCTCAGGCCGGCAGCGGGGTCTCGTGCGAATCTCATCGCGTCTCTTGACAGACTCGCGATATATCGTGTTATCCTCGTAACACGCGATATATCTCGATATCGCCGCTCACAACAGGAGAAACTCACATGACCGAGAAGTGGCTCATCGCCCCGGGCGAGGAACGCGTCATCGACATCGCCGCGGCGACCCGTCTCAAGGTCGGCCTCGTCGGCGGCCAGGTCGACATCATCGCGCACGACGAACCCGGCATCCGCATCGAGGTGCACGGCGTCACCATCAAGGACCTCCGCGTCGAGTCCGACGGCACCCAGGTCGAGATCGACCACCCGCAGCTGGGCTGGGACAACTTCCTCGAGGTGTTCCGCAACTTCGGCTCCGGCGGCCCCCGCGCCGAGATCAGCGTCGCAGTCCCCCGCGCCATCGCCCTGAACCTCGGCGTCGTCAGCGCCGGCGCCCTCGTCTCCGGCATCCGCAACGACACCAGGCTGAACACCGTGTCGGGCGACATCATCGTCGACACCCTGGTGGGCGACCTGACCGTGAACTCGGTGTCGGGCGACGTGCAGATCCACGATCTCACCGGCGCCCTGAACGCGAACAGCGTCTCGGGCGACGTGGCCGTCACCGGCAGCGTGCGCAAGGCGACCATCGACACCGTGTCGGGCTCGACGCTCGTCGACGCGTCCGGCAACGTCAACACCATCAACCTCAACACCGTCTCGGGCGGCGCGACCATCCGCCTCGACGAGACACTGCCCGCCAACTACGTGCTGCGCTCGATGAGCGGACGGATGACGGTCGACGGCGTGCAGCGCTCGCAGAGCGGCCCCAGCAACTTCACCGGCTCCACCGGTGAGCTGGCAGGCAGCTTCGTCGACGTCCGCGCGAACACCGTCTCCGGTGGCATCACCGTGCTGCGCCGGCCCCTGACCACTGTCGCCGACGACCCGGAGTGGGAGGAGGGGGCATGAGTCCCGCGGTCTTCTCGCACGGCGACCTGCGACTGTACCTGCTGTCGCTGCTCGCCGAGTCGCCGCAGCACGGCTACGGCATCATCCAGGCGCTCACCGATCGCACCGGCGGCACTTACACGCCCAGCGCGGGCACGATCTACCCCCGCCTCGCCAAGCTCGAGGAGGAGGGTCTCGTGACCAAGACGGCAGACGGCCGCACCACGATCTACGCGATCACGGATGCCGGGCGAGCAGAGCTCGCATCCCGCTCGGACGACCTCGCGGGCATCGAGGACGGCCTGGCCGACTCGGTCCGCCTGATCGCGAACGAGGTGCGCCAGAGCGTGCAGGAGGCGATGAAGAGCCTGCGGGCCGATCTCGCCGCAGCGGAGCAGCAGGACCGCAAGGCGGCGAAGAGCACGCCGCCCCGCGCCCCCGGCCACGACGACGAGCGCGTGATCGCGCGCGAGAACCTGTCCAGGGCGGACGCCTCGATCAACGCCTTCCGGGCACGGGTGCGCAGCGACCTGCGCACCCACGTCGCCCGAGGCGGCGCGCTGCCGACGGCGGTCGTGACCGACCTCGAGTCGGCGATGGATGCCGCGGCTCGCGCCGTGACGAACGCGCTGGCGTCATCAGTCGAGCGCTGACGCCCTTCGTCTCGCTGCGCTCGCTCAGGGTGCGGAGTCCGTAGTACCCGGGCCCTGAGCGAGGAGCGCAGCGACGAGACGAAGGGTCGCTGCGCTCGGTCAGGGTCCGAACTCCCGGGCCCTCAACGCCCTTCGTCTCGCTCCGCTCGCTCAGGATCCGGCGTCTGTTGCACCCGGGCCCTGAGCGCCCTTCGTCTCGCTCCGCTCGCTCAGGACCCGGAGTCCAGAGCGACGAGACGAAGGGGAGAGGTCACTCCTCCGGCCAGAGGTCCTTGTTCTCCTTGCCGGACTCCTCTTCCTGAGGGATCACGAGCACGTTCCGGTGCTGGCGGTGCGCGAGGCGCGCGGCGACCGAGCCGGTGAAGAACTCGCGCACCGACTCGCCGAATCCGCGCCGGCGGGTGCCGATCACGATCAGTTCGGCATCGAGCTTGTCGGCGAGCTGCTTGATGGCCAGCGCCGGGTCGCCGACGAGCTGCCGGGCGGCCCAGGTGAGCCCGGAGTCCTTCAGCGCAGCATCCGCCACCTTCTGCACCTCTTCGAACTCGGCGGCGCCGAGGTCGACATTCAGGTCGATGGGTGCGGAGTGCACGTAGCCGTCCGGATCCTCGTAGGTCACGAAGCGGCTGACGTCGACGTGCACGACGACCAGCGGCGCGCCGAACAGCTTCGCGTACCGGGCCGCTTCCTTCAGGACGTGACCCGGTTGACCAGGCTGCAGGCCGACGATGACGGCCTTCTGCAGCTCGTCGTTCGAGATGCTGTCGCCCTGTGGGGTGGAGGTGGGTTCTGTCATGGCGATCTCCCTTCACCGGCGCCGCCAAGAGGGCTCATGCCCTGGCGTGCGTGCTATCCTGAATGCTACTCTTACCGGCCTCGAGCCGGTGCCGTGGATAAGACATCGGGCCCCGCACAGCCCGTTGCTGAACTCGTAAGGGGGTCTCGCGCATGGGCCGTGGCCGTCAGAAGGCGAAACACACCAAGATCGCTCGCGAACTCAAGGCGTACAGTCCGGATGTCAACTACTCCGCACTGGAGCGTGAACTCGGGCACCCCGCATCTGAGGGGGACGAGTACGTCGACAAGTGGGCCGACCAGTACGAAGACGAAGACGAGGACGAGCTCGAGAAAGCCTGAGCTCACCTCATTCGCGACGACTGAGCCCCGGCTGGACAGGATGCTGTCCCTCCGGGGCTTCGTCGTGCCCTGAGTCCGCTCAGTCGACAGCGGTCGCGTGCAGCACGATCGCCTGCTCCGGCTGCAGCGACGGCATCACCACGCCGGCCGTGCCCAGCATCCGGCCGCGCGATTCGATGCCGGCCTCCTGCCAGGCGGCAGGGTTCATCCGCGCACCCTCCACGCTGAGCGGCTCGACGACGACCCGGTACCGGCGATCGGCGTCGAGTCCCGTGAGCCGCATCCGGCCGGCCGTCGAGGTCGCCCCCACCGTCCGCGCGGTGTACACGTAGAGCGCGGAGGAGCCGTCGGCCGCGACGATGCCGTGCATGCCGTGCGCCTGGTCGGGCACATCGAGCCGCACGAGACGACCGTTGTGCAGCATCTCGCGGTGCTCCTTGTGCAGTGCGATCCAGGCCCGGACGGCCTCGAGCTCGTCGACGGTGCAGTGCCGCAGATCGAGTTCCACGCCGAGGTGCCCGATCAGCGCCTCGGCTGCACGGAAGGCCATCGGATGCGTGCGCCCGGTGGTGTGCGACTCGGCCGAGGCGATGTGCGCCCCGATCAGCTCGGGCGGCAGCAGCTGCATGGTCCAGCCGTTGATCCGCTCGCGTTCCAGGGGGTCGTTGTCGTCCGAGGCCCAGACCCGGTCGGTGCGCTCGATCACACCGAGGTCGACCCTGGCACCGCCCGAGGAGCACGACTCGATCTCCAGCCCGGGATGCGCCTGCTTCAGCTCGTCGACGAGCCGGTAGAACGCGAGCGTCTGCCCGTGCACGCCCGGGGTGCGCGCCGGGCCGTGTCCTGCGGCGACGAGGTCGCGGTTGTGGTCCCACTTGAGATACGAGATGTCGTACTCGTCGAGCAGCGCGAGCAGAGAGTCCCGGATGTGCCGGTAGCAGTCCGGGTTCGCGAGGTCGAGCACCTGCTGGTTGCGAGCGGGAATGGGGAGCGCGGCGCCCGCGCGCATGATCCAATCCGGGTGCGCCCTGGCGAGATCCGAGTCGACGTTGATCATCTCGGGCTCGACCCACAGTCCGAACTGCATGCCCAGCGCGCGCACGCGGTCGACCAGCGGATGCAGACCCTGGGGCCACACGTCTGCGGAGACCGTCCAGTCGCCGAGACCCGCCCTGTCGCTGCGGCGAGCGCCGAACCAGCCGTCATCGAGAACGAAGCGCTCCACGCCGACCTCGGCCGCCGCCTCGGCCAGCTCGACCAGGTCTTCCTCGTTCTGGTCGAAATACACCGCCTCCCACACGTTCAGCGTCACAGGCCTCGGTGTGGACGGATGCTGCGGGCGCGCCCGAAGCATCCGATGCGCGCTGTCCGCGATGTCGTCGAGCCCGTCGCCGTGGAACCCGTAGACCCATGGGCTCAGATACTCCTCGCCCTCAGCCAGCACGATCTCCCCCGGCAGCAGCAGCTCTCCGCCGCCCAGCAGCTGCCGGCCCTCCGGCATCCGCTCGATCTGGTGCACATGGTCGCCGGACCAGCCGGTGTGCAGCCCCCAGACCCGTCCGGAGGCGTATCCGAACCCCGGGACGCCTGCGAGGAGCATCGTCGCGGCGCCGAGCCCGGTGCGTCCGCGGCGGTTCTCGCGGCGGTGCTGGCCGATACGGATCGTCCCGCGCTGCGGGATGCGCTCCGCACCCCAGCGCCCGGCGAAGTCGAGTGCCTCCGCCGCCTCGAGCGGCGTGGGCAGGCAGAGCAGCAGACCGTCGAGCTGGTACGGGTCCGCAGCGGTGTTCCGCAGCGCGGCGCGCATTCGCACCACGCCGGCGGCCGTCATCTCGATCTCCAGCGTCAGTGCGAGGCCGTGCTCGGCGTCGACGGCCTCGACCCGCAGCAGGCCGGACCCGTGCTGCAGCACGGCCCTCGCCCCGGCCGCGATCTCCGCACCGTCGAGCAGTGCGCCGGTCACCGTGAACAGCGGCGCCCAGTCCCTTCCCGCCCGCGATCCGCTGATGCCCGGGGCGCCCTGCCAGCCACGACCGTGCTCGGGGAGCACGGACACGGCGACGGGGACGTCGGGCTCACTCCCCGCCGCCGGGAGGATGCCTGATGCGGCGAGCGCCTCGAACTCCGCGGCATCCAGATCGCCGGTGTCGGGGCCCCAGTGCAGCACGGCGGGGAGCGCTCCCGCCCTGATGTCGAGGGCGATGCTGCGGCCGGCGGACCGCATCACGAGACCCGCGTCGACGGCTTCGGACATGTCTTCCTCCTCGGACTCTTCTGAGCTATTGTTTACGTTGCCATGAGTTTAGAACCGGACAATGCAGGACGCGCCTCCATCAAGGACGTCGCGCAGCACGCCGGGGTCTCTCCGCAGACCGTGTCGCGTGTCGCGAACGGGTATGTGCACGTGCGTCCTGCCATGCGCGAACGAGTACTGGCCTCGATGCGCGAGCTCGGCTACCGTCCGAACAGCGCCGCGCGGAACCTCAAGTCCGGGCGGTTCCGCAGCATCGGCCTGGTCGCCTACAACATCACAACGCTCGGCAACGAGCGCACGCTGGAGGCCGTCGCCGAGGCCGCAGCGCTCGCGGGCTATACCACCACCCTCATTCCGGTGGCTGACCCGACCAGCGGCAACGTCTCCGGTGCGTTCGGCCGGCTCGAGGAGCAGGCCGTCGACGGGATCATCCTGATCATGTCGGCGGAGCTCGGCTCCCCCGACGACCTCGCTCTGACGGCAGGGCTGCCGCTGGTGATCGTCGACTCCGACGTCGCGACCGAGCACACCCTGGTGGACAACGACCAGGAGCAGGGCACCCGCCTGGCGATGCAGCACCTGCTCGATCTCGGCCACTCGCGCATCGCGCACGTCGCCGGACCCGACCGCGCCTATTCCGCCCGTCGTCGCGCCGAGACGTACCGACGCGTCGTCGCCGAGCAAGGGCTGCCCGTCGTCGAGATGCAGCGCGGCAACTGGACGGCCGCATCGGGCCGCGCCGCAGGCGCCGCCATCCTCGATTCCGAGCCCCGTCCGAGCGCCGTCTTCGCGGCGAACGACCAGATGGCGCTGGGCGTGATGACGGCCGCTCATGAGCGCGGCATCCGCGTGCCCGAGGAGCTCAGCGTCGTCGGGTTCGACAATGCCCCGGACAGCGACACCTACTGGCCTGCGCTCACCACGGTGCACCAGAACTTCGACGTCGTCGGGCAGCGCGCCACCGAGATCCTCATCGCCATGATCGACGGCGAGCCCATCCCGGAGAACCCGCTCATCCCCACCCAGCTCGTCGTGCGAGCCAGCACCGCCCCGCTTCAGCAGGACTGAGCTCCACAGGCTCAGAACTCCGTCGGCCCCAGGTCGGGGCCGGCCACGAACTCGGCCTGCGCACTGGTCATGCCGCGCAGCTCGAGCACCAGCAGCTCATTGCCCTCGGAGCGGAGCACGGGCGCCGGCACATACAGCGTGCGCTGCGGGCCTCTGCTGGAGTAGCGGCCAAGGGCGAATCCGTTCACCCAGACCGCGCCGCTGCCCCAGCCGCCGGTGTCCAGATGCAGATCGGCGGATGCGTCGGCGTCGAAGCGCCCGCCCAGCAGCACGGGGCCGCCGACGGGACAGCCCGCGTCGATGGCCGCGCCGTCGGTGCGCAGCGCCTCACGGAGCGCCGCGGGATCGAGGTCGAGACCGCCCGCACGCCAGCCGGTCAGCGGCACACCGTCGAGCTCCACCGGACCGATCAGCCCCTTTCGCTCGCCGAGCCGATCCGCGTAGTTCACCCCGCCGAGCACCTCCACGACGAGGGTCAGCAGATCGCCGTCCGGAAGGACGATCATCCGGTCCCCGCTCTCGCGGTCGATGACGCCGACCGGCCGGTGATCCACGAACACGTGGGCGCGGTCGCGGACCTCGCCCACGGTGAGCACACCGCCACTCGGCACCTCCACCTGATAGCGCGCGTACCCGCGCGGAGAGCCGAAGGCTGTGGCATCCGGAACCTCATGGTGGTCGCTCAGCCGGGCGAGACCAGCGGTCAGCACGTCGGCCGACGTGTCCAGCCCGACCGTGAACGCGGGCGCCGGGCCGCGCGGAGCGGGCGCGTCGTCGGGCACCGGAGCGTACCGCGAGATCACCTCGCGGAACCGCCAGTACTTCTCGGTGGGCGTGCCGTCCTCGGCGAGCGGGGCGTCGTAGTCGTAGGAGGTCACGATGGGGCGATAGATGCCCTTGTCGTTCGCGCCGGAGGTGAACCCGAAGTTCGTGCCGCCGTGGAACATGTAGATGTTGACCGAGGCGCCGGCAGACAGCAGGGCCTCGAGCTCGGCGGCGCTGGCCTCCGGGGCGGTCGTGTGGTGCGGTTCGCCCCAGCTGTCGAACCAGCCGCACCAGAACTCGGAGCACATCAGCGGCCCGCGCGGCTGGTGCTCGCGCAGGGTCGCGAGGCGCTCAACGGCCCGGGTGCCGAATGACCCGGTGCGCAGCACCCCGTCCAGCCCGCCGCGCTCGAGCATCGCAGGCTCCGGCTGGTCGACCGTGGTCAGCGGCACGGTGATGCCGTCAGCCACGGTGTGCTCGACGAGCGCGCGCAGATATGCGGCATCCGATCCGTAGGCGCCGTACTCGTTCTCGATCTGCATCAGGATGACGGGGCCGCCGGCGTCGATCTGACGCGGGCGGACGATCTCATGCACCTGGGAGAGATATTCGCGCACAGCCTCGAGGTAGCCGGGATCCGAACTGCGCAGCGCACCCTCGTGAGCGCGGAGCAGCCACTGCGGCAGGCCGCCGTCGTGCCATTCCGCGCAGATGTACGGTCCGGGGCGCACGATCGCGAGCATCCCGGCATCCCGGATGAGATCGAGGTAGCGGCCGAGGTCGAGCCCGCCGTCGGTGCGGAACGCGCCGCGCGACGGTGAATGCTCGTTCCACGGCACATACGTCTCGATGGTGTTCAAGCCCATCTGCCGCGCCTTGCGGATCCGGTCCTCCCACTGATCGGGGTGGATCCGGAAGTAGTGCATGGCGCCGGAGATCACCTGGAAGGGCTCGCCGTCCAGGCGGAAGTCATCGTCGCCGATCGCGAAGGTGGGCATGGTGCTCGCTTTCGTGGGGGTATGCGGAGGGGAGTCCGGCGCGGAGCCGGACTCCCCTCCGGTGAACTCACTTGTTGACGGTGAATCCCTGTGCGTTGCCGTAGTCGACCAGGGTCTTCTGCCACTCGACGAGCGCGGCGTTCAGGTCGCTCTCCTCGCCGATCGCCTTGCCGACCGAGTCGGCGAAGACGTTGTTCGCGTAGCCCTGGTAGGGCAGGTACTGCCAGCCGGCGATGACGGACTTCGCCGACGCGGCGCCGACCTGGTTGGCCTTCTGCTCATCCACATACGCCGGGAAGGTGCGGTTCGCCCACTCCGGGTCGTCGAACGTGGCGACGGTGGCCGGGAAGCCGCTCTGGTTGACGAGGTCGCGACCATCGCCCTCGGCCAGGAACTGCAGCAGTGCGGCACCGATCAGCTTGTTCTTGCTCTGCGCGGTGACGGTCATGCTGCTGCCGCCGTTCTCGGCGGATCCGGGCTGGCCGTCCCAGGTCGGCACGGGCGCTGCCTTCCACTTGTCGACGCCGTAGTCCTCGCCCATGTTGATCATCCACGAGCCCATCAGCAGGGTGCCGAGCTTGTCGTTCGCGAGCGACTTGGTCCACTCATCCGACCAGGTGGCGACCTGCGAGAGCTCGCCCTTCTGCAGCATCCCGCCCCACATGTCGGCGAACTTCTTGGAGCCCTCGTCCTGCAGGTCGATCGTGACGTTCTCGCCCTCGGCCTTGAACGGATGTCCGCCGGAGGCCCAGATCATGCTGGTGAAGAAGCCGGCGTCGCCGCCGTTCGAGATGTACGCGTCGGGGTCGTACTTGTGGATCGCCGCGGATGCCGCAGTGAACTCGTCCCAGGTCTTCGGGGCTTCCTTGATCCCCGCCGCGGCGTAGAGCTTGGTGTTGTAGATCATCACCATGGGGCCGGAATCCAGCGGGATGCCGACGAGCTTGCCGTCGACGTTGACCGCGTTCCAGGTCGACGCGGTGAAATCGTCCTTGTACTTGTCCAGGCCGTACGCCGACATGTCGGCGAGCGCACCGCTCATCGCCAGCTGCGGCAGGGTCTGGTACTCGACGGGCAAGATGTCGGGTGCGCCGGAACCGGCCTTCACCGCGTTCTGCAGCTTCGTCACGGTGGCATCCGGGTTGTCGAGCTTGACGACCTTGATCTTCACCTTGGGGTTCTTCTTCATGAAGGCGTCGGCCCAGGCCTGGTTGTTGTCCCCCCAGGTCCACCAGGTGATCTCGCCGCCCTTCTTCACGGCCGCGTCGATGTCGGCCTGGGAGGTGCCGCCGCTCGTGTCGCCGGAGGACGAGTCGCTCGAGCATGCCGCGAGCGGCGCGACGAGCAGGGCGATCGTGCCGAGGGCCATTCCGGCCTTCAGCCAGTGGCTGGTGCTGTTCTTCTTCACTTCGGGTCCCTTCGTTGGGTGTGAGGTGTTGCAGGTGAGGTGTTGCGGGGTCGGGAGGACTACTTGACGCTTCCCGCGGTGAGCCCGGCCTGCCAGTAGCGCTGCAGGTAGAGGAACACGGCGGAGATCGGGAGCACGGTGAGCAGCGAGGCGGTGATGACCAGGTGCGGGATCGCCTCGGTGCCGATCGAGGTGGATGCCGACGCCCACTGGTTCAGGCCGACAGTGAGCGGGTACCACTGCGGGTCGCTGAGCATGATCAGCGGCAGGAAGTAGTTGTTCCAGGTCGCCACGACGGCGAACATCAGCACGGTGATGAGCGCGGGCGCGAGCTGGCGCAGCGAGATCGAGAAGAAGATCCGGATCTCGCCGGCACCGTCCAGTCTGGCGGCCTCGATCAGTTCGTCCGGGATGGCCTCGGCGGCGTACACCCAGACCAGATAGAGGCCGAAGGCGCTCACCAGGGAGGGGATGATCACGGCCCAGGGCGTGTTGGTGAGGCCGAGCTTGCTGAACATCAGGAACTGCGGCACCGCGAGCACCGAGCCGGGGATCGCGAGGGCACCCAGGATGATGGCGAACACGGCGCGTCGACCGGGGAAACGGTACTTCGCCAGTCCGTACCCGGCGAGCGTCGCCAGCAGCGTGGCGCCTCCGGCACCCAGCACGACGTAGAGCAGGGTGTTGCCGAACCACCGCACGAAGATGCCGTCGTCATAGGTCATCACCTGCGCGATGTTGTCGAACAGCGCGAAGTTCGGGCCGAACCAGAGCGCGAACGTGTCGTAGAGGTCGGTGCGCGACTTGGACGCATTGACGACCAGCCAGAACAGCGGTCCGACGCAGTACAGCAGCATCACGGTCATCACGATCGTGAGCATGACGGAGGCGCGCTTCCGGCGGCCGGTGGCCTTCGGCGCCGGCATCCGCCCGACGCGTCCGCTCGCGAGTCGGCTGGGCCGGCGGGGCCGGCGGCCGGTGACGATCGCCTCGGTGCTCATCGGATCTTCTCCTCACGTCCACCGGCCGACTGGGCGAAGAACGCCACGACCATGGTGATGATGCCGGAGACGATCGCGATCGCAGCGGCGTAGTTGAACTGGGAACCTGCGAACGAAAGGTTGAACGCGTACAGGTTCGGGGTGAAGTAGCTGTTGATCACGTTCGGTGCGATCGACTGCAGCACGGCCGGCTCGTTGAAGAGCTGGAAGCTGCCGATGATCGAGAACAGCGTGGCGACGACGATCGCGCCGCGGATGGAGGGGATCTTGATGCTGAAGATCGTGCGGTACGCGCCGGCGCCGTCGATCTCGGCTGCCTCGTAGAGCTCCTGAGGCACGGCCTGCAGCGCCGAGAAGAAGATGAGCATGTTGTAGCCCACGAACTCCCAGGTCACGATGTTGCCGATCGCGATCATGATGAAGCTGTTCGAAAGCGGCGCGGGCAGCTCGATGCCGAACAGGTGGTTGATGTCGGCGACGAGGCCGAACTGCGAGCCGTACATGTAGCCCCAGATCATCACCGCCACGACGCCGGGCACGGCGTACGGCAGGAACAGGCTGAGCCGATAGAACGGCACGTACCGCAGCCGCGCACTGTCCAGGGCGAGAGCCGCGACCATCGACAGCGCCAGCATGATGGGCACCTGGATCAGCAGGAAGAGAGTGACGCGCAGAGTCGCGTCCCAGAACTTCGGGTCGTTCAGGGCGAGCACGTAGTTGTCGAATCCGACGAAGTGGTTGCCGCCCACCAGGGTCTCGCGGAACAGGCTGAGGTAGATCGCGTACAGCAGCGGCGCGATCAGCACCAGCGCGAAGACGAGCATGAACGGCCCGACGAACCACCAGCCCGCCCAGGAGCGGCGGGGGCGTCTGGTCTGCACGAGCGTCATTGAGACTCTCACTTCCTCGTGATTGGTTACGTTATCAATGGATACTAGACGGGTTTTGGTTACGTAAACAAGCGCCGCAGGTCACGGGCTGATATCGGTCATCCACACGGTCGCGTCCGGAGCGAGCGAATCACCGCCCTCGGGCCTGCTGTCGAGCAGCACGCGCCCCGCAGGCAGCGCGACGACCTCGTCGCCGGTGTTCGCGAACACACTCACGTCGCCGTTGCGGAATGCGAGGACGGATGCCGGGAACCCGTCCATCCACTGCACCGCGCCCGCCCCCAGACCGAGCCGTCGACGCGTCTCGATCAGCGTGCGGTACAGCGCGAGTGCCGAGTCGGGCGAGCGGCGCTGCCGATCCCGCGCGAGCTCGGCCCACAGCGCCGGCTGCGGCAGCCAGGACGCGTCGCCGGGGCCGAATCCGTAAGACGGCGTGTCAGCCTCCCAGGGCAGTGGGACCCGGCATCCGTCCCTGCCGTACTGCGCACCGTCGGTGCGGAACCAGGTGGGGTCGCGACGGGAGTCGTCCGGCAGGTCGGTCACCTCGGGCAGCCCGAGCTCCTCGCCCTGATACAGGTAGGCCGAGCCGGGCAGCGCGAGCATCATCGCCGCGGCCGCACGTGCGCGCCGCTCGCCGGCGGCGCGATCCGGCAGGCCCGGCGTGCGCGGGCCGACACCTCCGACGGGGCGCGGATGCCCGAGCATGAGGCTCGTGGCGTGCCGGACCGAGTCGTGGTTCGACAGCACCCAGGTCGGAGGGGCGCCCACGCGCTCGAACGCCTCGATCGTGTCGGCGATCGTCTCGCGCAGCGATGCCGCATCCCATTCGTCGAAGAGATCGTTGAACGCCTGATGCATCTCGTCGGGGCGCACCCAGTCGGCACGACGACTTCGCGGCTTGATCCACGACTCCGCGACGAGGATCCGGTCGTCGCCGTACTCCTCGAGCAGGCGCCGCCAGGAGCGGTAGATCTCGTGCACCTCGGGCTGCCCCTCCCAGGGAGCCGGATCCTCGTCGTCCGCGTCGGGAAGGCCATCGGCCTTGACCAGGCTGCTGGCTACGTCGACGCGGAAGCCGTCCACGCCGCGGTCGAGCCAGAAGCGCAGGATGCGCAGGAACTCGTCGCGCACCTCGGGGCTGCGCCAGTCGAAGTCGGGCTGCGAGGAGTCGAAGAGATGCAGATACCACTGCGCCTCAGCGTCGGAGGAGTTCGGCTCACGCGTCCATGCAGGACCGCCGAACCCGGAGCGCCAGCCGTTCGGCGGCTCGTCGCCCCGCGGACCTCGCCCGTCGCGGAACAGGTACCGTGCCCGCTCGGCGCTTCCCCGCGGCGAGGCCAGCGCGGCCCGGAACCACGGATGCTCCGCGCTGGAGTGATTGGGCACGATGTCGACGATCAGCCGCATCCCCCTGTGGTGCACGGCGAGCACCAGGTCGTCGAAGTCGGCGAGCGAGCCGAAGAGCGGATCGACGTCGCAGTAGTCGGCGACGTCGTAGCCGCCGTCGCGCTGCGGTGACGTGTAGAAAGGCGAGAGCCAGAGTGCGTCGACGCCCAGTTCCTCGAGGGCGTCCAGCCGCGAGATGATCCCCCGCAGGTCGCCGATCCCGTCACCGTCGGAGTCCGCGAAAGAGCGCGGATACACCTGGTAGATGACAGCCGTGCGCCACCAGTCCATGTGCCCACCTCCTCGTGTTGGTTGCGTCACCAATGGAACATACATCAGAATTGATTACGTAAACAATCATCCGTCCGATCGATCTTCTCGAAGGAGAGAACCCGCATGGCCGCGACGATCCATGTCGTCTTCAAGACCCACCTGGATGTCGGGTTCACAGCGCTCGCCGACACCGTCATCCGGCGCTACCTGGACTCGTATCTGCCCAAGGCGATGGACCTGGCCGAGGAGCTCGAGCGCCGCGGCGGCCGGGCCCGCTTCGTCTGGACGACCGGCTCCTGGATGATCCACCACGCGCTGCGCACAGGCGAGCCCGACCTGCGAGCACGGCTGGATGCGGCGATCCGCCGCGGGGACATCCGCTGGCACGCGCTCCCCCTCACCACGCACACCGAGCTGATGGACCGCTCGCTCGCCGAGTACGCGCTGTCGATCGCAGCCGACCTCGACGCGCGATACGGGCGGCGCACGACGGCTGCCAAGATGACGGACGTGCCGGGGCACACGATCGGCCTGGTGCCCGTGCTGACCGCCGGCGGCGTCGACTACCTGCACATCGGCGTCAACGGCGCCTCCGCCGTGCCCGAGGTGCCGGAGTTCTTCCGCTGGCGGGCGCCCGAGGGCAGCGAGCTGGTCGTGCACTATGCGCGCAGCTACGGGGCCGAGGGGCTCGACGTCACGTTCACCCCCGACAAGCGCGTCGGCCTGCACCTCGCGCACACAGGCGACAACCTCGGCCCGCCCAGCGCCGACGAGGTCGAGGACCTGTTCCAGCGGCTCGCCGCCCAGCATCCGGATGCCGAGATCGTGGCGAGCGGTCTCGACGACTTCGCGGCGGCGCTGGTGGCGCAGCGCGCGATCCTACCCATCGTCGAAGACGAGATCGCCGACTCCTGGATCCACGGCGCGGGCGCCGACCCGCTGCTCACCGCCGGGCTGCGCGCGCTGCTCGCGCTGCGCCGGGACTGGCTGGCATCCGGAGAGCTCGCTGCGGGAACGGCAGAGCACGACGTGTTCAGCGAGTGGCTGCTGCGGGTCGTCGAGCACACCTGGGGCGAGGATCTCAAGACGTTCCTGCCCGACTACGTGAACTACCGCAAGCCCGACTTCGCCGCGGCGCGGGCCAGGGATGCGATCGATCCGTCACAGAATCCGCCGGCGACGAAGGCGTACGACTGGGCGTGGGCCGAGCATCCGTCACCGCAGGGCCTGACGTACTCCGGGTTCGAGGCGTCGTGGGCCGAGCAGCGCGCGCACCTGAACCGCGCCCTGGAGGCGCTCGCGCCGCACCGCCGAACCGCGGCAGCGGACGCGCTCGCGGCGCTGGTCCCGAGATCGGATGCCGCACCGGCCGTCCGCACGGCGGAGCCGGGCGAGATCCTCGAGCTCGGCCGGTTCCGGGTGCGCTTCGCCGAGGACGGCTCGATCGATCTGCTCGACGACGAGCACGGGCGCTCATGGGCCGGCCCCGAGCACCACCTGGGGGCCTTCTCGTTCCAGACCTTCGACGAGCGCGACGAGCAGCTCTGGATGACTCAGTACTGCCGCGACCGCGAGAACACCGACATGTGGGCGGTCCCGGATCAGAGCAAACCGGGGCTGTCGATCGCCGGCGACCTGCCGGCCTCTCTGTTCCGGCCGGTCGTCCTCGGAATCGACATCGTGGACGGAACGGATGCGGGCACCGCGACCGTTCGGATGACGATGCCCGATTCCGCGACGACGCACTGGGGTGCGCCGCGTCGGGTCACAGCCGTGTTCACCTTCCCGCACGGTTCCGGCGCCATCGACATCCGTCTCGATGTCGCGGGCAGGGACGCATCGCGGCTGCCCGAGGCGAGCTGGTTCGCGTTCCGGCCGCTGCCCGCCACGGGCGCGTGGAGCCTGGACAAGCTCGGCACCGCGGTCGACCCCACCCGGGTCGTGCGCGGCGGGAACCGCTCACTGCACGCCGTCGAGGCCGTGCGCCGCAGCGGCGAGCAGGCTCTCGTCCTGGCATCCGCCGACGCTCCGCTCGTCGCCGTCGGCGAGCCGCAGCTTCTGCGGTTCGAGAACCGCGACGCCCAGCCCGAGGACGGATTCCACGTCAATCTGCACAACAACGTGTGGGGGACGAACTTCAGGATGTGGTTCGATGACGATCTGAGCTACCGCTTCACCCTCGACCTCGCCGGGAGCATTCGATGACCGCCCTCGTCACCACTCCGCTCTCGATCATGGCCCCACGGCCGGACGGCTTCGAGGCGCTGTGGGCGGTGAGCCGGCTCAGCCGCGGCCGGCTGGAATGGCGCACCTCGCGCGAGTCCGGCGAGTGCCGGATGGATCGGTTCGGCATGGTGCCGCAGGGCGAGGAGATCCTGCGGGTGCGCGCGGCGGGCCTGCCGGCCGGCGCCGTCGTCGAGGTGCGCGCGATCACCGAGGCCGTCGGCGGCCCGGAGGATCGACACGTCACGGAGTGGCGGAGGGTGCTGCTGCCCGACAGGGATGCCCCGGCAGCCCGCATCGCGGTATGGAACGACACCCATCAGGATGCCGCCACGCTGCAGGCTCTCGACGATCAGACCCCGTCCGTCGATCTGCTGGTCTGGAACGGCGACCTCTGCAACGACTGGAAGACGCGAGACGAGTTCGCCGCGACGCTGCTCGCCCCCGCGGGCCGCGACATCACTGGATCCCGCCCGCTGGCTGTCACGATCGGCAACCACGACGTTCGCGGCGACTGGGCGTTCCGCCTGCAGGAATATGTCGCCATGCCGGACGGACGACCGTACCACTCGATGCGCGTGGGCCCCGTCGCGGCGCTCTTCCTGCACACCGGCGAGGACAAGCCCGACGCGCATCCGACGTTCCGCGGGCGAGTGGCTCTCGAGCAGCTGCGCGCCGAGCAGGCCGCCTGGTTGCGCGAGGAGGTGCGCAGGCCCGGCATCGCCGATGCCCCGTACCGGCTGGTGTTCTGCCACATCCCGCTGCGCTGGGTGGACGAGACCCCGGTGGACTACGACGCCGAGGGGTACGACTGGTTCGCGAAGGCCTGCCGGGATGCCTGGCACGAGTCGCTGGAGGAATGGGGCGCGCAGGCCGTGATCTCAGGCCACACGCACTACCGGTCGATGATCCCCGCGGACGACGAGTTCGGGTACGCCCAGGTGATCGGCGGCGGTCCTGTCGCCGACCCTGCCGATGACGAGGCCGCGACCTGGATCGAGCTCGCCGCCGACGCCGCCGGGCTGGGCCTCACGATGCGCACGCTCGACGGCGAGACCGTGCTGCAGGCGGAGTTCCCCGCGCTGCGATGAGCGCGTCGAGGACCCTCACACCGCCCTTCCCGGGGCGAACCCGTGGTCGATCGCGAACATTCCGGCACCCACGCGGTTGGTGACCCCGATCTTGGCGTAGGTGTGCTCGACGTGATTGCGCACGGTCTTCTCGCTGAGCGAGAGGGCCGCAGCGATCTGGCGGTTGCTCCTGCCCTGCGCGACGAGCGTGAGGATCTGCGCTTCGCGCGGGGTGAGCCCGGCGGGCGTCGCAGGGCGCGGACGCCGGATGCCGGCGCCTGCGGCCACGGCCGCGACCGCCTCGGCATCCAGCTCTCCCGCGACGACCCGCCGCGTGATCCGGGCCATGGCCTGCTCCGGGTCGAGCGCCGCCCGGTACGGACGCGGCTCGAGTCCGGACTGGTAGGCGACCGCCGCCGCGAGCAGTCTTTCCGATCGACCGAGCGCTGCCCCGTGTGCACCTGACGGGTACCCGCCACCGTCGAGGGCCTCGTGGTGCGTGCCGATCAGTGCGGCCTCGGCGGCCAGCCCCGGCACACGGGCGAGCACCCGGGTGCCGAGATAGGGATGCATGCGCACACGCTCCCATTCGGCGTCGTCGAGCGGCCCAGGCTTCGACCAGATGAGATTCGAGACGCCGAGCCGGCCGATGTCGTGCAGGTACCCGGCACGCCGCAGCACCGCGGAATCCTCCGCCGTGAGCCCCATCGCTCGGGCACCGGCGTCCACGACCTGTGCGACCCCGCGGGCGTGCCCGAGCATGAACGGGCACTTCAGGTCGACGAAGTCGCCGATCGCGGCGAGCGCGGCATCGAGCGCATCGCCGTGCAGCACCTCGTCGCGGTCCGGTGCGCAGTCGAGCGCGGCCGACCAGGCATCCGCTCCGTGCGGAAGGTCGAGCAGCGATCGGGCGTCGGCGAGCAGGACATCCGCCACCTGCGGATCGAACTGACCGCCGCGCCGGGCGCGCACCGTCTCGGCGACTCCCGCCGCTCCTCCGAGGCGAAGATGCACCTCGGCGACGTCGGCCAACTGCGCGATCCGCATCTCGATCGGGATCGCATCGCCCGAGAGACCGGCCGGCAACCCGCGCCCGTCATAGCGCTCGAAAGTCGTCGCGATGGCGCACTGCACCTCATCGGACAACCCGAGCCGCGCCGCGAGCAGTGACGCCGACAGGCAGTGCGAGTGCAGCATCCGGGACAGGTTGCCCCGGGCATCCGTCATCATCTCGGCCAGCGTGACGGCGCGGGTCACGGGCGGGAGGCCCTCGGCGACATGCGCCATCAGGAAGCGCAGGAACGGCAGCCCCGCCCAGTCCACCGTGTACGACGCGGCGCGCACGGCGATGTCGTCGCCGAACCAGCGGGCGTACTCCTGCGAGTCGGCGGTGCACCCGATCCACATCAGCAACGTCGAGTAGTACGCGCCGCCGCGGCGCGCGGCCGGCAGCCCGAGGCGGTCCGCGATGCGGCAGGACAGGATCGCGGCGCGCAGCATGTGCTCGGCGGGCTGGCCGAGACCGAGGTCGATCGCGACGGACAGCGCCGCGATCGTCTCGCCCCGTGTCGGAGCACCCCCATGCGCGCTCACGTCACCATTGTCAGCCGATCGGATGTCCGACACCAGAGCGCGCCGCCTCGGCATCGGCCACGTCGAGATGCCGGCCGGCGTCGAAGGTCTCGAAGCGCGCATCGCCGACGTAGAAGAGCCCGCGCTGCGGCATCCAGAAGTCGCCGAGGCGACTCTGCACGTCGAGCCCTCGCGGAGCGCCGAAGTCGGTGCCGTTCAGCACCGCGGTGCTGCCGTCGACTCGCCAGACCCGGGTGGGCACCACCTGGAAGCGCTGCCTGTTCGGGGCGACGCCGACCAGGCGCATCCGTCCGGCGCGCATCATCGAGCGTGCCATCGGCCCCATCACGCCCAGCAGCGCATCGCTGCGGCGCGCGGCATCCGGCAGCGCGGTTCCCAGCGCCGACATCATTCGCGTGGCAGGAGTCGGACGCAGCCGGATGTCCCAGTCCAGCATCCCCGGCATCTGCACCCGCAACCGCACCGCAGACGCCCAGCTCAGCACGATCTCCGGAACCCGCTCGTGCGTGGCGGCCGCGCTGAAGAAGCGCGGGCAGCTCAGGTCGGGCGGTGCGGTGGTGTACATGTGCCAGCTGCCTGCGGAATCACGGTGCCACACGGCCCGGTACGCCGGGCCGATCGTCGTCGCCGTCATCACCCGCAGCGCGAGATACTGCCCGGAGTCGAAAGCCAGCCCGAGCACGCCGTAGCCGGTGAATCTCTCCCCGTCCCCATCCGGAAGATGCGGGGCGCTCGTCACGCCTGCCGCTGCGGATGCCGGAGTCGTCTTCGTGTCCATGCCCCCACTGTCAGTCTGGCGGGGCGGCGCCGCATGGGGCATCCGCCTCGATTACTGGTGCGCGAGCGGATGAGAGGATGGGTCGCATGCCTCGCGTCGTCGCCCTGTACCGCCATCCCGTCAAGGGATTCACCCCTGAGCAGTGCGAGGAGTTGACCGTGCAGGCGGACGGCCGCATCGCCGGCGACCGCGTGCTTGCGTTCCGGTTCGCGGATGCCGCGACCCCGGAGCTCGACGACGCCGGCCTGCACTACTGGCCGAAGTCGAAGGGCCTCGCACTGGAGACGTTCCCCGCGCTGGCCGCACTTCGGCTGCGGTACGACCACGAAGCGCTGCGCGTGCAGGTCAGCCACGACGACGCCGTACTGGTCGACGCGAGCCTCGATGACGACGGCCGTGCCGAGCTGGTCGAGGCGCTGACCGAGTTCGTCCTGGCCTCGCCAGACGCCAAGCGGCTGGGCCGGCCTGGGCGACTGCCGCTCGCGCTGGTCGGCGACGGCGCGCAGTCCCGGTTCCAGGACCGCTCCCGCGGGTACGTCTCCGTGCACAGCACGGCCAGCGTCTCCGCGCTCGGCGACGCCCTCGAGATGGGCATCGACAGCCGCCGCTTCCGCTCGAACGTCGTGATCGACGGGGTGGAGGCCTGGGACGAGCTGCGCTGGAACGGCGAGGTGCGCATCGGCGATGTGACCCTGGCCACGCAGGGACCCATCGTGCGCTGCCTCGCCACCCACGCGAACCCCGACACCGGTGTGCGCGATGCGAAGGTGCTCACCACGCTCACCAAGCGCGTGGGCCAGGCCGAGCCGACGCTCGGCCGTCTGCTGCTGCTCCAGAGCGAGGCAGGCGTCGTCAGCGGCGACGTCGACGACCTCAGCGGCTTCGGCGGTGTGATCCGCGTCGGCGACGAGGTGACCGTCGGCTGAGCGCTCGGCTCACTGCCAGCGGATCGACGAGGCGCGGTTGCGCCACGAACCGAGGTCCGCCGCATTCGTGAAGTACCCGTAGGCGGCGCTGCCGTTGAAGTTCGTGGCGTCCCAGATCTTCGTCATGCAGCCGGAGAAGCTCTTGAACGAGTCGATGTCGTTGTTCCAGCCGATCAGCGACAGGTCACGATAGTTGTACGCGCCACCCGAGCTGCACGGGGTCGAGCCCGTCAGCGTCCGCGAACTGCCCCCGTAGTTCGGGTACGAGTAGAACGTGCCGATCACGTACGTCGCCGCGGGGCTCACCGCTGCACGGGACAGTGCCCCGTTCGGCTGGTAGGTGAGCACCTTCCCGGTCTCGTCGAGGACCGCCGCGCCGAGCTCACCCTCGGATGCCGCGCACACCAGGCTTCCGGTGTCGATGTTCTGCACGCAGTGCTGCTCCGGCTGGGCCGCGTCCGCGGCATCCGGTTCTGCGGTCTGCGCGCCCGCCATCGGCGCCGATGCGACCAGCATCACCGCCCCGAACACCGCCGCGACCGATGACCTGATTGCCGTCCTGCGCTTCATCGCACCCCTCCGAGTCTCATCACACGTCCTCTCAGATTGCCCCGTGCGGAGCGCTTCGACAAGCTCGGGAACCCATTTTCCCGATTTACAGGGAGAATAGAGGTGATGGAGGGCACACCCGAGAAATCCGCCCCCGCCGACCTCGCGACCGATCGCACCCTGGTGGCGGCGTTTCGTCGTGGCGACGCGGACGCCTTCCAGAGCCTGTTCCACCGGCATGTGCCGGCCGTGCACGCGCTGATCCGCTCGCAGCTGGCCGATGAGGACACTGTCGATGAGGTCCTGCAGGAGGTGTTCACCTTCGCGTGGGAACGGCTGGACGAGAACCGGATGCCGGGCGGTTCGGCCCTGCCGTGGATGCTGTCCATCGGTCAGGAGCAGATCGCGAACGCCGAGCGCGTCCGCTCCACGGCCCGCACTTCCACCCGCCCCTCGGCTCTCTCGCCATCTGCTCGTGCGCCCCTCACCGAGCTCGACCCTGTTGCAGAACTGGCCCTGACCGCTACGCTCGAAGCCGCGGTCGCTCGTCTCGACGCGATCGACCAGGAGATCGTCTGCCAGTGCCTCGTGCACGGGCTGACCTACAAGGAGGCCGTGCGAAGGGTGCGACCGACCGGAGGAATGATCCGAGAGTGGCTGCTTCGCCGACGAGGTGGGGCGACATTCTGAGGGGGGCGAGCGATGGCTGACGTCGATGAGTACTACGCGGCCCAGTTCGAAGAGATCCGCAGACGGATCTCGGCGCGAGATGCTGCGCAGCGCAGGCGGTCGCGCGTGATGACCCTCGCCGGCAGCACACTCGCGGCGGTGCTGCTCACCGGCGGCGCCCTGGCCGTCGTACAGGCCACCGACGCCGAGAAGAGCGGCTCGGTCTGCTATCAGGCCGCCGACACGTCATCGGCCTCGACGGAGGTGTCCGCCGCGCCGACGGACGGCGTCATCGGTGAACTGCCCGCGATGGCCGACCGGGTGACAGCGGCCGAGAACCAGTGCGCAGCGTCTTGGCAGATCGGCGCCGTCGGCGGCACCGCAGGCCGCGTGCCCGACCTGTTCACCTGCGTGCTCGCCGACGGACGCCTCGGGGTGTTCCCGGTCGACGGCAGGACCGACTGCCTGACGCTCAGCCTGGGCAAGCCCTGATCCGGGGCCGTCACCACTTGCCGTGACGGCGCGTCCAGGCATCCTCGATCGTCAGCGGACGCGCGATCACGATGCCCGCCGGCACGGCGGCCACGAGCAGCACCACCATCATCAGCAGCGGCACCTGCCATCCGCCCGTCGCGCCGTGCAGCACGCCGAACAGGATCGGGAAGATCGCGGCGAATCCGTAGCCCAGGCTCTGCACGAAACCGCTCAGCGCCACGGCGCTCTCGTGCGTGCGGGCGCGGATGCTGAGCAGCGCGAGACTCATCGGGAACATGATGCCGGTCAGCCCGTAGAGCACGACCCACCCGTACAGGAACGCCTGCGGGGCGAGCACCAGGCCGAGCAGGCCGATCGACCCGGTCACCACCGAGGTGATCAGCAGCACCGGTGTCGCCCACGCATACCGCACCGTCAGGCCGGGAACCACCAGCGAGCAGGGCAGCGCCACCACCGAGAAGACTCCGAGCAGGAAGCCCGCCTCGGCTGCGGAGACACCGCCGACATCGGCGATCACCTGGGGCAGCCAGCCGAACGAGACGTACGCCATCGACGCCGAGACGCCGAAGACGAAGGTCATCGCCCAGGCCAGCGGCAATCGCGGCAGGCGGCTCAGGATGCGGGAGTCGGCGGGAGCGACGACGACCGGACCGGTGACGGACTCGAACTCGCGCTCGGACTGGCGCGTTTCGTCTCTGCGTTTCGACTCGCCTTCGGCTCCCTCAACGACCACCTCCGTCGCTCGCGGGGCGGCCGGGGAGTGGACGACCCTGGAAGAGCGCAGCATCAGCACGATCCACGGGATCATCGCCGCCACAGCGAACACGGCCCACTCGGCGAGCGAGACGCGCCAGCCCGCGGCATCCGCCACCGGCACCGCGATCAGCGGCGGAAGGAACGTCGACGCGGCCATCGCGACCGAGTACACGGTCATCATCAGGCCGAGCCGGTCGGGGAAGTACTTCTTCACCAGTGGCGGCAGCAGGATGTTGCCGGTGCCGACGCCGGCGAACACCAGAGCCGTCGCGGCGATCAGCGTGACCGAGTCCACTGCGAAGCCGCGCGCCACCAGGCCGAGGGTGATCAGGGCCGCGGCGATGACGGTCATCCGCTCGAGGCCGAGCCTGCGCTCCAGCCACGGCGTCGCCAGCCCGAACACGGCGTAGCAGACCGGGGGCGCAGCTCCGATGAGCCCGAGCACCACCGGCGGCACCGGGAAGTCCGCCGCGATCAGTCCGACGACCGGCGAGAGCGAGGCGACCGCAGAGCGCAGCGAGAACGCCAGCAGGATGATGCCGAGCACCGCGAGCGCGCGCCCCCGCCAGAGAGGGCGCACCGCCGTGGATGCGCCGGAGGTCACGAAGTCTGCGACCTCTCCACCCAGTCCAGGTACTCCTCCGTGACGGTGCCGGTGACGTAGCGGCCGTCGAAGCAGCTCATGTCGAGGTCGACCAGGTCGGTGCCCTCGGTGATCGCCGCCTTGAGGTCGTCGACCTCCTGGAAGACGATGTGGTCGCAGCCGAGCTCCTCGGCGATCTCGGGGATCGTGCGGCCGTGCGCGACGAGCTCATGCTTCGACGGCATGTTGATGCCGTAGACGTGCGGGTAGCGCACGGGAGGCGCGGCCGAGGCGAACGTCACCGACAGCGCGCCGGCGTCCCGCGCCATCTGGATGATCTGCTTGCTGGTGGTGCCGCGCACGATCGAGTCGTCGATGAGCAGCACGTTCTTGCCCTTGAACTCGGTCGACATGGCGTTCAGCTTCTGCCGCACGCTCTTCTTGCGCACCGCCTGACCGGGCATGATGAACGTGCGCCCCACGTAGCGGTTCTTGTAGAAGCCCTCGCGGTACTCGATGCCCAGCTTGCGGGCGACCTCCATCGCGGCCGGGCGCGAGGAGTCCGGGATCGGCATGACCACGTCGATCTTCTCGCGCGGCACGTGCTTGGCGATCGTGTCGGCCAGCTTCTCCCCCATGCGCAGCCGCGACTCGTACACCGAGACGCCGTTCATCACGGAGTCGGGGCGGGCCAGGTACACGTACTCGAACGCGCACGGTGCGAGCTGCGGATTCTCGGCGCACTGCTTCGAGAACAGCTCGCCGTCGTTGCTGATGAACACGGCCTCGCCGGGGGCGACCTCGCGGACGATCTCGTAGTCGGCGTTCTCGAGCACCAGCGACTCGCTGGTGACGACCCACTCGTCGGCGTCGCCGGGGTCGGCCGTGGTGCGGCGGCCCAGGATCAGCGGACGGATGCCGAACGGGTCGCGGAACGCGAGCAGGCCGTACCCGGCGATGATCGCGATCACCGCGTAGGCGCCCTCGATGCGCTTGTGCGTGTTCGCCACGGCCTCGAAGATGCGCTCCGGGTCGAGGTCCACCGGCGACGTCGAGGTCTGCAGCTCGTGCGCCAGCACGTTCAGCAGCAGCTCGGTGTCGCTCGACGAGTTCAGGTGACGGCGGTCGCGCTGCTCCATCTCGACGGTCAACTCACGCGTGTTGGTGAGGTTGCCGTTGTGGATGAGCACGATGCCGTAAGGCGCATTCACGTAGAACGGCTGCGCCTCTTCCTCGCTGGATGCGGTGCCCTTCGTGGCGTAGCGCACGTGGCCGAGGCCGACGCTGCCGAGCAGCGAGCGCATGTCGCGGGTGCGGAACGCCTCGCGCACCATCGCCTGCGCCTTCGCCATGTGCATGACGCCTGTCGACTCCGCCGTGGCGATGCCCGTGGCGTCCTGCCCGCGGTGCTGCAGCAGCAGGAGTGCGTCGTAGATGTCCTGGTTGACCGGGCCGTTGCCGACCATTCCGACGATGCCGCACATGGGGTGTTACTTCGCTCCGTCCGCGTACGCGCCCACCAGGCGCACCGCTCCGCCGTCGACGCCCTTGGCGCCCTGTTCGAATCCTTCGCCGGTGACGGCGCCGATGTGCACCGTGCCGGCACGCCAGGCTGCGATGCCCTGCGCCTCGATGGCCGCGATCGCGGCATCCGCCTGCGCGCCGTCGACGATCGCGAGGAACCCGATGCCCAGGTTCCAGGTGCCCTCGGTCTGCTCCAGCTGGGTGCCGGCGATGTCGGCCAGCACGCGGAACACCGGGTCGGGCGACCAGGTCGCGCGGTCGACCTCGGCCCAGCTGCCCTGCGGCAGCACGCGGGCGAGGTTGGCGGCGATGCCGCCGCCGGTGACATGGCTGAGGGAGTGCACCGCACCGGGAAGCCGGTCGATGAGCTTCAGCAGCGGCAGCGTGTACAGGCGGGTCGGCTCGAGGAGCGCCTCGCCCCAGGTGGCGCCGAGGTCTTCGGCACGATCGCCGTAGCCGATGCCGGCGCCGGTGAGGATGTGACGGACCAGCGAGAAGCCGTTGGAGTGCAGGCCGCTCGAGGCCAGCGCGATGACGGCGTCACCGTCGCGCACCAGTTCGGCGCCGAGCACGGCGTCCTTCTCGACGACGCCGGTCGCGGCGCCCGCGACGTCGTAGTCGTCCGGCCCGAGCAGTCCGGGGTGCTCGGCGGTCTCGCCGCCGACCAGCGCGGTGCCGGTCGCCGTGCAGGCATCCGCGATGCCGCGCACGATGTCGGCGATGCGGTTCGGGACGACCTTGCCGCACGCGATGTAGTCGGTCATGAACAGCGGCTTCGCGCCGACCACGACGATGTCATCCACGACCATGCCGACCAGGTCCTGCCCGATCGTGTCGTGCTTGTCGATCGCCTGCGCGATCGCCACCTTCGTGCCGACGCCGTCGGTCGAGGTCGCGAGCAGCGGATGCCGGTAGTCGCGCAATGCGCTCGCGTCGAAGAGCCCCGCGAATCCGCCGACACCTCCGAGCACTTCCGGCCCGTGCGTCGCGCGCACGGAGGACTTCATGAGTTCGACGGCCAGATCGCCGGCAGCGGTGTCGACGCCTGCTGCTGCGTAGGGATTGGTGGTGGAGTCTGCCACCAGGACAGCCTACCGGCTCGCCGTCTGTGGAAGTTCCGGGCATCCCCCGGCACGAAGGCCTGAGAGCGTCGGGCCGTGCTCCGCCCGCGAGACTTCTGCGTCCGGGTGACACGTCCCGTCTGGGCACCGGTCTCATGCGGAAGAAGAAGTCTCGGATCGGAAGGCACGAACTCTTGCCCCCTCGGGAAGGCGACCTCCTACGATGGGGCCATGAGCGAGAAGCCGCAGTGGCTGATCCGCGAGGACGCGGGCACACCGGTGCTGATCGCGCTCGCGCTGCGGCAGCTGCTGGGCGTGCGCGAACCCGAGGAGATGCCGACGCTGCGCGGTCTCGAGGTGCGCGCACCGGATGCCGCGGATGCCAGTGACGCCGTCGAAGAGCAGTGGCGCTCGTACTGGGACATGACCGTCGAGCCGCGCGCGCACCGGAGCGACGTTCCCCTCGAACTCATCGACGGCTTCGACACGATGGTCGCCCTGCCGGCGACGGGTGCGGACGAGCTGCGCGCGGCGATCGCGCCGCACGCCGCGCACGCCCTGCACTTCGCGACCGATGCGCACAAGCGCTACGTGGCGACCGTGAACTCCTCGGGCGACTCCTACCGTGCCTACGCGAGTGCGATCGCCGAGTTCGAGCGCGAGATCGGCAGGCGCGCGCACTCGTTCGAGCTGAACGTGCAGGTGCTGCCGCTCTCGCAGCGCGGCATCTGGTGGATCGGCGCGCTGACGGTGGCGGTCACAGACGGACTGCGGCGCGACGTCGTCGCATTCGACTCGGCGATCAGGCCGGTGATAGGCGAATTGGCTTAGCGCTCAGGCCTCGGGCGCTCAGGCCTCGGGTGCTCAGGCCTCGGGCGTGATGACGCGCTCGTGCTGCACCTGCACGACACGGGCGTGCTTGCGGGCGCTGCGGTCGAGGATGAGCGCCACGACTCCGCCGATCGCGACGCCGATCGGCACGGTCCACAGCAGCATGAAGCCGAACACCTGACCCGCGGGGTACGCGACCCCGGCGGCCTCTGAGGGCTCGTAGCTGCCGACCGCGGTGAGGATCAGGGCGGCGATGATGCCGAGCACCACGCCGGCGCCCATGAACACGCCGTAACGCGGCACGGGACGGATCCTCGCCTCGACGGTCTCACGGGATGCATTGCGTGCCATGCATCCATTGTCCCACGGTCCGGATATGCGCTCGCCGTCAGCGCAAGACGACCGACCAGGCGCCGTAGCCGTGGGTGCTGGAGGCATTCGCGCTGATCGAATCGAGATCGCTCGTCGGGATGCTCTTCTCCAGGCGATGCGGGCTCTCGTCGCAGCGCAGGTTCTCGATCCCGGTGCTGCCGCCCTGATCGCCGGACAGCACTGAGACCGTGACGCTCATCTCGTCGTCGCCGAAGCAGGAGAACTCGATGGAAGTGACGTCGGTCGGGCTCTCGAAAGCGAGCGTCACGCCCTCTTCATCGGAGGCGGGCGCGCTCCCGGCCGAGCTCGCCATCATTCCGACATTGGCTCCGGCATCGTCGCTCTGCTGCTGCATCCACTCCTGCACTTCGGCGTCGTCCGGAGGCGGCGGCGCGAAGGCCGCGCATCCCGCCAGAGCGCAGGCGCCCGCCGCGATCATCAACCCCGCCAGCATCCTCCGCATGCCCCCGACCATAGCGGTGGAGGTCGACGTCGACTACGGACGCAGCGGAAGGAGCGCCTCGATGTCGGCGCGGGTGCCGGATGCCGAGACGCGGCCCGCGGCCACGGCGTCGGCCCACTGCTCGGATCCGGTGGCCAGGGCGATCCAGGTGGTGGCATCCATCTCGACGACGTTCGGAGGGGTGCCGCGCGTGTGTCGCGGCCCTTGCACGACCTGCACGGCGCCGAACGGAGGCACGCGCACCTCGACGCTGTTGCCCGGCGCCTTCTCGTCGAGCAGCTGCAGCAGATAGCGCACGGCCATCGCGATCTGCGGGCGGGCGGCGTCGCCGCTCGAGACTGCCGCGAGCGCGGCGCGGCCGTCAGCGGTGTCGATCCTGCGGGTGGCCATGGGCTTCAGCGTACGCGGGGGCGCGACGATCGGCCCAGGTTGCAGTTGGCCCCGGAATCCGGTCATCAGAGCGTGACGAACTGCGACCCGAGCGGGAATACGACGGCGCAGAGCCCGGGGCGGTGGCCGGGCCATTCCGGTGGCAGTTCGTCCCGGGGTCCGGCCAGCAGAGCGTGACGAACTGCGACCCGAGCCGGAACGACACCGTCAGAGCGTGACGAACTGCGACCCGAGCGGGCACCGCACCGGCCCGACGCGGCGGAGGCGCGGGGCGCACGGAGCCGGGAGCACCCCACGGGCATAGGCTCGACGGGTGACTTCGCAGAAGACGGTTACCGGGGCCCGCGCCGAGCTGATCGCCGCCGCCGCGCACGGCGCCGACTGGGCGGCGAGGTACCCGCGGGGGGCGCAGCCCGCGCATCCGGCATCCGTCCTCATGCTGTTCGGGCGGCTGGACAGCATCCCGGCCACCTCGGACGAGACCACGGTCGCGGCCGACCTCGATGTGCTGCTGCAGCGGCGCGCAGCGACGCTGTCGTCGCACCCGGGGCAGGTGTCGTTCCCTGGCGGCCGGCGCGAAGCGTCGGATGCCGACGTGACGGCGACCGCGCTGCGCGAGGCGCAGGAGGAGACCGGACTCGATCCCGACGGCGTCGAGGTGCTGGCGACGCTGCCCGAGATCCCGCTCGATGCGAGCAACCACCTCGTGACTCCGGTGCTCGCCTGGTGGCGGTCGCCGTCGCGCGTCGCCGCTGTCGACCATCACGAGACGGTCGAGGTGTTCCGGGTCCCCGTGGCGCAGCTGCTCGACCCCGCGACCCGGTTCACCTCGGTGCTCAGCCGCGCCGGTATGACGTTCCGCGGCCCGGCGTTCGACGTCGACGGCACGATCGTGTGGGGCTTCACTGCCATGGTTCTCGACGGCCTGTTCGACGCCGCCGGCTGGACCATCCCCTGGGATGCCGCGGACGAGCGCCCGATCGACCTCTGACCCCCACCCACTCAGGGATGGGTTTCGGCGGCCCCAAGCGCGTACACCACCGAAAAGCATCCCTGACCTCCCGCATCGGGAACCGCCCATCCGCTCAGGGATGGGTTTCGGCGGTCCAGAGCCCGTGCACCGCCGAAAAGCATCCCTGACGCACGACGGGTTGTGCGCAGACCCCGCCGGTAGGCTGACGGCATGAAGATCCTCGTCCTCGGCTCCGGCGCGCGTGAGCACGCGATCATCCTCTCCCTGCGCTCCGAGGACACGTCCCACGACATCTACGCGGCGCCCGGCAACGCCGGCATCGCACAGGACGCGACGCTCGTCGATCTGGACATGCTGTCCGGCTCGGCGGTCGAGCAGTTCGCGAACGAGAACGGCATCGACCTGGTCGTCGTCGGCCCCGAGGCCCCGCTGGTCGCCGGCGTCGCCGACGTGCTGCGCGAGCGCGGCATCCCGGTGTTCGGCCCCGGCAGGGCGGCCGCGCAGATGGAGGGCTCGAAGGCGTTCGCGAAGCGGATCATGGATGCCGCGGGTGTGCCGACCGGCCGCGCGGTGCGCGCCGCGACGGTCGCAGAGGTCGAGCAGGCCTTCGACGACCTCGGCACCCCGTACGTGGTCAAGGCCGACGGCCTGGCCGCCGGCAAGGGCGTCATCGTCACCGGCGACCGCGCCGAGGCGCTCGCGCACGCCGAGCACTACCTGCCGCACGGCCCGGTGCTGATCGAGGAGTTCCTCTCCGGCGAAGAGGTGTCGCTGTTCTTCCTCAGCGACGGCGACACCGTGCGGGCGCTCAGCCCCGCGCAGGACTTCAAGCGCGCCTACGACGGCGATGCCGGCCCGAACACCGGTGGCATGGGTGCTTACTCGCCCCTCCCCTGGCTGGACGAGCGCTTCGGCGGCGAGGAGGCATTCGTCGCCCAGGTGACCGACGAGGTCGCGCTGCCCGTCATCCGCCAGCTCGACGCCGAGGGCACCCCGTTCATCGGGCTGCTCTACGCCGGCCTCATCCTCACCGACACCGGCGTGAAGGTCATCGAGTTCAACGCGCGCTTCGGCGACCCCGAGACCCAGGTCGTGCTGCCGCGCCTGCGCACGCCGCTGTCGCGGCTGCTGCTGGCCGCAGCATCCGGCACCCTCGAGGACGAGCCGCAGCCCGCGTTCTCGGACGAGGTCGCGATCACGGTCGTGCTCGCGAGCGAAGGCTACCCGGAGGCGCCGCAGACCGGTCGCCTTCTGGAGGGACTCGCGGAGGCCGCAGCCGTCGAGGGCGTCCGGCTCGTGCACGCCGCGACGGCAGGACCGGATGCTCCGGGCGGAGCCCTCGTGGCATCCGGCGGCCGTGTGCTGAACGTCGTCGCCACCGCATCCGACTTCGGCACGGCCCGCGCGCGCGCCTATGACGCGCTCGGCCGCATCACGCTCGACGGCGGACATTTCCGCCACGACATCGCCGCCCGCGTCGCCGAGTAGGCCCGGTGAGCAGTCCGGCGACGGAGATGTCCTCATCCGGCTGAGGCCGATGAATCCCGTCATCGGCACCGTTCAGACGCCAGTCGGCGCGCAGCGCAGCATCCGCCGCCGCGAGTCGGCAACCAGCTGAGCGGCACGATGACTGGCCGCCCACCCCGCGTGCCTGAACACCGTGGGCATCTCCACCTCCGCCGTTCAGGCCGGGCAGATCGGGGCGACACGACTGCGCGTGAAGTCCGGCGTTGAGGCGTACTCGACGCTCCGTCGGCACTGGGGGTGGCGAATCCGGCTACAGCGCGACCCAGTACCGCCGCAGCAGGGGATGGCCGTTCTCGCTCGCGTCGATGACGTCCTGCAGCACGCCGCCGGCGCCCTCGATCGTGCGGAACGAACCGGGGTTGTCGTCGTCGCAGGTGATCATGACGCGGTCGTACCCGTCCGCACGCGCCCTGTCGAGCACCATCGCGAGCGCCGTCTTCACGATGCCCTCGCGGCGACGCGACGGACGCACGGAGTATCCGATGTGCCCGCCGACGCGGCGCAGGAAGTCGTTCAGCTCACGACGGAAGGCGATGAAGCCGACGACCTCGTCGCCGTCGGTGATCCAGTAGTAGTCGCAGGGCACGTGGCCGTCGGGCAGCTGGGCGCCCCGACGCCCGTAGAGCTCCGCCATCCCGACGAACGACTCGGCCGCCGCTCGATCGGGCGTGATGTCGTCGCTGAGTCCGGCACCGTCGATGTGCACGCCGCCGAACTCGGTGACGGCCTCCGCCCAGGAATCGGCGAGATCGAGCGAGGGTGACGAGAGAGCGATTGCCATCCCCCATCTCACCATGCCGGACGTGCTCAGCCGCGACGGACGAAGAACCAGTTCGCGAAGAACCAGCAGGCGGCGAGCGCGAGGAACATGCCGATCGCCATGAAGCGCGCGGTCTGACCGACATCGGTGAGCGCGACGACGGCGAGCTGCACGACGCTCAGCACGAGCGCCACGGCACCGACCACGGCGAGGCCCTTGACCCCGGCAGCACGGTCGCGTTCGTCGGCCCACTCCAGCGCGTTCACGCGCTCCAGGTCGCCAGAACTGCCCCGGCGAGCGGCGACGGCACCGATCCCGCCGATGACTCCGCCGGCGAGCAGCGAGGTGCCGACGACGGTCGCGCCGAGCGCGTAGGAGAGTACCGACCCGATGAGGCACAGTGCGACGAGAGCGGTGTTCACCGGCGACATCGGCCAGCGGCGCCGAGGCGTCTCGTCCGGTTCATCCGTCGACATCGAACATCTCCTCCACGGTGGAGCCGAAGTGGCGCGCCAGGTGCACGGCCAGCGTCAGCGAGGGGTCGTAACGACCGGTCTCGATCGCGTTGATCGTCTGCCGCGAGACCCCGACCGCGACCGCGAGCGCCTGCTGCGAGAGTCCGCGCTCGGTTCTGAGCTCTTTGACCCTGCTGCGCACGTCTCAACCGTAGGGCAGCACGCCCGAAATGTAAAGCCAACTTGACACACCTCCGGAATGTAAAGCATGCTTTCCATGTCAAACACACTTTACACCGGAGGTAACCATGCACGACGCACTCGTCGACTTCACCCAGTCCCTTCCCATCTGGCTGCAGTGGCTGGGCGTGATGGCCGCCGCTGCCATCCCCTTCGTCGAGTCCCACTTCGGCACATTGATCGGCGTGGTCGCCGGCCTGCCCGTGCCGGTCGCCATGCTGGCCGCGATCGCCGGCAACGCGATCTCGATGCTCGCCTTCGTGTTCGCCGCATCCGCCGCACGCCGCAAGGTGCTCGCTCGACGCGGCTCAGCCGTCGCCGACACCGAGGAGCCTTCCGCCCGCAAGCAGAAGGTGAAGAGGATGCTGGAGCGCTTCGGCGTCCCCGGCGTCAGCCTGCTCGGCCCCATGATCGTGCCGAACCAGTTCACCTCCAGCATCCTGGTCTCGCTCGGCGCGAACCGCACCAGGGTGATCGTCTGGACTCTGGTCTCGATCGTGCTGTGGTCGGCGGTCTTCGCTCTGATCGCTCAGGCCGGTGTCATGCTGCTGAACTGACCCTTTGATCTGTGATCAAACAATACTAACCGGCCATTCAACAACTTTTGCTTGACGTTAAGCAGAAGATCTCTAAGCTGAGGATCGGGCCCGACGATGCCGTCGGACCTCGGCGCGAGCCGTCCTCCTCTGAAGGGACACGCAGATGCACCACGATCACGCCCACCCGACCATCTCGGCGAAGCCGATGAGCCGCCGCACCATGCTCCAGGCACTGGCCGCGTCATCGGTCGCCGTCAGCCTCGGAGGCGCAGCCTTCGGCGCCTCCGCAGCCGGCGCGGCATCCGTTCCGAATGCTGCGGCAGGCAACGGACCCCGCCTGGTGCCGAAGAACCGCATCGGCATCCAGCTGTACACGGTGCGCGACAAGGTCTCCTCCCTCGGCTTCCGCGCCGTGTTCGAAGAGCTCGCCGACGCCGGCTTCACCGAGGTCGAGTTCGCCGGGTACACGCAGGGGAACGTCGGGGCCATCACGATCGCCGACCTGCGCCGGCTCCTGGACGACAACGGACTGCGCGCCACCGGATCGCACGTCACCCTCACCCCCGCCAACCTCGGCCAACAGCTCGAGATCGCCCACCAGCTCGGCATGAAACACCTCGGCCAGGGCGGCCCGATCGCCGGCGGCTTCAGCGACGCGACCACGGTCTCGGCGTGGACGTCGGCCGCGCAGACCTGGAACGAGATGGGCTCAACGGCCTCGGCCGAAGGCATCCGGCTCTACATCCACAACCACTACGGCGAGTTCGGCTTCACCAGCGATGATCCGAAACGCCGCGTCTACGACCTGCTCTGGGATGAGTTCGACGGCGACCACGTCGCGTTCGAGATGGACGTGTACTGGGCGCATGTCGGCCAGCACCTGTTCCCCGGCTTCACCCCGATCGACTACGTGCTCCGCGACCCCGACCGCTTTCCGCTGCTGCATCTGAAGGACGGCAAGCTGAACCCCGACAACCCGATGGGCTACGACATCATCGAGTTCGGCGCGGGTGACATCGACTACGCGAGATTCCTCTCTCCGCTGCGCAACCGCGGGCAGCGCTGGGGGATGTACGAGCAGGACAACGCCGCCACCACTGCCGTGCCGCCGAACCCGCTGAACTCGCTCGGCAACGCCGAGCGCAGTTTCGCGGCGATCGAGGGTCTTCGCGGGGGCGACAGAAGCGGTCGCTGAGATCAGAAGCGGAGAAGCGGATGTCCCGTGACGGGGCATCCGCTTCCTGCGCACCGGCCGTTCTGCCGGCGACTCAGCCGTTCAGCGCGAAGCTCTGCGGCAGGATGGCGGGCGAGAGAGCATGCTCCACGGCCAGCATGCTGGCGCCGATCACCGCCGCCCGCCCTGCCGTCGCCGCGGGAGCGATGCTCAGATGCTCGGTCGCCAGCGGCGTGGACCGCGTGTAGACGACCTCGCGGACCCCGGCGATCAGATGCTCGCCCACCCGCGACATCGCGCCCCCGATGGAGATCACCGACGGATTCAGCAGGCTCACCGAAGCGGTGAGCACCTCGCCGATGTCACGCCCGGCCTGACGCACCGCCTGGATCGCCTCGAGATTGCCGGCCTTCACCAGCTCGACGACATCGGCGCCGGTACGAGCCTCGACGCCGAGCGCCATGAGAGCGCGGGCGATCGCGGGGCCGGAGGCCAGCGCCTCCAGGCATCCGCGATTTCCGCACTGGCAGGGAACGTCCGAGCCGCGGGCGACGCGCACGTGGCCGATGTCCCCGGCGATGCCCTGCGCTCCGCGCAGCAGACGCCCGCCCGAGATGACGCCGGCGCCGATCCCGGTCGCGACCTTCACGAAGATCAGGTGGTCGACGCCGGGCCACGCGACGGCCCGCTCTCCCAGCGCCGAGATGTTCACGTCGTTGTCGACCAGCACCGGCACCTGCAGGTGCTGCTGCACCCACCCCGGTACGTCGAACCTGTCCCAGCCGGGCATGATCGGCGGGTTCGTCGGGCGCCCTGCAGGGTACTCCACCGGCCCTGGCACGCCCATGCCGACTGCGGCGATACGGTCGAGGCCGAGCCCGGCCTCGGCGATCAGCGCCGTCCCGGTCTCGGCGACCCAGGTCAGCACCTCCTCAGGCCCCCGCGCGACCTCGATCTGACCTGTGCGCTCGGAGAGGATGCTGCCGGTGAGATCCGACACCGCCACGGTGGTGTGCGAGGCGCCGATGTCGACGGCGAGCACCACCTTCGCCGCGGGATTGAGCGCGAACTGCGACGGCGGGCGCCCTCCGGTCGAGGTGGCGTCGGCGACCGCGGTGATGAGACCCGCCTGCATGAGCTCGTCCACACGCGCGGCGACCGTCGACCTGGCGAGACCTGTGGCCTTGGCGAGCTGGGCGCGGGTGCGCGGCACACCGTCACGCAGCAGTTGGAACAGCTCGCCGACGCCGACCGGACTCACACTGGCTCCCATGGGTCTCCCTGCTTCTGTCGATCGGCATCCGCCCCGCAGCGCGTCCGGCGCCGTGGCATCCCGATGCCGAATTCTACGCGGCCGCCTTTCGTGCGACGCGCTTCTGCGCGAACCGCTGCTGCAGCAGCACCGCGACCACGATGATCGCTCCCTTGGCCACCGCCTGCACCGACGAACTCAGATTGTTCTGCACGAACACGTTGGTCAGCGTCGCGAAGATCAGCACACCCAGCACCGTGCCGGTGATCGTGCCGCGCCCGCCGACCAGCAGCGTCCCGCCGACGACGACCGCGGCGATCACGTCGAGTTCGAGCAGCGTGCCGTGGGTCGAGGTGCCCGCGGTGGTGCGGCCCATGATCATCACCGCACCGATGCCGACGGTGAGCCCCGCGAACGCGTACAGCCAGAGGGTGTGCCAGCGCACCTTGACGCCCGCGAGCCGAGCGGCCTCGGGGTTGCCGCCGATCGCCACCGTGCGGCGACCGAACGTGGTGCGGTTGAGCATCAGCCACCCGACGACGGCGACGACGAGGAAGATCCAGATCAGCACGTCGACGCCGAGGAAGTCGGCGTTCAGAGCACGCACGAAACCCCGGTCCGAGATCACCAGGGTGCGCTTGTTCGCGAGGATCTCGGCGAGCCCGCGGGCGCTCACCAGCATCGCGAGGGTCGCCATGAACGCGACGACCTTGCCGTAGGCGATCACCACGCCGTTGATGATCCCGGCAGCCAGCCCCACCAGCACGGCGACCAGCACGGTGAGCATCCAGTGGCTGCCCTTGGCCGCCATCTGCACCGCCGCGAGGGATGCCACGACCGATGCCAGAGCCATCACCGCGCCGACGGAGAGATCGATGCCGCCGGCGATGATCACGAAGGTGGCCCCGATGCTGACGACGCCGACGATCGACGCCTGCCGCAGGATCACGAGCGCGTTCGGGAACGTCGCGAAGTTGTCGGACGTGACGGCGCCGACGATGATCAGCAGGACGAGCGCCAGCACCAGGCCGAGGTTGCGCCCGGCGGCACCGGACATCAGCCGGCTCAGCACCGACCCGCTCCCGCGCACCGGCGGCGCGGTGCCGGAATCGGATGCGGGTGAGGGTCCGGAGACAGTGGGAGAGCTCACGCGGAGACTCCTTTCATGACGGTCTCGAGCACACCGTGCTCGTCGATCTGGGAAGCCGGGAGGGCGTCGAGGACTCGGCCGTCGCCGATCACGAGCACCTGGTCGGCGAGGCCGAGCACCTCCTCGATCTCGCTGGAGACGACGACGATCGCTACGCCCTCTGCGGCAAGGCGCCGGATCAGCGCGTAGATCTCGGAGCGCGCGCCGACGTCGACGCCACGGGTCGGTTCGTCCAGGAGCAGCACCCGGCTGCCGTGCACCAGCCACCGCGCGAGCAGGATCTTCTGCTGGTTGCCGCCGGAGAGCGTTGCCGCGGGGCGCTCGGGGTCGTCCGGGCGCAGCTCCAGGGCGGAGATCTGCTCCTCCGCGACCGCGATCTCGCGTTTCTCGTCGAGCCAGGATCCCCGCGCGAACCGCGCGAACGACGACAGCGTGATGTTCTTGAAGATCGGCTCGCCGAGCACCAGCCCCTGCGACTTGCGCTCCTCCGGGCTGAGGCCGACACCCGCCGCCACCGCTGCGGGCACCGACCCGCGCGGGATCCTCCGGCCGGCGACGGTCACCGTCCCTGCAGTGGCACGGCGCGCACCGTAGACGGTCTCCAGGATCTCGCTGCGTCCCGACCCGACCAGCCCCGCCAGCCCCACGATCTCGCCGGCGCGCACGGAGAAGGAGACGTCGTCGAAGACGCCGTCGAGGCCGAGACCGTCGACCTCGAGCAGCACAGGGGCATCCGGCGCGATCGGCTGCGCGGGCGGGAAGACGTGCTCGACCGTGCGGCCGGTCATGTGCCGGATCAGGTCGGTGGTCGCGGTGTCGGCTGCGGGCAGATCGTTCGCGACGGTCGCTCCGTCTTTCAGCACCGTGATCCGGTCTCCGATCTCCCGGATCTCCTCGAGGCGGTGCGTGATGTAGATCACGGCGATCTGCTGCGCGGTGAGCTCCTTGATCACGGCGAACAGGTTGCGCACCTCCTCGGAGTCCAGCACGGCCGACGGCTCGTCCATGATGATCAGCCGGGTGTCGTGCGAGAGCGCCCTGGCCATGCTGACGATCTGCTTCTCGGCCGCGCTGAGCGAGCCGACCTCGGCATGCGGTGACAGCCCGCCGTGCCCGAGCCGCTGCAGGATGCCGCGCGTCGCACGGGTCAGTTCGCGGCGCCGGGTGAGGCCGAACCTGTCGAGCTCGTGCCCGAGGAAGACGTTCTCGGCGACCGTCAGTCCGTCGACGACGTCGAGCTCCTGGTACATCGTCGAGATGCCCAGCGAGATCGCGCTCTGCGGGTCGCCGATCTCGACTGCCTCGCCCCGCCAGCGGATCTCGCCGCCGTCCGGGACGTGCACCCCCGCGAGCGTCTTGATCAGCGTCGACTTGCCCGCGCCGTTCTGGCCGAGCAGGCAGTGCACCTCGCCCGCGCGCACATCGAGATCGACGCCGCGCAGCGCATGCACGCCGACGAAGCTCTTCTCCACACCGCGCATCTCCAGTAATGCCGGTGACTGGTCATCTTTGATCACGAGAGGAACATAACATGCCAGTTCCGGTTCATCCAGTGTCTTCCGGCTGACTCTGACAACAAGCGCGACCGCCACGCCAACGACGCCTCCACGCCTGATTTCCGGGCAGCCGCGCATTTGGTCTCACTTTTGCTGATATTCATGCAAAAGCCGTGCGCTGCAGATCGAGTTCTGTTATCGTCGGCCGTGCCAGCGCTCCTGCACAGTCCCCGTCCTGATCGCCGCGGAACCGCATCGCACTGGAACTCAACGCACTTCACTGCATCGCATTTCAAGGAGGAAAGACCATGCACAGCATGCGCACCCGCGGACTTCGCCCGCTGATGGCGGCGGCCGCGGCCGTGTTCGCCGTGACCCTTCTGGCCGGCTGCACGTCCGACGGCGGAGACGCCGACAACGACCGCAAGGGCACCACCAGCGACCAGAACGCCGCCAGCGGCGACAAGGTCGTGATCGGCTGGAGCGGCCCCGAGGCCGACCACGGCTGGCTCGGCGCCATCAACTCCGGTGCGGTCTCCGCTGCCGAGGGCTTCGACGATGTCGACCTGCGGCAGGCCGAGGGCACCAACGACGTCAACGCGCAGATCGCCGCCGTCGAGCAGTTCATCAACGAGAAGGTCGACGCGATCGTGCTGCTGCCCACCGACGGCGCCTCTCTCACAGAGGTTGCCAAGAAGGCGATGGATGCCGGCATCCCGGTCATCAACGTCGACCGTGAGTTCTCGAACACGGCCGCCTCGCGCGTCACCATCCTCGGTGACAACTACGGCATGGGGGCCAGTGCGGGCAGCTACATCTGCGAGCAGCTGGACGGCAAGAAGGATGCGGTGGTCGCCGAGATCGCCGGCATCGACTCGCTGCCGCTCACGCAGGACCGGTCGCAGGGCTTCAAGGACGCTCTCGCCGACTGCGGCCTCGACGTGGGTGCCCGCGTAGCCGCGGACTTCACCGTCGCCGGCGGCGAGAGCGCCGCCTCGCAGCTGCTGGCTGCGAACCCCAAGATCGACGCGATCTGGAACCACGACGACGACCAGGGTGTGGGCGTCATGGCCGCCATCGACTCCGCAGGGCGTGACGAGTTCTTCCTCGTCGGCGGCGCCGGCAGCGTCAACATGATGGACAGGATCAAGGCCGACGACAGCGTCATCAAGGCGACGGTCATCTACCCCTCGACGCAGGCCGCCGACGGCATCGCGCTGGCGCGCCTGGTCGCCCAGGAGAAGACCATGAGCGACCTGATCACGCCCAGCGTGCCGTTCCGGATCGTGCTGGACGCACCGGTCGTGACCAAGGACAACGTCGACCAGTTCATCGATCTCGCCTTCGAGTCCTGACCGTCGCAGGTGGGGGCGGCAGCGCCCCCACCTCACCCCGGGGAGGGGCACATGACTACTGACCTGCGCGTGGCGATGATCGGCCACGGATTCATGGGGGCCGCCCACTCGGTCGGCTGGCGTCAGGCGCCTGCGGCCTTCGACCTGCCGATGCGACCGCGGATGGCCGTGCTGGTCGGCCGCGATCGGGACAGGACGACCGCCGCGGCCACACAGTGGGGCTGGACCGAGGTGGCGGACGACTGGCGACGGGTGATCGAGCGCGACGACATCGACGTGATCGACATCGTCACCCCTGGTGACTCGCACGCGGAGATCGCCGTCGCGGCACTGGATGCCGGCAAGCACGTGCTGTGCGAGAAGCCGCTCGCCAACACGGTCGATGAGGCGGAGCGGATGGCGGATGCCGCCGCCCGAGCCCGCGCCGGGGGTGCCCTGGCCATGGTGGGATTCACCTACCGTCGAGTGCCCGCCACCACCCTGATGCGCGACCTGGTGGCCGAGGGGCGGATCGGCACCGTGCGACAGGTGCGCGCCACCTATCGGCAGGACTGGCTCAGCGACCCGGAGTCGCCGATGACCTGGCGACTGGAGAGAGAACGTGCCGGTTCCGGCGCTCTCGGCGATATCGGCGCGCACGCCATCGACCTGACCCAGTACGTCACCGGCCTGCCTGTCGAGCGGGTCGCGGGCACCACGGAAACCCTCGTCGCGGAGCGCCCGCTGCTCGGAGCGCAGGTGGGCCTCGGCGGCACCGCGGGCGCCGGACGAGGCACGGTGACGGTCGACGACGTCGCGATGTTCACCGGACGACTGCGGGGCGGCGCACTGGCCGCCTTCGAGGCGACCCGCTTCGCCACCGGACGCAAGAACGCGCTCGAGATCGAGATCTCCGGCGATCGCGGCGCCCTGTCCTGGAACCTCGAGGACCTCAACGCGCTGCGCTTCTTCGACGCCACCGCCGATCCGCGCACCGCAGGTTTCACCCGCATCCTGGTCACCGAGCCCGAGCATCCGTATCTGTCGGGCTGGTGGCCCGCCGGGCACATGCTCGGCTACGAGCACGGGTTCTCGCACCAGGTCAGGGACCTGGTCGAGGCCGTCGCGGCCGGCACCGACCCGCATCCCACATTCGCCGACGGACTCCAGGTGCAGCGCGTGCTCGCGGCCGTCGAGCGCAGCTCGGCGGCGAGCGCCATGTGGACCGACGTGTAACGTTCCCGGCATCCGGGACCTGAGAGAGGACGACGAAGATGTCTCGACCGATCACCCTGTTCACCGGGCAGTGGGCCGATCTGCCCTTCGAGGAGGTGTGCCGGCTCGCCGGCGAGTGGGGCTACGACGGGCTGGAGATCGCCTGCTGGGGCGACCACCTGGATCCCTGGCGATGGGACGACGACGCGTATGTGCAGAGCAGGCGCGACATCCTCGAGCGCAACGGACTGCAGGTGTGGACCATCTCGAATCACCTCAAGGGTCAGGCCGTGTGCGACGACCCGATCGACGAGCGCCACCACGGCATGCTCTCGGACCGGGTGTGGGGCGACGGCGACCCCGAGGGCGTGCGGCAGCGCGCGGCGGAGGAGATGAAGCACACCGCGCGGATGGCGGCGAAGCTGGGGGTGAGCACGGTCACCGGGTTCACCGGCTCGTCGATCTGGAAGTACGTCGCGATGTTCCCGCCCGCCACCGACGAGATGGTCGAGGCCGGCTACCGGGACTTCGCCGACCGCTGGAACCCGATCCTCGACGTGTTCGACGAGGTGGGGGTGCGCTTCGCGCATGAGGTGCATCCGTCGGAGATCGCCTACGACTACTGGACGACCGTGCGCGCGCTGGAGGCGATCGGGCACCGCGAGGCGTTCGGACTGAACTGGGACCCGTCGCACATGGTGTGGCAGGACATCGACCCGGTGGGCTTCCTGTGGGACTTCAAGGACCGGATCTACCACGTGCACTGCAAAGACACGAAGAAGCGGCTCGGCAACGGCCGCAACGGCCGCCTCTCGTCGCACCTGCCGTGGGCCGATCCGCGCCGCGGCTGGGACTTCATCTCCACCGGCCATGGCGACGTGCCGTGGGAGGACGCGATGCGCATGATGAACGCGATCGGCTACGAGGGCCCGCTGTCGGTGGAGTGGGAGGACGCGGGCATGGACCGGCTGGTCGGCGCCCCAGAGGCGCTCGCCTTCGTGCGGAAGCTGTCGTCGTACCGCCCGTCGGATGCGGCATTCGACGCGGCGTTCTCCACGCGCTGACGAGGGCCGGAGGGGACGACGAAGGCCGCCGGGCTTCCCGGCGGCCTTCGTCGCGTGCGCTCAGCGCAGCTCGTCCTCCGGCTTCGGCGTGTACTTGCCGAGGAACAGGGATGCCACCAGGGCGATCACCATGATCGAGGCGGGCAGCAGCATGGTCTGCGCCATGCCGGTGGAGAAGCCCGTGGCGACGAAGTCGGGCAGCTGCCCGCCCCCGCCGATCCCGGCCGGCGCCTTGTCGAGGCCGGGCAGGTTCGCCTCGAGGCGGGCCTGCATGAACGCGGCGATCGCCGACGAGCCGACCACCGAGCCGATCGTGCGGGTGGTGTTGTAGATGCCCGCACCGGCGCCGGCCTGGCGCGGAGGAAGGCGACGGGTCGCGGTGGTGGCCAACGGCCCCCACATGCCGGCGTTGCCGATTCCCATCAGCGCCGAGGGCAGCAGGAACATCCAGATCGGGGTGTCCATGTTCATCATCGACGCGTTCCAGAGCAGGCCGCCGGCGACGCAGAGCAGACCGGGGATCAGGATGAACCGCGGGTCGACCCGGTCGAGCAGCGACCCCGCGAACGGGGCGAGCACACCCGAGATGACGGCCATCGGCACCATCAGCAGGGCGGCCTCGGTAGGTGTCAGCCCCCGGGCAAGCTGCAGGAAGAACATGAACGGCAGCGACATGCCGGTCACGGTGAACCCGACGGCTGCGATCGCGACGTTGGAGGCCGAGAAGTTGCGGTCGTTGAACAGGCCCAGCGGCACCAGCGGCTCGCTCTTGGTCCTCCACTGCTGCAGCACGAAGACGATCAGCAGCACGACACCGGCGGCGATCAGACCCCACACGGTGATCGGGCCCCAGATCGGACCCCAGTCGAACTTCTCGCCCTCCTGCAGGCCGAACACGATGAGGAACAGCGCGGCGGCGCTGAGCACGACACCGATGTAGTCGAAGCGGTGCGGGTGCGTCTTCAGGCGGGGCACCAGGATGACGGCGAGCACGAAGCCGATGATGCCGACCGGCACGTTGATGAAGAAGATCCACTCCCAGCCGAGGCCGTCCACGAGGAAGCCACCGAGCAGCGGGCCGACCAGGGTGGCGACGCCCGCGGTCGCGCCCCACAGGCCCATCGCCGCACCGCGGCGCTCGGGCGGGAAGGTGCGGGTGATCACGGCCATCGTCTGCGGCGTCATGAACGCCGCGCCGAGACCCTGCACCGCACGGAACGCGATCAGCATCTCGAGGTCGGTGGACAGGCCGCAGGCCAGCGACGACAGCGTGAAGATCACCAGACCGATGAGGTAGATGTTCTTCGGGCCGAACCGGTCGCCGAGGCGGCCGGTGATCAGCAGCGGCACCGCATACGCGAGCAGGTAGGCGCTGGTGACCCACACGACGTTGTCGAGGTTGTTCGTGCTCGGGTCGAGGGCGGCCTTGATGGCGGGGTTCGCCACCGAGACGATCGTCGTGTCGACCAGGATCATGAAGAACCCGATGACCAGCGCCCAGAGGGCCGGCCAGGGGCTGCGCGGCTTGTGACCGACGGCGTAGGTGCCGGTCGTCGGCGTGCCCGCCTTCGGCGCGCCGGAAGGGGCGGATGCCGCGGCATCCGCCCCTGGCGGAGTCATGTCTGTCATTCGGATGCTGCCTTTCGCTGGGCCGCCTTGGCGGCGCGATGCTGGGTGGAGAGCTCGTCGTCTCCCCAGGCGTAGGAGGTCTCCGCGAGCGCGTCGAGGAAACCGTCGGTCCAGGTCAGTTCGGCGCGCAGCAGGGCCGCGTGCCGATCCGCCTCGATGAGGTACTGCGCAAGGACCCCGCGTTCGCCGGCGCTGTGCAGAGCGGCGTCGATCGCCTCGCTCTGCACGGCGAGAGCGGCGCGACGCGATGCGATGAGGTCGGTGACCTCAGCGCGCGACAGGTTGTGCGCCTCGGCGAGCGCGACGCGGAACTCGGGCGAGCGGTCCGTGCGCGAGAGCCCCGCACGCACCCACTCCTCGAGCACCTCGGATGCTGCGGGCTGCAAGGTGTACGTGGTGCGCTCGGGCCGGTTGCCGTCGCGATCCACGCCCACCTCGGCGATGAGCCTCTCCCGCTCCAGGCGTCCGACCGTGTGGTAGAAAGTCCCGTTCGTGACCTTGACCATGCGGTCGTCCCGGCGCTGCCGGAGCAGGCGCATCATCTCGTAGGGATGCATGTCGCCCTCGCGCAGCAGCGCGAGCACCATCGCGCCCAGGGGCGTGAGCTTCACATCCGCTGCCATATATCCCACCTCGATTAGTCCAGATGGACTATATCACCGACGACCAAGGCGTGAGACCCCGAGTTCTGCATCAGACTCCCGGCGCCGAACGCGGGTCTCGTGCAGAAGTCGAGACCTCGCGGAAACCTCGCCCCGCGGTCGAGGTCTCACGCCGCGCGCGGGCCGCGCGCGTGATCAGCGCAGCGCGGTCTCGAGCTGCGCATCGGTGAGCGGCCGATCCGCGTAGATCAGGCGCATCACCGACGGGTCGGGGTTCCCGGCATCCGGCGCGCGGTGCACGAGCGAGAACCCGACCTTCTCGGCGACCGCGGCCGAGGCCGCGTTGTGCTCGACGAGGAAGGCGATGATCGGCGTCTCGGGGCGCCGATTCCGCGCCGCTGCGATGCCGGCGCGCGAGACCTCGGTCGCATAGCCGCGGCGGTGGTGATCCGCCGAGATCCGGTACCCGAGATTCCAGAGGTCCGCCTGCTCGGACGCCCCGGTGAGCAGCGTGCAGCCGCCGGTTCCGATCACCTCATCGGTCTCCTGCAACCGCACGATCCACGATGCCAGGCCGATCTCGTCCCAGCGCTCCTGCCAGCGGGTCAGCATGCGGGCGGTCGTCGCGCGCTCGACGTGCCGGAGGGTCGGGAAGTGCTCCCAGACCCGTGGATCGGAGAAGATCTCGTGGATCGGATCGATGTCGGCATCGGTCGGGCGGCGCAGGATCAGTCGGTCGGTCAGTCTCTCGTCATCCATCGGCACCGACACTACGCCTGGGCACCGACGTCGCCCCCTAGACCTGCGCGGGACCCAGCCCGGCCCTCTCGACGAGGATGCCGACCTGCATCCGGCCACGCACCTCGAGCTTCACCGAGATCTGTTCGAGGTGCGTCTTCACGGTGCCGGCCGCGATGTGCAGGTCGGCACCGATCTGCTGATTGGTCGCGCCGGACGCCACCCCCACCGCCACCGCGAGCTCGCGCTCGGTGAGCCGCGCGATCCGGGCGAGCGCATCCTGACGACCGGCGCCGCCGTCGTTCCCCAGTGCTCGGCGCACCAGCTGTGCGGCACTCGCACCCGACACCACCGTCTCGCCGGCTGCCGTCTGACGCACACCCTCGGCGAACCGCTTCGAGTCGTCCTTCATCAGGTATCCGGTGGCTCCGGCGATCAGCATCTGCAGCAGCTGATCCTCCGAATCGAAGCTCGTCATCGCCAGCACCCGAGAAGAAGACTGCGCCACGATGGCGGCCGTGGCCTCGACGCCGCCGACGCCCGGCATCCTCACATCCATCAGCACCACGTCGGGGTGGTGCGCGCGCACGAACTCGATCGCGGCGCCGCCGTCGGCGACCTCGCCGACCACCTCGATACCCGGGTCGGACTGCAGCACGAAACGGACCCCTCTGCGCACGAACGGGTCGTCGTCGACAAGGAGCACCCTGACGGGAGCCGAGGAGTCAGCTGTGGTCACTCTCCGACAGTATCGGCGACTGCCGACACCCCGGCACCGTCAGGACATCTCCTGCCAGGGCAGCGTGACATCGACGATGAACTGCCCCTCGTAGGGCCCGACCCAGGCGGAGCCGCCGAGCGCCTCGGCCCGCTCTCGCACACCGAGGATCCCGTTCCCGCCGCCGGGGATGCCGGAGGAGGCGCCAGGCGTCAGCGGATTGACGATGCGGATCCGTGCACCCTCCGCCGGATCCACCTGGACGTGCAGATCCACGGGGGCCCGCGGCGCATGCTTCACCGCGTTCGTCAGTGACTCCTGCACGATGCGGTAAGTCGCGCCCTGGAGCTGCGTCGACGCCCGCTCCGGGGACTCGATCAGGATGTACGCGTTGATCGGGGCACCGGCCGCCCGGAACTCGCCCACGAGCGCTCCGAGCGCCCTCATGGTCGCCGGCGCGGTCGAGGACCGCCCCGGTTCGGTGCGCAGATCGCCGATGAGGCCGCGCAGATCGTGGAGGGCCGCGCGTGCCTGCTGCTGCAGGGTGCGCGCCATCTCGCCGGCGTCCCCCTCCGTGGTCGTCTGCTCGAGCGCCTCGGCGTGCAGCGAGATGACGGCCAGCTTGTTCGTGAGCGAGTCGTGCATGTCCCGCGCGATGCTCGCGCGCTCGGACTGCCGCACCATCTGCTCGTTCAGCGCATCGGCACGGCGGTGCTCCTCGTCGGCGCGCACGTCGCTGCGGCGCGCGCGATCGCGGGCCCGCCCGACGATCACGACGGCGACCGCCACCCCGAGCGAGATCACTGCCCAGATGAAGGATGCGGCGATCCAGACCGGCTCGTACTGAGCGTCCGCGCGCGAGGTGAACATCCACGGCAGCGCCGCACCCCAGCCGGTGAGCGACTCGCGGATCGCGAACAGGATCACCACGGTGGTCGCGCCGATCGCGACCCAGGGCGTCCAGGCCGGGCGTCGGCGCACGCAGCCGACCGCACCGATGAGCAGCAGCACGTACGAGACGCCGATGAGAGCGAGCGCGGCGCCGGCGAGCAGCGCGAGGATCGGAAGTCTGCGCCGCCAGAACACGGTCACCCACGCGGCGATCACCGTGAGGAACAGCAGCGTTCCGAAGTTGCTCAGCGCCGTCTCGCCCTGCGGCGTCGCGGGCAGCGAGACCGCCCCCGGCACGTTGATCATCGCGAACGTGTCGAACAGCATCCCCACGATGTAGAGCGTGATCGTGCCCGCGCTCGCCCTGGTACGGCGAAGGCGCGGCGGCGCGGAGGTGTTCGGGAGTGCCACGGGATCGAGCCTAGGGAAGCCCGCCGACATCATGCGCCCGCCGCCCGGCGACATCTGCATCCGCCGAACGGCAGAGGCAGGTCCGCCCGGTCGGCCGATCCGCCGCCCCGACACCGCGCCCGAGGATCGGAGTGTCAGCTCGCACCGATCACAGAGGACCCGGACATGACCTTCGACAACAGCAGCCAGACTCCGCCGCCCGCACCGCAGGCGCCGCTGCAGACCCCGCCGCCGGCGGCGGCCCCGTTCCCCGCCCCGCCCGCCGTCGCAGCCGCGCCTGCCGGCGCGCGCTCCTTCCTGCTCACCTGGCTGTTCGCGCTGTTCCTCGGCTTCTTCGGGGTCGACCGCTTCTACCTGGGCAAGGTCGGCACCGGCATCCTGAAGATCGTCACCTTCGGCGGTCTCGGCGTCTGGGTTCTCGTCGACATCGTGCTCGTGCTCGCGAACCAGACGAAGGATGCCGCGGGGCGGCCCCTCGCCGGCTACCAGGAGCAGAAGAAGATCGCGTGGATCGCGACCGGCGCTCTGGTGGTGCTCAGCATCGTCCTGGGTGCGGTGAACGGCGGTTCCGGTAGCACGCCGACTCCCGCGGCGGACAAGCCGGCGATCAGTGCACCGGCCGAGCAGCCCGCCACCGAGGCAGCCGAGGAACCGGCATCCGCTCCTGCCGAAGAGCCGGTCGAGGAGCCGTCCGAGCCGGCGGTGCCGACCGAGTACACCTCGGCGCTGAACAAGGCGCAGTCCTACGCCGACATGATGCACATGAGCAGGCAGGGCGTCTACGACCAGCTCACCAGCCCCTACGGCGAGAAGTTCTCGGCAGAGGCGGCGAAGTACGCCGTGGAGAACGTCGAGGCCGACTGGAACGCGAACGCGCTCGCGAAGGCGAAGGACTATCAGAAGCTGATGTCGATGTCGCCGTCGGCGATCCGCGACCAGCTCACCAGCCAGTACGGCGAGAAGTTCACCGCGGCCGAGGCCGACTACGCGGTCGCGCACCTCAACGACTGACCGGAGGGGACGAACACCATGGAGACAGGCGCCATCCTCAGCTGGACGCTGCAGCAGGAGATCCCCGTCCCGGCGGACGTCCAGTCCGTGCTCGCCCAGGGCGAGCAGGCGGTCGCGTCGTTCAAGACGTTCCGCGACTCGGCCACCTTCACGACCCACCGGCTCATCGTGCGCGATGCGCAGGGCATGACCGGCAAGAAGGTCGAGATCTACTCGCTGCCGTACAGCTCGATCCTGATGTGGTCATCCGAGAACGCCGGCACTCTCGACTGGAACTCCGAGCTGGAGCTCTGGACGAAGGCCGGCCACATCAAGGTCAAGCTCGCGAAGGGCGTCGACGTCCGCCGGCTCGACAGCCTGATCGCCTGGGCAGTGCTGAACGCCCACTGACCCGCGGGGCCCGTGTGGGGCCCTTCGGCGGGCTCAGGGACCGGGCACACGGCCGGGCCGCCGGGGATGCGAAGATGGTCGCGTGAGCGAAGCACTGAGCATCCCCGGCTGGCGGCACCTCTACTCGGGCAAGGTCCGTGACCTGTACGCCTCCGACGACCCGGGCGACACCCGCCGGCTGATGGTGGCGTCCGACCGGGTGAGCGCGTTCGACTTCATGCTCTCCCCCGCGATCCCGCAGAAGGGCACGCTTCTCACCACGCTGAGCAACTGGTGGTTCGACCAGCTCGACTTCCCGAACCACCTCACGGGCGGCGACGTGCCCGAAGAGGTCGCCGGTCGCGCGATCCTCGCCCAGTCGCTCGAGATGCTGCCGATCGAATGCGTCGTGCGCGGCTACCTGACCGGCTCCGGCTGGGCCGAGTACGCCGAGCAGGGCACCGTCTGCGGCATCCCGCTGCCGGCCGGCCTGCAGGACGGCGACCGCCTGCCCGAGCCGCTGTTCACCCCCGCCTACAAGGCGCCGATGGGCGAGCACGACGAGAACATCTCCTTCGAGCGCGCCGCCGAGATCGTCGGCGCGGAGCGCGCCGCGCAGCTGCGCGACGTGTCGCTCGCGCTCTACCGCCAGGCGGCGGAGATCGCAGAGGCCCGGGGCCTGATCCTGGCCGACACGAAGTTCGAGTTCGGAACGGATGCCGCGGGCACCCTGCGTCTGGCCGACGAGGTGCTCACCAGCGACTCGTCGCGGTACTGGGACGCCGAGGCCTGGCGCACCGGCACGACGCCGGCCGAGCGGATGGCAAGCTTCGACAAGCAGATCGTGCGCAACTGGCTGGCCGCCAACTGGGACAAGCAGGGCGAGCCGCCCGCGCTGCCGCAGGAGATCGTCGAGCAGACGGCCGCGCGCTATCGCGAGCTGATCGACCGCCTCACGGCCTGAGATCCTGGGCTCCCCCGGGGTATCCGGCCGAGGGCTCCGTACAGATCGGGGGCAGGTTTGCGCCCCGCCGGGCGGAGGCGAACCGATAGTGTTTCCCCAGCCTCCACCCCTACCCCCGAGGAGCCCGCATGCCGCTGTGGAAGATCCACGGCAACGGCCGCACTGTCGCGCCCGACGCCGTCGTCCGTCCTGATGAGCGCCTGAACTGGCCCGCCACCATCGCGATCGGCGTGCAGCACGTCGTCGCGATGTTCGGCGCCACATTCCTGGTGCCGATCCTCACCGGATTCCCGGTGCCGACCACCCTACTGTTCAGCGGTGTCGGTACGATCCTGTTCCTCCTGATCACCCGCAACAAGCTGCCCAGCTACCTCGGTTCGTCCTTCGCGTTCATCGCGCCGGTCACGGCCGCGACCGCGATCGGCGGCACCGGATCGGCTCTCGCCGGCATCGTCGCGGTCGGCGTGCTCCTGGCGATCATCGGTGTCGTCGTGCACACCGCCGGGGTCGCCTGGGTCGACCGGTTCCTGCCGCCCGTACTGGCAGGCACGATCGTCGCCCTGATCGGGTTCAACCTGGCCGGTGCCGCGCACAACAACTTCGCCGTGTCGCCGATCACCGCGACGGTCACGCTCACGCTCACCATCCTGTTCGCGGTCGTGTTCCGCGGCTTCCTGGGCCGCATCTCGATCTTCCTCGGCGTGATCGCGGGCTACGCGTTCGCCGCCTTCCGCGGTGAGCTGAACATCCCGAACCCGCTGCTGGGCGACAAGACGCCGCTGCAGCTGATCGACGATGCGCCGTGGGTCGGCCTGCCCGACTTCCAGTTCCCGGACTTCGTCGAGCCCAGCACCTGGTCGGCGATGGCGATGTTCCTGCCGGTCGTGCTGGTGCTGATCGCCGAGAACGTCGGCCACGTGCGCGGCGTGGCCACCATGGTGAACGACCCGAAAATCAACGAGAACACCGGCAAGGCGCTGATCGCCGACGGCATCTCCACCACCTTGGCCGGATTCTTCGGCGGTTCGGGAACGACGACCTACGGCGAGAACATCGGCGTGATGGCATCCACCCGCGTCTACTCGACCGCGGCGTACTGGGTGGCCGGCATCACCGCCATCCTGCTGAGCATGTCGCCGAAGTTCGGTGCCGTCATCAACTCCGTGCCCGCCGGCGTGCTCGGCGGCGTCACCACCGCGCTGTACGGCCTGATCGGCGTGATCGGCGTGAAGATCTGGGTCGACAACAAGGTCGACTTCTCGCGCCCGGTGAACCAGTACACCGCCGCGGTCGCGCTGATCGTCGCTGTCGGCGGCTTCGCGATCCAGGGCGAGAACGGCTTCGAGTTGGGCGGCATCGTGATCGCGACCGTTGCCGCGATCATCATCTACCACGGCGGCAACGCGATCGCCCGACTGCGCAGGACCGGCGCCGACGACCCGAAGCCGCTCGCCGCAGTCGGCCCGATCGGCGGCGATCCGGAGTGATCCGACCGGAGTGATCCGGAGTCGAGGAGCAGCGCGTCTGCGCAGGCGCCGCCCCTCGGCATCCGCGCCACGCATGAGAACAGGACGTTCAGAGAGAACAGGACGCATGCGCGAGAACGGTCCTGTTCTCGCGAGTTCTCCTGTTCTCGTCCCCGGCACCACATGCCGGCATCCGCCGCCCGGCGCCCACCGGCGAGACCGAGGACAGGCGATCCAGCCAGAACAGGACGGAGTCCGCAGACTCGTCCTGTTCTCGTGAGTTCTCTCGTTTCGGAGCGACCCGAGCTCCGGTCGACCGGCGCAGCGCGCTCAGCTTCCGGTCACGCGTCGATCGCGCGCAGCGCGACCTGCGGAGGGTCGGATGCCACGAAGGGCAGCGGATCCGAGGGATCGCCGAGTCCGTACATCCTGTGCAGCCAGCGGCGCGCGGCCTGCAGCGGGTAGGTCTTCCCGTACACCGCGCGCTTGACGATCACACCCTCGACCACGCTGCGCAGCATCACCTCTTCGAGTGCCGGATCGGAAGCGCCGCGCTCACGGAACAGGTCCTGCATGAGCCCCCCGGCGGCGAGCACCGCGTCGAGGTTTCGCTGCTCGGACTCTGCGTAGATGCGATGCGTGGCGGGCAGGATCGACAGCCCCAGTGTGATGCGCTGCTGAGGCAGGGTCTGGTCGGCGCCGATCAGGAACATGTCGATGACCATGCGCAGGCGGTCGTCCGCGCCCTCGTCACCGAAAGCCAGCGCCGTCATCTTCTCGAAGTAGGCGTCGAGCACGGCACCGACGAGCTGTTCCTTGCCGCCGAAGTAATAGCTGATCAGCCCCTGGGCGACCCCGGCGTGGCGGGCGATCTCGGCCAGGCTCGCCTCGTGGTAGCCCTTCTCGCCGAACACCTCGAAGGCGGCTTGCAGGATGCTCGCCTGCGAGCGCTCACGCGCCTCGCGGTTCTGCTCTGCAGAACGCGGCATCCACAGCCTCCTTCTGATCTCCGATCGGGTTCTCCCCAATGTCTCCGACTGATGATATCGTGTGCATTGATTGAACCCTCAATCAACAAATCAATGGGCGGCGATGGGGATTGTCGTCCGACCGTTCCGATAGCCGGCCCCCGACACCCGACGGGCCCCGCGCCGAGGATCGGTGAAGCTCTCCGCAGTCGTTTCGGCGTGTCATCTGCGAGGGGTGCCTGCGGCGTTCGGGGGATCTGCCGCAGCAGCCGGGAGGAGGGAGGGGATGGGGAGTCTTGCCCCTCCTCCCGGACATCTCCCTCAGGAGATCTGCCGTGCCGACAGCACCAGAAGCTGTCGCCGGGTCGTCGATGACGAGCAGCATCACCGCCGCGATGCGCCTGTCCACGCCTCCTAGGAGTCCGTCACCCGATCGTCGCGAGCAACCCGTCCGGCGCCAGCATGGCACCGACCTCCGCGCGGTGCGCGATCTTGCCGCCACGATGCGCGGTCACCTGCGACTCCATCTTCATGGCATCGAGCACGGCGACCGCGTCGCCCTCGGCGACCTCCGTGCCGTCGTCGACCAGCCAGCGCACGAGGGTACCCGGAGACGGCGCACGCAGCTCGGCCGGGTCCGGCTGCCCCTCCTGCGGAGCGGATGCCGCAGCCCCGGCGAACCCGGACAGCAGAGCCGTCGGCAGACCGAGCATCATTCGGCGTCCGTCGATCTCGACGGGGAAGCGCGCCAGCCCGGCATCCTGCACCGGCGCGGGCCGCAGCTGCGGCTCGAGCCGCGGCAGCAGCACCTGCTCGATCCACTGGGTGTGCACCGCGAAGCCATCGGTGGAGAACTCCGCGGCATCCACGGCGAGACGGTCGAACCCGACAACGGTCGCCGGACCTTCGACGTGCAGTTCGCGCAGCGCACGGCGCGCGCGCACGAGCGCCGCCTCGCGCGAGTCCGCGTAGATGACGAGCTTGGCGATCATCGAGTCGAACGCCGGCTGCACGGTGTCCCCCGTCTCGACGCCGGAGTCCCAGCGCACACCGGGGCCGCCGGGCACCCGCAGCACGTCGATGCGCGCAGGGCTGGGCAGGAAGCCGCGCCCCGGGTCCTCGGCGTTGATGCGGAACTCGAAGGCATGGCCCAGCGGCCGCGGAGTCTCCGACAGCGAGGGGCCGCCACCGAACGCGATGCGGAACTGTTCGCGCACCAGGTCGACGCCGGTGACCTCCTCGGTCACCGGATGCTCCACCTGCAGGCGGGTGTTCACCTCGAGGAACGAGATCGTGCCGTCGGCAGCGAGCAGGAACTCGACCGTGCCCGCGCTGCGGTACCCGACCTCGGCGCAGATCCGCCGGGCCGACTCGTGGATGCGCTCGCGCTGTTCGTCGGTGAGACCGGGTGCGGGCGCCTCCTCGATGAGCTTCTGGTTGCGACGCTGCATCGAGCAGTCCCGATCGCCGACCACGACCACGCCGCCGCGTCCGTCGCCGAGCACCTGCACCTCGACGTGCCGCGGCGACTCCAGGAACCGCTCCACGAAGCACTCTCCCCGCCCGAACGCGACGATCGCCTCACGCGTGGCGGCGTCGAACGCATCGGCGACCTCGCCCAGCTCGCGGACCACTTTGAGTCCGCGGCCGCCACCGCCGAACGCGGCCTTGATCGCGATCGGCAGGCCGTGCTCCTCCGCGAAGGCGACCGCCTCGGCGGGCCCTTCGAGCGGGTGGTCCGTGCCGGCGGCCAGCGGAGCGCCGACCTTCTGCGCGATGCGGCGGGCCGTCATCTTGTCGCCGAGCGCATCGATGCTCGCAGGCTCCGGCCCGATCCAGACCAGCCCAGCTTCCTCGACGGCTCGCGCGAAGGCCGCACTCTCGGACAGGAAGCCGTAGCCCGGGTGCACGGCGTCGGCGCCCGAGGCCCGTGCGGCCGCGAGGAGAGCATCGATCGACAGGTATGTCGACGAGGCGGTGGAGCCCCCCAGTCCCACCGCCTCGTCGGCCAGGCGCACATGCAGTGCGTCGGCGTCCTGGTCGGCGTACACGGCGATCGAGGCATACCCGGCCTCTGCGCATGCGCGGATGATGCGCACGGCGATCTCGCCGCGGTTCGCGATCAGGATCTTCTTCATGATGGGGTCCCTTCCCTCATGGTCGTCTGCAGAACCCGGAACCGCACCCGCGCCCCCGGCGGAAGCTGTCCGGCCAGATCGAGATCGCGATCGATGACCGCGCCGATGATCGGGTAGCCGCCGGTGAGCGGGTGGTCGGGCAGGAACAGCACGGGCTGTCCGTCCGGCGGCACCTGGATCGCCCCGGTCACGGCCCCCTCACTGGGCAGTTCTCCGTCGACGACACGCTCCAGGGGCCTCGCACCGTGCAGACGGATGCCGACCCGGTCGGAGCGCGGAGTGACGTCCCAGTCCTGGCCGGTGAGAGCGTCGATCGCGTCGGCCGTGAACCAGTCGTCGCGCGGACCGAGCACGATGCGCAGCTCGACGGTCTCGCCGGCGGCGGGCAGCTCGCGGGCGAGCGGCTCGGGATCGACCGGATGCGGGGCCGTGCGCGGATCGCCCACGGAGACGACGTCACCCGCGACCAGCGGTGCGGGGCCGAGCCCGGCGAGGGTGTCGGATGCCGCACTGCCGAGTGCCGGCGCGGCCACGATGCCGCCGCGCACGGCGAGCGCGTACCGCAGTCCGCGGTCCGGATGCGCGACCCGAAGCTCGTCCCCATCGTCGAGTGCGAACGGAGCGCCGGGCTGGATGCCGCGTTCCATGCCGTCCGCGGCATACAGCGTCATCTCGCCGGAAGCACCTGCGATCGCGGCGACCGTGGGGACGCCGCGATAGCGCAGCGCCGCTCCCCCGACGATCTCCAGCACGGCGGCGTCCGAGGTGTTGCCGACGGCGCGGTTGGCATCGCGCATGGCCGTGCGGTCGGCGGCACCGGAGGCGGAGACGCCGAGCGCCGCGTGGCCTGGACGCCCTAGGTCCTGCACAAGCAGCTGAAGGGCGGGGCGGAGGACCTCGAGCGAGCCGGGAGCGAAGCGCCCTTCGTCTCGTCGCTGCGCTCCTCGCTCAGGAGCCGGGGCAGCCGACACGACCTCCCGCTCCGCGCGTTCGAAGCGCACAAGCGTCCCTGGCGAGAACAGTGCAGGCGGGTCGCGGTCGATGTCCCACATGACCGCATCCGTGCGTCCGATCAGCTGCCAGCCGCCCGGGCTCTCCCGCGGGTAGACGCCGGTGAAGTGGCCCGCGAGGGCGACCGATCCGGCCGGCACGCGCGTGCGCGGCGAGGATCGCCGCGGCACGTCGAAGAGCGGGTCCGAACCGACCGTGTACCCGAACCCCGGCGCGAAGCCCGAGAACGCGACCTGCCAGTCCGCGGCGAGGTGCCGGGCGACGACCTCGTCGGGCGAGACGCCGAGCAGCGCGGCGACGTCGGCCAGATCCTCGCCGTCGTACCGCACCGGGATCGTCACCTCGCCGACGTGCGGCACGTGCGCGGCATCCACCGTCGTCGACGACAGGACGTCGGCCAGCGCAGCGGCGCTGACCCGCAGCGGATCGAAGCGCACCAGGACGGTGCGCGCCCCGGGGATGAGCTCGACGACGCCGGGCGTCCCTGCCCACGCCAGGTTCAGCCGCATGGCCTCGTCGAGATCTGCGGCCTCGACGAGCAGCGCCCGGTCGGAAGCGGTGAGGATGCGCATCAGGACTCGCTCCCGCTCAGGTCGCGAAACACGTCACCTTGCCACGCCGATGCCGTCATCGTCTGCGATCGGAACCTGCGCGGCAGAGCTCGGGTCGCGAAGAATGTCGCCCCTGCGCGCGGGGAACGACACCTTCTGCGACCTGAGCGCTGAAGCACGGCGTGGGCGGCGGTCATGGTCATGTCAGACCCCGGCGAACGGGGCGATCGTCACTCCGGAGGCCTCGAGCAGACGGCGGGTCTCGGCCGCCATGGCGATCGACCCCGTGCTGTCCCCGTGCACGCAGATCGACTGGGCCTCGACACGCACATCGGCGCCGTCGATCGCCCGGATGACCCCGGACTCGGCGAGGCGCAGCATCCTCTCCGCGACGGCGCTCGCGTCGTGCAGCACAGAGCCCTCCTCCGTTCGCGAGACCAGCTGCCCGTCCGGCAGGTAGGCACGGTCGGCGAACGCCTCGGCGGCGACCTGCAGCCCCGCGCGCTCGGCGACGTCGAGCACGACACCGCCGGCGAGGCCGAGCAGCACGAGGCTCGGATCGATCGCGCGGATCGCCGCCACGACATCCTTCGCCTGCCGCTCGTCGCGGGCGATCGTGTTGTACAGCGCGCCGTGCGGCTTGACATAGGCGACCGCGCCGCCGACGGCCTTCGTCAGGCCGGCGAGGGCGCCGAGCTGATACTCGACGTGAGCCTGCAGAGTGGCCGAGTCGATGTCGACCTTCGTGCGTCCGAAGTTCTCATAGTCGCGGTATCCGGGGTGCGCGCCGATGGTGACGCCGTTCGCGACGGCCGCCGCGAGTGTGCGCCGGATGCCCTCCGGGCTGCCGGCATGGAACCCGCACGACACGTTCGCGCTGGTGACGATCGCGAGCATGCTCTCGTCGTCGGACACGATGCGATCGGGCACGTTCTCGCCCAGGTCCGAGTTCAGATCTATGGATGCCATGGTTCTCAACCTCCGATGCCGAGGAACGCGAAGATGGGGCCGATCGAGACCGCGCCCATGTACCAGGTCAGCGCGGTCACCAGGGTGCCGGCGATGAGCAGCCAGCGCGGGTAGCGCTTCACCCCGAGCAGGTCGGCGCGGAACCATCCGATGTACATGAACACCGTGAGACCGATCGGCAGGATCAGTCCGTTGAAGCCTCCCACGAACACGAGGATCGCGGCCGGCGCGGTGCCGATCGAGAGGTACACGATGAGCGAGACGACGATGAACACCACGGTCGCCCACTGCAGAGACCAGCCGCCGAGGAAGCGCTTGTGGAACGTGGAGAGGAACGTCGCCGAGGTGTAGGCGGCGCCGATGACCGAGCTGATCGCGGCCGCCCAGAAGATGGCGCCGAAGATGCGCATCCCGGCGTCGCCGAGCACCGCGCCGAACGCCTGCCCTGCGGGGTTGGCGGCCTGGGTGGTCAGGTCGAGGCTGACGCCGGATGCCACCACGCCGAGGATCGCGAGGAACAGCACGTACCGCATGATGCCCGTGACGAAGATGCCGTTCGAGGCCGCCCGCATCACCGGTCCGGCGTGCTCGGGGCCGGTGTTGCCGGAGTCCAGGTAGCGGTGCGCGCCGGAGTAGGTGATGTAGCCGCCGACGGTGCCGCCCACGATCGTGGTGATGGTGGCGAAGTTGATCTCATCCGGCAGGAAGGTCTGCCGCAGGGCGTCGCCGACCGGCGGCTGCGAGATGATCGCGACGACGACCGTCATCACGATCATGCCGACGCCGAGCACCACCAGCACGATGTCCATCACCTTGCCGGCCTTCTTGACCAGGAAGATGATGATCGCGAGCGCCGCCGTCAGCAGGCCGCCGAGCTTCGGGTCGATGCCGAGCAGGGCGTTCAGTCCGAGGCCGCCACCGGCGATGTTGCCGATGTTGAATGCCAGGCCGCCGATCACGACGAGAACCGCGATCACATATCCCGAGAACGGGATGGCGCTGTTCGCGAGCTCACCGGCGCGCTTGCCGGACGAGGTGATCATGCGCCACACGTTCAGCTGCACGGCGATGTCGATGATCACTGAGAGCAGGATCGCGAACCCGAAGGCGGCGCCCATGGTCGCGGTGAACGTGGCCGTCTGGGTGATGAACCCGGGGCCGATGGCGCTGGTGGCCATCAGGAAGATCGCGCCGATGACGGCGCTGCGGCCTACGCGCTTCTTCGTGGCCGCCAGGCGTGCAGCGTCATCGGTGCGCGCGGAGGTGGTGGGGGTGTCGGACATGGGTTTCCCATCGTCTTTGGTGGGCGGGTGGGGATTCTCATGATTGTAGGGCAGAGTGCGCATGATTGTTGAACAATCTTTGGAAGCCTCCCGGCTCCTGAGCGAGCGAAGCGAGCGCCGTACTGAGCGAGCGAAGCGAGTCGAAGTGACGAAGGACGCATACCCTGGTCCTCATGACCAACGTCGCTCCGCTCGCCGACGCGCTGCGCCAGCGCATCATCGACGGCGAGTTCGCGCCGGGCTCCCGGTTGTCCGAGTCCGCACTCGCCGAACGGCTCGACGTCTCGCGGAACACTCTGCGTGAGGCGTTCCGCGTGCTCACGGAGCAGGGGCTCATCGAGCACGTCCCGCATCGCGGAGTGTCGGTGGCGTCCCCCTCCATGGCAGACGTGGTCGACATCTATCGCGCGCGCCGCGTGATCGAGTGCGCCGCCCTGCGGCAGGCCGAGCCCGAGCATCCCGCCGTGGAGCTCATGCGCGCAGCCGTGGATGAGGCCGAGACGCACCTGGCCGGCACCGACTGGCGCCTGATCGGCAGCGCGAACATGGCGTTCCACGACGCGATCGTCACGCTGGCGGACAGCCCGCGCCTCGCCCGCACCTATCGCGACGTCGCCGCCGAGCTGCGCCTCGCGTTCCTCGAGATCGACGACCCTCGGGCACTGCACGAGCCGTTCGTGCGCAAGAACCGGGCGGTGCTCGACGCGTTCCTGCAGCGCGGTCCTGAAGTCGCCGCGGAAGAGCTGGAGAAGTACCTGATCCGCTCCGAGCGCACCGTGCTCGGAGCGTTCGCGCGCATGGGCAGGAGCTAGGGCGGTTCAGCGCCGGATGATGCGCTGCTCGATGGCCGCGGCGACCGCACCGGCGCGCGTGTCGACGCCGAGCTTCGTGTAGATGTGCGAGAGGTGCGACTTGACCGTCGCCTCCGACACGAAGAGCACCTTCGCGAGCTCGCGGTTGCCCAGACCGTCGGCGAGCAGTTCGAGAACCTCGACCTCGCGCTCGGTCATCCGCGGCTCCGGCGAGGCCGCGCGGCGCATCAGCACGGCAGCGACCGACGGCGCCAGCGCCGGTTGCCCCGCGGCGACGGCACGGATGCCGGCGAACAACTGGTCGGGCGGGGAGTCCTTCAGCAGATAGCCGCCTGCACCGGCATCCAGGGCCCGCAGGATGTCGGACTCACTGTCATAGGTGGTCAGCACAAGCACCGCCGGCGGCTCGGCCAGGGCGCGCAGACGCGTCGTGGCCTCGATCCCGCCTGGTCCCTCGCCCATGCTGAGGTCCATCAGCACGACATCCGGGTGCTCCGCCTGCACGACCTCGACGGCCTGATCGGCGCCGCCGGCCTCGCCGACGACGCGCAGGTCGTCCTGCGACTCGACCAGCGCGCGCAGGCCGGCGCGCACCACCGGATGGTCGTCGACCAGCACCAGACGCAGCGTCATCTCTCCCCCTCGTTCACCGGGAACACGGCCGACAGCGTCGTGCCCTCCCCGGGTGCGCTCTCGATCGTCAGGGTGCCGCCGAGCGCCGCGATGCGCTCGACGATGCCCTGGATGCCCAGGCCGCGGCCGGCGCTTCGTCGCTGCTGCGCGCGAGCACGCAGCGCCGCCGGGCGGGCGTCGAACCCCACGCCGTCGTCGCGGATGTCCAGTCGCAGCTCGTCCGGCTGCGCCGTCAGGCTCACCACCGTGCGGGTCGCCTTCGCATGCTCGGCGACGTTCGCGAGGGCACCGCGCACGGTGCGGATGATCGCGGATGCCACGGGCAGCGGCACGTCTCCGGATTCCCCGTGGCTGCGGAACTCCACGGCGAGGCCCTGCTGCGCAGCATCCGTCACGACCCGCTCGACCGCGACCCGCAGCGAGCCTGCAGTGCCGTCGAGCTCGGTGGGAGCGAGGTCGCGCACCACGCGGCGCACCTCGTCGAGGGCGGAACGCGCGGTGTCGGCGGCAGCACGCACCTGATCGCGTGCGGCGTCGGGCCGGCGCTCCCAGCCCTGCTCGGCCGCCTGCAGCAGCAGGTTGATGCTGGACAGGTCCTGCCCGACGGAGTCGTGGATCTCACGCGACAACCGGGCCCTCTCGGTGAGCGCGCCGGCACGGTGCTGCGCGGCGGACAGGTCGGCCTGGGTCGAGGTCAGTTCGTCGAGCAGTTGCTGACGTGCGGTCGCCTCGCGGTCCAGGGCGCGGTAGGCGACGATCGTGGCGAACGCGATGCCGATCGGGCCGGCGACGATCGTCGGATCGAACTGGGCGGCGATGCGCAGTTCGGCGATGATCACGACCACCGTCATCCCGGTGACGACGGCGGTGGCGGGCCAGAACGGCAGGATCTGCAGCACCGCGAACGCGAGCGGCACCGCGCACCAGGCGAACGACGGCGCGATCAGGGTGAGCGCCGCCCACAGCACGCAGACGATCAGCGTCCACACCGCCGGCCAGGCACCACGACGAGGCACGAACCGCTGCAGCAGCGCGACCACCGCGAGCAGCACGGCCCCGGTCAGCACGATCGCGCCGGACGGCCCCCGCTCGGCCTCGCCGATCACGTGCCTCAGCACATATCGCACGGCGCTGACGGCGATCAGCGCGATCAGCACCACTTGCAGCGCCGGCCCGAACCGGACCGGCGCGAGGATGCCGCGCACGCCGTCGCTCTCGGATGCCGCCGGTGTGGTCATGGCCACAGCCTACGGATGCCGCCGCCCGCACGGCATCATCCGTTCGGCTACGGCTGATCAGGCGGATGCGCGGACGACGAGTTCTGTGGTGAGGATGGTGTGGTGCGGAGCATCCTCACCGGCGAGCACGTCGATCAGCACCGAGGCCATGGCCTCACCCTGCGCGAACATCGGCTGCCGCACCGTGGTCAGCGGCGGATCGAGCTCGACGGCCACCTGCGAGTCGTCGAAGCCGACCAGTGCGACATCGTCTGGCACGCGCAGACCGGCGGCGCGCAGCACGCCGTAGGCGCCGCGCGCCATCAGGTCGGATGCCACGAAGATCGCATCCGGCAGCTGCGGCAGCTCGAGCAGCCGCCGCGCGGCGGCCGCGCCGGATGCCTCGGAGAAGTCGCCCGCCTCCTCGGCGACGGGCTCGAGTCCGGCATCCGCCAGTGCCTCGCGGAAGCCCTGCAGACGGTCGAATGTCACGGGCATCGAGGGCGGCCCGGTGATCGTCGCGACCCGCCGGCTCCCGCGGTCGATCAGCTGCTGGGTGCCCTGCCTGCCGCCCAGCACGTTGTCGACGTCCACGACGTAGTCCGTGTCGCGCTCGTCGGCGCGGCGACCGCCGAACACGACCGGCACGGCCTCTGCGATGCGGTCGACGAACGTGTCGCTGGTGTGGTGCGAGACGATCATCGCGGCGTCCACGCCGCCGTTGCGCACGAAGCTGGTCATCTTGTCGCCCGGGTCGTCGCTGGCGATCAGCAGGTTCAGGATGTAGTCGGACCGGGTGATCCTGGCGCTGATGCCGGCAACGACTGCGGCGAAGAACGGGTCGCCGAAGAAGGTCGTGGTGTCCTCGGGAACGACCAGGGCGATCGCGTGCGTCTGCCTGCTGGCGAGCGTGCGCGCGGCACGGTTGGGCACGTAGTTCAGCCGGCGGATGGCGTCCTGCACGGCGTCGAGCGCCTCAGGGCTCACCGCCGACGAGCCGTTCACCACGCGCGACACTGTCGACCGCGAGACGCCTGCCTCGGCAGCGACCTCTTCGATCGTCGGTCGTGCCATGCGGCATCCTTCCCCCGTGCCCGCGGGACTCAGACCGCCCGCGCGGCGATGATCCGAGAGTACTCGTGCCCGGACTGCTTCACGGTGCGCTCCTGGGTGTCGTAGTCGACGCGGACGATGCCGAACCGCTTGTCGTAGCCCCACGCCCATTCGTAGTTGTCCAGCAGCGACCAGTAGAAGTAGCCGCGGACGTCGACGCCGGCCTCGATCGCATCGAGCGTGGCGGCGACGTGATCGCGCACGAACGCGGTGCGCTCGGCATCCTTCACCTCGCCGCCCACGACGACGTCGTCGTAGGCCGCGCCGTTCTCGGTGACGTACAGCGGCACGCCGTCGGCGTAGTCCGCGGCGACACGCTGCAGCAGCCGGGTGAGCCCCTCGGGCTGCACCTCCCACTCCATGCCGGTGCGCGGCAGCCCCCGCTCGACCCAGTGGATCCCGGCATCCGCGGGGAACGGCGACCTGGTCGGCCGCTGCTGTCCCTCGGTCTCGTGCGGCCCGCTCTCGGGCCCGTCCGGCTGCGGATGCCCGGACAGCAGCTCACCGTGGTAGTAGTTGATGCCCAATGCGTCGAGCGGGGCGGAGATGACGTCGAGGTCGCCGTCGTGCACCGCCTCCTGCCAGCGGGCGATCGCGTCGGCATCGACCTCGCGGATGTCGCGGACGATGTCGCTCGGGTAGTCGCCCTCGAAGATCGGGTCGAGGAACCAGCGGTTGAACTGCCCGTCGATGCGGCGGGCGGCGTCGATGTCGGCCGGATCGTCGACGTCGGCCGGGTCGGCCACGGTGAGATTCAGGGTGAGGCCGAGGTCGAGGTCGGCGTCACGGGCGCGCAGCTCCTGCACCGTACGGCCGTGCGCGAGCAGCAGGTGGTGGGCGGCGAGCAGGCCGTCGCCGATGTCGGTGCGGCCGGGTGCGTGCACACCGGCGGTGTACGAGAGGAACGATGCGCACCACGGCTCGTTGAGCGTGGTCCAGGTCTTCACCCGGTCGCCGAGCGCATCGTGCATGGTGAGCGCGTACTCGACGAAGCGGTCCACGGTGTCGCGGCTGGTCCAGCCGCCGCGGTCCTCCAGCGCCTGCGGCATGTCCCAGTGGTACAGCGTCAGCCAGGGCATGATGTCGTTCTCGAGCAGCTCGTCGACGAGCCGGCTGTAGAAGTCGACGCCCAGCGGGTTGACCGCACCTCCGTCGGGCCGCACGCGAGACCACGAGGTCGAGAACCGGTAGGTCTGCAGGCCGAGGCTCTTCATGAGCGCCACGTCCTGCGGCATCCGGTGATAGTGATCGCAGGCGACGTCGCCTGTCTCGCCGTTGATAACGGCGCCGGGGATGCGGGCGAAGGCGTCCCAGACCGATGCGGTGCGGCCGTCTTCGAACGCGGCGCCCTCGATCTGGTAGGCCGCGGTCGCGGCGCCGAACAGGAAACCGCCGGGGAACTCACGAGTCATACCTCCCATGATGCCATCATGGGAGCGCTCCCATCCAGTCCTGATGCCGCAGGCGGCGGGCGGCCCGGCGGCTGGCGGATGATTCGCCGGTGCGTCCCCGCCATCCGCGTACCGATCCGCCATCCGTCGCGCGTGCCACTCGGGGACGTACCCTTGACCGGTGACCTCAGACGCCCTGTCCCGCGCCGAATCCCTGATCCGCTCCGTTCCGAACTACCCGAAGCCGGGCATCCTGTTCCGCGACATCACGCCGCTGCTGGCGGATGCCGAGGCGCTGCGCGTGACGACCGAGGCGCTTGTCGCGCCGTTCGCCGGAGAGTTCGACGTGGTCGCCGGCATCGAGGCCCGCGGCTTCATCCTCGCCGCGGCGGCAGCAGTGACGGCGGGCGTCGGCATGCTGCCCATCCGCAAGGCGGGCAAGCTGCCGCGCCCCGCAGCATCCGTCGACTACGACCTCGAGTACGGCACCGCGACCGTCGAGATGCACGACGACCTGCCCGTCGGATCGCGTGTGCTGCTCATCGACGACGTGCTGGCGACCGGTGGCACGCTCGAGGCCGGCCGCACGATCGTGGACCGGCTCGGCTACCGACTCGCGGGAATCTCGGTGCTCTTCGAGATCGACGGCCTCGGCGGCCGCGACCGCATCGGCGACCTGCACACCGTCTTCCGGTCCTGACCACCGCGTTTCGAATCGCCCGATTGACCACTTCGAGGGCCGAGATGCAGCAGGGTGCGCGATTCGAAGGGCGTGAGGGCATCTCTCAGCGCGTCGCACGACGCACCGCCGCGGCGGTGTGCGCGAGCTGATTCATCGCGACCAGCACCCGGTTCTGCGCAGCCGCCGCGACCAGCAGAGCGCGATCCGGTCGAGGTGCCGCTGCCCACGCGGGGTCTCGGCGGCGAGAGCGCGCCCGGCGCGCCGTCAGGCGCGGGCCGGCGGTTTCGCCAGGTCCTCCGGCGCATCGCCGCGGGCGATGGCCGCGCGGATCGACGCCGCCGCATGAGCGAGGCTGCTCACCGCGACCAGCTGCCGAGCACGGGCGTTGATCGCCGCCAGCATCCGCCTGGCGATCTGGTCTGCGGAACCGGTGGGACCGAGGGCGGTCACGTTGTGCGTCGCGAGCGGCTCCAGGGCGTCCGCATAGGCCATGAGGGTGTCGACGTCGTAGTCGAGCCCCACCTTCGAGGCCGTCGACAGCGCGTGCACGAGGCCCTGCTCGGCGGCGCCGGGATACCCGCGCCAGTCACGGCGACGCATCAGCTCGAAGGTGCGCTCGCGATACTCGGCGAGCGCGGGGTCCGCGGCGCTGCCGTCCGGCGTGCCGAGCGCGAACGCCTGGCAGGCGTTCATGACCTCGAGGGTGCTCGTCCCCTGGTCGATCAATGACGTGAGCGCGCGGATCTGCTCCACGGATGCCCGGTACTCGTCGCGCATCAGCAGGATCAGCAGCGCCCGATCCACGTGCCCCTCGTCGTAGACCGCCGTCGTCTTGTTCCGCAGCCGGCCGGACGGCAGAAGCCCGACACGGATCCAGTGCTTGAGCGTCGAAGACGGAACTCCGGTCCGCTCCACGAGTTCGTTGAGTTTCATGCTTCCCCCTGCTGTGTTGGAGAGCGTGGGCGCCTCCCGCTCTCCACGGTGCGAGCACCTGCCGAAGACTCTAACCTCGAGGCAGGGGATCGCGTCCCGCATCGGCACCTTCGCCGCGGGACGACGAGCGTGGGGAACGCTCATCCGGTCCGGGCGGATGCACATCGGGGGGTGCGGCATCCGTCCGGACGGACTCCGTCCGCCGGACGCGTCGGCCGCTCCGCCGGACGATAGACTTATCGCATCCCCGCCCGCGACCTTCGGAGCCTGCTATGCCCACCATCGTCGTCGACGTCATGCCCAAGGCCGAACTGCTCGACCCGCAGGGGAAGGCCGTGTCCGGCGCATTCTCCCGTCTCGGGATCGAAGGCTTCGAGGGCGTCCGAATCGGCAAGCGCTTCGAACTCGCCGTTCAGGGCGAGGTCACCGATGAGCTCCTCGCCGAGGCCAAGCGTGTCGCCGACGAGGTTCTCTCGAACTCGGTGATCGAGGATGTCGTGGGCATCGAGGTCGTCGAATGACCGTTCGCATCGGGGTCATCACCTTCCCCGGTTCGCTCGACGACCGCGACGCGCAGCGCGCGATCCGCATCGCCGGCGCCGAGCCCGTCGCCCTCTGGCACGGCTCGCACGACCTCGACGGCGTCGACGCACTGGTGCTGCCCGGCGGCTTCAGCTACGGCGACTACCTGCGCTCCGGCGCGATCGCCGCGCTCTCGCCGATCATGACCGAGGTCAAGGACGCCGCGGCATCCGGCATGCCGGTCCTTGGCATCTGCAACGGCTTCCAGATGCTGGTCGAGGCGCACCTGCTGCCCGGCGGTCTGATCCGCAACGACAATCAGCACTTCGTGCGTCGTGACCAGAAGCTCACCGTCGAGAACTCCTCGACCGCGTGGACCTCGGCGTTCGAGCAGGGCCAGGAGATCGTCATCCCGCTGAAGAACGGCGAGGGCGGCTACATCGCCAACGAGGACACGCTCGACCGACTCGAGGGCGAAGGCCTGGTGGCCTTCCGCTACGCGGGCGTGAACCCGAACGGATCGCTGCGCGACATCGCCGGCATCACCAACCCGGCCGGCAACGTCGTGGGCCTCATGCCGCACCCCGAGCACGCCACCGAGCCGGGCTTCGGCCCCGACACGGTCTCGGCGATGCGCTCCGGTGTCGACGGTCTGGGCTTCTTCACGTCTGCCATCGCGGCCGTCGCCCGCGTCGCCGCCTGACCCGCCTCTCTGTTCTGCGCCCGCATTCGGAACGGATGCACGGCCCGGGAACGGATGCACCACCCGGGCCCCGCTGACTCCGTGCGGGCGTTCCGAGGCCGCGCAGGTGTGCCCTGACAGCCCGACACCGCGCACGGCAGGATGCGCGCAGAATATACGCATGACCGCCGCCGCCGATCCACACGTCCTGGGCCCCGGCCTGCTGCCGACGCCGTTCAGCGCCGCCCAGATCGCGGCCTCCAGCCGGACTGGCAAGCAGATCAGGATGCTGGTCGAACAGGCCGACGGCACGACGTTCGAGCGCGTGAACCGTTTCCGTGATGCGGACGATGAGGGCGCGACACTGGATCAGTGGCGGGCGGATGCGCCGGACGAGGTGTCTTCACGCCGAGTCAGTTGGCGGGAGTTGCAGGAGCACGCCGCTTTCCCCGCCGAGAGCACGGTCGTCTCGGTCGAGACCGTGGAGCTGCCGCTCGGGCGCCTGGAATGCCTGCGCTACGACACCGCCGCGACGGGCGAGCCGCCGGCGACCTTCTGGTTCTCCCCCGAGCATCCGGGCATGCCGGTGCGCTACGAGGTCAGGACGAAAGCCGGCACGACCCGCACCACGGTCGAGGAGACCCGCGGCATCTGAACCGATCGACGGCGTCAGATGCCGGCGGGCGGCCACACCCCGATGATGAGCGCCATCACGACGACGGTGATCAGCTCGTGCGCGATGTTCAGCGTGGTGAGCTTGGTCGACCGCCCCTCGAAGGCGTCATGGGTGATGAAGCGCGCGGCCGTGAAGCCCGCCCAGAGTACGACGGAGGTCGCCACGGCCGCCCACAGGAACGACCCCTCGTAGAAGTGCCACGAGATGGCCGCCGCGCCGGCGAGGACCCACGCCGTGATGAAGCTGACGATCACCGTGGTGATCATCGGCCACAGCGGCCCGCGTGACGGATTCTCGAGGTCGACGTTCGCGAGCTTCGCCCAGCGGTCGCCCATCACCGGCCGGGCGTACCAGATCGCCCCCACCACCATGCTCGATACGGTCGCCAGCAGCACCGCCCAGTAGTTGATCTCGGGAACCATGAGAGCCTCCTCGCTCGTGCCGTCAGGATACTGCCCGGCATCCCCTTGATATGCAAGCATTCACTTGCCTATAATTGACGCGTGTCCGATCTGTTCCACGCGCTCGACGATCCGACGAGGAGACTCATCCTCGACGCGCTGTCCGAGCGCGACGGTCAGACGCTGTTCGAGATCTGCTCGACGCTCACGATGCGGCACGGCGTGACCTCCAGCCGCCAGGCGGTGTCGCAGCACCTCGCGGTGCTCGAGGCCGCCGCGCTCATCTCGACCGAACGGCGCGGCCGTTCGAAGTTCCACTACTTCCACCCCGAGCCCATCGCCCGGATCGCCGAGCGGTGGCCGATCACAAGGAGCACACCATCATGAGGATCGAACTGACCAGCATCTTCGTGAACGACCAGCGCAAGGCGCTCGCGTTCTACACCGACGTGCTCGGCTTCGAGAAGCACCATGACATCCCGCTCGGCGAGGCCGCCTGGCTGACCGTCACCTCACCCGAGGGCGGCGCCGAACTGCTGCTCGAGCCCTCCGACCACCCGGCAGTGAAGCCCTACCGCGACGCACTCGTCGAGGACGGCATCCCGCTCGCGCAGTTCGCCGTCGACGACCTCGCCACCGAGTACGAACGCCTCACCGGCCTCGGTGTCGTGTTCACGCAGCAGCCCACCGACATCGGCACCGCGCTCGTCGCCGTCTTCGACGACACCTGCGGCAACCTCATCCAGCTGGTGCAGATGAAGTGACCTCCGGGCCCGATACACACCGGCGCCGGGCCTGAACCCGGAAGGGCGTCAGGCGATGCCGCCGCCGTCGACCACGAGGGCCGACCCGGTGACGTATGACGACTCATCGCTGGCCAGCCACACCACGGCGGCCGCGATCTCGCTGGGCTGGCCCATGCGGTTCAGCGGGCGCTCGGCGGCCTCGGCGAGGAATCCGGCCTGGTCCTGCCCCAGCTGCTTCGCCTCGTCGCGCAGCATCCCGGTGTCGACGTCGCCCGGGTTGACCGAGTTCACGCGGATGCCCTGCGGGCCGTGGTCGATCGCCAGCGCGCGGGTCATGTTGACCACGGCGCCCTTCGACGCGCAGTACGAGATGGCCTGGCCGCCGCCCTTGAGGCCCCACCCGGAGCCGGTGTTCACGATCGAGCCGCCGCCGCTCGCGGCCATGATCGGCACGACGTGCTTGCACATCAGGAAGATCGCGCGCACGTTCACGCCGAACACGCGGTCCCACTCCTCGACGGTGGTCTCGACGGCGGTTGTGCGGCGGATGATGCCTGCATTGTTGAAGACGACATCGATGCCGCCGAGCTGATCGACGACGGATGCCACGACTCGCTCGATGTCCGCCTCGCTGGACACGTCGGCGGCGAGTGCGATCGCCGTGCCGCCGGCGGCGCGGATCTCCTCGGCGACCACCTCGGCGGCATCTGCGTTGAGGTCGACGACGGCGACCGAAGCGCCCTCCGCAGCGAAGGCGAGCGAGGTGGCGCGGCCGATGCCGCCGGCTCCGCCGGTGACGATGGCGTTCTTGTTCTGGAGACGCATGGGTTGATCCTTTCAGAGGGTTCCGAAGCCGGGCGTTCCCGCTGCTCCGGTCGCGATGGTTGCGGGTGTTGGGCGGCCGACACCCGCAGCCGTTGCGACCGGAGCGGGAGAGGCGTCAAGGGTGGACAGGTCGTAGAGCCGCTCGGGAGCGGCGACGGGGTAGAAGGCCGTGGTGGACGCACCCGTCACAATGCGGATGTGGCCCGCGAGCCGTGCGTCGAGGTCGGGGTCGCCGGTGTCGACGACGAGCGGACTCCCGCCGAGATCGATGAGCTTCTGCTCGGGGGCGACGACGAACAGCGGGTCGTCGCCGAGAGCACGGATGACGCGGGCGGAGAGCTGCTGGTTGCCGCGTCCGAGCAGGAACCCCTGCCCGCCGATCACGGTGACGACGGCTTTCGCGGGCCCCTGCGCGATCTCGTCGAGCAGCTGCTGCTCGGATGCTGCGGCCACCAGCACCGCGCCGTCGCGGATCACGTCGACGCCGAGAGGCGTCGATCGGATGCCGAGGATCCGGGCGACCTCGGCCGTGGTTCCGCCGGGGCCGAGCAGGTACCGCACTCCGGGTTCGAGTCCCGAAACGACTCCGCGCGCCGCCGCTGCGACCGCGGCCTGCTCGCTCGCCGGCGTCGCCGCCTTGCGCGCCTGGGTGCGACCGGGCACGACCGGGACGGGCAGCATGCCGAACAGCGTCGGGGTCACCCGCACGCGGCGCATCTGCTCCTCGTCGATGTCGAGCACCTCGCGCTCGGTCACCGGCAGTCCGTCGCGGCTCAGCCATTCGGATGCCACGGAGCCGGCTGCCCGCGGACTGACCGCGAACACCGGCGAGTACATCTTGACGCCGGCCGGGATGCCCAGCACCGCCGGCATCCGGTCGTCCCCGGTCCCCCGACTTTGCACCGGGCGGACCGATTCACGCCCGGCGGCGGACACGCCAGCGGATCGTCCGCCATCTGCAGATCCGTCCGCCGCCTGCGCGTTCGGCCCGTCGGTCGCTGCGGTCAGGTCGCGGTTCGTCCCGCTCTCCGCGCCGGAAAGCGGGGCAGACTGCGACCGGAGTGGCGTGGTGAGCCCGTCGACCGCGTCGCGCATGGTGCCGTCGCCGCCGACCACCAGGATCAGCCCGCAGCCGGCGGCGGCGAGCGCTGCGACGGCGGCCGCCGTGTCCGCGGCATCCGTCTGCTGCACGAGAGCAGGAGATTCTGCCGCAACAGGACGATCCGCCACGATCCATCCTGTTCTCGCGGAAACTCCTGTTCCGGATGACACCGCGGTCCCACCAGCACCGCGACCGCGCGAGATGGCATCCGTCGCGCCGTGCACGAGAACAGGAGATCCCGCCGCAACAGGACCATCCGCGGGGATCCGTCCTGTTCTCGCCGAATCTCCTGCGCCGGATGAAGCGGGTGAGTAGACCACCCACGGCACCAGGGCGGCCGCGCGCACGGCATCAGCACCCATCGCGCCGGATGCCGTGGCGATCACCGCCCCGGGATGCCGCGAGGCGACGACTTCGAGCGCCGTCAACGCGCGCAGGCCGGCGCGCGGGGCGGAACCCCGCTCGCGCGCCGAGCGCTGCACGTCCGCGCCGTCGGAACCGGCGAGCCCCGCGGGCCCCCCGATCCCGGCGACGGGATTGACGACGAGTCCGATCACGCGACCACGGCCTCCGAGACGGATGCTGCGAAGTCGGCCGGCACCTCGCCGAAATACTTCCGGCGGTAGGCGCGCCAGGTGATGGCCCAGCGCTCCGGGTCGTCCAGGTCGTCGTGGTGGGTGTGGTGCACGGTCTGGTTGTGCGGGGCGGTGCGCACGACCTCTGGGGTCTCGCGCGCCTCCCGAGCGACCTCGGCGAGCGCTGCCACGTACTCGTCGATCTCGGTCTTGGAGTAGCACTCCGTCGGCTCGAGTGTGAACGGCTGCGGCACCACATAGGGGTGGTGGCTGGTCCAGTAGTGGAAGCCGTAGTCGGCCATGCGGATGCCGATCTCCTCCGACGTGATGCCGGTCTCCTCGAACAGCTCCTGCCAGGAGTACCGCACCTGCTCGATGCGGCGGCGACCGGTCGCGTACGGTGCGGAGGCACCGGGGATCTCGAGCACGCGCTTCAGCAGGTAGTTGTTGTTCAGCACGGCGATCTGCGAGGCGGCGAGCATGCCCTCCGCGCCCAGCGCCATGATCCAGGCGTACGCCCGCACGACGTGCAGGATGACCCCGTGTGCCGGGGCGACGTGCCCGATCGAGAGCTCACCGGGCTCCACGACCGTGAACGTGCCGTCCTCGCCGCGGATGACGCGCGGGCCGGGGAGGAACGGAGCGAGGTCCGCGCTGACGGCGTTCGCCGCTGCGCCGGGCCCACCGCTGCCGTGCGGAGCGGAGAAGGTCTTGTGCAGGTTGAACTGGCACACGTCGAAGCCCGCATCCCTGGCACGGGTGATGCCGAGGATGCCGGCGGCGTTGGCCTGGTCGTAGGAGGCGAGAGCGCCGACCTCATGAGCGGCGTCCACCCACTCCTTGATGGCCGGGTTGTAGATGCCGGTGTCCTCGGGGTTGGTCACCATGATCGCGGCGGTCCGATCCGAGAGCGCGGCCTTCAGCGCATCGATGTCGGGGTAACCGTCGGCGTCGGGGAAGATCGTGATGACCTTGTAGCCGGCGACCTTCGCCGCCGCGGCGTTCGACGGGTGGCTGAAGATCGTCGTGATGACCTCGTCGCGCTGCTCACCCTCTCCGCGCGACTCGTGGTAAGCCCTGATCATCGCGATGTTCGTCCAGATGCCCGCCGATCCTCCCGGCGACGCGAGCGAGACCGCATCCATGCCCGAGATCTCGGCCATCGACTGCTCGAGCCGCCAGATCATCTCCAGCGCGCCCTGCGTGTCGGCGGGGTCCTGCGCGGGGTGCAGCGCGCGCAGCTGGGGAACCTCGATGAGCTGATCGTTGATCTTCGGGGAGTACTTGATCGTGCAGGTGCCCTGGCCGATGTCCACGTTCAGATCGGAGCCCAGGTTCTCCTGGGACAGCCTCAGGTAGTGCTTCAGCACGCGCATCTGCGCGATCTCCGGCAGCGCGGGCGGGGTCTGACGACGCATACCCTCCGGCAGGTCGGCGATCACGTCGCCGACGGCCTCGCGCACGGCGGGCTCGACCGGGGTGATGGCGATGCCGCGCTCACCCGGGGTGGACAGCTCGAAGACGATCGGCTCGTCCCAGCTGGCCTGGTGGAAGCGGCGCGGGCTGGTCTTGGGTGCGATGGGAAGGCTCACTTCGACTCCTCCTCGTGGTCGATGGCTGCGGCGATCGCTGCCGCCAGGCGGTCGATGTCGGATGCCGGGGTGGCGTCGGTGACGCACACGAGCAGCGTGCGCTCGTCGACGATGACGCCCGGTTCGATGCCCTCGGCACGGAGTGCCTCGACGAGGGCGGGGGCGGAGGGCACCGTGACGGTGAACTCGCGCAGGTGCAGCGCGTCGTCGCCGAGCGTCACCCCGGGGATCGCCGAGAGCTTCAGCTGCGCGTACCGAGTGCGGGCGAGCAGCAGCTCGCCGAGCTCGGCCATGCCGGCCGGACCCATCAGCGAGAGGTGGACGCCGGCGGCGATGCCCCACAGCGCGGCTGCAGTGCCGACCCATTCCTTGCCCTCTTCGCGGTGGGCGAAGGAGGTGCGGTCGTAGGCGACATCGCCGAAGCCGTACTCCCCCGGCACGTCGGTGGACTCCAGCCCGAACAGGCGGGACGGCATCTCCATCACGAACTTCGGGTCGTCGTGAACGGCGATGAAGCCCGCGTGCGCGCCGCCGAACCACTGGTGCAGACCGAGGGACTGGATGTCACCCGTGACGATGTCCGCGCCCTGGAGGGCGGGCGGGGTGAGCACACCGTAGCCGATCGGGTCGGTGCCGACCACGAGCACGGCGCCCGCCGCGTGTGCGGCGTCGGCGATCCGCTGCAGCTGTGTCTCGACGGCACCGGTGAAGCTCGGAGTCTCCACCCAGACCGCGGCGACGTCATCGCCGAGGCGGGCGCGCAGCTCATCGACGTCGGCGATCGCGCCGCTGGTGCCGATCCGCTCGATCGTCAGGTACGCCCTGGTGTAGTCGTGCACCTTCGACGCCTTCTCGGGCAGCACGTCGCTGACCGCGAGCACACGGCTGCGGCCGGTGAGGCGGGCGGCCATCGCCAGCCCTGTCGCCGTCGCCTGGTAGCCGTCGTAGGTGGGCACGTTCACGACATCCATCGCGAGCAGCTCGGCCATCTGCGACTGGTACTCGAACAGGGCTTGGAACCGGCCGTGGTCCTCGTAGGGCTCCCCGGCGTATGCCGTGAGGAACTCACTGCGCCGGATCACCTCGTCGACGACGGCCGGCACGTAGTGGTTGTACGTGCCCGCGCCGAGGAAGCTGAGCCGCTCTTCGGTCGTGCGGTTCTGCGCCAGGATGCCTCGGACGTGCCTGGCCAGGTCCTGCTCGGCCGGCAGCGGGGCCGGCAGGTCGAGCGGCCGCTGCAGTCGCAGCGAGGCCGGAACGTCGGCGTAGAACTCCTCGATGGACTCGGCGCCGGTGGCCGCGAGCATCGCCGCTCGCGTCTCGGGCGCCGTGTTGGGGATGTACGGATGCACGAAGGCAGTCGTCATGCTTGCTCCTTCACGGATGCGGTTGCGGTCAAGAGTTCGGGGAACGGGATGTCGGAGGTCGACGGTGCAGTGAGCACCGCGACGCCGTAGGGGCCGAGGTCGACGCGGCCGTCGTGGGCCGTGCCGGTGAGCAGGTCGGTGCCGCGCGCGCTCCACGCGATCGGCTCCGCACCGTGGTTCAGCAGGAATGTGTAGTCGGTGGCGCCATCGGTGCGGGTGACGGCCTCGGCGTTCACGTCGATGTCCGCGCGGGCCGGCAGGCCCGCCGTGTCGAGCACGTCGCGGAACACGACCGGCAGTCCCTCGGGCTGGAACATCGCACTGACGTACCAGGCGGTGCCATCGCCGACGCGCCGCCGCGTGATCGCCGGCATGCCATCGAGCACACCACCGGCGTAGCATCCGCGGGTCTCGGTGCCCGCGTGAGTCTCGAGCCACTCGCTCCAGTGCGGCACGACCAGGCTCTGGTCGCCGTATCGGATGCTCGTGACGAGACCGTCCGAGAGAGGCCACTGCTCGTCGACCTCGACGCCGAGTAGGTCGCGCAGCGGGCCGGGTGCCCCGCCGTCGTGCACCTTCTCGGTGGCGTCCACCACGCCGGAGAACGGGCCGACCACGAGGTGGCCGCCGTTCTCGACGAAGGCCCGCAGGGCGTCTGCCTGCGGCTGCTCGACGATGTAGAGGTTCGGCACGATCACGACGTCGTACTTGTCGAACGGCCCTGTGGCGCGCACCGCGTCGACGGGCTGGCCGAGCGAATACATGCCGCGGTGCCAGGCGCGGGCCTGCTGCGCCCACTGCAGCCGCTGAGAGGGCAGCGACTCGATCTGCGTCGAGCCCCACCAGGAGTCGTGGTCAATGACGAGGGCGACGCGGGAGCGCACCATGCTGCCGCGCACCGGCTCGAGCCTGCGCAGCTCGAGGCCGAGCGCCTTGGTCTCCTGGTAGCTGCGCGAGCGCTCGCCGCGGTGACCCAGCATCGACGAGTGGAACTTCTCCTGGCCGTACTTGGCCTGGCGCCACTGGAAGAACATCACCGAGTCCGAGCCGTGCGCGATCGTCTGCAGGCTCTCGACACGGATCTTGCCCGGTGCCTTCGGCACGTTGATGTCACGCCAACTGGTGGCGCTGGCCGACGATTCCAGGAGCAGCCACGGCCGCCCGCCCTTGAGCGAGCGCATGTAACCGTAGTTCAACGCCGCACCGACGTGCGCGGTGGGGTCGGCGGGCTCCGGATAGGCGTCATCGGTGACGATGTCCTCGACGGCGGCGAAGTCCCAGTAGTTCAGGTCGCGCAGCATGCTCATGAAGTTGGTGGTCACGGCGATGTCGGGCGTGACCTCGCGGAGCACGTCGATCTCGATCTGGAACAGCTCGAGCATCGCGTCGGACGAGAACCGCTCGAAGTCGAGCAGCTTGGTCGGGTTGATCGGGCCGGGCGCCTTCTTCGGCGTCTCGATGTGGTCCCACGAGGTGTAGCGCTGACCCCAGACGTTGACGCCCCAGGCCTCGTTCAGTCCGTCGAGGTCGCCGTAGCGGTTCTGCAGCCACCGACGGAAGTGCCGTGCCGACTCGTCGCACCAGCACCGCGAGATGTGGTCGCCGTACTCGTTCGAGATGTGCCACATCGCAAGGCCGGGGTGCTCGCCGTAGCGGTCTGCCATCGCGCGGGTCATCCGGGCGACGTTCTCGCGCCAGATCGGCGAGGACGGGCAGTAGGTCTGCCGCGAGCCGAACTCCAGGCGGTGGCCCTCCGAGTCGGACGGGCCCATCTCGGGGTGCGCGCGCAGCAGCCAGGACGGCGGGGTCGCCGTGGCGGTGGCGAGGTCGATGCGGATGCCGGCCTCGTGCAGCAGGTCGAGGATGCGGTCGAGCCAGCCCCAGTCGTAGACGCCGGGCTCGGGCTCGAGCTGCGGCCAACTGAAGATCGGCAGGCTCACCATGGTGACGCCGGCCTCCTTCATGAGCCGGATGTCCTCGAGCCAGGTCTCCTCTGACCACTGGTCGGGGTTGTAGTCGCCGCCGAAGGCGAGGGAATCGATCCGGACCTCCCGGATGCGCTGGTCGTCGCGCTGCTGGGTCACGAAGGGTCTCCTCTCTGAGTCTGGACAGAAACACTGTTCAATGTATTCTGTATACAGCAAGCGTATGGCGAATCCGGAACCCGGTCAAGCCGTAGGCTGACCGGAGGCCGAAGGGGACCACATGGCTATCGAACGGAAGAATCTGCGCTCGCAGGTTCGCGAAGAGCTCCTCACCCGTATGCGCACCGGCCAGGTGCAGCCCGGCGAGGGCATCAACGAGGTGCAGCTCGCCGGCGAGCTCGGCGTCAGCCGCACTCCCCTGCGTGAGGCGCTCATCGCCCTCGAATCGGAGGGGCAGATCACCAGCGAGAACGGCAAGGGCTTCCGCTTCGTGCCGCTCAGCGCCGGGGAGTTCGAGGACCTCGCCCCGGTCATGGCCACGCTGGAGAGCCTCGCGCTCGAGCTCAGCCCCGTCGACGGGCTGAAGAGCGTCGGCGCGCGACTGGTCGAGCTCGCCGAAGCGTTCACCGACGAGCACGTCGAGCACGCACTGGTGATGACCAAGGACGACGAGTGGCACGCCCTGATGCTCTCGGTGTGCCCGAACAAGCGCCTGCTCGACGTCATCGAGAGCGTCCGCGGGTCGTTCCACCGCTATGAGGCGCTGCTGGTCGCCGACGACGTCAAGGTCGACCGCGTCGCCGCCGAGCACGCAGCCATCGCACACGCCCTCGCCGACGGCGACGTGCCGCGCGCCGTGCAGGCGCTCAAGCAGAACTGGCTGCAGGGCATGCGCCGCATCCTGGACAACTCGTCCAGCGCGTACTTCGTGGCCTGAGCCCGACGATGGCGGGATGCCGGGAGCGATCGCTCCCCGGCATCCGCGCTGCTCAGCCCTTGACCGCCCCGCCGAGCAGACCGGCGACGAACTGCTTCTGGAAGACCAGGAACAGGATGAACAGCGGCAGCGTGGCCAGCAGCGAACCCAGCATCAGCCCGGAGTAGTCCACGCGGCTCAGCCCGATCATCGTGTTCAGCGCCACCGGGATCGTGTACTTGTCCTCGCTGTTGAGCATGAGCAGCGGCCAGATGAACGAGTTCCACTGGCTGATGAAGGTGTAGATGATCAGCGCGGCGATCTGCGGGCGGGCCACCGGCAGCACGATCCGGTAGAACGTGCGCAGCTCGGACGCCCCGTCGATCCGCGCAGCCTCGATGAGCGTGGTCGGGAAGTCCAGGAACCCCTGCCGCATCAGGAAGATGCCGAACGCGTTCGCGAGGAACGGGATGATGAGCGCCTGGTAGGTGTCGATCCATCCGGCGCTGGCCATCATCTGGAACAGCGGTACCAGCAGCACCTGCATCGGGATCATCATCGTGACGAGGATGACGCCCAGCAGCACACCGCGACCGCGGAAACGATAGGTTGCCAGGCCGTAGCCGCACATCACGCTGATGATCGAGCTGAAGACCGTGTAGAGCACAGCCACCAGCACGCTGTTCAGCATCACCTGACCGAAGCCGATGCTCTCCTGCAGGCGTCCCAGGTTCTGCCAGAACTCACCACCTGGCAGCAGCGGCAGCGGCGTGACGAACAGGTCGCTGGTCTTGTGCGTAGAGGCGATGACCATCCACAGGAACGGGATCAGGGCGAGCACGCTCGCGATGATCATCACCAGGTAGACCGGGCTGCGTAGGATGATGCGCCGCATCAGCGGCTCGCCGCGGCGGCGATCCGGCATGCCGCTCCGACGCGCGCGGCCGGTCGTGATCAGCTGTGTGGTCATGGCTTCTCCCTCATGATGCGGAACTGGATCACGGCGATGATGCCGGTGAGGATGACGAGCATCCATGCCAGGGCGCTCGCGTACCCGAAGTCGAACTGCTGGAAGCCGATCTTGTAGAGGTAGAGCACCGGGGTGAGCGTGGCGTTGTTCGGGCCGCCGCCGGTGAGGATGAAGTTCTCGTCGAAGAGCTGCAGCGCGCCGATCGTCGAAGTCACCGTGGTGAAGATCAGCACCGGACGCAGCTGTGGCACCACCACGTGCCAGAAGGTCTGCCAGCGACCGGCGCCGTCGATGCGCGCCGCCTCGTACAGCTCGGCGGGGATCGCCTGGAGCCCTGCCAGGATGATGACCATGTTGTAGCCGGTCCAGCGCCACGTGATCGATGCGATCACCGCGACGCGCGCCCAGAACTCGTTGTTCAGCCAGTCGATGGGACCGGCTCCGAACAAGGCGAGGAACTGGTTGAGCATGCCGCCGTCGGTGGTCATGATCACCCGGAACACGACGGAGTAGGCGACCAGGGTCGTGATCGAGGGCAGGAAGGTGATCAGCCGGAACCCGGAGCGGAACCGCAGCCAGGCCTGGTTCAGCAGGTAGGCGAGCCCGACGGCGAGCGCGATCATGATCGGCACCTGCACGACGAGGATCAGCAGCGCGTTGCCCAGGCTCTTGATCACGAGCGGGTCGCGGAACATCCGGGCGTACTGGTCGAGGCCGACGAACGTCGACACCCCGCCGGAGGTCTTGAAGAAGCTCTGCAGCAGCGAGACCGCAAGCGGGTAGGCGAAGAAGATCACCAGCAGGGCGGCGGCCGGCAGGGCGAACCACATGCCGGGCCGGTGCATGCGCGCGGCGAACCGCCGGCTGGATCGGGATGCCCGGGGGCCGGGGCCGCCGGCATCCGTCTGTGCGCCGGAGCCGCGGCGGTTCGCGCCGCGGCTCCGGGTGGTACTGGCGACGCTCATGTCAGCCGGCGATCTTCCGGCCGGTCGAGTTCGCGATCTGGGATGCCGCGTCGTCGAGCGCCTTCTTGGGGTCCTCGCCGTTCAGCACGGCCGCGGCGACGGCGTTCGAGACCGCGTCGGATGCAACCGACTGGTCTGAGGTGAACGTGATGGACGGGATCTTCGGCGTCAGCTCGGCGAAGGTCTGGAACACCTTCTGGCCGCTGAAGTACTCGCTCGGCTGCTGGAAGAAGTCCGACTTCAATGCGGGCAGGTAGGCGGGGAACAGCCCCTCGTCCTTCATCATGCTCGCCTGGTTGTCGTTGTTCGCGAGCACGAAGTCCATGAAGTCGGCAGCGAGCTGCGGGTTCTTCGCCTGCGTCGGGATCGCGAGACCCGAGCCGCCGCTGTTGGAGGTCGGAGCGCTGTCCGCGCCGAAGAGCGGCAGATCCTGCACGGCGTACTTGCCGGACAACTCCGGCGCCTCGCCCTCGAGGGTGCCGATCCACCAGACCGCTTCGGGCGTGACGGCCGAGTCGCCGTCCTTCGCGCTGGTGACGCTCGCGTCCCAGCCCTTGGCGTTCTTGATCAGGCCCTTCTTCTGCATATCCTGCAGCAGGGTGAGGGTCTGCACGGCCTCGGGGGTGTTCACGGTGATGTCGCCGTCAGCGTTGAACAGTCCCTGGCCCTGCTGCTGCAGCATCATCGAGAACGGACCACCGGCCGACAGGTCGGCGGTGAGCAGCGTGTGGCCGCTCTTGGCCTTGATCGTCTCGCCCGCTGAGACCAGGTCGTCCCAGGTCTTGATGGATGCCGGGTCGACACCGGCCTGCTCGAAGTAGTCGTTGCGGTAGAACAGGCCGACGGTGCCGGAGTCCCACGGCGCCATGCGCAGCTTGCCATCCTTGTCGGTGCCGGTGTCCCACTTGAAGGGGTCGAAATCGGCCTTCTGGTCGCCGAGCACCGGCGAGAGGTCGGTGAAGCCCTTCGGGAACTGGGTGATGTAGCTCTGGTTGTGGTCGGTCTCGAGCGTGATCATGTCGGGTAGACCGGTGCCGGCCTGCAGACCGACCGAGATCTTGTCGTAGGCGTTGTCGTAGCCGATGTCGACGACCTTGATGGTGACACCCTTGTGGTCCTTCTCGTAGTCGGCGCCGAGACGCTTGAGCGCCGTGGCCGCGACATCCCAGGACCAGATGGTGATCGTGCCGGTGGCACCGCCGTCCTTCTTGACCGCATCGCCGCTCCCGGCGGGGGCTCCGCCGCCGAAGGCGCATCCCGACAGGGCCATGGCCGCCGTCGCAGTGATCGCCGCTGCAAGCATTCCGCGTCGCTTCATCCTGACCTCCTCGTCAAAAATTGGATATTGCATACAGTACACGGATGTTGACGTGGACACCAGCCCCTCGGACGCCTGTCCGGACGCCGCCGATGCACGAAAAAAGGGGGGCCGACACGCCAGATGTCGGACGGTTCCGCAGAACGCGTCCGACATAAGGGGTGTGGGCCCCCCAAGTGTGGTG
>NZ_JBHVJW010000005.1:0-286264 GCF_042798735.1 Microbacterium sp. NPDC057741 | reverse complement strand
GCCCGGTCACATTCCGAACCCGGAAGCTAAGCCTCACAGCGCCGATGGTACTGCAGGGGGGACCCTGTGGGAGAGTAGGACACCGCCGAACTCCTTCTAAACGAAAGAGCCACCCAAAGCTGGGTGGCTCTTTCGCGTTAACCCCACGCCTTCGGGCGCCACTGATTTGACTTCCCCTGCCTGCGGGCTATGGTCGATGGTTACGCCAGCCATCAGAAGGGGAAGCGATAACCATGTCTGGAAAGACGCCGCAGTCACGCGCAGGAAAGAAGGCGCCCAAGCTCTCGTTGAAGGAGAAGAGAGCCGAGAAGCGCGAGAAGCGGGAGCCGGAGGCGTTCATCAAGCCTCGCAAGGGCGCGAGCCGCTGATTCGACTCCATCTCCTGCGGGCGCTGCTGTGGACCGTCTTCCTGGTCCGGGCAGCGCCCGATCTCGTCTCACGCTCTGCGAGCACCGCGAGGAGTAGAGTTTCTCGCGTGAAGATCGGGATGGTGCTGGACGCGACGCGCGGCACGAATGGAGAGGTCTGCCCGACCGCCCCGTGATCCTGCTGTCCACCTTCGCCCGACGTAGGGAGAGGGGGTGAATGCATGGACGAACAGATTCTGAAGTCCGGCGATATCGTCGCCGCGACCGTCACGAAGCCGGTGCCGTTCGGCGTTCTCGTGGAGTATGCGGGCGTGCCGGGACTTGTGCGGGGCACGAACGGCGTATCCGGAACGGTGTTGAACCTGCGCGTGATCGAGTTCGACTCGGCGCAGCACCGGTTCTCCGCTGAACTCGCGTGACTCCGGGAGGTGCGGGGCGGTGTTCTCACAGGCCCGCACCTCTTCCCATGCGAGCTTTCGGTGATACTCGATCCCAGCTAGACTGATCCGCAGTCTCACCACATGCGGTGTCGCAGAATGGAGTCCCGATGGCATCCGACTACATCCCCCCGGTCTCGGACTACGCGTTCCTGTTCGGCGAGGCCTTCGGCCTCGACTTGGTCGCGCGCGGCTCCGGCGGCGCCTTCAGCGCGGAGGATGCCACCGAGATCCTCGCCGGAGCCGGCGAGTTCGCGGCCTCCGTCCTCGCTCCGCTGGAGACCGTCGGCGACCGGGAGGGCGCCCGCCTCGAGAACGGCCAGGTGTACCTGCCAGAAGGATTCGCGGAGGCTTACCAGGCCTTCGTCGAGGCCGGCTGGGTCACTGCAGAGGCTCCGGAGTCCGCGGGTGGCGACGGCTTGCCCGGGTCGATCCGTGCGGGGCTCGGCGAGATCTGGAACGGCTCCAACGCGGCCTTCGCGCTGTGCTGGCTGCTCTCGGCCGGGCAGATCCACGCACTCGACGCCGCGGCTTCCGACGAGATCCGCGCGACCTACCTGACCAAGCTGGTCTCGGGTGAGTGGACCGGCACGATGAACCTCACCGAGCCCGAGGCCGGCACCGACCTGGGCGCGATCCGCACCATGGCCACGCCCCGCGCGGACGGCAACTGGGGCATCAGCGGTCAGAAGATCTTCATCACCTGGGGCGACCACGACGTCGCGCCGAACATCGTGCACCTCGTGCTCGCGCGCACCCCGGATGCCCCGGCCGGCGCCAAGGGCCTTTCGCTGTTCGTCGTGCCGAAGTTCCTTCCCGACGCGTCCGGTGAGCCGGGCGAGCGGAACGCCGTCACCACCGCGTCGATCGAGCACAAGCTCGGCATCCACGGCAGCCCGACCTGCGTGCTCGCCTATGAGGATGCCACCGGCTACCTCGTCGGTGAGGTCGGCGGGGGACTGGCCGGCATGTTCGTGATGATGAACTCCGCGCGCGCCGGCATGGGCTTCCAGGCCACCGGAATCTCGGACCGCGCCTACCAACAGGCCGTAGCCTATGCAGACGAGCGCCGCCAGGGCGGCGTGCTCGACCGCCCCGCCGGTACGCCCATCGCCGGGCATCCTGATGTCCGGCGTCTGCTGCTCTCGATGCAGAGTCGTGTCTTCGCGATGCGCGCGCTGGGCGTGTACTTGGGTGACCTGTTCGACCGTGCCGAGACCGACGGCACCGGTGCCCTCGCCGAGCTCTTCGTGCCGATCCTGAAGGGCTGGGCGACGGAGGATGCGGTCGCGCTCACCAGCGACGCCATCCAGGTGCACGGCGGCATGGGCTTCATCGAGGAGACCGGCATCGCGCAGCACTACCGGGATGCCCGGATCATGCCGATCTACGAGGGCACCACGGCGATCCAGTCGAACGACCTGATCGGCCGTAAGGTGATCCGCAATGGTGGCGCCACCGCGGAGGAGCTGTTCGTGCAGATCGAGCAGACCATCACCGTCCTGCGCGGCGCGGATGACGCGGTCGCCACGCGCACCGCGGATCGCCTCGAGCGCGCGATCGCCTCGGCCCGAGCGGCCACCGCCGCACTGATCGGCTTCGGCCAGACCCGCGACGCCTACGGCGTCAGCGTGCCCTACCTCATGCTGCTCGGCACGCTCGCCGGCGGCTGGATGCACGGGCTCGCCGTGGTCGCGGTTCTCGCACACGCCACGACGGATGCCGCGGACGCAGCGCGCCTGGTGTCCGCCGACTTCTACGGCGCCCACCACCTGCCCCGCGTGCACATGCTCGCCGAGACCGTCACTGCCGGCGAGGTCGCGTAACGCAGAGTGAAGGCGCTGTTCCGATGCGGTCCGGAACAGCGCCTTCGTCATGCCATCAGGACGAGATGGCCTCGCCGGAGCTTCACCCCGAGCGGGTGATCAGCCCGTGTCGTCCTGCAGGCGCAGAGCGCCGGCGCCCTGCGTGCCGAGGGCGTCGTCGGGGTTGAGCAGCCGGCAGGCCCGCATCGAGAGGCATCCGCAGCCGATGCATCCCGTCAGTTCGCGCTCCAGGCGTTCGATGCCCTCGCGACGCTTCTCGAGCTCGCGCTTCCAGCGCCGGGAGGCGCGCGCCCATTCCTCGTGGCTCGGGGTGCGGGTGAGCGGAACGTCGGCGAACGCCTCCTTGACCTCCGACAGCGGCAGGCCGAGGTGCTTCGCCACAGTGATCAGCGAGACGCGGCGCAGCATATGGCGTGCGTAGCGGCGCTGATTGCCGGGGGTGCGCGTCGAGGCGATCAGTCCGAGGCTCTCGTAGAAGTGCAGCGCCGAGGGGGCGACGCCGGTGCGGCGGCTCATCTCACCGATGGTCAGCGGTTCATCCGGTGTGTGCGCGGTCTCTGCGGTCATGAGGAACTTTCGCTCGATTTGACCTCAAGGTTACTTGAGGTTTTACGCTGGAACAGTGACCCGAACGAAGAAGGCCCTCCGATGACCTACGTGATCGCCCTGCCCTGCGTCGACGTCAAAGACAGGGCCTGCATCGACGAGTGTCCGGTGGACTGCATCTACGAGGGCGAGCGCTCGCTCTACATCCACCCCGATGAATGCGTGGACTGCGGCGCGTGCGAGCCGGTCTGTCCGGTCGAGGCGATCTACTACGAGGACGACCTGCCCGAGGAATGGGCCGACTACTACAAGGCCAACGTCGAGTTCTTCGACGAGATCGGCTCGCCGGGTGGTGCCGCCAAGGCCGGCACCTACGACTTCGACCACCCGCTGATCGCCGTACTTCCGCCGCAGGCGGTGGCCGAGTGAGCGCGCCCGCCATGACCGTGACGCCGGGAGCACCGATCCCGTCCGAGGTCGGGGAGGGCATGAAGGCGGCCTTCCGCCGGCATCCGGCCGGGGTCGCGATCATCACCGCGATGAGCCCGACCGGACCGGTCGGGCTGACCGCGTCGAGTGTCGCCTCGGTGGCGGTCGACCCCGCGGCGATCGTGTTCTCGGTGACCCGGGCGACCGGCAGCGCGGGCGCGATCCTCGCGGCGGACGGCTTCGTCGTGCACCTCATCGACGACGACCACTCCGCACTCGCGCAGAGCTTCGCAGTCAGCGGCTCCGAGCGGTTCACGCCGGAGCAGGGGTGGGACATCCTGCCCACCGGTGAACCGCACCTGCCCGCCGCGCGGGTCGCGCTGCGCTGCCGCCCGCTGCAGACCGTCGCCGTCGGTTCCTCGACGGTGGTCATCGCCGAGGTCGTCGAGGTCATCGCGGGCCGCGAGAGCCGCCCGCTGATCTATGTCGACCGCGCGTTCCACGCGCTGCCGCCGGCAAGCTGACCGACGTCAGGGCCGGATGCCGGTGACCACCGCATCGACGAGTTCTGCGAGTGTTCCGAACAAGCCGTCGAACCGGTCGCCCGACATCGGCGCGTCGCCTCCGGGTCGGGGCACGTACGCCGTGCGCATGCCTGCCCGCATCGCGCCCCGCAGATCCCAGGCGTGTGCGGCGACCATGAGAATACGGCTCGGGGGAACGGCGGCGGCGTCGATCGCGGCGCGGTACACCGCCGCATCCGGCTTGTAGGCGGCGACGCGCTCGGCCGACACCGCCCGATGCCAACGCAGGTCGGCATGGCGGCCGAGGGCCTGCAGCGTCGCCGCATCCGCATTCGACAGGCCGAGCACCGTCACGTGCTGCGCGAGCCGCGCCACCTCGCGGGCGCTGTCATCCCAGGCCGGGAGAGACCGGGTCGCCGTGGTGAGCGCGGGCTCGCCGACGCGGGCCGCGGCCTCGGCGTCGAGCATCGTCGACGGCGCGTACGGGCGCTCACCGCGCGCGATCCGCGCCTGCTGGTCGGCGACGTACTGCTGCCAGTCATCGACCCAGCGCGCCGGATCCTCCTCTCCGGTGGCGGCGATCTGCGCCGCCAGCCCACCTGGCTCGTCCACCAGCGTGCCGAGCACGTCGAAGACGACGACCTCGATCCCGTGGAGCACCTGCGTCATCGCATTCCGCCTTCCCGTCTTCCGGGACAACAGCGGGTCGCGGTCAGGGCTTCCCGCGAGGATCCGCCCCGCCTCCGTTCGGGAACCGTGAGGACGTGTTCCCTGCCCCGAGGCGGCGGCGTAGACCGGAGAGCGTGACTCTCACCTCCATCCTTCCCACGCTCCGCGACAGCATCCCGCTGCCCATCGACCACGCGCGCTGGCCGGCCCGCTCGATCGCCCTGCTCGACGACGTGACCATCGCCGCGATCTCCCTGCGGCGATACGCCGAGCTCTGCGGCACGCCCTGCACCTGCACCTGGCCGGCGGTGATCCCGTACTCGGGCGGGATCGCGTCACCGGAGCATTCCACGACGGTCGTCGTCGCGACGGTCGTCGACGCGGCCCGGGGTGCGCTGGAGCTCGATGCGGACCTGGCGCACCTGGCGCCCGAATGGGGCGAGATGCGCCTCATCGGCCGGATCTCGCACGCCTACGAAGAGCCCTTCCGCGTCTCGGATGCGACTTCCCCGCTGGTCTCGCTGCCCGGCGACATCGGGCCAGGTGACCGGATCGCGGTTCCCTGCCCCGGATGCCACACGCTCGGCGAAGTCCGCCGCGGAACAGCGAGGTGACGGATGCTGCTCCATGCCGTCATCCACGCCAGTCGATGCGCACGGCTCCAGGCCGAATTCCTGGCGGCGCACCCCGAGCAGCCCGATCGCGAGCTCGAGGCGGAGGCTGCGCAGCTGTTCTGGGAGGTCACCGACTGACGGGGCTACGAACCGAGCGTCGGCGTGGCGATATCCATCGCGATGCTCGTTCCGATCGTCAGCAGCGCGACGGCACCGATGCCGACCAGAGGCACCCACCAGCTCGTCCTGCGGAGCAGGGCACGCCAGGTGACGGCGATCGCCGACAGGATCCAGAGGACCACGCTGCCCCAGATCTGCGCCTGCGTGCTTGCGCCGGCCAGGGCGTAGTCGCAACTGTCACCGCATCCGGCGATGCTCAGGGCGGACATGACGAGGATCAGGAACCCGGCGTAGGAGGCGACTGCCTGAAGGAGCAGGTAACCGATGCCCGCCGTGACTCCGGTGCCGGCGCCGATCTGTTCCGCCTCTCTCCGGTCTGCGTCTTTGCTCATCCGTGGTCCCCCACCCGCCTGACGGCGTCCCGTCAGCGGTTCCCTCCGCGTTCCCGGTGCCACCAGCGTTTCACGCGCTGCGTGAAGGTGCTCCGCGTATCCGTGTCGTGCGCGACCGGGAGCGCAACGGCGAACTGGACGATCTCCTCGGCGCCGTGGTGCACAACTCGGTACAGCGCGGTGCCGATCAGCACGCCGAGCGCGATCGACATCACCGACACCAGAGCTGCGGTGAAGTCGGCCAGGCCGCCGTCCGTGGCGACCGCCTCGGTCAGGCCCACGAGCCCGGCGGCACCGGGGACCAGCAGCCAGAACGCCGGCAGGAAGGTCAGCTGTGACGGTGCGCCGTTGCGCAGGCCGGCTATCCACAGCACCACCGGCGTCATCGCGAGAGCGCCGATGAACCCGCTCACGGTCGGACCGAGCACGAGGCCGCCGATCGTCTGCGCGGCGTAGGCGACCGCGAGCACGAGCAGCACCCACCCGAACGTGGACGGCGGCGCCGAGAAGTGCAGGTAGTTGCCTGTGGCGAAGACCAGCACGCCGATCAGCGGCACCCACCATGCGACGGTCCCGCCGCCCTCGAGCGGTTCGTAGTCCGCCGAGTCCACGCCCACCAGCGTGCCGGCCGCGAGGATGCCGAACGCCAACAGCGCCAGTTGGACGAATCCGTAGACCAGCCGCGACGCGCCGGCGATCATCTGCCCTGCCGCGAGCTCCACCGTGGCTGTGGTGAGCACGCCGCCCGGAAGGAACGTCACCAGCGGCGCGATCAGCAGATGGATGGGGTCGCCGATGTCGATCACCTCGGCGAGCAGGAACACACCGGTCGCGCACACGAACGCCGCGACGATCGGCATGACCAGCTGCAGCGTCGGCGAGCGCACGAGCTTGAGCAGGCCGATGCCCGCGCCGAGCAGGAACGCGATGATCGCTCCCTGCCAGGTCGGCGCCAGCAGCAGCGCGAGCCCCAGAGTGAGCAGGGCATGACCGAGCGTGCGCACCGCCCACCCGTACCGGGGCCGCATGGCACCGATCTCGTTGAGACGGCGGATGCCCTGATCCGGCGCCACGGACGCCGTCTTCGCCTGCTCGATCAACCGGTACAACGCGGCGATCTGGTCGAACCGGAACTTCGCCGACAGCGTCGACCGCAGCGAGACACGATCCTCCTCACCACCGGTCTCGATGAGGATCACCGTGGGCAGGATGACGATGTCGGTGGCGGTGCTGCCATACGCGTTCGCCAGGGTCGCCATGGTGTCGCGGATGCGATCGACAGACTCGTCCGACGCCGTCATGCCCTCGGCCAGCCCCAGCAGGAACCGATTGAGGACGACGGCGTCGGCGGTGGAGGTCATGCCGTGGGCGTCAGCCGAGGACGAAGGACAGCGCCACGCCGACGACGATCGCCGTGCCGACGTACACCAGGTTCGGCAGCTGGAACGAGTGGTCGAACACGTACTTGCCGAGCTTCGTCGTTCCGGTCTGGTCGAAGGCCGCGGTTGCGACCTGGCTGCCGTTGGCCGGCAGGGTGTACATGCCCATCGCCGACGGCCACAGCCCGACCAGCAGCGGCGCGGGCAGCCCGATCGTGATGCCGATCGGCACGATCGCGTTCGTGGCGCTGGATTGGCTCGTGGTCAGCATCGCGACCACGAACAGGGCCAGCGCGAACAGCAGCGCGCCGAGGAACGCGGACGACCCGGAGACCACGGAACCGAGCCCGTCGACGATCATCTGCTGGTTCGAGGCGACGAACGTGTTCGCCAGCCATGCGATGCCGAACAGCGCGATCGCGCCCACCATGCCCGCCGGGAACGTCGGCTGCTTGGGGACGTCGGACGCCTTCACCTTGCAGAGCAGGAAGATCAGTGCGGCGATCACGCCCATGATCACCTCGATGATGACGGTGACGCTGAGTCGCACCGGGTCGCCGTCGTCGTCGGTGCCGATGATCGGACGAATGCTCTCGAACAGGCCGAACAGCACGATGACGCCGACGCCGATGAGGAACAGCGTCGCCGACAGCACGGCGGCGCGCGGAAGCTTCTTATCATGCGCATCCGTCGCCGGTGGCTTGATCTGCCCGTCGGCCAGCCGCTGCTGGTAGACGGGGTCGTCATCGAGCTCCTTGCCGTGCTTGAGCATGACCAGCGCGGCGAGGAACAGTCCCGCGATCGACGCCGGCCACATGATCAGCAGCAGCCCGCCCAGATCGACGCCCTGCGGCGCGAGCAGCACCACCATCGAGGCGGTCGCCGCCGAGACGGGCGAGCAGAGGATGCCGACCTGCGACGCCACGGCGGACACCGACAGCGCACGCTCGGGCCGGATCTTCTGCTGATAGGAGACGTCGTAGATGACCGGAAGAAGCGGGTAGAAGATGTTGCCGGTGCCGGCCCCCACGGTGAACAGGAACGACATCGCCGGGGCGAGGAACACCACGGATCTCGGGCGCTTGCGGATCACTCTCGCGGCCACCGAGACCATCCAGTCGATGCCCCCGGCCGCTTGCATGGTGGAGGCCGCGGTGATCACCGTGATGACGATGAAGACGGCATCCACCGGGGCGCTGCCCGGTGCCTCCCCGAACAGGAATACCAGCACGGCCACGCCGACCAGGCCCCAGACGCCGAGCCCGATCCCGCTGGTGCGGGTGCCCATGTAGATGGCGCCGATGACGACCAGGAGCTCGGCGATCAGGATCCAGATGCTGTCGTTCATGAGGACGGGCCTTTCACGCTCGGGCCGTTGCCGGCGAGAACCTTCGACGGCAGCGCGGTCTCGACGATCCGCCCGTCGAGCGCCTCGACGCGCAGCGCGAGCGGGTCCTCGACCGGGCTGATCGCCGTGACGAACTCGGCGCCGTCGAAGTGCAAGGACTGCAGGTTGCCGACGGCGTACCCCGTGGCGAGTTCGCCGCTGCGCAGCGCCTCATGGAACAGCGGCTGTCGCTGATCCTCCGCGTCGTAGTGCGGGCAGAAACTGCCGTGCAGGAATCCCAGCCCCTCCGGCAGCACCTGCAGGGTGGGACCGTAGCTGTCGGTGGTGCCGCCCTCGAACCAGCAGATCCCGCCGGCGCTGCCGCCGGTGAACACGGTGTTCGATGCGGGGTCCTCCCACATCTCGCGCATGATCTCGTCCAGACCCTGTCGGCGCCAGACATCGAGCATGTTCGCTGTGTTGCCACCCCCGACGTGGATCACATCGAACCCCTTGACGAAACCGGCCAGGTCGTCGATCGCCCGGTGGAACAGCGGAAGGTGGTGAGGTGCGCACCGGTCCGCGTGGTAGGTCGTGTAGAAGCTGAGGATGTAGGCGGGGTCATCGCCGGTCGCGGTCCCCACGAACAGCACGCGTGGCCGTTCCTTGCCTGTGAGTCTCAGAATGTACTCGTGCGTCGGGTCGTTCCGCCGCTCCATCATGACCTTGCCGGCCCCTGTCGCCACCACGTGCGCCATCGCATCCTCCGATTCCGTCCCCTGCGCATAAGCTAGCGGTCTTCACCGGTCGAGGGCGAGAGGCGATTGCGGGATCGCCCGGGTGAGGCATGATGAGATCACATCTCACGCCCGGGGGCGACCATCAAGACACACGACGACGTGACAGACGACCTCTCCGATCTCGCCGGCCTCTTCCAGGGGCCGCAGAGCCCGGCCGAGGCCGCCCGTGCCGCCCGTGGCAGGGGCGGGCGGGTCGCCATACTGGTCACGGCGATCGTGCTCGTCCTGGCGCTCGCCGCAGCCGGCGGCTATGTCTGGTGGGCGCTGAACGCATCGCTGCCCGAGCCCGTCACCTCCTCGCACACGCCCGAGCCGCCGACATCCGCGGCCGCGACTCTCGCGCTGCCGGAGAGCACCTCCGCGATCTCGATCTCCGGCGCCGAGGAGTACCTCGGCAAGACGCCGGGCATCTGGGCGAAGACCGGCACCGACGACGCCCGTCCGATGGCGAGCATCAGCAAGCTCATCACCGCGCTCGTCGTACTCGAACGCAGACCCCTCGCGAATGCCCAGGACCCGGGCCCCACGATCCGGTTCAGCAAGGCGGACCACGACCTGTACGACCAGTACTACGTGCAGGGTGCGACCATCGCGGCGATGCCCACCGGCAGCGCCATGTCGGAGCGCGACGCGATCGCCATGATGCTCATCCCGTCGGCCAGCAACTACGCCGACGCCGTCGCCACCTGGGCGTTCGGCTCACGCGGAGCGTTCCTCAGCGCGGCGCGGAAATGGCTCGCGGGGCACGGCCTGAAGAGCACGCGGATCGTGGAGCCGACCGGCATCAGCCCGCAGAACACCAGCACTCCGACGGATCTCATCGCGCTGGGCCGGCTTGCGGCGGCGAATCCGACGGTCGCCGCGCTCGCCGGCAAGGCCTCGATAGAGGTGCCGTCGCTCGGCCGCTTCTCGAACACCAACGGCCTGCTGGGCGTCGAGGGCGTCACCGGTCTGAAGACCGGCAACCTCGGGGCCGGCGCGCAGAATCTGCTCTACACCGCATCGCTGGATGTCGGCATCTCCAAGCCGATCTCGGTGGTCGGGGTGGTCATGGGCGGCGCGACCAACGGCGCGGTCGCCGACAATGTGAAGGCCCTGCTCGCGAGCATCCGCGAGGGCTTCCACCGGATCGATGTTGCCGAGGCGGGTCAGCCGGTCGGGCACATCGAGACGCCGTGGGGCGACGAGGCGCAGCTCGTGATCCCGACCGGCACCTCGATCCTCACCTGGTCGGACACGCCGATCGAGGTGAGCATGAAGTTGAGCGCCCCGAAGACCTACATCGACGGCGAGGTCGTCGGCAGCATCACCTGGAAGGCCGGCCCGAACACGACCTCCGCCGACATCCGGCTGAAGGGCACGATCGGCCAGCCCGACGAGTGGTGGCGACTCACCCACCCCGATCTGCTCGGCAAGTGAGCCGGTCGCTCAGTTCAGCGCCGACGTCAGGCGGAAGACACCGTCGAGGAAAGTCGACTTCGCGGGCTCGCGCAGCCACTCCTCGAGGGTGAGCTCGCGACCGGCATCCCGGTACTTCTGCTCGACCTCGCGCATCTGTGCGACGAACGACTCACCGCGAACCAGCAGCGACATCTCGGAGTTCAGGCTGAACGAGCGGATGTCCATGTTGCTCGACCCGATCACGGCGATGTCGTCGTCGATCGAGAAGTGCTTCGCGTGCAGGATGTACGGCGCCGGGTACAGGAAGATCCGCACTCCCGCGCGGAGCAGAGTCTCGTAGTACGAGCGCTGTGCGTGGTAGACCATGCCCTGGTCGCCCAGTTCCGACACGAACAGCTGCACGTCGAGGCCGCGCTGGCAGGCGGTGGTGATCGCGTAGATCATCGCCTCGTCCGGCACGAAGTAAGGGCTGGTCAGGATGACCTTCTCGGTCGCCCCGTGGATCAGTGAGAGGAACATCCGCAGGTTGTTCTCGGTGCCGTAGGCGGGGCCGCTGGGCACCATCTGGCAGTGCAGCCCGGCATCCGCCGGCTGGGGAACAGCGGATACCGGCACCCGCTCGACCGAAGAGAGGTCTTCGCCGGTCTCGATCAGCCAGTCGCTGAGGAACACGGCATCGACCTGAGCGACGACGGGGCCCTCGACCCGCGAGACGAGCTCCTGCCACATCAGGCCGCGCTTGATGTTCTTCTCGGCGTTGTAGTCGCGCGAGATCAGGTTCTGCGAGCCGACGAAACCGACTGCGCCGTCGACGACGACGAGCTTGCGGTGATTGCGCAGGTCGGGGCGCTGGTACTCGCCCTTGAACGGGCGGAACGGCAGCATCCACGACCACTTCACGCCGATGCGGTCCAGCTCGGCGAAGGTCTCCTCCGACTTCGGGATCTTGCGCGACGCGATGTAGTCCGCGAGCAGGCGCACGGAGACGCCGCGCTGCACGGCCCGCTCCATCGCCGCGAAGAAGCCGCGGGTGGTGTCGTCCCAAGCGGCGATGTAGAACTCGACGTGCACGTACGTCGTGGCGGTGTCGATCGCGGCGGCCATGGCGTCGATCGAGCCCTGGTAGTCGTCGATCAGTTCCGCGGAGGATTCCCCGACGACAGGCAGCCCGGTCAAAGCGTGGTTCTGGATCGCGACCCGCTGCAGCCACCGCGGGGCATCGACGTCGACGTGGTCACCGGCCCCGTCCTTGATCATCGCGGTGATGCGCGCCTGCTCGTCCTGCCGCTTCTTCGGCAGCCGGAAGTTGCCGATCAGCAGGTACAGCCCCATGCCGACGAACGGCACCAGGAAGATCAGCAGCAGCCAGGCCATCGCCGCCGTGGGCTTGCGCCCGCGCGGGATGTAGATGAGGGCGAGCACGTTGATCGCGAGAGCCGCGAGCGCGACGATCGTCCAGATCAGGTTGGCGGAGAACAGTGCGGACATGCGATTCCTTCGGGCGGGGTCGCTTCAGTGTGCCACGTCCCCGTCCGCGCCTCGAAGTTCCGTGATCTCACGGATCCGCCTCGGATGCGGCGATGCGACTCTGGCAGGGTGCGCATAGAGATCCAGGTGGACGGGACCGACCCGCCCGAGGGCTGGGTCGAGGGTCCTGGTGCGCGCCGGCCGTTCCGCGGGTGGATCGACCTGCTAGCGGTGCTCTCCGACATCGTCGAGCCGCCGGGCGACGAAGACGGCGACCTCGGTGCGGGTCCGGAGTCCGAGCTTGGTGAGGATGTTTGACACGTGCGTCTCGACGGTGCGACGGGAGACGTTCAGTCGGCGTGCGATCTCCGGATTGGTCGCGCCGGTCGCCACCTGAGCCGCCACCCGCTCCTCCGTGCGGGTCAGCGCCTCCCACCCGAACGCCGGGCGCGTGCGCGGTTGCGAGATCACCGGGATGTCGAGGTGCCGGAACGCCGCCTTCGCTCTGGCGACCTCGTGGTCGGCGCCGACATCGGCGTAGCCGCGCAGCGCAGCCTCCGCGAGCCGGCGCCGGTCGTTCGACCGCGCCGGAAGCCACCGGGCCGCCACCTCGGCGAACCGGGCGCGATCGAGCCTGCGCGGAGTGGTCGCCATCATCCGCTCCGCCTCGAGGATCGCGTCCGAGCCCTCCAGCACTCCCTGCACGATCAGCGCCGTGGCGCGCAGGTGGGTCACGGCCGGGTTGCGATCGGCGAGTCCGGCGAGCAGGTCGGATGCCTCGTGCGCGTGTTCGATCGCGGTCCGGCTCGCTGACGGATGCAGGGCGGCGTACTGTCGGGCGAGCAGCACGAGATCAAGGCCGAGATCCGCGCACTCCATGAGCATGTCCGCCTCGAGGGAGTCCTGCCACCCCGCCCAGAGCACGTCCAGCGCTGCGGCGTGGTCCTCGCGGGCGCGGTCGCGCTGGCTGAGCCCGCGCCAGATCCACGACCGGCCGCGGCCGGCCCACATGCTCCGATCCGGCACCGGATCGAGCAGGTCGGAGTACTCGATCGCCGCCACCGGTCCGCGCTGCCGAGCCACTGTGCAGGCCCGCAGCCCCAGCACAGGGCCGATCATGCGCACGTCCATGGAGCCGATCAGAGAACCGTGCGCGTCGAGTTCCGCGGTGATGTCGGACAGGATGGCCGTGCTGCTGATGGCCTGGGCTCCGAAGGCGTGCGCGGCGACCACACCGGTTCGGTATCCGAACTCCTCCGACACCTGCAGGCCCCGTTGCAACAGGGGGACGACCTCGGCTGCGCGGCCGGCGTCGGCGAGAGCCAGCGCGAGGAGCGTGTGCGGGAACGCCTCGACCGCAGCGAGCGAAAGATGTCGGTCGGCGATCCCGACCGCCGTCGTGAGCGACGCGATCGAGGTCTCGAGGTCACCCTGGAAGTCGGCGATCTGGCCGTGCAGGGCGAGGGCGGTCACCTGCGCGGCAGGGTTGCCGACCTCTGCCGCGACTGCGGCGCCCTCGGCCGCCAGTCGCTTCGCACCGTCCAGGTCTCCGAGCATCAGCCGAGGCCACCCGGCGAATGCCAGGTGCGCGGCCCGGTCGGCCGGCTCGAGCAGCTCCGAGACGCCCCACTGCTCCGACTGCTCCTGTGATTCGGACTGCCGATGCTGCTGCATCAGCGCGTGCGTGTAAGTCAGGGTCAGCGCGGGCAGGACATCTGCGGGCACCTCGCCGCGCAGTGCCTGATCGGCCAGAGCGCTCGCATCGGCGGCACGACCCGAGCTCAGCGCGGCACGGGCCAGGCCGGCCGTCGCCCGCACATACCGCTCGTCGCCGTGATCGACGCTGTTCGCGACCCGCTCCCACAGTTCGATCGCGGTGGCGGGTGCGGCCACAGCCGTGCGCTGCGCGAGCCGCAGCGTCCAGTCGACATCCTCCGGCGAGACGGGAGCCCGCAGCAGGTGCCCGGCGACGGTGGCGGGAGCGAACCCCGCGGCGTCCATCCGCAGGGCGACCTCGCGTTGCAGCTCGGCGCGCACCGCGGCCGGGAGGTCCAGCAGCAGCACCTCTTGGATCAGCTCGTGGCGGAACCCGAGCGTGTCATCGGCGACCTCCTCCAGAAAGCCGGCGGCGAACGTCTCACGCAGCATCGGCAGGAGGGTGCTCATCGGCTTGCCGATGACGACGCGGAGTTGCGTGACGGTGAACCGGGTGCCGAGCAGCGCCGCCGTCGTGAGCATCTCTCTGGTGGCCGTGCCGAGATGGCTCAGATGCCGCATCATCACCATCGCCAGCGAGGGCGAGGGCGAGGGGCCGACCGGCGCGGCCAGCACGGCCCCACCGTCGGCCCGCATGGTGACCGCGTCGTCGCGCAGCAGCGACCGGATCATCTCGGTGAGGAAGAGCGGATTCCCTCCGGCCGCTTCGACGTAGTGCGCGAGGGTGCCGTCGACGCGACCGCCGGTGAGGCGCTCGGCGAGCACGATGCAGATCTCGCCCGGCAGCGGCGGAACGACGACCTGCTGCAGCAGATCGCGCTCCTCATACGCACTGAGCAGATGATCGAGCGCGGCGGCCATCTCGTGACTTGCCTGAGTGCGGAGTGACGCGATGATCAGCAGCGGGAGCTGCTCCAGCGTGCGGTCGAGACGTGCGAGCAGAGCGAGCGACGCGTCGTCGGCCCACTGCAGATCCTCGAGCACGAGCACGCTCGGCGTGGACACGAGACCGTCGATGAGCGCCAGCAGACGTTCGCCGACGGCGTGCGCGCTGCGGTCATCGACGATGTTCCGCTCGTCGGCGGTGAGCAGCGGCCCGAACGCCTCCAGCAGCAGGGCGTAGGGGCGGCGCCGATCCATCACATCCGCGGACGCGCGCATCACCGCCCTCGTGGTTCGCGAGCGCAGCAGGGCCTCCTCGATGAGCGTGCTCTTGCCGATACCGCCCTCGCCCAGGATGGCGATCATACGTCCGCCTGCGGACTCGGCGGCATCCAGCCCCGCAGCCAGGACGCGCAGTTCACTCGCCCTGCCGAAGAAGAGACGCGCGGGAGGGGCCGCAGCGACACGATCGGGTTCCGTGCGCACGCCGACGTCACCGCCTTTCAGGCAAACCCCGCCTGTCGTTCCCCTGATCGCTGATTCTAGTGACGCCCGGCTTCGCTCAGTAGAAGAATTCCGTGAGATCACGGAGGCGCACGGGCGACCCGGGGGAGACCCTTGGACATGGCGCTTCCGTCACCCGATTCAGGCGCCGTGTCGTGGCAGGGGGAGAAGCCACGGCGGCAATGCAACTGGTCGTCCTCGCCTGGCCTGGGGGTCGGCGGGGGAAGGAAGCCGCCCGTGTCTGCGGGAGGCTGACGCGGTGACGCCGGTCGGAGTACCTGGGGATGCCCCGGCCGGCGCACTCCGCGCCACGCCCGGGACGACATGGTCATCCGTTGCGGGCGGGGTCAGTAGACTCGGGCGACTGTGCAGACCCCGGGGAGGCGACGATGCTCGTCACGGTGACCTACGAGCCTGAGCGCGGCTCCGGCGTCGACGCGAGCGCGCTCGGATACCTGCTGCACAAGCATCCGGCGAAGCTGCAGACCTTCCGGGCGCCGGTCGGCGACATCCACGTCTTCTACTCCGAGGCGACGCCCGAGCGCTGCACGGTCGCAGTGCTGCTCGAGGTCGACCCGATCGATTTGGTGCGCAGCAGGCGCTTCCGCGGGGATGCCGGCTCGCTGGACCACTACGTCAACGACCGCCCCTACGTCGCCTCCAGCATGCTCGCCGTCGCCCTCGGCACCGTGTTCCGCACGGCGATGACCGGGCGCAGCGACAGCTACCCCGAGCTGGCTGCCGCGCCGCTCCCGCTGCGGATCGAGATCCCGGTCGTCTCCTCCCGCGGCACCGGCGACGACCTGATCAGACGCGTCTTCGCGCCTTGCGGGTGGGAGGTCGCAGAGCGGCGGATCCCGCTCGACGAGCAGCATCCGGACTGGGGCGACTCGCGCTACAGCTCGGTCGTGCTGACCGGGCAGGTGCGCCTGGCAGACGCGCTGCGGCAGCTCTACGTGCTGCTGCCCGTGCTCGACGACGCCAAGCACTACTGGGTCGGCGACGACGAGATCGCCAAGCTCGAGAGGGCCGGCGAGGGGTGGCTCGCCGAGCATCCGGAGCGCGAGCTGATCACCACGCGCTACCTCGTGCACCAGCGCTCGCTGCTCGCATCCGTCGAGAGGGACGAGCGCCCGCCGGGCGCGACACCGCTGCGCGTGCAGCGCGCCGACGCCGTGCTCGCGGCGCTGCAGGATACCGGTGCTCACCGGGTCATCGACATGGGCTGCGGCCCCGGCGCCCTGCTCACCCGCCTGCAGAGAGACCGCGCGTTCACGAAGATCGTCGGCGTGGACGTCTCGGACCGTGCGCTCGAGCAGGCCGCCCGCGCGCTGCATCTCGACGAGGCATCCGACGCCGAGCGCGAGCGCGTCGACCTGCTGCACGGTTCGGTCGTCTATCGAGACGAGCGACTGCGCGGCTTCGACGCGATGGTGCTGATGGAGGTCATCGAGCACGTCGAGCCCTCCCGCCTGGACGCTCTGGAGGACGCGGTGTTCGCCGGCGCGGCGCCGGCGTCCGTCGTCGTGACGACGCCGAACGTCGAGTACAACGTGCTCTATCCCGTGCTCGCAGCGGGGGCGTTCCGGCACGACGACCACCGTTTCGAGTGGACGCGGGCGCAGTTCCAGGCGTGGGCAGGTGCGGTCGCCACCCGGCACGGCTACGCGGTCGAGTTCCGCGATGTCGGCCCCGCGGATGCCGCACACGGTGCCCCCACCCAGCTCGCCCTGTTCCGGAAGGAGGCCGCCGCATGAGCGTCCTCACCGTCCCGCAGCTGTCGCTCGTCGTGCTCGTGGGCGCGTCGGGGTCGGGCAAGTCCACCTTCGCGCGCGAGCACTTCGGCCCCTACGAGACCCTGTCCAGCGACATGTTCCGCGGGCTCGTCGGCAACGACGAGTCCGATCAGTCCGTCACCGCTTCGGCGTTCGACGCGCTGCAGTACGTCGCGGCGAAGCGGCTGGATGCCGGCCTGCTGACGGTCGTCGACGCGACGAGCGTGCAGCCCGAGGCCCGCCGCAAGCTGGTCGAGCTCGCCCGTGCCCACGACGTGCTGCCCGTCGCGATCGTGTTCGACCTGCCGATGTCGGTCAGCATCGCGCGCAACGCGGAGCGCTACGACCGCCACATCCCCGACGGTGTGGTCAAGCGACAGAACGACCAGCTGCGCCGTGGCCTGCGCCACCTCGGCAAGGAGGGGTTCCGCACCGTGCACGTCCTTCGCTCCGAGGAGGACGTGGAGGCCGCATCCGTCGAGCGCACGCGGCTGCTCACCGACCGCAGCGACGACCACGGTCCCTTCGACGTCATCGGCGACGTGCACGGATGCCGCAGCGAGCTGGAGACCCTGCTCGGCCGGCTCGGCTACGAGATCGTCCGCGACGATCAGGGCGGCGCGATCGACGCGCGGCATCCCGAGGGGCGGCGGGTGGTCTTCCTCGGCGACCTCGTCGACCGCGGCCCTGATGTCGTCGGCGTGCTGCGCCTCGCGATGGGTATGGTCGCGGCCGGCCACGCCCTCGCTGTGCCGGGCAACCACGAGGCCAAGCTCGTGCGCGCGCTGCGCGGCGCGAAGGTCACGGTCTCGCACGGGCTGGCCGAGACGCTCGCCCAGCTCGCCGGAGAGACGGCGGAGTTCCGGGAGCAGGTGGCAGCCTTCTGCTACGAGCTCGTCTCGCACCTCGTGCTCGACGACGGCAAGCTGGTCGTCGCGCACGCCGGTCTGAAGGAGCAGTACCATGGACGCGCGTCCGGGCGGGTGCGCGCCTTCGCGCTGTACGGCGACACCACCGGCGAGACAGATGAATACGGCCTGCCGGTGCGGTACCCGTGGGCGCAGGAGTACCGTGGCGCGGCCGTGGTGCTCTACGGCCACACTCCGGTGCCGACGGTCGAGTGGGTGAACAACACCGCCTGCCTCGACACCGGATGCGTGTTCGGCGGCGCACTCTCGGCCATGCGCTACCCGGAGCGCGAGGTCGTGCAGGTGCCCGCCGAGCAGGTCTGGTACGAGCCGGTGCGCCCGCTGATCGCCGCCGAGCCGGAGCGCGATGCGGGCGTGCTCGACCTGGACGACATCCAGGGCAAGCTGATCATCGAGACCGGCCTGCACGGACGCGTCGGCATCAAGGAGGCGCAGTCCGCGGGCGGGCTCGAGACCATGAGCCGCTGGGCCGTCGACCCTCGTCGACTGGTCTACCTGCCGCCGACCATGTCGCCGCCGAACGCCTCCGAGCGTGAAGGCAGCCTCGAGCATCCCGATGAGGCATTCGAGTACTTCCGCAGGCAGGGCGTCACCGACCTGATCTGCGAGGAGAAGCACATGGGCTCTCGCGCGGTCGCCCTGATCACACGGGACCCGTCTCGCTTCGGCGCGCCCGAGGGGTGGCGGGGGATCGTGCACACCCGGACGGGACGCCCGTTCTTCGACGACGACACCTCCTTCGTGAGCGGTCTGGATGGAGCACTGGAGGGTGCCGGGGTCTGGGCCGACCTCAAGGCCGATTGGGTGCTCCTCGACGGTGAGATCCTGCCCTGGTCGCTGAAGGCCGGAGACCTGATCCGCGACCTGTACGCCTCAGTGGCGGCTGCCGGAACGACGGCGACGAATGCCGCCTCGGCTGCGCTCGCCGCGGCTGCGGCATCCGGAGTCGACGTCGCCGCACTCGAAGAGCGGGTATGGGGCCGGCGGGCGAACGCGGCGGGCTTCCGAGACGCGTATCGGCGCTACGTCGGCGCCGCCGACCAGGTGCGCTTCGCGCCGTTCCAGTTGCTCGCTGCCGGCGGCGAGACGTTCGAGACCCGCGACCACGGCTGGCACCTGTCCATCGCGGATCGCCTCGCGGCGGCCGCTCCCGAGCTGGTCACGAGTACGGGGCGACGGCGGGTCGACCTCGACGATGCTGAGTCCGTGGCTTCCGCCGTCTCGTGGTGGGAGGAGCTCACCGCTCGCGGTGGTGAGGGGATGGTGGTGAAGCCGTTCGCCAATCTCACCCGTACCGAGAAGGGACTCGTGCAGCCGGGCGTGAAGGTGCGCGGGCGGGAGTACCTGCGCATCATCTACGGTCCGGACTATCTCGAGCCGGCGAACCTGACGCGGCTGCGCGTGCGCGACACCGGCCACAAGCGCTCGCTCGCCGCGCGCGAGTACGCGCTCGGCATCGAGGCGCTGCACCGCTTCACCGCCGGGGAGCCGCTCTGGCGCGTGCATCAGGCGGTGTTCGGCGTGCTCGCGCTGGAGTCCGACCCGATCGATCCGCGCCTGTAGCCAGGGGTGATAGGTTTGCACGCATGAACACCCGTCGGTATGCGTATTTTGAGTCGGCTCTGGAGGAGCCGGCGCAGATCTAGCGCGCACCGACCTCTTCCAGAGCCGACAAAGGCAGAGCGAATGCTCTGCCTTTCGCCGTTTTCGGCGGGCTCTGCTCTCGGGGTCCGTCCGGAATTCACCCAGAACAGGACAGGACCCATGCCCACACTCGAAGCCACCTCCGATCTGCACACCTCCGATCTGCACGTCGCCGGTTTCACGAGGATCCCGACGCCCGCGGAGGTCGGAGCGGAGCATCCGGCGGGTGACGACGCATCCGCGCTCGTGGCGCGCACCCGCCAAGATGTGCGCGCGATCATGTCCGGCGAGGACGACCGCCTGCTGGTCGTGGTCGGGCCGTGCTCGATCCACGACCCGGATGCCGGGCTCGAGTACGCCTCCCGGCTGGTGCGCGAGTCCGAGCGCCTCGGCGACGATCTGCTGATCGTGATGCGCACCTACTTCGAGAAGCCGCGCACCACCGTGGGCTGGAAGGGACTGATCAACGACCCGCATCTCGACGGCAGCCACGACATCGCCGCCGGGCTGCGGCAGGCGCGCGGTTTCCTGCGTGATGTGGTGGCGCTCGGGATGCCGTGCGCCACGGAGTTCCTCGAGATGATCAGCCCCCAGTACATCGCCGACCTCGTCACCTGGGGCGCGATCGGGGCGCGCACCACCGAGAGCCAGTTGCACCGCCAGCTCGCCTCGGGCCTGTCGATGCCGATCGGGTTCAAGAACGGCACCGACGGCGGGCTGCAGGTGGCGCTGGACGCCGCTGTCGCGGCATCCGCTCCGCAGGCCTTCCTCGGGATCGACGCCGAAGGGCGGGCGAGCCTGGTGACGACGACCGGGAACCCCGACACGTCGGTGATCCTGCGCGGCGGTGCCGACGGCCCGAACTACGGCCAGGACCACGTCGAGCGGGCCGCGCAGCGGCTGGCGGCGGCGGGTGCGTGCGACCGGCTGATCATCGACGCCAGCCACGGCAACAGCGGCAAGGATCACCTGCGGCAGGCCGTCGTGGTGTCTGAACTGGCCGCCCAGATCGCCGAGGACGGACGGTCCATCGCGGGCGTGATGATGGAGAGCAACCTGGTGGCCGGCGCGCAGAAGCTGGACGTGGCGGCAGGTTCGGCAGGGCTCGTTCGCGGGCAGAGCGTGACGGATGCGTGCATGGGCTGGGACATCACGGTCGAGGCGCTGGAGCAGCTTGCGGCGGGGGTGTGCCGGCGGCGGGGCGGGCATTGATGTGCGCCGATAATTTCGAGAATTGACTTGCAAAGTGTCTGGAAAAGGCCGAAGATATGTTCTAAACTGGGTGCATGGCTCTCATCGAGGAACAGGCGCCCGTGGAGGTCTCCGCTGCGGAGATGCTCGGGTTCCTTCTCGACGATGTATCTGTGGCCGAGTTCGAGGTGAATCGGCAGGCCGCGTTGCGGATGGAGCGGATGCTGGAGGTCTGCGAGACCGCCCGCCGGTGCCCGGACGTGTACGCGATCGGCGCGGATCCGGACATGGCCGAGCGGGGCGTGATCGCCGACCTCGCCCTGCGACTGCGGGCGTCCGAGGAGCAGGTGCTCGCTGACGTGTCGAACGTGCGGACTGCGAAGAGTCTCCTGCCCACGCTGTGGTCTCGGGCGCGGACGGGGTTCGCGCCGATGCGACTGGTCGAATACACGATCGGCGAGGCGCAGTTGCTGCGTGCCCCGGACGGCTGCCCGGAAGAGACACGGACCGCAGCCGATGCTGCGATCGCAGAGCTGGATCGGCGTGCGGCGGAGTGGGTGCTGCGGTGTTCTCCGGTCGCGTTCCGCCGTCGCGTGCGTACGTTCGTGGTCTCGGTGCTGGGGGATGCGGCGTCACGCCGACACGCCCGGGCCATGGCCGACCGGAAGGTGCGGTCGACCCCGGCCGGGGACGGCATGTCATGGATGGCGGCGCTGGTGCCCACGCACCGGGCCGAAGCCGCCATGCGGCGTCTGAACTCCACGGCGAAACACCTGCAGAAGGCCGAGCGGGACGGCAGGTCACGGGATCAGGTCCGTGCGGACCTGTTCCTGGACTGGCTGTGCGGGGAAGGCACCAGCGCACCGGTGCAGACGAAGGTGTTCGTCACGATTCCGATCCAGTTGCTCGCCGGGCAGCCCGTCCCGGTCGAGCAGGCGCGCGTCGTCGGCGGCGATGTGATCGACCCGCTCACCGCGAAGCAGATCTTTCTCAACGCGAAGAGCTTCCACCGCGTCGTCACGGACCCGATCAAGGGGGTTGTCGTCGACATGGACCGGCGCTCCTACCGGCCCACCAGGGCGCAGAAGGACTGGCTGATCCTGAACCACGGCACCTGCTCCCGAGACGGATGCACCCGTCTGGCAGTGGATGCCGAATTCGACCACGACAAGCCCTGGGCCTCCGGCGGGACCACCGATCTGGACCAGTTGCGTCCGCTGTGCCCGACCGATCACAAACACCGGCACCGGCTGCGGTTCGCGTACCGCACCAGACCCGACAAGACGGTTCAGGTCACCACCCCGACCGGGTTCCAGACCGAACCACCACCACCCTTCTGAGGGTCAGCTGAGCTCGGCTTCGATCGAGGCGGTGGTCTGCTCTGGCGTCCCATTCCCGGTGATCCAGCGCGCGTCGGGGCGGGCCAGCTTCAGCGGGCTGAGTGATGCGACCAGAGTCGAGGCATCCGAAGGGTCGACGAGGCGGGCGTTGACCGTGTGTTCCGGGCGGCCCGGCGTCGCCGCACGGCCACGCAGCCGTTCCGCGAGCACATCCTCGTCCACGTCGAGGACGAATTCGTCGAACTCCGCCGAGCGGCGTTCGGCGGCCGTCTGCAGCGCTTCGATGAACTCTGTGCGGGCCAGGTACTGTCCGATGAACACGTCGTGCCCCGACCCGATCTGCTCATCGACGACCGCCAGAGCGAGCCGTCGGGCCTGCAGGCCCGATGCGATCGGGTCTTGTTCCCAGCGGCCGAGGGCGTGCTTCAACTGGTCGATGTCCAGAGCCAGCGCGAGGGGTCGCTCCTCCGCCATCCGCTGTGCGATCGTCGATTTCCCTGAGCCCGGGGCTCCGTTGATGAGGACGAGGCGGGGCACGGGTCAGTCCTCGTCCCTCTTCACGAGGTCCATCCCGGCCGCGGCGTACTGGCGCAGCGTCGCGCCGGGCAGGAACGCCTGAGTCAGGGCGACGCCGATGCGGGGCAGGTCGCCCGCCTCGCGGTACAGCAGATGCATGGTCTCGTACCGGGGGTGGAACTTCTCCTTGAACCGGTGCAGTGACTTGAACCCGTACACCGGCTCGAGCAGATCCGAGAGCCGGGTGCTGAGCGCGGCGATCGCACCGGCCTCCGGTGGGTAGTCGTGCGTCAGCGGTGCCCCGGACAGCGAGAGGATCTCAGCGCCCTCGTCGCGGAACGTCGCCGCCGACATCCCGATCAGGTACTCCATCACCGGCGGGAACCCGCCGGGGCGGCGCCGCATGAGGTCGAGAGTCCAGCCGCGTACGGCGCCGCCCCGGCCGTACACCGGCAGCCAGGACAGGAATCCGTCCACATCGCCGTTCTCGGCGGTGGCGATCGCGACGCGCACGTGCGGGTCCTCCGCCTCGGCGAGCGTGCCGAGGGTGAACCGCATCTCGGGCAGGTCCTTGTCGCCCACCCACAGCTCGGAGATCGCCTGCAGCTGTGCGCGCACGCCCCAGCGCTCGTCCACCAGCCTGGAGACGGTGAAGGTCACGCCCTCGCGCTGCGCACGGTTGGTCGCGGTTCGGATGGCGCCCCAGCGCTTGCCGGTGAACTCCAGCCCTGGCAGGTCGACGATGGTGTCATCCGCGACCACCAGGCTCTGCCAGCCCTCCGGCACGGCAGCGAGGGTCGCGTCGTCCGCACTGAAGAAGCAGGGTGTGGTGCCCGCGCGCTCCGCGCGCTCGATGAACTCTGTCACGGCTGTCGCGCGGTCGGACGGATTCCCGATCGGGTCGGCCAGGGCCAGCGCGACCCCGTTGTGCCGCTGATAGGCCACGATCCCGCCGGCCGTGCGCAGGTACTCGTTCGGCTCCCAGGTCGCCATCCACGACAGCGTCCCGCCGCCGTGCTGCTGCAGCTCTGCGATCACGTCGTCGCGGGTGGGTGCGGTGCCCCCGCCGAGCGGCGGCCGGCGCCGCCACCGGAACGCGCGACGGGTGATCACGAGCATGATCAGGAACAGCACCCAGAGGATGCTGGTGGCCACAGCCATCCGCGCGTTCAGGCCCAGGTCCTCGAGATCCCTTCCCGCGGACAGCATCAGCAGGAGAACGATCAGGGCGCCGAGCAGCACGTTCAGCGCGGCGTAGAGCAGCGACAGCAGCCACGCCCAGCGTCGTCCGCGGCGCAGTCCGTTGAGCACGAGCAGTGTGACCATCGCGTCGATCAGCACGCTCCACTGCAGCGTCTCGGAGGGAACGGTCTCGCCGAACGGCCCCGAGGTGGGCACGTAGTCGACGATCGTCGAGATCACGACCAGCACGATCAGCGCCCAGAACGCGAGCAACCGCTGTTCGCGCACCGTCGCGCGTCGCAGCGTCAGCGACCGGTCGACGCCGAGGACCAGAAGCACAGCGGCGGCGTGCTCGAGGTCCTCGACCGTTCCCCAGAACAGCAGCGCGACGAACACGAACGAGAGCAGTGCAAGCCAGGTGCGGTTGCGCCACGGCGCGGGGAGCAGCACCAGTGATGCGGCCAGGCACGCATACAGGCCTCCGCTCGGTCCGACATCCAGGGCCGCGGCCTGCGCCTGGGCCCATGGCCATGAGGACGCGAACGAGAGCAGCCAGAGCAGCAGCGCCGTGGAGAGGACTGCGAACAGCTGGCCGCCGGCGAAGTAGGCGAGAGCGACGCGCCATCCGCGCTTCCACTCCAGGAAGCCGACGGCTGCCGCGCCGAGCACGAGCAGCAGGTACCCGAACGGCTGGGCGGCGAGGAACGTGCCGGTCAGAGGCGTCCACCAGCGCCCGGCCTGGAGCGCCGGCAGGCCGTATGCCAGGTGGTCCCAGAGCGGACCGTCGCGGAACGGGCTCCACAGCGCGCCAGACGCGATTCCTGCTGCAAGCAGCGCGGCGAGGAACAGCAGCGTGACCGGCAGGCGCCGCAGGATGCTGCGCGCAGCGGTCGTCGTCGATTCCTCCGTCATGCCGGCTGCCCCGTCTCTGCGCGCTCGGCGAGGATGAGTCCGGCCCGGCGGGCCGTGGCCACGGCATCCGCTCTGCTGGTCACGTCGAGCTTGCGATGGATCGACTTTATGTGAGTGCGTGCGGTGTTCACCGAGATGAACAGCTCCGAGGCGATCTCCGCGGCGCTCAGCCCGGTGGGCAGCAGCGTCAGCACCTCCAGTTCCCGCCGGCTCAGCCCCTCCTGCATGCGAGACGGTGCCGGCAGAGTGCCTGTGCGTGCACGCAGTGCGGCGATCCGCTCGGGCAGCGCTCCGGCATCCTCGGCCCCGCCGATGACGTGCGCGGCCTGATTCAGGGTGACAGCTGCGCGTTCAGGGTGCCCGAGCGCGAGATCGGCGCGCGCCGTCTCGATGAGCAGGTGGGGCACGACGAGAACGGAGTCATCGTGCTGGGCGGCGACTTCGAGCGCCTGCTCGGCGGTCGCCCGTCCGGCGGCCGGGTCGCCGTTCTCGATCTGGAAGCGGGCCAGAGCCTGCTCCGCCGGCAGGTAGACGTGGTCCATGCCGATCGCGAAGGCTTTCCGCGCGGCGGCGCATCGCTTGATCGCGGTCGCCGCACCGGCGAGGTCGCCGAGCTCGAGCAGACACAGCGCACGGTACGCCGGTACGAACAGCTGCAGCGGGCGGGCGAGCGGCTGCATCTCCTCCACCGCGTCCAGCTCCCGGAGCGCCGCCGAGTTCTGCCCTGCGAGATACAGCATCGTCGCCAGCCGGGTGCGCACGATCGCCGCGAACGGCGATGCCGGGTCGTGGCCGGCGAGGAAGCGGCCAGCGGCGCGGCGCGCGTCGCCGACGTCGTCGTAACAGGCGGAGGCGCGGATGAAATCCTCTATCTCGTCCCAGTCGCGGAACGGGGCGACGGGGCGCGCACCGGATGAGAGGCGGCCGCGCGCGAGCGCACGGTCGCGCCGAGCCCGGTCGCCGCCGGTGGCGGTCGCCCAGGCTTCCCAGAACGCCAGGCGCGGGTCCTCGCCGAGCGCGGATGCCGGGATGCGGTCCAGCCAGCTCAGCCCGAGCTCCTGCCGCGGGACGAGGAAGGTGGCGTGCACATTGAAGAGCACGTCGGCGATCGCCTCGTAGTCCTCGGCGCCGAGCAAGTGGTGCACGGTGGAGGCGATGTCCTGCTGCTCCCCGAACCAGCCGGCGGCGCGCCGGTGCAGCGCCCTTCGACCCGCGGGGTCCGCTCGGCCGTACTCGGCCAGCAGCTGTTCACGCACGAGGTGATGCATGCGCCACCAGCGTCCGTCATCGTCCAGCGCTGCGATCAGACCCGAGCGGGACGCGACATCCATGGCGACGGTCCACGCCCGGTCATCCTGCAGCACGGCCGAGAGCACCTCGGCGGTGAACCGCTCGAAGACTGCGAGTTCCCGCAGCAGGTCTTCGTCGTCCGGGTCGCCGCCGGCGAGGCCCTCGCCGATCAGCGCTCCGATGCCGGTCGGATCATCGGGGCTCTGAGACACGACACGAGCCGGAGCCAGGCCGCGTGAGACCGCCGCCGCGACGAGCGCCACAGCGGCGGGCCAACCGCCGGTGATGTCCTGCACGAATGCCGGATCCGCTGCCTCCGGGCCTGCCGCGGCGTGCAGCAGTTCTGCTGTCTGGGCAGGCAGCAGGCGCAGCTGCTCCACCTGCAGGTCGACGACCTCGCTACGGGCGCGAAGACGCTGCAGCGCGGGCAGGTCGAGCGGGACACGGGTGATCAGGACGACGACCAGGTTCTCGGGCATCCGCCCGAGGAACCAGTCCAGGCTCGCGGTGGTGTCCTCACGGGCGACGAGGTGGACGTCATCGAGAACGAGAGTCCACGATGCGGGCGACGCGGCGATCGCATCGATCAGGGGCACGATGATCGAGCGGCGCACAGCGCCGGCGTCCGATGCGTCCACCGGGAACTCGTCGCACGCACCCGCGCGGGACGCAGCGGAGGCGATCGCTCCCCACAGCCCCGCGGGATCGTTGTCGTCTGCGTCGAGGCTGACCCAGATCCGGCCGTGGGCGGGCATGGTCCGGAGCCACTGGGACACGACCGTGGTCTTGCCATATCCGGCCGGGGCGCGGACCACGAGCGCTCGGGCGGAAGCGACGCGCAGCATCTCGAGCACGTCGTCGCGCACGATCGGATGCGGACCGGAGGCCGGTGGACGGAACTTGGTCGAGGGATACATGTGCGTCTCATTCTGACGGACGGAAATCACCTGGGTGAACACCTGAGTCCCTGGGCGAAACACTCGTCCGGTGGCTATCCCTGGCGATACTCTTTCGACGCTGATTCCGTTGAACCGCGAGGGAGCACCGTGTCCGACATCACTACCACCACAGAGAATGGCTGGCGCCGGTTCTGGAACAAGGGCGCCTGGTGGAAGGCACTGATCCTGGTCATCATCTACGACGTGCTCTACCAGGTCATTCCCGTGCTGTGGGGAAGCGTGGCGGAGTCGGCCACGAAGGACGGGCCGTTCGCTTCGCCCCTGAGCGCGCTCTTCACGTTCGGTATGCCGGTGATCGTCGGCTCCGTCCTCCTGCTCGCATTTTCGTGGTCGGTCGGCTGGCTGCCGAAGCCGCTGTTCACGAAGCAGCCGGTTCGCGGCCGGTGGTGGATGTGGATCGCTGTGGTGCTCGTGCTGCTCCCGATCGTGATCCGCCTGATCGGCACCGATTACTCGGCGTACTCGGTCGGTACGATCATCATGATCCTCGCCTGCGGCCTCTTCATCGGCCTCTCCGAAGAACTGCTCACCCGCGGTCTCGTCGTCGAGATCATGCGTCGTGCAGGCCACAATGAGTGGCTCGTCGCCTTCGTGTCGGCGCTGTTCTTCGCGCTGCTGCACTCCGGCAACATCTTCTCGGGTCAGTCGCTGCAGCTGGTCGGCAGCACGATCGGCTACACGTTCGCATTCGGTGTGCTGATGTATCTCACGATGCGGGTGACGGGCAGCATCGTCTGGGCGATCGTCCTGCACGGACTCACCGATCCGACGAACTTCCTTGCCACTGGCGGCATCGACGCGGAGCGCCCGCACACGAACCAGATCCTGTCCCTGGCAGCGCCGGCGACCATCCTGCTGATCATCGGTGCCTGCGTGCTCCTGATCTTCATCCGCGGCCGTGCGTACCCCGAGCTCGCGAGGAAGAAGGCGGAGGCCGCGCCCGCTGCGAGCTGATTCCGCCATCCTGACCGAGGCGCCCCGGGATCTGATTCCAGGGCGCCTCGTCTGCGTTCTGCGGCCCCGCTCTTGACGCGGGCCCCGCACGGTACCTGAATAGACGAGGGGGCTTACCGGCGACTGGGGGCCGACGATGGACGTCATGCAGGATGACGGAAGGTCCGCGCGGGCTGACGTGCTGATCGCACTGCACCGCGGGCCGGGATTCACGATCCCGAACGCGTGGGATGCCGGGTCCGCCCGCATCCTGGAACGGATCGGCTTTCCCGCGATCGCGACGACCAGCGCGGGCATCGCCTGGTCGTCCGGGATGCCCGACGGCGGCGCCCTGGGGCCTGACGCGGTGTTCGAGCGGCTGGCCGACATCGTCGCATCCGTGTCGGTGCCGGTGACGGCCGACCTCGAGGCGGGGTACGGGAACCGGCCCGAGGACGTCGGGTACACGGTCGCCCGCGCGTTCGAGCTGGGGGTCGTCGGGGCGAATATCGAGGATGCCGCCGGTGGCGACCTCCTTGACGCGAGCGAGGCGACCGAACGCATCGCGGCCGCGCGTGACGCTGCGCCCGCCGGGGCGTTCGTGCTGAACGCCCGCACCGACACCTACTTCTCGTCTTTCACCGGTGACCCGTTCACGGAGACCCTCGATCGGGCATCCCGCTATCTGGATGCCGGCGCGGACTGCATCTTCGTGCCCGGCGTCCGGGATGCAGACGTGATCGCGCGATTGGTCCGGGAGATCCCGGCGCCGCTGAACATGGTCGCGGGCCTGACGACGCCGGTGATCGACGCATCCACCCTGGTCTCGCTCGGCGTGAAGCGGGTGAGCGTCGGCGGCAGCCTTGCCCGCGTCGCGCTCTCCGCGGTCGAGGCCGCCGGGCGGGAGTTGTACGAGTCCGGCACCCTGGGGTTCCTCGACGGGGTGGCGAGCTACGCCGACCTGCAGCAGCGGTTCGGCGCCTGAGCGCGGGGTGCGGATGGCGGACCATTCGACGGATGGCGGACGACGCGGCCGCGTGTCCACAGCCATCTGCAGATCGATCCGCCGTCTGCGAGACCAGAACGGACATGAAGAAGCGCCCCGCGGCCTGGGGAGGGTGGGAGTGGCCGCGGAGCGCTGGTCAGTGATCGTCAGGCGATGAGGACGGCGTCCTGGGTCTTGACCCGGCCCTTCACGAGGAACAGGGCGACGATCGAGAGCACGACGTAGATCGGCAGGGACACCTGCGAAAGCGTGGTGAGGGTGCTGACGTGGGCACCGATGTTGTCGATGCCACCGCTCGCGAGCATGGTCGTCGGGTCGGTGATCGCGTGCAGCACGATCGCCCACACGATGCTGCCGGTCACGCGCATCGTCAGGTACATGGCGATGCCGAACACGAACGTGAAGCCCAGGGTCGGCAGCACCTGCGCCAGCGTCTGCCCGGTGAGCAAGTTGGCCGAGTGCAGCAGCGCGAAGGTCAGCGCCGAGAGCAGCATGACGACTCGCTCGGTGTAGCCGTGGCGACGCAGCAGCTCGACGACGAAGCCGCGGGTGAGCAGCTCTTCGGCGAGGCCGATGAGGGCGCCGGTCGCGAAGATCGTCAGGACGGTGCCGAGAGAGAACCGGTTGAAGTCCGTGCCGAAGGAGCGCAGCAGCGCCGTCGCGACGACCACCAACGGCGCGATCCACATCCAGCCCCGGCCCCGTACCGGCTGACGGCCGAAGAGAGTGGGCAGCCACCGCAGCGATGCGCCGAAGACCAGCAGGATGACGGAGCCGATCAGGATCGGCAGCGCCGTTCCGAAGAACACGGTGGCGGGATCGGCGAGCGGATCGGACGGATCGATCCGGTCGGCGAACAGCGCGCTGGTGAGCCGACCGGCGCCGAGATACAGCGCCAGATACACGACGGCGACCAGCACCGCGCGCCACCATCCGCCGCGGTTCCAGAATCGCTGCCACCCCGACTCGGCCTTGTACGCGAAGGAGGGCTCCTGCGCGAAGTCGAGAGCCGCGAATCGGGTCGACGTGTCGGTGTTCATGACGATGTCCTTTCAGGTGAACCGGTCTGCGTCCCGCTGACCATGTATCCATCGTCGTTCCGAGCGTTCCACGGCGGGAGAGCCCTGGGTCTGCACCGACCCCCTACCCAGGTCTACAACTGGGCGTCGTGCACGATCAGCGCGAGCTGCACGCGGTTCTCCGCCGACAGCTTGGCCATGATGCGGCCGACGTGCGCCTTCACCGTGGCGATCGACATGAACAGCTCTGCGGCGATCTCCGCGTTCGACAGGCCGCGACCCACCCCGCCGGCGACCTCGTGCTCCCGCTCGGTGAGCAGCTCCAGCTGTGCACGGGCAGCGGTCCTGGCATCCTCGTCGCGGGTGCGCTCGGGGGCGGTGGCCGCCGCGATCAGCGTCGCGGCGACGCGCGGCGAGAGGGCGGGGGCTCCGGATGCCGCGGACCGCACCGCGTCGATGAGCTGCTGCGGCGGGGTGTCCTTGAGCAGGAAGCCGGCAGCTCCGGTGCGGAGTCCGCGCACGACCATGTCGTCGTTGTCGAACGTCGTGAGCAGAACGACGCGCGGCGGATGCGGCATCCGCAGGATCTGCTCGGTCGCGGCAAGGCCGTCCATGATCGGCATCCGGATGTCCATCAGGACGACGTCGGGGGCCTCCCGCTGGACCGTGTCGACGCCCTCGGCGCCGTCGGATGCCTGCGCCACCACTGACAGTCCGGGGTCGGCGCCCAGTATCATCGTCAACCCGGCGCGCACCAGCGGGTCGTCGTCGACGAGCACGATGCGCAGCGGTTCGGTCACGTCGCCCATGGTAGCCAGGCGCTGAGCACGTAGGCGCCGTCATCGGCCTCGCCGTGCTGGATCCGTCCGCCGGTGCGCTCCACGCGCTCCCTCATAGCGACGAGTCCGAGTCCTGAGCCCGGCAGGCCGGACGCCTGCGCGGACGCCTGGTTGCGCACCCGGATCGCGATGCCCTCACCCGGCTCGCCGGCGACGGACACCGTCACGGATGCCCCTGGTGCATGTTTGCGCGCGTTGGTGAGCGCCTCGCGCACGACCCGGTACGCGGTCTGGCCGGCAGCGGCGGGCGGCTCGCCCTCGATCGCCTCCACGAGATCCACGGACATGCCGGCGGCCCTGGTCTCATCGACGAGCGTGCTGATGTCGGAGAGCTGCGGCTGCGGAGGGTCCGGTGTCCCGTCCGTCGGTGTGCGCAGCACACCGAGGACATCGCGGAGCTCGTCGAGGGCAAGACGGGCATTCTCAGCGATGGTCGTGAGCGCCGACTCCCGCTCCTCCCCGGGGATGTCGGTGCGGAAGGTGAGCGCCGAGGCGTGCATCGCGACAAGGGATATGCGATGCGCGAGCACGTCGTGCATGTCATGCGCGATGCGGTTGCGCTCCTCGGCGCGGGTGGCGTCGGCACGAGCGGCCTGTTCCCGCTCGGCCTGTTCCGCGCGCTCTCTCAGCCCGATCAGCAGGGCGCGGCGCTGTCCCATCCCGACGCCTGTGGCGGCGACGACGCCGAGGCCGAGCGCCATCACGATGGCGCGACCCCACCAGGGCAGCGCCTGGTCATCGAGTGGATACGGCAGTGCGATGAACAGCAGGGCGACGAGGTCGACCGCGCCGGCGACCGCGATCTCGCGCCAGCGCCTGCGGGTCGCCACAGAGCCGAGCGCCCACAGCGCCGGGCCGATCGCGACCGCGGAGAGCAGCACCGCGGTCGCCGTCGCGATGGCGACGATCACAGGCGTCCGCCGGGCGAACAGCACCACGCCGAGCAGCGAAGCGAGGCCGAGCAGCGGATCGCCTATCCAGAACCACAGCCGCACCGGCAGCGGAAAGCCGTCGGCTTGGAGGCCGATCGTCAGCCAGATCACCGCGCTGATCGCGAGGGACAGGCCGACGCGCCAGATGACGCCCCAGACGGTGCGGGACGGCGCGGATACGGTCATGTCGGACATGCGCCGCCAGTCTATGGCGATCATGCGCGGGAGCTGGGTGGCCGGCCGTCGACGTGGGGTGGCGCGGGCAGGCGTGCCGGCGCGACACTGAAGGCATGCCGGAGGTCACCGCCGTCCGTGGCGACATCACCACTCAGCACGTCGACGCGATCGTCAACGCCGCGAACAACGCGATGCGCGGAGGCGGTGGCGTCGATGGCGCGATCCACCGCGCCGGCGGGCCGGCCATTCTCGAGGACTGCATCAGGCGCTTCCCGGACGGGCTCGCGACGGGCGATGCCGGCTGGACGACGGCCGGAGACCTGCCCGCGCGATGGGTGGTGCACACGGTCGGTCCGAACTGGAATGCCGGCCAGCGCGACCGCCTGCTGCTCGAGTCCTGCTACCGGCGGGCGCTCGAGGTCGCCGACGAGCTCGGCGTGCGCAGCATCGCTTTCCCCCTGATCAGCGCCGGCGTCTACGGGTGGCCGCGTGACGATGCGATCTCGGCGGCGATCGACACGATCTTCGGCACCCCGACACGGGTCGAGGATGCCCGGATCGTCGCCTTCGACGAGATCGCGTACCGGCAGGTGCAGGAGTCGCTCGTCGCGCGGCGGTGAGAGGACTCCGAGTGCGTTCAGGTGGTTCACAGAATCGGCTGCGGCACCCTATGCTCTCCCTATGACTTTCTTCTCCGACATGGAGCCGATCAACCAGGGCGTCTACGCAGGGTTCGGCGCCTTCGCCATGGTCGTCGCGCTGATCTACTGGGTCGCCTCGATCGCCGCCTACTGGAAGACGTTCACCAAGGCCGGGTACCCGGGCTGGCTCGCGATCATCCCGATCGTGAACCTGTTCGTGCTGGTCAAGGTCGCGGGGCTGTCCGCCTGGTTCGGGCTGCTCTTCTTCGTCCCGATCGCGAACATCGTGATCGCGATCATCGTCGCGCTCCGCAACGGCCGCGCGTTCGGTCACGGGGGCGCGTTCTCGTTCTTCCTGCTGTTCCTGCTCAACCCGATCGGCTACTTCGTCACCGGTTTCAGCAGCGACACCTACACCAAGCCGGTCTGAATCGCGCACTGACCTTCACAAGAGGCCGGCGCATCCGCAGGGGTGCGCCGGCCTCTGTCGTTCCGCTCAGGCCTCCGCTGCAGCATCCGCCTCGACGGGGTTCCGCCTGATGCCGATCCACGAGACGAGCCCGCCGGCGATCATCAGCCCGGCGGTCACGAGCGCTGCGCTGTGGAACCCTGCGAGATCCAGCATCCCTCCGACGATCGTCGAGATCATCGCGACCACCAGCAGTCCGGCGACACGGGAGACGGCGTTGTTCACCGCCGAGGCGATGCCGCTGCGGCTCTCGTCGATCGACCCGAGGATCGCGGCGGTCAGCGGCGCCACCGTGATCGACAGACCGAGGCCCATCACGAGCATCGACGGCAGCACCTGCCACCAGTAGTTGAACTCGATGCCGACGGTGAGCAGCAGCAGTGCGCCAAGGCCCATCAGGATGGGACCTGCCGTCATGAAGATCCGCGGACCGTACTTACCGGCCCAGGCGCCCGCGCGCGAACTGAGCAGGATCATCAGGATGGTGATCGGCAGGCTCGCGAGTCCCGCCTCGGTCGCGCCCAGGCCCGCGCCCTGCTGCAGGTAGACCACGACGACGAAGCCGTTCAGCGACAGTGCTGCATAGATGAACAGCGTCGCGAGGTTTCCCCAGCCGAAGTTGCGCACCCGGAACATGTCCAGAGGAAGAAGAGGATGCCGCACCCGTGCCTGTCGGATCAGGAATCCTGCGAGCATCGCGATCCCCACGACGAGCGGGAGCCAGATCGCGGGGGAGGACCAGCCCAGTCGGGGCTGCTCGATCAGTGCGAACACCACCGCGCCCAGCCCCGCCGCGCAGAGGATGCCACTGAACCAGTCCACGGTCGTGCCGCGCGGGTGCTCGGGCAGCCGGAGCCTCGTCAGCAGGTAGAGCGTGACTGCGATCGGCAGCACGTTGATGAGGAACACCAGCCGCCAGGTGAGGAAATCGACGAACAGTCCGCCCATCAGCGGCCCGACGAGCTGAGCCCCTGTCGTGAACGCCGTCCATACTCCGATCGCATGCGCCTGCACGGGCCCGCGCATGGTCGCCGTGATCAGAGCCAGTGAGCTCGGCACCAGGAGGGCGCCGGCCGCGCCCTGCGCGGCGCGGGCGATGATCAGCACGAGCGGATCGGGCACGGCAGCGACCGCGACGGATGCCACGCCGAAGGCGATCAGCCCGATGCGCATGATCAGCACCCGCCCGTAGGCGTCGGACAGTGAACCCGCCAGCAGGATGAGGGCGCTGAGCGTGATCAGATACGCGTCGACCACCCACTGCTGGGTGCTGATGCCGCCCCCGAGCTCCTCGCTGATGGCGGGCAGTGCGACGTTCACGACGGTGCCGTCGAGGAACGTCACGAACGATGCGAGTACGGCGATCGAGACGACCAGTCGCTGGGTGCCGGTGAGGGATGCCACGGGCCTGAGACTACGCCCGGCCGAGGACGCTCGGAAAAAGTTTGGTATTCGGTGTTGCTAAGTACCAGTACTCAGTGTTACTTTGTACTGGTAGTCAGCAACACCGAGTACTGAAGGGAGAGTTCCGATGGGCAAGCAGGAGACCGAGATGCTCAAGGGCGTCCTGGAAGGCGTCGTCCTCGCGGTCCTCGCGAAGCGTCCCGCCTACGGATACGAGATCACCGCTTCTCTGCGGGATCGCGGATTCGCCGACATCGCCGAGGGCACCGTGTACGCGGTGCTGGTGCGGATCGAGCAGCGGGGCATGGTCGACGTCGAGAAGGTGCCGTCCGAGAAGGGCCCGCCACGCAAGGTCTACACGCTGAATGTGCAGGGCCGGCAGAGCCTCGAAGAGTTCTGGAGGACGTGGAGCTTCCTCGCAGACCGACTCACCCAGCTCCACACCGAAGACAGCAACGCGACGAACGAAGAAGGAGCCTGACGTGGCCGCCAAGTGGATCGAAGTGATCACCGGATCGCTCGAGCAGAAGAAGCAGTACAAGCAGGACAAGGCCCGCATCGAGGGGCTGCCGGAGCCGTACCGGGCGTCGGCGCTCGCGATGCACCGTTACCTCATGTATGCCGGTGGCATCACTGACGGCGAGACCCTGATGCAGATGTTCACCGACATGGCCGACCTCTGGGAGGCGGCCGCCGCCGACGGCACCCCGGTGCGGGACATCGTCGGGTCCGACCCGGTCGACTTCGCCGAGACATTCGCCAAGGCGTACGCCGGCAAGGAATGGATCGACAAGGAGCGCTCGCGCTTCGCGAAGGCGATCGACGACGCAGACAAGGAACAGCGATCATGACCGCAGCCATCGAAGTCAAGGGAATCCGCAAGTCGTTCAAGGACCTCGAGGTGCTGAAGGGCGTCGATTTCGACGTCGCCGCCGGCAGCATCTTCGCCCTGCTGGGCTCGAACGGAGCCGGCAAGACGACACTGGTGCGCATCCTCTCGACGCTGCTGAAGTCGGATGCCGGTTCGGCGTCCGTGCACGGCTTCGACGTGGCATCCGCTCCTGGCGACGTCCGCGAGGCGATCAGCCTGACCGGGCAGTTCGCGGCGGTCGATGAGGTGCTCACCGGGCGTGAGAACCTCGTGCTGGTAGCCAAGCTGCGCCACCTGAAGAACCCCGGCGCGATCGCAGACGACATGCTCGCGAGGTTCTCGCTCACGGATGCCGGCGGCCGCAAGGCCGGCGAGTACTCCGGCGGCATGCGCCGCCGGCTCGACATCGCGATGAGCCTGATCGGCAACCCGCCGATCATCTTCCTCGACGAGCCCACCACAGGTCTCGACCCGCAGGCCCGCATCGAGGTCTGGCAGACCGTGAAGCAGCTCGCGCAGAACGGCACCACCGTGCTCCTGACCACTCAGTACCTCGATGAGGCCGAGCAGCTCGCCGACCGCATCGCGATCCTGCACAGGGGCACCATCATCCAGAACGGCACGCTCGCCGAGCTCAAGGCCCTGCTTCCGCAGGCGACCGTCGAGTACGTCGAGAAGCAGCCCACGCTCGAAGAGGTCTTCCTCGCGCTCGTCGGGGAGCCGGCAGAAGAAGGGAACGCATCATGACCAGTCACGTCATCGCCGACACCGGCACGCTGACCGGGCGGTCGCTCAAGCACATCCTGCGCAGTCCCGACACCATCATCACCACGGCGGTCACCCCGATCGCGCTGATGCTGCTGTTCGTGTACGTGCTCGGTGGCGCCATCAACACCGGCAGCGACGAGTCGTACATCAACTACATGCTCCCCGGCATCCTGCTGATCACGATCGCCTCCGGCATCGCGTACACGGCGTACCGGCTGTTCCTGGACATGCAGGGCGGCATCTTCGAGCGGTTCCAGTCCATGCCGATCGCCCGCTCCAGCGTGCTGTGGGCCCACGTGCTGACCTCGCTCGTGTCGAACATCATCTCGGTGGCGATCGTCATCGGAGTCGCGTTCATCATGGGCTTCCGCACCGGGGCATCGTTCGGCGCGTGGCTCGGCATCGCCGGCATCCTGATCCTGTTCACGCTGGCGCTGACCTGGCTGGCAGTCATCGCCGGGCTGTCGGCGAAGACGGTGGATGGGGCGAGTGCGTTCAGCTACCCGCTGATCTTCCTGCCGTTCATCAGCTCGGCGTTCGTGCCGACTGAGACGATGCCGGGGCCGGTGGCCTGGTTCGCCGAGAACCAGCCGGTCACGTCGATCGTGAACACGATCAGGGCGCTGTTCGCCGGGCAGCCGGTGGGCTCGGAGATCTGGATCGCACTGGCCTGGCTGGTCGGCATCCTCGTCGTCGCCTACGCCTTCGCCGTGTCGATCTACAAGAAGAAGCTCCGCTGATCGCTCCGCCCCACGCTCCGGTCGCAATCCGGCACAGTGTTCCTGCTCAGGACTGTGCTCGATTGCGACCGGAGCGTCGTCGTGGATCGACCGGAATCGACCATCGACGTGGCCGAGCCGTCGGCGTACCCTGGCGTCAGGCGGACGAGTCGCCCGCCGATTCTGAGCAGAAGGGTGCGGGCGAGATGGACGCGATGATGATGGACATGATGTCCAAGGACATGAAGATGGCCGACATGGACATGATGATGGACATGTCCGTGATGCAGGCATGTATGGACGCATGCTCGGCCTGCGAGCAGGCGTGCACGGTCTGTTCGATGCAGATGATGGACTGTGCTCCGGCCTGCATGAACTGCGCCGACATGTGCAACACCATGATGCGCGGCATGATGCGGATGCAGGGCATGACGTCGCCGGTCATGATGGCGATGCTCGACGCCTGCATCGCCATGTGTCAGTACTGCATGGACAAGTGCATGGAGCACGCGAACCACAGCGAGGTCTGCAGGATGTGCGCTCAGTCGTGCAAGGCCTGCATGGACGCGTGCATGGCGATGCGCGACTCGATGATGATGGCGGCATCCTGAGGCGGATGCCGGAACCGGCCCCCTGATCGCCCAGAGGGCCGGTGGCGCACGCGGTCAGTCCGTGATGATGCGCCGGATCGCGACGCCGAACGGCGGCAGGTCGATCCGCGAACCGTCGTCGCCGTCGAGGGCGACGAGCCGGTGCTCCGAGCGCGGCTCGATCGACACCTCGGTGTCGTGCTGGCTGACGAAGAAGGCGAACCGCCCGCCGTCGCGGTGACGAAGCGTGTCGACGAAGACCCGCGGATCGCCCGGGTCGACGGCCGGACGGATGCCGGCGAGGTCGGCGAGCGCACGATACAGCCGCGAGGTGTCGTCCGGGTTGGCGTGCGCGTTCACCGCGGCGAAGTACTCCAGCGGATAGGTGCCGAGCACGAGGCGGCCGGCGCCGCGCTCCTGCACGACGAGGGCGGGACGGCCGTGGTCGTCGATGGCGACGACGGTGCCGGAGGTCGGGGTGACGGGCAGGTAGGCCCGGGAATGCTCGGTGCCGCCCGCGCGCACCTCGAGGCGGGTGCCCGCGGCGATTCCGCCGAAGTCCTCGACGAAGCGGATGCCGACGACCTCGTCCGAGACGCGCTCGACGATTCCGTAGACGTTCTCGCGCCGCACTCCGAAGAGCTCCTCGGTGTACGCCCACCAGGGCCCGCGCTGCTCGGCGGCCTCACCGACGCAGTACGAGGCGTAGACGGTCGCGCCGCCTTCGGCCAGTTCGCCGAGCTGCGTCCAGCTGGTCGCGCAGAGCTGCTTGATCGAAGGCAGCAGGTAGAGTCGCGCGTCGTCGTCGAGTCCGCCGTCCTCGCGCTCGCGCAGCAGGGCGACGGGAAGGTGCGCGGCGTGCGCGGCGAGGTACGCCTGCTCGGTGGTGCGGACGATCGTCTGCCGCTCCTCGAGGTAGGTGAACGGATAGTCCGCCGCCAGGTGCGAGGGCACCACGATCGCGGCGTCGGCGTCTTCGCGGCCGACTTCGGCGACATCGATCGCGGCGAGGTCGGCGGCGAAGCGCTGCAGCTCGAGCAGCGGAGGCTTCGGAGCGCCGGTGCGATCGGTGATGCCGAAGTGCATCTCGAAGGGATGGTGCGAATAGGGGCGCTGCGTGGCCAGGTCGTCGTAGTCGGCGTTGTTCCAGGCGATCCAGCCCGTGGCTCCGGCGAGCAGGGTGTTGTAGAGCTGCTGGCGGTAGTAGTCGGCTGCGCCGGTGGGGGAGACGTAGTCGCTGGTGACGCCGAACTCCTCGAGGACGACGGGGCGCTCGCCGATGTGGCACAGCTCGGTGACGAACGCCGACTTGAGGTTCTGCCGGATCTGGTCGTTCTCCATGCGGTACACGTGCGGGCCGACGAAGTCCGAGCGCTCCGCGAGATCGGCCAGCGCGAATCCGTTGTCCTTGCCGGTGGTCTCGATGCCCCAGGCGCCGTCGCCGACCGATACGGGCTGGGTGCCGCCGCCGGCACGGACCGCGTCGATGAGGATGTCGGCCCAGGCGTGCACCGCCTCGCGAGGTGCTTCGCCGCCGTAGATCGGCACCTCGTTGCTGAGCAGCCAGCCCGTGACCGCGGGATGTGCGTGGAAGCGCGCTGTGAGTTCGCGCACGTACCAGGCCTGGCGACCGAGGAACCAGGAGTCCCGGTACAGGTCGCGGCCTTCGCGCCAGGCCGGATCCCAGTTCTCGCCGGACATGTGCCCGACGATGAAGGTGGGCACGGTGGTCATCCCCGCCTCGATGTGCGCATCGAGGAAGTCGGCGAACCGGGTGATGCAGTCCTCGTCCAGCGTGTACGGCGTGGGCTGGAAGTCGGGCCAGTAGAAGAACGACCTGGTCATGTTCAGACCGTGCTCGGCGAGCACGCGCAGCTCCTCCCGCACGAGGTCGGCGTCGTACGCCGTCCACATCCGCGGACCGCCGGACTTGGACCAGAAGTTCGCGCCCAGCCAGATGACGGGGCGCTCGCCGGTGGTGAGCATCGGGGATGGGCGGCGCATCGTGTTCCTCCAGTGGATGGTGTTCGGAAAGTTGATCTGAACCGGTTCAGGCTAGCATCTGACGGAAACGCGTTCGTTCCTGACGAGGTGGGGTCAGCGGGCGGGGGTGCTCGTGGCGCGCACCCTCAGCTCGCTCGGCGCGGCGGCGACGGTGCGCCCCTCGCCACCGCGCAGAATCTCGCGCAGCAGTTTCGTACCGCGTCGTCCCCGCTCTTCGGGGAAGCGGGCGAGCGCGGTGAGCGGGCGGCTGCGCAGGCTGCACAGCAGTGAGTCATCCCAGGCGACGACCGCGACGTCGTGGCGCCCGGCATCCTCGAGGGCCTTCGCTGCACCCACCGCCAGCAGGTCGTTCGAGGCGACGACCGCGGAGAGCGGCCGGTTCTCACGCAGCATCCGGGCGAGCAGCTCCTCGCCCTCCTCGGCCGCGTAGTCCGTGCTCATCGAGGTCACCGACATCCCGTGCCCCGCCGCGACGCGGTTCAGCGCCGCGCGTCGTTCGGTCTCGTGCACGAGGGCGGATGGCCCGGACAGGTGCAGCACGCTGCGGTGGCCCAGCGCGGCGAGGTGGTCCAGCATGAGCTGCGCGTCGCCGTGCGGGTCGTCCAGCACGATGCCCTGTCCGTCTCCGTGGTCGCGGCTGGTGAGCATGACCGAGGTCATGCCAGCCTCGTGCACCAGCGAGGGGCGCGGGTCGTCGAGGCGATCGTCGAAGAGCAGCACGCCGTCCACGCGGCGCTCGCCGCCCCACCGGCGGTAGATCTCCTCCTCGCGGTCGCCGTCCGCACCGATCATGCGCAGCACCAGTACATCGTCGGTGTCGGCGAGCTCCTCCTCGATGCCGGCGATCAGGCCGACGAAGAAGGGCTCGTTGCCCAGCAGACGGGGGTCGCGCCGGATCACCACGCCGATCGCGCCGACGAGCGGCGAAGTCAGCGCTCGCGCCGCCGCGCTCGGGGTCCAGCCGCGCTTGGCGGCGAGCTCCTTGGCGCGTCGCTGGGTCTCGGCGCTCACCTGGTCGCTGCCGCGCAGCGCATATGAGGTTGCGGCCTTGGACAGGCCGAGCTCCTCGGCGAGCTGCCCGATCGTGACCCGCTTCGCCATCCGGCCTCCCTGTCGCGCACTCACTGTGAAGTCACCATACGGCACGCGCCGCCCTGCGTGATCACCGCGTGAACTCCGCGACGAGGGGAAGGTGATCGGAGACCCCGGCGGCTCTGACGGCGACCCGCGCCCCCGCGCAGCGCAGCGCTGCCGAGCAGAACAGGTGGTCGAGCCGCGCGGGCTCGGGGTCCGCGTCATCGCCGAGGAACGTGGTTCCCGGTCCGTCACCGGCGGCTCGCCAGGCGTCGGTCCAGACGGATGCCAGCAGCCGGTGCGCGGGGCCATCGGCATCCTCGTTCAGATCGCCGCCGAACACGACTCCCTCGATGTCGGCGAGTTCGTCGAGCACTGCCTCGCCCTGGCGGAGCCGGGTGTCAGCATCCGCATCATCCAGGTGCGCGACGGCGAAGGTCGTGACGGTTCCGTCGATCTCGATGTCGGCGCGCAGCAGCATCCGCGGCTCGCTCCGCCCCTGGCTGGGTAGTGGCATCCGGCCCACGGCGGAGAACGGATGCCGGGACAGGATCAGCTGCCCGTACTCCCTGGCGCCCGTGCCGCGCTGCTCGGCGGGCAGCTCGAGCGCCGCGCCGAAGGCGTGATGCCTGCCGAGACGCTCGGCGAGGGTGGTCGCCTGATCCGCACCGCCGCTGCGCTGCCAGTTCCGGTCGACCTCCTGGAGCAGCACGACGTCCGCGTCGAGCTCTTCGATCGCCCGTGCGGTGCGCTCCAGGTCCACGACGCCGGCAGGATCGGCTCCGTGATGGATGTTGAACGTCGCGACCCGCACCGTGCGCGGAACTGTCGTGGACATACCGGAAATCCTCCTCCTCAGAGGTCAGCGGTGGTGGTTCGGCTGCATCGAGTGGCGCATCTGAACCGGTTAAGATAACGTACACCGCAGTCGATGATGCGGCGAGGTGCCGCGAGCACGATGAGCAAAGGAGACAGAGTGCGACGCAAGTATGCAATGGCGATCGGGGCGATCGCGGTGGCAGCGCTTCTTCCGTTGAGCGCATGCGGCAGCGGCAGCGGTTCGTCGTCGGGGTCCGGCAGCGACAAGATCACGGTCTGGGTCATGCAGGGCGAGTTCACCGACGAGACCCTGGCGGCGATCAACGACAGGTTCGAGAAGGAGACCGGCGCGAAGGTCGACGTGCAGGCGCAGACCTGGGACGACATCACGACGAAGATCACGACGGCGCTGGCGGGCAGCACGCCGCCGGATGCCCTCGACATCGGCACGACGCTGGTGCCGACCTACGCGGCGAGCGGCGCGATCGTCGACCTCAGTGAGTACTCCGACGACCTGCGCCAGGGCCAGACCTGGCTGGCGGGTCTCGAAGAGCCCGCCACCATCGACGGCAAGCTCTACGGCGTCCCGGCGTACGCCGGCGCCCGCGCGGTGATCTACAACAAGAAGATGTGGGCGGAGGCCGGCATCACGGCAGCGCCCACCACCTACGATGAGCTGAAGAAGGACCTCGACGCGCTGCGCGCGAAGAACCCCGACCCGAACTTCTCGCCGCTGTACCTGCCCGGACAGTCCGACTTCGTCGGCTACCAGTTCATCTGGGATGCCGGTGGCGAGATCGCGACAGGAAAGGAAGGCGCCTGGAAGGGCGAAACGTCCAGCCCGACGAGTCAGGCGGGTCTGAAGGAGTTCCAGGACTTCCAGAACACCTACTCGGCGAAGGGCTCCCGCACCCTCGCGACGGACAAGCCAGAGCAGAACCAGATCTTCGCGGACGGCCACGCCGCGGCGATCATCGGCATCGGCGCCGCCTTGACGCCGATCGAGAAGATCAACCCCGAACTGAACGCCGACAACGTCGGCACCTTCGCCATGCCGGGCGCCTCCGGCGAGAACCAGCCGGTGCTGCTGGGCGGCAGCGACTGGTCGATCGCGTCGAAGAGCAAGAACCAGGAGCTCGCTCGCGAGTGGATCAAGATCGCGACGAGCAAGGACATCGCGGTCGACTTCATCTACGGCAAGGACAAGTGGATCCCGAACAGCCAAGAGGCCATCGAAGCCGTCAAGGAGAAGGGCCTGCCCGAGATCCAGACCGGTTTCTTCGACGCCGCTCTGCGTTCGCGCTCCACGCCCCCGGCGACCCGCTGGGCAGCGTTCGAGGGCGAGAACGCCACTGAGCAGTTCTTCCAGACCATCGCCGTCGGCTCGAAGAGCATCGGGGACGCGTCGAAGCAGTTCGACGCGCGCCTCGAACAGGTGCTCAACGGCAAGTGACAGACCGCTGCACGGCTGAGGAATCGGAGATCGAGGGGACCGCATGACCGTCATGACCCAACCCGCATCCTCAGTGGATGCCGCGGGCACCGGGATCACCCGGCGCCCGCGGCGTCCACAGCGCCCGCGGCGTGTGCAGGCGACGACCGGGATGAAGTCGCGCGGGGCGCCGTTCTGGCTGCTCACACCCGCCGGACTCGTGGTGATCGCCCTGATCGCCACGCCCATCGGCTTCCTGGTCTTCACCTCGTTCACCGACTTCGACCAGTCCACGCTGTTCACCGGCCAGTTCGACATGGTCGGATTCGCCCAATACACCCGGCTCCTCAGCGACCCGGAGTTCTGGTGGGCGCTGGTGCGCACGCTGCTGTTCACCGCGGCGATGGTCGCAGGCAGCGTCGTGATCGGCATGGGCGTGGCGAACATGCTCACCCGACTCGGCACAGTCATGCGCTACATCGTCACGATCGTGCTGATCATGGCGTGGGAGATGCCCAACGTGGCCTCCTCTCAGGTCTGGCTGTGGCTGTTCCAGCCCGGCTACGGAGTGGTCAACTGGCTGCTCACGAAGCTGCGGATCTTCGGTGACGTGACCAACGTCAACTGGGCTCAGGATCCGTCGCTCGCGTTCTTCTGCATCTGGATGCTCGTGGTCTGGCAGGCCGTGCCCTTCATCGCGGTCACGCTCTACGCGGCGCAGTCACAGATGTCGCCCGACTACGCCGAGGCCGCCCGCCTGGACGGTGCCGGCGAATGGCGCATCTACTGGAACGTCGTCGTGCCGTTCCTCAAGCCCACTCTGCTGCTGATGACCGTGCTCTCGATCATCTGGGACTTCAACGTCTTCAACCAGATCTGGCTGGTCTCGCAGGGCGGCCCCGATGGCGCGACGACCACGCTCGGCATCTACTCCTACAAGATGGCGTTCGTCGGCATGGACATCGGCCGCGGCTCGGCCGCGGCGATAGTGACATCCGTGCTGCTGATGCTGTTCAGCGCCCTCTACATCCGCAACCTGATCCGCTCCGGGGAGGACCTGTGACCGACCACACCGTCTCGCGACCGCGTCGCCGCCGCAAGGTGCGGTGGGGCATCAACATCGTCGGCGGGATCTTCGCCGTCGTCTGGGCCTTCCCGGTGTACTGGATGGTCATCACCGCGATCAAGCCGCGCTCCGAGGTGATGACCACCCCTCCGGTGTTCCTGCCCACCTCGATCGACCTGCAGAACTTCGTGACCGCGCTCGTCGGTACCACGTTCCTCGTGAACCTGCGCAACAGCGTGATCGTGGTGGTCGCCGCGGTGTTCTTCTCCGTGCTGATCGCGTTCTTCGCAGCGGCCGCTCTGACCCGATTCCGGTTCCGCGGGCGCCGCGGGATGATGGTCGCGATCCTCGTCGTGCAGATGCTGCCCTCGACCGCGCTGCTGATCCCGACGTTCCTCATCTACAACGACCTGGGGCTGGTCGGCACGTACGGCGGGCTGATCCTCGCGTACATCGCCACAGCGCTGCCGTTCTCGATCTGGGTGCTGCGCGGCTTCTTCATGAACATCCCCGTCGAGCTCGAGGAGGCCGCGCAGATGGACGGCGCCTCGACCTGGCGCATCCTCTGGTCGGTGCTCTTCCCGCTGATGGTGCCAGGCCTGATCGCGAGCAGCGTCTTCGCGTTCTCGGCCGCTTGGAACGACTACATCTACGCGTACACGTTCATGAAGGACCAGTCGATGTACACGCTGCCGGTGTGGCTGGCGTCATTCAGCTCGCCGTTGACCGGCACCGACTACGGTTCGCAGATGGCCGCGTCGCTGGTGTTCTCGGTGCCCGTGATCGTGTTCTTCCTGATCGTCCAGCGCAAGCTGGTGACCGGCATGACGGCCGGCGCGGTCAAGGGCTGACGGCCCCTCCCTCCGACAAGACCTCACGACGAAGAGAGATGACAGAATGCCCGACACCCTCCCCGGCCTGATCCCTGCACCGACGATGATCGACAGCACCGACGGCGCTGCGACCGCCTTGACCGCGCGGTCGCGGATCATCGCCTTCTCCGCGGAGTCCCGTGACTCGGCACGGAGCGTGATCCGTGCCGCGACAGGCCTGGACCTCGGGGCCGCGGAGGGCGGGGCGCGCGCCGGAGACGTCGTCATCGACATCGCCGACAGGCCGGCCGCCGGCGGGTACACGCTGACGGTGGATGCCGGCATCGTCATCACCGCCGGCGACGCGGAGGGTGCGCACAACGGTCTGCAGACCCTGTTCCAGCTGCTCGTGCACGCGGGCGGCGGAGAGATCCCCGCGCTCCGCGTCGAGGACGCGCCGCGGTACGGGTACCGCGGCGTGATGCTCGACGTCTCACGACACTTCTTCGACGCCGACGTCGTGCTGCGGCTCATCGAGCGCATCGCCGCGCTGAAGTTCAACCGGCTGCACCTGCACCTCACCGACGACCAGGGCTGGCGGATCGAGATCCCCGAGCTGCCCGAACTCACGCGCTCCGGCGCGGCGACCCAGGTCGGCGGCGGAGCGGGTGGGGCGTTCACGATCGAGGACTACCGCCGCATCGTCGCCCACGCCCAGCGGCACCACGTCGTGATCGTGCCGGAGATCGACCTGCCCGGTCACACGAACGCCGCACTCGTGGCATACCCGGATCTCGCGCCGGCGGGCGTCGTCCCCGAGCCGTACACGGGCACGGAGGTCGGGTTCTCGACGCTGGACCTCACCGCCGCGGAGACCGATCGCTTCGTCGAGACGGTGATCGCGCGGGTCGCCGCGGAGACGCCGGGCGAGTACGTGCACGTCGGAGGGGACGAGGCGTTCGCGACCGATGCGGCGCAGTTCGTCGCTTTCCTCGCGCGTGCCACTCGGGCGGTCGCCGCGCAGGGCAAGACGCCGATCGCCTGGCATGAGGCCGGCAAGGGCGAAGACCTCGAGCCCGGCACGGTCGGCCAGTACTGGGGGCGCAGCGTCGAGCCCGAGTCGCAGCGCAACGCGCGCACCTTCGGTGCACTCGGAGGCGTGATCCTGTCGCCCTCGGACCTGGTCTATCTCGACATGAAGCCCACGGCCGAGCACCCGGTCGGCCTGACCTGGTCCGCGCCGGCGATCTCTCTCGAGCAGGCCTACTCCTGGGACCCGGCCGATGTGCTGGACGGCGTCCCCGCCGAGGCGATCCTCGGCGTCGAGGCGCCGCTCTGGACCGAGACCGTGATCACCGAGCAGGACATCGAGGGCATGCTGTTCCCGCGTCTGCTCGCAGTCGCGGAGAAGGCCTGGTCGGTGTCGTCGTCATCGTGGCCCGAGTTCGAGGCCAGGGCGGCAGCCGCCGCAGCCGTGCTCGAACGGCTGGGCATCCGTCAGGGACCGGCCGGAGCCGGGATCCAGCAGCATCCGGTCGAGCCGGCCGCATGAGCGCATCCACCGGGCCGCGCACCTCGCGCGTGCTCGTCGTCGGCTGGGACGGGGTTCGCGACGACGAACGGCGACGGGCCGCAACTCCCCATCTCGATGCGCTCGGGGCTCGGGGGTTCGTGCGCGCGGTGCGGGTGAACGAGAAGGATCCGACGATCTCGGGGCCGGTGTGGTCGACCATGGCGACCGGCGTGCACAGCGACCGGCACGGTGTGATCGACAACGACTTCGCCCCGAATCGCTTCGCCGAGCATCCCGACTTCTTCACGGTGTTCCGGAGCGCGCGCCCTGGCGCCACCGTGTTCGCCGCGGGGGAGTGGGCACCGCTGTTCACGAGGATGTCCGGCGGGCCGCTCTTCGCCGGCGGCTACCGTCCGCCCGTGGGGCAGCTGGAGTCGCTGGAAGGCATCGCCGCGATCGACGAGGCGGTGTGCGGGCGGGCGGCTCAGGAGCTGCTCGCCGCCGATCACACCATCGTCTTCGCGTACTTCGTGCTGCCGGATGCCGTGGGGCACGCCGAGGGTGTGACGCCGCGCTACCGCGCCGCGATCGAGACCTGCGACCGTCAGCTGGGCGTGCTGCGCGCGGCGATCGACGCCCGTCCCGGGCGCGCCGACGAGGACTGGACGATCATCGTGCTCACCGACCACGGGCACCTCGACGAGGGGCACCACGGTGGTGACACCGATGCCGAGCGGACGGCGTGGATCGGCGCGGAGGGCCCCGGCATCACCGCGGCATCCGGCGTCGGCGTCGATCACGCCGACGTCTTCGCGCAGGTGCTCAGCACCGTCGACGTCGAATACGAAGCGGCCCGCGTGGACGGGCGGCCGTTCGGAGCCTGAGAATCAGACGGCGGCGACGTTGAACTGTACGCGGCCGTACGCCAGCACGCCGTAGTCGCGATGCAGTGCGACCGGGCTGCCTGCCGGTGCTTCGAGCGCGGCTCCGCCGCTGTTCCAGATCACATGCAGGTCGCCCTCGAGCGTCCGCAGTGACAGGATGCCGGAGGCCGGGTCGGCCTCCACCACGATCGCGTCCGTCCAGCCCAGCGGCGTCGCCGACGCCATGCGGGCCTGGATCAGGTGCAGAGCGTGCCCTGGGGCGAAGGAGGAGCAGGCGAATCCGTGGTCGCACATGCACGCCGCACGCTCACGCACCTCGAGGGGCGAAAGGCGGGTGTGCTGGCTGGTCACGGTGGATCTCCTGACGATCGGTTTCACCGAGAGTACGTCCGCTTCCTGGAACGCGCGATCAGGGGCGAAACGGAGCGCAACAATTCAGTCGAACGTACCGAACATGAACAGCAGGCCCACGCACGGCCCGAGGAAGATCAGCCAGAGCACGGATGCCGCGGTGACCACGCCGGCTCCGACGGGCCGCTTCCCCCGGAAGAACAGCAGCGTGATGCCGAGTGCTGCCGCGACAGCTGTCGGCAGCAGCGACCAACCGAGACCCTCAGCGGTCATGGCGTTCGGGGCGCGCATCACGTAGATCAGGGCGGGGAGGTGGAGCAGCACGCCGATCGCGATGCCTGCCCAGAACTGGAGGGCGGAATGCCGGCGTGCTGGTGCTTCCGAAGGCATGTGCTCGTCGCCCGTCATTCGCTGTCCTCAGCCGAGGAACCCGAGGCACGGGCCGATCACGATGAGCCAGGAGGCCGCTGCGACGATCGTCATGCCGGCGCCCATCCGCCGTGTCCGTGCGGGGATCAGCAGCCCGAGCGAGATCGCCGCGACGACGAGGAACGGTGCCAGTCTGCCTGGGATGGTCGACGTGAGGATCGAAGCCTCGCCGGAGGCGATCACAGAGATGAGGGCGAGCCAGATCACGAAGGCGATCACGTGAAGCCCGCATCCGATCCCGGCGCCGGCACCGATGCCGGGGGCGGACTTCTCCGTTGGGCTCATGGGATCGCCGGTGGGCGGCGGAGCGCCGCCGGCCCAGCCCAGGGGGCGGAGCGTCTCCGGAGGACGAGCCTGTTCCGGGCCGGGCGCGGTAGGCGGCGGGACAGGTTCGTCGGGCTGGTCCGGATCGCCGGGCTTGTCGGTCACGTCGTCGTCCCCCCCCCTCAATACCCGCCGAACAGACCGAAGCAGGGGCCGATGATGACGATGAAGCCTGCGGCGACGGCGATGAAGAACAGAGCGGCGAGCGAGCCACAGGTGATGCCGACGATCTTGCCGGTGTTGCTCGGAGCCGGCGGCGGGCCGGGTTGCGGATATCCGCCGGCGTAGCCCTGCGCCGGGTACGCCTCGGGCGCCTGCGGCGGATATCCGGGTTGCGGGTACGGCTGCTGCGGATACGGGGGAGCGGGCTGACCGTACGGCGGCGGGAACGCCGCAGGATCGGGCGCCGGCGGTGCCGGGGCGTCCGGCTGTGCCGGTGGGGCCGGGTCCGGCGGCGGCAGGGCGGGCCCGGCGGGCGGCTGCACCTCCCAGGCGGGCGGCTGCGGCGGCTGGGGTGGTTGCGCGGCCGGATCGGGCGTGGGGTTCTCGGGCGTGCTCATGCGGGCACCGTCCTCTCCTCAGAGGGTGACGCAGCGGTGCGGAAGCGCCCGCTGCGCAGCATCCAGACGATTCGCGCCGCGAGCAGCGGGATCGTGACCAGCAGGAAGAGCTGGGGCCGGGTCAGCCCCATCCAGGCGACGTCGTTTCCGCGGACGAACTCGACGAAGAACCGGAACACCGCATAGGCGGCGATGTAGATCGTCAGCGTCTCGCCGGCGGCGATCGGGCGGTGCCGCAGCCAGAACCACAGCACCGCGAACGCCAGAGCCTGGAACACGATCTCGTAGACGAAGCTCGGATGCAGCGGCACGCCGGCGATCGAGCCGGTTCGTGCGGCGGCATCCGCATCGAGCACGATGCCCCAGTCGCCGCCGGTCGGCGTGCCGGGGCGCTCGGTGAGCAGGCATCCGATCCGTCCGATCACCATCGCGAGCGCGAAGGCCGGGGCGAACAGGTCGCCGGTGCGATCCGGGTACTTCACGATCTTCTTCGCGACGTGCACGCCCAGCCAGGCACCGACCATGGCCGAGAGCACCGAGGCGTTGCCGCGCAGCAGCTGCTCGCCCAGGCTGAGGTTCTTCGAGGGGTCGAGGTGCTGCGCCCAGGTGCCGAGGCGCGACATGATCGCGGCGCCCACCATCGCGCCCATCACCAGGTAGACCAGTCGAGGATCGGTGATGCCACGGCGTCGCCGCTCGATCAGGAAGATCGCTCCGGCGGCGAGCATTCCCAGCGCGACGAACACCGAGTGGGTGCCCAGCGGGGGCAGCCACGGTGCGATGTCGTGCAGGGTCGGGAACACGTCAGCCTCCCAGCATCCGCATCCAGAGCATCACCCAGAACGGGATCGCGACGGCCGCGGCCACGGCGATCACCGACAGGTACGCGAGCACCAGCCGGGTGTCGCCGAGCTTGCAGCGCGAGCGCATCAGGCCGCCGCGGCGGGCCTTCGCGTACCCGGCGATCGCGATCAGCGCGAAGGCGAGCACGGCGATCGGGCCGAGCACGCAGGAGATCAGCGCGATCGTCGTGAACACGCACAGCCGCAGCGGGTCGAACGGCTTCGCGTCCGGCACGGACGGGTCGCGCTGGTTCAGGTGGCTGTAGTCGTGGGTCATCCGCTTCGTCTCGCTTCGCTCGCTCAGCGTCCGAGGACCGGCAATCGGGTGCGCCCGCCGGTCGGACGTACGTCGGTCGTCGACTCGGCGGGACGGCCTGTCGCCGTCGAGATGCGGGTACGGCTCAGCGGCGCCCAGGCCTGCAGCGCGCAGAACGGCGCGCACTGGTGCGCGTTCGTCTGCTCGTTCACGGTCGCCACGTGCACGCAGCACTGCGTGAGCCGCTCCTCGATCATCGTGTTGATGTCCATGAACGGCTTGACGGTGATGCGCAGCACTCGCTCGGCGAGCATCGCACGCATGCGGCCGTGCTGCCCTGGCAGCCGCGAAGCAGCGAGTGTCGCGAGCGTGCCGATGCCCAGGTCGCAGTTCACACAGATGTCGCGCCAGATGTCGCCCATCGACGGATGCGAGAGCGACGACTGCTCGCTGAGCAGATCGAGCAGCGAGCTCTTCACCACGTCGCGGATCGCCTTGTTCACGTTCGAATCCGCGATGCGGTTCGCTAGCAGGTCGGGGTTCAGGTCGAGGAACTCCTTGAGCCGCTCGTGGCCGATCAGGGCGACCAGCGACTTCCACTCGTCCGAGTCGTCCTTGAGGAAGTAGCCGACCGAGCAGCAGTGCGGATGGCTGCACGGCAGCGCCGTGAGGTCCTGCCAGGTGATGTCGCCGTCGGTCTGCGGGCCGAGGCGCGCGAGCACCCCGGTGTGCGTGAGCCGGTCGTCCGGATCGATGCCGGCCGAGCGTCCCGATCCGAACACGGGCTGGATCGTCACCCCGCCGACGTACGGCGTGGCCTGCGCCCGGCGGATCACCGCGCCGATCTCGTGGTCGTTCACGCCGAGGGTCGCCGTCATCGTGAGCGTGGTGAAGACCCCGGCATCCGCGAGGCGCTCGAGCGCCCGCTCCTTGAAGCGGCGGATGTCGGCACCGCGGTGGAAGGCGACCGAGTCCGCCTCCTCGCCGTCGTACTGCAGGTACACCTCGACGCGCTCGCGATGCTTCTTCAAGAACCCGACGAACTCGTCGTCGTTCGCGATGCGCAGGCCGTTCGAGTTCAGCAGGATGCGCACGATCGGCCGGGCGACCAGATGCTCGATGAGCTGCTCGAGCCACGGATACAGCGTCGGCTCCCCGCCGGACAGCATGAGCACGTCGATACGGTCGTTCTCGCGGCTGAGCTTCGCATCCACGGATGCCAGCACCTCTGCCAGCGGTGCGACGGCGGCCATCGCAGGGCTCGACTCGGCGAAGCAGGTGGGGCACTTCAGATTGCAGTGGTCGGTGATGTCCTCGAGCAGGATGCAGGTGTGCTGCGTCTGCATCTCGGGCAGGCCGTCCTCATACGCCTGCGGCACCGGCTTGAAGTTGCCGGCGGTGTCGGGGGTGTGCACCTTCGTCGGCGCGGTCCACTGCTCGAGATACCGGAGGATCTCGGCGTTCTCGTCGTACATCGTCGAGATCAGGCCGTGCTCGGGGCATCCGCGCTCGAGCCACACGGTGCCGTCGCGGTCGGCCAGCCAGCCCGAAAGCCGGCGCACCTCGGACAGCGGCTGGTCGGGCTTCTCCTCATGACACCGCGGACAGAACGCGTTGACATAGCGATGCACGCGGTAATCGCGCAGCGGCATCCCGGTTCCAGCAGACGGCGTCATGCGTTCACCCTAGTGGGGAGGCGTAGACTCTCCGGGTGCATTTCTTGAAGGTGGTCGTCGGCGCATCGCGCGCCGGCGGCAGAGGCTGACGATCAGCCGGCGGCGGAACTCCCGTCACCGGTGCTCCATCGCACCCATTCACCTCATCTCATAGAAGGCACCTTCATGCTTCCCCTCGACGAGCGCGCCATCCGCGCCTCCTTCCTCAACGCCTCCCGCAAAGAGGCCTCATCGCTCACCCTGCCCGCCGACTTCGACGAGATCGACTTCGCCGGTCTGGACTTCCTGGGCTGGTTCGATCCGAAGATGCCCAAACGGGCGTACATCGTCGCCGAGATCGACAAGCGCCCGATCGGCGTGCTGCTGCAGCGCGCCGAGCACCGGGTCGTGCGCCGCGCCCAGTGCTCCTGGTGCGACGACGTGACGCTCCGCAACGACGTGCAGTTCTTCTCGGCGCGCAAGGCCGGCGCGGCTGGTCGTAACGGCAACACGATCGGCACCCTGGTCTGCGAGAACTTCGGCTGCTCGGCGAACGTGCGCAGGCTGCCGCCGCTTGCCTACGAGGGCTACGACCGCGAGCTCGCCCGCGACCTGCGGATGCTGCGCCTGCGCGAGCACGTCGCCGCATTCATCGCCGAGCTCGGCTGAATCGAGGCGCCTCTGTCCCGGCTCAGCGCGTGAACGCCAGCCGGGGCGGGGGTCCCTCGAGCCGTGCGATCGTGATCTTGACTTCGGTGAGCTCCTGGGTCAGGCCATCGATCCGGTTGCCGAGCTTGTCGATCCGGTTGTCGAGCTTGTCGATCCGGTTGTCGAGTTTGTCGATCCGGTTGTCGAGCTTGTCGACTCGGTCGTCGAGTCTGTCGATGCGCGCGTTGATCGAGGCCCCGAGCCGATCGTCGCCACGATCGATGCGCTGGATCATGCAGGCGAAGCCGCTGAACATGCCGATCACCATGGTCACGCCGACCGAGAGGGTCGCGATGAGCTCAGGGGACATGGACATACGTCTCATTCTGCACCTCGAGAGCGGGGCGTGGCAGCGAGCGTACCCATCGCCCGTGCAGACCGACCCGGCGATTCTCGGGGTCGATGGACAGTGGACGAAAGCTGGTCATCGTGAGGGGAGACTCGTCTCAGGCGGTCACGGCGCGGACGTGCTGCCACGCCGGTGCGGCGAGGCGGGCGGACAGGTCGGCGAAGGCGGCGAAGCCGCGCTCGCCGGGCCAGTCCGCCGGCAGCAGCTCGGCGGGCAGGCCCGGATCGACGTACGGCAGCACGCGCCAACTGTCGATCAGTCGCACATAGGCGGCGAAGGGCTCGTCCGGCAGCGCGTCGACGGATGCCTGGAATCGCAGGTGCTCGGCGCGGAGAGAGTCGAGGTCCCACCATCCGGCGACGGCCTCGGGCAGCGGCGCAGCCGGACGAGGATCGTCGGCGCGGAAGCGCGTTGCGAACTCCCGCGCACCCAGCTCGTCGAGCAGCTGGCCGACCTCGTCGTCGAGATACCAGGGGACGATCCACAGCCCCGGCGCGACCGATCCCGCGCCGATGAACTGCAACCGCCGGCGCAGCTGGTGTCGCAGGTCTCGCCGGGCCTCGGGGATGGTCGCCGAGATCAGGCACCATGGGGCTCCGGCCTGCATCCGGCGCACCTCGAAGATGCGGCGGTCGCCGCGTTCGAGCATCCGGATCGCCGCGGGATTCAGGGCGTACCCGCCGGACTGCGACAGCAGCAGCCCCTTCTGCTTGAGGCGAGCGATCGCTGTGCGAGCGGGAGCCGGGAGGATGCCGAGATCGCCGGCCACCCGCACCAGCGCGGCCGACGTGATCTCGCCGTCCAGCCGGCGCAGGTACAGTCCGATCGTCGTGCGCAGCAGCGAGGTGGTGCTGCCGGGCCGCGCATCGATGTCATCGAGCACAGGAACGTCCTTCGTCTCGCTCGTTCCTCGCTCGCTCAGGACCCGGGACACGCTGACCTCAGTCACCGCTGTTCAGCGCGTCGCGCACGGCGACGACGCCGCGCAGCGTCTCCTCGTGCGAGGTGCTCAGCGGCGACAAACCGAGGCGGATGCCGTCGGGGAAGCGGAAGTCGGGGATGACGCCCTGCCCCCACAGCTCCTGCGTCACGCGCTGGAACGAGTCGTGGCCGATCGTGATGTGCCCGCCTCGGCCCGCGGCATCCCTCGTGCTGAGCAGGCGCACGCCCAGCGGCGCGAGCAGTTCGTCGTAGGCGCGCACCGCGAAGTCGGTCAGCGAGATCGACTTCGCGCGCACGGCGCCGATGCCGGCGTCGTCGATGAGGTCGAGCATGCCCTGCATCCCGAGCATCGACATCACCGGCGGGGTGCCGCTGAGCAGCTGCCGGATGCCGGGTACCGGCTGGTACGAAGGGCCCATCGCGAAGATGTCGGCGGCACTCCACCAGCCGTGGATCGGCTGGGTGATCGAGCCCTGCAGTTCACTGCGCACGTAGCCGAACGCGGGGGAGCCCGGCCCGCCGTTCAGATACTTGTAGGTGCAGCCGACCGCGAGGTCGACGCCCCAGGCGTCCAACTGCATGGGCACGACGCCCACGGAGTGGCACAGATCCCACAGCATGAGCGCACCCGCCTCGTGCACGGCCGCAGTGATGCCCGGCATGTCCGCCAGCGCACCGGAGCGATAGTCCACGTGGCTGAGCACGACCAGCGCGGTGCGGTCCGAGGTGACGGCGCGCACGTCGTCGACCGACACCCCGGTGATCTCGTCGGGCTGCACCCAGCGCAGCGTCGCGCCGACCTCGTCCGCGATGCCGGCGGCGATGAACCGGTCGGTGGGGAAGTTGCCCGCCTCGATGACGATCTCGTCACGGCCGGGGCGCGCGGCGACGGCCGCGCGGATCAGCTTGTACAGCATGACGCTCGTCGAGTCGGCGACCACGGTCTGGCCCTCGGCGGCGCCGAGCGCGACGGATGCGATCCGGTCTCCGAGGCGCATCGGCAGCTCCATCCACTGCTCGTCCCAGGATCGGATGAGTCGGGTGCCCCAGTCCTCGCGGATGAACTGCGCGACCTTCTCGGGCATGTCGGCGAGCGGCCGGCCCAGAGAGTTGCCGTCGAGATAGGCGGTCACTCCCGGCGCTTCCGCGAATGCGGCCAGGTGGTGCGTAAGCGGGTCGGCGGCATCGAGCCTGGCGGCCTCGGAGGCGAGGTCGGGGGCGGACAGCCCGGCGACGCGGCGGTGCAGGTCCTCGGGGGATTCGGTCATGTCGGTCCTCGGATTCTTCTTCGATCAGACGGATGCCGGCGCGGCGACGTCGCTCGGCCGGTCGGTGCGGGTCAGGAGGCGGGCGGAGGCGGGGTCGTCCTCGGGCACGAGCAGCAGCGACGCCCCAGGGGTCAGTGGATCGAGCGGCGCGAGAGCGCGCAGCAGCAGAAGGCCCTCGACTCCCGCCTCACGAAGAGCGGCGACCTCGCAGGCGTTCAGATCCACCGGCGTCGGCCCGTTGCCCATGTCGGTGCCGTAGAGCAGCGTGCCGCCGGCTGCGACGAAGCGGCGCACGTTGTCGAGCGCGATCGCGCCGTGCTCCTCGTCGTGGACGGTGATCGTGGAGATCCACGCGACGGACGCCGCCTGCCGGGCGATCTCGTCGTCGTCCAACCGCTCGGTGAACGGCGCATGCGCGAGCGCCGTTGCCCCCAGCGCTGCGGCGCGCTGCGCCTGACCTCGGCCCTCGGCGTGCACGATCAGCGGAAGCCGGTGCTCGTCGGCGAGCTCGGCGAGCACGCGCATCAGATCGTCGGCGAGCACGGGGCCTGCCTCCGAGTGCGCGACGGCCTTCAGGGCGACGGCTCCCGCCTCCGCCAGCTCGGCGACGACCGCAGCGGCATGGGCGGCGTCGCGCAACTCGACGACCGCGCCGTTCGGTGCCCAGGTCCGGTCGGACGGATAACCGCCGGGTGCGGTGAGGAACGGTCCGGCGAAGTCGATCACGCATCGCCCGGCAAGCGGCAGTCCCGGCGAGGGCGCGGCGGATGCCGGTGCAGGACGGTCGGGATCGTCGGCGACGCCGTCGAGGGCGACCGTCGGCACGGGGATCCCGTCGGTGTCGGTCGCGACAGCGGACACGGCTTTCGGGGGAGCGGGGACACCGGACAGAGCGGGATCGGTCTGCGCGGACAGCGCGCGAATCGAGGCGAGGTCTGCGCCGAGGTCCACCACCCGCCCCAGACGGGAGGTCCTCAGCAGTGCGGGATCGACGAGCTGGAGATGCACGTGATGATCGGTGAACCGACCGGTGACGATGCCGTCGAGCCGCGGCGATCCGGCGGGCGCCGGCTCCGCCCGCAGTCGAACGCCGGCGGCATCCGAGACGAGCGAGCCCTCGTGCGACCCGCCGTCGCGGTGATAGCGGACGGAGTGGATCACAGGCCGATCCGCTCGTCCTTGCCGATCTCGGTGCGCACCGTGTAGAGCTCGGGGAAGAAGGTCAGCGACAGCGCCCGCTGCAGGAAGTCGACGCCGGTCGATCCGCCGGTGCCGCGCTTCATGCCGATGGTGCGGGTGACCGTGCGCAGGTGCCGGAAGCGCCAGAACTGGAAGTTGTCCTCGACGTCGACGAGCTCCTCGCAGGCCTCGTAGAGCTCCCAGTGCTCCTTCGGGTTCTCGTACACGTCGCGCAGCACCGGAACCAGCTCCGGAGTCTCGCGGTACGGCAGGCGCACGTCGCGCTCCAGGATGGATGCCGGCACCGGCAGTCCGCGTCGGGCGACATAGCGCAGGAACTCGTCGTACAGGGTCGGGCGCTCGAACTCGGCGGTGAGCATCGCCAGGTTCTCGGGGTGGTCGCGGAACAGGCCGAGCATCTTCTCGTTCTTGTTGCCGAGCGCGAACTCGACGGCGCGGTACTGCACGGACTGGAAGCCGGAGGAGTTGCCCAGCTCGCCGCGGAACTCGGCGTACTCGGTGGGAGTGAGCGTGGCGAGCACCGACCACTGCTGGGTCAGCACCTCCTGGATGTGCTTGATCCTTGCGATGTGCTTCAGTGCCGACCGCAGGTCGTCCTCGGCGAGGCGCACCCGCGCGGTATCGAGCTCGCGCAGCACGAGCTTGAGCCACAGCTCGGTGGTCTGGTGCTGGATGATGAACAGCATCTCGTCGTGGTGCTCGGGCACCGAGACCGGATGCTGCGCCCCGAGCAGCCTGTCGAGGTCGAGGTACGACCCGTAGGTCATCCGATCCTTGAGATCGGTGACGATCCCCTCTTCCAGGTCGCGCTCGTTCTGCTGATCAGCCATGTCGCGAGAGTAACATGATTGCGACGGTCGTCACAATGATGAAATGCCTAACGGCTCGCGAGCACCGCCGCTGTGTCCGAGACCGTCAGCTGAGGCGGATACAGCCCCATCACGTGCAGCGCCGCTGCGTGGTTGTCAGCGGTCGAGCCTGCGCAGGCGTCCGCCGCGATCGTGGCATGCGCCCCGGCATCCGCCGCGGCGAGAGCCGTGGAGAGCACGCAGCAGTCGGTCGAGACGCCGGTGAGGACGACGCGCGCGCCGCGCCCGACGATCGCTTCGATCTCGGGCCCCCACTTGCCGAATGTCGGCAGGTCGAGCGTGGGATGCGGCGACAGGTCGTGCGCCTCGGGGACGAGGTCGAACAGCGGGTCGGATGCCGGTCTGTCCGCGAACGGCCACGCCGCGAAGTAGTCGCCCCAGGCCGTGGAGCGGTCGGCCGTCGGCATCCATCTGGTGACAAGGACGTTCTCGCCGAACGCGCCGGCCAGCCGGCCGATGTTCGCGAAGGCCTCCGCGAAGAACGGCGAACCCCAGTCGGAATCGGGCGCCGCGAAGATGTTCTGCGGGTCGATGACGACCAGCCATCCTTCGTCTCGTCGCTGTGCTCCGGGTCCTGAGTGAGCGGAGCGAGCGCCGTGCTGAGCGAGCGAAGCGAGACGAAGTGACGAAGGGCGCTCAGGAACCGCGGTCACGCGTCGGCCTCCTGGCGGCGGATCTTCGCCGCTCGCGCGAACCACGTCACCAGGAACGAGAGCACCAGCGCGAAGAAGACTCCGAGGTTCGCGTAGGCCCACGCGCCATCCTTGCCGCCGATCAGCGGCAGCAGGTAGCCCTGCCAGTTGTTCCACGAGGCGTCTACCGCGAAGTTGTTCACGACGAAGCCCCAGCCGATCACCGACGCGACCAGCATCGTGATGATCGAGGTCCAGTCCCAGGCGCCGTAGCGTCCGTTCGCGTCGAACAGCGCGTCCTCGTCGTAGTCCCTGTGGCGGCGCAGGATGTCGGCGATGAGGATGCCCGCCCAAGCCGCCAGCGGTACGCCGAGCGTGATGAGGAAGGACTGGAACGGGCCGAGGAAGCCCTCGTCGCCGAACACCACCAGGATGGTGACGATGGTGAGGATCACGCCGTCGATGCCCGCGGCGGCGGGGCGCGGGATGCGGATGCCGAGGCTCAGCAGCGTCAGCCCGGACGAGTAGATGCCGAGCACGGCGCCGGAGACCAGCGCGAGCACCGCCGTGACGAGGAACGGCACGAGCACCCAGATCGGCAGCAGTGTGGCGAGCGCGCCGATCGGGTCGTTCTGCACGGCGAGGAACAGCTTGTCGTCGGAGCCCGCGAGCAGCAGACCGAAGATCACCAGGATCACCGGTGCGATCGAGCCGCCGAACGTGTTCCAGAAGATGATCGCACCGTCGGGCGCGGTGCGCTTCTGGTAGCGCGACCAGTCCGCAGCGATGTTGATCCAGCCCAGGCCGAAGCCGGTCATCACCATGACGAGAGCGCCGATGACCTGGCCGATGTTGCCGTCGGGCTTCGACAGTGCCGCGGCGAAGTCGATGTGCGGGATGGTGAGGATGATGTAGAGGATCGTGACGACGCCGGTCACCCAGGTCAGCACCGACTGCAGCTTCATGATCGTGTGGTAGCCGAGCACGGACGCCGTGACGATGAGGGCGGCCACGATGATCGTCGCGATGATCTTCAGCGCGACGCTGTCGCCGTCGCCGCCGAGCTGGGTGATGACGGTGGCCGTGGCGAGCACCGCCATGATCGCGAGGAACGTCTCCCAGCCGATGGAGGTCAGCCAGGAGACGATGCCGGGCACCTTCTGCCCGTGCACTCCGAACGCCGCCCGGGACAGCACCATGGTCGGCGCCGAACCGCGCTTGCCGGCGATCGCGATCAGCCCGCACAGGAAGAACGACACCACGATGCCGATCACCGAGACGATCGTCGCCTGCCAGAACGAGATGCCGAAGCCCAGGACGAACGAGCCGTAGGACATGCCGAACACCGAGACGTTCGCCGCGAACCACGGCCAGAAGAGGTCGCGCGGCTTGGCGGTGCGATCGGACTCGGGGATGATCTCGATCCCGGTGCGCTCGATGAGCGTCGACGTCGAGGTGCTCTCTGCGGTCATGCTCACATCCTGGCACCGCGCAGAGCCCTGCGGCCAGATCGTCAGCCGGCGAAGAACGCCTCCGCCACGCGCGACAGGTCATGCAGGTCGCTGACGCCGGCGAGCTCGCGGGCCGAGTGCATCGACAGGATCGGGATGCCGATGTCGACCGTGCGGATTCCGAGGCGCGTCGCCGTGATCGGCCCGATCGTCGACCCGCAGGGCACGGCGTTGTTCGACACGAACTCCTGCGACGCGACGCCGGATGCCTCGCACCACGAGGCCCAGGCGGCGGCGCCCACGGCATCGGTCGCATAGCGCTGGTTGGCGTTGATCTTCAGGATCGGGCCCGAGCCGAGCAGCGGCTGCACCACCGGGTCGTGCCGCTGCGAGTAGTTCGGGTGCACCGAGTGCCCCACGTCGCTGGACAGGTGCCACGAGGCGGCGTACGCGCGCCGCCGGTCCGCGGCATCCGCGCCGAGCTGCTCGTAGACGCGCTCCAGGACGTCCTCGAGGAACGGGCCGGCCGCGCCGGAGCGCGACTCGGAGCCGAGCTCCTCGTGGTCGAAGGCGGCGAGCACCGGGATGATGTTCGAGCCGGTTCCTGAGCCTGACGAAGGGCCCGCGGCGGCGAGCAGCGCCACGACGCCGGCGTGCACGGATGCCAGGTCGTCGAGGCGTCCGCTGGCGAAGAACGCATCGTCCTTGCCGAACACCGCGCCGCGCGCGGAGTCGGCGACGACGGCGTCGAAGCCGCGGATGTCGCGGGGGTCGACGCCGGCGGATGCCGCGAGCTCGGCGAGCAGATCCGCGTCTGCCGGGTCGCCGAGGCCCCACACCGGCTGGGTGTTCACCTGCTTGTCGAGGGCGAGGCCGTCGTTGACGCCGCGGTCGAGGTGGATCGCCAGCTGCGGCAGGCGCAGCAGCGCTCCGGTGTCGGCGAGCACCACGCGGCCGTCGGAGAGGGCGAGACGGCCGGCGAGGCGCAGCTCGCGGTCCAGCCACGAGTTCAGCAGCGGACCGCCGTAGACCTCGACGCCGGCCTGCAGCCAGCCGCGGGCGCCGGTGGTCGGCTTGGGCTTCAGCTTGAAGCCGGGGGAGTCGGTGTGCGCGCCGAGGATGTGCGTGGGCGTGGTGGCCGAGGCATCCGTCGGCACGACCCAGGCGATGGCCGCGCCGTCGCGCACGACGACATAGCGCCCGCCGGGCTGCGCGGGCCAGGCATCCGCCTCGTTCAGCCGGGTGAAGCCGGCATCCTGGAGCCGGCGCGCGACCTCTTCGGCCGCGTGGTAGCTCGACGGGGAGGCGGCGACGAAGTCGGCGAGGTCGGAGGCGTGCGCGAGGGCGGCAGGAGAGACGGGCATGCCTTCGATCGTAATCGTGACGGCTAGGGTGGTCTTCGACAGCGCCTAGGGTTCCGGGGCATCCGCCCGCCTGGTCCGAGCGGCGCCACGGTCTTCCGCCCAACGGCGGACCGTCATCTGAACGGACAAAAGCCTGGAGGACCCGTTCGTCGCGCCCGCGGCGGGCAGAAGGGTCTTCGGATGTCCGGTATCGCCATCGCTCTGGCGCTCGCCGCGGCCGTCGTGCACGCCGCGTGGAACATCATCGCGCACGACGTGAGTCGTGCCGGCGTCGCGTTCCTGTGGTGGGGCGCGGTCGCGAGCACCGTGATCTGGGCGGGCGCGATTCCGCTCACCGGTGGTTTCGGCACCGACGACGTCGCAGGCATCGCGCTCGGCATCGGGGTCTCGGGCGTGCTCCATGTGATCTACATGACGGTGCTGCAGCGCGGCTACCGGGCCGGCAACCTCTCCACGGTCTACGCGACTGCGCGAGGCACCGGCCCGTTCCTCTCGGTGATCATCGCGATGCTGCTGCTGGGGGAGCGGCCAGGGCCCATCGCCCTGGTCGGCGTGCTGCTGGTGATCGCCGGTGTCGTCGCGATCGGGCTGGTCGACCGGGGCCCTGCCACGGGTCGGCGCGGTCTCGACCCCGCGCTCGTCTTCGGGCTGCTCACCGGCGTCGCGATCGCCGGGTACACGATCTGGGATGCCTTCGCGCTGCGCACCTGGCACCTGTCTCCGGTGGCGTTCATGGTCGGCTGCGCCGCGGCCGAGATCCCGTTCTTCACGATCGCGGTCGCGGTCGGCCGGCGGTGGGATGCGGTGGGTGCACTGTGGCGGAGGCAATGGCGGCGCATCATCGCCTTCGGCGTGCTGTCGCCTCTCGCCTACATCCTCGTGCTGCAGGCGATCAGGATCGCCCCTGTCGCGCTGGTCGCCCCGCTGCGTGAGGTGAGCGTCGTGCTGGTCAGCCTCTTCGGCGCGTTCGTGCTGCGCGAGAGCCGGCCAGGCTGGCGGATCGGGGCATCCGTCGTGGTCGTGGCGGGAGTGGCGCTGATCGCGGTGTGAGACCCCTCAGCCTGCGACCGCGCGCAGGTACTGGCCGTCGGCGGAGATGCCGGAGCCGGAGACGGTGAAGCGCACGACGTCGCCGAGGTAGCGGTCCTGGGATGCCTCGAAGATGCGGCCCTCCGCGTCGCGCGAGACGCGGCTCAGACGCAGGATCGGCGACCCCTGCGGCACGCGCAGAAGCGCGGCATCCCTCTCGTCCGCCGCGATCGCGTCGATCTCGTGCTGCACGCCGACGATCGGATGCCCGTTGTCGCCGAGGAACTCGGTGATCGAGACCGCGTCGAGGTCGGTCTGGAACAGCAGACGCCCGACATCCTCGGTGTAGTTCAGGCGCTCGACCATGGTCGAGCGGCCGTCGAGGAGTCGCAGCCGCAGCACGCTGACGATCTGATCGTCGGGGGACACACCGAGCGGTTCGGCGAGGTCGGCGGCACGGCGCAGGCTCACTTCTTGGGTCTGCGCGCCGGGTCGCAGACCCAGATCGCGAGCCCAGCGCGTGAACGGTACCGACATGTCCACGGCCTGCGTCGCCTTCTTCGAGACGACCCTGGCCGGGCGTCCGCGGGTGGTCTCGACGAGGCCCTCGGCGCGCAGCGCGGCGAGGGCGTTGCGGATCGGACCGCGCGAGGTGTTCCAGCGGTCGGCGAGCTCGGCCTCGGTCGGCACATCGTCTCCGGGGCGCAACTGACCCGAGGCGATGCGCTCGCGCAGATCCTCTGCGATGCGCAGGTAGACAGCTTCGGACACATAGGCATACTACTTGCGCAGGTCGGTGCGCAGGAGCCCTGTTCTGCGGATGTTCACCCCGGGAAATCTTGGGTGAACGACCGGCGAACAGTGCCGAGATAGGTACATTTCTCGCGCATTCGGGTGTCAGTGTTGGTCGCGGTTCCTTCACCACACACACCCGAAAGGTCCTCATGAAGCTCCGTGCTCTCCCCGCCCTGGTCGGTGCCGCGGCTCTCGCCCTCGGCCTCGCAGCCTGTTCCGGCTCGGCCGGTGCCACCGGCTCCTCCGAAGAGCCCAAGGCGGAAGGCGGCTACGCCGTCGACGCGAACACCCTCGTCTTCGGCGTCGTGCCCGACTCGGTCGACACCGAGACCAACTATCAGCCGCTGATGGACTACATCGCCAAGGAGACCGGCAAGAAGGTGGAGTACCACGAGTCCACCGACTACGCCGCACTCATCGAGGCCGCGATCGCCGGCAAGGTCGACGTCGCCTCCTTCTCGGGCTTCACCTACATCACCGCCACCAACAACGGCGCGAAGCTCACCCCGATCTCCTCGATCGTCACCAAGGAGGGCCAGGAGCCCGGGTACTACTCGCAGGCGATCGTGCCCAAGGGCTCGTCGATCAAGAGCCTCGCCGACTTCAAGGGCAAGAAGGTCTGCTTCGTCGACCCGTCCTCCACCTCGGGCTACCTCTTCCCGTCCTACAACCTGCTCGAGGCGGGCGTCGACCCTGAGAAGGACGTCACCCCGGTCTTCGCAGGCAAGCACGACGTCAGCGTCACCAAGGTCGGCGAGGGCAAGGAGTGCGAGGCGGGCTTCGCCGAGGACAGCGAGGTCGCCAAGTCCGACAAGGTGACCGTCATCGACCAGACCATGGTGCCCGGCGCGCCGCTCGTCTACGCGGATGCGCTGCCCGACGACGTGAAGAAGACGCTCACCGAATCGCTGTCGGAGATCACGATCGACGACATCATCGCCGCCGGCGTCACCAGCGCCGATTCGGATGCCTTCCGCGCGACGTTCTACGCCACCAAGCCGGTCGACGACAAGTACTACGACGTCATCCGCGACATCTGCAAGAAGACGAACGCGACCCAGTGCCAGGGCTGACGCCCGTCGGCCGTTGAGCGAACGGAGTGAGACGAAGCGTCCTCCTCTACTGAAGACGTTTCGTCTCACTCCTTCGTCGCTCGCTCGACGGCCGGGAATGGAGACTTCTCATGAACACCGACCAGGTCATCCGCATCGAGGCGCTCACGAAGCGCTTCGACCAGACCACCGCCCTGGCAGACGTCGACCTCAGCGTCGGCCGCGGCGAGATCGTCGTGCTGCTCGGCCTCTCGGGGTCCGGCAAGTCCACGCTGCTGCGGCACCTCGACGCGCTCGAGCTGCCGACCTCCGGCCGTGTGAACGTGCTCGGACAGGACGTCACCCGCCTGCGCGGACGCGCCCTGCGCAGGCTGCGCAGCCGGGTGGGCTTCATCTTCCAGCAGTTCGAGCTGGTGGGCTCACTCACCGTGCTCGAGAACGTGCTGACCGGATCGCTCGCCGGCCTCCGCGGACCGCGGCTCGGACTGTTCAGCTATTCGCGCGCCCACCGCCGTCGCGCTCTCGGGCACCTCGACCGGGTCGGCCTGCTCGACCGCGCCTACCAGCGCGCCGACACCCTCTCCGGCGGCCAGCAGCAGCGCGTGGCCATCGCCCGCGCCCTCATGCAGAACCCCGAGGTGCTGCTCGCCGACGAGCCCGTCGCCTCGCTCGACCCCGAATCGAGCTCGCAGGTGATGGCACTCATCCGTGAGATCGCCGCCGAGGACGGCCTCACCGTGCTGTGCAGCCTGCACCAGGTGGACCTCGCGATCGACTGGGCCGACCGCATCGTCGGCCTGCGACACGGCGAGGTCGTGCTCGACACCACGACCGATCATCTCGACAAGGCCAAGGTCATGGAGATCTACGGCCGCGTCGCCACCACCACCGCCGAGCTCAACGCGCTCGAGACCGAGCTGCTCGCCGCGGAGCCGGTGGCATGACGCTCACCGCACCACGGGTGCAGCGGCCCGCCACCCCGCCGCCGGCCGACATCGACGCCCGCGCACCTCGACGTCGCATCAGCCCGGAGCGCATCTCCGCCGCGCTCACACTGCTCGTCATCGCAGGCCTCGCCGTGGCATCTCTCGCCGAGCTGAACATCTCGTTCGCCGGACTGTCCGACAGCTGGGGCAACGCGCAGAACTTCTTCGCGCGCGTCGGCGGACTGAAGTTCCCGCCCGCCGAGGAGCTGCTGCAGCTCACCGTGCTCACGGTCGGACTGGTGCTGACCGGAACGCTGCTCGCAGCGGTGCTCTCCGTGCCGATCGCCTACCTCGCGGCATCCAACACCACGCCGAACCGGACCGCACACGCGATCGCCCGCTTCATCGGCGTCTTCACGCGTGCACTGCCCGACGTCGTGCTGGCCATGGTGTTCGTGCTGATGTTCTCGCTCGGCACGCTGCCCGGCATCCTCGCCATCGGCATCCACTCGATCGGCATGATCTCGAAGATGTTCGCCGACGCGATCGAACAGATCGACGAGGGACCGCGGCTCGCGATCCGCGCCGCAGGCGGAACGCGGATGCAGGAGTTCTTCTCGGGTGTCCTGCCGCAGGTGCTGCCCAGCTGGGTGGCCACCGTGCTGCACCGCAACGACATCAACCTGCGCGGTTCGGTCGTGCTCGGCTACGTCGGCGTCGCTGGTCTCGGCATGGCCATGTCGCAGGCCTTCAAGTCGCTGAACTACGGCCTGGGCCTCGGTATCGCCCTGGTGATCTTCCTGCTCTGCGTGGTGATGGAGATCATCTCCAGCTCCGTGCGCGTCGCGATGCTGGGCGAGAACGCGGGCCGGGGAGTGTTCGTCCGGCTGTTCACACGGACGCGAGGAGCGGGAGATCGGGTGCTGAGCGAGCGAAGCGAGACGAGGTACGGAGGCGTCGACGCCGCGATGCGTCGCCCCTGGACCGCCGCCCGCGTCCGCAACGTCTCCGGCGGCATCATCGCGATCCTCGTCGTGATCGCCGGTGTCGCGGTGAGCGACATCGTGTGGGGCGACCTGCTCACCTTCTGGGCGAAGATCCCCGAGGTCGCCGCCAAGTTCTGGCCGCCGGACTTCGGCAACTACGGCTTCCCGGTGATCGCCGGCGCCATGCTCGACACCGTGAAGATCGCGCTCGCCGCATGCCTGATCACCTTCGTGCTCTCGCTCGGCATCGGCTCGCTCGCGGCGCGCAACGTCGCCCCGAACGCCGGGGTCAGGGGCGGGTTCCGTCTGCTGCTGGTCATCATCCGCGGCATCCCCGAACTGATCCTCGCGATCGTGCTGATCGTGATCACCGGCCTCGGAGCGCAGGCGGGCACAATCGCCCTCGCCTTCGGCGGCATCGGCCTGCTCGGCAAGCTGATCGCCGATTCGTTCGAGGAGGTGCCTCGCGGCCCGGAGCGCGCGATAACCGCCGCGGGCGCCACCCGGATGCAGCGCTACGCCGCTGCGACCCTGCCGCAGGGCTCGCGCGCCCTGATCGGCCACACGTTCTACCTGCTCGACACGAACATCCGTGCGGCGACGCTGCTCGGCATCGTCGGCGGCGGCGGGATCGGCTACTACCTGCTGAACGCCGGGCAGGGGTCGAACTACCCGCTGGTGACGAGCATCGTGCTGATGATCCTCGTGACCGTGCTGATCGTCGAGGGCATCGCGATGTGGATGAGGAAGGTGTTCCGATGAGCCGCGCAGATGTCGTCGTCGTCGGATCGGGGATCGTCGGGCTGGGCGCTGCCTACGCGGCCGCGCGCCGGGGGCTCAGCGTCATCGTCGTCGACCGCACCGAGCGCCCGGTGGGCGCCACCATCCGCAACTTCGGGCACCTCTGCATCGGTGCGCAGACCGGCGAGGCCCGCCGGTACGCGGATGTCGCACGGGAACTCTGGCTGCGCCTGGCGCAGGACGCCGGGTTCTGGCTGCGCGAGTCGGGCACTCTGATCGCGGCCCGGCACGACGACGAGCTCGCCGTGCTCGCGCAGGCGGCTCAGGACGGCGGCATCCGGATGCTGGATGCCGGTGAGCTGCGTCGCCGCGCACCGCTCCGCCGAGGCGATCTCGTCGGCGGTGCACACATCGAGGCCGACCTGCAGGCGAATCCGCGCGAGGCAGCGGACGCGATCGTCCGGCACCTCGGGGAGCTCGGCGTGGACTTCCGGTTCCGCGCCGCGGTCACCGCGGTCGAGACCGGCCGCGTGCACACCACCCGCGGTCCGATCGACGCGGGGCAGCTGGTCGTCGCCGTGAACCACGACCTCGATCAGCTGCTGCCCGGAGTCGCCGCGGATGCCGGCATCCAGCGCTGCGCGCTCGACATGATGCGCGTCGCCGCCGACCTGCCGGCCCCGCTCACCGCTCCGCTGCTGACCGGCTGGTCGCTGGTGCGGTACGGACGCTTCGCAGGCCTGTCCGAGACTGCGACGGTGCGCGACCGCCTGCACACCGAGCGCCCCGATCTCGCCGCGCTCGACCTGAACCAGATGTACACGCAGCTGCCCGACGGCTCGCTGCTGGTCGGCGACTCGCACGTGAAGGACGTGCAGCCGGGGCCGTTCCAGCCGGAGGCCGCCTTCGATGCGTTCCTCGACGAGGCGCGGGCGCTGTTCGCCGTGGACAGCTTCCGGGTGCTGGAGCGCTGGCAGGGCGTGTACGCGTCCGGCCCCGCCGAGTTCCTCCGCGAGGAGGTGGACGACGGCGTGCTCGCGCTCGCCGCGACCACCGGCATCGGAATGACCTGCGGACTCGGCCTCGCCGAGACCGCCCTCTCAGAGACCCTCGGGTGGGCATCGTCGTCCGCCCTCATCACCGCCCAGGAGGCACTCGCATGATCCCCATCGAACTCGTCGTCTTCGACATGGCCGGCACCACGGTGCTCGACGACGGTGTGGTGGAGCAGTCGTTCCAGCGCGCCGCTGAGCGCACCGGCGTCGCCGACCGCATGCCCTGGGACGACGCGCTCGACTACGTGCGCGAGACCATGGGGCAGTCCAAGATCGACGTGTTCACGCACCTGTCCGGCGGAGATCGTGCCGCGGCGGAGCGAGCCACGGCGGCCTTCGAGGGCGCCTACGAGGAGATCATCGCCGAGCAGGGCGCCACCGAGATCCCTGGCGCGCGGGCGGCGATCGAGTCGCTGAAGGACGCCGGCCTGCAGGTCGCGCTCACCACCGGCTTCGCCCCGGTGACCCGTGACGCGATCATCGCCGCCCTCGGCTGGGCGGATCTCGTCGACATCGCGCTGTCGCCGTCGGATGCCGGGCGCGGGCGCCCCGCACCCGACCTGGTGCTCACCGCGCTGCTCCGTGCGGGGGCATCCGACGTGCGCGCCGTCGCCGTCGCCGGCGACACCGCGAGCGACGTGCGCTCCGGCCGCAGCGCCGGCGCCGGGTTCGTCGCCGGCGTGCTGACCGGCGCGCACGACCGCGTCGCGCTGACGGATGCCGGAGCGGATGCTGTGCTGGCATCCGTCGTCGACCTGCAGCCCGCGCTCGCCGCGCAGGGCCTGCTGCCGCTCGCGGCCGTCGTGTGATGGGGCGCGGGAAGGTCGTGCTGCCCGCGAGTGCACCACTTGCCGACGAATGCACCGGCTGTCGACGTCGATACGTGGCGCGGTCGGCGGCAAGCGGTGCTCTCGTCGGTCGCGGCAGGGGAGGGCACTGACATGCGGGCGACTCTGACCCGGCCTCCCGGTGTGCACCGCGACGTGGTGCTGCGCCCGCCCGCCGTGGCGATGGCGTTCCTCGGCGAAGGGCTGCCGCATGAGGCCGTCGCCGTACCCGGCGTCGCGCTCGGCGAACATGACGTGCTCGTCGCCGTCGAGCTGTCCACGGTGTGCGGCTCCGATGTGCACACCGTGCAGGGCCGGCGCTCGGCGGCGGTGCCGCTCGTGCTCGGGCACGAGAGCGTGGGGCGGGTCGTCGCCGTCGGCGACGGCGGGGTGCGCGACGCCGAAGGTGCGGACCTGAGCGTGGGCGACCGCGTGGTGTGGTCGGTCACGGCCTCGTGCGGGGAGTGCGACCGCTGCACTGCCGGCTTCCCGCAGAAGTGCCGCTCACTGCTGAAGTACGGGCACGAGCGCATCGCCCCGCACCGGGAGCTGACCGGCGGGTTCGCCAGCCATGTGCAGCTCGGTGCAGGCACGACGATCGTGCGCGTGCCGGAGCAGCTTGCGGCGGCCGTGGCCGCCCCGGCATCCTGCGCCACGGCGACCGCCTGGGCTGCGGTCGCACGAGCGCGCGCGATCCGGCCTCTCGACGGCGTGCGCGTGCGCGTGCACGGTGCGGGGCTGGTCGGCATCTCGGTCGCGGCGATCGCTGCAGAGCACGGCGCCGTCGTCGATGTGCGCGATCCGGATGCCCGTCGCCAGGCACTCGCCGAGGAGTTCGGCGCGAGCGGCTTCGACGACGCTCCGGACATCGTCATCGAGTGCTCCGGGCACGCGGTGCGGACCGCCCTGGACGAGGTCGACGTCGGGGGAGTGGTCGTGCTGGTCGGCAGCGTGTTCCCGGCACCGCCGGTGCCGCTGGATGCGGAGAGCATCGTGCGCAGGCTGATCACCGTCGCCGGCGTGCACAACTACTCCGGTGCGGAGCTGGCCGAGGCGGTTGCATTCCTCAGCGGTGCGGGGCGCGCATACCCGTTCGCGGGCGCCGTCGGCACGGTGCATCCGCTCACCTCGCTGGACGAGGCGATCGCCGCGGCGGGGGTGCCCGGCGCACCGCTGCGCATCGGGGTCGCCGTGCGCTGACACCTGTCGCAGATGCCGGTGCCGGGGCGGCACCGCGGTGTCACACTGGAATCAGGAAAGGAGGCGACCATGTCCGATCCGGAGATCCACACGTGGTGGCCGCACCTGCACGCTGCGACGAAGGACCTGCTCGACGACATCGGCGACGGTCCGCTGCCGGCGCACGTGCTCGATGAGATCGCCGAGATCACCGGGCAGCCCGTCGCAGAGGACTGTCATCTGACCGCGAGCGACCACGACTTCATCCGCACGCAGCGAGAAGAGGTCGACTGACCGCACCGATCAGTGGTGGTAGTCCGGGCGATCCGGTTGCCGGTGCTGATGCGTGCCCTCGCCGCCCTCGCGCCCTCCATAGGGGCGGCCGTGGTCGGCGAACTCGGCGCGCATGAACACGATCCGCCAGGGGCCCATCGTGAACCGCGCCCCGGTGCGCAGCACCTCGGTGCGGTCGTCCGCGCCCTCGATCGGGCGTGCGTTCATGTCGCCAGGGCCGTGCATCGTCAGGAAGTACTCGTCGCCGTCTGCGTGACGAATGCTCGCGTGCACGGGCTTGATCCCATCCAGCACGATGTGGTTCCCGGCGTCCGAACCGATCGTGATGAGGTCGGTCTCGATGGGGAACACGCGCCGATCGTCCTCATTCACGATGAGCAGGTGCGGTTCGCCCGCGCCCCACTGCGCGTGAGTCGTCGTCGGCTGTGGTGGGTGCGTGCTCTGCGTCTCGGTGAACATGGCGACCTCCTCGGGCTCGCCGTCGGCGGCCCCTGAGACCCGCTCCCGTCACGGGGGCGCAGCCGCCGACGGGTTCACATTCGATGCTACGCCGGTCCCCGGGGCTCGGCTCCGGTTCCGCGAAACACGGCGAGCGGGCGGCGTAGCCTCGGGAGTATGAATGACTTGTGCACGATGCTCGGCATCCGGCATCCGATCGTTCTGGCCCCGTTCGGCGGGCTGTCATCGGTCGCCCTGACTGCGGCGGTCAGCGAGGCCGGCGGGCTCGGGTCGTACGGACTGTACGGGTACGACGGCGAGCGGATCGCGCGCACGGCCGCCGCGTTGCGGGAGGCCACGGATGCGCCGTTCGCGCTGAACATCTGGCTGCCGACGGGCGACGAGGCCGCCCCTGGTCCTGAGCACGACGGCTATGCGCAGGCGCTGGCGCCCTTCTATGCCGAAGTGGGCATGGACGCGCCGGCGCAGCCCGACCGGTATCTGCCGCCGCTCGATGAGCAGCTGGACGCGATCTGGGATGCCGCGCCCGCAGCGCTCAGCGTGGTCTTCGGGGTGCCGTCGGGCGAGCTCGTCGAGGAGGCGCATCGGCGGGGCATCCGGGTGATCGGCACCGCGACCACCGTCGCCGAGGCGATCGCCCTCGAGCAGGTTGGCGTCGACGCGGTCGTGGCCACCGGGGCCGAGGCAGCCGGCCACCGGGTGTCGTTCCTGAAGCCGGCCGAGCAGTCGCTGGTCGGGCTGTTCTCGCTGCTGCCGCAGGTGGCGGATGCCGTGTCGGTGCCGGTGATCGCGGCCGGCGGCATCGCCGATCGCCGTGGAGTCGCCGCGGCCTTCGCCCTGGGCGCCGACGGCGTGCAGGTCGGCACCTCGTTCCTCGTCACCACGGAGTCCGCGGCCAACGACGCGCATCGCGCCGCGATCCGCAGCACCGCGGCGGACGAGAGCGTGCTCACGCGCGCGATGAGCGGGCGGCTGTCCCGCGGCGCCGCGAACCGAGTGGTCCGCGAGATCGAGGCATCCGGTGCCATCGGTCCGTTCCCCGCACAGAACTGGCTCACCGGGCGCTTCCGAGCGGTCGCGGGTGAGCGCGGCCTGGGCGAACTCCAGTCGCTGTGGCTCGGGCAGTCCGCGCCGCTCGCGCGCGGCACCGCGGCATCCGATGTGTTCGCGGAACTGCTGGAGGGCGTGCCGGCCTGACGCGATGTCCAGGTGGGCGGTCGAGTGTCCTAACCCAGCGGGAAGCGCGCGGCGACGGCCCAGGCGTCGCCGACCCGACCCGCGGTGAGCTCGCCGCCGAGCTGGCTGGCGCGAGCGGTCATGCGAACGATCCCGTACCCGCCGGAGGGGATTTCGGCTCGTCGCGCCCTGGTCGTCATCGGACTGCGTACGGACATCGTGACCGCATCCTGCTGGATGCTGATCGCCACGTCGACGGCGCCGCGGCCGCCGTGCTTGAGCACATTGGTGATCGACTCCCTCATGATCCGGGCGAGCGCCGCATCGATCACGCGCGGGATGCGGGGATCAGCCGGGTCCCCATCGACGTTCAGCGCGTCACCGACGCCGTGCAGCTCTGCACGGGCGTTCTCCAGAGCGTCCACCAGGCTCTCCCGTGCGGGCTCGGCGAGCAGAGCTGGACCACCGGTCTGCTCGACGACCCGGCGCAGATCGCCGAGGGCCTTGTGGGCTGCGTCGCGGATGGTCTGCTGCGACTGTGCCCTCATCTCCTCATCGATGGGCTGGTCCAGGACGCGGGAGTACATGGCGATGACTGTGAGGTCGTGGGCGATCACGTCGTGCAGCTCGTCGGCGATCCGCTGGCGCTCTGCCAACGTCGCATCGATCTCGGCCTGCTCCTTTGCGTGGAGTCTGTCCTGCAGGCGCTGCTCTCTGGCGGTGGCGAGGGTGAGCAGGTAACCGACGGCACCGGAGACTGCGGCGACAAGGAGCGTCGCTGCGAAGTTCGCCAGAGTGAGCGCAGGAACGGCGTAGGTGGCGGCAGCGGCGCTGGAGAGCAGGAACCCTCCGATGAACAGAACCAGCAGCGGCCGTGTGCCGGTCCTCACCACGCAGCCGGCGGCGACGGCCAATGCCACCAGCGCCGCGGACTCGTTGTCGACCGCGAAGGATGCACACGTGAGGGCCAGCAGCCCGACGGCCGCGAAGAGCGGCGACCAGACGAACAGCGCGAACGCCGCGGTCAGGACCAGTTGGAAGACGGACGAGGCGAGGTCTTCCGGCGTTGCGACGACGACGAAGACCAGGCTGATGGTCACACCGGCGGCGACGATGCCGAGCAGCGTCAGCCGCTCGGCCCTCCCGAACGGTGTCGACGACCACATCCGGAGCACGTTGCGCTGCTGATGCACGGGTGGCTGCTCGACTGACATGCCCCTCATTATGGCTGGGCGGTTTCGCACTCATTGTCGGGACGATGGCGCCTTGATGCTCGGCGAATCGACGGCCGCGTAGTCTCGATGCATGACCTCGACCACGGCGCTCATCGTCGACGACGATCCTCTGGTCCGTGGAGCACTCGCTGTCTTCCTCACCTCCGCGGGCATCGAAGTCGTCGACCAGGCCCCCGACGGCCGCCACGCGATCGCGGCCGCTCGTCAACTCCGGCCCGACGTCGCTCTCGTCGACGTGCAGATGCCCGGCATCGATGGCGTGGCTGCGACCGCGGGGATCATCGAGCAGTCCCCCAGCACGAAGGTCCTCGCGATCACGACATTCGGGACGATCGAATCGGTCATGCCGATGCTCCGGGCAGGCGCATCGGGCTATCTCGTCAAGGACACCGCCCCCGAAGACATCGTCGCCGCCGTCCATGACGTCATCGCCGGCAACGGAGTGCTCTCGCCCCGTGTCACGACGAGTCTCATCGGCTCGATCCGTGACGCGACCACGCCGGTCGTCGAGCCGCTGCAGGACTACGAGGTGCTCTCCGGGCGGGAAGCGGAGGTCGTGCGACTGCTCGCCGTGGGGCTGTCCAACTCGGAGATCGCAGCGGAGATGCACGTCTCCGAAGGGACGGTGAAGGCGCACCTCGGCAACGTCATGACCAAGTGGGGCGTCCGCGATCGCGTTCAGGTGCTGATCCGCGCGGCGCGCTCCGGCCAGGTCAGCTTCACCTGAGGCTCCGCACCCACGCGGCCTGGACAAAGGTCAGATGGATTCTGGGCGTTTGGTCAATGCGCCGAAGTGCGCCCGCCCGCATCCTTGTCTCCGATTGCACAGATGACGTGAAGCCTCGCGACAGTCTGGATGAAGTAAGGGAGATCAGAATGTTGGCCGTCGCCAGTCTGATAAGCGCCGTCTGCATGGGAGTTCTCGCCGGAAGCGCTCGCACTCCGAGGGTGCGTCCGGTGCCCGCGTGCGCGAGCACAGTGCTCATATTGATACTCGCGTATGCACTCGCATTCGCAGACCCGGGAAATCTTCTGCTGTCGTATTCCTGCCTCGTCCTGTTCGTCATCGCGATGGCCACGTACAGCGCACTCACCTGGCGGGCCGTCCTCGGCAAGGAGCAGATCCCCTTCATGACTGCATTCGGATACAGCTTCATCGGAGAGAAGCACCTTCGCGCTCGGTACGCCGGGCTGAAGGAGGCGGAAGTCGCCAGGACGGAGACCTGAGCAGAGCAGGACGGACGTCGAACAACGTCTAGACGTTCGTCCATGTCCAGCTGCCGGGCCGCTTGGAAGGATGGACACCGCTGTCAGTGCTCGTCTCCTACGAGCCTGAAGAGATCGGAGGGGCCCATTGGCGATCAGCAGTCGCGCAATGAACGGCGCCCTCGTGCTCTGCGTCTGTGGGACGGGCGTCGGCGTGGGACTGGTGGTTGCGAGCTTCATGCTCGACCTCGGCTCAGCACGCGGAGTGGCACTGTCCACGTCAGGGACAGCCACGACCGTCGTGTTCGTGGTCCTCACCCTCGTGCTCGCCGCTGCAGTGCGGCGAGCACGGCTGAGAGATCGCCAGGACTGACTGGGGGGCAAGGCGGGGAGGGGGCTTTCGGGTAGCCCTCTCCCCGCATCCATCTCCGTGAGCATCCCGCCTAGAGGATGACGGTCGACTTCCCGTGCACGATCACACGATCCTCGGCGTGCCACTTCACGGCGCGCGCCAGCACGAAGCGCTCCACATCGGCACCGCGGCGCTGCAGCTCGGCGGCCGACTCGGCGTGCGTCACCCGCGTGACGTCCTGCTCGATGATCGGACCCTCGTCGAGGTCGGCCGTGGCGTAATGCGCGGTCGCGCCGATGAGCTTCACGCCGCGCTCCTTCGCCCGCGCGTACGGGTTCGCCCCGATGAAGGCGGGCAGGAACGAGTGATGGATGTTGATCACCGGTGCGCCGAGCGACTCGATGAACGAGTCGGTGAGGATCTGCATGTAGCGCGCCAGCACCACCAGATCGACGTTGCCGCGCAGCAGATCCAGCTGCCGCTGCTCCATGACGGCCTTGTCGTCGGCGGGGATGTGCACGAACGGCACGCCGAACGCCCGCACCGAGTCGGCCAGGTCGGGGTGGTTGGACACGACCATGGTCACGTCGATGTCGAGCTCGCCGCGCTGCGTGCGCCAGAGCAGCTCCAGCAGGCAGTGGTCGTACTTCGACACGAAGATCGCGACCCGCTTGCGCCGCGAGGCGTCGTGCAGCGACCACTCCATGTCGAAGCGCTCCGCGACCGCGGCGATGGATGCCTCGAGCGCAGGCCGCTTCGCGGCCAGACCCTCCAGGTGGATCACCGTGCGCTGGAAGAAGCGTCCGCCCGCGGCATCCGTCGAGTGCTGGTCGAGCGAGATGATGTTCGCGCCGTGCTCGGCGAGGGCGCCGGCCACGGCGGCGACGATTCCGGGCTGATCGTCGCAGGCGATGAGAAGGCGGGCGGTGTCGGGCTGGGCCATGCATAGATTCTGCCGCGCCCTCGTCGCAGCCCGCTAATCATGACGTCCGGCGCGCACTACGCTGAGCGGGTGGAAGAGAGTGCCCTCGGACTTGTCCTGATCCCGCTGCTGGCCGTCATGGCCCCGCTGCTCGCACGACTGATCGGCCCCGTTCTCCGGATCCCGGTGGTCGTCTTCGAGCTCATCCTCGGCATCCTCGTCGGACCGGCACTGCTCGGCTGGGTGCACCCGACCGAGATCCTGCACGCGCTCAGCGAGTTCGGACTCGCGATGCTCTTCTTCCTCGCCGGCACCGAGATCGACTTCGCGGGCATCGGACGCAGATCGCTGACCAGGGCGTCTATGGGCTGGCTGTTCAGCATCGTTCTCGGGATCGGGGTCGGCTTCCTGATCGCGCCCGGTGACGGCATGATCGTCGTCGCGATCGCGCTCAGCTCGACCGCGCTCGGCACACTGATGCCGATCCTGCGGGATGCCGGTGAGCTGGGCTCTCCGTTCGGCAAGGCGGTCACCGCGATCGGAACGGTCGGGGAGTTCCTGCCGCTGATCGCGATCTCGATCTTCCTCAGTGTGCGCTCCGCACCGCTCGCGACCGTCATCCTGCTGGTGTTCGTGGTGCTCGCGCTGCTCGCCGTGTACGCGGCTCGTCGCATCCCGCACGGCCGCTTCCATGCGTTCGTCAATGCGACGCTGCACACCTCCGCGCAGTTCGGCATTCGTTTCGTGCTGCTGCTCGTCGCGTCGCTCGTCGCGCTCAGCGTGGTCCTCGACCTGGACATGCTGCTCGGCGCATTCGTGGCGGGTGCCGTGTGGCGGATCGTGATGTCCAGCGCATCCAAGGAGGACGCCGAACAGGTCGAGAGCAAGCTCGAGGGCATCGCATTCGGCTTCCTGGTGCCGATCTTCTTCATCTACACCGGGGTGACGTTCGACCTGAAGGCGCTGCTCGCCTCGCCTCTGGCGATGGCGCTCGTCCCGCTGCTGCTCATCGCGCTCCTGGTGATCCGCGGCCTGGCCGCGCAGTTCTCGGCGACCGAGGGGATGAGCCGCCGCGACCGCTCGGCTCTGGCACTGCTGGCCGCGACCGGCCTGCCGATCATCGTCGCGGTGACCGGGATCGGCGTGGACAACGGGATGCTGCAGTCCGACATCGCTGCCGCCCTGGTCGGCGCCGGCATGCTGTCGGTGCTGCTGTACCCGCTGATCGGCATGACGATCCGGGGTGAGCGCGCGGCCGTGCAGGCGAAGTCGTTGCAGGGAGAATTGTGACGACAGCCGCACTGCTCGCTGCGATCAGGGAGCGCCTTGCCGATGCCCCGATGCAGGGGCTCGGGGTGGCGAAGGTCTCCCGGTGGCGGGCGCCGCGCATCGTGCGGGTGGGGGCGGCATGGCACCTCGGCGTGCTGCTTCTCACCCGCGACGGCGTGCTCGCGACCGGCGAGGTGCTGCGGGCCGCCGAAGAGGTGCGCCGCGGGTACGCCGCGGAGTCCGCGCGGGCACGTGCCGATCGTCGCGCGCAGGCGCGCCGCGGCGACTTCGGCGAGGGGGAGGTCGTGCACGTCGGCTGGGCCGAGCTGGATGCTGACGCGGTGGAGTCAGGTCCGCTGCTGACCGTCGACGGGGTGCCGATGGTGCGCTGGAGCGCAGGCGGGATCATGCCGCTCGAGGCCTACCTGAACGAGCAGATCGAGCTGCGGTATCCGGGACGCTAAACGTCCTTCGTCTCGCTTCGCTCGCTCAGGAGCCGGGGGAGTCCCCGGGTCTCGCTCGGGAGCCGGGGAGCTGGAACCGCCTCGGACCCTGAGCGAGCGAGGGACGAGCGAGACGAAGGGCGTCGTCTCAGCGCGCGACGAACTCCACGAACCGCCGGAGCAGGTCCGTGCCGGTCGGCGCGGTGGCGAGGATCTCGGCCTCGACACGATCGAACTCGTCGGGGTCGAAGTAGCCGGTGCTGCGGTAGAAGTCCATCCGGTGCGCGAAGTCCTGCGGGGTCGGCTCGGGGTGGAACTGCGTCGCGTACAGCCGGTCGCCGACGCGGTAGGCCTGCACCGGGCAGTCGTCGTTGGTCGCGAGCAGCACCGCTCCGGGCGGCGGCTCCGAGGAGCCCTCCTTATGCGCGGTGAGCACATCCATCTGCGGCGCGCTGGGTCCGAAGACCGGATCGTGCGCGCCGGCAGCCGTGATGCGGATGGTCGTCTCGCGGGTGAACTCCGGGGTCGCGGTGCCGACCGTGCCGCCCAGCATCCGGGTGACGACGCCGATGCCGTAGCAGGTGAACATCGCCGCTGGGCCTCCTTCCATCGCGGCACGCGCGATCTCCTCGAGGTCGGCCTCGACGCGCAGTTGCTCCGGCGACTTCTCCTCGTCGCCGACGTTGAACGGTGATCCGCCGATGACGATGCCGTCGTACGCCCGCCAGTCGATTCCGTCCAGCGGATGTCCGATCAGGTCATGCCGGTCCAGGACCTCCACACCGAGCCCGCGCCGGAATGACAGGTGCTCGGCCGCTGCCGCGCCCTGCTCCGGGCGCACGCAGACGTAGAGGAGTGAGGTCACGAGCCGAGTTTAGTTGCGGGATGCGGGAATACCGGCATCAGCCTGGTGTTGAAGTTGATAGAAGTGCACTCAACTTCATTCAGACTTCAGGAGGACACGATGCCCAACGACATCAACGGCGCGGGATCGTTCGACGACTTCCTCGCCCGCTACCTCGCCGGGGAGCAGGCCCGCCAGTCGCGATCGATCGATCTCGGTCGCTTTCTCACCGCACGCACGCAGCAGATTCTGCAGCGTGCGGGCCGCTTCGCGATCGAGCGCGGACAGATCGAACTCGACGCCCTGCACATCCTGCGCGTGATCGTCGATGACGAGGCCGTCGCGAGTGCTGTGCGACACGTCGGCGTGGACCCGGCGACGATCGTCGTCGCCGTCGACGCCCGGCTGCCCGAACCCCGTGACACAGGCGATGTGGACGCGGCGACGCTCACCCCGAGCGCCTCGCGCGCCCTCTTCCACGCCTACCAGGTCGCCCGTTCCTCGGGTTCGACCTACATCGACCCCGAACATCTCTTCTTCGCTCTGGTGCTCGGCCAGGACGTGCCCGCAGGCCAGATCCTCGCGCAGGCCGGCGTCACCGCAGAGGCCCTGACGCAGGGACTGCGCGAGGGCGTGACCGCACCGGCGGGCGCTCCCGAAGGCGCGGCATCCGACGATCCGTCATCGGAGACGCCGATGCTCGACCAGTACGGCCTCGACCTCACCGCGCGTGCCCGCGCGGGCGAACTGGACCCGGTGATCGGCCGTGCCGACGAGATCGAGCAGACCATCGAGATCCTCAGCCGCCGCACGAAGAACAACCCCGTGCTGATCGGCGAGGCCGGTGTCGGCAAGACGGCGATCGTGGAGGGCCTGGCCCGCGCGATCGCCTCGGGCGAGGTGCCCGAGCAGCTCTCCGGCCGCCGAGTGGTGGCGCTGGACCTGCCCGGAATGCTCGCCGGAACCCGGTACCGTGGCGACTTCGAAGAGCGCCTCACCAAGACGATGGACGAGATCGCCGCTCACAAGGGCGAGATGATCGTGTTCATCGACGAGGTGCACACCGTGGTCGGCGCCGGAGGGTCCGGCGAGTCCGGCGGCATGGACGCCGGCAACATCCTCAAGCCGCGTCTGGCGCGCGGTGACCTGCACATGATCGGCGCGACGACGCTCGACGAGTACCGTCGCATCGAGAAGGACCCGGCGCTGGAGCGCCGGTTCCAGCCGGTGAAGGTCGGCGAGCCGTCGGTGGCCGACGCCGTCCGCATCCTCGAGGGCCTCAAGCCCGCCTACGAGGAGCACCACCGCGTCAGCTATACGGATGCCGCCATCCGTGCCGCCGTGCAGCTGAGCGACCGGTATCTGACCGATCGCGTGCTGCCCGACAAGGCGATCGACCTGATCGATCAGGCCGGTGCGCGGCTGCGCCTGCGGCTCGGCGTGCCCGTCGACGTCAGCGACCTGATGGCGCAGCTGGCCGACCTTGAGGCGCAGAAGAACGCCGCCGTCGAGGCGGAGCACTACGAGGAGGCATCGCGCGTGCGCGATGAGATCGCCGAGGTGCAGGAGAAGATCGAGGCCGCGTCGACGACCGTCGTCGGGAGCACGATCGTGGACGAGCCCGAGATCGCGGCCGTGATCTCGCGTGCCACCGGCATCCCGGTCAGCCGCCTGACCGAGGGCGAGCGCGAGCGTCTGCACGATCTGGAGACGGATCTGCACGCCCGCGTGATCGGTCAGCACGACGCCGTCGCCGCCGTGGCACGCGCCGTGCGCCGCAACCGCACCGGCATGGGCGACGCCCGCCGCCCGGTCGGATCGTTCCTGTTCCTCGGCCCGACCGGCGTCGGCAAGACCGAGCTGGCCAAGGCCCTCGCTGCACGGCTGTTCGACGACGAGGACGCGGTGATCCGCTTCGACATGAGCGAGTTCGGCGAGCGGCACACCGTGTCGCGCCTGGTCGGCGCCCCTCCGGGATACGTCGGCTACGACGAGGCAGGACAGCTCACCGAGCGCGTGCGGCGCAACCCGTACTCGATCGTGCTGTTCGACGAGATCGAGAAGGCGCACCCCGACGTGTTCAACCTGCTGCTGCAGGTGCTCGACGACGGACGCCTCACCGACGGGCAGGGCCACACGGTCGACTTCCGCAACACGGTGGTCGTGATGACGTCGAACATCGGCTCGGAGTTCCTGGCCTCGCGGTCGGGAGCGCTCGGGTTCGTGGCATCCCGGGACGAATCCGGGTTCTCCTCGCAGGAGGACCTGAAGGCGCGCGTGATGGGCAAGCTTCGCGAGGCGATGCGCCCGGAGTTCCTGAACCGCATCGACGAGATCGTGATCTTCCAGAAGCTGTCGCTCGCGGAGATCTCGCAGATCGTGCGGCTGGTGCTCGGCGCGACTGCCGACCGGCTGTCGCTGCGTGAGGTCACCCTCGAGGTCACGGATGCCGCGGTCGCCTGGCTCGGCGAGCACGGTTACGAGCCGGAATACGGCGCGCGGCCGCTGCGCCGGCTGATCCAGCGTGAGGTCGACGATCGCATCGCCGATCTGTTCGTCGCAGGCGACCTGGCCGACGGCGGGCACGTCGTCGTGGATGCCGCGGGTGGAGAGCTCGCTGTGCGCGCGAAGGCACCCGTCGCCGCCGGTCGTTGAGTCACCCTTCGTCTCGCTTCGCTCGCCCGATTCCTGAGCGCCCTTCGTCTCGCTCCGCTCGCTCAGGATCCGCTCCGCGAGCGCCGTGCTGAGCGAGCGCAGCGAGACGAAGTGACGAAGGACGTATCCGCAGGGAGAATGTCCGTATGGACATCGAGGTGCTGCACATCGACGGATGCCCGTCGACGGAGATCGCCGTCGCGGGGGTGCACGAGGCCGCGGCATCCCTCGGCCTCGACGTGACCGTAGCGACGCGGCTGCTGCGCACACCGGAGGACGCCGCAGCTGCGGCGTTCGCCGGCTCGCCGACGATCCTCGTCGACGGCGAGGACCTGTTCCCCTCCGAGGGCAGGACCGGCCGCCTCGCCTGCCGGGTCTACCCGACGGATGCCGGGCTGCGCGGCGCCCCGACGGCGGAGCAGATCAACGCGGCGCTGCGCTCGCTTCCCGGGTCCTGAGTGCCCATCGTCACTTCGTCTCGCTGCGCTCGCTCAGCACGGCGCTCGCTGCGCTCGCTCAGGATCCGCGAAGCGAGACGAAGGGCGCTGCAGGGTCAGCGCGAGGAGTTCGCGGTGCGGCCGCGCACGATGCCGACGAAGGCCTCGACGTCGGGCGTGGTGCGATCGCGCAGCCAGGCCAGCGCGACGGCCGAAGTCGGGCCGCCCTCGAGCACCCGGTAGTTGGCGTCCTTACGGTGATGCATGCGCGCGAGCGACATCGGCATCACGACCACGCCGGTGCCGGTCGCGACGGTCGCGACGGCGTCCTCGGTGGTGGCGACCGGAGCGAAGCGGGGCGCGACGGTCGGCAGGTCGAGCGGGCCGAGCACGTCATCGAGCGGAGTGACGAGGACTTCGCCGTCGAGATCGGCGGCGGTGAGCGTCTCAGCCGCCATGAGGTGCGATTCGGCGGATGCCACGACGACGGGCAGCTCGTCGTAGAGCCGGATCACATGCAGGTCGTCCGGCCGGTCGATCGGCAGACGCACCAGGGCGGCGTCGAGGTCGGTCAGCGCGGCTCGCTGACCGGCGACCTCGATCGGAACGAGTTCGAGGTCGACGTGCGGCATCCGGGTCTTCCAGGCGTCGATCCACTTGCCCGGTGTCGCCCCGGGGATGGCGCCGAGGCGGAACGCGCGCGGGGTCTCGGCGACCACCTCGCGCGGAGCGACCTTCTTGGGCTTCGGGCGCTTCGCCGGCGCGGCCTTCTTGCCCGTCGGAGCCTTGCCCGTGGGCTTGCCGCGTCCGCCGCTCGGCCGCTTGCCCGGGGCGGGTCGCCCGCTCTTCTTCGCCACGCATTCACGCTACCGTTCGCGCGCCGACCACACCGCATCCTATGAACCGCTCGCTCAGGTCCGCGGATCGTTCCGGTCGCGATCGAGCCCAGTCGGCGTCCGTGTCACCGTGCGGGATCGCGACGGGAACCGCGGCGCGAGCGCGCGGCGCCGCTCAGTCCGCGCGGCGCACCGTCACGCAGCAGCGGCCCTCGGCGGGGTCCAGGTGCGCGCAGACGTGGTCGCAGCCGAGCCCGTCGACGACGCCCTCGACGTAGGCGTGGTTCATGCCGCAGACGAGTCCGGTGTGCTCTCGGGCGAGCGAGTCGAAGGGGCAGTTGGCGAGGATCAGGCCGTCCTCCGTGAGGCGCGGCTCGTATCCCTGTGTGGCCAGGGCAGCGGCGGTGCGGTCGAGTTCGTCGCCTTCGGCCGTGGGCGCCGACTCGCCCAGCATCCGCCCCTCCTCCTTCGCGACGGCGTCGAGTGCGACCGGCAGGGCCGTGCCGTCGGCGGTGCGCTCGATCGCCCCGGCGAGGAGGTGCCCGACGAGGTCGTACCGGCGCTCCGGCAGCGAGACCGCGACCGTTCCGGCCGCCCGCCGGTAGAGCTTCGAGGGGCGTCCGGCTCCGGGGCCGGTGCGTCCGCTGAGCCGGCGGAACTCCACCTCGAGCAGTCCCGCCTCGACGAGGCGGTCGAGCTGGAACCGTGCGACGTGCGGCGGCAGATCGAGAGCGGATGCCGCCGCTTCACGCCCGACGGACTCGGGCTGCGCGGCGACGTACTCGTACAGCGCCTGCCGCGTGGGGTCGGCGAGAGTTCCGATCCGTCCTGCTTCTGCGCTGACGTCCATGGTCTAAGTGTAGCTTCCGTTGTATTTAGAAGCTCGCGGACCGGGAATCAGTGCGACACCCGGCGCTGCAGCCGACGGAGCAGCCCGGCGAGCCCGGCGACGAGCACCAGCACGCCGACAGCGAGGAGCGAGACGGCCACGATCGTTGCAGGGGCGAGACCGGCGAGCCAGTCTGTGACTCCGTCGCGTCGCTGCGAATCGCTCAGCAGCCAGATGCCGGCGAACGCGAGGCCAGCGAAGAACAGGCCCCACACGATCGCCGCCCAGCGCGTGCGCGGTGCGGCAGGCGCCGCGACCGGCAACTCGGAGACAGGGGACGCGGCATCCGTCTCGGCGAACAGACTCTCGCTCAGGACCTCGGTGTTGTCGTCTGCCGTGCTCATTCGGCCTTCTCCTGCTCGTAGAACGTGATGCTGATGTCGCCGGACTGCTGCTGCAGCCGCACCGGCGCGAGGGTGCTCGGTGCATCGGGGTGCTCGGGATCGGTCCCGGAGGCCCTCGTGCGCTGGACCAGCCGCGTGCCGTCGGCCCGTTGCATGCCGGTCCAGACGCCGCTGTCCGTCATCTCGTATCCGCCGTCCTTGCCGACCGTCATGGTCATCCAATGCACCGTGGCGTCCTGCACGGTCGCATCCAGCTGCAGCGTCACGCCCATGGACACCTCGATCGTGGTGTAACCGTCGCTCTTGTACAGGGTGACCGGGTTGCTCTCGCCGCCGTCGAGGGGCATGAGCCAGATCGACATCGACCCGAAGGGCTGTCGTACGGTCGACGCCTCGCCATTGCTCATTCCGCTGTCGCCCATCACCACATCGCCGATGGTGGTGAAGCCTCCGGCGACGGACCCGCCGACGAGCGTGATCACGGTGAGGAAGGCGAGCAGCCCGCTTCGGCGTCGCGAGACACCGGCGATCACCATGCCGAGTGCGAGGATCAGCGCGGCGGTGCACAGGGCGAGCGCCACGGCTGCGCTGTTGTCGGCCAGCAGCGCGACCACCGCACCGGTCACGAGCGCCAGTCCGGTGACTGCAGCGAGGTACGCCCCACTGACGCGGGGGTTCGACGCCCGCTTCGCGCGTCGGCGCTCGGACGCCTCGGCGGCGAACTGCGCTGCCACCGCCTGCCGCTCACGGCGGGCCTGCTCCCGCGCGGCCCGGTCGGCGTCCTGCTGCTGACGGCGCCAGGCCTTCTCCTGCTCCTGCCATGCGGCGTGCTGCGCACGCCAGGCATCCAGATCACCGGCATCCGCAGGCACGGCAGGGGGCGCGGGAGGATCGGCGAGGGCGGATGCCGCGATCGCCGGTTCGGCGATCAGCGAGGCATCCTGCCCTCGCCCGTCCGCGAGGTCGGCGATTCCCGAGTCGCCGACCGTCGCGGATGTGTCGGGGCCGGCCGGATCCGCAGAAGCCGTTCGCGGATCCGGTGCCAGGGCACCCGGGGTGCGGCGCGCGGCACGCACGATGAGGACGAGCAGAACGGCCGCGGCCGCCAGCCCGATGAGGATGAGGAGCACGGAGACCGGACCGGCGCCGAACAGGAGGCCGTAGGGCGCGAAGAGCGTACCCGTCAGCACCCCGTCGCCGTACAGCCACCAGAACGGGTTCGCGACCGGCACGAACGCGAGGACCACGAGCGCGAGGATGCCGAGCTGCGCGGCCTCGAACCGGCCGTGCAGCAGGTCCCGCAGGTGGATCCTTCCCTCGGCGTCGGGCAGCAGTGCCCAGGTCGCGGCGTACAGGAAGGCCAGCGGCAGACCGAACAGCGCCGCGACCAGCAGGATGCCGCGCACGATCAGCGGGTCGATCCGCAGCCGCGCGGCGATGCCGGCGCACACTCCGCCGACCCATCCGTCGGAGCGCGCGAGCCCGAGACCGGCCACCCACAGGAAGAATCGATCGGAGCCGTGCGGCGCCGGAGGCGGCGGGGTGGCGGATGGCGGGGCGGTCGGGATCGTCATGGTTCGATCCTGTCCGCCCGGGGTTCCGGCCCGCCATGGGGTGAACCCCTGACCCAACCCTGATCTTCGCGCCGGGGCAGGGCTGCGGGGCCGCTCGGGTGATTGGATTGCGGCATGCACTCTTCCGTCCCCGGCATCCTGCCGCGCCCTCCTCGGGTGGCGCCGCCGCCGCGCCCGCCGCTGGAGCGCGATCGCGAGTGCGTGGTCTCCGGCGTCAGCGCAGGGCTCGCGCGGCACCTCGGCGCGCCGGTGTGGGCGATCAGATCTCTGTTCGTGGTGCTGGGGCTGCTCGGCGGTGTCGGCGTGCTCCTGTATGTGTGGTGCTGGGTGCTGATGCCATGGCAGGCGGGGGAGAAGGCGCCTTCGCGCCAGGTGCCGATCGCCTGGGTGCTGCTCGCGCTCGCCGGCGCCGCGCTGTTCGTCTTCCTCGTCGATGGTTGGTATCCGTGGGTGTACGGGGCCGTCGTCGGTGACAACGGGCTCACCGTGCTCGCCCTGCCCGCATGCCTCGTGCTCGGCGTGGCCGCCGGCATCTGGTCGGCGCTGGTCGATCAGGCGGACCCCGCTCGCGGGCCGCGGCACTCGATCATGATCCGCGCGATCGCCGTGGCGATGATGGTGATCCTCTTCCTCATCCTCGCCCTGCGCGGTGTGATGTCCCTCGTGCTGCTGCTCCCACTGCTGGCGATCGCCGTGGTGCTGTCGTCCACGCTGTACCGGCGCTGGCGCGAGCTGTCCGGCGAGCGCATCCGCCGCATCCGTGAGGAGCAGCGCAGCGAGATGGCCGCCCACCTGCACGACTCGGTGCTGCAGACCCTCGCGCTGATCCAGAACCGCGCCGGCCCCTCGAGCGAGGCGGCCCGCCTCGCCAGAGCCCAGGAGCGCGAGCTTCGTGCCTGGCTGTACGACGGCGACTCACCGGCCGACAGTGATCTGCCCACCGATCTGCGCGACTACGCCGGCGCACTCGAGCTCGACTACCCGGTGCGCATCGACGTGGTCTCGGCCGGGCTCTCGGCCGAGCGGGCCAGCGGCGAGGTCGCCGCTGCCGCCCGTGAGGCCATGCTGAACGCCGCCAGGCACGCAGGCGGCGAGGTGTCGGTGTACATCGAGGGCTCCGCGTCGGGCGTCGACGTCTTCATCCGTGACCGCGGTGCCGGATTCGAGCTCGACGGCGTGCCCAGCGACCGCCTCGGCGTGCGGGAATCGATCATCGGGCGGATGCGGCGGGCCGGCGGCAGTGCCACCGTGCGCAGCAGCGAGCAGGGGACCGAAGTGCACCTGAAGTTCACGGGGGTGCAGTCATGATCGGCTCGCCCGCGTACGGATGCAGGCAGATCGAGCGCATGCAGGCGGACATGCCGAAGGTTCTGCCTGGAGGCGTGCCAAGTTGCCTGCATCCGTGGCAGACCGGGGGACAGCCGTGATCGCGGACTTCCGGTACGGACGCAGGGAGAACCTCCGCATGCAGGCGGACACACCGCGGATCGTGCCTGCAGGCGTCCGTGCCTGCCTGCATCCGTACCTCGAGAACGAGGAGGCGTCATGACCGGCGTCCGGGTCGTGATCGTCGACGACCACTCGATCTTCCGCTCCGGCCTGCGCGCCGATCTGGATGCGTCGGTCGACGTGGTCGGCGACGCCGCCGACGTCCCGTCGGCGATCGCAGTGATCCGTGAGACGGTGCCCGACGTCGTGCTGCTGGACGTGCACCTGCCCGGCGGCCCCGGCGACGACGCCTCCGGCGGCGAATCGGTGATCCGCGGCTGTGCGGGGGTGCCGACGAGGTTCCTCGCGCTGAGCGTGTCGGATGCCGCGGAGGATGTCGTGCGCGTGATCCGCGCGGGCGCCCGTGGTTACATCACCAAGGGCTCCTCCGGAGCCGAGGTGAGCAGCGCGGTGCACGCCGTCGCGGGAGGGGATGCCGTGTTCTCACCGCGCCTCGCCGGTTTCGTGCTCGATGCCTTCGGCGCTGTGGCGGGCGAGACGGCAGCGGTCGACGACGAGCTCGATCGGCTGTCTGCCCGCGAGCAGGAGGTCATGCGTCTGATCGCCCGCGGATACGCCTACAAAGAGGTCGCGTCCGAATTGTTCATCTCGATCAAGACGGTCGAGACGCACGTCTCAGCGGTGCTGCGCAAGCTTCAGCTGTCGTCGCGGCACGAACTCACCGCATGGGCGTCGGAGCGACGGCTGCTCTGACTCCCGCTCGCCCCCCCCGAGCCGAGGAACGAGCGAGACGAAACGGCTCAGGCTGCCAACCACAGTCCCTTGTAGTCGGTGGCGACCATCATGCCTGCGGCGACTGTCTCGTCGTCGCCGATCCTGGCTCCGCGGGCGATGCGTGCGCCTGCCCCGATCTCGGTGCGGACGCCGATGTGTGCACCGTCCCCGATCACCGCACCCTGTCCGATGTGGGCGTGTGCATCGATGAAGACGTTCTCACCGATCACCGCATCCGGCTCGACCCATGCGCTGCGCGAGATGTGCGCGCCGGCGCCCACTCGCGCACGGGGTTCGATATAGGCGCCGGACTCGATCAGAGCCTTGGGGTGCACCTTCGCGCCGTGCGCGACGAGGCCACGACCGTTCGCGTGCTTGCGGTACCGCAGCGTCGCGCCCTGGTCGTCCTCGATATCGATGTAGTTCTTGCCCACGATTCCTCCCGTCCGGACACTGCCGGATATAGCAACAACCATGGGCGCGGTGGATATATTCCCGCACTCACCTCTGGCAGCTCGGGCACCAGAACGTCACGCGTTCCCGGGTCGGATCCGCGCCCTGCGCGCCGGTGAGGATGGTGGTTCCGCAGCGTCGGCAGGGGCGCCCGGCGCGGCCGTACACCCAGGTGTCCTGGCCACGACGCGCGACGCCGGTGAAGCTGCGAACCGGGCGGTCGCGGTTCATGCGGATGGTGCGCGCGCCGAGGTCGATCAGCGCTGCGGCATCGACGGCGGACGCCGGTGTGTCAGGCAGGATTCCGCGCAGGAACAGCAGTTCCGCCGCATACTCGTTGCCGAAGCCGGCCACGTTGCGCTGATCGAGCAGGGCGACATGGATGCTGCGCTCGTCGGCCTGCACCCGACGGGCCGCCTCAGCGGGATCCCACCCGTCGGAGAGCGGATCGGGGCCGAGGTGCCCCACGATCAGCTGCTCGTCGCGGGTGGGTACGACCTCGATGTCGTGGATGTCGACGCCGACCGCCTCGGCGGTCGCGGTGGCCACGATCGCGCGCACTGTGAAGGCCGGATGGCGCCACTTCTCACCCGGTCGGTAGACGAACCAGGTGCCGTCCATGCGCAGATGGGAATGTACGGTGAACTCGCCGATGCGCATCAGGATGTGCTTGCCACGTGGCACGACGTCGTGAACGGTCCGACCGGTCAGGTCGACGGTCGCCGCCTGCGGAACGCGCAGGTCGAACCGGCTGACCTGCTGCCCGCGCAGGGCGGCGTCCAGGCGGTGCGCCGCCTGGTAGACGGAGTCGCCCTCAGGCATCCGTCGTCTGCCGGTCGGTGAGCGCTCGCGCGAGCATGGTGGACCCCGCGACCGCGGCGGGCATCGTGATGATCGCGCCGAGCGGGATCATGAAGCAGAGCTGAGTGGCGACGCCGAACCCGAGCACGCGGGCGCGGCTCGCGCCGAGCAGGCGCGATCGGGTCGCGGCGTCGAGGCCGCGGGCGTCGAAGGCGCGGGCGGTGAGCTCGCGCGCGAGCAGGCGACCCGACAGCACGACACCCGTGATCGAGGCGATCACGCCGCCGACGACGGGGATGAGTCCGATCACGAGCGTCAGCAGGGCGACCAGGATGCCGAGCGCGACAAGGCGCACGCCCTCGCCGACGGTGGTCCAGAATCCTGTCTCGCCGGTGGGTTCCTCGCCGCCCAGCGACTGCTCGATGCCGCGCCAGATGCGCTGGTAGAACGGGTCGCCGATCGTGAGCGCCAGGGCGGTGAAGACGAGCCCGGCGAGGATCGCCGCGGCGACGAACAGCACGATGCCGAGCGCGGTGCGCAGAGCGATCTGCCACCCGGCATCCCAGCCGTCGGCGAACGGCGTCATCCACGAGGTGATGCCGCCGAGCGAGAGCCCGAACGGGATGAGCAGCGCGGCGAGCACGAGGAACGCGAGGGCGGCAGGGATGAGGCCGAGCGCGAGCAGCTTCGGGTGGGTGCGCCACATGCCGAAGCCGCGCAGCAGCGTGCCGAACCCGGCGGCGAACTCGCGGATCATGTCACCAGGGTATGCGGCGGGACCGGACGGTGCTCAGGCGGCGACCTCCAGCCGGGCCCAGTGCCGTCTTCCTGTGCGCAGGGTGCTGCCGGTCCGGACCGCCAGGGAGAGGTCGGGATCGGTGATGACCATGCCGTCGAGCCGCACGGCGCCCTGCGCGAGGAGGCGCCGGCGGGCGGAGCCGCTCAGCTCGGGGCGGGCATGCTCGAGCAGCGCGAGGGCCGTGATGATCGGGCGGGTCAGGTGCACCGCATCTGCGACCTCGGGCGTCGCGCCGTGCGAGAAGACGGCGAGGAACGACCCTCGCTCCCGCGCGGCGGCCTCCGCGCCGTGGTAGCGGGCGACGAGCGACTCGGCCATCGCGAGCTTCGCATCGCGCGCCTCCCGGCCGCCGCCGGCGGAGGCGGATGCCAGCTCCGCGACCCGTTGATCGTCGAGAGTCGTGTACGCGCTCGCCCACACGCCCGTCAAGTCGTCAGGCAGGCTCATCGCCTTGCCGAACTTGTCGCCGGCCGTGTCGGTCAGCGCGATGTAATTGCCGAGCGACTTCGACTGCTTCGGCCCGCCGTCCAGCCCGGGCGTGATCACCGTCGTGATGAGCGATTGCGGGCGCGCGCCGAGACGCTGCTGGTACTGGCGGCCCATCATCTCGTTGAACAGCTGGTCGGAGCCGACGATCGTCAGGTCGCTCTCCATCGCGAAGCTGTCGTAGCCCTGCAGCACCGGGTAGGTCAGCTCGTGCAGGGCGATCTCGCGGCCCTGCGCGAGCCGATCGCGGAACATGTCGCGGGCCATCAGCTGTGCGTGCGTGGTCATGCTGAACAGGCTCAGCAGCTCGGCCACCGGCATCCGATCGAACCACTCCGAGTTGCGCCGCACCTCGAACACCTCCGGCGAGGTGTCCAGCACGAGCGAGACCTGTGCGAGGAACGCCCGTGCATCTGCGCGTCGGACAGCACCGGACGCGTCTCGCTCTTGCCTGTCGGGTCGCCGACGCGGGTTGTGACGTCGCCGAGGAGGAACACCACCCGGTGCCCGTGCTCCTGCAGGTGGCGCATCAGCCACAGGTTGACCGCATGGCCGAGGTGCAGGTCGGGCGCGGTCAGGTCGACGCCGTACTTGATCCGCAACTGCGCGCCGCCGTCGAGCCGGGCACGCAGCGCGTCCTCGTCGACGATCGTGTCGATCGTGCGCCGCATCGGTCGCAGGATGTCCTCTGCTCCGGTCATCGTGGTCCTCTCATCGGGTCGAGAGGATGGCCGGGCCAGAGCCTCTCGCGGATACGCGAAAGGCAAGGACGGAAGTCCTTGCCTCGAGCTCTGGCCAGTGTGTGCGGGGCGCTACAGACCGCCGGCTCTGGCCAGAGCCGGGCGATACGAATACAGACGCGCCGTCATGTCGAGCACCGTATCACGCGCCCCCGCGGAAGGCGTCCTTCAGCAGGAACAGGTAGACGAGCGCGAAGACCGCGACGATGACGATGTTCGTGCCGAGCCGCCACCAGAACTGCTCGCGCAGGAACAGCACGTCCACCGTGATGATCAGTCCTGCCATCACGACGAAGTAGATCACGACGAACACCGTGTGCCCCATGGCGACCCCTACTCTCGTGCTCATCGTAGGCACGCGCGGGAGCGCTGGAGCCATACATGCTTATGGGGTTGCTGTGACCGGGTCGTACGATGGCCGGGTGTGGTGGTCCGAAGCGGAGCAGGCGGCGCTGGCTGATCCCGCGACGTGCGGCATGTGCGCGGACGCGGATCTCGACGAGAACCCGCACAGTGTGCTGATCGCGTCGACGTCGACCACGCATCTGCGACTGGCGCGCAACCAGGCCCATCCCGGCTACTGCCTCGTGATCCTGCGCGAGCATGTCACCGATCTCGCCGATCTCGACGCCGGCGCGCTCGCCGCGTTCTGGTCCGACGTGCAGCGTGCCGGGCGCGTGATCGGCGCAGTGCTCGACCCGCGCAAGATCGACTACCTCGTGATGGGGCACCGGATGCCGCACCTGCACTGTCATCTGCTGCCGCAGCACGAGGGCGACGATCCGCTGCGCAACGTGGACATCGCGGACGGGCCGGTGCTGCTGTCGGATGCGGCGCTGCGTGAGCGGGCTCAGTCTCTTCGAGGCGCGTGGAGCGCGGGTTGACGGCGGATCGCTGATCTCGTCAGCCGGCGGCGAGCAGCGCGAGCTCCTCGTGCGGGGTCGACGCGTGGATGATCCGGGGAGCATCGGGTCTTTCGGACCAGGCCGACAGCTGCCGCTGCATCCGCTCGATTTCGACGGCCCCGCCCGCTTCTGCGAGCAGAGCCAGGATGCCGCGATCGATGGAGCCGGACGCCGAGCCGTGAGCCCGTTCCTCGACCCGGCGCCAGCACTCCTCGGTGCCCTCGTGCAGGAGGGTGCGCACGACGCGTCCTCCGCTCGCGACGACGGCCTCCTCGAACGGAGCCGCCTCCTCCGGAGTGAAGAACAGCTGAGGGAAGATCACGTTCCCGCCGCGCCCGATCTGCTCGCGCAGCAGCGCCAGAGCGAGCGGCTGCACCTCGGCGCCGGCCTGCACGAAGTCGATCGATGCGGTGCCCAACAGGCCGCGCAGCAGGTCGACGTCGAGGTTGAGCCAGCCGCGGCGGGACTCCACGAACCTTCGTGCGTACGTCGATTTGCCCGAGCCGGGGAGACCGTTCACGAAGATGCAGGTTCCGCCCTCAGCCATGTCTGATCAGACCGCCTTTCGCAGTGCGTATCCACGCGGGGTGACCACGAAGCCGGCCTCCTGCAGGACACGGGCGATGGCGGTGCCGTACACACCCTCGCCGTTGATCTTCTCGATCGTCAGGGTCTCGAGGCGGCGCAGTCGCGAGGTCGTCGCGAGGTCGGACACCGCGGCGCGCAGGGTCTCCTCATCGTCGGTGAAGGCGAGCACCGTGCGGCCGCCGCGCTCCAGATACAGCACCAGCGCACCGTCGACGATCACGACCAGGCCACCGGCCTTGCGGCCAGGGCGGTGCGAGACCTCGTCGATGCGCGGCCAGGGCAGCGCCGCGCCGTACGGGTTGGCCGGGTCGGTCGCGGCGAGCGTGACCGCGCTGCGGGGCGGCGGATCGGCCAGGCCCGCGAACGTGCGCAACCGGTCGACCGTCGTAGATGCCGCGAACTGCGCGGCTCCGAGACGCTCGATGACGTAGCCACGGCGGGCGTGCCCCGCCTCTTCGAACCCGGCGAGCACCCGGTAGGCCTGGGCGAAGCCGCCTGGTACGCCCTCGGCCTGCACCGCGCCGCGGGTGACGACGCCGTACCGATCGAGCAGCAGGCCGGCGGTGACGGTCGCGCGGCGCGCGGCATCCGGGTCCGTCTCGGGAAGCACCGACCAGCGGCCGCCGATCGTCGTGGGGCGAGCGCTCGCCGGGCGGGCGAGCGAGACGCCGCGATAGGTGCGGGTGCGCGGTGCGCGCCGCGTGGTCTTGTGCGCCTGCGACCCACCGGCGATCAGCGCGCGCACCGGTGCGAAGGTGTCGTTGGTGATGTGTCCCTGCCAGGTCAGCGCCCAGAGCGCGTCGAGCACCGACTGCTCGTTCTCGGCGTCCGTCATCGCCCTCAGCGCACCCGCGAACTGGGCGCCGCTGAGCCGCAGGGCGTCCAGCAGCTTCTCCTCGAGGGCGCCTGACGCGGGCGGTTCCTCGGGAAGGGGCAGGGTGAACGGAGCGAGATCCACCGGATGCAGCGACACCCAGCCGTCCCGGCCGGGGAGCGACCCGTGCCCTGCCCAGACCACCTCGCCCGCCGCAGTGAGCTCGTCGAGCAGCGCGGGCGTGTAGTCGCGCACCCGGCTCGGCAGCACCAGAGACTCCCACGCGCTCGCGGGAATCGGTACTCCGGCGAACTGCTCGACCACCGAGAGCACACCGTCGACGCCCTCGAGCGGACGGGTCAGGTGCTGCCAGTCCGGCAGGAATCGGGCGTACGCCTCGGCAGGGACGGGCTCGACGGATCCGCGGATCGCGGCGAGAGACCGCATCCGCAGGCGGCGCAGCACCTCGGCGTCGCACCACTCCTTCTCGTCGGCGGACGAGCCGCTGGTCGCGGGCAGGAAGTAGCCGCTGTTCAGCCGCCCTGCCGACTCCAGCCGCTGCAGCGTGTGCCGGGCGACGGCGCTGCCCAGCCCGAAGCGCGTCGCGACCGCCTCCGTCGTGAACGGCCCGTGCGTGCGGGCGTGACGCGACACGAGATCGCCGAGAGGATCGGCGACCGGCTCGAGGAAGGCGACGGGGATGCCGACGGGCAGCGCGGTGCCCAGACCGTCACGCAGGCGCCCGGCATCCTCGATCGCGGCGAACCGGCGGGCGCCCGCGATCGTCACCTCGATCGCGCGGTGTGCGGAGACGAGGGATGCCAGGTGGGCGGATGCCTCGGCGTCGGATGCCGCGGCGTCCGGATCCTCGCTCGCCTGCAGCCGGACGGCGACCTCCGCAGCTTCCATCGGCCCGAGCATGCGCAGCAGATCCGCGACGCCCTCGATCCCGCGTGCGCGCCGCGACGGATCGAGCCGCTGCACCTCGAGCTCGAACTGGGCGAGCACGTCAGGATCGAGCAGCTCGCGCATCTCGACGGTGCCGAGCAGCTCTCCGAGAAGCGCGGGGTCGACGGACAGTGCGGCGGCGCGGCGCTCGGCGAGCGGCGAGTCGCCCTCGTACATGAACGCGCCGACGTACCCGAACAGCAGGTCACGGGCGTACGGGGAGGGCTGCGCGGGCTCGGTCTCGACCAGCCGCACGCGGCGCTCCGCGATATCTGTTGCCAGACGCCGGAGCGAGGGCAGGTCGTAGACGTCCTGCAGCACCTCGCGTAGGGTCTCGAGGATGACGGGGAAGGTCGGATGCCGCCGTGCGACCTCGAGCAGTTGCGCCGACCGCTGACGCTGCTGCCACAGCGGCGTGCGCTTGTTCGGGTTCATCCGTGGCATGAGCAGCGCTCGCGCCGCACATTCCCTGAACCGTGAGGCGAACAGCGCTGATCCGCCGACCTCCGCGGTGACGATCTGCTCGAGCTCGTCCGGCTCGAAGACGAACAGCTCGGCACCAGGCGGCTCGGCGTCGGCATCCGGCACGCGCACGATGATGCCGTCGTCGCTCGCGACGGCCGTTCCGTCGACTCCCAGGCGCTCGCGCACTCGCGCGCTGATCGCCAGCGCCCATGGGGCATGCACCTTCATGCCGAACGGTGAGTGCAGGATGATGCGCCAGTCGCCGACCTCGTCGTGACCGCGCTCCACAGTCAGGGTGCGGTCGGTCGGCAGCGTACCGGTCGCCTCGCGCTGCTCGTTCAGATACCCCAGAAGGTTGTCTCGTGCCCGCTCGTCGAGCCCCGCGTCGATGAGCCGCTGCTGCGCCTTGCCCGGCTCGGCGGTGGACACCTCACGCGAGAACGCCCCGAGGGCCTCGCCGAGCTCGAAGGGACGTCCGATGCCGTCGCCGTGCCAGAACGGCACCTTGCCCGGTTGCCCGAATGCGGGGGTGACGTTCACCCGGTCGTGGGTGATCTCGGCGATGCGCCAACTCGTGGTGCCGAGCGTGAACACATCGCCGACGCGGGACTCGTAGACCATCTCCTCATCGAGCTCGCCCACGCGGGCGCCGGTGGTCTCGCCGGCGACGAACACCCCGAACAGGCCGCGGTCGGGAATCGTACCGCCACTGGTCACCGCGATGCGCTGCGCACCCGGGCGGCCGGTCAGCGTTCCGGCATCACGATCCCACACCAGTCGCGGACGCAGCTCGGCGAACTCATCGGAGGGGTACTTGCCGGCGAGCAGATCGAGTGTCGCCTCGTAGGCCGAGCGGGGGAGCGAGGCGAACGGCGCGCTGCGCCGCACCGTCTCGAACCAGTCCTCCACATCCAGCGGATCGAGTGCGCAGGCGGCGACGGTCTGCTGGGCGAGGATGTCGAGCGGGTTGCGCGGCACGGCGATCGCCTCGATCTTGCCCGCCAGCATCCGCTCGGTGACGATCGCGGTGTGCAGCACATCGCCGCGGTGCTTGGGGAACAGGTCGGCGCGGCTGATCTCGCCGACCTGGTGGCCTGCACGCCCCACGCGCTGCAGACCGGATGCCGCGGACGGCGGCGCCTCGACCTGGATCACCAGGTCTACCGCACCCATGTCGATGCCGAGCTCGAGGCTGCTCGTGGCCACCACACAGCGCAGCACGCCCGACTTCAGCTCGTCCTCCACCAGGGCTCGCTGCTCCTTCGACACCGAGCCGTGGTGCGCCTTCGCGAGCACCGGATCGGCGCCCGCGGTCGACCCCGCCTGCGCCATCATGGCGGCGGGCGCTGCCGCCGGCTCGGGCAGAGGGACGCCGATGCGCTCGGAGTAGATCTCGTTCAACCGCCCGGTGAGCCGCTCGGCGAGGCGCCGCGAGTTGGCGAACACGATCGTGGAGTTGTTCTGCAGCACCCGGTCGACGATCGCCTCCTCGACATGCGGCCACACCGATCCGGTCACCTCGGTGTACTCGGCCGGCTCGTCGGTGGCTGCAGCAGCACCCGGCGGCGGGGGAGGATTGCGCATGTCGTCGATCGGCACGACCACGCCGAGCTCGAAGGTCTTCGTCGCACGCGGGGCGACGATCTCGACCGGCGCCGAGCCGCCGAGGAAGCGGGCGACCTCGTCGATCGGCCGCACGGTCGCGGACAGCCCGATGCGCTGCGCCGGTGCCTGCGCACCGCCCGCCGAGCGCAGGGCGTCGAGCCGTTCCAGGCTCACCGCGAGATGCGCACCGCGCTTGGTCGCGGCGACCGCGTGCACCTCGTCGATGATCACGGTGTGCACGCCGCGCAGGGTCTCGCCGGCGCGGCTGGTCAACATGAGGTAGAGCGACTCGGGCGTGGTGATGAGGATGTCGGGCGGATCGCTGACCAGCCTGCGCCGATCGCTCGACGTGGTGTCGCCGGAGCGCACACCCACCGTGATCTCGGGCACCGCCGTGCCCAGTCGCCGGGCGGACTGTCCGATGCCGACCAGGGGCGAGCGCAGGTTGCGCTCCACGTCGACGCCGAGCGCCTTCAGCGGCGAGATGTAGAGGATGCGGGTGCGCGGCAGTCCCTCGTCCGCGGCATTCGCCGTCGCGCGCTCTCTGAAGACACTGTCGATCGCCCACAGGAACGCCGACAGCGTCTTGCCCGATCCCGTCGGGGCGACGACGAGGGCGTGCCTGCCCGCCGAGATCGCATCCCACGCTCCCGCCTGCGCGGGCGTGGGCGCATCGAAGGCGCCCCGGAACCAGTCCTGGGTGGCGGGGGTGAACCGATCGAGCACGTCGCTCATCCCTCCATCATGAAGCAGGCCCCGGACATCCGGGCCCGGTAGCGTCGGATGCATGGACGACGCCGAGTTCACCCGCCTGTACGGAGCGTGGGAACCGCGCACGCCCGAAGACGTCCGCGCCCTCTTCGCCGGATACCCCGGGGTGTGGTGGATCGCCGGCGGCTGGGCGCTGCAGGCCTTCTCCGGTATCGTCCGCGAGCACGACGACATCGACCCAGGCATCCTGCGTGCCGACCTGCCGCTGCTGCGCGCGCACGTCGCGGGCCTGCTCGACCTGTGGGGAGCATCTTCCGGCGCGCTCAAGCCGGTGACCTCCGATGACCCCGACGACCTCATGGAGGGCTGCGGCCAGGTCTGGGCGCGCCGCAGCGCTGCCGACCCGTGGGAGTACGACATCCTGCTCGGCCCCGGCACAGCCGAGGAATGGCGCTACAAGCGCGACGAGTCGGTGCGCATGCCGATGAGCGAGGCCGTCTGGGAGCGTGACGGCATCCTGTACCTGCAGCCCGAGATTCAGCTCCTGCACAAGGCGAAGGGTCTGCGCCCGAAGGACGAAGCCGACTTCGTGACGACGCTGCCCTTCCTCGACGCGCGGCGCCGCGACTGGCTGCAGGAGGCGCTCGAGCGCACGCTTCCGGGACATCCCTGGATCGCGCGGCTCTGAACGGCCTCTTGTCGGTGGCCTGGTGCAAGCTGGGGTCATGGCCGACCACACCACGAACTACGTCTCGACGTTCATCGAGGTCGCCGAGGACTGCGCGGCGGACGCCGCGCAGGAGCCGCCGGCCGACAAGCAGACCATCGCCGCGCTGCACTATCGGCTGATCGCTGAGGAGCCCTACGGCCGCACTTCCGATGACGTCGTCTTCCAGACCCAGGCGCTGCGCCAGGGCGTCGACGACACGACCCAGGCGCGCGAGGCCTTCTTCTCGAAGGGACAGGCCTGCCTGCGGTCATCGCCGCTGGGCAAGCGCTACGGCTGGGGCATCCTCAGCGACGCCGAGGGCCGCGTGACGCTCGTGCCGCGCGAGTCGGAGGAGTACGCGCGCCTCGCCGCCGATCCGACGATCGGGCACACGAGAGCGATGCGCTCGAAGCGCGCCTGAGGCTCACTCCTCGTTCGGGATCACGATCCAGAGCAGGATGTAGGCCCAGATCGACAGGCCTGCGAGCAGGACGAGCAGCACGGTCAGCACGCGCACGGTGGTCGGCGTGAGGCCGAAGCGATGCGCGACGGCCGCACACACTCCAGCGATCCAGCGATCCTGGCGGGGACGGGCGAGAGCAGTCATGCTCCCATCCTCCCCGCCAGGCGCCCGGATGTCACCCGACCTCGGTCAGCTGCCCCTCGGAGTCGAGCTCCAGAGTGAGGTCCAGCCCGAGCCGTCCGAGGAACACGTCGTCGTGGCTCACGACGAGCACCGCCCCGCGGTAGGCCCGAAGGGCGTCGACGAGCTGGCCGACCGTGTCGAGGTCGAGGTTGTTCGTCGGCTCGTCGAGGATCACCAGGTGCGGTGCCGGATCGGCCAGCAGCAGCGTCGCCAGTGCGACGCGGAAGCGCTCGCCGCCGGACAGCGCACCCACCGGCCGGTCCGTCGCCGCCCCGCGGATCAGGAACCGGGCCAGCCGGTTGCGCAGCTCCTTCTCCGGCACGTGCGGTGCGGCCTTCGCAACGTTCTCCACCACGGATGCCGCATCGTCCAGGCCGTCCACCCGCTGTGACAGGTAGCCGATCCGGTCGGTGTGCGCGAGCGCCGTGAGATCCGGGTTCAGCACGAAGTCGGATGCCGCGGCATCCTGCTCCTGCGCCGGCACGAGCTTGCGCAGCAGCGTGGTCTTGCCCACGCCGTTGCGTCCGATCAGCGCGACGCGCTCCGGACCCTGGATCACCCAGGCGTGCGATGAGTCACCGAGCGTGGCGATGCGCCGCGCGTTCGAGACATCCGGATCCGGCAGGTCGATCTTCATCGAGGCGTCGTCACGGACGCGGTGCCCGGCGGCGTCCAGCGCCTCGCGAGCATCCTGCTCCTTTCCGGCGACCTCGGTGCGCAGCCTGCCGGCCGACACCTCGGCCTCCATCCGGCGACCGTGCGCGACGATCTTCGGCACCCTCTTCTCGACTTCGGCCTTGTTGGCCATCCGCGCGCGGGTGGCCAGCTTCGCCTCGGCCTCGATGCGCTGCCGCTTCTCCTTCTTGAACGCCTGCTTGGCATCCTTCTCGGCCTGCCGTGCGGCATCCTGCTCGGCGTCCAGCCAGGCGCGCCATTCCGAGTACGGACCGCCGAAAACGCTCAGCGCGCTGCCGTACAGCTCGGCGGTGTCGTCCATCAGCTCCAGCAGAGTGATGTCGTGGCTGACCACGATCAGGGTGCCCCGCCAGCTGCGCACCATCTCGCCAAGGCGCGCACGCGCGTCACGGTCGAGGTTGTTGGTGGGCTCGTCGAGCAGTGTGATGGGCGCCCGCCGCAGACGGATGCCGGCGACGGCGACCAGCACGGCCTCGCCGCCGGACAGCTCTCCGACCGTGCGGTCGAGGAACGACGGGTCGAGCCCGGCGTCGGCGAGCGCGACCTGTGCGCGCGCCTCGACATCCCAGTCGTCGCCGACCGCGTCGAAGTGCGCGGGGTCGACGTCACCGGCCGTGATCGCGCGCACGGCATCGAGGGCATCCTGCACTCCGAGGAGCGCCGCGACCCTGGCATCCGTGTCGAGCGTGAGCTGCTGCGGCAGGTACGCGACGTCGCCCGTGATCGAGAGAGAACCCGATGTGGGGGTCAGCTCGCCTGCGATCAGGCGCAGCAGAGTGGACTTGCCCGATCCGTTGCGGCCGACCAGACCGGTGCGGCCGGAGCCGAAGGCACCGGAGACCGAGTCGAGGGCGACCGAACCGTCCGGCCAGGCGAAGGTGAGTCGGTCGAGGACGACCGATGAGGTGATTGTGGGGGTTGACATGAGCGGCTCCCGAGAGTGTGCGGGTGCGCTGAACAACGGTTGTTCCCGAGAGGACTCGAGGGAACAGAATGCCTGAGGGCAGGAAGGATCGTCAGATCAGCGCGTGGACAAGGACGCGGAGACGACGATTCAGATCAAAGGACTTCCAGACACGGCGGACAGGACTCGTCGAGGTTACCGGTCGCGGATCGATCGCGCAACCCGGGCGTGTCGCGACATCCGCGTACTGTTGAAGTCATGGAACAGCGGCAGCCGAGCTCTCACGAGATGCGCGCCCGGATGGGCTTCGCGGGCAGCATCGTGATCGGGCTCGGTGTCGCCGCGGCGCTCTGGTCGTCCACGCACAACATGGGTGTGACTGTGGGCGTCGCGGTCGCGATCACGATCGCGCTGATGGTCGCGTTCACCGGAGCGTTCCGGAAGAGGCGGCCGAGGCCGCCTCACGACGATGCTCAGGATGCCCCGGACTCGGACCCTTCGGCCTGACCCGCGGCATCCCGCCAGGTCGTGAGGAACACGCCCACATCGTTCAGCTCGGCTTCCGAGATGGAGTGCGTGAGGCCCTGATAGACCCGGCCGGACAGCTCGGAGTGATCGGGCAGCCACTGCGCCGTGTGGTCGATCAGATGCTGGGGGATGACGTCGTCGTGCGTGCCCCGGCCCCAGAAGACCTTCGGGCGCTCCTCGTGCAACAAGGGATCGTTCGGCAGTGCACCCGGCGCGGCGTAGCCGCTCAGGGCGACGACCGCGTCGAACCGCGACGGGTCCAGGCGCAGCGCCTGCAGCGACACCGCGGCGCCCTGCGAGAAGCCCAGAAGGGCGACGGATGCGGCATCCGCCGCCTCCTCGTCGAGCCAGCGCAGCAGCGCCTCGGCGGCCGTCGTGACGTGCGTCGCATCCCTGCCCTGCAGATCGTCGATCGGGTACCACGAGCGGCCCGGCATCGGCCACGGCGGGGTCAGCGGAGCGGCGACCGCCCCGACGGCTATGCCCTCGGGAAGGTACGGCACCAAGCCGAAGAGGTCGTGCTCGTCGGCGCCGTAGCCGTGCAGCAGCACGAGCAGCGGCAGCCGGGCGCGGTCCGCGGTCGACCAGAGCGTGGCGTCGGCGTCGATCCTGAGGGTCATGCAGCCATCCTGCCAGCGGGCGCCGACGCGGACCTCCCGCGTTCGTGTGCCCCTGCTGGTAGAAAGGTCTCATGGCGGTGCGCACACCCGATCCCGACCCCGATGGCGACTTCGGTTTCGACGGCGCGCCTCAGTCCGATTCCAATCCGGGCTGGCTGACCGAGATCGAACTCGCAGAGGCACGACGCCGGCTGCCGATGCTCTACGTCGAGGCCGTGCCTGTGCGCACCGACGGCTCGGGGCAGGTCACCTCCCTCGGCGTGCTGCTGCGCTCCACGCCGCTCGGCGAGATCACGCGCACGGTCGTCTCCGGTCGCGTGCGCTACGGCGAGACCATCCGTGACGCCCTGTTCCGGCACATCGAGAACGATCTCGGTCCGATGGCCTTCCCGCTGCTGCCGCCCTCGCCCGACCCGTTCACGGTCGCGGAGTACTTCCCGATCCCCGGGGTCAGCGCCTACAGCGACGACCGCCAGCATGCCGTCTCGCTGGCCTTCGTCGTGCCGGTGACCGGCACCTGCGAACCCCGGCAGGACGCCCTCGAGGTGACCTGGTTCACGCCGGAGGAGGCTGCGTCCGACGCGGTCTGGGCGGAGATGGAGGGCGGCCGCGGCACCCTCATCCGTCAGGCGCTCGCGCACCTCGGTCTGCTCCGCTGAGCGGCGTCGACACCGGGTCTAGGCTCGTTCGGGTGACCGAACCCATCGCCTTCCCGACCACGTCCGCCGACTGGCTCGCCTTCGCGAGCACCCGATCCGACGACAGGCTCGCGCGCGCCGACGAGCTCGTCGGCGTCCTCAAGGACGGCGCCCCGCGCACGACGCTCGAGACGCTGGCGATCTGGAACGACATCAGGCTCGAGGTGCACCGGGTGCGCGCCGAGGCAGAGGTGCTCAGCGAGGTGCACCCCGAGCGTGAGGTGCGCGAGGCCGCCGAGGCCCGTGTCGCCGCGGGCGAGGCGAAGAGCGCGGAACTGATGGCGGATGCCGAGCTCGCCGCGATCTTCGCCGCCACAGACCACGAAGGGCTCGACGCGGATGCCGCGCGTGTGCGCGAGCACCTGCTGCGCGACTTCCGCCGCGGCGGCGCCGACCGCGACGAGGCGACCCGCGAGAGGGCACTGGAGCTGGCCGCGCGCGACAGCGATCTCAGCCTGGCCTTCTCGCGCAACATCCGTGAGGGGCGTCGCGAGATCCGCGTGGCACCGGAGGGGCTCGCAGGGCTGCCGGAGGACTTCGTGGCGCAGCATCCGGTGGGCGACGACGGGCTCGTCGCGCTGTCCACCGACGCGACCGACGTGATGCCGGTCAGCAACTACGCCTCCGACCGCGCGACCCGCATGGCACTGACAGCGGCCCGCGCCGACCTGGCCTGGCCCGAGAACGACGCCGTGCTCGCCGAACTGCTCGAGGTGCGCCAGCAGCGCGCCGACCTGCTCGGCTACGGCAATTGGTCCGACTACGAGACCGAGGATCGGATGGCAGGCTCCAGTGCCCGCGTCGCGGCCTTCCTCGACGAGGTGGACGAGGCGTCGGCCGCGGCATCCGCTCGGGAGTACGACTTCCTCCTCGCGCGCCTGCGCGAGGAGGAGCCGGATGCCGAGGCCGTGACTGCCGCCGACCAGCTGTACCTGCTGACCCGGATGCACGCCGAGCGCTTCGCCGTCGACTCGCAGGAGGTGCGCTCGTACCTCGCCTTCGACCGCGTGCTGAGCGGTCTGCTCGCCACCACCGGACGCCTGTTCGACATCGTCTACGAACCGGTCGACGTGCCGACCTGGCACGAGGACGTGCGCTCCTACGACGTGCTGCGCGATGGCGCCAGGATCGGCCGCATCCACCTCGACCTGCACCCTCGTGAGGGCAAGTTCAACCACGCGGCCTGCTTCGGGCTCGCACCCGGTCTGCGCGGGCGGGTGCTGCCGGAGGCGGGTCTCGTGTGCAACTTCCCGACCGGGCTGATGGAGCACCGCCAGGTGCAGACCTTCTTCCACGAGTTCGGGCACCTCGTGCACGAGATCCTCGGCGGCGACCAGGAATGGGTCGCCTTCTCGGGTGTCGCCACCGAGTGGGACTTCGTCGAGGCTCCCAGCCAGATGCTTGAGGAGTGGGTGTGGGATGCCGAGGTGCTGCAGGCCTTCGCGGTGAACGACGAGGCTGAGCCGATCCCGGCCGAGCTGGTCGAGAGGATGCGCGAAGCCGATGCCTTCGGCCGCGCTCTGCTCGTGCGCACGCAACTGGGACACGCGAACGTGTCGTATCACCTGCACGTCGATCGCCCGGCCGATCTCGCCGCGGCGACCGATCACTGGTACGAAGTGTCGACCCCCGTGACGAGGCTCCCCGGCACGCATCACTATGCCGCGTTCGGCCATCTGACCGGTTACGGCTCCTGCTACTACACGTACCAGTGGAGCCTCGTGATCGCCCGCGACCTCCTGACCGGATTCACCGGTCTGCTCGACCCCGAGTCGGCCGCGCGCTACCGTCGCGAGATTCTCGAGCCCGGCGGCAGCAGGGATGCGGCCGACCTGGTCGAGTCGTTCCTGGGGCGTCCGTTCAACGTCGAGGCGTACCGCGAGCACCTCTCCGGTCGCTGAGCCGCCGGACGGGTCTCAGAGCATGACCTTTCCTCCCGTGACGTCGACCGTCACGCCCGTGATCCATCCGGAGGCCTCCGAGGCGAGGAACAGGGCCGTGGCGGCGACGTCATCGGGGCGGCCGATGCGCCCGAGCGGGAAGGTCGCGCCCATCTCCTGACGCTGCTCCTCGGTGGTCCAGGCGCGCATCCGGTCGTTCTCGACGGATGCCGGGGCGATGCTGTTGATCCGGATCCCCTGCGGACCGTACTCGCCGGCCAGGTGCCGGGTCAGGGCGACGACGCCGGCCTTCGCGGCGGCGTAGGCGGCGGAGGACTTCGCGGCCTGGCGCCCTGCCGACGAGGACATCGTGATGATCGTGCCACCGCCGCACTCCAGCATCCCTGGTAGGAACGCCGAGATCGTGAGGAACACCGAGGTGAGGTCGGAGTCGAGCACCTCGCGCCAGTGCACCCCGTTCTCCTGCGCCGTGGGCACGGGCATGCCGTTCCCTCCGGCGAAGGCGGCGAGGATGTCGGGCGGGCCGAGGCGCTCGGCCACCGTGCCGGCGAGCCGGGCGAGGTCGGCCTCGACGGTGCAGTCGGCGAGCACGCCGAGGGCCGTGGATCCCTGCGCGGAGAGTTCCGCGACCGTGCGGTCCAGTGCCTCCTGATCACGGCCCACGACCGCGACCCGCACGCCGTTCGCGCCGAGCGCCAGCGCGGTCGCCGCGCCGATGCCGCGGGAGCCGCCTGTGACCACCGCGACCCTGCCGTCGAGGTCCGGGTAGACGGCCGGCGCGTTCATGAGCGCGGCTCCGCCTCGTCGAAGCCGCTCTGGGCGACGATCACGTCGTGGTTCATCGTGACCTCTCTCGTGCTGGTGGCGTGCTGTTCCAGCATCCGTCCTCCGCGGCTCGGACGGTAGGGCATGTGCGTCAGGCGCCGGCGATCATGGCGACGGCGACGACGACGGCCAGCACGATGTCGAGGGCCGCGCAGAACAGCGCGTAGGAGCGCATCACGACGGCATCGAGGTGATGATGCCAGAGGTCCCACGCGCCGTGCGCGAGCAGGGCGACGACCGTGACGATGCCGGCCCACGGCGCGGCTCCGGCCGCCGCGGCGACGGCGAGCGCGCTGAACAGCACAGCGCCCGCCAGCTGGAGGAGGTTGACCCTGGTTCGCCAGGCGCCGCGCACCAGGCCGACGATCACGAGCACGATCTGGATCGCGCCGAGGGAGATGATCGGGATCCACGGGTCGCCGAGGACGAACCCGGGTGCGAGAACGAGGAATGAGATGCCGAAGCCCGCCCACGACGCCCACCGGCGTCCGATCGCGGCGGCGAACAGGTAGATCGCCGCGCACACCATGATCACCGGGGCGACGCCGGTCTGCGATCCGATGGCGAAGGCCGCGATCACTCCGGCGGCGACGGGGAGGGCGATGCCGAGGACGGCCCGGCCGCGGCGCGGCTCCACCACCGTGGTGCTCATGGCCGCCTCCTTTCCTGTACACGGGTGTTCGGGTTACAAGGAGAATAACTCGTACACTGGTGTACGACAAGAGGAGTTGAGATGACGGTCGAGACCCCGCCGCGTGCCCGCCGCGCGGACGCGCAGCGCAACATCACGGCGATCGTCGACGCCGCGATCCGTGTCTTCTCCACTGCTCCGGATGCCCGGATGGCGGATGTCGCCGCGGCGGCCGGTGTCGGCCGCGTCACCGTCTACGCGCACTTCTCCTCACGACCGGAGCTGCTGCGCGCGGTCGTGGAGCGAGCGATCGCGGAGGGGGACGAGGTGCTCTCGGCAGTCGACACGTCCGGCGACCCCGGCCGCGCGCTCGGGCGGCTCATCGCTGCGAGCTGGCAGCAGATCGGCCGCATCGGAGCCGTCGCCACGGCTGCCCTCGATGTGCTCGACGACGACGAGCTGCGCCGGCTGCACGAGGCTCCGGCGGCGCGGGTCCTGGCACTGGTGCGTCGCGGGCGCAGCGAGGGCGTGTTCCGCACCGATCTGCCCGAGGACTGGCTGGTCGGCGTGCTCCGCATGATCATGCAGGGCGCCTCGGTCGAGGTCGAGGCCGGGCGGCTCCGTGCGGAGGACGCGGCCGACACGATCACCGCAACGGTGCTCGGCGCCTACGCCGCACGCTGACCGTCGAGCATCGGATGGCCGAGGCGCCTCTCACGCCGAGAGACCCCGGTCCGCGCGTGTGCGCAGGCCGGGGTCTCTCGGCATGGAGTTCTCGGCTCAGGCCGTCGTCAGGCGTGCCAGCTCCGCGACGAAGGCGTCGACGTCGGACTCCTGAGTGTCGAAGCTGCACATCCAGCGCACCTCGCGCTTGGCGGCATCCCAGTCGTAGAAGCGGAAGCTCTTGCGCAGCTCGTCCGCGACGCCCTCGGGCAGCACGGCGAAGACGCCGTTCGACTGCGTGGGCTGCGAGAACGAGACGCCGCGCACGGTGCCGTCGGCGAGGCCCGCCTCGACCTCGGAACGCAGGCGCCGCGCCATCGCGTTCGAGTGCCGCGCGTTGCGCAGCCACAGGTCGCCCTCGAGCAGGGCGATCAGCTGCGCCGAGACGAACCGCATCTTCGACGCCAGCTGCATGTTGAACTTGCGGCCGAAGATCAGCCCGTCGGATGCCTCGGGGTTCAGCACCACGACGGCCTCGCCCAGCATCGCGCCGTTCTTGGTGCCGCCGAAGCTCAGCACGTCGACGCCGGCGTCGCGGGTGAAGGCCCGCAGCGGCAGGTCGAGGGCGGCCGCCGCATTCGAGATGCGGGCGCCGTCCATGTGCAGCTTCATGCCGTGGCCGTGCGCGTGGTCGGCCAGGGCGCGGATCTCATCGGCGGTGTACAGCGTGCCCAACTCGGTGGACTGCGTGATCGACACGACCAGCGGCTGCGCGCGGTGCTCGTCGCCCCAGCCCCAGGCCTCCCGGTCGACCAGCTCGGGGGTGAGCTTGCCGTCGTCGGTGGGGACGGTCAGCAGCTTGAAGCCGCCGACCTTCTCGGGCGCGCCGGCCTCGTCGACGTTGATGTGCGCGGTGGAGGCCGCGATCACCGCGCCCCAGCGCGGCAGCATCGACTGCAGCCCCGTGACGTTGGCCCCCGTGCCGTTGAACACCGGGAAGGCCTGCACGCCGTCACCGAAGTGGCCGCGGAAGACCTCCTGCAGGTGCTCGGTGTACTGATCCTCGCCATAGGCGATCTGGTGGCCGGCATTGGCCTCCGCGATCGCCTGGAGCACCTCGGGGTGGATGCCGGAGTAGTTGTCGGATGCGAAGCCGCGCACGGCGGTGTCATGCAGAACGCTCACCGGACAAGCCTACTTCTCAGCGGATGCGCATCGCGTACTCGCCCGAGGCGCAGCCGGTCAGCATCCATCCACCGTCGACCTGCTCGGAGGCGATGTCCGTGAGGCCGGTCGACTTCGTGACCTCCGGCTCCGCGGTGCCGGGGACCCATACGCGCAGCCCGCATCCGTGCTCGGGCGTCGTGCCGGACAGCGCGAGCCGGCCGTCTGCGCCGGTCTCGGCGGATGCGAGCGACGTGATCCGCCCCGGGGCCGACTGCGGGTAGGCGCGACTGAGCAGTCGCAGCAGGTCCTCGTTGCCCGGTGCGTTCTCGCCGGTCTTGCAGTCCTCCGGCACCAGGGCAAGGCCGAGCGGTCCGATGCCGTTCTGCGGGTCGCCGCAGGACTGCTTCCAGACCCAGTACGCGCTGCCCAGCATCCTCCGGTCCTCCTCGGCCGCGTACCGGGTCATCCGCTCGCGGATGGATGCGTCGTCGCCCCAGTAGCCGTACTCGCCGGACCAGAGGATCATGTCGTGCTCGTCGGCGACCCGCTGCGCGGCCTCGAACTGGCGCTCGATGCCGATGATCGTGGGCAGGCCGAGGGAGTGGTCCATCGTGATCGACTCGGCGTACAGATGCGGCGAGAAGACCACGTTCGCGTCCGCCGTGAACCCGAGGGCCGGACCGCTGTCGATGCCGAGACCCGACCACAGGATGCTGGGCTCGACGAAGACGATCTGCGGTGCGCCGGCCTCGCGGATCGCGTCGATCGCGCGCGACCAGAACCGGCCGAGCTGCGCCGAGGTGGTCACCGGCGCGGTCTCGCCGAACCCGGGTTCGTTCAGCAGATCGAAGCCGGCTACGGCCGGCTCGTCGGCGAACACGCCGGCCAGTTCGCCCCAGGTTCGCACCAGCGCGGACTGGATGCCGTCGGTGTCGAACCAGAAGTGCTCGAAGGCGCGGTCGCCGGCGGGGGAGATGTCGCGGCCGGTGAACGAGCACCGAGGGGTGCCGTCGAACTGCGTCGCCCAGGCCGGAGCCCCGTCATAGCCCCACATCGGGTCGATGCCGGGGCGGCACACGTCGCCGGGCTGAGTCGGCGCGTTCGACCATCCGTCCTGGTGCATGTCCAGCACCGTGCGGATGCCGTGCGCCTTGCCCCACCCCACGGCCTCCTCGATCTTGCCGAGATATGTCGGGTCGAGGCTGCCCTGCTTCGGTTCCAGCGCGGACCACGAGATGTTCAGCCGCACGACGTCGAAGCCGAGCGCGGCCATGTCGGCGTAGTCCTGCTCGGTGAGCGGACGGGTGGCTGGGACCTCGGGGCGCGCCTGATAGAAGTCGACCAGCTGATTGACGTTCACGCCCCGCAGCAGCACCTGATTGCCCTCGCCGTCGGCGATGCGCCCGTCCTCGACGCGCAGGAAGCCGGCGGGCACGTCGTCGGCCTCGGCGCGCTGAACGGGCGGATGCAGCATCGTGCCGGCGGTCACCGCGACGGCGAGCACCGCTGCACCCGCGACCACGGACACGGGGCGGGCGCTTGTGCGACGTGCGCTTCCCGCAGAGATGTGCGCGTCGCGCGGAGTATCCGCGACATCCGATCGGCGCGCAGCGCTCTCGTCTGCGCCGGCGATGGGACGTGTGCGGACACGATCCGCGAGCAGGGCGACGACTGCGGCGATCCATCCCACGGCCGCGCCGAACGACATCCCGTCGGCGATGAAGATGTACGCGTTCAGCAGCGGGGCGAGCTCTCCGGTGAACCCGTTGTCGACGATCAGCGCGAGCAGGGCGAGGACGAGCCCGAACAGCCCGCCTCCGACCATCGCGCCCGCCCATGTGCCCAGGAACCCCGGCACACGCCGCCGGCACCAGCGGATGCCGAGCCAGGCGGCGATCGCGAGCAGCGCGACCCCCGCAGTCAGCAGCACGACGCCGTGCTCGACCCGCGGCGCCGGAAGCAGTGGGGCGTACGCCCCACCCGTCCACCATGAGCCGCCCAGCACGGGCGCTAGGGCGGCGACCGTGATCGCCGCGGGCCACACCGGGACAGCCGACGCCCCCGATGCTCCGGTCTCACCGGATGCGGGTGCGCGTGATGCTCCGGTCTCACCGGATGCGGGTTGCGCCGGCGAGGACCCGCGACGATTGCGAGCGGAGCTGCTCTGGCGCCCGCCCTTTACCGGACGCCCGCCGGCGAGCCGGGTGACGGCCGCGATGATCAGGGCAGCCGGCACAGCCTTGGCCGTCACGTAGCCCGCCGCCCAACCGGCCAGCAGCGGATCCAGGGTCATGGCCAGCACGGTCGCAGCCTGCGCGATCAGCACGGAGAGGGTTCCGACGGCGGTCATCGTCCAGAAGCGTCCGCCGGTGCGGACGGCGCCCCACCACAGCATCCCGAGCATCACCGGTACGAAGACGACGTATCTGGCGATCGGCCACCAGAGGTCCACTCGCGGCGTGCCGCCGGGCCAGCCCACCAGAGCGAGCAGCCCGGTCGGATCGGCGATGGCTTGCAGCGCGATCAGTACGGCGGCGGTCAGGACGGCGACCAGGGGGCGGCGGATCCGCATGCGGCACTCCTTCGTGTGGCATCGACTCCCACCGATCCTAGGACTGAATACCAAATTGTGTACGGTTCGAGGCCTGATGTCCGTGCTCCCGCCTACCCTCGACCCATGCGCACTTTCCTGCAGGTGCTGGTGAACACGATGGTGGCCAACGTCACCACCAGCTTCCTGTGGTTCGCGCTGACCTTCTGGGTGTACCTCGAGACCAGGAACGTCATGGCGACCGGCATCGTCGGCGGCGCCTACATGCTGCTGATCGCGGTCTTCTCGATCGTGTTCGGCACCTTCGTCGACCGGCACCGCAAGCGCGCGGTGTTCGTCTTCTCGAGCGCCGTCACCGCCGTCGCCTTCCTCGCAGCCGGTGTCGTCTACCTGTGGCAGCCCGAGAGCGCGCTGATCGACTTCGGCGGCCCCTGGTTCTGGGTGTTCTGCGGCTTCATCCTGTTCGGCGCCGTGGTCGAGCAGATGCGCAACATCGCGCTGTCCACCACCGTCACGCTGCTGGTGCCGGTCGAGCGGCACGCCAACGCGAACGGCATGGTGGGCACCGTGCAGGGGCTTGCCTTCCTCGTCACGAGCGTGTTCAGCGGCCTCGCCGTGGGTTTCCTCGGCATGGGCGGCACGCTCGTGATCGCGGTCGGCCTGACCGTGGTCTCGCTCGTGCACATCCTGTTCGTGCGCATCCCGGAGGAGAAGCCGACCATCGATCCGGACGCCCCTTCGGCGATGGACGTGCGCGGCAGCATCCGCTCGATCCGCGCCGTGCCCGGCCTGTTCGTTCTGCTGTTCTTCTCGATGTTCAACAACCTCATCGGCGGCGTCTACATGGCGCTGATGGACCCCTACGGGCTCGAGCTGATGTCGGTGCAGCTGTGGGGCATCGCGCTCGCCGTGGCATCCACCGGCTTCCTGGTCGGCGGCGCCATCGTCGCCGCCAAGGGCCTGGGGCGCAACCCGATCCGCACCATGCTGGTGCTCGTCATCGGTATGGGAGCGCTCGGCGCCGTCTTCACCATCCGGGACTGGTGGCCGCTGTACGTGTTCGGCATCTGGGTCTACATGGCGCTGATCCCCGCTGTCGAGGCCGCCGAGCAGACCGTGATCCAGAAGGTCGTGCCCTTCGAGCGGCAGGGTCGGGTTTTCGGCTTCGCCTCGGCGATGGAGGCGTCCGCCGCGCCGATCACGGCGTTCCTCATCGCACCGATCGCGCAATACGCGATCATCCCGTTCGTCGAGTCGGCGCAGGGGCAGCAGACCTGGGGCTGGCTGGTCGGCGACGGTCGGGCGCGCGGCATCGCACTGATCTTCTTCTTCGCCGGGCTCGCAACGATCGCGCTCGCCCTGTTCGCGTTCACGACCCGCGCCTACCGCCGGCTCAGCGCTTCGTACGAGAACGAGGACGGCGAACCGCCCGCGTCGGGTGCGGATGTCGGGGAGTCGGCATCCGACGCCACTCCGCTGACCGCCCGCGGTGGTCTGGTCGATCCGTCAGCTCCCGCCGGGCGTCCCGAACCCGGGACGGCGAGCGACTGAGCCGCGGGCGCCGTCCTTGACGGTGCTTCCACGACGCGAGAGCATTCCCCGGTGACGGCGTCTTCGCTCAGAACGCCCAGATCACCGGTACCAGCAACGTCGCCACGGCCACGAAGAAGACCACCATCGGCAGCCCGATTCGCCAGTAGTCACCGAAGCGGTAGTTGCCCGGCCCCTGGATCATCAGGTTCGCGGTGTTGGCGATCGGTGTGGTGAAGGCCGCAGCGGCGGCCACGGCGATCCCCATCAACAGCGGCAACGGAGAGATCTGAGCCGATTCGGCCACGGACAACGCGATCGGCGCGACGATCAGCACCGTGGCGAGGTTGCTCAGAAACTGCCCGAGAACCACGACGACCAGCACGATGCCGAGCAGCAGCAGCTGCGGTGAGCCGCCGCCGAACGCCGACACCAGCCAGTTCGCGATCAGATCCGCGGTGCCAGAGGTCTGGATGGCAGTGGAAAGCGGGATCATCCCGGCCACGACGACGAGAGTGGTCAGTTGCACCGAGCGCTGCGCCTGACCGACTGTGAGCACCCGCGATGCGACGAGCACGGCGGCTGCGATGAGCACGACGATCGACGGAGGAAAGACACCGGTCGCCAGTAGTGCGCACATCGCGGCGAGCACACCGACCGCGGCATACGAGCGTGCCCCGAGCACCACGGACTGCCGGCGGATCTGCTCCGGCATCTCGACCACGGCGATGCCCGGCAGGCTCGACCGGGTGTCCAGGACATCCCACGACCCGCGCAGGAGCACGGCATCGCCGGGGCGCAGGCTTGCTGAAGGCAGCGAGCGTCCATCGCGCGTCACGCCGACGACGGTGAGGCGCCCCTGGTCGGTCTGCATACCGGGGAACACCGTTTCGCCGATCAGCGTCGAGTGCGGGGTGATGATGGCTTCGGCCACACCCTCCTCGTAGGAAAGGGCTGTCTCCGCCGAGGGGACGGCATAGTCGTCCGCGACGCGCTCGGCGTAGCGGCTGAGGTCCTTCGGCGCGTTCTCAGGCACCCGTTCGGGGAGCAGCCTCTGGCCGAACGTCAGTACGATCGCGATCGTGCCGGCGACCAGCGGCAACCCGACCAACCCGAATTCGAAGAACCCGAACGGACGCGCGCCGGCGCTTTCGGCCATCTCCGAGACGATCACGTTGATCGGAGACCCCAGCAGCGTGAGCATCGACGCGGAGTGCGCCGCGAAGGCGAGTGGGATCATCACTTTGGACGGAGGTTGCGCGATGCGGGTCGACAGCATCACCGCGACCGGCACGAGCGCGGCGACCGCGCCGTCGACGCTGATCAGCGCCGTGAAGGCTGCGCACAGGAGCATCAGCGCCCCGAGCACCTTCACTCGGTCATCTCCGATCCGCCGAACCAGCACCTGGCCGGCCCAGGCAGTCACGCTGGTGGCATCCAACGACTCGCTCACTATGAACAGGCACGCGAGATAGATGATGATCGGATCACCGAACCCTGCCACGCTCTGCTCGAACGTCAACGTGCCGGTGAGGAACAGCGTCAACGTGACGAGCACCGCCGTCACCGGCGGAGGCACGAGGTTCGTGATGAACAGCACGACCGCGACGATCAGGGTCAGCACGGTCACGAGGATGGGGTCCACGGGAGTCCTCTCGTCGGGGTGATTCGCTCAGCCGTGGGCGAGGGACTGCAGGGCGACGACCACGATGCCGATCGCTGCCTCGCCGGCCAGCGCGAGTGCGCGCTGCCACCAGGTCAAAGGAATCCGCCGTACCGCGAGATAGCCGATCAGGACGAGAGAGGCCACGAGTCCCACGGCAGACACTCGCAGAGCCACCTCCATCGTCCACCAGCCGGCCAGCGCGATCAGCAACGCGAGCACGGGGATCGTCACGGCGGTGAAAGCACCGAAGCTCACGAACAGGGCGTGCCGCAATTCGTGTCTGGTCATCATCCGGTTCGAGGACACGGCGTGGGCGAGCACGTCGGCGACGAACACCGCGAGCAGCGTTCCGAGCGTGGTGACCAGCAGAGTGAAGAGGGCGTTGCCGGGGGCGGGCGGATGCGCGAGCAGTGCGATCACCACCGCGAGTGCGACGAACACCACGTAGATGCGCTCCTTCAAGCGTTCAGCGCGGGCGCGACGGGTGGCGTCGGTTTCATGTGCATCGGAGCTGCTCCGATTCTCGCTGTGCATGGATCGATCATTTCACTCGCCGAGTGGCGCCTGCGAGCAGACGCCGCCGGTCGCGTGGCGCGCTTGACGGTACTTCCACGACGCGAGAGCATTCCCGGGTGACCGAGACCGACACCCCGCGTACGCTGCTGCCCGCCGATAGGTTGAAGGCCTTCACCGACGGGGTCGTCGCAATCGCGATGACGCTGCTGATCCTGCCGCTCATGGAGGGCGTGATCGACCTCGGACGTGAGGGCGTCACGGTGCTCGAGTACCTGCAGGAGGACACCGGGCAGCTGATCAGCTTCGCGATGAGCTTCGTGCTGATCGCGTCGTTCTGGGTGACGCACCATCGCATCTACGATCGGGTCGAACGCACATCGCCCACACTGATCTGGATCACGATCGCCTGGATGTTCACGATCGTCTGGTTGCCGGTGCCCACCGCGATGATCGGGTCGATGCCCGACGACGCCGCGCAGAAGTCGCTCTACGTCGGCACGCTCATCGCCGCGTCGCTGGTGCTGATGATCACCAGGATGTACCTGCTGCGGCATCCGGAGCTGCACGACATCTCCGGAGAGAACCTGCGCGCCGGGATCGTCTCGGAGATCGTCGTCGTGGTCCTCTTCGCGATCGCGCTGACAGTCGCGATCACCGTGCCCGCGATCGGCTATCTGGCGATGTTCCTGATGGCACTCACCGCGCCAGCGATCCGCCTGGTCAGGCGGCTGGGCCGAGGTCGACGATCCGATCGTTGAGTTCCTCGGCGGGGGAGTCCCACAGGCCGAGAACGGCGGATACCAGCAGGCCCGGCTCCAGCGCACCCTTGGCGCGGAACACGACGGATGCCGCGCGCAGCGGCGCCCCGGCATCCCGTGCGGCCTTCGCGAACCCCTGCGCGACCGACCGCGCCCAGGTCTCGCTCGCGGCCTTGACGCTCGCATAGTTCGCCCCGCCGGCCAACGGGCGGGCGACGGCCGTGGAAGACACGATCGCGAAACGACCGGCATCAGATGCCCGAAGCGCCGCGTCGAAGGCGCGGCTGGTGGCACGCACAGCGGCGAAGGCCGGCAGCAGCGCCGCGAGGTCGTCATCGCTCTGCCCGGCGAGACCGCCGCTGCCGCGCCAGCCGCCCACAAGCGGGATCACACCGTCGACGGGACCGAGACGTGCGGCCAGCGCGGTCATCTCCTCGAGCGAGGTCGCATCGGCGATCTCGGTCTGCGCCCCGGCATCCGACAGCGGCGCGAGCCGGTCGGCCGAGCGGCCCGTTGTGACGACGTGGGCACCCGCGTCGGTCAGAGCGCTCGCGAGCGCGAGCCCGGACGCGCTGGTCGCCCCCGCCAGCAGAACAGTCTTCCCCGACACACTCATGCAGTCACCTTCCCACATCCGCACTCCCGGTGCTCCGGTCTCCATGGATGCGGGTCCGACCGAACCGGCACCCGCAGTCAGTGAGACCGGAGCGGAAGTGAAGAGTCTCAGTCGTCGGTGCCGCGGATGCCCACGGTGGACTCGATGACCGGCTTCATCTTCTTGTCGAGGGTCTCGAAGAACATCGACAGCGGGAACTCGTCGTCCATCACCGCGTCGGTGTAGCCCTTGGGTGCGCCGGCGAGGATCTCGTCGGACAGCCCGCGGGCCCACTGCGACGCCGGGTGCGGGGTCAGCGTGCCGCGGACCAGGTCGTACGCGGCCAGCCAGTGCGCGACCTTGGGGCGGTCGATCGAGTGCCAGTACAGGTCGTCGATCGCATCGCCGAGCGCGACCACCGCGTCCGGCACGTTCTCCCAGTCGAACGCGAGAGCGGTGTCGGTCCAGTGCAGCACGCCGTGCTGGTGCAGCCAGGCGAACAGCAGCTGGCCGCCGACGGCGTCGTAGTTGCGCACCCGGGTGCCGGTGATTGCGAACCGGAAGATTCGGTCGAAGATCACCGCGTACTGCACGAGTCCCGCGTAGTCGTGCATCTCGAGCTCGCTCGGAGTCAGCTGCTCGCCTGCCTCGATGCGGGCGTCGAGCGAGCGCTCGATCTTCACCGCCTCGCGGAACGCGGTCATGTCGCAGCGCATCTCCTCGAGGGAGTACAGGAAGAACGGCATCCGCTGCTTGATCATGAACGGGTCGAACGGCAGGTCACCGCGCATGTGCGTGCGGTCGTGGATGATGTCCCACATCACGAACGTCTTCTCGGTGCGAGCCTGGTCGTCGAGCATCGCGGCGGCGCGCTCGGGCAGGTCGAGGTTCGTGATCGCGGTCGCCGCGCGCACGACGCGGCGGTAGCGGGCGGCCTCGCGGTCCTGGAAGATCGCGCCCCAGGTGAACGAGGGGATCTCGCGCATCGCGACGGTCTCGGGGAACAGCACGGCCGAGTTGGTGTCGTAGCCGGGCGTGAAGTCGACCAGGCGCAGCGAGACGAACAGCTTGTTGCCGTAGTCGCCCGCCTCGAGGTCGGCGATGAACTCCGGCCAGATCGTCTCGACGATGAGCGCCTCGACGAGACGGTCGCTCGAGCCGTTCTGCGTGTACATCGGGAAGATCACGAGGTGGCGGATGCCGTCCACGCGGTGCTGCTGGGGCTGGAAGGCCACCAGGGAGTCCAGGAAGTCCGGCACGCCGAAGTCCTCGTCCGCCCAGCGGTCGAAGTCCTTCACGGATGCCGCGAGGTACTCGGCGTCGTGCGGGAAGGCGGGGGAGAGGGCGCGGATGCCGGCGGTGATGGCGCCGACGAGCTCCTTGGCCTTCTCGCGATCGGCCGCCTCGGGGATAGAGCCGTCCTTGATCTGCAGCGCGCGCATCGCGATCGCGGCGTCCTTCAGCTGCAGCCAGGCGGCGCTGGTCTCAGCTGTGGTGGCATCCTCGACGACCCCTTCGGCTCGCTTCGCTCGCTCAGGGCGGCGCTCGGCCTTATCGCCGATGATGGCGTGAGTGGTGGGAGTGAGAGTGGACATCGGGACCTCCGATCGTCGATGAGGCGGAAATTTTCCGGCATGAGCCGGTATCTACCGCTATTATTCCACGTATGGATGATGCCGTCGACCGTTCGATCGTTGCCGAGGTCTCCGCGGACGGCCGGGTCACCCTGGCGCAGCTCTCTGAGACCGTGGGACTCTCCACCTCGGCGGTGCAGGCGCGGCTGAAGCGCCTGGAGTCCCGTGGCGTGATCACCGGCTATCGCGCGCTGCTCGACCCCGAGCAGGTCGGAAAGCCGCTGTCGGCGTTCATCGAGATCACGCCGCTCGACCCGGCGCAGCCCGACAACTCGCCGGAGCTGCTCGAGCACCTCGACGCCATCGAGGCGTGCCACTCGATCGCCGGCGACGCCGCCTACATGCTCTTCGTGCGGGTGCCGTCACCGCGCGCGCTCGAGCAGTTGGTCCGCGACATCCGGCTCGCGGCGAACGTCAGCACCCGCACGACCGTGGTGCTGCAGACCTTCTACGAGAACAGGCCCATCGTCCCCGCGAGGGACTGACGCTTCTCCTCAGCTCCCGTCTCACTCGTTGCGGGTCGTACGCGGAAACACCCGCATCCATCGCGACCGGAGCGGCAGAGATGCCGGCCCGGATGGTCGGAGCGTGAGGGGTCAGGCCGGGTAGGCCCGTGCGCCGAAGAGCCGCTGGCCGACGCGCACAACGGTCGAACCCTCCTCGATCGCAGCCTGGTAGTCGCCGGACATGCCCATGGACAGCTCGCCGGGGCCGACCAGGTCGCGCTCCCGCGCACGGTCGCGCACGCCGCGCAGGATCCGGAAGCACTCGCGCACGCGCTCGGTCTCGTCGGTGAACAGGGCCAGGGTCATCAGCCCCTGCACGCGCAGGCTGTCGCGGTGCTTCAACTCCTCGAGGAATGCGAGGGCGTCCTCCGGCTCGATGCCGGACTTCTGCTCCTCGGCCGAGGTGTTCACCTGCACGAAGACGTCGAGCGATCGCCCCGCAGCCTGCAGGCGCTTGTCCAGCGCATCCGCGAGACGGATGCTGTCGAGCGCCTGGAACTCGTCGGCGAAGGCCACGACGTCCTTGGCCTTGTTGGTCTGCAGGTGCCCGATCACGGACCAGCGCAGGTCGAGGTCGGCGAGGTTCTCGGCCTTGCGCTTCGCCTCCTGCACCTTGTTCTCGCCAAGGTCGGTCGCGCCCGCCTCGATCGCCAGGCGCAGGCGCTCCTCGGGGACGGTCTTGCTCACGGCCAGCAGGCGGATGCCGGAGGCGTCGCGCCCCGACCGCTCCGCGGCGGCGGCGATGTTCGCCCGCACCTCGGCGAGGTTCTGCGCGAACTCCGCCACGGAGGTCGCCTGCGGGTAGAGGGGGCGCGCGGGCTGATCGGTCACCCTTCGAGGGTACCCGTCGCGGGGATCAGGGCAGGGACTTCCGCTCCAATACCGAACACCGATAGCATTTGAATCCCGAACATTGTTTTGTTTTTTCTGATCCCCGCTGTATCGAAGGAGATACCATGCCCGACATGTCCCGCCGCACCGCCCTCATCTCGCTCGGCGCCGCGGCCCTCACCGGCGCCGTCGTCACCGGCACAGGGGCTTCGGCAGGCGCTGCGACGGCCCCGCAGCCGAACCGCACGGTCACCGTCCACCTCGTGCGGCACGGCCAGACCTGGATGAACCGCGCCGGTCGCATCCAGGGCTGGGCCGATTCTCCGCTCACCGAGGCCGGCGTGGATGTCGCACGGAAGGTCGGTCACAATCTCGCCGCCGAGATCGGCGGGTTCGACGCCGCGTACTCCGCCGACATGACACGCCACTTCGACACGGCCTCAGGCATCCTCTCCGCGGCCCGCTCGTCGCTCACCGCGACCCGCGTCGCAGGGCTGCGCGAGGTCGCGTACGGCGGGTGGGAGGGCGAGAAGCAGTCCACCGCCTACCCGAAGCTGATGGCCGCGGTGAAGGGCGACGCCCTCGCCGACATCATCGACGCGTTCGTCGCCACCAACCCGATTCCCGCGGCGACGACGGAGACCTGGCAGCAGGTCGCGGATCGCATGAACGCCGCACTCACGGCCGCGGTCACCGACCGCCGGCTGCCGATGCGGCACGGCGGCAGCATCCTCGCCGTGTCGAGCGGCATGTCGATCATGTGCCTGCTCGAGTCGCTCGGCGCCCAGACGCCCGCGGCCGGCCTCGAGAACGGTGCGGTCAGCACGCTCACCTACGCGCAGGGTGCGTGGACCGTCGAGAAGGTCGGCGACACCAGCTACGCCGAGTGATCCGTGATCCGAGCGGATGCCGCTGCCCCGGGTATCCGCTCGGATCGCAGTCATCGACACGGCCAGTAGGATTCCGGACGTGGCATCCGGCAAGAGCAGCAAGATCAAGAAGAAGAGCGGCACCAGCGGAAACCCGGCCAAGCGCCCGGTGATCGAGCAGGGCCCCGTCCGCGTCGGCGACTGGATCGGCGCGGCCAGGCTGCGCACGCTGCCGCTGGCCGTAGCGCCGGTCGTGATCGGAACCGGCGCCGCACAGACCGTGGACCACCTGTTCCACTGGGTGATCGCTCTGGCCTGCCTCGCCGTCGCCGTGCTGCTGCAGATCGGCGTGAACTTCGCGAACGACTACAGCGACGGCATCCGCGGCACCGACGCCCATCGGGTGGGGCCGGCGCGGCTCACCGCCTCGGGCCGGGTGCCGGCGAAGCGCGTGCTTCTGGTCGCGCTGGTGTTCTTCGCGCTCGCCGCGCTGGTCGGCCTCGCGATCGTCATCCGCACGCAGCAGTGGTGGATGCTGGCGGTCGGCGCCGTCAGCATCATCGCCGCCTGGTTCTACACCGGGGGTAAGCGCCCCTACGGCTACAACGCGATGGGCGAGCTGTTCGTCTTCGTGTTCTTCGGCCTGGTCGCCACGCTCGGCACCACGTGGGTGCAGGTCTTCGCGCTGCCCCTCGAGGCCTGGATCGGCGCGGTCGGCGCCGGACTGTTCGCCTGCGCCGTGCTGCTGGCCAACAACCTGCGCGACATCGACCAGGATCGCGAGGTGGGTAAGCGCACACTCACCGTGCTGATCGGCAAGACGGCGACCCGGGTGATCTACACGCTCTTCGTCCTCATCCCGTTCGCGTTCTCGGTGCTCTACGCGCTGCTGTACCCGATCGCGTGGATCTCGCTGCTGGTGCTGCTGGCCGTGCTGCCCGCCATCCTCATCGTGTGGACCTACCGGCAGGCCCGCGAGCTCATCATCGCCCTGAGCCTCACCTCGCTCTCCTCTCTCGCCTGGGCGGGCCTGATCTACTGGGCTCTGGTCGGCTGATGGAGCTCTTCGCTCTACCCGCCGAGCCCGGCCGCGAGAGCGAGGACGCCTGCGCACTGGGCGAGGGCATCGCCGTCGTCGTAGACGGGGCCGGGCTCCCGAAGAGCATGCGGCGCGGCTGCGGGCATTCGGTCGCCTGGTACGCCCGGATGCTGGCGGAGGCCTTCCGCGTGCGGTTGGAGCACCGCTCGGTGGCCATGACCGAGGCGCTGGGCGCAGCGATCGAAGAGGTCACCGCCGCGCACCGCGGCACCTGCGATCTGCACGACGGCTCACCGAGCGCCACGGTCGCGGCCTGGCGAGTCGACGGCGACGACGTGGAGCATCTCGTGCTCTGCGACGCCTCGATCGTGCTCGCGCACCGTGACGGCACCGCGACGGAGATCACCGACGATCGCATCAACGCGGCGGTCGATCGCCGCGCCGCCGAGATGCTCGGCGACGGCGCGCACGCGCTCGCCGACATCGCCGCGGCCCGGTTCCGCGCGCTCGACGAGAGGCGCAACGTCGAGGGCGGGTTCTGGTGCGCGCAGACCGATCCGGACGCCGCGCGGCGGGCCCTCACCGGGCGCACGCCGATCGCGGAGCTCGCCGCGATCGTGGCGTCGTCCGACGGGGGCACCCGGGGATTCCAGCTGGTCGGCGCGCACACGCTCGAGCGCTTCGCCGAGCTGGCTTCTGCGGGTCGGCTGGCCGAGATCGCGGGCGAGATCCGCACCGCCGAGGACGCCCGAGACACGTGGACCTTCGCCAAGCCGCACGACGACATCGCGCTCGTCGTCCAGAGATTCCCGCCCGAGCGCTGACGGCTCAGAGCCCAGCACCGACGAGCGCTTCGCCGAGCGCTGTGCGCAGGTGCAGCATCCGGTTCCCCTCGCGGGAGCTCGTGAGCAGGCCGGCATCGCGCAGCACCGTCAGATGATGGGATGCGGTGGACACGGCGATCCCGGCATCCGCGGCGACCTGCGAGGTCGTGCGCGCGATATGCGCCTGCAGCAGGATGTCCGCGCGCACCGGCCCGACCAGGGCGCCGAGCGCCTGTGCGAGGTCGGCGGAGTCCCGCGCCCAGCCGGAGGTGACGCCGCGGGCGGGGTAGAACAGCGTGGGCTGCGCCGGGGGCTCCGTGATGACCATGCATCCCCAGGACGACATCACGGACGGCACCAGCACGAGTCCGCTGCCACGGCAGTCGACGTCCTCGCTGTGCCTGCGCAGCTGCACTCGCACCGAGCCGTCGCTCCAGCGCACTGTGCGGTGCAGTCCGCCGGCCATGGCGGCGAGGCCGTCGGCGGTGACGGTCCGAGCGCGCACGGCGATGTCTGCGCGCAGCATCCGCTCCAGCTGGGGCCAGACCGGGGCGACCGCAGCATCCCACACCTGCTCCCAGGCGTCTGCGATCAGGGCGCGGGCGCGCTCAGGCTCGGCCCGCATGCGGCGGAGCGCCTGCTGCCGCTCGCCGGAGGATCGCTGGATCATCTTGGCCAGGTCGACGAGGATGCCGGGCACGGGCGCGACTCGCAGCGCGGCGAGCTCTTCCGCCGGCGTCAGGTCCCAGCGAGCGTCCGTGGTGAGGAAGTCCGGCATGTACCCGTCGGCGCCGATCACCTGCGCGAGCAGGCTGAACGGTTCGCGGGGAACGGACTCGCGCACCTGCTTCAGCCATCCCCACTGCAGCGGATGCTCCGCGGGACGCAGCAGCGCGCGCACCGCATGCGCGAACTCGTGCCCGGGTGAGACACCGAACCGCACGGCCTGGATGTCACCGGGGCTCAGCCGGAAGTCCACCCGGTGGTCAGAGCTCTCGACCCCTTCGCGCGGGCGGGTGTTTCGATCCACATCGAAACTCTAGGGGCTCGCGGTCGGGGGGCGGAAGAGTGAGAGCACCGCACGGAAAGGAGCACATCATGGTCGAGACACTCGCCGTTCCCACGCTCGTCGCGCCGGATGAGATCCGCCTGGGCACGGGGAACAGCCGCCGGTTCCCGGGCAGCGACCACGGGGCAGGCATCTCGTACTTCTACATCGACAACCAGCCGGGCCAGGGTGCCTCGCTGCACTGGCACCCGTACCCCGAGACGTGGGTCGTGCTCGAGGGTGACGTCACATTCGTCGTCGGCGACGAGCAGATCGTCGCCACCGCCGGTGACACGGTCACCGGGCCGGCCTACGTGCCGCACAAGTTCACCAACACCGGCACTGGCACGATGCGTCTCATCGGCATCCACGCCTCCGCCGTCATCATCCAGACCGACCTCTGACAGGAGAACCTTTGTCCTTCCAGGCATACCTCGACAACATCGAGACCAAGACCGGTCTCACCCCGCGCCAGTTCATCGAACTGGCGACCGACAAGGGCTTCGGCCCCGGCACCAAGGCCACCCCGATCCTGGAGTGGCTGAAGACCGACTACGACCTGTCCCGCGGCTACGGGATGGCGCTCGTGCACGTGATCACCAAGGGCCCGCAGATCAGCGCCAAGCACGTCGGCAGCGACGGCCCGCATGCGGATGCCTCCGACACGCTCTGGTTGGACGGCGCAGCCAGCAACCCGGCGAACGCCTGAGAGGAGCATCGATGAGCGTACGCGTCGATCTGAACATCTCGCTGGACGGCTACGCGACCACGACGGATCAGACACCGGAGAACCCCTTCGGCGACGACTGGGGTCGCCTGGTCGCGGCATACACCGCGACCCGCACCATGCAGGAGCGCGTGTTCGGCGACACCTCGGGAGCGGGTACCACCGGCGTCGATGAGAAGTACGCCGCCGCCTACTTCGAGGGCATCGGCGCCGAGATCATGGGTGCGGGCATGTTCGGCCTGCACGACCACGGCGAGGATCCGGACTGGCGCGGCTGGTGGGGAGAGGAGCCGCCGTTCCGGGCGCCCGTCCTCGTGCTCACGCACACCCCGCGCCCTCCGATCTCCTTCGACAACGGCACCGAGTTCCACTTCCTCCAGGCCACACCCGAGGAGGCTCTGCGGCGGGCCACCGAGGCTGCCGCAGGCAAGGACGTGCGGATCGGCGGCGGCGTCGAGACCGTCCGGCAGTTCTTGGCCGCGGGGCTCGTCGACAGGCTGCACGTCGGAATCGTGCCGATCCTGCTCGGCCGCGGCGCGAGCCTCTGGCAGGACCTGCGCGGGCTGGAGGAGAGCTGCGAGGTGACCAGCGAGGTCGCCGAGAGCGGCGTCATTCACGTCACGTTCCGCAGACGCTGATCGAGAGGAGCGGATGCCGTGGACTCGGCATCCGCTCCTTCTTCGTCAACTCTCGGAGGGCTTCTCCGGTGCCTCGGGAGTTGCGTCGTCCTCGATGTCCTCGTCGGTCGGCCTGGCGGGATTGCGCGCCGCGCGCCGCTCGTAGATGTCGCGCGAGGTGGCCGACAGCGGCGTGCGCAGGAACAGCAGCGAGATGCTCATGCCGATGAGCGCGGCGAACAGGGCCGCCAGCCACCAGAACTCCTGGAAGATCGGGAAGAAGAAGTACAGGATCGCCAGCGGCACCAGGAACGCCAGCAGACGCAGCACGGTGTACACGAGGAGGGGCGGCAGCTTCTTCACCTGAACAGCTTAGGCGGGGCGCTTAGGACTGGGCTGGGCGCCGCAATCCGCGCCTACACTGGAGACATGGCGCGGGTTCTCATCGTCGGCGGCTTCCTCGCCGTCGTGTTCTGGGTGTTCAGCATCGTCGACTGCACCGTTCAGCCGGCGACGCGGCACCGTGGTGTGTCGAAGGGGGCCTGGGTCGCGATCGTGGTCCTGATCCCGGTGATCGGCGGCATCCTCTGGTTCGCGCTCGGGCGTCGCCGCAAGGGCGACCGCTCTGACACCCGCCCCTACGCCCCCGACGACGACTCCGAGTTCCTGCGGGGCATCAACCGCAAGGAGCAGGACGCTCGCATCCGCGAGCTGGAGGAGGAGCTCGCCCGGCTCGACGACGACGGCGACCACCCGGACCCTCGGTCGTGACGACCTCCCCCGCGAGCGAGGCTGCGGCCGATCTACTCGCCGAGCTGATCGCGCACGGCGTGCGCGATCTGGTGCTCTCGCCCGGTTCCCGCTCGCAGGCTCTCGCGTTGGCAGCGACCGCTCTCGACCGCGCCGGGCTGCTGCGCGTGCACGTCCGGATCGACGAGCGCGTCGCCGGGTTCACCGCCCTCGGCATCGCCAGGGAGACGCGCGTGCCGGTCGCCGTGGTCTGCACCTCGGGAACCGCGGCGGGCAACCTGCTGCCCGCGACGATGGAGGCCTTCCACTCCGGCGTCCCGCTGCTGCTGCTCACCGCCGACCGTCCGCCCGAGCTGCGCGGGGTGGGCGCCAACCAGGCCACCGTGCAGCCCGGCATCTTCGGACCGTTCGTGCGCTGGGCGGTGGATGCTCCGGTGCCGGAGCCCCTCACGGGTTCTGAGCGGTCTTCTCTTCCGGGTTCTGAGCGGTCTCCTCTTCCGGGTTCTGAGCGGTCTTCTCTTCCGGGTTCTGAGCGGTCTCCTTTTCCGGCTCCTGAGCGAGCGGAGCGAGACGAAGGACGCCCCACGTCTGGTCTCCTCACTCCTCGTTCGGGAGCATCGGGGCTGGGGAGCGCCTGGCACGGTATCGGCACCCAGGCCGTCGAAGCGGCGATGGGCCTCACCGGCACCGGCATCCTCGGCGTCGCCGGCCCTGTGCACCTGAACCTCCCGGCCCGCGAGCCGCTCTCCGCGGCCATCGAGGTGACCGCCGATCCCGGACCCGCACCGCAGCTCCCGGCATCCGAGACCCTCATGCTCTCGCGCGGTCCGCGCACCGTCGTCATCGCCGGTGCCGACGCGGGCGCCGACGCGGAGGAGATCGCGTATGCCGGCGGCTGGCCGCTGATCGCCGAGATCGTCAGCGGGGCGCGCTACGGGCGACTGGTCGTGCACGACTACCGCGGGCTGCTCCGCGACGAGAGCCTCGGCGGTCGCGTCGAGCGGGCCGTCGTCCTCGGGCATCCGACCCTCAGCCGTGAGGTGACCGCGCTGCTCGCGCGCGACGACGTCGACGTCGTCGCGGTGCACCGTGGGGGAGAGCCCCTCGATCTCAACGGGCGCACGACTGCGGCGTCCACGGTGGCCGTGGAGCCAGGCGCGACCGACCGGCAGTGGCTGGGCGCCTGGACGACCGTGTCGCAGGCGGCGGCCGTTGACCTCTCCGAGGCCGCCCCCGATCAGGAAGGTCTGTACTCAGACGACCACGCCGCACGGCTCGGTGCCGTGAGGGCCGAGCTCGACGCCGTGCGCCGTCCTGTCGATCGCGCGCTGCTCGCCGACGCCGTGTGGCGGGCGACCTGGCCGCACGACCGCCTCGTCTTCGGATCCTCGCGGCTGGTGCGCGTGGCCGACCAGATCCTCGGCGGCAAGAAGGTGCCGGTGCACGCCAACCGCGGGCTGGCCGGCATCGACGGCACCATCGCCACGGCGATCGGCATCGCCCTCGCCAGTCAGGACGGCGGTGCACCGGGCGTGACCCGCGTGCTGCTCGGCGACCTCGCCGCGCTGCACGACGTCGGGGCCCTGCTGCTGCCCGCCGGAGAGACGGCGCCACGCATCCAGGTCGTGATCGGCAACGATGGCGGCGGCACGATCTTCGACGGGCTCGAGGTCGCGGCATCCGCCCCTCAGGACGATCTGGACCGCGCGTTCTACACGCCGCACGCGGCGCGCTTCGCCGACCTCGCGGCGGCCTACGGGTGGGAGTACCAGCGGGTGTCCACCCGCTCGGCCCTCGACCAGGCGCTCACCTCGCCGGTGACCGGTCCGCAGCTCATCGAGGTGCCGCTCGACCGCTAGGCTCGTCCGGATGGATCAGGACACCGCGCGATTCTCCGCCTGGAGTGACGAGCTCCGCCGAGTGCATGCCCGCCTGCGCGAGGCGCTGCAGGTGACGGGCGAGGCGCTCGCCGCGGGTGAGCAGGCGGCACCGTCGACCCGCGACCTGCTGCTGTTCTGCCGCGGATTCTGCAGCGCGCTCGACGCGCACCACCGGGGCGAGGACCGATCGCTGTTCCCCGCGATCGAGCGGGAGCATCCCGACCTGGCGCCGGTGCTGCGCAAACTCGAGCAGGACCACTCGATGATGGCGCACCTGATCGGCGGCCTGCAGTCGGCCGTCGACTCGGGTGCCGCGCCGGCCGACCTGTCCCGTCACCTGGACGGTCTCGGCGCGATCATGGAGAGCCACTTCCGGTACGAGGAGCGGCAGCTGCTCACGGTGCTGGAGACCCTCGCCGAGGATGCCGCGCCGCACGACGCGCTCGGCACGCTCTGACACGCCTTTCCCCAGTTCCGGTTCCAACGGTTGCGGGTTCGTTCCGGCCGGCACCCGCAACGAGCGAGACCGGAGACCTCCGGCGCGCGCCTTCCCCGGTTCCGGTCCCAACGGTTGTGGGTGTGAACGAACCGGCACGCGCAACGAGTGAGACCGGAGCGCAGCGGAGGCGTCGCGTACGGCAGGATGTTCCCATGGCGAAGCAGCTGTGGCACGAGCACCCGACTGAGATCCTGCGGGTGGGAGAGGGGTTCCGCCTCGCGGACGTCGATCCGGACTCGACGCCGGGCTTCCCGCATGGGAAGTCGCACGGCGAGAAGGAGCTCGAGAAACGTCGCGAGTCTCTCGGCGATCTGCAGGAGCGGCTCTTCGCCGCCAGCAGGGTCGGCAGCGACACGGATGCTGTGCTGCTGGTGCTCCAGGCCATGGACTCCGCCGGGAAGGGCGGCATCGTTCGGCATGTGGTCGGCGGCGTCGATCCGCAGGGCGTCGAGCTCGCCGCGTTCAAGGCGCCCACAGCGGAGGAGCGCGCGCACGACTTCCTCTGGCGCGTGGAGAAGCGGCTGCCGCAGCGCGGGTTCATCGGCGTCTTCGACCGTTCGCACTACGAGGACGTGCTGATCGGGCGGGTGCGCTCCCTCGCCCCCGGCACCGAGATCGAGCGCCGGTACGGCGCGATCCGCGAGTTCGAGCGGCAGGTGGCGGCATCCGGGACCCGCATCGTGAAGGTCATGCTGCACATCTCGCCCGACGAGCAGAAGGCCCGGCTGATGGAGCGGCTCGACCGTCCGGACAAGCACTGGAAGTACAACCCCGGCGACGTCGACGAGCGGATGCTCTGGGGCGACTACATGGATGCGTACCAGACCGTCTTCGACCGCACCTCGACGGCGGATGTCCCGTGGCACGTCGTTCCCGCGAACCACAAGTGGTATGCGCGGCTGGCCGTGCAGGAGCTGCTCATCGCGGCGCTCGAGGACATCGACCCGCAGTGGCCCGCGGCCGACTTCGATGTGCCGACGGAGAAGAAGCGCCTCGCTGCGAGCTGACTCAACCCAGCGCGTCGAGCCGCGGATGGAATTCGCCGCTGTGCGCGTCTGCGGGGCGGCGTTCTCCATCCGTGAGAGGTCGAGAAAGACCGCCTCGCGGAGAGCTGATCAGGCCAGCGCGTCGACGACCGGGCGGAACTTCACCCTGGTCTCGAGCAGCTCGGTCTCGGGATCACTGCCCGCGACGATGCCCGCGCCCGCGTATGCGGTGACGGGGATCGTGTCGGCGTAGGTCGAGTGCCGGTGCGGGATCTCGCCGCTGCCGAACTGCGCGCAGCGCAGCGCGACCGCCCACTCGCCGTTGCCCGCGGCATCCACCCAACCCACCGGGCCGGCGTAGCGGCCGCGGTCGAAGGGCTCCAGACGCCGGATCGCCTGCATGGCGACATCAGTCGGCGTGCCGCCGACCGCGGCGGTCGGATGCAGCACCCCGACCAGGTCGAGAGCGGAGGCACCGTTCGACAGCTCCGCCTCGACGTCGGTCGCGAGGTGGAACAGGTTGGGCAGCTTCAGGATGAACGGCTCCTCGGCGGCGGCGAGGGCTCGCACGTGCGGGCGCAGCGAGGCGACCAGACTCTGCACCGCGTACTCGTGCTCGTCGAGGTCTTTCGTGCTCGAGGCGAGATAGGCGGATGCCGCGGTGTCGGCGTCCGCGTCGGCGCCGCGGCCGATCGTGCCCGCGAGCACCCGTGCGGTGACGGTGCCGCCCTGCACGGTGACGAGCGTCTCGGGGCAGGCGCCGATGAACCTGTCCACGGAGTAGGTCCAGGTGTCGGGGTAGCCGGTCGCGAGAGCGCGAACGAGTCGGCGCAGATCGGAGCCCACGGGAACGGTGCCGGTGAGGTCGCGGGCCAGCACGACCTTCTCGTAGTCGCCCGCGGTGATCTCGGCGACGGCGCGGCGCACGGAGTCCTGATAGCTCTCCGGCGTCTGCGCGCCGGGGCCGAGGGTGCCCGCCCAGTGCGGGCCGTATTCGCGCGGCGCGACCTCGATCGGCGCGGCGTCTTCCACACCGCGGATGCGGGTGATCCAGCCGCGGCCGTCGCGACGGCCGATGATCGTCTCGGGCACGATCAGCACGGCATCGCGTGCCGAGTCCTCGTCGAAGGTGAGGGTGCTGAAGCCGACCAGGCCTGTGCCGGGCAGATTCACCTCGTCGTCGATCTCCGCGGCGGACGCGAGGTCGCGCCATGCGTCGGCGATCAGCGCGGCGCGGCTCGAACCCGCCCCCGCGGGTACGCGGATCACGACCTGATGCCGGTCGCCGGCGGCGACCATGCCCTCGCCGCGCCGCAGCCAGGCGACGGGCCTGTCGGGGTCCGCGTACACCAGCAGATCCTCGACCGGGTCGATCTCACGGGTCTCCACGACCAGTCGGGTAGTCACGCGATCAGTCTATTTCCGTCCCCACACCCTTTCGAATCGCTCGACTTGCCGCTGTCACGCCGGAAAGCTGCCAGTTGCGCGATTCGACAGCGGAGGTCAGGGCAGCGGCCGGTCCAGCCCCAGGGCCACCAGCCGGTCGAGCCAGGCATCCGCCGTGGCGTCGTCGAACGGCGGCTCCTGCGCGCGCACCTGTGTCTCGAGCTCGGCGGCGCGGGACTCGAGGCGGTCCATGATGTCGGCGGGGTAGCCGAACTGCGCGCTGTGCTCCTCCCACTCGTCCTGATCCACCGTGCGGGTGCCGCGCTCGTCGAGGTGCCGCACGACGTCGAGGTCCATGTCGATCGCGGTGGCGAGCAGCGGGTCGTCGTCCGACCATCGCACGTCCCAGGCGAGGTCGATGTAGATGCGCATCCCGCGGGGATGTCCGCGGTGCACGGTGAGCGCGTAGTCGGCGGCATCCGCCGGCACGAGCGTGACGTTCGGGCTCTCGGCCACGAACGACCTGCCGGGGCGGGAGCTGGTCCAGCCGACCGGCTGCCCGATCCAGTCGCCCCACCGGTCGGTGCCGAGGTACACGCCCTCGCCGGCCCAGTGCGGTGAGCCGTCCCACTTGCGCCACTGGAAGATCATCGTCTGGCCGGGTTCAGGACGCTGCGCACTCACCCGGCCGAGTCTATTGGGACAGGAAAGTAGTATCGAGGGATGACCGCAGAGCCCAACCGCGCCGACCTCGGCAAGGACCCGGCCCGCGTCAGCGGGATGTTCGACCAGGTCGCCGCCGGCTACGACCGCACCAACACGGTGATGACCGTCGGCAACGACGCGCTCTGGCGCGCAGCGACCACGAGGGCCGTCGCGCCCCGCAAGGGCGAGCGGATCCTCGACCTCGGTGCGGGCACGGCATCCTCCTCGGCGTCGCTCGCCGCGAGCGGCGCCGACGTCGTCGCGGCCGACTTCTCGCCAGGGATGCTGGCCGAGGGCGAGCGCCGGCACGGTGACCTGCCGAACCTCAGCTTCGTCGAGGCGAACGCCACCGACCTGCCCTTCGGCGATGCCGAGTTCGATGCGGTGACCATGTCGTACAGCCTGCGCAACGTGCAGGACCCGAAGAAGGCGATCGCTGAGCTGTTCCGGGTGACCAAGCCCGGTGGGCGCCTGGTGATCAACGAGTTCTCCACGCCGCCGTCCCCGCTCTTCCGCGCGTTCTTCGGCTTCTACAACTCGCAGGTGCTGCCCCGCGTCGCCCGGGTGGCCGGCACCAACGGCGAGGCCTACGACTACCTGAACGAGTCGATCCAGGAGTGGCCCGACCAGAAGACCCTCGCCGCCTGGCTGCGCGAGGCGGGCTGGATCGATGTCGCCTGGCGCAACCTCTCCTTCGGCATCGTGGCGCTGCACCGGGCTCGCAAGCCGGTCGCCTGATCGCAGGTAGGCTGGTCTGCGTGACTTCGAGCCCCGACGCCCCGGGCACGCGCCTTGCGAGCCTGCTGGGCTTCAGCGACCGCCTGTTCCTCGGGCCTTCAGCGCGCCGTCTGTCGCGTGAGGTCGAGGCGGGCCTCGAGCTCGTCGAGTCCGGCCTCGCCGAAGACCTCAAGGCCACCGACTCGGTCGCCGACGCGGCGAGCCGCTATCTGTACGAAGCGGGCGGCAAGCGCATCAGGCCGATCCTCACGGTGCTGACCGCGCAGCTCGGCGACGGCAACATCCCGGCCGTGATCGACATCGCCAAGGCGCTGGAGCTCACCCACCTCGGCTCGCTGTACCACGACGACGTCATGGACGGCGCGGACAAGCGCCGCGGTGTTCCGTCCGCGCACGAGGTGTGGGGCAACAACGTCGCCATCCTCACCGGCGACATCCTGTTCTCCCGCGCCAGCCAGCTCATGTCGCACCACGGCGACCGCGCGATCCGGCTGCAGGCCGACACCTTCGAGCGGCTCGTGCTCGGGCAGCTGCATGAGACCGTGGGCCCGCAGCCGGGCGACGACCCGATCGAGTTCTACATCCAGGTGCTCTCCGACAAGACCGGTTCGCTGATCGCCGCAGCCACGCAGGGCGGCGTGGTCTTCTCGAACGCCCCGGCCGAGTACGAAGAGCCGATGCGCGTCTTCGGCGAGAAGATCGGCGTCGCGTTCCAGCTGCTCGACGACGTGATCGACCTGTCCGCGAACCCCGCCGACACCGGCAAGGTGCCTGGCACCGATCTGCGCGCCGGCGTGCCGACCATGCCGCTCCTCCTGCTGCAGCAGGAGGACTCCGGCGATCTCGCGCACCGCATCGACGAGGGCGTCGCCCGCATCGCCGAGGGCGAGGATGCCGCGCTGCTGGACGGCCCGCTCGCCGAGCTCCGCGACCATTCGGCCACGCAGCGCACGAGAGAGCTCGCGCACTCCTGGACGAAGGAGGCGATCGCCTCCCTCGGCGTGCTGCCGAAGGGGTCCGTCCGGGACGCACTCACCCGATTCGCGGAGAGCCTCGAGGAACGCTCGCGCTGAGCGGCATCCGGCCCTTCGACTCTGAACCGACCTCACGGAAGGATCCTCATGACCAAGCTCAGGCTGGCTATCGTCGGCGCAGGCCCGGCAGGCATCTACGCCGCCGACCTCCTGCTGAAGGCGGAGCGCAAGTTCGACGTGTCGATCGACCTGTTCGAGCAGCTCCCGGCGCCGTACGGCCTGGTGCGCTACGGTGTCGCCCCCGACCACCCGCGCATCAAGGGGATCATCAACGCCCTGCGCGATGTGCTCGACCGCGGCGACATCCGTCTGTTCGGCAACGTGCGCTTCGGTGAGGACATCACGCTCGACGACCTGAAGCGGCACTACAACGCGGTGATCTTCGCCACCGGCGCCGTGCGCGACACCTCGCTCGACATCCCCGGCATCGACGCCCTCGGCTCGTACGGCGCCGCCGATTACGTGAGCTGGTTCGACGGGCACCCCGACGTTCCGCGGGAGTGGCCGCTGGATGCCGCATCCGTCGGTGTGATCGGCAACGGCAACGTCGCTCTCGACGTGTCTCGCATGCTCGCCAAGCACGCCGAGGACCTGCTGGTCACCGAGGTGCCGCGCAACGTCTACGAGGGCATGAAGGACAGCGCCGTCACCGACGTGCACGTGTTCGGCCGCCGTGGGCCGGCGCAGGTGAAGTTCACGCCGCTCGAGCTGCGTGAACTGGGTGAGCTGCGCGATGTCGACATGGTCGTCTACGACGAGGACTTCGACTACGACGAGGCCTCGAAGGACGCCGTCGCCAGCAACAAGCAGGTCATGGTGATCGACCGCATCCTGCAGTCCTGGCGCAAGCTCGACTCGGTGAACAACGCGGGCGGCACGGCATCGCGCCGGCTGCACCTGCACTTCTGGGCCAGGCCTGTCGAGGTGCGCAAGGACGACGAGGGCCGCGTCGCGGCGCTGGTCTACGAGCGCACCAAGTCGGACGGCGCGGGGGGGGCGGTGGGCACCGGCGAGATGCGCGAGGTGCCGATGCAGGCGCTGTACCGCGCGATCGGCTATTTCGGGTCGCCGCTGCCGGAGGTTCCCTTCGACAAGAAGCACGGCGTCATCCCGAACCGCGAGGGTCAGGTGCTGGAGAACAAGTCCAACCAGCGCGTGCCCGGTATCTACGCCACCGGCTGGATCAAGCGCGGTCCGGTCGGTCTGATCGGGCACACCAAGTCCGACGCGATGGAGACCGTGCGGCATCTCATCAACGACCAGGGGTCGTGGTGGCAGCCCGAGGTCCCGGGCGAGGACGCGATCCCGGCGCTGCTGCAGGAGCGCGGCGTGCTGTGGACCGACCTGGACGGCTGGCACCGCCTCGACGCCCACGAGATCGCCCTCGGCGAGCCCGAGGGCCGCGCCCGCATCAAGGTCGTCCCCCGGGACGAGATGGTGCGAGTCTCGCGCGACTGAGGTCCGTCCCGCCGCGAGAAACCATCACCGGCCTGAGAAACCATGCGCCAGCGGGTTTCTCAGGCCGGAAGTGGTTTCTCACGGAGAGGCGTCCGGCGTGCACGGATAAGGTGAGCGCATGGGGGACTGGACTCCGGATGTGTTGGGCGACGAGTTCGCCGCGCAGCCCCTGCCACTCGGTCATGATGACGAGGGCGAGGTCGTCGCGACGCTGGTGCGCGCGCTTCCGGATGCGCCGCGGCCGGCGCCCGAGCCGACGTTCTGGCAGCGGCTGCGCGGCATCCGTCCTGCGCCGGAGCCGGCGCTCCCGCTGGCCGACGTCGACGTGCTGTATGTGCACGGCTGGTCGGACTACTTCTTCCAGAAGCGGCTGGCCCGGTTCTGGACCGGGCGCGGCGCGCGCTTCTTCGCCCTCGACCTGCGCAAGTACGGCCGCAGCCTGCGGCCTGGCCAGACACCGGGGTACATCACCGACCTGACGACCTACGACGAGGACATCGGCGCGGCTCTCGACGTCATCCGAGCGGATGCCGCGGATCGTCGGCTCGTGCTGCTCGGGCATTCCACCGGCGGGCTGATCCTCAGTCTGTGGGCGGATCGCCACCCCGGTGTCGCGCAGGCCGTGGTGCTGAACAGCCCGTGGCTCGAGTTCCAGGCGCCGAGACTGGCCCGTGAGACGATCACGCCTCTCGTCGATCTGCAGGCACGCTGGCGACCGCTGGATCGTGCGCCGCAGGTCGACTTCGGCTTCTACACCCGGGCGCAGAACGAGGTGGCTGATCCGGATGATCCGGTCGAGGTGAACCTGGACTGGCGACCCGAGCAGACCATGGCTGTGCATGCGGGATGGCTGAACGCCATCCTCGCGGGGCACGCGAAGGTCGCTGCGGGGCTGCACATCGACGCACCGGTGTGCGTGCTGCTCTCGGCGCGTACTGCTCTGCCGAGGGTCTGGTCCGAGGACCTGACCCGCGCCGACACAGTGCTCGTGGTCGACGACATCGCCAGGGCGGCGCTGAAGCTCGGACCGTCGGTGACGGTGGAGCGCATCGACGGTGCGCTCCACGACGTGTTCCTCTCGCGCCATGGAGCTCGGGAAGAGGCCTACGCGCGCCTCGCGCACTGGGTCAGCGGCTGGGCAGCCGCGAGCACCGGGATCTGAGACTCAGCGCGAACCGGTGCTCTGCCCGTTCCGCACGCCGGCATCGCCGGTCCACGGTGGGGCGCCCTCGATCGTGCCGGTGCCGGAGCGGCGCGCACCGAGCACGATGGCCAGCACGATCAGCACGGCGGATGCCACGCCGATGATGACTCCCGCCCAGGCATCCTGAAACACGAACCCGAAGCCGAGGCCGGCACCCGCGCCGACCACCAGCGCGAGGAGCCAGGCGCCGACACGAAGACCGCGGCCGACGCGGGGAATGGGTGACTCGTCCATGGCCGGACGCTACCGGCGCACGCGCGAAAGCACCAGAGATGCTTCAACGAACGTCGAAGTACGCCCCTACGCTGAAAGGCCCCCGCGCGCAGGAGCGTGGGGTCGGGAAAGGGAGGAGCACAGAATGGCCCATGGTTCTGAGAAGCAAGTGGAGCCGAAAGTCATGATTCCGGAGGGCGCGACGCCAGAGGAAGAGCAGCGGCTGATCGACGAGGCAGTCGCGAAGGCGACAGATCGCTACGTTGACGAGTCGATTGACAAGCTGCGGGGCGGGTTCGGCAAGTAGCGACTGCAGCCTGCTAAGCCCCAGGCCTCAGCAGGAGGACTGGGGCTTCTGCGCGGGGCCTCGAGGTGCTTCTTATCGGAATATGGACGGCGGAACCAGGGCGCTGCTACGGTGGCGGCACTATCGCAATGGAGGGGGAGTTTGTGAAGAGACAAGCAATTGGTGCCCTGAGTGCTCTGATCCTCGTCGGGGGTTCTGTCCTCGGCGGCGTCCAGGCATCCAGCGGAGTCGGGTCGCCTGCGGCAGCGGCATCCCAAGCGTCATGTCTGCAATACGGAGAGGACGGTCTCCCCGTCTTTTCCGGACAGGCGAGCGACGAGCTGAACGCTGCAGACGTCCTGATTTCTCAACTGGACGAGAAATATCCAGAGACCGTTCTCGGGAGCAGCTTCTGCAGCGACTACAGCGGTCTTGTGCTGTTCACCACCGGAACAGACAAGGCCATCGACAAGGCGGTTCGTGGCGCGAAGAAGCTCCTCGCGAAGGGCGAGGAGATCTACGTTCAAAAGAGCACGATCTCACTCGCCACAGCCCAGAAGACGATTTCGCAACTGTCGTCGACGGTGTCCGAGGACACCGGCGTTACAGCGTTCGCGCCAGACATTTTTAACAGCGGCGTCTATGTTCAGGTCGCTTCCAAGGCTGCTGAGTCCAAGCTCCGTGCCGACAAGGACCTCGGCGTGGAGGCCCGCAAGGCTTCGGGCGAGGCATCCATCCCGATTCGAACGGTCGTGTCGAGCGACCGACCCCAGACGGCAACCACACGTTGGGATGACGTCGCTCCGTGGAACATGAGCACGGCCATCACGTCCGCTGGGATGCGCTGCTCGCTCGGCGTTCCGGTGACAATCAACGGCTCACGAATGGCGGTCACGGCCGGCCACTGCCCCGGAACGAGTTTTGTCCACCCCGGCAACGGGGCCAGCGCCGGGACGATGCACACCACCACGTGGTCCGCGAACGCTGACATATATGGCGACTGGAAGCTGCTGCGGAGCTCAACGTATGCGAATCGAGTATTCAGTGGTTCCCTCTCCTCGTCGTCGTGGCTCCCTATCTCAGGCATCAACTGGGGGACGCGGTCAGCAGGAAGTCAGCTATGTACGTCAGGCTCAACAACCGGCCAGATCTGCCGCTACTTTGTGCGCCTCACTAATGTCACGGCCAATATCAATGACGGCACACAGGTCGTGACCACTGGTCACCTGACCCTGATGCGCCACGACAGCAACGCCGGCTCGGCATACGACACAAACGGCTTCAGGGGCGGGGACTCCGGAGGGCCGTGCTACTACGCCGACGGCAACGGCGGAGTCACCGTCGCAGGTACTGTCAGCGCTTACGGTGGAACGAGCTACTTCTGCTCGCAGTTCACCGGCCTGAAGAAGTGGGCACCAGGAGCGCACTTCTAAGATCCGCTCTGCAGTCCAGGCAAGCCAAGATCCGCCCCGCCCTCTGAAGGGGGCGGGGCGGACGATCGACATCCTCACGCTACGATCTGGACTTGAATCCACAGTCGGGTTCACGACCAAGGAGGGTCCATGAAAAAGGGTTACACCGCGATCGCTGCCATCGGGCTGATGATCGCCGCACTGTTCATCGCCCAGCCCGCGAGCGCGGCTACGGGCAGCTGGGCTCCGAAGGGAGGCTCGTTCACGATCCCGAGCAACTGGCACTGCGGCACGACGACGAGTGGTCCGAGGCTCAGCGCGCAGACCTGCGTTGTGCGCAGCGGGAACTACGTCCAGGCGGCAACGATCGTCCGGAATCGGGCTTCTTCAGGCACCACTGCAAGCGTCAACCAGGTGCTGACTGAGAACGCGTCAGCGGGCGTGTGCGCGGCATCTACGATCGCTGCCAGGAGCATCTCGGTGTGCATGACGCCAACGGTCTACCACCCGGCGCTCGTCGGAGCGGCTGCCGATGTGACGGACATCCCGGGGTTCATCTTCGCTCCACGCTCGTAGCCCACCACCTCAGGCGCGGAACCGGAGCCTGTTCAACGACGACGAAACGCCCCGCTTCTCGGAAGAGAAGCGGGGGCGCTATTTATGGCGCTGGTGGCCAGATGAGCGGGGTGATCGGGCGGCGGCAGAATCGGTCGTTGCCCGTGGAGCGGGTCGCCGGAAGCAGGGTCGCTTCGTCGCGGCGAGCCCGCCACAGTTCCTGTACAGCGCGCGCTCGGGCATGCGCAGCCGTCGATCACGCTGAATGTCTACGCGCACCTGTGGCCGTTCGCAGAGGACCGCACGAGGGGGGCGACGGCGTCGTTCATGGCCGAAATCGCCGCTCCTGCGGACTCTGTGCGGACTGAAACAGGAAAACCCCTGGCCAGCGGGTAGCTCTATCGGTAGTTGATGAACTGCAGGTCGATGTCGAGGTCGCTGCCCTTGAGCAGTGCGATGACCGCCTGCAGGTCGTCGCGGCTCTTGGACTGCACGCGCAGCTCGTCGCCCTGGATCTGGCTCTTCACACCCTTGGGGCCCTCGTCGCGGATGATCTTGCCGATCTTCTTCGCGTTCTCGCTCGAGATGCCGTCCTTGAGCGACGAGGCGATGCGGTACTCCTTGCCGCTGGCGAAGGGCTCGCCGGAGTCGAGGCTCTTCAGCGAGATGCCGCGCTTGATGAGCTTGGACTGCAGCACGTCGAGGACGGCCTTGGCGCGCTCCTCGGAGTTCGCCTTGATCAGGATCTGCTCGCCGCTCCACGCGACAGAGGCGTCGGTGCCCTTGAAGTCGTAGCGCTGCTCGATCTCCTTGCGGGCCTGGTTCACGGCGTTTTCGGCCTCCTGGTGATCCACCTTGGAGACGATGTCGAATGAAGAGTCAGCCATGCCGCCAAGTGTAACGAGTGCTGCTCTGCAGCACCCGATCTGGAAGCGCTTCCACGAAGAGGAACCTGGCGACTGTAAGGTCACAGCTCTGTATCACCGCATCCGAGCATTGCGCGGAGCGTCTCCTTCCATGCATACTGTAAGCGCTTGCAGTTTTGCAGGCCACGCATCGAGAGAGGCACACCACCAATGAAGGTGAACAAGAGGAGCATCGCGGCCTTCGGCGCGATCACCGTTCTGACCTCGCTGGCGCTCGCCGGCTGCAGCAGCGGTTCCACAGACGACAAGGGCTCGGACGCGGAAGCGAAGAGCGGCAAGCTCACGGTCTGGGTCGACGCCGAGCGCGTCGACGCCCTCACCGGCGCCGCCAAGGCCTACGAGAAGAAGACCGGCGTCGAGGTCGACATCGTCGGCAAGGACGTCGACACCATCAAGGACGACTTCATCCAGCAGGTGCCGACCGGCAAGGGCCCGGACATCACCATGGGTGCGCACGACTGGCTCGGCGAACTCTCCACGAACGGTGTCGTCGCGCCGATCGAGCTGGGCGACTCCTCGAAGGACTACCTCCCGGTCGCGCTCCAGGCGTCGACCTACGAGGGCACCACCTACATGCTCCCCTACGCGGTCGAGAACATCGCCGTGCTCCGCAACGCCGACCTCATCAAGGAGCCGGCGACCAGCTTCGACGACATGATCGCCAAGGGCAAGGCCGCCGGTCTCGCCCAGCCGTTCGTCGTCGAGCAGGGCAAGGAGGGCAACCCCTACCACCTGTACCCGTTCCAGACCGCCTTCGGCGCCCCGGTCTTCGGCACCGACGACAAGGGCTCCTACGACCCCACCGATCTGCAGCTCGGCAGCGCCGGCGGCTTCGAGTTCGCGAACTGGCTGTCCGCCCAGGGCAAGGCCGGAACGCTGAACACCGACATCGACGGTGAGATCGCCAAGCAGCAGTTCATCGACGGCAAGGCCGCCTTCTGGCTGACCGGTCCGTGGAACGTCGGCGCCGCGAAGGACGCAGGCATCAACCTGGCGATCGACCAGATCCCCAGCCCGACCTCCGAGGTCGCCTCGCCGTTCGCCGGCGTGAAGGGCTTCTTCGTCAGCGCCGAGTCGAAGAACAAGGTCGCCGCGAACGACTTCCTCGTCAACTACATCGGCACCGAGGACGTGCAGCTCGAGCTGTTCAAGGCCGGCAACATCCTGCCCGCACTGACCGCTGCAGCCGACACCGCGGCATCCGACCCGATCATCGCGGGCTTCCAGAAGGTCGGTGCGGACGCCGTGCCGATGCCCGCGATCCCCGCTATGGGCTCCGTGTGGCAGTACTGGGGCATCGCCGAGGCCGCCATCATCAACGGCGCCGACCCGAAGACGACGTGGCAGAAGCTCGTCGACGACGTGACGGCCGCGATCAAGTAATTCGAGTCCACCTCTGCCGGGGCGGGGCATCCGCTCCGCCCCGGCAGCTGTGCACGACGGGGTGAGGGATGAGCCAGACCACGACTGAGCAGGAGGCGCCGCAGGCGCCCCCCACGAAGAAGCAGCGCCAGGCCGCGCGGATCGCCGAAGCGGCATCCGGCAGCGTCCGCTGGATGCTGCTGAAGATCCTGCTACTGGCGATCGTCGACGCGATCGCGCTCTATGCGGCATTCGTCCTGGTCTCGCACCGGGAATGGGTGGTGCTCGGCGTCGTGGTCGTCGTTGCGGTGCTGGTCAACTGGATCTACTTCAGCCGCAAGCGCATCGCGGCGAAGTACCTCACGCCGGGCGTGATCTTCCTCATCCTGTTCCAGGTGTTCACACTCCTGTACACGGGCTACATCGGCTTCACCAACTACGGCACCGGGCACAACGGCAGCAAGGATCAGGCGATCTCGTCGCTGATGGCCTCCGCACAGGAGCGCGTCGAGGACTCACCCACGTTCCCCGTCACCGTCGTCGAGCGGCTCGGCACGCTGGGCCTGCTGGTCACCGACCCCGAGGACGGCGAGGCGAGCGTCGGCACCGACGAGCAGCCGCTGCAGGATGCTCCGGACGCGACCGTCGAGGGCGGCAAAGCCGTCGCGGTCGACGGCTGGACCACGCTGTCCTTCGCGCAGGTCATCCAGCGCTCGAGCGAGATCGAGAAGCTCTCGGTGCCGTTCAGCGACGATCCCAACGACGGGGCGATCCGCACCCCCGACGGGCAGAACGGCTATCTCTACGTCTCCACCCTCGTCTACGACGCGGATGCGGACACCATGACCGACACCCGCACCGGTGCGGTCTACAGCGACACCGGTGTCGGCGCGTTCACGGCCGAGAACGGCGACCAGCTGATGCCGGGCTGGCAGATCACGGTCGGCTTCGACAACTTCGTCCGAGCCATCACGGATGCTTCGATCCGAGGCCCACTGATCTCGGTGACCATCTGGACGTTCGTGTTCGCCCTCATCTCCGTGGCTTCCACGTTCTTCCTGGGGCTCCTGCTGGCGCTGGTGTTCAACAACACCCGGATGCGGTTCCGCAACGGCTACCGCATCCTGCTGATCCTGCCCTACGCCTTCCCGGCGTTCCTGTCCGCGCTGGTGTGGGCGGGCATGATGAACGAGAGCTTCGGCTTCATCAACCAGGTGATCTTCGGCGGGGCGTCCATTCCATGGCTCACCGACCCGACGCTCGCGAAGGTGTCGGTGCTGATCGTGAACCTGTGGCTGGGCTTCCCGTACATGTTCCTGGTCTGCATGGGCGCTCTGCAGGGCATCCCGGACGACGTGAACGAGGCCGCGGCGATGGACGGCGCGAACCCGTGGCAGATCTTCCGGCGGATCAAGCTGCCACTGCTGCTGGTGACGGTGGCGCCGCTGCTGATCTCGTCGTTCGCCTTCAACTTCAACAACTTCAACCTGATCTACATGCTCACCGGCGGTGGTCCGCGCTTCGACGACGTGTCGATCCCGGTCGGGCACACCGACATCCTGATCTCGATGGTCTACAAGGTGGCGTTCACCGGGCAGACCCGCGACTACGGCCTGGCCTCCGCGTTCACCATCCTGATCTTCATCGTCGTCGCGGTGATCTCGATCGTGAGCTTCCGCAAGACCAAGGCCCTCGAGGAGCTGAACTGACATGAGCACCGCAGTCTCTTCCCGCCGCTCGTTCGGCAAGTGGTTCTCCGACACCGGATGGCGGCACGTGGTCGCCATCGTGGTGAGCGCCTTCGCGATCTTCCCGCTGCTGTACGTGGTGTCGGCCTCGCTGAACCCGAAGGGCACGCTGACGGGCTCGAACCAGCTGTTCTCGGCGATCGGCTTCGACAGCTACGTGCGCATCCTCACCGACCCGAAGAACCCGTACCCGCTGTGGTTCTGGAACACGCTGGTGATCGCCACGGTCACCGGGTTCGTGACGGTGTTCCTCGGGGCGCTCGCGGCATATGCCTTCTCGCGCATGCGGTTCAGCGGCCGCCGCGTGGGCCTGGTGACCATCGTCGTGGTGCAGATGTTCCCGCAGCTGCTCGCCGTGGTCGCGATCTTCCTGCTGATGTCGACGATCGGGGACTGGTTCCCGGCGATCGGGCTGAACACGCACACCGGCCTGATCCTGGTCTACCTCGGCGGCGCGCTCGGCGTGAACACCTACCTGATGTACGGGTTCTTCAACACGCTGCCGATGGAGCTCGACGAGGCGGCCCGCATCGACGGCGCCGGCCACGCGCGCATCTTCTTCACGATGATCCTGCCGCTGGTGGCGCCGATCCTCGCCGTGGTCGCGCTGCTGTCGTTCATCGGTACGGTGAACGAGTACGTGATCGCGAGCGTCATGCTGATCGACCCCGACAAGCAGACGCTGGTGGTGGGCCTGACCAAGCTGGTGTCGAACCCGCGCTATGCGGACTGGTCGGCCTTCTCCGCCGGCGCCGTGATGGCCGCGGTCCCCGTGATGGTGCTGTTCCTCTTCCTGCAGAAGTACATCGTCGGAGGCCTGACAGCCGGCGCCACGAAGGGCTGACCGCCCCGGCACCAGTCCCTGCCCCCGTCGACAAACGCCTCAGCGCGTGAGACACACCTCCCGCAGGTCGGTCTCATGCGCTGAGGCGTTTCTCACGAGGGAGAACGCGGTGTCTTGCGTTGCATGCTAGCTTGTGACGCATGACAGTCGACATCGGTGCGCAGATGCGCAAGGGCGTCGTCGAGTACTGCGTGCTCGGTCTGCTCGCGCGCGAGCCGATGTACGGCTGGCAGCTGTCCGAGGCGCTGACCGAGTCCGGGCTCATCGCGAGCATCGGCACCCTCTATCCGCTGCTCGCGCGTCTGCGCGACAACGGCTGGGTGTCGACGTTCGAGATGCCCGGCGAGTCCGGCCCTATGCGCAAGTACTACCGGCTCACGGATGCCGGCACTGCGCAGCTCGCACAGTTCCGCACGCACTGGATGCCCTTCGCGAGCACCGTGACGGGTCTCATCGGGGAGGACCGACCATGACCACAGGCACCGCCGACTACCTCGCCAGGCTCGACGCAGCGCTGCGCGACGTGCCGCACGGGATCGCCTCGGACATCCGTGCCGGCATCGCGGAGGAGCTCGCCGGTCTCGACGAGGATGCTGCGACCGCGCGCATCGCGCAGCTCGGCGATCCCGAGACGATCGCGCGCGAGGCGTTGGATGCCGGTGGCGCGGAGCCCTCTCGCAGTCCTGTCCACGGCGACTCCGGTCAAGCCTCCGGTGACGGCGACGAAGGGCTTCTCGATCGTCGCGGCGCTCGTGCTGTCGTTCGGCGGCTTCGTGATCCCGCTCGCCGGCTGGTTCGTCGGCGCAGTGCTCGTGCTGATGTCCGGGCTGTGGCGCACTTGGGAGAAGATCGTCGCCCTCGCCGTGGTGCCGGTCATGTTGATCGGGTTCACGCTGGCGACCGCGCTCCCCGTCGCCGCGGTCGAGAGCTCTGGGGAGGAGCCCGTGAACCCGTTGATGCCGACGCCGATGGGCGTCAGCGCCTGGCACCTGACCTTCATCCTGGTGTTCGTCCTGGTCCCGGCATCCGGTCTCTGGCTGCTCTGGCGCCTGCGCGGGCGCAGCGTGCCGGTGGCATCCTGACTCCGTCGGTCGCCGCCGGACCTTTCGGCGTCCTCGCTCCGTGACGCGATGGAGGAGGGGTGCCGGCGGGCGTGTCGAGGGCGCGAATGCGGCGGGGGCAGGCGTACGGTGGCGGCATGAGCGCTCGGGTGGGAGGGCGGAATCGGGCGATCGCCTGGATCGCCGGCTTCTTCTGCGCGTGCGTGGTCGCCGTGCTGCTGTGGCTCGCGCAGCCGGCCGGCCCGGCTCTGGTGCAGCTGATCGGCGACGGGCTGCGCAACTCGATGCCCTGACACAGCGGCACGCCTGCCAGGGTCAGCGTTCCGCGCGCGCTAATCTCGCACCGAACCCATCGATGAGAGGCGGCACCATGAGCGACCCCGAGGTTCCCCAGCCCGAGAAGCCCGGCGACGTCGACGACGTCGTGGACAGCGCCAAGGCCGGACTCGCAGACGCCGAGGCCGCTGCCGCAGGCGCGGAGCCGAGGGGCGACGCGCTGGATGCCGCTACCGCAGCCGCGGAGGACGCGGCGACCGCCGACGAGACCGCTGCGGACGTCGCGGCCATCGACCCCGATGCCGCCGCCTTCGAAGAGGCGGAGAAGTCGTTCCCCGGCACCTTCAGCTCGGCCGCCGCCGCAGACGCGTCGGATGTCGCCGACGACCACGAGCCCCCGACGGCGATCGCGTACTCCTCGACCGACGACGTCGCCACCGCCGCATACGGTGCCTCGGCGGCCGCTGCAGCCGCAGCCGCCGCCGAGACGCAGGTCGTGCCCGCCGAGCCGGTGGTCGACGCGCCGCCGCCCCAGCCGCAGCCGATCTTCGTGCAGGCGCCGGAGCCGCCCCGCCCGCTGGGCAACCGCGGCACGGCCGGCGCGATCGGCCTGCTCGCCACGCTCTGCTTCGCGGTCCTGCTGCTGGGCGTGACGCTCGCAATCGGCGCCGCAGGCGGCAAGGTCACCGGTGAGAACATCGGCGACAAGGCACTCGCACCGCTGACCACCTGGGGGTTCTGGACTCCCGTCGTGGTCTTCTTCATCGCCTTCTGGCTGCTCGGCGCGATCATCAACCGCGGCCGCTGGGGCCACTGGGTGATCTGGGGCCTGCTGGTCGGCGTCGCCGCGTGGGCCGGCCACCTGCTCGGCCAGCTCTTCGAGGCGCCGTTCTGGATGCTCTCCGCGCAGCAGGGCGTCGACCTGGTGCAGGAGCAGCTGTTCGCCCCGCTGGCGATCGCCGCCTTCATCATCGGCCGCGAGCTGACGATCTGGTTCGGTGCGTGGGCCGCGCGCGCGGGCGCACGCAAGACCGAGCTGAACATCGAGGCGCAGCGCGAGTACGAGCGCACCCTCGAGGCCGGCCCGAGCCTGTCGAGGTAACCACGTCCACGACACCGTCAGACCCCCGCGAGCCACAGGCCGCGGGGGTCTCGGCCGTCCTGGCGATGGTCCTCGCCACCGTCCTGTTCTTCGGGCTCGGCATCCTCGGGCTCGGGATGCTGAGCTACTTCACCGATTCCGACATCCTCAGCGTTCCCGATCTGGGCCAGTACCCTGGCGTCGTCGGCATGGTCGTGGCCATCATCGTGTTCGTCGCGATCCTGGCACCGTCGCTGCGTCAGCGGAGACCGGCGTACCCGGCATCCGTCCTGGTCGGGCTGGCGACCGCACTCACCCACCTGGCGGGCGTCTGGGTGGCGGCTCTGTCGGGTGGTGCAGGAGTGGCGGCGGCGACGGCTGCCGTCATGCAGCTGGTCGTCGGCGGGGCATCCCTGGTGGTGGCGCTCGCGGCTCTGGTGGCGGCCTGGATCGGTGTCGCCCTGCGCCGCACCCGTTCACAGAGGCCGCACTGGCCCTGGGAGGACGAAGAGGGCTGAGCGGACCTGATTCCGCGCGGTTCCGTGCCCGTCCGGCATCCTCCGCTTACGCTTGTCCCGTGGAGCGCTCGCTGGAGACGCAGGTGGACCAGGCCGTCGAGGCCTGGTTGCGCTGGGTGCCGCGCTGGGAGCCGGCCACCCACCGCGGTCGCGTCGCGCCGTGCCGCCGCTGCCTCGGGTCGCCCGTGCTCTCCGCCGTTGGGATCGGCGGCAACGTGCCGCACGGTGTGCAGCACGGGCTGTCCACGCGCATCAAGACGATCGTCGATCGCTCGGTCGCCGAGTACACCGCCCGCAACCTGCCGATGCTGCAGCGTGAGCTCGACCAGCAGGCCGACCGCAACAGGTCCCGCAGTTATCGTCCGGGGGAGGACCTCGAGCCGGAGTACGACGGGATGCCGCTGGATCCCGATCCCGTGCCCGGCGCCCCGTTCCTGTTCACCGTCGCAGGGATGGCGGATGACGCCGCCGCCGATCTTCCTCCGCTGCCGCCGCTGAGCGAGGAGGCGAAGGCTGCGCTGCGGCAGGAGGTCTCGCTGGCCGACGAGTACGCGAACATGGTCGGGCGCGAGATCTGCGGCATCCTTCTGCGGCACCGGCTCGCGGTGCAGGCGGCCATCTCGCAGTACGTCGAGCCGCAGATCGAGGCGATGCTGGCCGAGCTGAGCGAGGCGCTGGACTCGCCGTTCGACCCCGACACCCTCTGACCGCCACATCGCCGGGCGATTGCGCTGGCACCATCGCTGCAGCTATCGTTTTTCGATAGATATACGTCGTCTGTCGATAGGAACGTCATGCAGCCTCGTGCCACTCTCGCCCTCAAGGCGATGATCGTCGTCATGCTCGCGCTGCTGCTCGTGGCGCAGGTCTTCATGATTCCCGGGGTCGCTGCCAGTACCGCGGAGCGCAACCCCGAGGTGGCTTTCCTCGAGATCCCGGGCATCATCGGCGCCGTGCTCTTCCTCGCGCTGATCGAGGTCGTCCTGGTGTGCGTGTTCCAGCTGCTCGGCCTGGTGCGGTCCGACCGCATCTTCAGCTCCGACGCGTTCCGCTACGTCGACGTCATCGGCGCCACGATGCTGGCATCCGCTGTGCTGGTCGCGGTCAGCTACGTCGTGGTGTTCGCCGCGCGCGCGGCGAACCCCGGCCTCACGATCCTCGCGCTGCTCGGCGTCACGGTCAGCATTGCGCTGGCCCTTCTGGTGCGTGTCATGCGCGGACTGCTGCACAAGGCGCTGCAGCTCGAGCAGGATCTGTCCGAGGTGGTCTGATGCCCATCGCGATCGACATCGACGTCATGCTCGCCCGCCGCAAGATGAGTGTGCAGGACTTCGCCGACGCCATCGGCATCACGCCTGCCAACGTCGCCGTGCTGAAGAACGGACGGGCCAAGGCCGTGCGGTTCACCACCCTCGACGCGATCTGCCGCGTGCTGGACTGCCAGCCGGGCGACATCCTGCGCTGGGTGCCGGAGGGGGAGTGATGAGCGCCACGAGTGAACGCGGCATCGACTGGAGCGAGCAGGCCGCAGCGCACCTGCTCGATGTGAACAACTGCCCGGTCTGCGCGAGCGCGCAGCTGATCGACGGCGTCTGTCCGAACTGCGCGGTCGACCTCACCGGGCAGGCCGGAGCCGACCTCTGGGCGGCGTCCGTGGAAGCCGCTCGTGTGCTTCGAAACCGCGCGAACCTGCAGCGCCGCGTGCTGCTCACCAGCAGGCGTTCAGCGATTCGGACGCCTGCCCGGCTGATGCAGCCCGGTGCAGGACCGGTCGGGGCCGCCTCGCTGGCGGTGTCCGAGTCGGACTCCGCGGCCGCGCCCCCGACGGCCACCGCGGCGGCGCCGGTCGCCGTCGCAGGACAGGCGCCACCCGCGGCGCCGCCAGCCCCGCAGATGCCGCAGATCCCGCAGATGCTGGCGGGCGAGTCGCCCGCAGTGAGCCCCGGTGCCAGCCTGCAGTCGGTGCTCGCCACCGCCGGCGCCGGGCTCTTCGCGATCGCTGCGATCGTGTTCACCTTCTTCAACCCTGACCTTGCGGATCGCACGGTGCGCAGCCTGATCATCGGGCTGGTCACCCTGGTGTTCCTCGGCGGCGCCTGGCTGCTCGCGCGCCGCACGCTGCAGTCCTCTGCGGAGGCTGTCGGCGGCCTCGGGCTCGTGTTCGTCGGGCTCGACGTGCAGGCCGTGACCGGCATCGCGCACACCGACGCCGGAGCGTGGATCTCCGGTGCGATCGCGACCGCCGTCGCCGGCGGTCTGATGCTCGCGGCGGCGCTGCGCGCTCGCATCCGGATCTGGTTGTGGGCCTCGCTGCTCGGCCTCGCCGTCGTGCCGGTCATGCTCGGCTTCGCCGCGAGCGATGCTCTGGCCGCCGCGCTTCTGATCGCCGTCTCGGGCTTCGCGGCGACGGGGCTGTGTGCTCTGCTGCCGCGCTTCGCGGCACGCTTCCCGGCGAAGCAGGTCGAGGCGCCGGATGCGGCAGTCCCGGCATCCGAGGGCGAACCGGAGGCCGAGCCGCGACGCCCGCTCGCCTTCGAAGCGGCGTCGCTCACGACGCTGCAGCTGATCGTGACCCTGCTCGCGATCGCGCGCATCGTCTTCGGCGGCGGGTCCGGCTTCGCCGCCGCGCTGGTGCTCGCCGTGCTCGCGCTGCACGGCGTGCTGGCCGCGAGGCAGACTCTGGCACAGTTCTGGAGTCTGCTCGGCGGTGCTCTGGCCGCAGCAGCGGGGGCCGCTCTCGCCGGAAGCCTGCTCACCGAGCTCAGCCCGTATGAGCGAGGCGAGTGGATCGTCGCAGTCGTCCCGGCCGGCGCGGCGATCGTGCTTCTCCTCACCGCGCTGGTGCCGCTGCCGAGTCGCACCTCGCGCTCCTCTCTGGCCGGCGGCGCCGCACTCGCGCTCGGAGTCACGAGCCTTCCCGCGGTGGTCACCGGACTCTTCATCGGACGGTCGCTGCTGCAGGACATGAGCGGTCAGCCGCCCGCAGAAGTGAACCCGTTCCTCGACGCGGAACCGGTGCTCGGCGCGGGCACGCTGCCGGCCGTGATCGGCCTCGCCGTCGTCGCCCTGGGCTTCGTCGCCTTCGCCAGCTGCGCGCGCCCCGAGCGCGGGACGGAGCGACTGCGCCTCCCCGCGCATATCGTCGCCGTGCTGTATGCGACCGGTGCCGTGTTCACGCTCGCCTGTTCCGGGGCGCTCCCTCTGGCCTGGAGTGTCGGCGTGGTGGTCGTCGCGGCCGCGGTGGTCGGCGCCGCGCTGCTCACCGGGCCCGGCCGCCGCTCGGAAGCCGTGCGCGTACTGCTCATCGTGGCCGTGCACGTCGCGCTGCTCGTCGCCGTGCTGCTGTCGTGGCAGGACAGGACGCTGGTGCCCCCGGCCGGAGCCGCGATCCTGATCGCTCTCGCGGTGATCGCCCGCTCGCTCCCCGCGGAGGTGCGGTTCCTGCACGTCGGAGCGGGGTACGGCTACGCACTCGCGCTGGTGGCCACGGCGCTGTCGCTGGCCGGGATCACGGGTATCGTGCAGTTCTCACTGACGACATCCGTCGGCCTGCTCGGAGCGATCGTCGCGACATTCCTGACGAGGATCGGCGCTCGCAACTGGTACGCCGTGCTCGGCGTTGCGACGGCGCCCTTCGCGATCGGGGTCGTGCAGGTGCTCATCGAGCGCAGCGGCTGGACGGCGCTGTCGACCGGGACCATGTTCGCGCTCGCCCTCGTGCTGCTGCTGACCCGAAGGCCCGGCCTCACCGAGCCGGTGCGGATCGTCGCCGCCGGGCTGCTGGTGCCGACGCTCGCCGTGGTCGTCGTGTGCCTGTGCGCCCAGCTGCTCGTGCAGAGCGGGTCGCCGGTGGCGCTGCCGATCATCGCCGTGCTGGTCGCCGTCGCACTGGCATCCGGTCCGCTCGTCGCCGATCTGCTCGTCGCGCGCGGTCGCGACGAGCAGACCGCCGACGCGGCGCGCATCGCGATCGAGGCATCCGCGCTGCTGACCGGCGGGATCGCCGTGTTCCTCGCGCTCTCGCGCGAGGCTGCCGGGCTGGGCACTGCGTGCCTGGTGCTGATCGTGCTGGGCCTGGGCGCCGCTCTCGCGGCCGTCGTCGCCGGGCGCAGGTACGGATGGTGGGTCTCGGCCGCGGCGTTCACCGGAGCCCTGTGGTCGGCGTGGGCGCTGGCCGGGGTGGAGCTGCCCGAGGCGTACCTGCTGCCGCCCGCGCTCGGCGCCGCAGCGGTGGGCATCCTCCTCACGATGCGCGGACGCCCGGCCGTCGGGCTGTTCGCCGCGGGGATGGCCGTGGCGGTCGTGCCCCTCGACATGCTCGTCGCGGGCGCGGCCGCCTCGGACGACGTCCCCTGGCGGTCGTCCGGCCTGCTCGCCGCCGGCTGGGTGCTGCTCGCTGCGACCGCGCTGGTCGCCCGCAGCGGCGCTCCGCGCCTGCGCCGGCTGCGCGTCCTGCGCGCACCCGCGCTCGGCGTCGCCGTGGTCGCCATGCTCGCAGGCACGATCCAGGCCGTGCGCTGGGGAACGGGACGGGATGCCGCGCCGGCGGAGCCCTCGGCGATCGGCGTGCTGCTGGCGTGCGCGGGCCTCAGCGCGTTGGCAGCACTCGGAATCGTCATCGCCGCGCGGATGCTGCGGGATGCGGCGTCCGGACCCGCGCTCACGCGATTCACGGCGTCCAGGTGGCTCTACGCGCCGACCGCGCTGGCGTTCATGGTCGGCGTGTGGCCGGCGATCGAGCGGGACTGGTCGGTGATCTGGGCGATGTGGGCGCTGATGGTGGCAGTGCTCGCGCTGATGGTCTTCGCGGCGTCCGATCGTGGCGGGATGCTGCCGCCGGTCTGGTTCCTGTTCGGCATCGCCTTCGTCACCGCAGTCGTCGCATGGAGTCCGCGCGATCTCCGCGTGGAGTGGTTCTCGCTGCCGCTCGGCGCGTTCCTGCTCGCCGCGGGCGCGCACGGTCTGCGCGGTGCGCCGGGCGCGGATGCCCGCCTCGTCGACTGGCCGCGCGGCTGGCAGGGCTCGTGGCCGCTGCTCGCCCCTGGCCTGATCGTCCTGTGGTCGGCATCCATCGTCTCGACGTTCACCGACCCGCTCACCTGGCGGGCGATCCTGGTGATGGTGCTCGCCCTGGCGGCGATCCTGATCGGCGCCGCGCGCCGACTGTCGGCCCCGTTCATCCTCGGGCTCATCGTGCTTCCCGTCGAGAACGTGTTCGTCTTCGCCGTGCAGCTCGGCCGCGGCATAGAATCCATGCCGTGGTGGATCACCCTGGCCACGATCGGCGCGGTGCTGCTGATCATCGCCGTGGCCGGCGAACGGCGCGAGGGCACGGGCCGGGGAGTGGTCGCCAGGATGCGCGATCTGCGCTGATCGGCGTGGCCTCCGCGATCATTTGACCGGGGACGTTACGCCGGATTACACTTGGTCGAGTGTGCGCACTGCTGTGCGCTCACGCCAGGGCGTCGGCATTCGCCGATCCGCCCCCACGGCATACCCATCACACCAAAAGCGCGGCGGTTCCGTCACGCCGGTGGGTCATGATGTGAAACCCATCATGCTGTCACCGTGCAGCACTATTAGGAGAGAACGTGCCAACCATTCAGCAGTTGGTTCGCAAGGGACGTTCGCCGAAGGTCAACAAGACCAAGGCGCCCGCTCTGAAGTCGAACCCGCAGCAGGCCGGCGTGTGCACCCGTGTGTACACCACCACCCCGAAGAAGCCGAACTCGGCGATGCGCAAGGTCGCCCGTGTGAAGCTGCGCAACGGCACCGAGGTCACGGCCTACATCCCCGGTGAGGGCCACAACCTTCAGGAGCACTCGCTGGTGCTCGTCCGCGGCGGTCGTGTGAAGGACCTCCCCGGTGTCCGCTACAAGATCGTCCGTGGTGCGCTCGACACCCAGGCAGTCAAGAACCGTAAGCAGGCTCGTTCCCGCTACGGCGCGAAGAAGGGTTGAGTTAGATGCCTCGTAAGGGTCCCGCCCCCAAGCGCCCCGTCGTCAACGACCCGGTCTACGGCGCTCCGATCGTCACCTCGCTCGTGAACAAGATCCTCGTCGACGGCAAGAAGTCGCTCGCCGAGTCGATCGTGTACGGCGCGCTCGAGGGCGTCCACGCCAAGAACGGTGAGGACGCGGTCGCAACGCTCAAGAAGGCGCTCGACAACGTGCGCCCCACCCTCGAGGTCCGCAGCCGCCGCGTCGGCGGCTCGACCTACCAGGTTCCGGTCGAGGTCAAGCCGCACCGCGCGAACACCCTCGCGCTGCGCTGGCTCGTCAGCTACGCGAAGGGTCGTCGCGAGAAGACGATGACCGAGCGTCTGCAGAACGAGATCCTCGACGCCTCGAACGGCCTCGGTGCCGCGGTCAAGCGCCGCGAGGACACCCACAAGATGGCCGAGTCGAACCGCGCCTTCGCGCACTACCGCTGGTAACAGGCGGCTTCGCCGGTCCCCGGCCATCCGCCGGGGACCGGCATCCATTCTTCGCAGTACCACTGCTAGACAGATAAGGACACTCCTGTGGCACAAGAAGTGCTCACCGACCTGAGCAAGGTCCGCAACATCGGCATCATGGCGCACATCGATGCCGGCAAGACCACGACGACCGAGCGCATCCTGTTCTACACGGGTGTCAACCACAAGCTGGGCGAGACCCACGACGGCGCGTCGACGACCGACTGGATGGAGCAGGAGAAGGAGCGCGGCATCACGATCACGTCTGCCGCCGTGACCAGCTTCTGGAACAAGAACCAGATCAACATCATCGACACCCCGGGTCACGTCGACTTCACCGTCGAGGTGGAGCGCTCGCTCCGCGTGCTCGACGGTGCCGTCGCCGTCTTCGACGGCAAGGAGGGCGTCGAGCCCCAGTCCGAGACCGTGTGGCGTCAGGCCGACAAGTACGGCGTTCCGCGCATCTGCTTCGTCAACAAGATGGACAAGCTCGGTGCGGACTTCTACTACACCGTCGACACCATCATCAGCCGCCTTGGCGCCAAGCCGCTCGTGCTGCAGCTGCCGATCGGTGCTGAGAACGACTTCGTCGGCGTCGTCGACCTCATCGAGATGCGCGCCCTGGTCTGGCCGGGCGACGCCAAGGGTGATGTGACGATGGGTGCCTCCTACGAGATCCAGGAGATCCCCGCCGACCTCCAGGCCAAGGCCGAGGAGTACCGCCAGCAGCTGCTGGAGACCGTCGCCGAGACCGACGAGGAGCTTCTGGAGAAGTTCTTCGGCGGCGAGGAGCTGACCATCGCCGAGATCAAGGGCGCGATCCGCAAGCTCGTGGTCGCCGACGAGATCTACCCGGTGCTGTGCGGCTCGGCGTTCAAGAACCGCGGTGTGCAGCCGATGCTGGACGCGGTCGTCGACTTCCTGCCGTCCCCGCTGGACGTGCCCGCCATCGAGGCGCACGACCCGAAGGACGAAGAGAAGATCATCATCCGCCACCCCGACGCGAAGGACCCCTTCGCGGCGCTGGCCTTCAAGGTCGCCGTGCACCCGTTCTTCGGTCGTCTGACCTACGTCCGCGTGTACTCGGGTGAGCTCGAGTCGGGCTCGCAGGTCATCAACTCGACCAAGGGCAAGAAGGAGCGCATCGGGAAGATCTTCCAGATGCACGCCAACAAGGAGAACCCGGTCGACAAGCTGACCGCCGGCAACATCTACGCCGTCATCGGCCTGAAGGACACCACCACCGGTGACACCCTGGCCGACATCGCGCAGCCGGTCGTCCTCGAGTCGATGACGTTCCCGGAGCCGGTGATCGAGGTCGCCATCGAGCCGAAGACCAAGGCCGACCAGGAGAAGCTGGGTGTCGCCATCCAGAAGCTCGCTGAGGAGGACCCGACCTTCCGCACCGAGCTCAACCCCGAGACCGGTCAGACGACCATCAAGGGCATGGGCGAGCTGCACCTCGACATCCTCGTGGACCGCATGAAGCGCGAGTTCAAGGTCGAGGCGAACGTCGGCAAGCCGCAGGTGGCGTACCGCGAGACGATCAAGAAGGCCGTCGAGAAGCACGACTACACCCACAAGAAGCAGACCGGTGGATCGGGTCAGTTCGCGAAGATCCAGTTCACGATCGAGCCTCTTGAGGTCACGGCCGACAAGACGTACGAGTTCGAGAACAAGGTCACCGGTGGCCGCATCCCGCGCGAGTACATCGAGCCGACGAACCAGGGCTTCCAGGACGCCATGGCGACCGGTGCGCTGGCGGGCTACCCGATGGTGGGCGTCAAGGCGATCCTGCTCGACGGTGCCTCGCACGACGTCGACTCCTCGGAGATGGCGTTCAAGATCGCGGGCTCGATGGGCTTCAAGGAGGCCATCAAGCGCGCGAACCCGGTGCTGCTCGAGCCGCTGATGGCCGTCGAGGTCCGTACTCCGGAGGAGTACATGGGCGACGTCATCGGCGACCTGAACTCGCGTCGTGGCCAGATCCAGTCCATGGAGGACGCCCAGGGCGTCAAGGTCATCCGCGCGTCGGTGCCGCTGTCCGAGATGTTCGGCTACATCGGCGACCTGCGCTCGAAGACCTCGGGCCGTGCGGTCTACTCGATGGAGTTCGACTCCTACGCCGAGGTGCCCCGCGCCGTGGCGGACGAGATCGTCCAGAAGACCAAGGGCGAGTAAGCCCTTGTCCGGGATGCCGCTTCGCGGCGGCATCCCGGACTCTCCACAACTTCACATTGCGTCTCTACTAAACTGAGAAACCGAAATCTGTAGGGAGCCGGTCACAATCCAGTGCCCGGCGATCTCTACACGAACGTCCTGAGGAGGACCAAGTGGCCAAGGCCAAGTTCGAGCGGACCAAGCCGCACGTCAACATCGGAACGATCGGTCACGTCGACCACGGCAAGACCACGCTCACTGCTGCGATCTCGAAGGTGCTCGCCGACAAGTACCCGTCCGACGTCAACGTCGTTCGTGACTTCTCGACCATCGACTCCGCTCCGGAGGAGCGTCAGCGCGGTATCACGATCAACATCTCGCACGTCGAGTACGAGACCCCCAAGCGTCACTACGCTCACGTCGACGCCCCGGGTCACGCCGACTACATCAAGAACATGATCACCGGTGCCGCTCAGATGGACGGCGCGATCCTCGTGGTCGCCGCCACCGACGGCATGATGGCGCAGACCAAGGAGCACATCCTGCTCGCCAAGCAGGTCGGCGTCCCCTACCTGCTGGTCGCGCTGAACAAGTCCGACATGGTCGACGACGAGGAGATCCTCGAGCTCGTCGAGATGGAGGTCCGCGAGGAGCTCTCCAAGAACGACTTCGACGGCGACAACGCTCCTGTCGTCCGCGTCTCGGGCCTGAAGGCTCTCGAGGGCGACGAGAAGTGGGTCGAGTCGATCGTCGAGCTGATGAACGCCGTCGACGAGCACGTTCCGGACCCGGTGCGTGACCGCGACAAGCCGTTCCTGATGCCGATCGAGGACGTCTTCACGATCACCGGTCGTGGCACCGTCGTCACCGGCCGCGCCGAGCGTGGCACCCTGGCGATCAACTCCGAGGTCGAGATCGTGGGCCTGCGCCCGACGCAGAAGACCACGGTCACCGGTATCGAGATGTTCCACAAGCAGCTCGACGAGGCCTGGGCCGGCGAGAACTGCGGTCTGCTCCTCCGCGGCACCAAGCGCGAGGACGTCGAGCGCGGCCAGGTCGTCGTGAAGCCGGGTTCGATCACCCCGCACACGGAGTTCGAGGGCACCGCGTACATCCTCAACAAGAACGAGGGTGGCCGCCACAACCCCTTCTACACGAACTACCGCCCGCAGTTCTACTTCCGCACCACCGACGTCACCGGCGTCATCTCGCTGCCCGAGGGCACCGAGATGGTCATGCCCGGTGACACCACCGACATGTCGGTCGAGCTGATCCAGCCGATCGCCATGGAGGAGGGCCTCGGCTTCGCGATCCGTGAGGGTGGCCGCACCGTCGGCGCCGGCACGGTCACGAAGATCGTGAAGTAATCTCTCTCTGAGATCGGAGGGGTCGGACCTGCGGGTCCGGCCCCTTTGTCATGTCCGGGTGAGGTCGCGCTCTTCCGCTGAGGGGATGCCGCAGGCAGAATGGCCTTGCCGGCGTCCGCCGGCGAACCGACCCGGAGGGGAGCCCGACATGGCAGACGAGAACCAGGCCGCCGATGCGGTGAACAAGGTGAAGGAGTTCTTCGAGCAGAACGCGGACAAGCTCGGCGGGGCAGCGGACGACGCGCTCGCCAAGGCCAAGACGTTCTACGAGGAGAACAAGGACAAGGTCGACCAGGCTCTGAAGAGCGAGCAGGCGGAGGGCGTCAGCGACAACGTGCTCGACACCCTCGCGGGTCTCGCGAAGAAGATCCTTCCCGAGGACCAGGCCGGCAAGGTGGACGAGGTGCGAGGCAACCTCGACAAGGCCGTCGGCAACGAGTGATCTTCCGGAACGGCGGGATGCTGCGGCATCCCGCCGTTCCGTGCGTCCTCGATAGACTCGGAGCATGGCACAGGACGGCGACGGACGAGGCATCCGCCGGCGCAACGTGCTCAAAGGTGCGGCCTGGTCAGTGCCGGTGGTCGCCGCGGCGGTGGCGGTGCCTGCTCACGCGGCCAGCGGATGCGTCGACTGCGAGGGCTACGCGCTCACGCAGTCCCTCGAGAAGGAGACGGGTGCGTGGCAGTACAAGGACACTGTCACGCTCGCCCACTGCGGCGATCCGGTCTCGGTGAACGGAGCGGTCGTGATCGTGGCGTTCGACAACCCGGACGACGTGAAGACCACGACCGATTCGCACAACTGCGTCTCCTCATATGATCCGGCGACCGGCATTCTCACGGTGACCGGCGATGCGGACGCGACCTTCATGGACTTCGCGGTGAGTTTCAACAACGGCGACGGCAATGAGCGGGACGTGACCGGGACGGTCAGCGTCTCGGTCCCCGGCTGCGACGGGTTCGTGATCACTGCGCAGCCGTTCACGTTCACGGCGATCAAAGCCTGAGCGGGCACGGCTGAGAACCGCGGAACGACGCGCGACACGCCCGGGTTTGCAGTAGTCGAATCCGGCATGGCAGAATAGACAGGTTCCACATTCCTGCGCTCTGCGCGGGATCACTGCCAGGCAGTGCATAGACGGCATCCGATCTTCGCGATTCGGCGTGCAGGGATCTAGGCCGCGGGCAGCAGAACTTGTACTGAGCGAGGGCGAAGCCCGAGACGAAGTGCATCTCCTACTCGAAGACGCGGGCACCAGGGTGCCGGCGTCTTCCGTGTGAAAAGAGAACAGGGTGCGCAAGCGCCAGGCGCAACAGCGCCGACGTGCGTCCAATGCCCCCGGGTCACCCGGCCCGGAGTGGTAAGACGCCTTAAAGAGAGTGAGCAGACAAATGGCGGGACAGAAGATCCGCATTCGCCTGAAGTCGTATGACCACGAGGTGATCGACTCGTCGGCACGCAAGATCGTCGACACCGTGACCCGTGCGGGCGCGACCGTCGTGGGCCCCGTGCCCCTTCCGACGGAGAAGAACGTGATCGCTGTGATCCGTTCGCCGCACAAGTACAAGGACAGCCGCGAGCACTTCGAGATGCGCACCCACAAGCGTCTGATCGACATCATCGACCCGACGCCCAAGGCCGTCGACTCGCTGATGCGTCTCGACCTGCCGGCCGATGTCAACATCGAGATCAAGCTCTGAGGTTCGACATGGTTGACATCAACAACAAGGTTTCCAAGGCCCTGCTCGGCACCAAGCTCGGCATGACTCAGGTCTGGGATGAGAACGGCAAGCTCGTTCCCGTCACCGTGATCGAGATCGCACCGAACGTCGTCACGCAGGTCCGCACGCCCGAGAAGGACGGCTACAACGCCGTTCAGATCGCCTACGGCCAGATCGACCCCCGCAAGGTCACCCAGCCGCTCGCGAAGCACTTCGAGGCAGCCGGCGTCACGCCGCGCCGCCACGTCACCGAGATCCGCACCGCGGATGCTGCTGACTACTCACTCGGTCAGGAGCTCACGGTTGACGGCACCTTCGAGGCCGGCCAGCTCGTCGACGTCGTCGGCACGAGCAAGGGCAAGGGCTTCGCCGGTGTCATGAAGCGCCACAACTTCAAGGGCGTCTCCGCCTCGCATGGTTCGCACCGCAACCACCGCAAGCCCGGTTCGATCGGCGCCTCGGCAACCCCGAGCCGCGTGTTCAAGGGCATGCGCATGGCCGGTCGCATGGGTGGCGAGCGCGTCACCGTCCTCAACCTGAAGGTGCACGCCATCGACGCCGAGAAGGGACTCATGCTCGTCAAGGGCGCCGTCCCCGGTGCTCGCGGCCGCATCGTCTACGTCCGCAACGCAGTGAAGGGTGCCTGAACATGGCTGACTCGACTCTCGCGCTCGACGTCCTGAAGGCAGACGGCAAGAAGGCCGGCTCGATCGAGCTGCCCGCCGACCTGTTCGACGTCAAGACGAACATCCCGCTCATCCACCAGGTCGTCGTCGCGCAGCTCGCGGCGGCTCGCCAGGGCACCCACTCGACCAAGCGTCGCGGTGAGGTCTCCGGTGCCGGCCGCAAGCCCTTCAAGCAGAAGGGCACGGGTAACGCCCGTCAGGGTTCGATCCGCGCGCCGCACATGACCGGTGGTGGCATCGTGCACGGCCCGAAGCCGCGCGACTACTCGCAGCGCACCCCCAAGAAGATGATCGCCGCCGCCCTGCTGGGTGCGCTGAGCGACCGCTTCCGCGGTGAGCGTCTGCACGCCGTCGAGAACTTCGGCATCGAGGGCACGCCCTCGACCAAGGCCGCGGCCGCGCTGATCGCGCAGGTCTCGCCGTCGAAGAACGTCCTGATCGTCACCGAGCGCGGCGACGACCTGACGCTGCTCAGCGTGCGCAACCTCTCCGAGGTGCACGTGCTGACGTTCGACCAGCTGAACGCCTACGACGTGCTCGTCGCCGACGACATCGTCTTCACCCAGGCCGCTCTGGAGGGCTTCATCGCCTCGAAGACCGGCGCAACCGAGGAGGTCTCGGCATGACCGAGCAGGCATCCGCCCTCTCCGCGGCCTTCAACAAGGACCCGCGCGACATCATCCTGGGCCCGGTGGTCTCCGAGAAGAGCTACGGCCTGATCGACGAGGGCAAGTACACGTTCTACGTGGACACCCGCGCCTCGAAGACCGAGATCAAGCTCGCCATCGAGAAGATCTTCGGCGTCAAGGTCGCTGGCGTGAACACTCTCAACCGCGTCGGCAAGGCCCGCCGCACCCGCTTCGGCACCGGCAAGCGCAAGGACACCAAGCGCGCCATCGTCACGCTGAAGTCCGGCACCATCGACATCTTCACGGCAGTCGGCTGACCGGGGGATAAGGACTAATAATGGCTATTCGCAAGTACAAGCCCACGACCCCCGGTCGCCGCGGTTCGTCTGTGGCCGACTTCGCCGAGATCACCCGATCGACGCCGGAGAAGTCGCTGCTGCGTCCGCTGAGCAAGACCGGTGGCCGTAACAACCAGGGCCGCATCACCACCCGCCACATCGGTGGTGGCCACAAGCGTCAGTATCGCGTCATCGACTTCCGTCGCAATGACAAGGACGGCATCGACGCCAAGGTCGCTCACATCGAGTACGACCCCAACCGCACCGCGCGCATCGCGCTGCTGCACTACTTCGACGGCGAGAAGCGCTACATCATCGCGCCGAACAAGCTGAAGCAGGGCGACATCGTCGAGTCGGGTCCCTCGGCCGACATCAAGCCGGGCAACAACCTGCCGCTGAAGAACATCCCCACCGGTACCGTGATCCACGCGATCGAGCTGCGTCCCGGCGGCGGTGCGAAGATGGCCCGTTCGGCCGGCGCCTCCGTGCGTCTGGTCGCGAAGGACGGCCCCTACGCTCAGCTGCGTCTGCCCTCGGGCGAGATCCGCAACGTCGACGCGCGCTGCCGTGCGACGATCGGCGAGGTCGGCAACGCCGAGCAGTCGAACATCAACTGGGGCAAGGCCGGCCGCAACCGCTGGAAGGGCATCCGCCCGACCGTCCGCGGTGTCGCCATGAACCCGGTCGACCACCCGCACGGTGGTGGTGAGGGCAAGACCTCCGGTGGACGTCACCCCGTCTCCCCGTGGGGCCAGGCCGAGGGCCGCACCCGTCACGCCAACAAGGAAAGCGACAAGTACATCGTGCGTCGCCGTACCGCTGGCAAGAAGCGCAAGTAGGAGTAGAGGAAGATGCCACGCAGTCTGAAGAAGGGCCCCTTCGTCGACGAGCACCTGCTTCGCAAGGTGATCGGTCAGAACGAAGCCGGTACGAAGAACGTCATCAAGACCTGGTCGCGCCGGTCGATGATCATCCCCGCCATGCTGGGACACACCATCGCCGTCCACGACGGTCGCAAGCACATCCCCGTGTTCGTGACCGAGACCATGGTCGGCCACAAGCTGGGCGAGTTCGCGCCCACCCGCACCTTCCGCGGCCACGAGAAGGACGACAAGAAGGGCCGTCGCCGCTGACGCGGCGACTGTCTGAGAGACAGAGGAGAGAGAAATGGTGGAGTCCATCGCACGCGTGCGACACATCCGCGTGACCCCTCAGAAGGCTCGTCGTGTCGTCGCGCTCATCAAGGGCAAGCAGGCTCAGGAGGCCCTGGCCATCCTGAAGTTCGCTCCGCAGAGCGCCAGCGAGCCGATCTACAAGCTTGTCGCGTCGGCCATGGCCAACGCGCAGGTGAAGGCTGATCGTGACGGCGAGTACCTCGACGAGCAGGACCTGTACGTGAAGAACGCGTACGTCGACGAGGGCACGACGCTCAAGCGTTTCCAGCCCCGCGCCCAGGGTCGTGCTTTCCAGATCAAGAAGCGCACGAGCCACATCACGGTCGTGCTGGCGACCCCCGAGGTCGCTGAGGCGGCTCCGGCCGCCGAGACGAAGAAGGCGAGCAAGTAATGGGCCAGAAGGTCAACCCGTACGGCTTCCGCCTCGGCATCACGACCGACCACGTGTCGCGTTGGTTCTCGGATTCGACGAAGCCGGGCCAGCGTTACGCTGACTACGTCGCCGAGGACATCAAGATCCGCAAGCTGCTGCAGACGCAGCTCGACCGTGCCGGCGTGTCCGGCATCGAGATCGAGCGCACCCGTGACCGCGTGCGTGTGGACATCCACACCGCTCGTCCGGGTATCGTCATCGGCCGCCGCGGCGCCGAGGCCGAGCGCATCCGCGCCGACCTCGAGAAGCTCACCGGCAAGCAGATCCAGCTGAACATCCTCGAGGTCAAGAACCCCGAGGCCGACGCTCAGCTGGTCGCCCAGGGCATCGCCGAGCAGCTCTCGGCTCGCGTGGCGTTCCGTCGCGCGATGCGCAAGGGTCTGCAGGGCGCTCAGCGCGCCGGCGCCAAGGGCATCCGCATCCAGGTCTCCGGCCGCCTCGGCGGCGCGGAGATGAGCCGCTCCGAGTTCTACCGCGAGGGTCGTGTGCCGCTGCACACGCTGCGCGCGAACATCGACTACGGCTTCTACGAGGCCAAGACCACCTTCGGCCGCATCGGCGTGAAGGTCTGGATCTACAAGGGCGACCTCACCAACAAGGAGCTTGCTCGTGAGCAGGCCAACCAGAAGCCTTCGCGCGAGCGTGGCGACCGTCGTGGCCCCCGTGGCGACCGCGGTGACCGTCGCAACGAGGCTCCCGTCGCAGAAGGAGCGTCTGCCTGATGCTTATCCCTCGTAAGGTCAAGTACCGCAAGCAGCACCACCCGAAGCGCACGGGCCAGGCCACCGGCGGAACGAAGGTCTCCTTCGGCGAGTTCGGTATCCAGGCTCTCACCCCCGCTTACGTGACCAACCGTCAGATCGAGGCAGCTCGTATCGCGATGACCCGTCACATCAAGCGTGGTGGAAAGGTGTGGATCAACATCTACCCCGACCGTCCGCTCACCAAGAAGCCTGCTGAGACCCGCATGGGTTCCGGTAAGGGTTCCCCCGAGTGGTGGGTCGCCAACGTCAAGCCGGGTCGCGTCCTCTTCGAGGTCGCGGGCGTGAATGAGGAGCTCGCACGCGAGGCCCTCACCCGAGCAATCCACAAGCTGCCTCTCAAGGCACGCATCATCAAGCGCGAGGAGGGCGACGCGTAATGGCGATCGGCACCAAGGAGCTCGCTCCGGCAGAGCTCGACACGTTCGAAGACCAGCGCCTCGTCGAGGAGCTGCGCAAGGCCAAGGAGGAGCTGTTCAACCTCCGTTTCCAGTCGGCCACCGGCCAGCTGGAGAGCCACGGCCGCATCCGCACCGTGAAGCGCGACATCGCGCGCCTCTACACCGTCATCCGTGAGCGCGAGCTCGGCATCCGTGCGACGCCGGCTCCCGTTGCGGCGCCGGAGAAGAAGGCGTCCAAGGCGAAGGCGAAGAAGGCCGCAGAGGCTGAGGCGCCGAAGGAGGAGGCCGAGTAATGGCTGAGAAGAAGGCTGCTGAAGCCGCCCCGGCCGTCGAGGCCGAGGTTCGTGGCTACCGCAAGGCGCGCCGCGGCTACGTCGTCAGCGACAAGATGGACAAGACCATCGTCGTCGAGGTCGAGGACCGCGTGAAGCACCCGCTGTACGGCAAGGTCATCCGCCGCACCTCGAAGGTCAAGGCGCACGACGAGAACAACACCGCCGGCATCGGCGACCTCGTCCTCATCAACGAGACCCGGCCGCTGAGCGCCACCAAGCGCTGGCGTCTGGTGGAGATTCTGGAGAAGGCCAAGTGATCCAGCAGGAGTCCCGCCTCAAGGTCGCCGACAACACCGGCGCGAAGGAGCTGCTCACCATCCGCGTTCTCGGTGGCTCGCGCCGCCGTTACGCCGGTCTCGGTGACACGATCGTCGCGACCGTCAAGGACGCGATCCCGGGCGGCAACGTCAAGAAGGGCGATGTGGTCAAGGCCGTCATCGTCCGCACCAAGAAGCAGACGCGTCGTGCAGACGGCTCGTACATCAAGTTCGACGAGAACGCCGCCGTGATCCTGAAGGCTGACGGGGAGCCCCGCGGCACCCGCATCTTCGGACCGGTCGGTCGTGAGCTTCGTGACAAGAAGTTCATGAAGATCGTCTCGCTCGCCCCGGAGGTCATCTGATCATGGCGAACATCAAGAAGGGCGACCTCGTCGAGGTCATCACCGGCCGCAAGCAGGACAAGGGCGGCGACCGCGGCAAGCAGGGCAAGGTCCTCGAGGTCCTCGTCGAGCAGAACCGCGTGGTCGTGGAGGGCGTGAATTACGTCACCAAGCACACGCGTGTCGGCCAGACGCAGCGTGGCACCAAGACCGGTGGCATCGAGACCGTCGAGGCGCCCATCCACATTTCCAACGTCGCACTCGTCGACCCCTCGACCAAGAAGCCGACCCGCGTCGGTCACCGCGTCGAGGAGCAGACGAAGGACGGCGTGAAGCGCACGGTCCGCGTGCGCTACGCGAAGAAGTCGGGTAAGGACATCTGATGAGCGACACCACTGCCGTGGAGGCTGGCAAGATCCAGCCCCGCCTCAAGCAGAAGTACAACACCGAGATCAAGAAGGCCCTGCAGGACGAGTTCGGCTACGTCAACGTCATGCAGATCCCCGGACTGGTCAAGGTTGTCGTCAACACCGGCGTCGGCGAGGCGGCTCGTGACTCCAAGGTGATCGATGGTGCGGTCGACGACCTCACCAAGATCACCGGTCAGAAGCCGATCGTCACCAAGGCACGCAAGTCGATCGCGCAGTTCAAGCTGCGCGAGGGCCAGGCCATCGGCGCGCACGTCACCCTCCGCGGTGACCGCGCCTGGGAGTTCCTGGACCGCCTGGTGAACCTCGCACTGCCCCGCATCCGCGACTTCCGCGGTCTGTCGGGCCAGCAGTTCGACGGCAACGGCAACTACACCTTCGGTCTCACGGAGCAGAGCGTGTTCCACGAGATCGATCAGGACAAGATCGACCGCGTCCGCGGATTCGACATCACCGTGGTGACGTCGGCCAAGACGGATGACGAGGGTCGTGCGCTGCTGCGCCACCTCGGCTTCCCGTTCAAGGCCGCCGACGCCGCGGCGTGAGTCCTCGGGTGGGCTCGATGACCTGGTCATCGGGCCCACCCGATTGCACGTACAATTGAAGATTGCGTGCTCATCGCAGGCCGTCTGTCGTGTAACGGCAGCCGGAACCTCAATGAACGAAGGAAAATCACAATGACAATGACAGACCCGGTCGCAGACATGCTGACCCGTCTGCGCAACGCGAACTCGGCGCACCACGACAGCGTGTCGCTTCCGTCGAGCAAGCTGAAGACGCACATCGCCGAGATCCTCCAGAAGGAGGGCTACATCGCCGGCTTCGAGGTGACCGACGCCCGCGTGGGCAAGACCCTCACCATGTCGCTCAAGTACGGTCCCAACCGTGAGCGCTCCATCGCCGGCATCAAGCGCGTGTCGAAGCCCGGCCTGCGCGTGTACGCCAAGTCCACGGAGCTTCCCAAGGTCCTCGGTGGCCTCGGCGTCGCCATCCTGTCCACGTCCTCCGGTCTCCTCACGGACCGTCAGGCTGAGAAGAAGGGCGTGGGCGGAGAAGTTCTCGCCTACGTGTGGTGACCTGAAATGTCGCGTATTGGACGACTTCCCATCGAGATCCCCGCGGGCGTGACCGTTTCGGTCGCCGGTCGTGAGGTCGCGGTGAAGGGCCCCAAGGGTGAGCTCACCCTGCAGGTGGCCAGCCCCATCGAGGTCGCGGTCGAGGAGAACCAGGTTCTGGTCTCCCGTCCCGACGACGAGCGCGCGTCGCGGTCGCTTCACGGCCTGACCCGCACGCTCATCAACAACAACATCATCGGCGTCACCCAGGGCTACACCAAGGGCCTCGAGGTCGTCGGCACCGGTTACCGCGTGCAGCAGAAGGGCAGCTCGATCGAGTTCGCCCTCGGCTTCTCGCACCCCGTGCTGGTGGACCCGCCGGAGGGCATCTCCTTCGTGGTGGAGGGCACCAACAAGGTGACCGTCAGCGGAATCGACAAGCAGGCCGTCGGTGAGGCGGCTGCGAACATCCGCAAGATCCGCAAGCCCGAGCCGTACAAGGGCAAGGGTGTCCGCTACGCCGGCGAGATCGTGCGTCGCAAGGCCGGAAAGAGTGGTAAGTAACCATGGCTCTGAAGTCAAAGTCCGACGCCCGCGCGCGTCGTCACGCCCGTCTTCGCAAGAAGGTCGTCGGCACCGAGGCGCGTCCGCGCCTGGTCGTCACCCGCTCCGCTCGTCACGTCTTCGTGCAGATCGTGGATGACAGCAAGGGCCACACCGTGGCATCCGCATCGACTCTCGAGACCGACCTGCGCACCTTCGACGGTGACAAGACCGCCAAGGCCCGCAAGGTCGGCGAGCTCGTCGCCGAGCGTGCGAAGGCCGTCGGCGTCTCCGAGGTCGTCTTCGACCGTGGTGGCAACCGCTACGCGGGTCGCGTCGCGGCGATCGCCGACGGCGCCCGCGAAGGAGGGCTGGCACTGTGAGTGACAACAAGGAGAACGAAGTGACCGAGCAGCAGCCCGCTGCCGAGGCTCAGGCGACTGAGCCGGCTCGCGAGCAGCGCGACAACCGTCGCGGTGGCCGCGGTGACCGCAACCAGGGTCGCGACCGCAACTCGCGCGACCGTGGCGACAACCAGTTCCTGGAGCGCGTCGTCACCATCAACCGCGTCTCGAAGGTCGTGAAGGGTGGTCGTCGCTTCAGCTTCACCGCTCTCGTGGTCGTCGGTGACGGCAACGGTCTGGTGGGCGTCGGCTACGGCAAGGCCCGCGAGGTCCCCCTGGCGATCTCGAAGGGTGTCGAAGAGGCCAAGCGCAACTTCTTCCGCGTCCCGCGCGTCGGCTCGACCATCCCGCACCCGGTGCAGGGCGAGTCCGCCGCCGGTGTGGTGCTGCTGCGTCCGGCCGCTGCCGGTACCGGTGTCATCGCCGGTGGTCCGGTCCGCGCCGTGCTCGAGTGCGCCGGCATCCACGACGTCCTGTCGAAGTCGCTCGGTTCGTCGAACACGATCAACATCGTGCACGCGACCGTGACCGCGCTGAAGGCTCTCGAGGAGCCCCGCGCCGTGGCCGCACGTCGTGGCCTCGACTACGACGCCGTCGTGCCGGAGATCATCATCCGCAACGAGGCGAAGGCCGCTGCGGCCGCCGCCGCACAGAAGGTGGGTGCCTGATGGCCGCTCGTCTGAAGGTGACCCAGGTCAAGTCCAAGGTGAGCGAGAAGCAGAACCAGCGCGACACGCTGCGTTCGCTCGGTCTCAAGAAGATCGGCGACTCGGTCGTCCGTCCCGATGACGCGCAGACGCGCGGCTACGTCCGGACCGTCGCTCACCTCGTCAAGGTTGAGGAGATCGACTAATGGCTGAGAAGAACGAAGCAGTCGAGGAGAAGGCCCCCAAGAAGGCCGCTCCCAAGACTGCCGCCAAGAAGGCGCCCGCGAAGAAGGCTGAGACGAAGGATGCTCCGGCGTCGCGTCCCGGCGTTCTGAAGGTCCACCACCTGCGTCCGGTCCCCGGCGCCAACACCGCGAAGACCCGTGTCGGTCGCGGTGAGGGCTCCAAGGGCAAGACCGCGGGTCGCGGTACCAAGGGCACCAAGGCTCGCAACACCGTTCGCGTCGGATTCGAGGGTGGGCAGATGCCGCTGCACATGCGCACCCCGAAGCTGCGTGGCTTCAAGAACCCGTTCCGCGTCGAGTACCAGGTCGTGAACCTGAACAAGCTCGCCGAGCTGTACCCGACCGGTGGCGACGTCACCGTCAGCGACCTGGTCGCCAAGGGTGCCGTTCGCAAGAACGAGAAGGTCAAGGTCCTGGGCGACGGAGAGATCTCCGTCAAGCTCACGGTCTCGGTCGACAAGGTCTCGGGCAGCGCCGAGCAGAAGATCGTCGCCGCCGGCGGTTCCATCAAGTGACCGGCTGGTGACCAGCACCAGGAGGGGTCGGAGATTCTCCGGCCCCTCCTGTGCGTTACCCTGGACTTTCGGCCGCGAGATCTAGGCCGGCATCCCCACTCAGGAGGAAAACTCTTGTTCAGCGCTATCGCGCGGATCATCCGCACGCCCGACCTGCGGCGGAAGATCGGCTTCACCCTGGCGATCATCGCCCTCTACCGCCTGGGTTCCAACGTTCCCGCTCCGTTCGTGGACTTCCCCAACGTGGAGACCTGTCTCGCTGCCAGTGCCGGCACCGAGGGTCTCCTGGGGCTCGTCAACCTGTTCTCCGGCGGCGCCCTGCTCAAGCTGTCGATCTTCGCGCTCGGCGTCATGCCGTACATCACCGCGACGATCATCGTGCAGCTGCTGCGCGTCGTCATCCCGCACTTCGAGTCGCTACACAAGGAGGGTCAGGCGGGTCAGGCGAAGCTCACGCAGTACACCCGCTACCTGACCATCGCGCTCGCGCTGCTGCAGTCGACCACGCTGGTCACCGTCGCGCGCAGCGGTCAGCTGTTCGGGTCCGCGAGTGATCCGTCCTGCCAGGCGTTCCTCACCAATGACGTGTGGTGGGCGCAGCTGCTCATGATCTTCGCCCTGACGGCCGGAACCGGCCTCATCATGTGGTTCGCCGAGCTCGTCACCGAGCGCGGCATCGGCAATGGCATGTCCCTGCTGATCTTCACGTCGATCGCCGCCACCTTCCCCGCCGCCATGTGGGCGATCTGGGAGGCGAAGGGCTTCGAGGTCTTCCTCATGGTCCTCATCGTCGGAATCATCGTGATGGCCCTCGTGGTGTTCGTCGAGCAGTCGCAGCGCCGCATCCCGGTGCAGTACGCGAAGCGCATGGTCGGACGCCGCACCTACGGCGGCACGAACACGTACATCCCGCTGAAGGTGAACATGGCGGGTGTGATCCCGATCATCTTCGCCTCGTCGCTGCTGTACATCCCGATGCTGATCGCGCAGTTCAATACCCCCACCGACGGCAGCGCGCCGCCGGCGTGGGTCACCTGGATCTCGCAGAACTTCACCACCGGCGACAGCCCGCTGTACATGCTGGTCTACTTCCTGCTGATCATCGGCTTCACGTACTTCTACGTGGCGATCACGTTCAACCCGGTCGAGGTCGCGGACAACATGAAGAAGTACGGCGGCTTCATCCCCGGCATCCGTGCCGGCCGGCCGACCGCCGAGTACCTCGACTACGTGCTGACGCGCATCACGTTCCCCGGCTCGATCTACATCGGTCTGATCGCGCTGATCCCGCTGATCGCACTGTCGACCGTGCAGGCCAACCAGAACTTCCCGTTCGGCGGCGCCTCGATCCTCATCATCGTGGGTGTCGGGCTCGAGACCGTGAAGCAGATCGACGCGCAGCTGCAGCAGCGCCATTACGAAGGGCTCCTCCGATGACGGCATCCGCACAGTCCACCGCTCGCCTTCTGATCGTGGGCCCGCAGGGCTCCGGCAAGGGCACGCAGGGCGTGCGCATCGCCGCCGCATACGGGATCCCTGTGGTCTCCACCGGCGACATCTTCCGCGCGAACATCAAGGCCGGCACCGAGCTGGGGCAGAAGGTCACCGCCATCCTCGATGCCGGCGACCTGGTGCCCGACGAGCTGACCAGCGAGATCGTGCGCGACCGCCTGTCGCAGGAGGATGCCGCGAAGGGCTTCCTCCTCGACGGCTACCCGCGCAACACGCATCAGGTCGAGCACCTGGACGAGTTCCTGCAGGAGCACGGCCAGGCGCTCGACGCTGTCATCCTGTTGGACGTGCCGCGCGAGGAGAGCCTGACCCGTCTGCGCCTGCGCGCGACCGAGCAGGGCCGCTCCGACGACACCGACGAGGCCATCGCGCACCGCCTGGACATCTACGAGCACGAGACGGCTCCGATCATCTCGGTGTACGAGGCGCGCGGCATCGTCGATCGCATCGACGGCGTCGGCTCGCTCGACGACATCGCCGAGCGCATCGTCGCAGCGCTGGACGCCCGCGGCCTGCGCGTGCTGGTCTGACGTGTTCCGACGCTCGATCTACAAGTCGCCCGCGCAGCTGCGGTCGATGGTCGAGCCCGGCCTGATCACGGCCGCGGCCCTCGACGAGGTGCGCACCCTGGTGCGCCCCGGCATCACGACCGGCGAGCTGGATGCCGCGGCATCCCGTGTGATCACCGGGCGCGGTGCCGAGTCGAACTTCAAGCTCGTCCGGGGCTACCACCACACGACCTGCATCTCGGTAGGCGACCAGGTCGTGCATGGCATCCCCGGTGAGCGGGTGCTGCAGCCCGGCGACATCGTGTCGATCGACTGCGGTGCGCAGTACCAGGGCTGGAACGGCGACAGCGCGATCACGATCGTCGTGCCGGACGCCGCTCAGCCCGAGCTCGTCGCGCGCCGTGAGGAGCTGTCCCGGGTGACCGAGGGGTCGATGTGGGCGGGGATCGCCGCCATGGCGACAGCCACGCACATCGGCCAGCTCGGCGACGCCATCCAGACGTACATCGAGGCGCAGGGCGAGTACGGCATCCTGCGCGAGTACGTCGGGCACGGCATCGGCCGCAAGATGCACGAGGCGCCGAGCGTCTTCAACTACCGCACGCCGGATGCCGGTGCCGAGATCCGTCCGGGTCTCGTGCTGGCCATCGAGCCGATGGTCACCGCCGGGGGAGAGGCGACGTTCGTCGAGGACGATGACTGGACGGTCACGACCGTCGACGGGTCGGACGGCTCGCACTGGGAGCACAGCATCGCCCGCCACGAGGCCGGCATCTGGGTGCTCACCGCCGCCGACGGCGGTGCCGCGGGCCTCGCTCCCTTCGGCGTGACGCCCGTCCCGATCCCGTAGCGCGTTCCCGTCGGCGCGATCTCCGCCGGCGCGCTCTCCACCGCAGGTCCCTCCCGCGAGACCTCGAGTCCCGCGCGACTTTCGCGTGAGACCCCGAGCACCGCGTGAGACCCGCGTCTGGAACAGGGGTCTCACGCACGGCTCGGGGTTTCGTCATCCGGCCGCGCTCCGCGCTGTGCGCGCGGCGTGCTGCTCGGTCAGGCTGAGCGGGTCCTGGCGCTGCGGTGAGCCGTCGAGTTCCGCACAACATCAATCCGAGACCTTGAGTTCTGCGTGAGACCCACGTCTGCAACCTGGGTCTCGTGCGGAACTCGGGGACTCGACTACGTGGCTCTCGTCCTCCACAGCGAGGGGGCCGCACCTGGTTGTGCACGTCGAGGGCGGATGAGCGGAACGCGGCGACTGATCGGCCGGTGGAGGCGTCAGGATGCCGGCATGTCGCTCCTTCTCTCTGAACGCGCCGACCTCGTCTCGCCGCTGCCCCTGATGACCGCTCAGGACGCGCGGATGCTTGGTGTCCGCCTCCTTCCGAAGACGTGGCGCCGAATCCGTCGTGGCGTGTACGTCGATCGTGCTGCCTACGAGAAGCTGCAGCCGTGGAAGCGATACGCAGTGCGGGTGCACGCCTTCGTGCGTGCGCACCCCGATGCCGTGCTCTGCCTCGAGAGCGCTGCGGCGCTCCACGGCTTTCCGCTGTTCGGTGAGACGCGTGACATCCATGTGCTCGGGGATGGCTATGAGAAGGCGCGCCATGTTGGTGATGTCTGGGTGCATACCAGCGAGGTCGCGCGAAGCGTCGAACGTGTCGGAGGCGCGCTGGTCACTTCGGAGTCGGACACGGTAGCCGATCTGTGCCGGGTACTGCCGATCGCGAAGGCTCTCAGCCTTGCCGACAGTGCGATTTCGCCGGCGCAGGGCGGTACGGTCTCGATCGACGATGTCTGCGACCTGCTCGACGCACAGCCGAACAAGCGCGGCCTCGCACGTGCCCGTTGGGTCTGCGCTCATGCCGACGGCCTGGCCGAGTCGCCGGGTGAGAGCATCAGTCGCGCTGTGATCCTGTGGAGCGGGTTCGAAGAGCCCGAACTGCAGCGCGAGTTCCACTACGAGGGGTACGAGGATCGTGCCGACTTCCACTTCCGCTCGGGCAGAGTCATAGGCGAATCCGACGGATGGCAGAAGTATGCGCTGGGTGATCCGGCGCGGGCCGCCCAGAAGCTTGCCGATGAGAAGCGTCGCGAGGACAGGCTCCGCCGCAACGGGCATCCATTCGCTCGCTGGGATCTCGGCGAGGCGATGAAGGTGAAGCCGTTGTGCGCGGCGTTGATGGATGCCGGAGTGCCCCAGTTGCACCCGCCACAGCCTGCGATGCTGGCCACACTGCGCTCGAGCCCGCGAGAGGTGCCGCGAGTGCCCCGCGAAACCCCGAAAGCTGCGTGAGACCCCTGTGCCGGACATGGGTCTCGCGCGGAACTCGGGGTCTCGCGGGGATCTCGGCGGCGAGGGAGGCACACCGCGTGGCGGCGGGCTCTATGCGTTCACATGGAGCGCATAGTGATCTGATGGGACAATTGCGGGGATGCGGGCGTGCGGACGCCCCCTGCAGACAGAACGGAAAGCAATGGCCAACGCGCAGCGCAAGACCAACTGGTTCGCCATCGGAGTGTCCATCGCCGTCGTGGTGGTGCTCGTCGCCCTCGGCGGATTCGTGGTGTTCTTGAACAACCAGGCCACCGGCCCCGGCACGGCGCCCACCAGCAATTCGTCGTTCGACGCCAAGACCGGCGGCATCTCGTTCGGCGACGGCAAGGAGAAGGTCGACGTGTTCGTGGACTTCCAGTGCCCCGCCTGCAAGAGCTTCGAGGAGAGCTTCGGCCCCGCGCTCGAGAAGGCTGCGGACGACGGCAAGATCACCCTCACGTACCACCCGATCGCCATCCTCGACCGGTTCTCACAGGGCACCGAGTACTCGTCGCGTTCGGCGGGCGCCGCGGTGTGCGTCGCATCCACGCAGCCCGACAAGTACCTCGCGTTCTCCAAGGCGCTCTTCGCGGCCCAGCCCCAGGAGAACACTCCCGGTCTGACGAACGAGCAGATCGCGTCGATCGCGAAGGAGGCTGGGGCGGACAAGGTCGAGTCCTGCATCATGGACGAGACGTACAAGAAGTTCGGCGCCTCGCAGGCGTCGGAGAACGGCATCAAGGGAACTCCGACGGTGAAGCTCAACGGCAAGGAGCTCAACCTGCAGGACGACAAGGACTTCAAGAAGCTCACCGACCTGGTCGGCTGATCGATTTCACGGAAACGCGGGTGCGGAGCTTCGGCTCCGCACCCGCGTTTCGCATTTCCTCCCGGCCTGTGCCAGAGTGACCGAGGACCTGTTTGTTAGTGCATATAACAAACTCTGGGGGTTGGACACGTACGCATGAGCTGGGAGGCCATGGATGACGGCTGGGAGTGTGCGCGCGCTGCGCGCCGGAGTGGGGACGGCAGCGGTGTTCGCGGCCGGGATTCTGGGTGCGTTCGGTGCGTTCGTGCCAGCGCAGGCCGCAGGTGCGCTGCTCTGTGCAGAAGACGAGATCCCCAGCCCGGGGAACAGCAACCCGAGTATCGCAGACGGCAACATCGCCGTGTACGCCGGCGAGGACTTCGTCGCGACGGGCAGCAGCGCCGAGTCCGAGGGGCTCCTGGTCGTGCGTGGCGACGCGCGCTTCGAGCGGGTGGCCGGCGTGTTCAACATCGGCACGGTGGGCGTCGGTTCGGGTGTCACCCCTGAGCCGGGTTCGGTCATGCTGGCCGTGGGCGGTGACCTGTCACTGGGCGACGGCCTGAGCCGCCTCATCGTGGGTGCGCCCACGAGCGGCTTCGCGGGCGGCGGCGCCGTCCGGGTCGGCGGCGAGGCGCGTCCCGACTACGACTCCGGCCGCTATGACACGGACGGCGGTTCGTTCAAGGCCGGTCTCGGCGCTGACACCACGGCCGAATACGCGCACTTCGGCGCTGTCATCTCGCAGACCTCCGCCACCTACGCGGCTCTCGCCTCGACCGGCACGGTGACCAAGTCCGGCGCGCAGGCCACGTTCGCGGGAACGGGAGCCGGGCAGGAGATCTTCCGCATCGACGCCTCCGCACTGTCCGGTGCCTCCGAGATCCTCTTCACCGGCATCGCCGAGGGGGCGACGGTGGTCGTCAACGTCACCGGCGGCATCGTGAACTGGTCGCCGAATCACTTCGCCGACGGATCCGTGCGCGTCGACGATCCCACCGGCGGGACGAACGGGTTCGGCAAGGTCTCCTCGCGAACGCTGTGGAACTTCGCCGATGCCTCCGACGTGCACATCGGCGGCTCCTCGCAGGTGCTGGGGTCGATCCTGATCCCGACGTCCGGCTCTGCGCTGTCCTTCTCCGCCAGCCTGAACGGCCGGGTCTACGTGAACGGCTCGATCACGATGGACGGGGAGGGCAACGAGATCCACAACTACCCGTTCCAGAACGAGCTCTTCTCGTGCACGCCGAAACCGACCACGCCCGTGGAGCCGGCTCACCCCGAGCAGCCTGCGGGTCCCGGCACGGGGATCACCCCGGAGACTCCCGCCGAGGTGCCCGGTGGCACCGACGAGCCGGCAGCGCCCGAGCAGCCGGCGGACTCGGAGCGGCCCGCAGCACCGGAGCAGCAGGATCAGGATGCGGCGCCGCAGGCGGCCGCACAGAACGGCGAGCTCGCGCAGACCGGCGGGGTCCTGCGGCCCTGGATGATCGGCGCAGGGGCCGCTCTGCTCGCGGGCGGAGGCGTGCTGATCATCACAGCTGCACGCCGCCGGCGCAGCTCTGCGGAATGACCCTGACGAGTATGCCGCCCCGCGCCTCAGGCGCGGGGCGGTTCCGCATTTGCCGGATGCTCCTGAGCGGACTATCATAGATCTTTGGTGCCTTGCGCCTTGTTCCGGCGTGTCCCGGCACCACCCAACCATCCACCGCAGATCGACCGATCTGCAGAAGCGTCAGCGAGGCTATGGCTAAGAAAGACGGTGTCATCGAAATCGAGGGCGTGATCTCCGAGGCTCTCCCCAACGCGATGTTCCGCGTTGAATTGAGCAACGGACACAAGGTCCTTGCAACGATCTCCGGCAAGATGCGGCAGAACTACATCCGCATCATCCCCGAGGACCGCGTGGTCGTGGAGCTCTCGCCCTACGACCTGACCCGCGGCCGCATCGTCTACCGCTACCGCTGATCGGTCGAGAAGTAACACCCCAGGCGGTCACGCCTGCCCGGTGAGGACAGCGAACAGGAAGAAACATGAAGGTCAACCCCAGCGTCAAGCCCATCTGCGACCACTGCCGCGTGATCCGTCGTCACGGTCGCGTCATGGTGATCTGCAAGTCGAACCCGCGTCACAAGCAGCGCCAGGGCTGAGCGTCCTTCGTCTCGTTGCGGCGCTCCTCGCTCAGGAGCCGCGACACGAGACGGGGATACAACTCAATATCTGAACAGGCAGGTCGGATCCCGCGAAAGCGGGGGACACCCCGGGTAGGAGGCCCGGGAAAGGATTCTGCTCCACACCTCCACAACACTCCAGGAGTTACCGCATGGCACGTCTTGCCGGCGTCGACATCCCGCGCGACAAGCGCGTGGTGATCGCCCTCACGTACATCTACGGCATCGGCCGTACCCGTTCGGTCGAGATCCTCAAGGCCACCGAGATCGACGAGTCGATCCGCGTCAAGGACCTCTCCGACGACCAGCTCGTCGCACTCCGCGACCACATCGAGGGCAACTACAAGGTGGAGGGTGACCTTCGCCGCGAGGTTGCCGCAGACATCCGCCGCAAGGTCGAGATCGGCTCCTACGAGGGCATCCGCCACCGTCGTGGCCTCCCGGTCCGCGGTCAGCGCACCAAGACCAACGCCCGTACCCGCAAGGGCCCGAAGCGCACCGTCGCCGGTAAGAAGAAGGCCCGCTAAGCGGCCAGGGAATAGGAGAACACTTTCATGGCTGCACCTAAGGCCGCCGCGCGCAAGCCGCGCCGCAAGGAGAAGAAGAACATCGCGCTGGGCCAGGCCCACATCAAGTCGACGTTCAACAACACCATCGTCTCGATCACCGACCCGTCCGGCGCTGTCATCAGCTGGGCATCGTCGGGTGGCGTGGGCTTCAAGGGCTCGCGCAAGTCCACCCCGTACGCGGCCGGCATGGCCGCCGAGTCGGCCGCCCGTCAGGCCGCCGAGCACGGTGTGAAGAAGGTCGACGTCTTCGTGAAGGGTCCGGGCTCCGGCCGCGAGACCGCGATCCGCTCGCTGCAGGCCGCCGGCCTCGAGGTGGGGTCCATCCAGGACGTCACCCCGCAGGCGCACAACGGCTGCCGCCCGCCGAAGCGCCGCCGCGTCTGATCTCGGACAGGGATGCCGGAACCGAACCGTCGGGGCCGGCATCCCTTCCGCCGACTCTCGACAACTCAACACCTCACCCAACACATGTCATATAGCGGGCATGTGATCGAAAGGAACACATAGTGCTCATCGCACAGCGTCCCACCCTGAACGAGGAAAAGCTCGCCGACAACCGCAGCCGCTTCGTGATCGAGCCGCTCGAGCCCGGTTTCGGCTACACCATCGGCAACGCGCTGCGTCGCAGCCTCCTCTCGTCGATCCCCGGCGCCGCGGTCACCACGATCCGCATCGACGGCGTGCTGCACGAGTTCAGCACCATCCCGGGCGTGAAGGAGGATGTCACCGAGATCATCCTCAACATCAAGCAGCTGGTCGTCTCCTCCGAGCGCGACGAGCCGATCACCGCCTACCTGCGCAAGACCGGCGCCGGCGAGGTCACCGCTGCGGACATCTCCGCTCCTGCCGGAGTCGAGGTGCACAACCCCGACCTGGTGATCGCGACCCTGAACGACACCGCGAAGTTCGAGCTGGAGCTGACGATCGAGCGCGGTCGTGGCTACGTCTCCGCCTCGCAGAACCGCAACGAGTACGCAGAGGCCGGTCAGATCCCGGTCGACTCGATCTACTCGCCGGTCCTGAAGGTGAGCTACCGCGTCGACGCCACCCGTGCCGGTGAGCGCACCGACTTCGACAAGCTCGTGCTTGATGTCGAGACCAAGTCCGCGATCAGCCCGCGCGACGCCGTCGCCTCGGCCGCGAAGACCCTGACCGAGCTGTTCGGCCTCGCTCGCGAGCTGAACGTCGAGGCCGAGGGCATCGAGATCGGCCCGGCGCCGGTGGAGGCAGTGCTCTCCAGCGAGCTGTCCATGCCGATCGAGGACCTCGACCTGTCGGTCCGTTCCTACAACTGCCTCAAGCGTGAGGGCATCAACACCGTCGCGGAGCTGGTCGCTCTCTCCGAGACCCAGCTGATGAACATCCGCAACTTCGGGCAGAAGTCGGTCGACGAGGTGCGCGACAAGCTCATCTCGCTCGGTCTGTCGCTGAAGGACTCGGTGCCCGGTTTCGACGGCGCCCACTTCTACGGCGGCTCCGAAGACGAGTCCTTCTGATCCCCCCTTTTTCCCTGGAGTAAACCAATATGCCTAAGCCCACCAAGGGTCCCCGCCTCGGAGGCGGCCCCGCTCACGAGCGCCTGCTTCTCGCGAACCTGGCTGCACAGCTGTTCGAGCACCGCTCGATCACGACCACCGAGACCAAGGCCAAGCGCCTGCGTCCGCTGGCCGAGCGCCTCGTCACGCTGGCCAAGCGCGGCGACCTGCACGCCCGCCGTCGTGCGATGACCGTGCTGCGCAGCAACAAGGACGCCGCGCACGCGCTGTTCACCGAGATCGCGCCGCTGGTCGCCGACCGTGAGGGCGGCTACACCCGCATCACGAAGATCGGCAACCGCAAGGGCGACAACGCGCCCATGGCCGTGATCGAGCTCGTCCTCGAGCCCGTCGCCCCGAAGAAGAAGGCCGCCAAGAAGGCTGCCCCCAAGGCTGAGAAGGTCGTGGAGGCTCCTGCTGAGGAGGTCGTCGAGGAGACCGTCGAGGCTCCGGCCGAGGAGGCCGCTGCCGAGGCTCCCGCCGAGGAGAAGGCCGAGTAAGACTCGTCTGACGCAAGAAGCCCGCCGTCCCCTCGGGGACGGCGGGCTTCTTCGTGTTCGGCGTCAGACCCGGGCGCGCAGGTCCTTGCGCAGGATCTTGCCGGCCGAGGACTTCGGAATGACGTCGATGAACTCCACCATGCGCACCTTCTCGTGCGGGGCGACGCGGCCGGCGACGAACGCCATCACGTCCTCCGCACTCAGCTCGGCGTCCTGCTGCAGCACGACGAACGCCTTCGGCACCTCCTGGCCGTCGGCGTCGTTCGCGCCGATCACCGCGGCATCCGCGATCTGGGGATGCTCCAGCAGCAGCGCCTCGAGCACGGCGGGCGCCACCTGGTACCCCTTGTACTTGATGAGTTCCTTCAGACGGTCGACGATGCGGAAGATGCCGTCGGCGGTGACCGTGGCGACGTCTCCGGTGTGCAGCCAGCCGTCGGCATCCAGCATCTCGGCGGTGGCATCAGGGCGGTTCAGGTACCCTGCCATGATTTGCGGGCCGCGCAGCCACAGCTCGCCCGGTTCGCTCGCGCCCTCGGCCGGGGGCTCGACGTCGGTCCCGGTCTCGGGATCGACCAGGCGTGCCTCGGTGTTGGGCACCAGGGGGCCGATCATCGAGCGGTCGATGTCGGTGCGGTCGACCGGGATGATGTTCGCCGCGGGGCTCGTCTCGGTCATGCCGTAGCCCTGGACCACGACGCATCCCAGGCGGGTCGCGACCGCTCCGGCGAGGGCGCCGTCCAGCGGGGCCGCGCCCGAGAAGACGACCTTCACCGCGGAGAGGTCGTACTGGTCCACCACCGGATGCTTGGCCAGGGCGACCGCGATCGGGGGAGCGACGAACACCCAGGTCGTACGGTGCTCCTGGATGATGCGCAGGAACTCGAGCAGGTCGAACTTCGGCATCGTCACGAGGCCCGCGCGCTGCTTGAGCGCGAAGTCCAGCAGCACGGTCATGCCGTAGATGTGGAAGAACGGCAGCACGGCGAGCAGCCGGTCGTTCACGCCGATGTCGGTGACGGGGCGCACCTGCTCGACGTTCGCGACCAGGTTCCGGTGCGTGAGCATGACGCCCTTGGGGCGGCCTGTGGTGCCGGAGGAGTACGGCAGCACGGCGAGGTGAGTGGCGGGATCGAAGGTGACCTCGGGGGCGGCGTGCCCCTCGGCGAGCAGGTCGCGCAGGCCCGGGTGTCCCTCGGCGCCGTCGAGCACGATGAGGTGGTCGGCCGGGATGCCTCGGCGCTCGGCGGCGGCCTGCGCCTGCGGGAGCATCGGCGACACGGTGAAGAGCCACTCGGCCCCGGCATCCTCGAGCTGGTTGCCGATCTCCTCGGCGGTGTACAGCGCGTTGATCGTGGTGGCGGTCGCGCCGGAGCGCAGCACGCCGTGGAACACCGTGGCGAATTCGGGGATGTTCGGGCACAGGATGCCGACGACGTCGCCCACGCCCACGCCCCGCGCCGCGAGGGCGCCCGCGAGCAGGTCGATCTGGCCGATCAGGCGGCGATAAGTGGTCTCCGCGCCCGACATCCCGTCGACGAGTGCGATCCGGTCGAGGTCGGCGTCGTCGAGGCCGGTGAAGAGGTACTCATAGATCGAGACGTTCGGGATCTCGAGTTCGGGGTACGGACTGCGGAACATGTGATCTCCTTCGATCATCCCGTCGGGTGTTTGTGATTCAGTGTCTCATGTAATGAGACGCAGTCTCAATCGATCCCGTTGCGGGATCGTTGATCCGATAGCGGCTGCCCGGGCGTCCTCGAGTCGAGTAGTCGAGCGAGCGCACCGCACGCCCCGTGCTCGCGAGATGCTCGAGATAGCGACGCGTGCTCACTCGCGAGATCTGCAGGACCTCGCCGAGCTCGGATGCCGACGAATCCGGATGCTGCGTGAGCGCGCTCGCCACTCGCTCCAGTGTCTCCGCGGACAGCCCCTTCGGCAGGCCGGCCCGCTGCCGGAACGCGATGATCGCGTCTGCGGCGTCCACGCGCGCGACGACGTCGTGCAGCTCGGTGTGGTCGCGCAGCAGCAGGGTGGCGTCCACCGCGGCGCCGCCGTCGCGAGCGCCCGTCGATCGGGCCACCAGCACGCGCGGACCGAGGATCACCGGCCGACCGGCGTCCTCGCCCTCGCGGAGGACCTCGAGAAGCTCCGGGCCGAGCACATCCTCCGCACGGGATCCGGTCAGCTCCGTGGCATCGGTGTCGAGGAAGCGGGCCGCGGCATCGTTCGCCAGCGTGATGACGCCTGTGGCATCGACGGTGATCACGCCCTCGCTGAGCCCGTGCAGCGTGGTCTCCTCGTTGCGGACCAGCGCGCTGATCTCGTCGGGCTCGAGGCCCAGGATGCGGCGGCGGATCAGAGCGGCGATCCACGCCGACCCGAACACCCCGAGCAGGACGGCGACAAGCATCGCCCCGATGATCCAGGCGAGGTTGCCGAAGAACTCGTCCCTGCCCTGCGACTCCAGGATGCCGACCGAGGCCGTGCCGATCACTTCGCCGTCGTGGAAGATCGGCACCTTCACGCGCCAGGTCGTGCCCAGGGTGCCGGTCTCGGTGCCGGTGTAGATCCTTCCCGACAGCGGCACCGACGGGTCGGTGGATACCCGCTCGCCGATGCGCGCAGGGTTCGGATGCGAATAGCGGATGCCGTCGGCGTTGGCCACCACCACGTAGGTGAGGTCGGATGCCTTGCGGATGGTCTCCGCGAGAGGCTGGATGGTGGCCGAGGGATCGGCGTCGTCGAAGGCGTCGACCACCGCGGGCATCGATGCGATGGACTGCGAGACCGCCATCATCCGATCCTCATAGGCGTCGCGGATGGTGTGCTCCTGCACGATCCCGGCCGTGATGCCCGCGATCAGCGTGACCAGGCACACGATCGCCGCCTGCAGCAGGAGCAGCTGCACTCGGAGCGTCATCTTCGACGCAGGCGTCTTCGTCATCGAGGGCACACTCCATTGTCGCCTCCCGCGCGAGAGGCCGCATCCAGGCCGGGGAGCATCTCGCGACCAATACTTTCGGAACGCGACCAATGGTTTCGCAAGCGCGACGGCGGCAATCGTGCCCCCTACGTTCGACAGCGTCCCTGAACGCTCGAGGAGGAGCGCAATGAACAGAACCCGAATCACCCTGATCGCCGTCGCGGCCGCGACGGCACTCGCCCTCACCGGATGCTCCGGCCAGGGAGGCACGGCAGAGAAGCCGGCCGCCGATGGCGGGAAGTCCAGCTTCACCGACGTCTCGATCATCGTCCCCGCCGACCCCGGTGGCGGCTGGGACCAGACCGGACGCTCGATGGCCAAGGTGCTCACCGAGGACAAGATCGTGGGGACCGCGCCGGTCACCAACGTCGGTGGCGCGGGCGGCACGATCGGTCTCGCCCAGCTCGCCACCGAGAAGGATCCGGCCACTCTCATGGTCAACGGCCTGGTCATGGTGGGCGCGATCGAGACGAACGACTCGAAGGTGCGGCTGGAGGACACCACTCCGATCGCCCGCCTCACCGATGAGCCGCTCGTCGTGGTCGTGCCCGCGGACTCGAAGTACAAGGACCTGAAGAGCCTGGTCGAGGACATCGTCGACAAGGGCCAGGCGATCACGATCACCGGCGGCTCCGCGGGCGGTGCCGACCACATCCTCGCCGGCCTCCTGCTGGATGCCGCCGGGGTGAAGAGCGCCGACATCCCGACCAAGCTCAACTACACGCCCAACGCGGGCGGCGGCGAAGCCGTCTCCCTGATCCTGGGCGGCAAGGTCGCGGCAGGCATCTCCGGCGTCGGCGAGTTCCAGCAGCACATCGAGGCGGGCAAGATGCGCGCACTCGCGGTGTCGAGCGAAGAGCCCGTCGATCAGCTGCCCGACGTGCCGACCATCACCGACGAGGGTTACGACGTCGTGCTCACCAACTGGCGCGGTGTGATCGCACCGGGGAACATCTCCGACGACGACCGCGCAGAACTCGAGCGCATCGCCACCGAGATGCACGACTCGGACGCATGGCAGAAGGAATTGGAGAGCAAGGGGTGGGCCGATGCCTTCCTCACCGGCTCCGAGCTGGACTCCTTCGTGACGCAGAACATCTCCGACGTGCAGGACACGCTCAAGAACATCGGGCTGATCTGACATGACCGCCCCGATCATCGGGGCGAACGGGCGGGCCGAGAAGACTCGGCCCGCCCCACGGGTTCCCATCGGAGAGCTCGTCTTCGCCCTGCTCATGCTCGTCCTCGGTGTCCTCGCACTGATCGGCGCTTTCAGCATCCACGTCCCGGTCGGCATCCAGGTCGGACCCACGGTGTTCCCGATCGCCGTCTCGATCCTGCTCATCGGCTCGTCGGCCGCCGTGCTCATCGGCGTACTGCGCGGTCAGCGCGCGGAGGTCGAGGAGGGGGAGGACATCGATCCGGACGCGCGCACCGACTGGGTGACCCTCGCGAAGATCGTCGGCGCCATCGTCGTGCACCTGCTGCTCATCGAGCCGATCGGCTGGGCGCCTGCTGCGGCTGTTCTGTTCGGCATCGTCGCGTGGGCCCTCGGCGCCAAGCGCTGGTGGCTCGGATTCCTGATCGGACTCGTGGTGGCCCTGGTCGTGCAGGTGCTGTTCGGCGGACTTCTCGGGTTGTCGCTGCCCTGGGGGCCGGCGTTCAGCTGGCTGGGAGGGATGTTCTGATGGACAGCTGGAGTCTGCTCCTGGAGGGCTTCGCCACCGCTCTGCAGCCCCAATACCTGATGTGGGCGTTCATCGGCGTCTTCATCGGCACGGCCGTCGGCGTACTGCCCGGCATCGGCCCGGCGATGACGGTGGCGCTGCTGCTGCCGCTGACCTACTCACTGGACGCGACCGCGGCCATCATCACCTTCGCCGGCATCTACTACGGCGGCATGTACGGCGGATCGACCACGAGCATCCTGCTGAACACACCCGGTGAATCCGCGTCCATAGTCACGGCCATCGAGGGCAACAAGATGGCCAAGCTCGGACGCGGCGCCGCCGCACTCGCGACGGCGGCCATCGGCTCGTTCATCGCCGGCACCATCGCGACCGTCGGCCTGACGCTGCTCGCGCCCATCCTGGCGGACTTCGCCGTCTCGCTCGGCAACCCCGACAAACTGGCGCTGATCGTGGTGGCGTTCATCACCGTCGGTGCGTTGATGGGCAAGTCCGTGCCGCGCGGCGTGCTGTCGCTCGCCCTCGGGCTTTTCATCGGTCTGATCGGCACCGATGGCCTGTCCGGCCAGCAGCGCTACACTCTCGGCATCCCCGAGTTGAACCAGGGGATCAGCGTCGTGCTCGTCGCGGTGGGCCTGTTCGCCGTCGGGGAGACGCTCTACGTCGCGTCGAGGATGAGGCACGGCGGGATCGACGTCATCCCGGTGACCAAGGGATGGCGCAACTGGATGACCAAGGAGGACTGGAAGCGGTCCTGGAAGCCCTGGCTGCGCGGCACGGCGATCGGATTCCCGATCGGCACCATCCCCGCAGGAGGCGCGGACGTCGCGACCTTCCTCTCCTACGCGGCCGAGCAGAAGCTCTCCAAGCACAAGGAGCAGTTCGGTCGCGGGGCGATCGAGGGCGTCGCGGGTCCTGAGGCGGCCAACAACGCCGCAGCCGCAGGCGTGCTGGTGCCGCTGCTCACGCTGGGCCTGCCGACCACGGCGACCGCGGCGATCATCCTGTTCGCATTCCAGTCCTACGGCATCCAGCCCGGACCCCTGCTCTTCACCAACCAGCCTGCGCTGGTGTGGGCGCTGGTGGCGAGTCTGTACCTCGGGAACCTGATCCTGATCGTGCTGAATCTGCCCCTGGTGGGCATGTGGGTCAAGCTGCTGCAGATCCCGCGGCCGTACCTGTATGCGGGCATCCTGATGTTCGCGGCGTTCGGCGCCTATGCGATCAAGTTCAACATCATCGACATCGTGATCCTGACTGTCATCGGCGTGCTGGGCTACTTCATGCGCCGTTACGGCATCCCCGTGGCGCCGCTGGTGGTGGGTATGATCCTGGGGCCCATGGGCGAAGCCGAGCTGCGCAAGGCTCTGCAGCTGAGCCAGGGAGATCCGATGACGCTGATCGCGAGCCCGTTCGCGGCGATCGCCTACGGGGTGCTGGTGGTGCTGATCCTCGGCGCGCTCTGGCTCCGCCGCCGCCAGGCGCGTTACGAGCAGCGTCTCACCGAGTCGATCTCGGTGCCGATGCTCGCCGACCAGGAGATCTGAGCCCTTCCGGCACCGTGCGCCTGCGCCGAAACGCGGACGTACGGTGCCGAGGCGGCGCAATAGGCTGGGCGGATGCACGACGACGGAACCAGCACGCGGGGCGCACGGGCGTACCTCTCCTACATCGGGATCGGGCTCGCCGCAGGGCTGCTCTCCGGCCTGTTCGGCGTCGGCGGGGGCACGGTCATCGTGCCGCTGCTGGTGCTGCTGCTCGGCTTCGACCAGCGCCGTGCCGCCGGCACCTCGCTCGCCGCGATCGTGCCGATCGCCAGCGTCGGCGTGATCTCGTACGCGGTCTCCGGTTCCGTCGCGTGGATCCCCGCTCTGATCCTGGCGCTCGGCGCCGTGGTGGGCGCGCAGATCGGCACCCGGCTGCTGCCGCGGATGTCGCAGCGCACGCTGCTCTGGGGGTTCGTCGCCTTCATCGCCGTGGTCATCGTGAGCCTGTTCCTGATCGTCCCCTCGCGCGCCGCCGAACTCGACCTCACCTGGACGACGGGGCTGATCCTGGTCGGAGTGGGCGTGTGCACCGGCATCCTGGCGGGTCTCATCGGCGTGGGCGGCGGCATCATCGTGGTGCCGGCGCTGATGCTCGGCATGGGGGTCAGCGACCTCATCGCCAAGGGCACCTCGTTGCTGATGATGATCCCGACCGCGGTCTCCGGCACGGTCGGCAACCTGCGGCACAAGAACGTCGACCTGGTCGCCGCAGCACTCGTCGGCGTCTCGGCGTGCACCACGACCGCGCTCGGCGCCCTCTTCGCCGCGCACATCGACCCCTTCGTCGGCAACGTGCTGTTCGCTGTGTACCTGCTCTACATCGGGTACCAGATGGCCCGGAAGGCCATCCGCGCCAAGAACTAGCCACCGCACGGCGAGGCGCCCCTCGGAACGGATCCGAGGGGCGCCTGTGCTCAGTTCTTCAGCCGGTCACTCGCAGGTGAACAGCGCATCGCCCCACACGCCGTGTGCGCCGTTGATGCTGCCCGGCGCCGTCACGTTGAGGTCGATGTACTGCACCCCGGTGACGTCGACGTTCACCTGTTCCGGGGCGAAGCCCGGAGTGAAGGTGCGGGACTGGTAGCGGTTCACTCCGTCGGCGTCGACCGTGAAGATCACGTTGCCGGCGAAGTTCTTCTCCAGCCCGACCGAGGCCGTGAAGGTGGAGCACTTGCCGCCCAGGTAGTACGTCACCTTCGATGCCGCGTGCACGCCGAGGCCCTTGGCGTAGGTCGGGCTCTTCCCGGTGGCGGGGTCGACGTAGTTGATCGCCAGCGGCAGGTCCGGCGAGTCCGCCGCATCCTTGTTGGCGACGTCCTTGCCGATCACGCCCCACCCGGTGGTGGCGCTGATCCAGTTCAGATCCGATGCGTAGGCCTTGCCCGAGGGGGCCGGCGGCATCGGCTGGTCGACGACCTTCCAGTCGAAGATCTTCAGGCGGCTCTCGGTCGGGAGCACGACGTAGGCGAGCTCCTTGGCCGGGTTCAACCGCACGAGGTTCGAATACACCTGGTACTTGCCGGTGGGGTACTCGTACACGTTCGGGTTGTTGCCGTTGTTGCGCCCGAGGCTCGTGATCGCCACGCTCGCGCCGCCCAGGCCGGATGCCTGCGGCAGCCAGTTCGGGAAGAACACGGTCTGCTTCGAGACGGTGCCGTCGGCGTAGTGCAGCTCGAGCTGCGGGTTGACCCCGCCGCCGGATGCCGCGGAGGCGAGCAGCGCGAGGTGCGTGCCCTTGCCGGTGAGCGCGATGGTCTGTCCGGCCGGAGAGACGGAGTCCTTCGCACCGGACGGGTTCGGCCAGGTGTAGGCGATAGCCGCGTCACCGGTGCCGACCGTGACAGTGGAACCGGGGGTGACACCGGCCCGCGCCAGTGCCTCGGCCGAGAAGGTCGCCCCGCCACCGTCGAAGTCACCGGGCTTCGCCGTGGTGAGCGTGGTCACGGCGTCGGCGTTGTACGCCCCGGCCAGTGATCCGTACGCGACGTAGAGCTGGTTCGCTCCGGACGCCTTCTGGGCGGTCTTCTGCGCGGTGTAATCCGCGACAACCTTCACCGTCTGCAGGTCGGCGGCGGCAGCATCCGTGACCTTCACCTCGAAGGTGGCGGTCACCGACGCGCCGGGCTCGACCAGGGCGGCCTTGTCACCCTTCGCAGAGACGAGTGTCCAGCCCTCGGGCAGCTGCGGGGCCAGGGAGACGCTCTCCTTCTTCTTGGTGCCGGTGTTGCGGAAGGTCGCCTCCACCGTGGTGGTGTCGCCCTGGAAGACCCGCTTGTCGAGAGTCACCGAGACGGATGCCGCGGTGAGGTCGGCATCCCGGCCGCCGACGGCGCTGGTGGCCGCGAGCACGACCTGAGCCTCGGCGGAGGAGGCGACGGCGGGCACCTTCACGCGGATGACGCCGCCGGCGTCCTTCGCGTCGAAGAACCAGCCCGAGGATGCGGCATCCAGCGCCTCGAGGGACGCAGCCTGCTTCAGCCCCTTGCCGTCGACCGCGACGTTCTTCGGCGCGGAACCGGTGTGCGCCTCGATCACGTACGGCCGGGCGGCTGCCTTGCCGTCGTACGACCCGGCACGCCGGCCGATGTTGATCACGACCGAGCCCTTCTTGCCGGCATCCGGAGCATCCACGGTGAACTTCTGGGTGCTGGAGGCGCCGTCGGCGTAGGCGCGCGTGACCTGGTCGTCCTCGTAGAGCGAGAACGAGCTCTTGCCCTGCGGGAACAGCGAGAGCGTGACGGGGGAATCCGCCGGAACGAGCGACGCATTCCGGGCCGTGATGCCCTGCGGCACCAGCGCGCCGGCGCGGACGAAGATCGGCAGCTTGTCCAGCGGAGCCGGGTGCCCGTTCAACACCTGACCGCCCTCGTGCACCTCACCGGTCCAGAAGTCCACCCACTGGGATCCGGCGGGCAGGTAGATGCCGTTGCGCACATCGGTCTTCGTGAAGACCGGGGCGACCAGGTAGTCGCTGCCGAGCAGGAACTCGTTGTTCGCCTCGACGCTGTACGAGCCGGCATCCTTCGGGTACTCCAGAGCCAGCGAGCGCATCATGGGCAGGCCGCTGCGGTGCGACTCCGCCGCGAGGGTGTAGATGTACGGCATCAGGCGCTGGCGCAGCTGCAGGTAGCTGCGGTTGATCTTCGTCGCCTCGTCGCCGTACAGCCACGGCCGCTTGTCGACCGAGGCCCAGCCGCTCATCGAGTACAGCGCCGGCGCGAACGCCTTCCACTGCAGGTCGCGCACGTAGCTATCCGGCGAGCCGCCGAAGATGCCGTCCACGTCACCCGTGCTGAATGCGAGGCCCGAGTTTCCTGCACCGGTCAGTGCGGAGATCTGCCAGCGCACGGCGTCGAGGTTGCCGGAGTGGTCGCCGGTCCACTGCATGCCGCAGCGCTGCGCGCCGGCCCAGCCCTCGACCATGAGCGCCGTGCCACGGGCATCCGAGTACTTCTCGATGCCGTCGTGCGCGGCCTCGCAGCCGGTGAGGGCAAGACGGTAGCCGCTGCCCACCCATGCGACGTCGAGCTTGCGCAGGCGCACGCCGGCCTCGCCGACCTCGTACTCCTGCTTGTCCAGCGAGCGCTGGGTCCACAGGCCGGTCTTCAGATCGGTCTGATCCTGGATCGCCTTGATCGTCTCAGGAAGCTCCTGGTATTCGCAGCCGTAGCCGTCGTTGACCAGCATCCAGCCGGCGGGCATGTCGTTCTCGACGAAGTCCTTGGCGATCTCGAGCGCCTGCGGGGTCTTCAGCTTGGCCGGATCCTTGCTGCCGGAATAGGTCGGGCTGGAGCGGTTGTAGCAGTCCGCGTCGCCGTACTCCAAGGCGTACACCGGCGGCATGATCGGCCGGCCGGTCAGCTGCGTGTACGACTCGAGCGACTGCTCGTAGTCGCCGACGAAGTAGTACGCGTCGAAGCGGCGCTCCTGGTGCGTGGTGGTGTGCTTCGCGAAGTCGTAGGTGCCCTTCGCGAACGTGTTGCGCAGCACGCCGTAGCCCTCGGAGGACATGTAGTACGGCACCGCGTTCGGGTAGCCGTCGTCGTCCCAGTCGAAGTTGTTGGCGATGTTGATGACCGACCCGGTGTGGATCGAGCGGCCGTTCTGCATGCCGCCGCCGAGGATCTGCTCGCCGTCCTGGCCCTTCAGGTGCTGGGTGGCGGAGTTCTTGCCGAACGTGATCGCGGCGGACTCGGCGAAGAGCGTCGAGCCGTCGGCGCGGGTGGCGGAAACCGCACCGGTGGCGCGATCGACCGAGAGGGTGACGGTCTTCGAGGCGATGCTGATCACGTTGCCTTCGGCGACCGAGACGTCGGTGCCGCCGAAGGTCTTGGCGCCGACGACGATGTCGGCGGTGCGCGTTGCGTCGCCCTGCGGCGTGTTCGCCGGATCCGTGAACGATCCGCTCGGGTCGGCCTCAAGCCGGAAGGTGCCGTTCTCGAGGAAGGTCACGCGCATGGCGCCGTGCTCGGCGGTCAGCGTGACGGATGCCCCGTCCTGCTGAACGCCGGTGATCGCACCGATCGACGCCCCTGACTCGTCGACGGGGACCTCGGGCGAAGCCGGCTTGGGGGTGATCGGGGTGGGGTCGGATGCGGCGGTCGTGGCCGCGGCTGCGGGCTCGGCGGTGTGCACGGAGGCGAGCCCGAAGCCCGTCACCCCCAGCGCGATCGCGAGTCCCAGCGCGCCGAAGCGTCGCCGGCAGGAAAGTGAGTTCAACGTCATCGTCTCCTCGTTGTGATTGTTTGTGCATCTGGGGTGCGCAAAGCAGTCATATCGAATCACTCTTTTGCACTGTCGGTCAAGGGTTACCTCTATATGGGCCTCGGTAGACTCGTGGGGTGGCAGTGAACCCAGAACTGGTCGGCCGGGAGTTCCCGCCGACATCCCCCTACCTCGTCGGACGTGAGAAGGTGCGCGAGTTCGCGCGCGCGGTCTTCGCCGACGCCCCCGTGCACACCGACGTCGACACCGCGCGCGCCGCCGGCTACGCCGACGTGGTCGCCCCGCCGACCTTCGCGATGGTCATCCAGGACCACACGCTGCAGCAACTGCTCGCGCTCGAGGACTCTGGCATCGTGCTGGCGCGCACCATCCACGCCGAGCAGCGGTTCACCTACACCCGGCCCATCGTCGCCGGCGACGAGCTCACCGGGCAGCTGCGGGTCACCGGCATCCGCACTCTCGGAGGAAACGCCATGATCACCAGCGAGGCCGAGATCACCGATGCGGACGGCGCGCACGTCGTCACCGCCACCAGCGTGCTGCTGGTGGGCTCCGAAGGACAGGGGGAGTGATGCCGTTCACCGTCGGAGACGTGATCGCCGAGCGCACCGTGCACCTCACCCGTGAGTCGCTGGTGCGGTACGCCGGAGCATCCGGCGACTTCAACCCCATCCACTACCGCGACGACGTCGCGGCCGAGGTCGGTCTGCCCGGCGTACTCGCGCACGGGATGCTGACCATGGGCCTCGCCTCGTCGGTCGTGGTGTCCGCGCTGGGCGACGTCGCGAAGATCGTCGACTACGGCGTGCGCTTCACCAAGCCGGTCGTCGTCGATCCGCAGGACGGCGCCGACGTCACCGTCGTCGCGAAGGTCGCCGCCGTCGATGACGAGACCGCGCGGATCGATCTGAAGGTCACGCACGGCGAGACCACCGTGCTGGCCAAGGCGCAGCTGCGCGTGGCGCTGTGACGGAGATCTCGCCGATCCCGCTGCGCACGCTGACCACGCTGCGCACCGGCGGCGCTCCCGAGCGGATGCGCGAGGCCGCGACCACTGCCGAGCTGATCTCCGAGCTGCAGCAGGTCTGGGCCACCGGCGACGAGTGGTTCGTATTGGGCGGCGGATCGAACCTGTTCGCCGGCGATGCCGCCTTCGAAGGCACCGTCATCCGGGTGCTCTCCCGCGGCATCGAAGAGGTCCCCTCGCCGCACGAGGGCCGCGTGCGGCTGCGGGTGCAGGCGGGGCACGACTGGGACGACCTGGTCGCCTACGCCGTCGAGCGCGGCTATGCCGGCATCGAGGCGATGAGCGGGATCCCCGGCACCGTCGGCGCCGCTCCGGTGCAGAACGTGGGCGCCTACGGGCAGGAGATCCAGGAGACGCTCGTCGAGGTCGAGCTGCTCGATGAGCATGCCGCGCGGCCGGTCACCGTCCCCGCGTCAGAGCTCGAGCTCGGCTTCCGCACCTCGGTGCTCAAGCACCACTACGGCGGTGTGCCGCAGCGCCGGGCCGTGATCCTCAGCGTCACACTCGATCTGGCCGTCACCGACGGTACTCGTGTGGTGCGCGGCGAGCAGCTGCGACGTGCGCTCGGCCTGGAGGACGAAGTGGCCGTGCCGCTGGCCTGGGTGCGCTCCACCGTTCTCGAGACCCGCGCGAAGAAGGGGATGCTGCTGGACCCCGACGACCCCGACACGGCCAGTGCAGGCTCGTTCTTCCAGAACGCGATCGTGCCGGAGTCCGTGGCGCGCACGCTGCCGCCGGAGTGCCCGCGCTGGCCCGTCGCGCCCGACCTGGATGCGGTGACCGTGATCCCGCTGTCGGGGTTCACCGGTGCGGTACCACCGCTCGTGACGGCTCCGGCCGAGGTGAAGGTCAGTGCGGCCTGGCTGATCGAGCACTCCGGCATCCGCAAGGGATTCAAGCTGCCCCGGTCGCGCGCGGGCGTCTCGACCAAGCATGCGCTCGCGCTCACCAACCGCGGGGGCGCGACCGCCGCCGAGGTGTCGGAGCTGGCCCGGTTCATCCAGAACCGCGTGCACTCCGAGTTCGGTCTGCTGCTGCAGCCCGAGCCGGTGCTGGTCGAGGTCGAGCTCTGAGCTCGATCTAAGCTCGAGGGGTGCTCGACACTCTCACCGGATTCGCCGTCGTCGGACTGGCGATCGCGGTCGGTTACGTCATCGGGCGCATCGACCTGCTGGGCGCGCACGCACGCGAGGTGCTGAGCAGGCTGACGTTCTTCGTGCTGTCGCCGTTCCTGCTGTTCACCGTGCTCGCGCAGGCGGATGCGAAGGTGCTGTTCTCATCGCTGCTGCCGGTGTCGGCGATCGCGGCGGCGGTCGTCATAGGCCTGTACGTGCTGGTGGCGAAGCTCGTCTGGAAGCGCGCCGCGGGGGAGACCGTGATCGGGGCGCTCTCGGCAGGGCAGGTGAACTCGAACAACATCGGCATCCCGCTGTCGCTGTACCTGCTCGGCAGCGCCGCCTATCCCGCGCCCGTGATCCTCATGCAGCTCCTGGTCTTCACGCCGATCTCGCTGAGCATCCTCGACGCGGTGACCGGCGAGCGCCGATCGTTCGGCCGCACGGTGCTGCGCACCGCGACCAACCCGATCATCCTCGGTTCCGCGCTGGGCACCCTGGTGTCGGTGCTCGGGATCGAACTGCCGCCGATCGTCATCGATCCGATCACCCTCCTCGCGAACGCCTGCGTGCCCGTGCTGCTGATCAGCTACGGCATCTCGCTGCACGGGCAGCGGGTGCTCGGCGCCGCCGGGCGCCGGCGCGACGTGCTATTGGCGAGCGCGCTGAAGCTGCTCGTCATGCCCGCGATCGCGTGGCTGGTCGCACAGTTCGTGTTCGGTCTCTCGGCGCATGAAGTGCTGATCGTCGTGGTGCTCGCGGCGCTGCCCACCGCGCAGAACGTCTTCAACTACTCCCAGCGGTATGACATCGGCGAGGCGATCGCCAGAGACACCGTGTTCATCACGACCGTCGGATGCGTGCCGGTGCTGTTGGGGGCCGCGCTGCTGCTGGGCTGACGTCGGCGCCCGGGCGTACGCTCGCAGGTATGAGCGGACTCGTGCCCTACCTCCTGTTCCCCGGAACCGCAGCCGAAGCGCTGCCGTTCTACCAATCGGTGTTCGGCGGTGAGGTCGCGCTGTTCACCTATGAGCAGTTCCAGCGCACCGACGGCCCCGGCGACCAGATCGCGCACGGCATGCTCACCGGCGGTCCGGTGGCGCTCTCGGGAGCGGATGCCGGTGCTGACGACGACGCGGTCACGATGAACGGCATGTTCTTCTCGCTGCTCGGCACCGCAGACCCCGAGACGCTGACGCGCTGGTTCGCGCAGCTGGCGGAGGGCGGGCGCATCATCGACCCGCTGCAGAAGCGGCCCTGGGGCGACCACGACGGCACGCTCGCAGACCGGTACGGCGTGCGCTGGCTGATCGGCTTCCACCCTGAGGACTGAAACGCCGACGCCGTCGCTCCCGAGAGGAGCGGCGGCGTCGGCGTGGGGAGGGTCAGGCGAGGTCGAGCACGCTCCACGGCACCATCTCGACCATGCCGTCGGATGTCAGACCGAAGCGCTCGCCGTCTCCGGAGACCACGCGGTACGGCAGAGCGTTCCCCGCGGTGCCGTTGATCACCACGAGGCGGTCGACGCCGTCGAGGTCGAGGTCGAGCATCCGCTCCTGGTAGGCCGCGACCACGAGCGTGCCGTCCAGGCGGGAGGCGACCACCGGGTAGCCCTCGCCGGGCAGACCCGCTGAGATCTCGCCGCGGATCAGCACCTCGCGCAGCCCGTGCCAGGTCTGCAGCAGATCGCGCACGCGCTCGACCTGCTCGGCCGGGAGCGAGGCCATCGGCATCGAGAGCTGCGGCACCGAGAAGAACGTGTTCAGCAGCTGACGGGCGGGCGCTTCGACGCCGGCGCGCGGGTCCCACATGATCGGGTCCGCGTGCACCACCTGATCCGTGGCGAACAGGCGCAGGTCGACCGTTCGGCGGCGGTTCTGGTCGGCGTCGGCAGGGCAGTCCGTCGCGCGGATGACGTCGGCGTACCCGGCGATCGCGGGCGACACGTACGGCTGGCGGTACTCGATCAGCGAACCGGGGCGGGCCAGCTCTGCAGCATCCGAGATGTCGGAGAGCAGCACCCGCATCGCCTCGCCGACGTCGTCGATGTCGCCGGGCGACGGAGTGCCGGCGTAGACCATCGCGTTGTTCAGGAAATCGACCTTGAGGCCGTCCAAAGCGTAGTCCGACATCAGCCGGGCGCATGCACCGGCGAGATGACGTCGCACCTCGGGGATGCGCGGGTCGAGCACGTGTGCGCGCAGGTCGCCGGAGTAGTGCGGCGCGTACCCGGACAGCTCGGCGAACGCATCGCTCTGCGGGCCCAGCAGCAGCGGCGCGACCCAGAGCACCACGCCCATGCCGGCGTCGTGCAGCTCATCGACGGTGCCGCGGAAGTCGGGGAACTTGCTCTCGTCGGGCACCCAGTCGCCGCATCCCGCGTACCAGCGGCCGTCGCCGAGGCGCTGCCAGCCGTCGTCGATGAAGATCGACCTGCATCCGATCTCGTGCGACCGCAGGGCCTCGTCGCGCACGATGTCGGCCGAGATCCGCTGCGAGTACGAGTACCAGGTGGAGTACACCGGTTCGAGGGAGTACGGCGACACCCTGTGCACGGGCCGTCCGTCGTGCAGTCGGCGCGACAACGTCCGCACCGCGTCGGCGTAGGCCGCCTGCTCGGCGACGAAGAGCAGGGTGATGACGCCGTCGTCGTCCGCCAGTGCGGGCTCGATCGCGATGCGGACGACGAACGACTTCGACTCCTCCGAGACGCCGTACTCGATGCGGCCGGTGGGTACCAGGCTGTCCAAGGCGAAACCGAGCTGGGCGGAGCCGTCGACATCGCACAGCACCAGCAGCGGCACCGAGCGCACGGCTCCGAAGGACTCGGAGCCGGCCCAGTCCGCGGGCAGCCCGCGGATCGAGTCCGCTCCGGCGTGCCAGACGCCGGAGGCGTTGCCGAGCGGACCCTCCAGCATGATCTGCCCTGGTTCCTCCGCGGTCAGGCGGATCTCCAGCAGGCCGCCGATCCGCTCGGTCCGGAGGATGCGGCATCCGCCGCCGGTGCCGAGCGAGAAACCGCGGGCGAGCGGCGTCCACTGGACGGTGTCGAGGTCGTTGTCTTCGAGGAGCACAGATGGTCCTTTGCGTTGCGAGGTCGGGTGAGCGCTATTGCTTGACGGCGCCGGCGAGGATGCCGGCGACGAACTGGCGCTGGAGGAACAGGAACAGGATCAGGATCGGCAGCATCGAGAGCATGGTGCCCGTCAGCAGCTGCCCGTAGTCGGTGTTGCTGACGCCCTGCAGCGTGGCCAGCGCCACCGGGATCGTGTACGCGTCCGGCGTGCGCAGCACGACCAGCGGGAACACGAAGGCGTTCCACATGCCCAGGAACAGGAAGATCGAGAGCGCGGCCAGGGCGGGACGGACCGTGGGGATCACGATCTGGAACAGCAGCCGGAACTCGCCCGCGCCATCCACTCGTGCCGCCTGGATGAGTTCGTCGGGGATGGAGCTCATCGCCTGTCGCATGAGGAACACGCCGAACGGCAGCGCGAGGCTCGGCAGGATGAGGGCCTGGTAGGTGTCCAGCCAGCCGAGCCACACCATGATCTGGAACAGCGGGACCAGCGTCACCTGCGAAGGCAGCGCGAGCGTCACCAGCAGGATGCCGAACATCACGTTCTTGCCGCGGAACTCGAACTTCGCGAACGCGTAGCCCGCCGCGGTGCAGACGATCAATCCGAGCACCGTGTAGATCGAGGCCACCAGTACCGAGTTCAGCACGGAGCGGCCGAACATCGTCTCTTGGAACAGACCGGTGACGTTGCTCCAGAACGCGTCGCCCGGGACGAAGTTCGGCGGGGTCGAGAAGATCTTGTTCGACGGGTAGGTGCTGGCGATGATCAGCCAGTAGAACGGCAGTGCCATGAGCACGGCACCCGCGGCGATCGCGGTGGTCAGCACCAGGGAGCGGCCCGTTCGGCGGGGGCCGGCCTGAAGGGTGGTCATGACTTCTCCCGGAAGAGTCGGAACTGGATCAGCGAGATGACGCCGATGATGAGCGTGAGGACGTACCCGATCGCGGAGGCGTACCCGAAGTCGAAGTACTGGAATCCGTTCTGGTAGAGGTACATGCCCACGGTGAGGGTGGAGTTCAGCGGGCCGCCGTTGGTGATCACGAAGGGTTCGTCGAAGAGCTGCAGCGTGCCGATCGTGGACAGGATCACGGTGAGGATGATCGCCGGGCGCAGACCCGGGATCGTGACATGCCAGAACTGCTTGCGGCCGTTCGCCCCGTCGACCGCGGCGGCCTCGTAGAGCTCGGTGGGGATGGCCTGCAGCTGGGCGAGATAGATGATCGCGCTCTGGCCGGTGTAGTGCCAGGTCATCGCGATGACGATGGAGATCTTCGCCCAGAACGGGTCGGTGAGCCACGGCACGGGACCGATGCCGACGTAGCCGAGCAACTGGTTGACGAAGCCGTCCTCCGAGTTGAACAGGGCGCTGAAGAGGATGCCGTAGGCGACCAGGCCCATCACGATCGGGACGAAGTAGAGCGTGCGCCACAGGGCGCGGAACTTCAGCAGCACCGAGTTGAACGCGACCGCGAGCAGGATCGCGAGGATGAGCATGATCGGCACCTGCACGATCAGCATGACGAAGGTGTTCCACAGGGCCTGGTAGAACAGCGGATCCTGGAACAGGCGCGTGTAGTTGGCCAGGCCGGCGAATGCGGTCACTCCGTCGACGTTGGTGGTGAAGCTCTGCCAGAGAGCGCTCAGGTACGGGAAGACCGTGAACGCCGCGAACAGCGCGATGGTCGGCAGCAGCAGCACGTAGGGCGTGTAGACGGGGTGGCCGACGCTGCGGCGCCGACGCCGCTGCTTCGGCGGCAGGATGGGGACGAGGGCTTTCGTCTCGGGAGAAGCGGTCAGTGTCACGATGTCGTCGCGGGTCCCGGCGTCCGGAGATACCGGGACCCGCATCCTTTCTCGGCTCAGTCGTCCGCGATCTTGCGGCCGGTCTGCTGAGCGACGAGCTTCGCCGCGTCGTCCAGCACCTTCTGCGGGTCGGCGTCCTCGGTCAGCACCTTGGTCTGCGCGTCGCTGTACGCCTTCAGGGCGCGTGCGTAGTCGCTGGTGTAATTGACGACAGGGGTCTTCTCGGCGAGCTGCGCGATGAAGATGTCGTTCACGCGCTGGCCGCCGTAGAACTCGACGGGCTGGGAGAACTCCTTGGTCGTGATGAAGGGCTTGTAACCCGGGAACATGCCGCCGGCCTTGTAGACCTCCTTGGCGCCGTCCGTGGTGGCCATCGCGTACTTGGCGAAGGCGACGGCGGTCGCCTTGTTCTTGCTGGTGGTGGGCACCGAGAGGTAGGTGCCGCCGTCGATCGCCGCGGTCAGGCCGCCGGGTTCGACGGACGGAGGCTTGCGCACGCCCCACTTGCCGGCCATCTCGGGGGCGTCGATCGCCATCTCGCCGGCCATCCAGCCACCGCTCGAGAACGCCGAGACGGGCTTCTTGCCCTTCATCTGCGCCACCATGGCGTCCCAGCCGCCCGAGTCCTGCACGATCAGACCCATGTCCTTGGCCTTCTTGATCAGCTCGAGGGACTTCAGCCCCTCCGGGCCGTTCATCGTGATCTCGCCCTTGCCGTTGAAGTAGAACGAGCCCTGCAGGTTGGTCAACAGCTGCCAGAGGCCGCCCGACGGTCCCTTCGAGGCGGACATGTCCATGCGGAACAGCGGGGCTCCGGTCTTGTCCTGCACGATCTTGGCGGCGTCGAACAACTGGTCCCAGGTCTCGACCTCGTCGATGTCGACGCCGGCCTCCTGGAACAGGTCGGTGCGGTAGAAGAAGCCGGTGGCGTTGACCTCGTAAGGCAGCCCGTAGACCTGCCCCTTCGCGCCGCTGCCGCTCTTCCAGGCGCCGGCGGGGAAGTCGGACTCGAGCTCTTCGCCGTCGTAATCGCGGAAGTCGACGAGCTTGCCGGGGAACTTCTCGACGTAGTTGCCCATGTAGTCGATGCCGATGTTGAGCACGTCGGCGAGACCGGCGCCGCCTGCGGCCATGCCTGTGGTGATCTTGCTCCAGATCGCAGGGTTGCCGACGTCGAGCACCTCGACCTCGACGCCGGGGTGCAGCTTCTTGAAGCCGGGGATCGCGGCGCGCAGGCCCTTGGCGGGAGCGGTCCACGACCAGACGGTGATCTTGCCCTCGATCTTCTCGCTGCCGGCCGATCCGCCGTCGGATGCGGGTGAGCACGAGGTGAGGGCGAGCGCTGCGGCGGCTGCCGCGGCGATCAGTGCGGTGGTGCGGCCTAGCCGCGAGGGGAGCTTCATCGTTGAGGGTCCTTTCGAGTGCTATGTCACATAGCGGCGGGTGGTGAACGCCATGCTAACAACTAGAAATGCAGATATGCAATGATGACTTGCAAGATTGCAGAATGGAAGAGCGCATGGACATCGATGTCTTTCACCTGACCGCCGAGGACGTCAGCGTCGTCATCACCGCGGATGGCGGGGCGATGCCCGCGATCGCGTACTGGGGCCGCGGTCTCGGCGAACTCACGCCGCAGGCTCTCGACGACATCGCCGCGGGAACCCGACGGCAGCGCGCCACGAGCGAGCCCGATATTCCGCTGCCGATCGGCGTCGTGCCCGAGGCGGGGCAGGGCTGGTACGGCCCGACGGGTCTTGCCGGGCACCGGGCGGGGCGGCATCCGTTCCCGGCGTTCACGCGCACCGACGTCGTCGAGGAGACCGGCGCGATCGTCGCGCAGGGAGTCGACGAGGCTGCAGCGGTCTCCATCGAGCTGCGCCTGGAACTGCTCCCCAGCGGCGTGCTGCGCACGCGCGCGACCGTGACGAACAATGGCGACGGCGCGTATTCCCTGGAGGGCATGGACCTGGCTGTGCCGGTCCCGGCGCGCGCGACCGAGCTACTCGACTTCACCGGCCGGCACAACGGCGAACGCCGTCCGCAGCGCCGTGACCTGGTCGACGGCACGCACCTGCGGGAGAACCGTCGCGGTCGCACCGGACCCGATGCCGTCACCCTGCTCGCGGCGGGTGTCCCCGGATTCGGCTTCGAGGCCGGTGAGGTGTGGGCCGCGCACCTGGCCTGGTCGGGCGACCAGCGGCTCTGGGCGCACCGCACCAACGGCGGCCGCTCGTTCCTCGGCGGCGGCGAGGTGCTCGAACCCGGCGAGCTCGAGCTCGCTCCCGGCGAGGCATACATCTCGCCCTGGCTGTACCTCACCTGGGGAGAGGGCCTGGATGCGGCATCCGCACGCCTGCATCGGATGCTGCGCGCGCGAGCCACGCACCCGTCGATCGGGCGCCCGATCACGCTGAACACCTGGGAGGCCGTGTATTTCGACCACTCCCTGCCGCCGCTGCTGGAACTGGCCGACCAGGCCGCCGAGGTCGGCATCGAGCGCTTCGTGCTGGACGACGGATGGTTCCGCGGACGCCGGCACGACCGTGCTGGACTCGGGGACTGGTACGAGGATGAGGACGTCTGGCCGCACGGGCTCGGCCCGCTTGTCGACCACGTGCGCGAGCGCGGCATGCAGTTCGGCCTGTGGTTCGAGCCCGAGATGGTCAATCCAGACTCGGATCTCGCCAGGCGGCACCCGGACTGGATCCTCTCGCCCGAGGAGCGGGATGCCCCGCTCGCACGGCAGCAGCAGGTGCTGAACATCGGCCATCCCGGCGCCTATGCGTACATCGCGGAGCGCCTCATCGACGTGATCACGCGGTACCGCGTGGACTACGTCAAGTGGGATCACAACCGCGACCTCACCGAACCCGTGGACCGCAGCACCGGCCGCGCCGGCGTGCACCGGCAGACCGCCGCCGTGTACCGCCTGCTGCGCGAGGTGCGTGAGGCGTGCCCGTGGCTGGAGATCGAGTCGTGCTCGGCAGGCGGCGGTCGCATCGACCTGGGCATCGTCGAGTACGTCGACCGGTTCTGGACCAGCGACTCGAACGACCCGCTGGAGCGGCAGCGCATCCAGCGCGGCACCACGCTGCTGATGCCGCCCGAGCTGCTCGGCTCGCACGTCGGCGCGCTGTTCGCCCACACCACCGGACGCGCCGCGAGCATGACCTACCGCGCGGTCACCGCGCTGGTGGCCAGTTTCGGCGTGGAGTGGGATCTGCGCGAGGCGACACCGGCCGAGCGCGCCGAGCTCGCCGGCTGGATCGCCATCGCCAAGCGGCTGCGTCCGCTGACCGAGCGCGGCGAGCTGCGCAGGCTCGCCACCGAGCCGGCGCTGGTCGCGCAATCGGTCGTGTCCGAGGATCGAGCGCATGCGCTGGTGACGATCGCCGCGATCGACTCCGTCGCGCACATCCCCGGCGGCACGCTGCGGATCGCCGGCATCGATCCAGGCCGTCGCTACCGCGTGCGGCGGCTCACCGTCGAGGGCGCGGACGACCCCACCGCTCGGCGTGGACAGCCGGCCTGGTGGCTCGAGCAGACCGAGGTCGCCGGCGTCGTGCTCGCGCAGGTGGGGCTGCCGCTGCCGACGCTGCGCCCGCAGGAAGCAGGGGCGATCGAGCTGATCGCGGTATGACCGCGCTCACGCTGCGCAGCGACAGCCACGAGCTGGAGGGGATCTTCGCCTGGGCCGTCGCCGAGGCTCGCTCGCACGCCGTGCCCGGCGGCCGACTGGGGCCGAAGGACGTCTCGGAGCGCTCGCCGCGGGGGAGCGGCTCGGTGCTGTACCGCGACGCGTACTGGGCCGGGTACCGGCACCGGTCAGGCTTCTATCTGCGCGACTTCGCGCATCAGGCCGTCGGTGCGCACCTGCTGGGCTGGGCGGACCGCAACGCGGCGATGCTCGCGGCGTTCGTGCGATCGGCCGACGAGCGGCACGGCGGCTGGCCGTGGTGGGCGATCAACTTCGACCTGCGCACGCCGCTGGCGATCGACTACCGCTCGGCGGACCGGTTCGTGCGGGAGCTCCCCGCGGCGTTCGAACTCGCCGAGACCGCGCAGGTGCTGCATCGCTGGACGGGGGATCCCGCGCTGCGCGAGCATGCGGATGCTGCCCGACGCCTTGTCGAGGAGTTCGCCGACGCGCACGACGTCGCGCCGCGCAACGGCGTGGCCGAGGCATCCGGTCCGGGCATCTTCGACGGCACGGCCAGCTACAACGAGCTGCCCGGTGTGGTGCTGCACGAGGCCGGCGACGGGTTCGCCGCGCAGTACGCCGCGACCCGGCATGTCGCCGCGCTGCTGCGCGACACCGATGCGGAGACACGGCTCACCGCACGGGCGGAACGGATGCGGCACCACTACGACGAGTCGTGGAGCCGCAGTGAGTCCGGCGGCGTGGTGTGCGGCTGGACGACCTCCGGTGAACCGATCACCGAGTGGTCGCGGGAGTCCACCTGGTTCCCGCTGCTGAAGGGCCTGCTGGTAGGCGACCGCGCTGCGCGCGAGCTCGATCGCGTGGACGTGCTCTGCCGCGATACGGCATCCGCTCCGCGCAATGTCGAGGCGCTCACCTATCTGCCCGATCTCTTCTTCCGGCACGGGCGCCCCGACACCGCATGGCACTGGATGCAGCGCATCCACGCCCTGCGCGACGAGCCGCACGAGGTGCCGGAGCAGGGTGCGAACGGCACCTACCCGGAGGCGTCGTTCACGCTGCTCAGCCAGACCGTGCTCGGCATCCTCGGCATCGAGCCGGATGCCGCCGGCGGCCGGCTCACGGTGCGCCCCGGGCTGCCGGCCGATGTCGGCACGGTCGAGCTGCGCGGCCTGCCGTTCGCGGACGGCACAGTGTCGGTGCGGGTCACGCGCGCAGAGGTACACGTCTGGAACGGAACCGGCCGCGCGCTGCGGGTCGGGGCCTCCGAGGCATCCGGATTCCGAGATCCGCACCTGTCCGAGGCGTCCGATGACGGAGTGCTCGTCCCCGCCGGAGGCGGCGCGGTCCTGCGTCGCCCCTAGGCGTTCGCCGGCACGGGGCCCAGGACGTGTTGCTGAACACCTTCGGGCGCCTCGGGGGCGAGTCTTAAATGCGTGTCGCGTGATGTGATCTCGGACGGAGCGTGGGCTGTGATTGGACCGCTGTTCCCGACTGCGAAGTCGACGGGACGTCCGCCGGTGGATCGGCGTACGGTTGTCGAGGCGATGGCGTGGCGGTTCCGGACCGGGGCGCCGTGGCGGGACGTGCCGGAGCGGTTCGGGAACTGGAAGACGATCTACGAGAACTTCAACCGGTGGTCCGAGCAGGGCGTGTGGGCACGGGTGCGGGAGAAGACGCAGTCGTTTGCGCAGCAGTCTGGTGACTTGGACTGGGTCGCGTCGATCGACTCCACGATCGTGCGCGTGCACCAGCATGGCGCGACCCTTCCCCCCGACCACAGGGGGCTCTGTCGAACTACAAGAAGTTCGGCGATGAGCCGCCCGATCATGCAATCGGCCGCTCCCGCGGCGGGCTGACAACGAAGAGCCACCTGGTCTGCGACGGGAAGGGCAGGGCTCTCGCGTTCATCCTCACGCCGGGGCAGGCGGCAGACACCAGCATGCTCACCGCGACGCTGAGTGAGATCCGCGTCCCAGGGGTCAGGGGCAGGCCAAGTTCGAGGCCGGACCGGGTACTCGCGGACAAGCGCTACCCGTCGAGGGCGAATCGGGCGTGGCTGCGCGGACGCGGGATCGCTGCGACGATCCCTGAACGCGACGATCAGATCGCTCACCGGCGCGAGCGCCGCGGGCGGCCGATCGACTTCGGCGACCAGCAGCGGACCCGCTACCGCGGCCGCAACGTTGTCGAGCGGTGCTTCAACAAGCTCAAGCAATGGCGTGGGATCGCGATGCGCTCAGACAAGACCGCCCGCAACTACCACGCCGGGCTCTGCTTGCTGCCACCCTGCATTGGATCACTTCCGGCTTGAGAGACGCAGCGTGAGCTCGTCTGCGAGCGGATCGCTCCGCTTCATGCGAATGCCATAAGCTCGATCCCCACGGCTACGTGGTCACGAGAGTTGGCCTTTATGAAGGCGCCCGCAGATCTGCTCATCGACCAGCTCCAATCCGGTTTCCCGACTTACCTCCGATCAGACGTCGAAGCGGCAGCCCGGACGATGGTCTCCAACGTGCGCTACGGAATTCACTTCCGCGAGAACCCAAGCTTCGTAAGCGTGGGCAGCGAACAGTTGCGATTGCCGCTCCGACACGGATTCAAGCCGCGAAGCTCGCCATCAAGCTCCGAAGCAAACGCAACCATCGAAGCTGCCATTGCCGCCCGCCACTATGACGGCTTCGTCAGACAGCGATCGGTGCAGCCGCTGGTCCGCAGCCGCGAACTCTGGACCATCCCCTACATCCTCGAACTGGCATCCGACTAAGTGATCGAGATCCTCACCGAACTCGATGACCACCACAGCGAAATCGACCGCGCCAATCTCCACCGATACGTTGCCGACAATCCCGCCCACCTCGCACTTGCCACGGCTCGGATCAACAGTCACTGGAACGAGTACTACCGCACGACGCCCAAGAACCAGGCGATCAGCACGTATCCAGGTTTCCGACTCCTCACGGCGATCGCCGGCCTCTGAACGGATGCCCGCGACGCAGAATTGGCTTTAGCAACACGTCCTAGACGGTGCTCGCCTCCCAATACTTGTCTCCTCCGGCCTCCAGCAACCGCTCGAACACCTCGGCCAGCGTGCTCCCGGCGGCAGGCCAGTCATGCCTCGCATCCAAGGGAAGGGCGATCAGACACCGCCGTTCACGCGGCTCGGAGGGAGCATAGAGCAGCAGATCGCCGTCGCCGAGAAACTCTCCGACGACGACATCATCAAGCCGGAACTCACGAGGTCGTGCCGTTCCTTCGGTCGAGGTTCGCACCACGGATGCCCCGGGGGAGAACAGGTGGAGCCCCCAATGCCCGTAGTCGAGATCCTCGAACAGCCAGGACTCGGCGCTCGTCGACCACAGCGAGCGAATCTCCGGCGGAACCGGCATGCCGCGCTCTGCGAGCTCAAGCTCATCAGTCGTTGCCGGCGCTGAAGCCCGGCTTGCCAGTCGAAGCGGATCGTCCCTTCGCGGGTTCCGAGTCCGCTCCATCAGATCTGCGAAGATCTGGTTCAGATCAGTCATTGTCCGGTCCTGCCTGTCGAGTGGAACAGCCTCTTCTGCTCTTCGAGGCCTTGCCGGCCGAGTGAGGATCCGTCAGCTCAGGCGTTCGCCGGCACGGGGCCGGTGGACTTGCGCAGGCGCAACTCGGGTTCGAGCAGCACCTCCTCGGTGCGCAGCGGCCGGTTCTGGATCATCGTGACCATCGCGCGGGTGCAGACCTCGCCGATCGACTCGACGGGCTGACGCACGCTGGTCAGCGGCGGATCCGTGAAGTCGAGCACGTACGAGTCGTCGTAACCGATGACCGAGACGTCCTGCGGCACGCCCAGCCCCCGCCGCGCGATCGCGCGGTAGGCGCCGAGCGCCATGTCATCGCTCGAGGCGATGATCGCCGTCGCGCCGAGGCTGAGCAGCTCGTCCCCGGCGGTGCGGCCGCCCTCGATCGTGTACCGGCCCCTGGCCACGAGCTCCTCAGCGTCGTCGATGCCGCGGGACTCCATCGCGGAGAGGAACCCCTCGACCCTCCGGTCCGCCGGGATGTTGCCGACGGGACCCGCGGCCAGACCGATCCGGCGGTGTCCGAGGTCGTGCAGGTGCGCGACGGAGAGCTCCGCGGCCTGCCAGTCATCCGTCGACACAACGGGGGCATCCGCGTCGGCGAAGCCGCCGTTGATGGTGAGGAACGGCACGCCGCGAGACTCGAGCAGCTGGTGCGCGCCCGAATCCGAATTCCGGAGCGTGTTGCTCGACGACACGAAGATCGCACCGGCGATGCCCTTGTCGATCATCAGCTCGACGTAGTCCTGCTCGTAGACGGTGCCGGGGAAGACCGGGCACACCAGGGCGCGCAGCCCGTGCGGACTGAGCTGCTTCTCGATCTCGTCGCACATCTCGGCGAAGATCAACCCGCCGAGACTCGGCACCAGGATCAGCACGATCTCGCCCTTGTTCGTGCGCTCGTAGCCGACCGCGCGCATCGCGGCCTCGACCTGATCGCGCGTCTTCTGCGCGACGCCGTACTTGCGGTTGAGTACGCGGCTCACCGTCGCCTCGCTGACGCCGGCGACGGCGGCGATCTCGGACAGCTTCATGGAGCCGGCCGGAGAGCGCGTCCTGCGCGTGCCGTTCTCGATCTCCTCGCCCGCCATGGCCGAAGTCAGGAGGTGAACAGTCGCTGCAGGCGCTGCACGCCCTCGAGCAGCGCGTCGTCGCCGAGCGCGTACGACATGCGAATGTAGCCGGACGGACCGAAGGCCTCGCCGGGCACGACCGCGACCTCGGCCTGGTCCAGGATGAAGTCGGCGAGCTCCAGCGAGGTGGTCGGGGTCACGCTGCTCCCGTCCTTCGCCTGCCAGGTGCGGCCCAGCAGGCCCTGCACGTCGGGATAGACGTAGAACGCGCCGGTCGGGTTCGGCACCACGAGACCGTCGATCTTCGACAACTCCGACACGATCAGACGGCGGCGGCGGTCGAACGCCTCGCGCATCTGCTCCGCCTCGGTCTGCGGGCCGTTCAGCGCGGCGATCGCGGCCTTCTGGGCGACGTTGTTCACGTTGCTCGTCAGGTGCGACTGCAGGTTGCCGGCGATCTTGATCGCGTCGGCGGGGCCGACCATCCAGCCCACGCGCCAGCCGGTCATCGCGTAGGTCTTGGCCACGCCGTTGACCAGGATGGTCTGGCCGGCGACCTCGGGCAGCGCCTGCACGACCGAGGTGGCCTTCACACCGTCGTAGGTGAGGTTCTGGTAGATCTCGTCGGAGATGATCCAGATGCCGTGCTCGAGCGCCCACGCGGCGATCGCCCTGGTCTCGTCGGCGGAGTACACCGAGCCGGTCGGGTTCGACGGCGACACGAACACGAGCACCGTGGTGCGCGGGGTGCGGGCGGCCTCGAGCTGCTCGACGGTGACCTTGTACTCCTGATCGGCACCGGCGAAGACCTCGACGGGCACGCCGTCGGCGAGACGGATCGCCTCGGGGTAGGTGGTCCAGTACGGAGCGGGCAGCAGTACCTCGTCGCCCGGGTTCACCACGGCCTGGAACGCCTGGTAGACGGACTGCTTGCCGCCGTTGGTGACGATGATCTGGCTCGGCGAGACTTCGAGGCCGGAGTCGCGCAGCGTCTTCGCCGCGATCGCCTCGCGCAGCGCCGGAAGGCCGGGAGCGGGGGTGTACCGGTAGTTCGCCGGGTCGGCCAGTGCCTCGGCCGCGGCATCCACGATGAACTGCGGAGTCGCGAAGTCGGGCTCGCCGGCGGCATAGGAGATGACGGGCTTGCCCTCGGCCTTGAGGGCCTTGGCCTTGGCATCCACCTTGAGCGTGGCGGACTCGGCGATGGCGGACAGCTTGCGGGAGAGAGGCGCGCGTTCGGTCACGATCTCGATCGTACTCGGCTGGGCGAGCCGATGCGCAGGGAGGGCGCGTCAAGAACGGAGGTTCTTGACGCGCCCCTCAAGCGATCAGGCGGCGAGCCCGTGGGCCTCGGCGACGGCGGGCAGCATGATGCGACCGCCGCGCACGTTGAGGCCCTTGGCCAGTGCCGCGTCGTCCGCGGCAGCTCGGTCCCAGCCCTTGCCGGCGATCGCCGAGACATAGGGGAGGGTCGCGTTGGTGAGGGCGCGCGTGGCGGTCTCGGGCACGGCGCCGGGCATGTTCGCGACGCAGTAGTAGATCGAGTCGTGCACGGCGAACGTCGGGTCGTCGTGCGTCGTGGGGCGCGAGCCCTCGAAGCATCCGCCCTGGTCGATCGCGATGTCGACCAGCACGGAGCCGGGCTTCATGTTCGCGACCATCTCGTCGGTGACGAGCTTCGGGGCGGCGGCGCCGGGGATGAGCACCGATCCGATCACGAGATCGGCGGTCTTGAGCTCCTCGGCGATGTCGTAGCGGTTCGACGCGCGGGTCTCGAGGCCGAGGTAGAGGTGTTCCAGCTCGCGCAGCCGTGGCAGCGAGATGTCGATCACCGTCACCTGCGAGCCGAGGCCGAGCGCGTTCGCCGCGGCGTGCTCGCCGGCGACGCCTCCGCCGATGACGACGGTCTTCGCGCGCCTGGTGCCGGGGATGCCGCCGAGCAGTGTGCCGCGGCCGCCGTTGGAGCGCATCAGCGAATACGAGCCGACGGTCACCGAGAGACGCCCGGCGATCTCGCTCATCGGCACCAGCAGCGGCAGGCTGCGGTCGGGCAGCTGCACGGTCTCGTAGGCGACGGCTGTGGTGCCTGCGTCGACGAGCGCTTCGGTGAGCGAGCGGTCGGCGGCCAGATGCAGGTAGGTGAACAGCGTCAGGTCGGGGCGCAGGAAGCCGTACTCCTGAGCGATCGGCTCCTTCACCTTGAGCAGCAGCTCGGCCTCACCCCAGGCCTCTTCGGCTGAGGCGACGATCTCGGCGCCCGCGGCGCGGTACGCATCGTCGTCGATGCGCGAGCCGTGCCCGGCTCCGGACTGCACGAGCACGCGATGGCCTTCACACACCAGGCGGTCGGCGCCGGCGGGGGTGAGGGCGACGCGGTTCTCGTTGTTCTTGACCTCGGTGGGAACGCCGATCTTCATTGATTCTCCTGGATGGCGGGAATAGCAGAGCGTAGAGAAGAATCGCAGAAACATTGAGGTCTTGAACCAGATTTCGCAGAATTTTCGAGAACTGACCTCACGGCGAAAGATCCAGCACTGGATGCGGCATCTGAGGCGTTCAGAGCGGGCGGATCAGCGCAGTGAGCCGTGCCACCGCCTCGTCGACGAGAGCGTCGTCGAGGTCTCCGTAGCCGAGGACCAGAGCCTCGGGTGCCGGCGACGCTATGACGTATCGGGACAGCGCCGTGAGAGCCAGGTCCTCTGGCGCGGCCGAGACCAGGTCGGCGGCCACGAGGCCGGGCGGCAGACCCAGCACGAGGTGCATGCCCGCCGCGATGCCGGACACCGGCAGTTCGGGCATCCGCTCAGCAAGGGCGGAGAGCAGGCGCTCGCGTCGTCGCCGGAACCGCACGCGGGAGCCGCGCAGGTGCCGTTCGAGGTCGCCGCTGGAGATGAACCGGGCGAGCGCGGCCTGATCGATCGTCGAGGGAGCGGGCGGAGCATCCGGGAGCGGGAGCCAGGTCGGCAGCACCGCCCAGCCGACGCCGAGTGCGGGCGTGACCGACTTCGAGAGCGAGCCGATCAGTGCGACCCGGTCGGGCGCGAGCCGCTGCAGCGCGGCGATCGGACGCCGGTCGTAGCGGAACTCGGCGTCGTAGTCGTCCTCGATGATCAGGCCACAGGCCTCGCGTGCCCACGTCACCAGCCGCTCGCGGCGGGCGGGATGCAATGCAGCTCCGAGCGGGAACTGGTGCGCCGGCGTCACCAGCGCGGCGCGCGCCCCGGTGCGCGCGGCCTCGACGACCAGACGCTCCGCATCGATGCCGTCGGCGTCCACCGGAACGGGCACCGGCTCCAGGCCGTGCCGCCGGGCGACCTCGCGCAGTCGCGGCCAGCTGGGATCCTCCACGAGCACGTGCGTGTGCCCGCATTCGCGCAGCGCTGCGACGATCAGCGCCATGCCGTCGGTCGCGCCGTGCGTGATCACGATTCGCGCGGCCTCGACGTCGACCAGCCGTGAGCGACCGAGATACCCGGCGACCGCGGAGGTCGCCAGCGGATGCCCGAACGGGAAGGCGCTCGCCAGGTCGCGGTCGGGCAGTGCGGCGAGCCCCTCGCGCAGCGCCGCCGCCCAGCGCGAGCGCGGCACCGCGCGCAGATCGGGGATGCCCGGACGCAGGTCCAAGCGCGGATGCCGCTGGGGAGCGGGCGGTGCGACCGCCGCGCCGGCGGCAGGGTCCCGTGTGACCTCCCGCGGTGGCAGAGCCCGCGCAGCAGCCGCCCATCCGGCAGAGACCCGGGTGGCCGAACCGGTCCGCGCCTCCAGCACGCCTTCGGCGACCAGGCGTCCATAGGTCTCGGTGACCACCCAGCGCGAGATCCCGAGCGCGTCGGCGAGCACCCTGCTCGGTGGGAGCGCGGCGCCTGCCGGCAGCCGGCCGTCGGCGATCGCATCGCGCAGCGCGTGCTCGAGCCGATCGCGCAGCGCGGGCAGACGACCGGGGCGGGCGTCGTCCGCCGCGGCGGGCGCGAGATCGAGCAGGGTCTCCCACGCGAGAATTGGTCTGGTGTTCTGCATGCTGATTGGAGTGTATGCCCGAACCGATCTCTTTCTAACGTGGAGTTCACCAACGAAAGGGAACCGAAATGCAGTACCGCACCATCTCCGACGGGCGCACCTCGTTCGACGTCTCCACGCTGTGCCTGGGCGCCATGAACTTCGGCACCCGCGTCAACGAGCCGACCTCGCGTGCCATCCTCGACCGGTTCGTCGAAGCCGGCGGAACCTTCATCGACACCGCGAACAACTACGCCGTCTGGTCGGGCGGCACCGGCCGCGACAGCGAGGACCTCCTCGCTCGCTGGCTGAAGGATCGCGGCAACCGCGACAGCCTGCGGATCGCCACCAAACTGGGCGCGGCGCCGCGCGACCCGAGCATCCCGCTCACCGAGGACAACTTCGAGGGTCTGTCCGCCGAGGTCATCACCCGGCAGGCGCCGGAGAGCGCCCGCCACCTCGGGATCGACCACATCGACGTGCTCTACGGCCACGTCGACGACCGGGCCACCGACCCCGCGGAGACCGTCGCCGCCTTCGGCGAACTGCAGCGCAGCGGACTGGTCGGCATCACCGGCATCTCGAACATCGCCACCTGGCGCCTGGTCGAGGCCAGACAGGAGGCGCAGCGTCAGGATGTGGCCCCCTACGGTCTGGTGCAGCAGCAGTACAGCTACCTGCACCCGGCGCCGAAGTACGGCCGGAACAACTTCGTCACCCCCGGGATGCTCGACTACGCGGCATCCACAGGCACGGCCGAGCGCCCGCCGCTGGCCATCACCGTGTACTCCCCGCTGCACCAGGGCGCGATCGCCCGGCTGAACCAGCCGATGTGGGGCGGCGTCGACCACCCCACCAGCCACGCGCGCCGCACCCTGCTGCATGAAGTGGCGGCCGACATCGGCCGCACCCCCAACCAGGTCGCACTGGCCTGGCTGCTCGGCGGCGAGGTGCCGGTGATCCCGGTGGTCGGCGTCTCGAGCGTCGCTCAGCTGGACGAGGTGGTCGGCGCCGCCGACCTGGTGCTCGAGGCCGAGGTGCGCGCGCTGCTGGACGCGGAGCCCGCGGACCCGCGCTGATCAGCAGAGCGGATGCCGGATGACGCGGGGCATCCGGCATCCGTCCGTCAGCGGGCGAACGCGCCGTCGCGGGTGGAGACGATCTCCTTGCCGAGCGGCATCAGCGAGATCGGGACCAGCTTGAAGTCAGCGATCGCCATCGGGATGCCGATGATCGTGATGCACAGCGCGATCCCCGAGATGATGTGACCGAGCGCGAGCCACCAGCCTGCGAGGATCACCCAGATCACGTTCCCGAGGAACGAGCCGACCCCGGCGGTGGGCTTCGCGACGATGGTGCGGCCGAACGGCCAGATCACGTACCCCGCGGTGCGGAACGAGGCGATCGCCCAGGGAATGGTGATGATCGGGATGCACAGCAGGACGCCCGCGAGCACATAGCCGAGGAACAGGCCGAAGCCGGCGAAGATCAGCCAGATGATGTTCAGCAGGGTGCGCATGCATCCATTGTGGATGAGCCCGGCTGTGTCAGCGCTCGACGAGCACGCCGTCCTCATCGGCGTACAGCCGCGCGCCGGGGCGGAACACGACGTCGCCGAACGTCAGCACGACGTCGACCTCGCCGGAGCCCTCCTTGCGGCTCTTGCGGGGGTTGGTTCCGATGGCTTTCACGCCGAGCGGCATCCCGCCGATCGCGACGCTGTCGCGCACGCAGCCGTTGATGATCACGCCGGCCCAGCCATTGTCGACCGCGAGCTGCGCGATCATGTCGCCCATCAGGGCGGTGGCGAGAGAGCCTGCGCCGTCGACGACGAGCACGGCACCGTGGCCTGGCGAGGACAGCAGGTCCTTCAGCAGGACGTTGTCCTGGAAGCAGCGCACGGTGCGGATCGGCCCCTCGAACGCCGTCACGCCGCCGAAGGATCGCAGCTGCAGAGGGAGGGATTGCAGTGCGTCGCCGTGCTCGTCATAGAGATCTGCGGTGGAGGTCATGGTTACGTCCTATCAGGTCTCGGAACGATGAAGGGCCGGATGCCGCGGCATCCGACCCCTCACCGTGGCTGGTCAGCTGAACTGGTTCATGGTGTTGTGCTGGCCGCCGGCCTTCAGGGCGGCGTCGCCGGCGAAGTACTCCTTGTGGTTGTCGCCGAGGTCGGAGCCGGCCATGTTCTGGTGCTTGACGGTGGCGATTCCGCCGCGGATCTCGCGACGCTGCACGCCCTTCACGTACGCCAGCATCCCCTCGTCGCCGAAGTAGCCCTTCGCGAGGTCATCCGTCGACAGCGCTGCCGTGTGGTAGGTCGGCAGGGTGATGAGGTGGTGGAAGATGCCGGCGCGAGCCGACCCGTCGCGCTGGAAGGTGCGGATCTTCTCGTCGGCCTGGCGCGCCAGCTCGGTGTCGTCGTACTCGACGCTCATCAGCCTGTCGCGGTCGTAGCCCGACATGTCCTCGCCCAGCTCGGAGAGCGCGTCGTAGACCTGCTGGCGGAAGTTCAGCGTCCAGTTGAACGACGGGCTGTTGTTGTAGACCAGCTTCGCGTCGGGGATCTCGGCGCGGATGGCGTCGACCATGCCGGCGATCTGCTCCACGTGCGGCTTCTCGGTCTCGATCCAGAGCAGGTCGGCGCCGTTGCGCAGCGACGTGATGCAGTCCAGCACGACGCGCTCCTCGCCGGTACCGGCGCGGAACCGGTACAGGTTGCTCGCCAGGCGCTTCGGGCGCAGCAGTTTTCCGTCGCGCTTGATGATGACGTCGCCGTTGCCGAGATCGCCCTCGGCGATCTCCTCGACGTCGAGGAACGAGTTGTACTGGTCGCCCAGATCGCCCGGATGCTGCGTCACGGCGAGCTTCTGGGTGAGGCCGGCGCCGAGCGAGTCGGTGCGGGCGACGATGACGCCGTTGTCGATACCGAGCTCGAGGAACGCGTACCGGACCGCGTTGATCTTCGCGAGGAAGTCCTCGTGCGGCACGGTGACCTTGCCGTCCTGGTGGCCGCACTGCTTCTCGTCCGAGACCTGGTTCTCGATCTGGATGGCGCAGGCGCCCGCCTCGATCATCTTCTTCGCCAGCAGGTACGTGGCCTCCGGGTTGCCGAAACCGGCATCGATGTCGGCGATGATCGGTACGACGTGGGTCTCGTAGCCGTCGATCTGCGACTGGATGAACTCAGCGGCGGTCTCGTCGCCGGCCGCGCGGGCCGCATCGAGCTGGGTGAACAGCAGGTCGAGCTCGCGGGCGTCGGCCTGGCGGAGGAACGTGTAGAGCTCCTCGATCAGGGCCGGAACGGCGGTCTTCTCGTGCATGGACTGATCGGGCAGCGGGCCGAACTCGGAGCGCAGGGCCGCGACCATCCAGCCGGAGAGGTACAGGTAGCGCTTGTTCGTCGACTTGAGGTGCTTCTTGATGGAGATCAGCTTCTGCTGCCCGATGAAGCCGTGCCAGACGCCCAGCGACTGGGTGTAGACCGACGAGTCGGCGTCGTACTCCGCCATGTCGCGGCGCATGATGTCGGCGGTGTACTGCGCGATCTCGAGCCCGGTGCGGAACCGGTTCTGCGCGCGCATCCGGGCAGCGGCCTCGGGATCGATGGCGTGCCACGGGGAGCCGTTGCTGTCCTTCAGAGCCTGGATGGCCTCGATGTCGTCCTGGTAGCGGGTCATTTCTCTGTCCTTCGTTGGGGAGGGGATGCTCGGGTGGTCAGGCGGTCTCGACGAGGAAGCGCGAGTACGCCGGCAGGGTCAGGAAGGCCGGGAACTCGGGTCGCAGAGCGACCTCGCGGAACACGTCCGCCGCGTCGTCGAAGCGGTTGCCGTCGGTGCGCCAGGTGGCGGAGAGCATCTCGGCGATCAGCCCCTCGACGTACTCCGCCGTGATCAGGGTGCCGTCCTCGACGGTCTGGCTCTGGTGGATCCACTGCCACACCTGGGAGCGGCTGATCTCGGCCGTCGCGGCATCCTCCATCAGGTTGTCGATGGCGACTGCGCCGATGCCCCGCAGCCAGGCTTCGATATAGCGGATGGCCACCGAGACGTTGTCGCGCACGCCGTCTGCGGTGATCGGGCGGCCGATGCGCACGTCGAGCAGCTGCTCGGCGCGCACCTGCACGTCGTCGCGCTGCCGGTCCAGCTGGTTCGGCCGGTCGCCCAGCACGGCGTCGAACTCGGCCTGCGCGGTGGCGATCAGGTCGGGGTGCGCGACCCAGGTGCCGTCGAAGCCGTCGCCGGCCTCGCGGCGCTTGTCGGCGGCGACCTTCTCGATGGCCCGTGCAGTGACCTCGGGGTCGCGGCGGTTCGGGATGAAGGCGCTCATGCCGCCGATCGCGAAAGCGCCGCGACGGTGGCAGGTCTTCACCAGCAGCTCGGTATAGGCCCGCATGAACGGCACGGTCATGGTGACCTCGCTGCGGTCGGGCAGCACGAAGCGGGCTCCGCGTCCGCGGTAGTTCTTGATGATCGAGAAGATGTAGTCCCAGCGGCCGGCGTTCAGGCCCGCGCAGTGGTCGCGCAGCTCGTAGAGGATCTCGTCCATCTCGAATGCGGCCGGCAGCGTCTCGATCAGCACCGTGGCTCGGATGGTGCCGTGCTCGATGCCGAGGTACTCCTCGCTGAACGAGAACACGTCGTTCCACAGCTTCGCCTCCTCGCTGGACTCGAGCTTGGCGATGTAGAAGTAGGGGCCGCGGCCGCCGTCGATCAGCGCCTGCGCGTTGTGGAAGAAGTACAGCCCGAAGTCGACCAGCGAGGCCGAGGCGTCCAGGCGCCTGCCGGTGCGGTCGGTGAACGCGATGTGCTTCTCGGGCAGATGCCAGCCGCGCGGACGCATCACGATCGTCGGAGTCTGCTCGGCGGTGACGCGGTACACCTTGCCGTCGGCGCTGGTGTGCTCGAGCGTCCCACGGATCGCGTCGTGCAGCGACAGCTGCCCGCCGATCACGTTGTCCCACGTCGGGCTGGTGGCGTCCTCCTGGTCGGCCAGCCAGACCTTGGCGCCCGAGTTCAGGGCGTTGATGGTCATCTTCGGGTCGGTCGGGCCGGTGATCTCGACGCGGCGGTCCTCCAGGCCGGGGCCGGCACCGGCGACGCGCCAGTCGGCGTCCTCGCGGATGTGCCGGGTGTCGTCGCGGAACCGCGGGTCGTGTCCGTTGCCGATCTCGAAGCGGCGGCGCATCCGGTCGGCGAGACGGTCGTGCCGGCGGCCGGCGAAGCGGTGGTGCAGCTCGGCGAGGAACGCCAGCGCGGCAGGGGTGAGGATCTCGTCGTACCGCTCGCGGATCGGACCTGCGACGGCGACCTGCGGCCCCTGCTGGGTGGTCTGGATGGTGGGTGTGCTCATGACCGTGGTCCTCTCTGTGCTGCCGGGATGGCGTCTGCCGGGGTGGCTTGACATCCACTCTGGGAGAAGTTCCGGCATCCGCCTGACCAAATCGAGGAAGAAATTTGGTCGTATTTCTCTTTTCGTGACAGAATCCCTGCCATGAGCACCACGGATGCTGCGAAAGACACCGATGCCCTCACGATCGGGAGGCGCATCCGCCAGCTGCGCACCGCCCGCGGGATGACGCTCGAGGAGCTCGCATCCGCCGTCGAGCGGGCACCGAGTCAGCTGTCCATGATCGAGACCGGCAAGCGCGAGCCGAAGCTCACCCAGCTGCAGACCATCGCCCGCGCACTGGGCACCACGATCGACGCCCTGCTCGAGGGAGAGCCGCTCGACGAGCGCAGCACGATGGAGATCGCGCTGGAGCGGGCCATGAAGGGGCAGACCTTCCGCGCCCTCGGCATCCCGTCGTTCCGCATCGCGAAGTCGGTGCCCGACGACGCGCTCGCCGCGATGCTGGCGCTGCACGGCGAGATCGAGCGGCTGCGCGACGAGCGTGCCGCGACCCCGGAGGAGGCCCGGCGCGCCAACGTCGAGCTGCGGCACCTGATGCGCACTCAGGACAACTACTTCGAGGGCCTCGAGGCCGCGGCGCGCGAGATCCTCGACGCGGTCGGCCACCCCGGCGGACCGCTCACGCAGCGCACGGCATCCGAGATCGCCGCGCACCTGGGGTTCACCCTGCACTACGCGCCCGATCTGCCGCAGTCCACGCGCAGCGTGGCCGACCTCGCCAACGGCCGGCTGTACCTCTCCACCGGTGTGCAGGCCAAGGGCGACGCGCGCACCGCCGTGCTGCAGGCGCTGAGCAGCCGCATCCTCGGTCATGCCGAGCCGCGCAGCTACGCGGAGTTCCTGCGGCAGCGGGTGGAGACGAACTACCTGACCGGCGCCCTGCTGGTACCGGAATCGCACGTCGTGCCGGTGCTGCAGGATGCCAAGGCGCGGCGCGCGATCTCGATCGAGGACCTCCGCGACACCTACTCGGTGTCGTACGAGACCGCCGCGCACCGGTTCACCAACCTCGCGACGCGGCACCTCGGCATCCCGGTGCACTTCCTGAAGGTGCACGAGTCGGGCACGATAACGAAGGCGTACGAGAACGACGACGTGAACTTCCCGACCGACCGGCTCGGCGCGATCGAGGGACAGATGTGCTGTCGGCGCTGGACCAGCCGCGAGGTGTTCGAGGTCGAGGACAGGTTCAACCCGTACTACCAGTACACCGACACCGGCAACGGCACCTACTGGTGCACCGCGCGCGTGGAGCCCTCCAGTGAGGGACTGCACTCGGTGAGCGTGGGGGTGCGGTTCGACGACACGAAGTGGTTCGTCGGGCGGGACACCCCCAACCGCGGTGTCTCGAAGCACTCGGTCGAGGTGTGCTGCCGTCGCGCGCCGGCCGAGCTCGAGGAGCGCTGGCGCACGCAGTCCTGGCCGAACGTGCGCACCCCGCGCACGCTGCTCGCGACGCTGCCGACCGGCGCGTTCCCCGGCGTCGACACGACCGACGTCTACGAGTTCCTGGAGGCGCACGCGCCGGTGTGAACAACTTCCGCCGAAGTGTCGATTGACCCCGGCCCCGATCGTCTTCACAGTGGATGTGCGGAGAACCGCTCCGTCAGGCGCATCCCGATGAAGGGAACGATCATGCGATACACGATCCTGCTGCACTACCCCGAGCCCGGTGGCGACTTCGTGCTCGACGACGAGGCGCTCGCCGCAGGACAGCGCGCCTTCGGCGCCTACGCGAAGACCCTGGACGAGGCGAAGGTGCTGCTCTCCGGCGAGGTGCTGCAGCCGTCGGCGGTCACGACGACACTGCGGATGGACGGCGATGAGCTGCGCGTGCAGGACGGGCCGTTCGTCGATTCGAAGGAGCAGCTTGGCGGCACCTTCGTGATCGAGGTCGCCGACCTCGATGAAGCCATCGGCTGGGCGCGCAAGGCGCCGTCGATCGCCTGGGGCGCGGTGGAGGTCCGCCCCGGTGCGACCCACGTCGTGAACGGCGAGTGGCAGCCGAACGCGTGACCTCCTCCGGCGGTCCTGCGCAGGCACGGGCGGCGGCAGAGCTCGCCGCCCGTGCGTCGTACGGTCGCCTGCTGTCGATCATCGCGGCGCCCACGGGGGACATCCCCGCCGCCGAGGACGCGCTGCAGGCCGCATTCGAGCAGGCGCTGCGCACCTGGCCGGATGCCGGCGTGCCGGAGCATCCGGATGCGTGGCTGCTGACCGTGGCGCGCAATCGGCAGCGCGACGCCTGGCGGGCGGCGTCGACCAAGGACGTGGCGCTGTCCGACATCGTGCTCGGGCCACGGGGTGCGGTGGTCGATCCGCTGGAGGGCATCGACCCCGATGCGATCGGCGACAAGCGCCTCGAACTGCTCTTCGTGTGCGCGCATCCGGCGATCGATGCGAAGGTCCGCGCGCCGCTGATGCTGCAGACGGTGCTCGGGTTCGAGGCGTCGCAGGTGGCGCGCGCCTTCGCCGCCTCGCCGTCGGCGATGGCGCAGCGGCTGGTGCGCGCGAAGCGGCGGATCGCTCAGGCGCGGGTGCCGTTCGCGGTTCCTCCGCGGGCGGATATCGCGGGCAGGGCGGAGGCCGTGCTCGAGGCCGTGTACGGCTGTGCGGCGATCACCTGGCGCGAGTCCGGCGCCGACTCGCTCGCGGGGGAGGCCCGGTATCTGGCGCGCACGCTCGCCGTCGCGCTGGAGCAGGTGCGGGCGCCGGCCGCTGCGGTGCGCGAGGCGTGGGCGTTGGCGGCGCTCGTCTCGTTCTCGCTGGCGCGGCGGGCCGACGACTTCGTACCGCTGGGGGAGCAGGATCCCGCGACCTGGGATGCCGCATTGATCACCGAGGGTGAGGATTCGCTGCGCCACGCGCAGGGCATCGCTGGGGCGGAGACGCCGGGGCGGTTTGAGCTGGAGGCGGCGATCCAGGCGGTTCACGCCGCACGTCGGCATGGCGCCGAGCTCGACGAGGAGGCGCTGCGGATGCTGTATCTCGCGCTGCTCCAGGTGGCGCCCACCGCGGGCGCCCGGGTCGCCCATGCCGCGGTGGTCGGGCGGATCGACGGCCCGGATGCCGGTCTCGCGCTGCTCTCCGGGGAGCCGGAGACCTTCCAGCCGCTGTGGGCGGTGCGCGCGGACCTGCTCGTGCGGGCGGAACGCCCCACCGAAGCGATGGCGGCGTACGAACGCGCCGCGGCGCTCTCCGACGACCGGTCCGTACGCGCGCACCTACTCGGCAGGGCCGCCGCGCTCCGGTCGGACTGAACACTGGGCGGCACTCAGGACAGGACGTATCGCGAGGGCAGGACGTGTGCGCGGAATGGGTCCTGTTCTGGGGCACTGTCCTGTTCTCGCGCGCCGGCGGATGTTGGTTCGTCGTGCCGGTGCCGGGTGTCCCAGTATCCGGCGCAGGACGTTTCGCGAGGACAGGACGTGTGCGCGGAATGGGTCCTGTTGTGGGGTACTGTCCTGTTCTCGCGCGCCGGATGCAGGACTCAGACGCCGGGGCGTTCCATCGCCCCCACCAGCACGTCGAGCCCGTACTCGAAGGCGGCGTCGACATCGCCGCCGAGGCGGAACGCGCCCGCCTGCTCCATGGTGCAGAAGCCGTAGATCCACGCGGTGAAGGTGCGGGCCGCGGGCAGAGGGTCGCCAGGCGCCGCGGCCGAGACGGCGTCGAGCAGCGGGCGCAGCAGCGGTTCGCCGGCCTCGGGTGAGGGGGCGGCGGCGGCCGAAGGGGCGGCGAACAGCAGTCCGGAGACCCGGGGCGCTCGAGCCGCGAAGGCGCGCAGCGCGTGCGCCATCCGCCGCAGCCGTCCGGCCGGCCCCTCGCCTGGGGAGAACGGTGCCGAGGACATCTCCGTGACGAGTTCACGGGCAGCGTCTTCCGCGGCGAGGCGGAGCAGGCCGTGCCGGTCGGCGGCTCGCTTGTACAGGCTCGGCGTGCGGACGCCGACGGCGGATGCCACCGAGCTCATCGTGACGGCGTCGATCCCGTCGTCTTCGGCGATCCGGCGGATCGCGGCGACGAGCTCCTCCTGGCTGACGCGCTGTGGTGCAGGCATGCGGCCCCCTCTCCGTGAATCGATCATAAGGCTATTGACATTAGCCTTCAAGGCTATCTAATGTAGCCATCATGAACGCAGAGATCCTCCGCATCGGCGACGACCTGGTCGCGATGCACGCCGTCCTCACCGAGTCGGGCGTCACCCTCGTCGACGCCGGCCTTCCCGGCGACCGCAAGGCGCTCGAGAGCGCGCTGCGCGCCGCGGGGCGTGAGCTGTCCGACATCCGCGGCGTCGTGCTGACCCACGGCGACAGCGATCACATCGGCGTCGCCGAGTGGCTGCGCGCCGAGCACGGCGTGCCGGTCCACGTGCACGAGGCGGATGCCGCGCGGGCCAGGGGAGAGCTGAAGTCGCACGCCCCCGGCGGCGCGTGGAAGCTGGGGCCGGTCGTGCGCTTCCTCGGCAGCGGCATCCGGCGCGGCGCGCTGCGCACCGTGAAGATCGGAGAGGTGCGCACGTTCCGCGACGGAGACGTGCTCGACCTGCCGGGCGCGCCGGAGATCATCGGGTTGCCCGGTCACTCGCCGGGCTCGGTCGCGATCCGCATCCCGGCCGCCGGCGCGCTGTTCCTGGGCGACGCGGTCACCACGCGAAACGTGCTCACCGGCGTCGAGGCGATCGCACTCGGTCCGTTCAGAGACGCGCCGGATCAGACCCCGCAGAGCCTGGAACGGCTGCGCGGTCTGTCCGAGACCCGGCTCTTCCCCGGCCACGGGCCGGAGTTCTCCGGTACGGCGGATCAGCTGATCGCCGCGCTCGCGACCGACTGACGCCGAGCGACATCGCGTCTCGAATGTGCTCCGGCGTCCCGAGGACAGGAGAACCTGCGAGGACAGGAAGAACTATCGAGAATGCTCCTGTTCTGGCCGAACGTCCTGTTCTCGCACCGTGACGCACGTCCGGTGATGACGCCTCAGCGCGCTGCCTGCAGCAGCGCCCACAGCTCGGCCCTGGCGGGGAAAGTGGCGAGGTCGGTCTGCAAGATGCCGGAGGCCTGCGCGATGCGAGCCCGCAGCGTGTGGCGGTGGATGCCGAGTGCGGTGGCAGCCTGCTCGACCCGCGCATCGTGCTCGAGCCACACCCGCAGCTGCTGCTCGAGTGCCGGGTCGGCCTCGCGCAGTCCGGCGAGCCTGCTCTGCGCGACCAGTCGGGCGTCGGAACCGAGCGCGTCCAGGATTCCGATCGGCGCGGCGTATCGGGTCACGCCCTCGCCCGCCCGCCGGAGCGCGGCCCCCGCCTGCTCCTCGGCTCGGGCGATGTCTCCGAGGCGCCCCGTCTCGGAGAGCCCCACCCTGGTGTCGAATGCGGCGGCGTAGGCATCGACGGCGCCGGCATCCGCATCTGCCAGCACGACGATGCCGTCGGCGACCAGCGCGCCCGCCGCGTGCCGGCGCCACCAGTCCGGGTTCGGCGCGGCATCCGTCGCGGCGACGAGCACCGGCTCTGCGGGAAGCTCACGCACGCGCCGCGCCGCGCCGGTCTCACCCTCGCGCAGCAGCGTCAGCACCGCGGCATCCAGCCTCCGCTCGCGCAGTGCGAGACGCTCGCCCTGCTCCAGGGCGAGACCGGCCATCGCGATCACCGAGGTGACCACGGTGCGGGTCTCGGGGTCGAGCGCCGCGGCACCCACGCCGATCACGCCGCGCAGCCGGCCGGTGCTGCCCAGGGTGAACAGCGTCGCGCCGCTCTCGCCGTGCTCGATGGTCTCGCTCGCCGTCGCGCCTCGCGACAGCAGCGCGGCCGCATGCGCGGCGAGCTCGGCCGTCGCCGCGCCGTGCGGATGCTCGTGCACCAGACCGCCCGCGTCGTCGAACATCGTCACCCCGCAGCCGAGGCGGCGGGAGAGCTCTGTGAGCGCGGCGTTCAGGCCCTGCGGCCGCAGTGATGCGATCGCGAGAGCGCGCTGGGCCTCGAGCGCCCAGGTGCGGCGGGCGTAGGTGCGCTCGGCGATCGCCTCGGCGTGCGCGCGGGCGACGGCGATGAACGGGGTGCCGTAGGGCACCTCGAAAAGGGGGATGCCGCGGGCGGCGCAGGCCTCGACCAGTTCGTCGGGTACGCCGGCGCGGTGCACGTCGGAGCCGAAGCCCAGTCCGATCACCCCGCGCTGCGCGAGCCGGTCCACGTAGTCGCCCACCGTCACCCGCTCGAACTGCGTGCCGGTCGTCAGCAGCACCAGATCTTCGGCGAGGAACGGAGTCGGGTCGGCGAGGTCGCTGCTGTGCACCCAGCGCAGCGGGCGATCCAGCGCTCCGTCGGGAAGCTCGGCCGGCAGCAGTCGCAGCTTCAGAGACTGCCGGGTGAGCAGTGTCCGCAGGGTGGGCGTGGTGGTGTCCATCGGCATCCTTGTACGGTCCGGCGAATATCTGACAAAGATTATACGCGGTGGCGAATGCATCCGGCATCGGGCGGTCTTAGCGTTGCACTCATGACCCTCATCGACGAGCCCACCACTGTCCCCGTCGGCGGACCCGGCCTGCCGCAGGTGCGCCGTGTCATCACCGATCTCCCCGGCCCGCGGTCCGCCGAGATCCTGGCCCGCAAGGCCGACGCGGTCTCGGCCGGCGTCTCGCACACCATCCCCGTCGCCGCGGTCGCGGCAGGCGGCGGCGTCGTGGTCGACGCCGACGGCAACTCGCTGATCGACCTGGGCTCCGGCATCGCCGTGACCTCGGTGGGCAACTCCCACCCGAAGGTCGCCGCCGCCGTCGCCGCGCAGGCCGCGCAGTTCACCCACACCTGCTTCATGATCTCGCCGTACGAGTCGTACATCGAGGTCGCCGAGGCGCTGAACCGGCTGACCCCGGGCGCCTTCGCGAAGAAGAGCGCGCTGTTCAACTCCGGCGCGGAGGCCGTCGAGAACGCGATCAAGATCGCCCGCAAGCACACCGGCCGCCAGGCGGTCGTCGCCCTCGACCACGGCTACCACGGCCGCACCAACCTCACCATGGCGCTGACCGCCAAGTCGATGCCGTACAAGAGCGGGTTCGGACCGTTCGCCCCCGAGGTGTACCGCGTGCCCGGCTCGTACCCGCTGCGCGACGGTCTGACCGGGCCCGAGGCCGCCGCCCGCGCGATCACCCTGATCGAGAAGCAGGTCGGCGCCGACAACCTCGCCGCCATCATCATCGAGCCCATTCAGGGCGAGGGCGGCTTCATCGTCCCCGCCGACGGCTTCCTGAACGACGTCGTGGACTGGTGCCGCGAGAACGGCGTGGTCTTCATCGCCGACGAGGTGCAGACCGGCTTCGCCCGCACCGGCCACATGTTCGCGAGCGAGATCTTCGGCATCGAGCCCGACCTGATCACCACCGCGAAGGGCATCGCGGCGGGCCTTCCGCTCGCCGGTGTCACCGGGCGTGCCGAGATCATGGATGCCGCGCACGCCGGCGGCCTCGGAGGCACCTACGGCGGCAACCCGATCGCGTGCGCCGCGGCCATCGCCGCGATCGACGCCTTCGAGAACGAGGGCCTCGTGCAGCGCGCGACCGAGATCGGCAGCATCCTGCTCGGCCGGCTCGCGGTCATGCAGGCCAGCGACCCGCGCATCGGCGAGGTCCGCGGCCACGGTGCGATGATCGCCGCCGAGTTCGTCGACCCGGCCACCGGCGCTCCGGATGCAGCACTGACCGCGAAGGTCGCGAAGGCCGCCATCGCCGAGGGCGTGATCGTGCTCACCTGCGGCACATTCGGCAACGTGATCCGCTTCCTGCCGCCGCTCTCGATCGGCGACGACCTGCTGAACGAGGGCCTCGACGTCGTCGCGGCCGCACTCGCCGCAGCCTGAGACCACCGGCCGCGCGAAGGGTCGGGGGATCTCGGAGCGCGGCCGGTACACCCCATGACGAACAGCCATCTCGACAGAAGGAACTGTGCAATGACGGACATCACTCGCGACGTGGTCATCATCGGCGCCGGCGCTGCCGGCACGACCGCGGCAGGCAAGCTGCGACAGGCCGGCCTGACGGTCGCCGTGCTCGAGGCTCGCGACCGCGTCGGCGGCCGCCTGTGGACCGACGTCATCGACGGCGCCATGCTCGAGCTCGGCGGTCAGTGGGTCTCGCCCGACCAGGACGCCCTCAAGGAGACCATCGAAGAGCTCGGACTCGAGACCTTCAGCCGCTACCGCGAGGGCGACAGCGTCTACGTCGGCCCCGACGGCACGCTGCACCGCTTCACCGGTGAGATGTTCCCGGTGTCGGCCGAGACCGAGGCCGTCATCGCCGAGATCACCGAGCGCCTCGACGCCATGGTGGCCGAGATCGACCCCGACCGTCCGTGGGAGCACCCGAACGCCGAGGAATGGGACCGCGTCACCTGGGACGCGTGGCTCCGCGCGCAGACTAACGACGACGAGGCGGTGCGCAACCTCGCCTTCGCCACCGGCTCGGCCATGCTCACCAAGCCCACGCACACCTTCTCGCTGCTGCAGTCGCTGCTGATGGCGGCGTCGGCCGGCTCGTACTCGAACCTCGTCGACGCGGACTTCATCCTCGACAAGCGAGTCGTCGGCGGCCTGCAGCAGGTGCCGCAGGCCCTGGCCGCGCGCCTCGGTGACGACGTGTTCCTGAACAGCCCGGTGCGCTCCCTGGAGTGGGGCGACGACGGCGTCGTCGCGCACGCCGACGGCGACCTCACCGTGCATGCCCGGTACGCGATCCTCGCGCACGCGCCGGTGCTCTACGACCGCATCTCGTTCGTGCCCTCGCTGCCGCGCCGCCAGCACCAGCTGCACCAGCACCTGTCGATGGGCTTCGTGATCAAGGTGCACGCCGTCTACGACCGCCCGTTCTGGCGCGAGCAGGGCCTGTCCGGCACCGCGTTCAGCCCCTACGAGCTCTCGCACGAGGCGTACGACAACACCAACCACGGCGACGAGCGGGGCACCCTGGTCGGCTTCGTGTCCGACCAGAACGCGGACGACCTGTTCACGCTGTCGGCCGAGGAGCGCAAGGAGCGCATCCTCGAGTCGCTGTCGCACTACTACGGGCCCGAGGCGAAGGAGCCGGTGGTCTACTACGAGAGCGACTGGGGCACCGAGGAGTGGACCCGCGGCGCCTACGCCGCGAGCTTCGACATGGGCGGCCTGCACCGTTACGGCGCCGACCTGCGCGCCGCCGTCGGCCCGATCCACTTCGCCTGCAGCGACATGGCGGGAGCCGGCTACCAGCACGTCGACGGCGCGATCCGCATGGGGCGCCTTGCCGCGGCGAACATCCTCGCCGCGGACGGATCATGACCAGTCCGATCGTCGTCGGCTACACGGCCACGGCAGCCGGAGCCGATGCGCTCGCGCTCGGCATCCGGCTCGCGAAGGCGACGGCAGCACGTCTGCATGTCGTGATCGTGCTGCCGCTCGAGGGCACCCGCAGCAAGGCCGTCGCGCCTGAGCGCGCCTACGAGGACCTGCTCCGTAACCAGGCGCGCAGCTGGCTCGAGGATGCCGCGACGGCGATCCCCGCGGGGATGGTGCACAGCGCGCACGTCCGCTTCGCCGAGTCCTTCGGTGAGGGCCTGCTGGCCGCCGCCGACGAGTTCGGCGCCGCCGTGCTCGTCCTCGGCGCCGCCAACGGCGGCGCACTGCGCCGGCACAGGCTGGGCTCCGTGGCATCCGAACTGCTGCACACCTCGACGGTGCCGGTCGCGCTCGCGCCGGCAGGTCTGTCGGGAGAACCGGATGCGGGGCTGCCGCGCATCACGGTCGCGACCGGCACCCGTCCGGGTGCCGAACGGCTGCTGCAGAGCGCCGTGCGCCTCTCCGCAGCATCCGGCGCAGCGGTCCGCCTCGTCTCGCTGATGCCGCTCGATGTGCCCGCAGGCCTCAACACCGGCGCCATCACTCTGGTGCAGGACGCACACGTCGACCAGGTGCTCGCCGAGGCGCGGGACCGGCTGCCCGCCGAGACCGAGGTCGAGGTGCTGCAGGCCGGCGGCGACAGCATCGAGGACGCCGTCGCGCAGCTGGACTGGCTCCCCGGCGAGCTCGTGCTGGTCGGCTCCAGCCGTCTGGCGCAGCCGCGCCGCCTGTTCCTCGGGTCGACCGCGGCGAAGATGCTCCGCGAACTGCCCGTCCCCATGATCGTGGTGCCGCGTACCGGCACTGAAGCAGGAGACCGCTGATGACCACCGCGAACCGGGCGACGGAGCCCGATTCCTCCGTGACCACGGGGATCTCCCGCAAGGGCCTGAGCGTCGGGACCGTGGGCGTACTCGGCGCCCTGGTGATGGGCATCTCGTGCATCGCCCCCGCATACACCTACACCGCCGGCATCGGCGGGGCGGTCGGCGCCGTCGGGTTCCAGGTGCCGGCGATCCTGCTGCTCGGGTTCATCCCGATGCTGCTCGTGGCCTTCGGCTACCGCGAGCTCAACAAGGCCATGCCCGACTCGGGTACATCCTTCACCTGGGCCACCAGGGCCTTCGGCCCGTACGTCGGCTGGATGGCGGGATGGGGCCTGATCGTCGCGACGATCCTGGTGCTGTCCAATCTCGCCGGCATCGCGGTGGACTTCCTCTTCCTGCTGATCTCGCAGATCTCGGGCAACGAGGCCATCGCCGAGATCACCAAGAACCCGTTCGTGAACGTCGCGGTGTGCCTCGCCTTCGTGGCCCTCGCCGCGTGGGTGTCGTACCGCGACGTGTCGACCTCGCAGAAGATGCAGTACGGCCTCGTCGCGTTCCAGGTCGTGATCCTCGTGCTCTTCGCCGTGATGGCGATCGTCGAGACCGTGCAGGGCAACGCCTTCGAGCCGCATATGCCCGAACTGGCATGGTTCAATCCGTTCGCGATCCAGGGCGGCCTGTCCATGATCGTGATGGGCCTCTCGGCCTCGGTCTTCATGTTCTGGGGCTGGGACGTCACCCTCACCATGAACGAGGAGGCGAAGGACCCGGAGCGCACGCCTGGGCGCGCGGCCATGCTCACCGTGGTCTCGATCATCGCGATCTACCTGCTGCTCACCGTCAGCAGCCTGATGTACTCCGGTATCGGCGACAAGGGTCTCGGCCTCAACAACGAGGACATCGGCGGCAACGTCTTCTTCGCGCTGTCGGGTCCCGTGATGGGCGGCCTGGCGTTCCTGCTCTCGCTGGCGGTGCTGACCTCGTCGGCGTCGTCCCTGCAGTCGACGTTCATCTCGCCGGCCCGCACACTGCTCGCGATGGGGCACTACGGCGCGATGCCGAAGAAGTTCGGCGGGGTCAGCCCTCGGTTCTTCACGCCGGGCTTCGCGACGATCGCCTCTGCTGTCGTCGCTGGCGGCTTCTACGCGGTGATGCGCTTCCTCAGCGAGGACGCGCTGTGGGACACCATCCTCGCGCTCGGCATGATGATCTGCTTCTACTACGGCATCACCGCGCTGTCCTGCGTCTGGTACTTCCGGCACCAGTGGTTCGACTCGGGCAAGGACTTCTTCTTCAAGTTCGCCAGCCCGCTCGTCGGCGGCATCATCCTGCTGGTGCTCTTCGTGATCACCGCGGTCGACAGCCTCGCGCCCGACTACGGCTCGATCGCCATCGGCGCGGATTCGCACGGCAAGGGCGGCATCGGCATCGTGTTCTTCATCGGCGTCGGCCTGCTCGTGTTCGGCGCAGCGCTGATGCTCGTCCAGAGGTTCGCCTCGCCGGCCTTCTTCCAGGGCAAGACGCTGAGCATGGATGCTCCGCCCAGCAACCGCCGCTGACCCAAATCGACAGGAAAGAGAAACCATGAGCACTGCACTTGCACAGAACGAGCAGGACCTGCTCGCCCGCGTCCGCACAGGTCTCTACATCGGCGGCGAATGGGTCGACGCCGAGGGCGGGCGGACGTTCGACGTGCACGACCCGGCCACGAACGCAGTGATCCGTTCGATCGCGGATGCCACTCCCGCTGACGGCATCCGCGCGCTCGACGCCGCCGTCGCCGCACAGGACGCCTGGGCCGCCACGGCACCTCGCACGCGCAGCGACATCCTGCGCCGCGCGTTCGACCTCGTGCAGCAGCACAAGGAGGACCTCGCCCTGCTGATGACGCTCGAGATGGGCAAGCCCCTGGCCGAGGCCCGTGGCGAGGTCGTCTACGGCGGCGAGTTCCTGCGCTGGTTCAGCGAGGAGGCGGTGCGCATCACCGGTCGCTACGGCTCGAACCCTGAGGGCACCGGACGGATGGTCGTCTCGCAGCGTCCCGTCGGACCCTCGTTCTTCATCACGCCGTGGAACTTCCCGTTCGCGATGGCGACCCGCAAGATCGCGCCCGCGCTCGCCGCCGGCTGCACCGTGGTGATCAAGCCCCCGGCACTGACCCCGCTGACCACGATCTTCTTCACGCAGCTGCTGGAAGAGGCCGGCGTCCCGGCCGGCGTCGTCAACGTCGTGCAGACCGCTCGCTCGAGCGCGCTGTCCGCTCCGATCATCGCCGACCCCCGCCTGCGAAAGCTGTCGTTCACCGGATCGACCGGCGTCGGACAGAAGCTCATCGAACAGGCCGCCCAGGGCGTGCTGCGCGTGTCGATGGAGCTCGGCGGCAATGCGCCGTTCGTCGTGTTCGACGACGCCGACCTGGACAAGGCGGTCGAGGGCGCGATGGCCGCGAAGTTCCGCAACATCGGTCAGGCCTGCACGGCGGCGAACCGCTTCATCGTGCACGAGAGCGTGGCCTCGGAGTTCGCCGACCGCGTCGCCGAGCGTGTGCGCGCGATGAAGATCGGCCGCGGCACCGAGGACGGCGTGACGATCGGCCCCCTGATCGACGCGAACGCCGTCGCCAAGGCGGACGAGCTGGTGAAGGATGCTGTCGAGCGCGGCGCGAAGGTGCTCGCCGGCGGCAACGCGCTGGAGGGCGAGGGCACGTTCTACGAGCCGACCGTCGTCACGGAGGTGGCCGCGGGCAGCGACATCCTGCGCGAGGAGATCTTCGGCCCCGTGCTCGCGATCGCGACGTTCCGCGACGAGGCCGAGGGCGTCCGTCTCGCGAACGACACCGAGTACGGTCTCGTCTCTTACGTGTACACGCAGGACCTGGCGCGCGGACACCGCATGATCGACGCGCTGGAGACCGGCATGATGGGTCTGAACGTCGGGGTCGTCTCGAACGCGGCCGCTCCGTTCGGCGGTGTCAAGCAGTCCGGCATCGGCCGCGAGGGCGGGTTCGAGGGCATCCACGAGTACCTGTCCACCAAGTACACGCTCATCCCCAACGACTGAGAGGAAGCACCATGACCGACTATGCCGTCGTCAACCCGGCAACCGGGCAGACCCTCGCCTCGTTCGACACGCTCACCGATGAGCAGGTCGAGCAGGCCGTGGCATCCGCCGCCGAGGCGCACCGCACCTGGTCGCGCACGTCGACCGTCGCCGAGCGCGCCGAGCTGATCCGCCGGATGGCGCAGCTGCACCGCGAGCGCCGCGAGGAGCTGGCCGACATCTTCGTGCGCGAGATGGGCAAGCCCCGCGAGGCCGCTCTCGGTGAGGTCGACTTCGCCGCCGACATCGCCGAGTACTACGCAGACCAGGCGGAGGCGATCATGGCCGACCAGCCGATCGCGATCCTGGGGGAGGGGTCGGCGATCATCCGCCGCTCGTCGCTGGGACCCCTGATCGGCATCATGCCGTGGAACTTCCCGGCCTACCAGATCGTGCGCTTCGCGGCGCCGAACCTGATCGTCGGCAACACGATCCTGCTGAAGCCGGCGCCGCAGTGCCCGGAGTCGTCGACCGCGATCGCCGAGATCTACCGTGACGCGGGCTTCCCCGCCGGCGCCTACCAGAACATCCTCGCGACCAACGAGCAGATCGCCGGCATGATCGCCGACCCGCGCATCGCGGGCGTCTCGCTGACCGGTTCAGAGCGCGCCGGTGCGGCCGTCGCCGAGGTCGCCGGTCGCAACCTGAAGAAGGTCGCGCTGGAGCTGGGCGGGTCCGACCCGTTCATCGTGCTGTCGACCGATGATCTGGATGCCACGGTGCAGGCCGGTGTCGACGCGCGTCTGGACAACAACGGCCAGGCCTGCAACGGCGCGAAGCGCTTCATCGTCGTGGACGGTCTGTACGACGCGTTCACCGAGAAGTTCACCGCGGCGATGGCTGCGGTGACCGCGACCGACCCGATGCAGGACGACACCGTGCTCGGCCCGGTCTCGTCGGAGGCTGCGGCGGAGCGTCTGCAGGAGCAGATCGACGGCGCAGTCGCTCAGGGTGCGACGCTGCTGACCGGCGGCACCCGCGAGGGCGCGTTCTTCGCGCCGACCGTGCTCGCCGACGTCACGCCCGAGATGGACGTCTACCGCGAGGAGCTGTTCGGCCCTGCCGCAGTGGTCTACCGCGTCGCGGACGAGGAAGCCGCCGTCGCACTCGCGAACGACACCTCGTTCGGTCTCGGCTCGTACGTGTTCACCACGGATGCCGCACAGGCGGAGCGCGTGGCGGACAAGATCGAGGCGGGCATGGTCTACGTCAACCTCGTGCTGGCCGACAGCCCCGAGCTGCCCTTCGGCGGTATCAAGCGCAGCGGCACCGCCCGCGAGCTCGGCCACCTCGCGGCCGATGAGTTCGTGAACAAGAAGCTCATCCGCGTGGGCTGAGTCCTCTGGTCGCACGACGCCCCGCCCGGTCGGGCGGGGCGTCGTGCGTTCCGGCGCAGCCTCCGGGCCGCCGCGTCACGGATGCAGGCACGGATGACGGATGCAGGCAGGATCAGCGGCGTGTCCGCCTGCGGGCGTCCGTTCTGCCTGCAGGCGGACACGGAGGCCGTGGGCTCCGTGCACGTGCCGGGTGAGCCGCCACGTCACGGATGCAGGCACGGATGACGGATGCAGGCAGGATCGGCGGCGTGTGTCCGCCTGCAGGCGTCCGTTCTGCCTGCATCCGTACCGGGCCGCTCACTCCTCCGGGCTGAGCGCGGGCAGCAGCACGCCCGCGATGCCTGCGGCGACCCGACGCGGTGCGGCCAAGTTCTCCCTGCCCTCGAACGCGGCGAGGAACCCCTGGTGGAATGCGGCGCCGACGAGCGTGCGCGCGGCTGCAGTGGTGTCGGCGTCGCGGCGGATGCGGCCGGCCCGGCGCTCCGCCTCGAGGTAGCGGCGCACCTCTGTCACGGCCTCCGCCGGGCCCTTGCCGTGGGCGGTGACGCCTTCGCGATGCTGCGCGAGCAGCTCCGGCGTGCCGAAGACCGATGCGGCGAGCGGGAAGGTGCGGGTGAAGAAGGCCATCAGCTGCTCCACCAGGGTCATGATCTCCTCGAAGAGATCCTCCGACCCCGCAGCGTCGGGATCGAAGCGCACCCGTGGCGTGCGCTCCTCGAGCACGCACAGGAACAGGTGCTGCTTGTCGTCGAAGTTCTTGTACAGCAGCGCCTCGGAGAGCCCGGCCTGCTGCGCGATGAGCTTGGTCGTCGTGTTCGCGATGCCGCGCTCGCGCATGACGAGCAGCGCCGCGTCGAGGAAGCGTTCGCGGGCGGGAGGAGCGGGTTCGGCCATGGGGCTATTCTAGTGAGTAAGTGTTCACTCACCCCAGGAGAATCGCATGCGCGTCGTCATCATCGGAGCATCGGGCAGGTCCGGCCGACGGGCTGTCGCCCACGCACTCGCCGCCGGCCACGAGGTCGTGTCGGTGGTGCGCACCCCGTCGTCGGCGCCGCAGTCGACCGAGGTCGCGCAGGCGGATGCCCGAGACATCGACGCTCTCGCTGTGGCGATGGCCGGAGCGGACGCGGTGATCTCGATGCTCGGCTTCGTCAAAGGCGACGCCGACACCCGCATCCTCCGCGACGGCATGGCCGCGACCGTCGAGGCGATGGGCCGCGCGGGCATCCGCCGCCTGATCACGATCTCGGCCGGTGCGCCCTATGTCGCCGGCGACGACCCGCTCGCGCGGTTCGTCGCGAAGCCGATCCTGCAGCGGGTGCTCCGGGCCAACAACGAGGACACGATGGCGATGGATGCCGCGATGGCGGCCTCCGGGCTCGACTGGACCAGCATCCGCCCCGGCCGTCTCGTGCAGGGCACCGGGAGGGTCCCGTACCGCACCCGGATCGACCTCTCCGTGCGGTGGCACTACAGCACCACCTTCGACACCGTGGGCCGTGCCGCCGTCGACGCGCTGACGGATCCGGGCTGGATCGGCCACGCGGTGTACATCACGGAGTGAGGCGCATGCTCGCCTTGGGGGTGCGGCTTGATCGATCAGTCGGGTCCGGCCATCTGGGCTGAAACGTCCGAGAAAAGTCGTGATTCACCCTTCCCGAATTCGTATAAATATACTAAACTGGACGCATGGACGAGGTGTCGGGATTCGAAGAGCGGGATGCTCTTCTCGATGCCTGGGTGGCGTGTCGGCGGGAGATCGATCGGATGGAGGCGAGGGCGGCGGAGCTGCTTGCCGCTCGTCAGGTGCTGTTCGATGCGGATGTCGCGGAGCATCAGCTGGCGCGGGAGTCGATCCGCCGGTCGATGCTCGCGGAGTTCTCTGCGGCGGGGCGCCTGGCGAAGGGGACTGTGGAGTCGGCGTTCGCCGCGTCGCGGACGTTGACCGATCATCACTCTGCGGTGCTGGATGCGCTGCGGGAGGGCCGGATCACGGTCGGCCATGCCCGGCAGATCACGCAGGCGGCGGCGGTGATCGACGAGGCGGTCCGCAACGGCACGGTCGACCCTGCGATGACAGGGTTGTTCGATGCGGCGGTGCTGGCGTTCGCCGAGCAGGACTCCCCGGCGCGCACCGGGGTGCATGCGCGGCAGGTGGTAGCGGCGCTGCTGGGGGAGACGGTGCGGGAGCGGCATGAGCGGGCGCGGGCGGAGCGGTGCGTGCAGATCGTGTCGCTCGAGGACGGCCTGGCGAGGTTGACCGCGGTGCTGCCGGAGCACATCGCGTTCGCGATCCGCGACCGCCTTGACCAGCTCGTCCGTGAGGTCGTGCGTGCCGAGAAGGCGGAGGCTGAGGAGCGGGCGACGGAGGCCGCGGACCGCCGCACGGGGAACGCAGAGCGCGCGCAGACCGACGGCGAGCCGTCCGATGGTGTGCTGGCCAATGGTTTGCAGGCGGACCGCGTTGGAACAGGTGCCGGGCGTGCTGCGATGGAGGTTTCGGCGGATGGTGCGGCGTCGACGGGCAGCATTGCTCGCGGTTCGATCGACGCCGTGGTCGCCACAGCCGATGAGGGCACGTTCGCGGATGAAGACGCTCGGTGCGCGGCATGGTCGGATCGTCTGCCCGATGACCACGACTCGATCGAGGAGTTTTTCGCTCGGGTAGAGGCGTTCCTGGCCGCCGAGTCCGAGTCTGGCAGCGGGAGCAGCCTCGACAACGGTTCGCCCCAGACCGGCCGACCCTTCTTCGGCCATCCCGACGACGAGTGGTTCCCCTCCGACCCGGAGCCGGCGGGCGAGTTCCTGGCCCGGATGGACGGGTTCCTCGCCGACCTGAATCGGGCCGACGACGCCGAACGGGCTGGCGAGCGCACGCTGGATCAGATCCGTGCTGACCTATTCGCCGACCTGTTGCTCGGCGCCGATCCGACCGCCCTGTCCGGTACCGGGCTGGATGGTGTTGCCGCTCGGATCCAGGTCACCGTTGCCGCGAGCACGCTCGCCGGCGCTGACGATCGGATGGCCGAGATCGACGGGATCGGTCCGGTGCACCCGGACGTAGCCCGGAAACTGGCGGGGCGAAGTCCCGGGTGGGCCAGGCTCTTCCTCGACCCGACTGGAATGGTCGTCGAGACCGACGCCTACACGCCGACCGATGGGATGCGCAGATTCCTGCGTGCCCGCGATCAGCACTGCAGATTCCCCGGCTGCCGTCGACCCGCGGTCTCCTGTGAGATTGACCACAACCACGACCACGCCCTCGGTGGGCCGACCGCGATCGACAACCTGGCGCACTTCTGCCCCGCGCACCACCGGCTCAAACACCCCAGCGTGCCCGAGCAGTTCCGTTGGACGGCACGCATCGGCACCGACGGCGCGGTCGCCTGGACCGCGCCCGACGGCCGGGAGTACTCCGACGCCGCACCCCGACACGTCATGTTCGTCTGAGCAAGGGAGCGCCGGGTATCCGGACGGCTCTCAGGAGCCGTATCAGTCTCATCACGAGGCGGGAGCGGTCGATGCACTGACCGCAACGCCCGGCGGCGATGTTCCCTCGGACAGCATTTGGGCGAGCCGTGCGCGTGCGCGTGCATAGCGCGTCCGCGCCGTCGACGGATTCATCCCGAGATGTGCAGCGGCATCGGCGATGGCGAATCCGTCCCAGTGGATGAGCACGACCAGTTCCCTGGAACGGGCGTCGAGACTGCGCACGGCACCGCGGACTGCCGCATCCCGCTCAGAGTCTTCCGCGCAGAGCGCCGGATCGGCGACGATCGTCTCCAGATGACTGCGGAGAGCGTTGGCCAAGTTGTTCCGGCGCGTCCTACCGCGATGGTGCTCCCGCAGCACGTTCTTGGCGACGCCGAAGCACCACTTCCTGGCATCTTCCGGTGTCGGCGGTAGCGCCCTTCGGCGCCGCCAGATCACGACGAACAGGTCGGCGAGCAGATCGGCGGCCTGCTCCCGGTCCTGCACGCGACGGACGAAGTAACCGAGCAGGTCGCTCCCGTTGTCACGAATGACCTGGGTGATGTGCTCGCTGGTCATCGCAGCTGTCCCGTGCAGTTGCTGGTCGCTCCCCAGCCCATGCCGTCGTGCACGAGCGACTCCGGGACCCGTCCGTCGACGAGCTCGGACAGCGCACGGTTGAACGAGAAGTCGTCCCGGATCTCCTGGGTGTCGACCTCCCAGTCGTCGTTCGGACCGGGCGCGAAGGGTTCCGCGATCGCCTTCTCATAGATCCTCTGACCGATCCCGGTCCAGTCCTGTGCGTTCAGGAAGTCAGCGAGCCGCTGATCGGCTTCCGTCCGGTTCGCCGGGTCGCCCACGTAGATCCCGTACCAGCAATCGACCGTCACCCCTGTCTCGGTCTCGTAGTGGATCGGGATGCGGACTTCGGATTCGGCCCGCTGCCCGTTGATGAACAGAGTCAGAGGCACGTAGGCGGCTGCCCCGGTTGCCAGTAACGCGACCCCGAACGCGATCGGGAGGACGATCCGCGGACGCTTCCACCAATGCCGGCGGGGCGCCGACGCTGTGGCATTCGCGAGGTCCGCGATCAGCGGGTCGATGTCGTTCAGCCGCCCGCGGGCAGGGTCGCTGCGATTCAGCAGCGCGTCAAGGTCATCCATCGGATCCTCCGGATTCGAGTCTTGCCCAGTACATGGCCGAATGCTCCCGATCCGTCCCAAACCCGATCCCACGGAGTAGCGTCGGAGGCGTCCTGTCCCTTCATGAGAGGCCGTCATGACCACTGTCGCCGAGAACATCGTCCAGACCCTGCGCGCGAACGGGGTGCAGCGCGTCTACGGCATTCCGGGAGACTCGCTGAACGGGTTCACCGATGCGCTCCGCAAGGACGGCACGATCCGCTGGGTGCACGTGCGGCACGAGGAGACTGCGGCTTTCGCGGCTGCAGCCGACGCCGCGCTGACCGGCGACCTCGCTGTCGTCGCCGGCTCGTGCGGGCCTGGCAACCTGCACCTGATCAACGGACTCTACGACGCGAACCGCTCACGCGTGCCGGTGCTCGCGATCGCCGCGCACATCCCGACCAGTGAGATCGGCACCGGTTACTTCCAGGAGACGCACCCGCAGGAGCTGTTCCGCGAGTCCAGCGTGTACGTCGAGTATGTCGCCGACGCCAGTCAGATGCCGCGCGTGCTCGAGATCGCGATGCGCGCGGCGATCGAGCAGCGCGGCGTCGCGGTCGTCGTCATCCCCGGCGACGTCGCGCTGGCGGATGCCCGTGACACGCGCACCACGGTGATCGAGCGCACCCGCCCGGTGGTCATGCCCAGCGCTGCCGAGCTCGAGAAGGCGGCCACGATCTTGAACGGCTGCGATCGCGTGACGATCCTCGCTGGAGCGGGTGTCGAGGGCGCTCATGATGAGGTGATCGCGCTCGCCGACCGGCTCGGCGCCCCGATCGTGCACGCGCTGCGCGGCAAGGAGTTCATCGAGTACGACAACCCCTATGACGTGGGCATGACCGGCCTGCTCGGCTTCGCATCCGGCTATCGGGCGATGGATGCCGCCGACGCGCTGCTGCTGCTCGGCACCGACTTCCCGTACACGCAGTTCTATCCCGACGGGGTGACCACGATCCAGGTCGACATCCGCGGATCGCAGCTCGGCAAGCGGCATCCGCTCGACCTCGGACTGGTCGGCGACGTGAAGGCGACCGCCGATGCGCTGCTGCCGCGGCTGAAGCGCAAGGAGGACCGCACGCATCTCGAGGACGCGACCGCTCACTATCGCAGGACGCGTGCGAAGCTCGACGATCTGGCGGTGCCGTCGCGCGGCAAGGCGCCCATCCACCCGCAGTACCTCGCCAGGCTGCTGGACGAGGCGGCATCCTCCGATGCCGTGTTCACCGCGGACGTCGGATCGCCGACCGTGTGGGCGGCGCGCTACTTCACCATGACCGAGAACCGCCGCTTGATCGGCTCGTTCAACCACGGCTCGATGGCGAACGCCCTGCTGCACGGTATCGGCGCGCAGGTCGCGTATCCCGACCGGCAGGTGGTCGCGCTGGCCGGCGATGGCGGTCTGTCGATGATGCTCGGCGAGCTGATCTCGCTGACGCAGAACAAGCTGCCCGTGAAGGTCGTCGTGGTGAACAACTCGTCGCTGAACTTCGTCGAGCTCGAGATGAAGGCCGCCGGGTTCGTGACCTACGGTACCGATCTGGAGAACCCCGACTTCGCCGCTGTCGCGCAGGCGCTGGGCATCTTCGCGCGGCGCGTGGAGCGGTCGGAGGACCTGCTCGACGCGGTCGCAGAGGTGCTCGCGCACGATGGCCCCGCACTGCTCGACGTGGTCACCGAGCGGCAGGAGCTCTCGATGCCGCCGGCGATCAAGGCCGATCAGGTGAAGGGATTCGCGTTGTACGCGCTGCGCACCGTGATGTCGGGCCGTGGCGACGAGCTGCTCGACCTCGCGAAGGCGAACTGGCGCCAGTTGTTCTGACCGACGCCGTCAGGCGGTCCGGCGTCGTCGGCGCAGCGGCACGATGAAGAACAGCGCGAGGGCGAGGTAGCCGAACACCGCCGCCATCGGCCAGACCAGCCCGAGACAGATGAGGATGATGTACACGCCGACGCCGGGCAGCAGGCGGTAGGTGAACAGCCGCGCCTCACCGTCCTCGTCGTCGGCGAGCAGCTGGTGCGTCCGCGCGTACCACCACAGCAGCAGCATCATGCCGAGCAGCAGCAGGAACGAGATGCCGTAGAGCACCACGGCCACCCGCTCCGAGGCGTCCGAGCTGATGTACTCCGCGAGGAAGCGCGTGGGGAACGGCACGAACGCGACGAGCAGCAGCAGCACGAGGTTCAGCCGCAGGAATGTCGAATCGGCGCGCTTCAGCTGCTCGCAGATCGCGTTGTGCGCCAGCCAGGTCGCACCGATCGTCGCGAAGCTGATCACATACGTCAGATAGTGCGGCCAGAGGTCGAAGAATGCGCCCAGCAGATCCTGCGAGCCGTCGCTGCGAGGGATCACCAGATCGAGCACCAGCAGCGTGGCGGCGAAGGCGAACACGCCGTCGCTGAGCGCCTCCATGCGGCCGGTGCCGTATCGGCGCGGCTTGCGGTGCACGGGAGCAGCGTCGGGAATCTCCGTCATCGGATGCTCCTAATCATCGGTCGCCGCGTCTGCGACGGCCTCGGGCTCGTGCACGAGAGGCACGTCCGTGCCCGGCGTGCGCGGATGCGGGAAGAGCAGGACGGCCAGGGCGATGCCCACGCCGGTGCCGATCAGCTGTGCGAGCAGGAAAGGCAGGAAGGATGCCGGCGCGATGCCGCCCGCAGAGTCGGTGAGGAGTCGTCCGACGGTCACCGCGGGGTTGGCGAAGGCGGTCGAGCTGGTGAACCAGAACGCCGCGCCGATGTACGCGGCGACCGCCGTCGCGATGACCATGATGCTGCGACCGGCGCGCACCAGACCGACGATGAGCAGCACGAGGCCCGCTGTCGCCACGACCTCGCCGACCAGAGCGGGGAGGGTCGCCCGCTGCACGGCGCCCAGCCCCGCAGGCACCTCGAACATCACGTTCACCAGCAGCGCGCCGAGAACCGCGCCGATCACCTGGGCGAGTACGTAGACGCCCAGCTCACCAGGACGCAGGCCCTTGCCGCTGCCGCGCCTGCTCAGCACGGCATCGGTGAGCGACACGGCGGGGTTGAAGTGCCCGCCCGAGACCGGGCCGAACAGCAGGATGAGGGCGCCGAGCCCGAGCATGGTCGCCAGCGACCCCTCGAGCAGACGCAGCCCGGCATCCGTCGAGAGCTTCTGGGCCATCGCCGCAGAGCCGAGCGTGACCGCTGTCAGCAGCGCGGTGCCGAGCAGTTCGGCGCCGGCGCGCCGCAGCAGGGGGACAGGTTCCATAGAAGGCCAATTCTGCCCTGTCCCGGGCGGTGGACATCACACGCCGGAGGGAGGAGGATCGGCCCATGAGCGCAGAGGATGCAGTCGCGCGACTGAGCAGCGAGGAGTGCTGGCAGCGCCTGGGCGCGCAGGAACTCGGAAGACTGGTCACGCATGTCGGCGACGTGCTCGACATCTTTCCGGTCAACTACGTCGTCGATGATCACTCGATCGTCTTCCGCACTGCGGAGGGGAGCAAGCTGATCGAGCTCACCGTCAACGACGAAGTGCTCTTCGAGGTCGACGACCATTCCGACACAGAGGCTTGGAGCGTCATCGTGCGGGGCTCAGCGCATCGTCTCGAGACGCTCGCCGAGCAGGAGGCGGCCGAGGCGCTCGGTCTCGCGCCCTGGATTCCCACGCTCAAGTACAACTTCGTCCGCATCGTCGCCGGGTCGCTCTCCGGGCGTGCGTTCTCGCGCACGCCCGAACCGGAGCGCTACAGCGTCTCGGAGTACTGAGCGGCGGGTCAGGCCTCCGCGATCGCCCGCGCCTCGGCGGCCTCGCCACTGCGGCCGAGCGCCTCGAGCACGTCGCCCAGTTCCAGCGCGGCGACCTGGCGCAGCGGCGGGATCTGCTCGGCGCGCTCGATCGCGCTGCGGAACAGCGGAACGGCGTCGTCGCGGCGGCCGGCCTCGGTGAGCACGCGGGCGGCGAACAGCTCCGATCCGCCGGCCGATCCGGCATCGCCCAGCCCGGCGAATCCGTCGGCGGCGGTCAGCGCCGCGGCCACGGCCTCGTCGACTCTGCCGAGCTCGGCGAATGCACGGCCGCGCGAGTCCGTCACATCGGCGATCAGCCAGGCCGCGTCGTTCTCGGCGGCGACCCGTGCGACCTCGTCGAACAGGGCGAAGGCGCGCTCGTCCTTCTGCGCCCCGTAGCCCTGACCGAGCTCGTGCAGCACCTGGGTGATCGCCCCGGCGGCCTCGGTGGGGCGCACCAGTTCTGCGGCCTCCTCCAGAGTTTCGATCGCCTCGTCCATCTCGCCGAACCGGGCGAGGATGCGCGCCTGCTCGAGCATCGCGAGCGCCTGGTCGGCGGGCTCCTCCGCCTCGGCGTGCAGCCCGGCCTGGTAGCCGAACGCACCGACCGCCTGGCCGAACTCGCCCGAACCCGCGAGCGCCCGCGCCAGCAGACCGACGGTGATCGCGCGCGATCCCGCCGGTGCCTCCGCGTTCTCCTCGCGCTGCAGCACGTCGCTGAGCAGCTCCGCGGCCTCGGCAGCGTCACCGGCGGCGAGCATCGCCCGTGCCTGCCGGAATTCCACGCCCTCACGGTCGCCTCCGTGCTCGGACACGAGTCGCGCCGCGAGGCGGTACCGGACGACGGCCTGGTCGGGCTCGCCGGCGTCCTCCCAGAGCGCACCGGCCAGCAGCTGCGCGTTCGCGAGGGCGCGTTCGGCACCGAGTGCGGCGAGCAGGCCGGCCGCGCGGTCGGCGTCGGCCGCGCCCGCCGCGAACTCGCCCATGCCACCACGCACCCGGGCGCGCAGATCCAGCGCCCTGGCGCGGTGGCCGTCGTTCACCCGGTCGGCCTCGACGATGCGATCCAGCAGCTCCGCGGCCTCCGCGGTGCGCTCGGCGCGCAGCAGCGTGACCGCGGCGGTGAGAGTCGCTGTGGTGGCGAGCCGGTTCTCGCCGACCTCCGCATAGATCTGCTCCGCCTGGGCGGCCAGTTCCAGCGTGGAGGGGGCGTCCTCGCCGGCGCGCACCGATGCGAGAGTCAGGGCCAGATCGGCGCGCGGGCGAGCAGACAGAGCCGCGGCATCCGTCCACTCGCGCTCCAGGTCCGCGATGTCCTCGGGAGTGCTGCGGCCGAAGATCGCCAGGCCCAGGCGCTCCTCGAGCGCGGCCTGGTCGTCCTGCGCGGACGCGCGCAGCTCCGCGAGTCGCGGAGCGAGCAGAGCGGATGCCGCATCGAGCTGCTCCAGCGCCACCAGGGCGCCGATGCGCAGCCCGACCATCCGTGCACGCTTCTCCGCATCCGACAGCCCGGCCGACTCGGCGCGGTCGGCGGCCGCCAGCGCATCCTGCTCGGAGCCGTAGCTGCCGATGGCGACCGCACGGTCGTACCAGCCGTCGGCGTCCACGGGATCGACCGTCGGCGCGGGGGCGAAGACGTCGGAGCGGATCGGCACGTCGTAGTGCTCGGCGGCGAGCTGCTGCATGCGGGCCCGGCGCTGCGTGTGCCCGTCGGTGCCGTCCCGTTCGTCGAACGCGGCGCCGATGCGGTCGGCCGCGGCCCATGCGGCGGCCGCCAGCTGCTCGGCGGTCCAGACGCCGTCGTGCTCGCCGAAGAGAGGCACGAGCGCCGCGGCATCCGCTCCGCGCACCGGCGTACCGCCGTGGCCGGCAGCCGTGACGCGATCGAGGGCGAAGGCGATCGTGCTGAGGGCGGCGTGATGCCCGTCGACGTTGAGCTGGTCGTGCGCGAGCCAGGGCAGGTGCCGCTCGATCATCGTCAGGGCGCGCGCCTCGTTGCCGGTGAGCGCGGCGAAGTCGATGTTGTTCGCGACGATCACGAGATTGTCGGGGTTGTCCTTCGCGAGGCGGTAGCTGCGCAGGTGCGCGGCCTTCGCCTCCTCGAAGCGGCCGAGGTGCAGGTAGGGGATCAGGGCGCGCGAGAGCGCGTGCTCGGGCTCCTCGCCGCAGGAGAAGCCGCCCTCGATCATCTCCTCGACCAGGCGGACCGCATCCTCCTCGCGGTCGGTCGCGGCGAAGAAGCCGGCGATCTGACTGCGACCGCAGGCGTCGCAGTGGCTGTAGTCGTCGCGCGGTGTCGCCTCCAGGCGCACGCGCAGCTCCTCGGCCTCGTCCATCCGGCCGGCATCCCACGCGTCCTCGAAACGTGCCGTGAGCACGCCGCTCATGCCGATGCCGGCGGCGCGGTAGTGCGCCTCCATGTCGTCGAGCACCGCGGCGATCTGCTCCTGCGAGAACGCCGGAGAGGAGCGCAGCGATGCCGCCATCCACTTGAACTGCCACATCAGGTCGGCGCCGCCGTTCTCGATGTCGGCGGGGAAGCGCGCGGGGTCGGCGTCATGCCGTGCCAGGCACCAGGCGAACGAGTTCAGCATCACGTCGGTGGCGCCGCCCATGTTCGCCGACGCGGTCTGCCGCATCCGCGCACGGTACTCCAGCTGCTCGTCGCCGATCTCGACTGCGAGGGCGACGGCCTCGGCCGTCAGCGCCTGTTCGGCTGGTCCCCAGGGCGTGCGGTCGATCTCCTCGAGCAGCTGCGCGAAACGGGCGGTCGGCTGGGACATGGTGCTCCTTCTGGGTGCAGGTCGCGCCGGGTCAGCGCAGGTCGTCGAAGGGGAAGACGTCGGCCTCGAGGCCGGCTGACAGGGTCACGAGATCGGCCAGCGCCGTGGTCATGAGCGTACGGTCGGCGTCGGACAGCGGATGGTGGCCGGCGAGCAGCGACTGGATGTAGAGCAGCTGCACGGTGCGCGCGAACACGGCGTCGTCCTGCACCCCGACGAGAGCGCGCACGACGCGGTTGCTCCAGTTCAGGCACAGCCGCGCGGCGAGGTCGTCGTCTCGGGCGGCGCCGACCTGGTCGTCGATGCGCGAGAGCACGCCTCCCCAGAGCGAACCGGTGATGCCCTTGGTGCGCGTCCGGTCCATCGCGCGCAGTACATCCGGGTCGGCGACGTACAGTCCGGTGAGCTCCGGACGGTCGATCGTGCGCACCACGACCGCGCAGCCGGATGCGGCGAGCACGGCGCTCGCGCGCTCCTCGAGGGCGACCGCGGCGTCGCGGTCATCCAGCGGCGGCGGGTCGAGGCGGTCGAGCTCGCCGGTGACGTCGACCTTCTCGACGGTGACGCCCGGGTACAGCTCCGGCAGCATCCGCACCAGGTCCGCGTCGTACAGGTACCCGCCGTTGACGAGCACTTCGCCGGGGCGGGCGATGCCCGCGACCTGGCGGAACTCGTCGACGGATGCGGCGTACCGCACCAGCGGGAAGCGCTCGGCGAGATCGCCGAGACGCATCGTGCCGTGCGTGGTCTCGACGGTCAGCCAGCGTGTGATGAAGCGGGCCAGCTCCTCGTCGTGGCGCACCAGCGACTTCAGGCCGATCTCGTGCACCGCCACGAACTGCGCCAGACGGTGCGGCTCGCGCAGCCCCAGCTCGAGCACCCAGCGGCGGATGCCGGCGCCGAGCTGCTCGCGGGCGTGCTCGAGCGCAGGGTCCTCGACCAGGGACTCGCGGCTGGCCGTGGGGGACAGGCCGGTGGAGTCGACCACGGCGCGCACGAAGAAGGCCCAGTCCGGCAGCACATCGGGGGTGTGCTCCGAGAGCAGCATCCGGCCGAGGTACATGCGGGTCGCCTGCCGGGCGCCGGGAGGCGGGGCGTAGGGCAGCACGTAGGCGAGTCCCCGGGTGCCGGTACCCGGCTCCGCGATCTCGATGACGTCGAGAGGGGCGGCGCCGATGAGGTCGCGGCCGTAGCCGCGGGCGGCGTCGGCCCACGCGGCATCCGTCATCGCGCCGTCCAGGAACGGCGCGGGGCGCGTGACGTCCACGTCGCCCGCCGGGGTGTCGAGCACCACGCGCACCGGCAGGAACTCGGCGAAGGTCTGCGCGAGCTCGCGCACGGCGGGGCCTCTCAGCAGGTCGCCGGCGTCGAAGCGCGGCACCAGGTGCACACTGGTGCCGATCGGCAGCTGTTCGTCGAGCTCGGCGACCACGAAGGTGCCGTCGGCGTTGCCCGTCCACTCCACGGACGCTCCGCCCCGGGCGCTCCGGGAGCGGATCACGATGCTGTCGGCGACCATGAAGCAGCTCAGCAGGCCGATGCCGAACTGGCCGAGGAAGTCGCTGCGCGGCAGATCGAAGATGTCGCGCTTGGAGCTGCGGCCCACGGTCGCGAGCAGCTCCGCGACCTCGGAGGCGGTCAGACCCACACCGTCGTCGCGCAGCACGAACTCGGCGCTGTGCTCGGAGAGCGGCGTGATCCGGATGGTCCCGCCGCCGCCGTCCACCTCGCGACGCGCCGTGATCGCATCCCTGCCGTTCTGCAGGAGCTCTCGCAGATATACCCGGGGACTCGAGTAGATGTGGCGACTCAGAAGGTCGACGACACCCCGCAGATCCACCTGGAACTGCTGCATCTCCTCGGTCACTTGTCCCCTCCCGTTCGCGGCCGCTCGCAGAGCCTAACAGGGGGCCGGTTCCTGCCCCGGCTCGAGCGCCCGCTCCGACCTCGGTTCGGAGGAGGGTCGCGGATGTCGTACACTGGTGGGGCAGTTGTCTGCATTCTTTCGCCGTGCCCCTGGTCGGTGCGGGGATGCGGATCCCAGGGGCCTCCGGGTCTCTAGGGCGGTAGCTCAATTGGCAGAGCAGCGGTCTCCAAAACCGCAGGTTGCAGGTTCGATTCCTGTCCGCCCTGCGCGTCAGCGCGACGCTGACCACGAAAGGTACGTGCAGGATGGATCAGGACGAACCGCGCGGCGAGGTCGCAGCGTTCGGCGGTACCGCCACCCGCGACAAGAAGCTGGGCTTCTTCGGTCGAATCGCTTTGTTCTTCCGGCAGGTGATCGCCGAGCTTCGCAAGGTCGTCACGCCGACCCGCAAGGAACTGGTGAAGTTCACGCTGGTCGTGCTCGTGTTCGTGCTGATCGTGATGGGCGTCGTGTACGGCCTGGACACAGTCTTCGGATACCTCACGCACGTGGTGTTCGGAGTCCCCGGCAAGTGACGCCCCTGCGGCATCCGCCGCAGTGAACGGAAAGAAGCACAGTGTCTGAACGATATTCCGACGACGCCGACTGGGCGACCGCGGCCGAGCAGTCGAGCGAGGAGGACGAGTCCCAGGAGGGGAACGTCCTCGCCGCCGAAGAGCTCTCTGCGACCGCGGTCGAGCACGTCGCCCTGCACATCGAGGACGACGAGGAAATCGACGAGACCGATGACGACACTGAAGACATCGACGACCCGGAGGCGGACGCGATCGTGAACGACGCTCTCAACCTGGACGAGACGGCCGAGACTGAGGCCGCCGCAGAGGTTCTGACCGATTCGGCTGCCGAAGAGGCCGCCGAGCTGGAAGCCGAGGAGGCGGCCGAGGTCACCCCCTACGACGGCCCCGAGCTCGGCGACGACTCTGAGGAGTCCGACGACGAGCAGGCCGAGGAGGACCCGTACGAGGCCTTCCGCCTCGACCTGCGCATGCTGCCCGGCAAGTGGTACGTCATCCACTCCTACGCCGGCTTCGAGCGCAAGGTGAAGGCCAACATCGAGCAGCGCAAGTCGACGCTCGAGGTCGAGGACGACATCTATCAGATCGAGGTCCCGATGGAGGACGTCGTCGAGATCAAGAACGGCCAGCGCAAGATGGTCACCCGCGTGCGCATCCCCGGCTACGTGCTGGTGCGCATGGAGCTCAACGAGGACACCTGGTCGGTCGTCCGCCACACGCCCGGTGTCACCGGCTTCGTGGGCAACGCGCACAACCCGACCCCGCTGCGCTTCGAAGAGGCCTTCAACATGCTGAAGTCCCTCGTCGAGGTGAAGGACGTTCCGACCGCGAAGTCCATCACCGCCAAGGGCGGCACGGCTGTGGCTCGCCCGGTCGCAGCTGAGGTCGACTTCGAGATCGGCGAGACGATCACCATCAAGGAGGGCTCGTTCGCCGGCCTTCCCGGTTCGATCAGCGAGATCAAGCCCGAGAGCGGCAAGCTCACCGTGCTGGTGTCGCTCTTCGAGCGCGAGACCCCGGTCGAGCTGTCGTTCGACCAGGTCACCAAGATGATCTGACATCGGGCGCTGAGCCTGACGAAGTGCACGAAAGCGGCCGTCCCCTCGGGGACGGCCGCTTTCGCGTTCGGCGGTGTCAGGCGTGCTGAGACGCCCAGTGCGGGCTCTGGATCAGGCCGACCAGGTTGCCGAACGGATCGCTGACGGATGCCGAGTACCAGCCCTCTCCGCGCTGGGTCACCGGGTCGAACGGGGTGGCGCCGAGGGCGATCAGGCGGTCGTAGGACGCCTGGATGTCGTCGACGTGCATGCTGACCAGGGCGCCGCCGGGCTGGGGGAGCGCGGGGCGGAACCGGGCGTCCATCAGGGCGAACTCGTCGTCATCATCGCCGAAGCGCCACTCGGCGTACTGTGCGGGGCCCTGCTCTGGTCGCACGAAGTAGGGGGCCGAATCGAACACCTGCGTGTACCAGTCGACGGCGGCGGTCATGTCGTCGGCGACGAGGTTGAGGTTGGCGAGGCCACGGAACATGTCGTTTCTCCTTCGGTGAACTGTTGATACTTCTATGCTGAAGGGTGAAGTGCTCATCCTCTGATCACTTAAAAAACTTCTCGGAAAGAATCTCGAAATGCGTGCAGATCGGCTGATCCAGGCACTCCTGCTGCTGCAGGGGCGCCCGCAGATCACCGCCGCCGAGCTCGCGGAAGAGCTCGAGGTGTCGGTGCCCACCGCGCGCCGCGATCTCGAGGCGCTGGCGATGTCGGGCGTTCCGATCTACCCGACTCGTGGCAGAGGCGGCGGCTGGCGGTTGATCGGCGGTGCCCGGACCGACCTCACGGGGCTGACCGAGGGCGAGGTCACCTCGCTGCTGATCGGGCTGAGCCAGAGCGGCCATGCCGATCCAGAGCGCATCGCCGCGGTGCGCAAGCTGGTGCGCGCCATGCCGGCGCCGTTCCGAGAGGGCGCGCAGCGCGTTGCCGCATCCACGGTCCGGGATGCACCGTGGGGCGAGGTCGCCGACGAGGCGACCTCGGCGACGGTCGCGACGCTGCAACGAGCGATCGCAGGCCGGCACCGGGTGCAGGCCGACTACGACGGGTCCCTCGCCAGGGTCGGGATCGAGTTGGTGCCGCTCGTCATCGGCAACCGGGGAAGCAGGCAGTACCTGCTCGGCGCCCCGTTGCAGGGTGGGACGGATGCCGCGGACGTGGAGCGGCTTCGGATGTATCGGATCGATCGCATCCGTGAGCTGACGCTGCTGCCGGAGCACGGCAGGGCGCCGGACGGGTTCGATGTCGCGGAGGCTTGGGCGCGGATGGTCGAGCGCGTCGAGGACCTCCGCGGTTCCGCGCGGGCACTGGTGCGCGTGGAACCGTGGGCCGTGCGAGCGCTTCAGGACCGGTTCGGCGCTCAAGCGTTCGTGCTGGAGGCCGAGCCGGATGAGGACGGGCGCGCACTCATGGAGGTGCGCGCGCACCGGGTCGATGCGCTCGCCGAGCAGCTGGCGGGCTGGGCGGGCGTCGCCGAGGCGATCGGTCCTCCTGAGGTGCGCGCGGCGCTGCGCGAGCTCGGCGAGCGGATCATCGCGCTCTATCAGAGCGACGGGGCACCGCGCACGCGGCATCCGCTCTGATCGGGTAGACTTGTCTGGTTTGTGCGCCGCTCCCTGAGCTTGGCGAAGGGTCGGCGTGCGCGCAGACAGCACCGCGCTCCGGAGATGCCGGATCCGCGGGAGAGGGATGCCTCGGGGCATCCGCTCGAGAAAGGAATCACAATGGCACCTAAGAAGAAGGTGACCGGCCTGATCAAGCTTCAGATCAACGCCGGTGCAGCTAACCCGGCGCCGCCGATCGGCCCCGCGCTCGGTCAGCACGGCGTCAACATCATGGAGTTCTGCAAGGCGTACAACGCCGCGACCGAGTCGCAGCGCGGCAACGTCATCCCCGTGGAGATCACCGTCTACGAGGACCGCAGCTTCACGTTCATCCTGAAGACCCCGCCGGCTGCTGAGCTGATCAAGAAGGCCGCTGGTGTGCCCAAGGGCTCCGCCACGCCGCACACTGTCAAGGTCGCGAAGATCACCAAGGACCAGGTCCGTCAGATCGCCGAGACCAAGCAGGCCGACCTGAACGCGAACGACATCGAGGCCGCGTCGAAGATCATCGCCGGTACCGCCCGTTCCATGGGCATCACGGTCGAGGGCTGAGGAGAATAATCATGGCTAAGTCCAAGGCTTACAACGCCGCCCTCGCCAAGATCGAGGCAGACCGTTTCTACACGCCCACCGAGGCTGTCGTCCTGGCCAAGGAGACCGGCTCGGCGAAGTTCGACTCGACCGTCGAGGTCGCGCTGAAGCTCTCGGTCGACCCCCGCAAGGCCGACCAGATGGTGCGCGGCACCGTCATCCTCCCGCACGGCACCGGTAAGACGGCCCGCGTCATCGTGTTCGCCAACGGCCCGGCTGCTGAGGCCGCCATCGCCGCGGGCGCCGACGAGGTCGGTGGCACCGAGCTGATCGAGAAGGTCGCCGCAGGCTGGACCGACTTCGACGCCGCCGTCGCGACCCCTGAGCTCATGGGCCAGGTCGGTCGTCTGGGTAAGGTGCTGGGCCCCCGTGGTCTGATGCCGAACCCGAAGACCGGCACCGTGACCCCGAACACGGCCAAGGCCGTCGAGGAGATCAAGGGCGGAAAGATCGAGTTCCGCGTCGACAAGCACGCCAACGTGCACTTCGTCGTCGGCAAGGCCTCGTTCTCGGCTGAGCAGCTCGACGAGAACATGAAGGCCGCGCTCGAGGAGATCGTGCGCCTGAAGCCGTCCAGCTCGAAGGGCCGTTACATCCAGAAGGGCGCCGTGTCGACCACGTTCGGCCCCGGCATCCCGCTGGACGTCAACGCCATCTGAGTCTGACGCTCATCACGAAGACCCTCGCCCTCCGGGGCGGGGGTCTTCTGCGTTGCGTGCGTCGTCATCACTGAGGCGGGACTAATACCTCCACATGGAGGTATTCTGCTATTCTCGTCCGCGGGGCCGTTCGGGCCCGCACCCATGACAAAGGAAGGTCGACGTGGCCCTACCAGAGACCTCGGTACAGCTGTACACCCTCGCGGCGGAGTTCACCGCAGACATGGAGGGATCGCTCGACAGGCTCGCCGCCATCGGGCTCCGCAACGTCGAGGCGTTCGACTTCGTCGGCCGCCCCGACCGGATCCGCGCCGCCCTCGACGCATCCGGTCTCGCATCGCCGACCGGTCACGCGCCGCTGCTGAGCGACGAGCTGTGGACGCCGGACGGATCGATCCCCACGCCCGCGCCGGAGGTGGTCTTCGAGGCTGCAGCGAAGATCGGGATGAAGACGGTCATCGATCCGTTCGTCGCCCCGGCCCGCTGGCTGACCCTCGACGGCGTCACCGACATCGCCGACCGGCTCAACAGGCTCGCAGACACGGCCGCGACCTTCGGTCTCGAGGTCGGCTACCACAATCACGCGCAGGAGTTCGTCGCCGACTTCGACGGCGAGAGCGCCTATGAGCGCTTCGTCGCCCTCACCGGCGAGCGCGTCATCATCGAACTCGACCTGTACTGGGCGCTCGTGGGTGGTCAGGACGTGCCCGCACTGGTCTCCCGGCTCGGCGATCGGCTGGTGGCGGCGCATGTCAAAGACGGCATCGCTCCCGCGGTGAATCCGTTCGGACCGGATGCCGCGGAGTTCGGCTCTGCGGAGCTGGAACAGCGGCACGCTGGAACCGGTGACGTCCCGCTCGCCGAGGCGCTGCGTGCGGCATCGGCGCTGCAGTACGCCATCATCGAGTACGACAACGCGCCGGGTGACGTCTTCGCCGACATCGCCGCCAGCTACGCCTTCCTCACCGACGGCGGGTTCTCCCTGTGAGCGCGATCGGGATCGGCGTGATCGGCGCCGGAGTCATCAGCGACACCTACCTGCAGAACCTCGGCAGTTTCCCCGACACCGAGGTGCTCATCGTCGGCGACCTGCTGCGCGACCGCGCACAGGCGCAGGCCGAGAAGCACGGTGTGGCGGCGTCGGGTTCGGCCGAGGACGTGCTCGCTCACCCGGGTGTCGATCTGGTGGTGAACCTCACGGTTCCCGCTGTGCACGTCGAGGTCTCGCGCGCGGCCGTCGCCGCGGGCAAGCACGTCTGGACCGAGAAGCCGCTCGGTCTCGACCGCGACGGCGCCGCCCTGCTGCTGCGCGAGGCGGTGGATGCCGGGCTACGCGTGGGCTCGGCGCCCGACACACTGCTCGGCGCGGGTTTCCAAGCCGCGCGTCGCGCGATCGACGGCGGCGTGATCGGGCGTCCGTTGTTCGCTCAGACCGCCTTTCAGACGCAGGGGCCCGACCTGTGGCATCCGAACCCCGGCTTCCTGTTCGCCAAGGGGGCCGGTCCGCTGCTCGACATGGGACCGTACTACTTCTCGGCCCTGGTGAGCCTGTTCGGTCCGGTCGCCAGCGTCGCTGCTGTGGGGACGAAGGCACGTGCGGAGCGCGAGATCCACACCGGTCCCCACGCCGGCGACACCTTCCCCGTCGAGGTGCCCTCGACGATGCAGATCGTGACCGCCTTCGAGCAGGGCGCTGCTGCGCAGAGCGTGCTGAGCTTCGACTCGGCACTCGAGCGCCATGGAGTCGTCGAGATCCACGGCACCGATGGCAGCATCGTAATCCCTGACCCGAACTTCTTCGCCGGGCGCATCGCCTACGTCAAGCCTCTCGGGGCGCTCCGTGACGGCATGTCCGTCGAGCAGGAGTGGATCGAGATCGAGCACGAGGACATCGCGGTCGGCCGGGGCATGGGCGCTCTCGACATGGCCCGTGCGATCGCGGAGGGCCGCCCGCACGTCGCGTCGGGCGAGCTCGGATTCCACGTCCTCGACACGCTGCTCTCCGCCGAGGAGTCGGCGGCGACGGGCCAGACCGTCGTCGTGGAGAGCACCGTCGCACCGGTGCCTCTGCTGCCGGACGGGTTCGATCCTTTCGCAGCCACGCTGTGACGTCCGCCGCAGGCCCGGTCGCGGACCGGGTCTGCGGTGACCCGGATCAGTCCGATGCGTCCGATCCGTTCGGCGCGTCGGTGCGCAGCAGGCGGTCCAGAAGTTCGAGCGCGTCCTCATGATTCACCGTGTCGTCGAGGAGCCATTGGGTCTGCAGTCCGTCGGACGCGGCGACGACCAGCGCGGCGACGAGCACCGGATCCAGGTCGGCGCGCAGCCGGCCGGCATCCTGCAGACCGCGCACCTGGCCTGCGATCTCCTCGCGCAGTCGCGCGAAGCGCGCGGTGATGTACTCCTGTGCGACAGGATGATCATCCTCGAGCGCAGTCGCGGTGAGGGTCGAGTAGAGCTGGACCATGCCGGGGATTCGCCGGTTCTGCTCGGCCGAGCGTCGCATGGCCATCGCAGGGCTGGCATCGAGCTCCAGGCACGCTTCGTCATCGGATGGACGCTGCGACTCGCGGTAGACCTCCACCAGAAGCTCTTCGAGCGAGCCGAAGTAGTGAGTGAGCGCCGCGTGCGTGACGCCCACCTCCTGCGCGATCGCGCGCAGCGACGTCTTCTGCGACCCGCGCCGGGCGAACACCTCGATCGCCTTGTCCAGGATCTCCTGACGGCGGGCGACACCTTTCGCGTAACGGCCTCTGACCCGTGGCGCGTCCTCGTCGAGGGGCGCCTCGGCGGAGGAATCGGTCATGACCCGATGATATCGAGCGCCGTCGATGCGAGGATGAACGCATGGGCACCGTGGACGACTACCTCGCAGGGCTCGAGCCGGCCGATCGAGCGGTGATCACGCACGTCTACGACATCGCACGTGCGACGGCGGGTGAGACCGAGCAGGGCACGAGCTACGGGATGCCGGCGCTGCTGCACGGCGGGAAGGCGCTGATCTCGGTGATGCGCACCAGGAAGCACATCGGCCTGTACCCGTTCAGCGGGCGGGTGCCGGAGGTCGTCGCCGGCGCTCTGGACGGGTTCGAGCACGCCAAGGGCACCATCCGGTTCCAGCCGGAGCATCCGCTGCCCGACGACGCCATCCGCGCGATCGTGGCAGCCCGCATGGCCGAGATCGACGACCCGTCGCTGCGTCGTTCCTGACGACCGCCGCTGAGATCAGCCGGCGAATACCGGCACGATGAGGGCGATGCCCATCGTGACCAGAAGCACGGCGATCGCGGTGTCGAGGATGCGCCAGGCGCGCGGCGTGCGCAGCCAGCGCCCGAGGTAGCGCGCGCCGTAGCCGAGCGCGAAGAACCAGGTGATGCTGCCGATGATCGCGCCGGTGGCGAACAGCCAGCGCTGGTCGCCGTGCGTGGCGGCGATGCCGCCGATCAGCAGCACGGTGTCGAGGTACACGTTCGGATTCAGCCACGTGAAGGCGAGGGTGGCGAGGATGACCGGCGCCAGTCGGGTGCCGGTCTTCACCGAGGTGCCTCCGGATGTCGCATCCGCGGCATCCGCCTCTGTCTCTGCGGCCAGCGACTCGCCGCCCTTCGCCCATGCTCGGCGGGCGGCGAAGATCCCGTACGCGACCAGCGAGATGCCGCCCGCCCAGCGAGCGACGACGATCAGCCAGGGAGCCGAGTTCACGAGATAGCCGAGCCCGGCGGTGCCGACCAGCACCAGCAGGGCATCGGATGCCGCGCAGATCAGCACGACCGGAAGCACGTGCTCGCGGCGCATGCCCTGACGCAGCACGAAGACGTTCTGCGCGCCGACGGCGATGATCAGCGAGTACATGAGGCCGAGGCCGGCGAGCAGGGTGAGCACGTTCCAACGCTAGATCCGTGGCGGCATGAACTCCAACGAAGAGAACTGCATCAGCATTAGCATCGCTTATGTGCAGATCGATGCCCAGCTCGCCGCGACCGTCGCCGCCGTCATCGACGAGGGCAGCTTCGACGCGGCCGCGCGGCGGCTGCATGTGACGCCGTCGGCGGTGAGTCAGCGGATCAAGGCGCTGGAGCAGCGGCTCGGCCGTGTCGTCGTCGTGCGTTCCAAGCCGGTGCGCGCCACCGAGGCCGGCGAGGCGCTGGTGCGCCTGGCCCGGCAGGTGGCGCTGCTCGAGCACGACACGATCACCGCCTTCGGACTGTCGCCCGATGAAGCGGGGGAGACCCGCGTGCGTGTGCCGCTCGCGGTGAACGCCGACTCGATGGCGACCTGGTTCCTCGCGCCGATCGCGCGGGTCGCTCGGGAGCATGACATCGATGTGGACCTGCACCGAGACGACCAGAACTACACCGCCCGGCTGCTGGAGTCGGGCGAGGTGATGGCGGCGGTCACCTCGGAGAGCACCCCGGTGGGCGGATGCCGGGTCGAGCCGCTCGGCGTGCTCGAGTACCGTCCGATGGCGACGGCCGAGTACCTCGAGCGCTGGATGCCGGACGGCGTGACGCCTGCGGCCCTCGCAAGGGCCCCGTTCGTCGACTTCGACCGGCGTGATGAGCTGCAGCACGACTGGCTGCGGGCCCGCGGCGTCGACCCGTGGTCGGTGCCGCGGCACTACGTTCCTGCGTCGTACGACTTCGCGCAGGCGGTGCGGCTCGGGCTGGGCTGGGCGCTCATCCCTGTCGTGCAAGGAGTGGAGGGGCTGGTCGATCTCGGCGGTCAGGCGACCCGCACGCCGTTGTACTGGCAGCAGTGGAACCTGCGCTCCCCGCTGCTCGACGCGATCGCCGCAGAGGTCGCCGCCGAGGCATCGGTCGCCCTCGCGCCGTTGCGCTGATGAGCGGCGCAGACGGAGACCCTGTGCGACCCCGCCCACCGGTACGATCCGTGCGTCGCGCTTCCGTGCGTCTTGGCGGCGCAACGTGCGGGTGGCGGGCGTGGGCGGGCGTGCTGGCGGCGTGTGAGGCGCGGACGCGCTGGGCAACAGGCGTAGGGTCGAGAGGTGACCCCGGAACTCGAAGCGCGTATCGTCGCGGACTCCCGCGATCGAGTCACGTGGCTCCGCGCTCGGGCACGAGGGATCACTGCGACGGATGTCGCGGGGCTCTCCAGCGAGGCATCCATCGCCCGCGCGGCCGACTCCAAGCTCGGCGCCGGTCCACGCTTCGGCGGCAACGCCTACACGGACCACGGCCGCCGTCGCGAGCCCGAGATCGCCGCCTGGGTCGCGGCGACCCACGGCATCCTGCCCTCGTCCGCCCTGTTCTGCGCCGAGGTCGAGAAGCGGCACCTGGCCACTCCCGACGGCATCGTGCAGGAGGTGGACGGACGCGTGCTGCTCGCCGAGATCAAGACCACGAACAAGTCATGGCGCTCCATTCCGCGCACCTACCTGCGCCAGGTGTGGTGGCAGCAGCACGTGCTCGGCGCCGAGCGCACGCTGTTCGTGTGGGAGGAGCACGACGACTTCCGCCCGATCCACGACGAGCCGAAGTCGGTGTGGATCGATCGCGACGACCGCGAGATCGGGCGCCTCGTGGGCCTGGCCACGCGTCTCATCGACGAGCTGTACCACCGCACCACGGGGCAGGTTCCGCCGCAGCAGGCGCCCGTCGCGGCGAGTGGCCGCGAGGCGCTGCGCGAGCGCGACATGTTCCGGGCGCTGGCCCTCAGCGACTGAACCAGCTGCCGCCGGGCCGGTTCGCGACGAGGGAACCGCAGACCGACGTCGCTGCCTGGTGCACTCGTAGGCAGGTGGTTCACTCGCCAGGAGCCGGCGCTCATCGAGGAGCGGTTCGTTCGGGGAGGAATCGCGACGGGCGGGCCCGATTTGGGGGAGTGTCTCGGATGACGTAAGCTGGGAGCAACCGAAGACCGCCGGTCATCGTCATGCGCGAAAGCGCGAGGCGATCGAAGCACTGCATAGCAGGGGCCCGCGCAGGTGTGCGAGATCAGATTTCAGAGCTCCGTGCGCTTGCGCCGGAGCTTTCTTCATGTGGGCCGGAGTCAAGGTCGATGTCCCACCTCCGTGAGGCATCTCGTACACATCAAGGAGTGACCATGGCGCAGAAGGATGCATCGGTCGCCGAGCTCACGAAGTCATTCGAGGACTCGAACGCCGTTCTGCTGACCGAGTACCGCGGTCTGACGGTTGCCCAGCTCAAGGAGCTGCGCAACAGCATCCGTCAGAACGCTGAGTACGCCGTGGTGAAGAACACGCTGACCAAGATCGCCGCGAACAACGCGGGGATCAGCGCTCTGGACGACGACCTCAAGGGTCCGTCGGCCATCGCGTTCGTGCACGGCGACTTCGTCGCCACCGCGAAGGCCATGCGTGACTTCGCCAAGGCCAACCCGCTTCTCGTGATCAAGGGCGGCATCTTCGAGGGCAACGCCCTCGACGCCGCTGAGGTCGACAAGTACGCCTCGCTGGAGAGCCGTGAGGTTCTGCTGGCGAAGGCCGCGGGCATGATGAAGGCGACGATGGGCAAGGCTGCCGCCACCATCGACGCGCTTCGCGAAAAGCTGGAGACCGCCGAAGCCGCGTGAGCGGCCTGGTGATCTTTTACCCCAAAACCCCATCAATCTAGGAGATACATCATGGCTAAGCTCACCACTGAGGAGCTGCTCGAGCAGTTCGCCGGCCTGACCCTCGTCGAGCTCAACGACTTCGTCAAGGCGTTCGAGGAGAAGTTCGAGGTCACCGCTGCTGCTCCGGTCGCCGTCGCCGGTGCTGCCGGTGGCGCTGCCGGTGCCGAGGCCGAGGAGGAGAAGGACGAGTTCGACGTCATCCTCGAGGCCGCCGGTGACAAGAAGATCCAGGTCATCAAGACCGTCCGCGAGCTGACCTCGCTGGGTCTCGGCGAGGCCAAGGCTCTCGTCGACGGCGCTCCGAAGCCCGTTCTCGAGGGTGCGAACAAGGAGGCCGCTGAGGCCGCCAAGACCGCCCTCGAGGAGGCCGGCGCCACGGTGACCCTGAAGTAATTCGCTTCACCGCGCTTCTGAAGGCCCCGGGAGAGATCCCGGGGCCTTCTTGCGTCCCCGGGCCACTCGGTCAGCGCAGGCCTGACGTGGAGGACCGCGCGACCAGTTCGATCGGCAGGGTCGTCTGCTGGACGGCCGCGTCCGGGTGCTCCATCCGCTCGCGCAGCAGCCGCACCGCGGCCGCGCCCTGTTCACGCGGATGCTGCCGGATGGTGGTCAGCGAGAACATCTCGGCGTGCTCGTGATCGTCGATGCCGATCACGCTCAATTCGGCGGGCACGGCGATGCCGAGTCTGCGGGCGGCGACGATGCCACCGATCGCGGCCTCGTCGCAGATGCCCACGAAGGCGGTCGGCCTCTTGCGCCGGTCGCCCAGCACCCGCACCGCAGCCTCGTAGCCGCCCGGCATCGTCGGCGCGCCTGATGCCTGCCTGACGTGCTCCTCGAGCCCGGCGGCGACCATTGCCGCGCGGTAGCCGTCGAAGCGCCGCTTGTCGCCGACGGCATGGGTCTCGGCATCCGCTCTTCCGCCGAGCAGCACGATGTCGCGGTGCCCGAGGTCGATGAGATGCTCTGTCGCGATGCGCGCGGCCACCGCGTCGTCGATCGAGACGGCGCTGGTGCCCTCGCTGTACGGCCCGATGCTGACGACGGGGGAGGAGACCTGCAGCAGCCGTACCAGCTCGTGGGCACTGGGCTGGATGCCGACGGCGATGATGCCGTCGAACCGGTGCCGAGGCAGGATGTGCTCGAATAGCCGTGCGCGCTCTGCCGACCCCTCCCTGATCCCATACAGCACCAGGTCGTAGCCCTCGGCGAACAGTGCGTCCTGTATGCCGGCGAGCAGCTCGGCGAAGAACCACCGGTGCAGCTCGGGCATGATCACACCCACCGACAGCGATCGGCCGGTGGCGAGACTCATCGCCGAGGAGTGCGCGACGTAGGACAGGTCCTCGGCGGCGGCTCGCACGCGGTCGCGGGACTCCTCCGAGACGTAGCCGTGGCCGCTGAGGGCGCGGCTCGCGGTCGCTTTCGAGACCCCCGCGCGGGCGGCGACATCGGCGATCGTGCTCATTGTTCCTCCGGTCCGCACACGGCTCCGGCACAGCGTATCGGAACGCGTGCATATACGGAACCGGTTCCATGGGTTAGGCTGTGGGAGCGCTCCCACGACGGGAGCAGATGGTTGCCCTGTTGTAATCGTTCCGGCATTGTGCCGGTGCACCGAGGCCGGATAGGTTGGGCTGGAATCGGTTCCTGAAGGGATGCCGCAAGGCAGCCGTCAAGCACATCGACAAGCACTCGAAGAGGAGAAATCACATGGCTTTGTCACAGCGATACCGCCTTCTCGCTCCCCTCGCCCTGGTCGGCGCGGCCGCGTTGGTCCTGTCCGGCTGCGCGGAGGCAGGCCCGAGCGATGGGGGCTCCACGGATGGCTCGGGGAAGGTGGTCAAGATCGCCGGGGGCATCACGGCATCAGAGGCGGACTCCCTCAACAAGTCCTTCGACAAGTTCACCAAGGACACCGGCATCAAGGTCGAGTACACCGGCGACAAGGGCTTCGAGGGCAACATCGTCACGAAGGTGAACGGTGGATCCGCGCCCGACGTCGCGATTGTGCCGCAGCCCGGACTGCTGCAGTCGCTCATCGGCACCGGTGAAGTGCAGAAGGGCACCGACGCCGTCGCGAAGAACGTCGACGAGTACTGGGGCAAGGACTGGAAGTCGTACGGCAGCTCCGACGGCACGTTCTACGCCGCGCCGATGCTCGCGAACGTCAAGGGCTACGTCTGGTACCAGCCCGCGAAGTTCAAGGAATGGGGCGTGGAGGTCCCGAAGACCTGGGACGAGCTGCTCACCCTCACCAAGAGCATCCAGGAGAAGACCGGGACGGCGCCGTGGTGCGCTGGATTCGAGTCCGGCGATGCGTCCGGATGGCCGGGCACCGACTGGATCGAGGACATGGTGCTGCGCACCGCGGGCCCCGAGACCTACGACGACTGGGTGGCCAATAAGGTGCCCTTCACCGACGCCAAGATCAAGACGGCCTTCGACGAGACGGGCAAGATCCTGCTCGACCCGAAGTACGTGAACGCCGGCTTCGGCGACGTGAAGAGCATCAACTCCACCGCCTTCGGTGACGTCGCGGCGAAGGTCGCCGACGGCACCTGCGCGCTGACGCACCAGGCGTCGTTCCTGACCGCGAACTTCCTCACGGTGAAGACCAAGGACGGCAAGGCCCCCGTGGTCGCGCCCGACGGCGACGTGTACGCCTTCGTGCTCCCCGGTATGACCGAGGGCGAGCAGGCGATCGAGGGCGGTGGCGAGTTCGTCACCCGCTTCTCGGACGACGCTGCGACCCAGAAGGTCGTGGAGTACATGTCCACCCCGGAGTGGGCGAACGAGCGCGTGAAGCTCGGCGGTGCCATCTCGGCCAACAAGGGTGCGGACCCGTCGCTGGCCTCCAGCGAGTTCCTCACCGACGCGATGAAGCTGCTGCAGGACCCCAAGACGACGTTCCGCTTCGACGGCTCCGACATGATGCCTGCCACGGTGGGCTCCGGATCGTTCTGGAAGGGCATGGTCAACTGGATCGACGGACGTCCGACCGACCAGGTCCTGAAGGACATCCAGGCGGGGTACGAGAACTAGTCACGACGGGCTCGAGTCCGGCAGGATGGGGCCGTCCGCTCTTCGCGGGCGGCCCCCATCCAGAGCCCGACGACGTGCTCAGAAAGGCAGGGTCATGACTGACACCCGCACGCTCATCACCCCGAAGAAGTCGAGCGCACCACCCCCGCCGCCGGCGAAGGAGGGAAGGCACTCCTCCCGCGTCACCAGACTGGTCGCCCTGATCGTCGGTGTGCTCATCGTGGCGCTGTTCCTGTTCATGGTCACGCGCACCCCGGTGGAGAACCCGCGACCGACCTCGCTCGGATTCTCGCTGAACAGCTTCTTCGTCTGGATCGGCGGGCTCAACCCGCTGGTGCAGATCCCCGTCGTCATCGTGGTCTTCGGCCTGGTCGTCGCGCTGATCCTCGTTCTGATCGAGTACGCGCCGAGGCCGGGCAAGGGCTATGCGATCCTGCGCGTGGCCGCCTGCTTCGTCATCCCGTTCGTCGCGTTCATGATGATGCGCCCCTACCAGGGCGCCGTCGTCTACGTGGTCGCGATCGCGCTGCTCGCCGGCGCGCTGCTGTTCTTCGCCGACTATCGAGCCCGAGCCGGCGCCGGTTACCTGTTCCAGCTGATCATCTTCTTGGCCCCGGCATCCATCCTGCTGCTGGTCGGTCTGATCTACCCGGCGATCGCGACCTTCGTGCAGTCGTTCTTCGACAAGACGGGCAAGCAGTTCGTCGGCGTCGACAATTACATCTGGACCTTCACCCAGCCCGAGGGCCTGTGGTCGGTCGTCAACACCCTGATTTGGGCGCTGCTGGCCCCGACGATCTCCACGATCATCGGCCTGGCCTACGCCGTCTTCATCGACCGTGCTCGCGGCGAGAAGATCCTCAAGGTGCTGGTGTTCATGCCCGTCGCGATTTCCTTCGTCGGCGCAGGCATCATCTGGAAGTTCGTCTACGACTACCGGCAGGGCCAGCAGATCGGCATCCTGAACGCGGTCATCACCTGGTTCGGCGGACAGCCGATCGGATGGCTCGACCAGACGCCGTTCATCAACACGTTCTGCCTGCTGGCGGTGTTCATCTGGAGCCAGACCGGCTTCGCGATGGTGTTCCTGTCCGCCGCCATCAAGGGCGTGCCGTCCGAGCAGCTCGAGGCGGCTGAGCTCGACGGGGCGAACGCCTGGGAGCGGTTCAGGAATGTCACCGTCCCCGGCATCCGCTCCTCGATCATCGTGGTGCTCACCACCATCACGATCGCGTCGCTGAAGGTCTACGACATCGTCGCGAACATGACCGGCGGCCGGTCGAACAGCTCGGTGCTGGGCTTCGAGATGGTCAACCAGCAGCAGCGGTTCCAGAGCTACGGACACTCCTCGGCACTGGCCGTGGTGCTCTTCCTGTTCATGGTGCCGCTGATCGTGTACAACGTGCGCAGCCTGCGCAAGCAGAGGGAGGTGCGCTGATGGCCACCGTAGACACCACGCCGCACACGGAAGGGCGGTCCGCCCGCCAGGTCGCGCGTGAGACCCGCAAGCTCGAGAACGAGGCGCACAAGAAGCTCACGTCGAAGACCGCGACCATCGTCGCGATCGCGATCGCCGTGATCTGGACCATCCCCACCCTCGGGCTGTTCGTCACCTCGTTCCGTCCCGGCGCCGACTCCGCGGTCAGCGGATGGTGGACGGTGTTCGTCGACCCGAACTTCACGTTCTCGAACTACATCGAGGCGTTCAGCGCGGGCGGCACGGCGCTGACGCTGGCGGACTCGTTCATCAACTCGCTGGCGATCACGATCCCGGTCACCGTGTTCGCGATTGCGGTCGCCTCGCTCGGTGCGTACGCGTTCGCATGGATCCCGTTCAAGGGCAGGGGATTCCTGTTCGTGGCCGTGTTCGCGCTGCAGATCGTGCCGATCCAGATGACGCTGGTGCCGCTGCTCAGCCTGTTCTCGCGCGGCCTCACGATCAACGGGGTGGCGATCTTCCCCGGGCTCGCGATGCGCGACGTCGACCACAGCTTCGCGACGGTGTGGATCGCGCACACGATCTTCGCGATTCCACTGGCGATCTTCCTGCTGCACAACTTCATGGCCGAGCTGCCCAGCGAGCTCATGGAGGCGGCGCGGGTCGACGGCGCAGGGCACGGGCAGATCTTCTTCCGCATCATCCTGCCGCTGTCGATGCCGGTCATCGCGTCCTACGCGATCTTCCAGTTCATCTGGGTGTGGAACGACCTGCTGGTGGCGACGATCTTCGCGCCATCGAGTTCGCTGCCACTGATGCAGACGCTGAACTCGCTGTCCGGCACATGGGGCGACCGGTGGTTCCTGCAGTCCGCCGGAACGTTCATCTCGATCATCGTCCCGCTGATCGTGTTCTTCGCTCTGCAGCGGTTCTTCGTGCGCGGTCTGCTGGCCGGCGCGACGAAGGGCTGACGCTTTCCTGCTCGGCTGACCCAGAGTCAGCCGAGCAGGGTGAGCAGCACGTGCGAGGGCTCGACGGCCTCGACCTCGTGCGGCACCGAGGCGTCGACCTGGATCGCGCCGCCGGCGGAGAGGTCGTGCTCCGCGCCCTCCACCCGGAACAGGATGCGGCCGGATGCCACCTGCACGAGGATCGGCGCCGGGGCTCGGTGCTCACGCAGCACGGCTCCGGCATCCATCGCCAGCGTGCGGATCTTGAACCCCGCGCCGTCCATGGTCTTGTGCGGCCGGACCCTGGCCTCTTCGATCGGGTAGCGGTCGGCGAGATCTGCGGCCGAGGATGCGATGAGGGTCATGGCCCGAGCATACGACTCGGTCGCTGCGGCAGAATGGCACGATGGACAGGCGCACGGCGGGGATCGCGGGCGGGGTTCTCGTGGTCGCGGCCGTCCTGCTCGGGATGCTGGTGACGTGGGTGCCCGCCGCAGATCTGATGGACACCGGCTGGAACTCCCTGATGGGCGACATGCGCCGCCCGTGGGCCGTCGACGCCGCGTTGATCTTCAACTGGATCGGCGGGGGATGGCGGGCGACGTTCCTGGTACCCCTCGTGATCGCCGGCATCCTGCTGGTCTTCCGCCGGTGGCGGGAGGCGCTCTTCGCGCTCGCCGCCTTCGCCGTGAGCGCGGGAATCGTGCAGCTGCTCAAGAACGTGCTCGGGCGGGCGCGGCCCGCCGATCTGCTGGTCGCCTCCGACTTCGGCTCGTTCCCCTCGGGGCACACGGCCAATGCGGCGACGATCGCCGTGGTGCTGTGGTTGATCGCGCCCCGGGTGTGGGTGGCCCTGCTCGGTGCGCTGTGGACCGTCGCGATGGCGCTCTCGCGCACCCTGCTGAGCGTGCACTGGCTGACCGACACGCTCGGGGGCGTCCTCATCGGCGCCGGCGCCGGCCTGCTGGTCGCCGCTGTGCTCTGGGGCTGGCTACGCTGGGAACGGCGCCCGCCGCGGGCGGAGCGCGCTGCCTGACCCAGGAGGACTCCGTGCCGCAGACCCGCCCCTATCTCCCGGCCGACCGCGACGGTCTCTACGACGTGTGCGTGAAGACCGCGGACTCCGGATCGGATGCCACCGGCATCCTCTCCGATGACCGGCTCTGGGGCGATATCTGGGCTGTGCCCTACGCCGAGCGGCATCCCGACCTGTGCTGGGTCGTCGAGTCGGACGATTCGCGGGTGATCGGCTACATCGTCGCGACCGATGACACGGTGTCCTTCGAGCGCTGGTTCCACGACGAGTGGTGGCCGACGCGCGTCGGCGAGTACCCCGTGCCGCCGGTCCCCGGCCATGAGCGCCAGACCTGGGTGATGTCGTACGCCGCCGAACGAGGCGGCAACGAGGTGCCCAACGCCGCAGAGTACCCCGCGCACCTGCACATCGACCTGCTGCCCGAGACGCAGGGCATGGGACTCGGACGGCGCCTCACCGAACTGCTCTTCACAGAGCTCGCGGACCGCGGTATCGCGGGACTGCACCTGGGCATGAACCCGGACAACACCGGTGCCGGCAAGTTCTACGAGCGCCTCGGCATGCAGGTGCTCCCGTCCGACGAGGGCGTGCGCGTGTACGGGGTGCGGTTCGGCGGCTGAGGGGACTCGCGCGCGGGAATCGAGTCCCTCGACGTTCCTCCACACGCCGCCTTGTGGGGCGGGCGTCTCGTGTTGCGCGCGGGATTCGAGTCCCTCGCGGCTACTCCACCCGCCGCCTCGCCCGGCACACCGGTCCCGTTGCGCAGAATAGGCGGCGCGCGGAGCCTCCGGCCGCGTGGGGCCCTGTTGTTCGAAGTGCCAACCGTCACCGGAAAAGCCCCGAGCCCCGGGACTTCGTCCAGGGGCTCGGGGCTTTGGCGGTGACGGCGGGATTCGAACCCGCGGTTGCTTGCACAACACACGCTTTCCAAGCGTGCTCCTTCGGCCGCTCGGACACGTCACCAAGGAACAACCTGACCATCCTATCCGATGGAGCAGGATGCCCAGGACCACGTCCGGTCTCAGCGGCCGCCGGACAGCGGAACGGTCATCTGCTTGAGCCACTCGCCGCGGCCGAAGTCTCGGGCCCTGATCGTGACCGACTGCCTGCCGACCTCGACCTGAAGGCCCTGGTTGAACGCTCCGGGCACGGCGACCTCGCCTCCGGTGCCGTTGTCCGTCCATCCGGTCTGGATGGCGCCGGTGTTGACCACGGTGAATCCGTCGAGGTTGCCCGTGCCGGGCACGATCCGGCGGACGCACCAGTCTGAGAGGGCGAGATCCCAGTGGGTGTGCCCGGTGAAGAGGAACACATCGGGGTGGCGGCCCAGCAGCCCGAGAAGTCGTTCGGCCTGCAGGTAGTCCTTCATGTACAGCTTGTTGCGCGAGCCCGAGACCGTGTTCGGCAGCGGATGGTGGCTGATGACCATCACCGGACGGCGACGGCTGCGCCAGTGCCAGAGGCGCTCCTCGAGCCAGGTGAACTGCGCGTCGCTGAGCCACACCTCGTCCCACAGCTGCGCATCGTGGTAGTGCATGTACTTCTCGGTGCCGATCGTCAGGACCGGGATGTCGCCGAAGACCTGCTCGCTGTAGGTCCGGTTGCGCCCGGCGAAGTTGTAGAAGCTGCGGAACAGCGAGTCCTCGGTCGTGCCGTTCGGCCAGGTGGCCTGGGCGAGCGTGTCCGGATCGGAGTACTTCGGCACGTAGAACTCGTGATTGCCGATCGCCCAGGAGAGCTTGGCCGGCACGGTGTGAGCGCGGACGACCTTGGACACCTCCGCATATTCGAAGTCGTATCCGCGCGGTGTGATGTCGCCGGCCACGGCGAGGCCGGCGCTGCCCGGATTGATCCGGGCGAGGTCCTTCAGCGCGATCGCGAAGTCGGCGAGGTCGCCCTGGATGTCGCTGATGACGTTGAACCTCGTCACCTTGCCGTTGCCGTGCGCACTGTCCGCTGCCGCGGTGGAGGCCGCGGAAGCCGTCGTGCCCGCGGTCGCCGCCCAGGTCGTTCCGGCGACGGCGGCTGTTGTCATGAGGGAGCGTCGAGAGATCATGCGAGTCCTTGTGGTCCGAGGGGCGGTCACGGTCGCCAGGGCGACGACGACACCGTAATGCGGGAAGGGGTCCGTCCGGTGAACGGATCGCGGCGTGTACATGAACCGGTTCAGTGAACCCTGTCCTGCTGGGCGCCCGCTCGGCCCGACTACGCTGTCTCCCGTACGCCAGAACACGAGGAGGCGGCGTGAGCGCCATCATCGACGGAACCCACAACTCGCGTGACATCGGCGGGATGCCGCTGCGCGCCGGCGGCTCGACGCGATCGGGCGTGCTGTACCGCTCCGATGCGCTCACCGCGGCCACGGAGACGGGGCTCTCGGCGCTCGCGCAGAGCCCGATCGGCACGGTGGTCGATTTCCGCACCGACATCGAGCGGGCGCAGGCTCCCGATCGGCTGCCCGCCGGCCGCGACATCCGCGTCGTCCAGCTGTCGATCCTGGAGGCGGCGCTGGCGATGCCCGCCGATCTGAAGCTGGATGATGCGACGACGAAGGACCTGCTCTCGCGCATCCCGACTCTGGCGGATCTCTATCGCGGGATGCTGCAGCACAGCGCCTCCGCCTTCGCTGAGGTCGCCCGCCTGATCGTGACGCCCGCGGATGCCCGCTATCCGGCCGTGCTGGTGCACTGCACGGCGGGCAAGGACCGCACCGGGGTGTCCACCGCCCTGCTGCTGGACGCCGTCGGCGTCGAGCGCGCCGCGATCGTCGCCGACTACGCGTCGAGCCAGGCGAATCTCGCCGGCGAGTGGGCCGAAGGGATGCTGGCGAGGATGACCGCGATGGGCGTGCCCGCGCTGCCTGCGATCGTCGAGGTCGTCACCGAGACGCCGCCGTCTGCGATCGAGGCCGCGCTGGCCTGGCTGGACGAGCGCGGCGGCAGCGCGGAATACCTTCTGAGCGGCGGGCTCACCCGAGGTGAGCTCGACGGCCTGCGCGAGCGGCTCACCGACGAGTCGTCATCGTGAGCACCCCCATCATCCTGGACTGCGACCCGGGGCACGACGACGTGTTCGCGCTCTGGCTCGCCGCCGCCCACCCGGGGATCGATCTGCGTGCGATCACCACGGTCGGTGGCAACGGCCTGCTCGAGCACACGACGCGCAATGCGCGAATCGCCTGCACGGTCGCAGGCATCACCGACGTGCCCATCGCGGCAGGGGCAGCGCACCCGCTGGCCGGCGCTCTGCATCCGGCCGAGGAGATCCACGGCGCGAATGCGCTTGGCGGACCCGAGCTGCCGGAGCCGACGGTCCCGGTCGACCCGCGCAGCGCGCTCGACCTGATGGCCGACGTGATCGAAGCATCCGCGGAGTCCGTCACGATCGTGGCGACGGGACCGCTGACCAATGTGGCGGTGCTGGCGAAGGAGCGGCCCGACGTGCTCGCCCGCGCGGCGCGCGTGGTCTGGATGGGCGGATCGACCGGCCGAGGCAACACGACCCCCTACGCGGAGTTCAACGCCTGGACCGACCCGGAGGCCGTCGCCCTCGTGCTGGACAGCGGGATGGACCTCACGATGGTCGGCCTGAACATCTCGCATCAGGCGCTGATCACTCCCGCGGTGCGCGAGCGCATCGGGGCGATCGGCACGCGCACCGCGGCGTTCGGACGCGAGCTGCTGGACTTCTTCTGCGCGACCTACGAGAAGGCGGAGCACATGCCGGATGCTCCGCTGCACGATCCGATCACGGTCGCACTGCTCGCGGACCCGGGCGTCGCGACGACGGTGCGCTCCCGCCTCGATGTGGAGCTGAACGGCACCGAGACCCGGGGAGCCACAAGCGTCGACCTGCTCGGCGGCCTCGGGCGCCCGGCCAACGCGGACATCGCGATGGACCTCGATGTCGAGCGGTTCTGGAGGCTCATCGAGGAAGCCGTCGGGGCCCTCGCCTGAGCGAGCCTCCCCAGGGCGGCATCCTAAGATCTTCTGGTGCCCACCCCGAAGATCGTGCTGTTCTATGCCTTCGCGCCGCTCGCCGACCCTGAGGCGATCCGGCTGTGGCAGCGTGACGTGTGCGAGCTGCTCGGCCTGCGCGGCCGCATCCTCATCTCGGCGCAGGGCATCAACGGCACGCTGGGCGGCGATCTGCCGAACGTGAAGAAGTGGCTGCGGCGGTTCCGCGAGCACCCCGCGTTCAAGACCGCTGACATCAAGTGGAGCGAGGGAACCGGGCTCGACGCCGACGGCCTGAGTGTCGACTTCCCGAAGCTGAGCGTGAAGGTGCGCGACGAGATCGTGTCCTTCGGGGCGCCGGGCGAGCTCGCGGTCGATGAGCACGGCGTCGTCGGCGGGGGAGCGCGGTTGACGCCGGACGCCCTGCACGAACTGATGTCCGAGCGCGGCGAGGAGGTCGTCTTCTTCGACGGGCGCAACGCCCTCGAGGCCGAGATCGGCCGGTTCAAGAACGCGATCGTGCCCGACACCGAGACCACGCGCGATTTCGTCGGGCTTCTCGACAGCGGCGCCTACGACCACCTCAAGGGCAAGCCCGTCGTGACGTACTGCACAGGAGGCATCCGCTGCGAGGTGCTCTCCAGCCTGATGACCGCGCGCGGCTTCGGCGAGGTCTACCAGCTCGAGGGCGGCATCGTTCGCTACGGCGAGAGGTTCGGCGACGACGGGCTCTGGGAGGGCTCGCTGTACGTGTTCGACAAGCGCGGCTCGGTCGACTTCTCCGACCATGCCGCGGTGATCGGAGTCTGCGCCGGGTGCGGCGATCCGACCAGCCGCACCGCGAACTGCCCTGATCCCGCCTGCCGCCGGCAGTTCGTGGTCTGCGCGACCTGCGACGTGGTTCCCTGCCAGGAGCACGCGGCGCGGACTACCTCCCGGTGACCACCGCCGCGCCGTCCCGGCGACGCGGCAGCAGCGACCGCGGCACCAGGCGGGCACCGAGCCGCGCCAGCACGCTCGACGAGGCGCGCAGTGCGCGGTCGACCCGCGTCAGCGGACCGGCGAGAGCCGATGCCGCATCCGACGTCTTCGCGTAGGCCGCGCGCTCCGCGGCGCGCACGAGGGCCGCGACGTCCGCGGCATCCGCCTTCGTCTCTGCCACGATCCAGTCGCCGCGCGTGCGCGCGGTGTCTGCATCCGACACCGGCATCCTCAGGTCGACCATGGTCGCCTGCAACTCGCGCCACGCCACCAGCGCGTCGCCGCGCGAGGCGCGGCGCAGGCGCATGAACTGCAGCGCGAGTCGGATCAGTGCGGGCAGCAGGAGCGCCACGAGCAGCCCGAGCATCGTCCACAGGAACGGGGCGGGGTTCGCGACCTGCCGGCCTCCGATGGCGCCGCCCTGCGCGCCGGGGTCGCGCAGGTCGTCTGTCGCTGCCGGAGACGGTGCGGTCGTCGGCGCCGTGGTCGGCGTCGGAGCCTCTGGAGCCTCACCGTTGCCGCCGCCGGCCGCCGCGAAATCGGTCGGCACTCCCAGGGTCGCCGTGGGCTCGAACGGCACCCAGCCGATGCCCTCGAAGAACACCTCGGGCCAGGAGTGCAGCTGGTCGCTGTCCACTTCGTAAATGGGCCGGTCGTCGCGCTCCTGATCGGTCGCGCGACCGGGCAGATACCCGACCACGATGCGGACCGGCATGCCCATGCTGTGCGCCATCAGGGCGAAGGCACCGGCGAAGTGGATGCAGTACCCCGACCGCACACTGAGGAATGAGACCACGGCCTCCGCGCCGGTGCCGTCGAAGTTCTGGTCGACCGGCGTCTCCAGGGAGTAGGTGAACTGGCTGCGGAACCAGTTCTGCAGGGCGATCAGGCGGTCGTAGTCGTTCGTGGCCTTCGCCGTCACCTCTCTGGCGGTCTCGGCGATCACCGGTGGCAGTTCTCCGGTGACCTCCCCGTCATCGGCGCCGCGCGCCCGGGCGGCGCGGATCTGCTCGAGTGAGGGCTGCACGTCGGTCGAGGTCACGGTGTAGTCGGCGCCGTCGGCGTTGCGCGTGTCCGACGAGGCGGTGCGGTTGCGTGGCATCGCCTCCCAGCCGCCGTCGAGCCCGGAGATCTTCTCGGCGGCGTAGGGGAGTGGCAGCCGCGAACTCGACATGCCGTTGACGCGGATCGAGGTGCGCTCGTCCTCGGTCTTCACCGCGGACGACCAGTCCGCCGAGCCGAAGCCGTCGTCGATCGGCTGCCGAGCGGGCCGATCCGGGCGCCAGATCTCACCGTCGAAGCGCGAGAGCGTGGCCAGCCGGAGGTAGGGGGCGCTCGCCGCACTGGTGACCACGGACATCACCGGCACGCCCTCTGGACGGCGCAGGTCGTCGCCGAGTCGCAGCGTCGCATCGACGCGTACCGTCGGTCCAGTGCCGGGCAGGGTCGCCGACACCGGCAGCCCAGGTGCGATAACCAGCGCGGCGACCACGGCGACCGCCCCCACGGCGGTCGCCACCGTGCCCGAGCTGCGCCGGGGCGCGCGGTCGTCGTGCCGCGCTCCGTACCGGAAGAGCACGAGCACGAGAACGGCGAGCAGCACGAACCAGACGACGTTCGCGCCGCCGCTGACGATCACCATCGGCACCGCGCCGACGACCGCGACCACCAGTGCGGTGGGGATCACCCAGCGCAGCGCGACGAACTGATCGATCAGCACGGCGAGCAGCCCGAAGGCGCAGCCGAGCAGGACGGCCATCCCCGTGGTGGCCTCGATCGGCGCGACGCCGTTCAGCACCTCCTGGAACGCGTTGCCGAGGTGCGCGGATGCGAGCCGCAGCGCGGTCGGGGTGGGGATGATGCCGAACCATGCAGCTTCGCGCACGAGCATCGTCGTGAGCACGAGGGAGACCACCGCCAGCTGCGCCGCGAGCGTCGTCCCCGCCCGTGCGGCGGCGCTTCGGCGGGAGAGCAGCTTCCGCATCAGGATGCCGGTGACAGCCGTCGCGATGATGACGACCACCACGACCATCGTCCAGGCGCCCGGCAGCACCGCCGAGGTGTACGGCCAGACGGCGACGGCGGTCGCGGCGGCGGCGAGCAGTGCGGGGGCGACCGGAGCGGGATGCGCGTCGGGATTGTGCACGCCCCATGCGCTCTGCGGCGACGGATCAGCCATGCAGCGCCCCCGGCATCGGGATGACATCCTGCCAGGCATCCGACAGGTCGGTGTCCTCGGAGATCTCGGCGGTGCGCCAGCCGCGGGCAGCCGCGGCGGCCAGGGCGCCGTCGCCGGGGCCGGCGGCGAACAGGATCGGGGCGGCCGCACCCGCCGCGCGCAGCCGATCGGCGTCTTCCTCGCCGATCGCGCCCGTGATGACCACGAGCGGGCCCGGGGCGGACCCGCCCACCAGCGCGGCGATGTCGCGCGCCTCACCGCGCGGGGAGACGGTGGCGAGCGCCACCAGCAGGCCGTCGCGGTCGTCCTCATGGCCGTGCAGCGATCCGAGCAGCTGCCCGGCGCTGTCGATCACGTCGACGCCGTAGCCGTCCTGCACCAGGCGCACGGCGACGGAGGCGCACAGCGAGACGGCGGTCTCGAACAGCGGGTCGGGAGCGACGCCGGGGCGCGCCCACCGCGAGGCGGCGCGATCGAGCACCACGACGGCGTCCGGGCTCGCTTCCTCTTCCTCCTGCCGCACCATCAGGTCACCGCGGTGCGCGGTGGCCCGCCAGTGGATGCGGCGCATCGAATCGCCTGGCACGTAGTGGCGCGGGGTGAGGTTGTCGCTGCCGGGTCCGAGTCTGCTGGACCGGGAGTGCGCGCTGCCGCCGGAGGCTCCGACCCGCACCGGCAGCGGCTCGAGGGCGACCACCTGCGGCACCACGGTGATCATGCTCGTGTCGCCGAACTGCTGCTCGCGCTGCGCGAGGCCGAACGGGTCGACGGTGCGCAGCAGCAGCGGCCCGAGCGCCGAGACCCCGCGTCGCGCACCGGTGACCCGGTAGCGCAGCGAGGTGCTGCCGCGCTCGTACTCTCCGGATGCGTCGCCGGTGACGGCGGCGGGCAGCTCGTCGCGCCACAGCCCGTAGGGGGCGCGCAGCGCCCGCAAGTCGAAGCGCACCATCACGTGCGAGGTCTCGCCGACCGTGAGCAGGTCGGTGGAGATCACTCGCGACACCGTGCCGCCGCGACGCGGCAGGTGCACCGCGATCGCGGCGACCAGCGGCAGCGCGAACAGCAGCACGGCCAGGTAGATCAGCACGGGGGCGGCGATCAGGTTCGCCGCGATCACGAGCAGGATGCCGCACAGCAGGCACCCCACACCGCGCAGGGTGAGCGGTCGCCGGCGCATGATCAGAGCCGCGCGGCGAGCGGCACGCGGACCCGGTCGAGGATCTGCGCCAGCGCGGCCTCCACCGGCTGGGCGCCGGCGCGATGCGCTCCGCGGGCCGGCAGCAGACGGTGCGCGAACACGGAGGAGAGCAGTTCGGCGAGGTCGTCGGGGATGACGTAGTCGCGTCCGTCGAGGGCGGCGTGCACCTTCGCGGCGCGCACGAGCTGCAGGGTGGCACGGGGGCTGGCACCCAGGTGCAGGCTGGGGTCCATCCTGGTGGCCTGGGCAAGGGCGACGGCGTACTCCTCGACCGCCTCCGCGACGTGCACCTTGCGGGCGTGCGCGATCAGGGATCGCACCGATGCGGCATCCGCGACCGGGGTGACCGCGGAGAGCGGGTTGACGGTGTCGCGCTGGCGCAGCATGAGGGCCTCGGCAGCGGCATCCGGGTATCCCATCGAGATGCGCATCATGAAGCGGTCGCGCTGGGCCTCGGGCAGCGGGTAGGTGCCCTCCATCTCGAGCGGGTTCTGGGTCGCGACGACGAGGAAGGGGTCGGGCAGCGGATGAGTGGCCCCGTCGACCGTGACCTGGCCCTCCTCCATCGCCTCGAGCAGCGCGGACTGCGTCTTCGGCGAGGCGCGGTTGATCTCGTCGGCGATCACGATGTGGGCGAAGATCGCGCCGGGCTTGAACGCGAACTCTCGGTCCACCGGGTCGTAGACCGAGACGCCGGTGACATCGCCTGGCAGCAGGTCGGGGGTGAACTGGATGCGCCGAACCGTGGCATCCACGCTCGCGGCGAGTGCGCGGGCCAGCATCGTCTTGCCCACACCGGGGACGTCCTCGATGAGCAGGTGGCCCTGCGCGAGCAGACATACCAGTGCGCTGCGCACGGCGTCGGGTTTGCCGTCGATGACGGCGCTGACCGACGCGATGATCCGCGAGGTCTGCGCAGCGAACTGCTCGGCCGTGATCGAGGGTGCGTCGTCGGTCATGGAGTCCCTTTCGCCCGTCTGTGCGCGTTGCCTTGATCGTAGTCCGCCCCGAGGACCGTTGAGCTTGCTTTTCGCGGGTCCTGAGCGAGCGGAGCGAGACGAAGGGCGTCCGGACGGAACGCCTCTCCGCATCCGTTAGACTGTTCAACGGCTCTCCGCGTGACGACACCCAGGCCAATTCCCCCAGGACGGAAACGTAGCAAGGGTAACCGGGCTCTGTCGGGTGCGCGGAGGGTCTTTTCTTTTGCCTCCTTCGCCTCGTTCACAGCGGATGCTGGCACGATGGCGAGCGTGCACGCCACCAGTCGAGCGGCCGCCGCTCGGCGCCGGAGCAGCGAGCGCCGCCTGCGCGGCGTCGCGATCGGTGCGCTCGCCGTGGCCGTCGCCACGCTGCTTGTGGTGGTGCCGATGCGGATGACGGAGCAGCGGCCGCTGTGCGCGGCCGACCCGGCATCGTTCCCGGCGAAGGGCGTCGCAGGCTGGCAGGGCGACCAGCTCGAGAACGCGGCCGTGATCGTGCAGACGGCGCGGACGCTGGGCTTCGCGCGCGACGGTCAGATCCTCGGTGTGATGACGGCGATGGGCGAGAGCAGCCTGCACAACATCGACTACGGCGACTGGGAGACGCGCGGATTCACCAACCCCGACGGCAGTCGCACAACCAGCATCGGCCTGTTCCAGCAGCAGAACTGGTGGGGGAGCGCCGAGACCCGGATGGATCCCGCCGGCGCGGCCGGCCTGTTCTACGCGAAGCTCGGCAAGCTGGACGGCTGGAAGAGCATGCCGCCGTCGCAGGCGATCCACCGTGTGCAGGTGAACACCGAACGCGACTACTACGCCCAGTTCCACGACGACGCGACGGCCGTGGTGGACGCGCTGTCGGGGGAGTGCTCCTGATACTTCGGACCGCGTCGCGGGTGACGATAGCGTGACACGCATGACATCGGGCACACGACGCATCGAGCTGAACCTGCACAAGCCCAGGTTCGCGCTCTACGCCGGAATCCGTCCGACCCTGGTGATCGGCGGCCGAGGGCAGCCCAGCCAGTGGGGCGTCGGCACATGGCAGGTGTCGGCCGGACGACCGGAACGGCTCGAGGTGTTCCTGTTCAACAGGATGTGGCGATTCGGGCAGGCCGAGATCACGCTCTCGCCGTCTGACGCAGGCGAACTCGTGTACCGGGCGCCGGTGCTTCCGTTCGGACGGGGCGAGCTGCGGGTGGAGTAGTCGGCCCCGGCCCGTCCCCGCCCCGGCATAGGCTGAACCCGTGGCGCAGAGCATCTACATCACGTCCGCCGAGGGGCACACCGGCAAGTCCACGATCGCGCTCGGAGTGCTCGACGCGCTGATGCGCGTCTCGCCGCGCGTCGGGGTGTTCCGGCCGATCGCGCGGTCGACGACCGAGCGAGACGACATCCTCGAGCTGCTGATCGCCCATGACGGCGTGCAGCTCGACTACGACGAGTGCGTGGGCGTCACCTACGACGATGTGCGACGCGACGCCGACGGCGCCCTCGCCACCATCGTCGCGCGGTTCAAGGCGGTCGAGGCGCAGTGCGACGCGGTCGTCGTGCTCGGCAGCGACTACACCGACGTCGCCAGCCCGGCGGAGCTGGGCTACAACGCCCGCGTCGCCGCGAACCTCGGCGCCCCGGTGCTGCTGGTGCTCTCCGGCCGCGACCAGCAGACCCAGGCCGAGCGGCTCGGCACCACGACAGCGCGCACCCCGGCCCAGGTCGGCCAGATGGCGGCCCTCGCGCTCGCCGAGCTCGCCGCGGAGCGCGCCGAGCTGTTCGCTGTGATAGTCAACCGCGCAGACCCGGATGCTCTGGCACAGACCGTCGAGGTCGTCGAAGCCGTCCCGCACCGGCGCACACCGGTCTGGGCCATCCCCGAGGACCGTGCGCTGGTCGCGCCCTCGATGCGTGGCGTGCTGCGCGCCGTCGACGGGCGTCTGCTGAAGGGCGACCCCGCGCTGCTCGACCGCGAGGCTCTCGACGTCGTCATCTCGGGCATGTCGATGGTGAACGTGCTCCCGCGCATCACCGAGGGCGCCGTCGTGGTGATCGCCGCCGACCGCACCGAGGTGCTGCTCGCGGCCCTCCTGGCATCCGCCTCCGGCACCTTCCCGCAGATCGCGGGAATCGTGCTGAACGGCCCCTTCGAGCTGCCCGAGCCGATCGAGCAACTGCTGGAGGGGTTCGCGATCGGCGTGCCGATCGTCGCCACCGACCTCGGCACGTTCGAGACCGCCACCCGCATCATGAACACCCGCGGCCGGCTCAGTGTGCAGTCCGGGCAGCGGTACGACAAGGCGCTCGCCCTGTTCCAGCGCAACGTCGACCTCACCGAGCTGACCATCGAACTGGGCCTGGCCGAGTCCTCCGTCGTCACGCCGCTCATGTTCGAGTACGGGCTCATCGAGCGCGCCCGCGCCGACCGCAGGCGCATCGTGCTGCCCGAAGGCGGCGACGACCGCATCCTGCGTGCCGCCGCGATCCTGCTCGCCAGGGATGTCGCAGACCTGACCATCCTCGGCGACGAGACCGACATCCGCGCCAGGGCGACCGCCCTCGGCATCGATCTCGACGCCGCACAGATCCTCAGCCCCACCGACCCGACCCTCGTGGAGCGTTTCGCCGCCGAATATGCCCGCCTGCGCGCGCACAAGGGCATCACGCTCGAGCAGGCATCCGACACCGTCACCGACGTCTCGTACTTCGGCACGATGATGGTGCACCTGGGGCTCGCCGACGGCATGGTCTCGGGCGCAGCGCACACCACCGCGCACACGATCCGCCCCGCGTTCGAGATCATCAAGACCCGGCCCGGTGTCGAGGTCGTCTCGAGCGTGTTCCTGATGGCGCTCGCCGACCGGGTGCTCGTCTACGGCGACTGCGCGGTGATCCCCGAGCCGACCAGCGTGCAACTCGCCGACATCGCGATCTCGTCGGCAGCGACCGCGAGGCAGTTCGGGATCGACCCGCGGGTGGCCATGCTGTCCTACTCGACGGGGGAGTCCGGGTCGGGCGCCGAGGTCGACAAGGTGCGTGCGGCCACCGCGCTGGTTCGCGAGCGCGCGCCGGAGCTGCCCGTCGAAGGGCCGATCCAGTACGACGCCGCGGCCGACGCGGCTGTCGCCAGGGCGAAGCTGCCCGACTCCGCAGTCGCGGGTCGCGCGACCGTGTTCGTCTTCCCCGATCTGAACACCGGCAACAACACCTACAAGGCCGTGCAGCGCTCGGCCGGGGCCGTGGCGATGGGCCCGGTGCTGCAGGGGCTCAACAAGCCGATCAACGATCTCAGCCGCGGCGCGCTCGTGGACGACATCGTGAACACCGTCGCGATCACCGCTATCCAGGCCCACGGAGAGAACCGATGACCGCCGTCCTCGTGATCAACAGCGGCTCATCGTCGCTGAAGTACAGCCTGCTCGACATGGATCGCGAGACCGAGCTGGCCAGCGGCCTGATCGAGCGGATCGGGCAGTCCACCGGCATCGTCTCGCACACGATCCGTCGGACGGCGGAGCCCGGCGAGCCCGCCCCGACCATGCTGGACGCCACGACGAGGGTCGAGCGTCCGGTGGCCGACCACGACGTCGCGTTCGCGGTGATGCTCGAGCAGTTCGCCGAGCACGGCCCCTCGCTCGCCGAGTTCCCGCCGGTCGCCGTCGGCCATCGCGTGGTGCATGGCGGCGCCCGGTTCTTCGAGCCCACCGTGATCACCCCGCTGGTCGAGATCAACATCGAAGACCTCGCCGTGCTCGCCCCGCTGCACAACCCGGCCAACGTGGCCGGCATCCGGTCCGCGCGCAAGGCGTTCCCCGCCGTGCCGCACGTGGCCGTGTTCGACACCGCGTTCCATCAGACGCTGCCTCCCGCCGCGTACACCTACGCGATCGACGCGGAGCTCGCGCACGCGCACCGCGTGCGCCGGTACGGCTTCCACGGCACCAGCCACAAGTACGTCAGCGAGCAGGCGGCCGCGTTCCTCGAGCGGGATGTCGCAGAGCTGCGCCAGATCGTGTTCCACCTCGGCAACGGGGCATCGGTCGCCGCCATCCGCGGCGGCGAGTCCGTCGAGACCTCGATGGGCCTCACACCGCTCGAGGGCCTCGTGATGGGCACGCGCTCCGGCGACATCGACGCTGCCGCACTGCTGCACCTGGCCCGCCGCGCCGGCATGGGCATCGACGATCTCGACGCCCTGCTGAACAAGCGCAGCGGCCTGCTCGGGCTGGCCGGGCGCAGCGACATGCGCGACATCCTCGCCGGGCGCGAGGCGGGAGAGGATGCCGCGACGCTGGCCTACGACGTCTACATCCACCGCCTCCGCGCCTACGCCGGAGCGTACATCGCGCAACTCGGCGGCGTCGAAGTGATCTCGTTCACCGCCGGTGTCGGCGAGAACGCCGCGCCGGTGCGCGCGGACGCGCTGGCGACGCTGGGCTTCCTCGGCCTGCGCATCGACCAGGAGCGGAACGCCGGGCGCGGCGGCATCCGGCGCATCTCCGCAGACGACTCCACGGTCGAGGTGCTCGTCGTGCCCACCGACGAGGAGCTGGAGATCGCCCGGCAGACGCTCGCCGTGGTCTGAGAGGCCCTGGCGCCGTTACGCTGGAACCGGTCCCATTCCGATCGACGACAAGGGAGCACCCGTGCCCGAGTCCCTGCCCGACCTGCGTGCCGCTGCCGGAGTCCTGTTCGACCTCGACGGCGTGCTCACCCCGACGGCCGAAGTGCACATGCGCGCCTGGCAGGCGGTGTTCGATGACGTGTTCGCGCACTGGGGCATCACGCCTCCGTACACGGATGTCGACTACTACGCGCACGTCGACGGCAAGAAGCGCTACGACGGCGTCGCCGCCGTCATGCGCAGCCGCAACGTCGAGATCCCCTGGGGGCACGTCGACGACGCCCCGACCGAGGACACGATCTGCGGCATAGGCAACCGCAAGAACGCCGCCTTCGCCGCCGAGCTGCGCGCGCACGGCATCGCCCCGTTCCCCGGATCGCTCGCGCTGATCGAGCAGCTGCGGGATGCCGGCATCCCGATGGGCGTCGTGTCGAGCTCGAAGAATGCCGAGGAGGTGCTCGGGTCCGCCGGCATCCGCTCGTTCTTCACCGTCGTGGTCGACGGGGTCGTCGCGGAGCGCGACCACCTCGCGTCCAAGCCCGCGCCGGACATGTTCCGCGCCGGGGCCGTCGCGCTGGGCGTCGAGCCCGCCGAGGCCGTCGCCGTCGAGGACGCGGTCTCGGGTGCGGCATCCGCGGCATCCGCCGGGTACCGCGTGGTGGTCGGCGTCGACCGTGGCGCAGGCGCGCAGGCCCTGCGCGATGCGGGCGCGACGAGTATCGTCGATGACCTCTCCCGCCTGCTGGCATCCTGACCACCACCATCTGAAACGCACGCGTCGCACTGAGCGACCGGAGGGAGTCGAAGTGTTCGACAGCGACCGCTACTCGTCCGATCCTTGGCGTCTCGTCGAGAGCCGATATGACACGGAGGGCCTCCCCGAGACCCTGTTCACCGTCGGAAACGGCTATCTCGGCCTGCGCGGCAACCACATCGAGGGACGCACCGCGCACGAGCACGGCACGTTCATCAACGGCCTGCACGAGACCTGGCCGATCCGGCACGCAGAGCAGGCCTACGGGTTCGCCGAGGTCGGTCAGACGATCGTCAACGCGCCGGATGCCAAGATCATGCGCGTCTACGTCGACGACGAGCCGCTCTCCTTCGACGAGGCCGACGTGCGCGAGTACTCCCGCACGCTCGACATGCGCACCGGTGTGCTGCACCGCGACGTGCTGTGGGTGACGCCGTCGGGCAAGCGGGTGCGGCTGCGCGATGAGCGCATGGTCAGCTTCGACGAGCGGCATCTGGCCGTGCTGCGGCTCGACCTTGTGGTCGAGAACTCGGATGCTCCGGTGACGATCAGCTGCCAGCTGCTGAACCGCCAGGACGGCGGCACCGTCTACACCGGCACGCCCGAGGCAGCGCAGAAGGCGGCGGCGGGCAAGGCCGGATTCGACCCGCGCAAGGCCGAGAAGATCACCGACCGCGTGCTGCAGCCGGTCGAGTACTGGCAGGACGGGCTGCGCTCCGCGCTGTCGTACCAGGTGACCGACTCGGGGATGACGCTGGCGGTCGTCGCAGACCACGTCATCGAGACCGAGAACGACTACAGCGCCCGCACGCTGATCGAGCCGGACATCGCGAAGAACGTGTTCCGCGTGCAGGCGAGGGCCGGTGTGCCGATCCGCCTGACCAAGCTCGTCAGCTACCACACCTCGCGGGGCGTGCCGGCGCGCGAGCTGGTCGACCGCTGCCGCCGCACGCTCGACCGCGCCTCGGTCGAGGGGGTGGATGCGCTGTTCGCCCGCCAGGCGGAGTGGCTGGACGCGTTCTGGGAGCGCAGCGACGTGGTCATCGGCGGGCACGACGACCTGCAGCAGGCGGTGCGGTGGTGCCTGTTCCAGCTGGCGCAGGCATCCGCTCGCGCCGACGGCGCGGGTGTCCCCGCGAAGGGACTCACCGGCTCGGGCTACAGCGGGCACTACTTCTGGGACACCGAGATCTACGTGCTGCCGTTCCTCACGTACACGTCGCCGCAGTGGGCGCGGAACGCGCTGCGCGCGCGGGTGCTGATGCTGCCGGCAGCGCGGCGTCGGGCGGCGCAGTTGAACGAGGCCGGCGCGCTGTTCCCCTGGCGCACGATCAACGGCGAGGAGGCGTCGGCGTACTACGCGGCGGGCACCGCGCAGTACCACATCAACGCCGACGTCAGCTTCGCGCTGGGCAAGTACGTGTACGCGACCGGCGACGTGGAGTTCCTGCGCAGCGAGGCCGCGGACATCGCCGTCGAGACCGCGCGACTGTGGGCGACGCTCGGGTTCTGGCGCGGCACGAACGGCGACTCGACCTTCCACATCCACGGCGTCACCGGACCCGACGAGTACACCACGGTCGTCAACGACAACCTGTTCACGAACGTGATGGCCAGGCACAATCTGCGCACGGCCACCCGTGTGGTGCGCTCCATGCAGGAGACGGCTCCGGAGGCGTACGCCGCGTTGGTCGCGCGCACCGGGCTGGACGCCGGGGAGCCTGACGGCTGGGAGCGCGCCGCCGAGGCGATGCACATCCCGTTCAGCCCCAGCCTCGGCATCCACCCGCAGGACTCGCTGTTCCTGGAGCGCGAGGTCTGGGACCTCGCGAACACCCCCGACGAGCAGCGCCCGCTGCTGCTGCACTTCCACCCGCTGGTGATCTACCGGTTCCAGGTTCTGAAGCAGGCGGATGTCGTGCTCGCGCTGTTCCTGCAGGGCAGTCACTTCACCGCCGAGGAGAAGCTCGCCGACTTCGACTACTACGACCCGCTGACCACGGGTGATTCAACGCTCTCGGCGGTCGTGCAGTCGATCCTCGCCGCCGAGGTGGGGTACCAGGAGCTGGCGCTGGAGTACTTCCGCGAGGCGCTCTACGTGGACCTGCACGATCTGCACAACAACGCCACCGACGGCGTGCACGTGGCGTCGGCGGGCGGCGTGTGGTCGGCTCTGGTCAGCGGCTTCGGCGGCATGCGCGACTACGCGGGGGAGCTGAGCTTCGACCCGCGCCTGCCCGCCGAGTGGCCGTCGCTGGAGTTCCCGCTGCAGTGGCGCGGCTCCTCGCTGCGCGTGACGATCACGCGCGGGGAGCTGCGGATGAAGGTGGTGTCGGGGCCTGCGGTCTCGTTCACCGTGCGGGGCGCTGCGCACACCGCGTCGGTAGACGCGGATGCCGTGGTGCTGCTCGCGGGTCAGGGACCTGTTCGTCCTGGACGCCCGACGCTGCGCCAGTTCGCCGACGCCCGCCGCGAGGACGGCACGCTGATGTCTCCGACGGTCCCCGTGACCACGACGATCCCGGTGATGGAGGTCGACTGAGCTTTCGGATCCTGAGCGAGCGGAGCGAGACGAAGGGCCCGCCGACCGCAACGTCTGACCCACACCGTAGGCTGTTCTGGTGACCACAGCCCTCTACCGCCGCTACCGGCCCGAGAACTTCGGGGAGATGATCGGTCAGTCCCAGGTGACCGACCCGCTCATGACCGCACTGCGCGGCGACAGGGTGGGTCATGCCTATCTGTTCTCCGGCCCGCGCGGCTGCGGGAAGACCACGTCCGCACGCATCTTGGCGCGCTGCCTGAACTGTGCCGAGGGTCCTACTGACACCCCGTGCGGCGTGTGCCCGAGTTGTGTCGAGCTGTCGCGCAACGGAGGCGGTTCGCTCGATGTCGTCGAGATCGACGCGGCCAGCCACAACGGCGTCGATGACGCCCGCGACCTGCGTGAGCGCGCGACCTTCGCGCCCAGCCGCGACCGGTACAAGATCTTCATCCTCGATGAGGCGCACATGGTCACTCCGCAGGGCTTCAACGCCTTGCTCAAGCTCGTCGAAGAGCCGCCGGAGCACGTGAAGTTCATCTTCGCGACCACCGAGCCCGAGAAGGTGCTCGGCACCATCCGCTCGCGCACGCACCACTACCCGTTCCGGCTGGTGCCGCCGGCGGCCATGCTCGAGTACGTCGAGAAGCTCTGCGCCGAGGAGAGCGTGCAGGTCGAGGAGGGCGTGCTCGCGCTCGCCGTCCGCGCCGGCGGCGGGTCGCCGCGTGACACACTGTCGCTGCTCGACCAGCTGATCGCGGGTTCCGAGGACGGCAACGTCACCTACGCCCGCGCTGTCGCGCTGCTCGGCTATACGCACGCCGAGCTGCTCGACGAGATCGTCGACGCGCTCGCCGCCGGTGATGCTGCTGCGGCGTTCCCCGCGGTGGACCGCGTGGTGCAGACCGGACAGGACCCGCGGCGCTTCGTCGACGATCTGCTCGAGCGTCTGCGGGACCTCATCGTGATCGCCGCCGTCGGCGACGGCGCTTCCGCCGTGCTGCGCGGCATCCCGGGCGACGAACTGCAGCGGATGCAGGCGCAGGCCCTCGCGTTCGGATCGACACGGCTCTCCCGCACGGCGGACGTCGTCAGCCAGGCGCTCGATGACATGACCGGCGCGACCTCGCCCCGTCTGCACCTCGAACTGATGGTGGCGCGCGTACTCGCCGGCACCGGCGAGGGGGCAGTCGTTGCGCCTGCTCCGGCACCCGCTGCGGCCGCGCCGGCCCCCGCGCCCGCTCCCGCTCCCGCTCCCGCTCCGCAGGCACCGGTCGCCGCGCCTGCTCCTGCGCCGGTCGGTGAGCGAGCGACGAAGGAGCGAGACGAGACGTCCTCGGTGCCATCGGCGCCGACCCCGGCGCCCGAGGGGTCGGCTGCAGAGACGTCGGCTTCCGAGGTCTCGTCTGTCCCTCGTTCCTCGGCCCCGCTCGACGACCAGCAGCAGGAGGCACCGCCGGCAGCCCCGCGAGCGACGAATGAGCGGGATGAAACACCTTCAGCCTCCTCGGAGCCCGCAGCACCCGCTCCGGCCGCATCCGGGCCTGTGACCTTCGAGCGCATCACGGCGGAGTGGCCCGCGGTCCTCGACAAGCTCGCGACGATCAACCGCAACGCCTGGCTGCTCGTCACCGGTGTGCAGCCGCTCGCCTACGCCGATGAGGTGCTCACCCTCGGCTTCGCGACGCCAGCCGACGTGACGAGGTTCAAGGGGCCGACCCCCGGCCCCGGTCCGTCCGATCATCTGCGGACCGCGATCGAGCAGCAGCTCGGAGTGCGGGTGAAGTACCGTCCTGCGCCGCTCCCCGCGGGCAACGGCAACCCCGGTGGGGGAGCGCGCTCCCCGCAGGACGGTCCGGCTCAGGGCGGAGCATCCGCTCCTGCCGAGCCGGCACCGGCCGACCCCGCGCCGGCGCGCGCCGAGCCTCAGGGCGACACCGCGCCCGCTTCCGGCTGGGCGACGCCCGGCGTGCCGCAGGCCGGTGGGTCCGAGGCCGGCGAGCCGACCCCGGCGCCGGCCGCACCTGCCGGCAGCGCACCGTCAGCCGGATCGGCGACCGACGCGGCACCGTCTGCGGAAGCAGCAACCGCTCGAAAGAGCGACTCGGCGGCGCAGCGATCAGCGACCAAGGCGCCCGCGCCTGCCGGCGCCGCGGAGGGCGAACGTCCGCAGCGCCCCGGACGCCCCGCGGCTTCCGCCGCCGCGCCCGTCACCGAGTGGGCGGTCGCACCGATCCCCGCCTCGCACGAGGAGCCGGTGCAGCCGCAGTTCGCCGTTGACGAGGAGCCCACGGAGGTCGAGTCAGCCGCATCCGCCCCGGTTCCGCCGGTCGACGGAACTGTCGACCGCGACGAGCCGCCGCTGCCCGGCGACGACGAGGCTCCCGACATCGACGAGCCGCCGTACGACCCGCATTACGACGCTGCTCCGCCGGACACCGGGAACCGGATGCCGGTCACGCAGGCGGCCGTGCGTCAGGCCGCCCAGGCACGGGCACCACAGCCATCCGCGGCCCAGGCCGCGCCGGCGCGTCACGCGCCGCAGGCATCCGCCCCGCAGCGGTCCGCGCCGCAGGCCGCCGCGCCGATCGTCACCAGCCGCTCCTCCGCGCCCGACGGCGTGGAGCGCCGCGGCGAGGCCGTGATCCGCCAGGTGCTCGGCGCGACGTTCATCCGCGAAGAGCCCTACGAGCCCCAGACGAGGTTCAACTGATGTACGACGGCATCGTCCAGGAGCTGATCGACGAGTTCGGCCGGCTGCCAGGCATCGGCCCGAAGTCCGCCCAGCGCATCGCGTTCCACATCCTGCAGACCCCGTCCTTCGACGTGGCCCGCCTGTCCGAGCTGCTCACCGAGGTGCGCGCCAGGGTGCGGTTCTGCGAGGTGTGCGGCAACGTCTCCGAGCAGGATCGCTGTGCGATCTGCCGCGACCCACGTCGCAATGCCGCGCTCATCTGCGTGGTGGAGGATGCCAAGGACGTCGCGGCGATCGAGCGCACCCGGGAGTTCCGCGGGCTGTACCACGTGCTCGGCGGCGCGATCAGCCCGATCGCCGGCGTCGGACCCGACGATCTGCGCATCGCGCAGCTGATGACCCGCCTCGCCGACGGCACCGTGCAGGAGGTCATCCTCGCGACCAACCCCAACCTCGAGGGCGAGGCGACGGCGAGTTACCTCAGCCGTCTGCTGACCACGATGGAGATCACGGTCTCGCGTCTGGCCTCCGGTCTGCCCGTCGGCGGCGATCTCGAGTACGCCGACGAGGTCACCCTCGGCCGCGCGTTCGAAGGCCGGCGCCGGTTGTGAGCCCGCAGGGCGGGTTCACCCGCAAGGGCTGGATCCTCTTCGCGATCATGTCGATCGTGTGGGGGATCACGTACCTCTTCATCAAAGAGGCGGTGGAGTCGTTCTCGCCCCCTGCGGTGGTCTCCGCCCGCACGCTGCTCGGTGCGCTCGTGCTGCTGCCCTTCGCGATCCGCTCCGGTGCGCTGAAGTCCGCGCTCAAGGTGTGGCCGTGGGTCCTCGCCTTCGGTGCCGTCGAGATGGCGGGGCCGTTCCTGCTGCTCAGCCACGCCGAGACCCAGCTGCCCTCGGGACTGACCGGGCTGCTGGTCTCGACGGTCCCGCTGTTCGCCGTGGTCATCGCGCTGATGCGAGGCGACCGCTCGGTGCTCGCCCCGACCCGCCTCGGCGGTCTGCTGGTCGGCTTCGTCGGCGTCGCGATCGTCGTCGCCGGCCCCGGCCTGTTCGCGCACGGCACCGCGAGCTACATCGCGATCGGCGAGATCCTGCTCACCGCCGTGCTCTACGCGATCGCGCCGTTCATCATCGCGCACAAGCTGTCCGACGTGCCCTCGATCGGCACCATCACACTCGCGCTCACCGTCGTCGGCCTCGCCTACCTGCCGGCAGGACTGCTCACCCAGCACGAGGTTCCGACCGTCCGCTCGACCGTGTCACTGGTGCTGTTGGGCGTGATCTGCACCGCCCTCGCGTTCGTGTTCTTCTTCGCGCTGATCCGCGAGGTGGGCCCGGTGCGCGCGCCGCTGTTCACCTACATCAACCCGGTGGTCGCGATCATCCTCGGCACCATCCTGGTCGGCGAGCCGATCACGGCGGGCCTGCTGATCGGCTTCCCCATCATCCTGATCGGATGCTGGTTCGCCGCAACCGGCGGCAGGCTGAAGCCGGGGGAGTCCGACCTCACGACTGGCCCGGTGACGACCGCCGAGACCGCCGAGGCGATCTGCGACGGCCCGCCTCCGGAGCCGGATCCCATCCGCTGATCTCGCCACCCGCTCCGGTCTCACTGGTTGCGGGTCCTGACGGCCTTGGACCCGCATCCGTTGAGACCGGGACCGTGAAGCGGCCTGCCGCCCTCCGTTCCGGTCGCACCCGTTGCGGGTGTCGACGTTCGCGCAGCTGCTTGCGCCGCTCGCGGCCGGATGACCGGCGAGATGCGTCTCTGGGCGAATGGTGCGCGCCGCGGTGTCCGCGGCCTGGGGGCGGGGATGGGTTTCGGGGGTTCGGGGCCGGTTCACCGGCGAATTGCATCCCTGGGTGAATGCTGCCTGCAGCTGCGTTCGCCGCGCGGGGTCCGGGGGATGGGTTTCGCGGGTCCGGGACCGGATGGCCGGCGAAATGCATCCCTGCCCCGCGAGCGAACTGTCCCGCGACCGAACGAGCCCACGAGCGAACTGGCCCGCTGGCGGTAGAGGGGGGAGAGGTGCGAGTCCCGAAGCGGCGCGTCAGCTCCGGCGGATCGCCTTCCACAGCATCAGGAGCAGCAGCACGAATCCTGCTCCGATCAGGATGTGGCCGAGACCTGCGATGCCGGAGATCGCGGCGGAGCCCTTCACGCCCAGCACCTGCAGCGTGCCATGCCAGACCATCATCGCCGTGGTCAGTACGACGCCGGCGTTGTAGATCCAGAAGAACCAGCCGAACAGGCGGCTCTCCGACAGACGGAAGGACTTCTCCAGCGCCAGCACGATCAGCGGCACGATCATGCCCAGCACCAGCAGGTGCGTGTGCGTGACGGCGAGCTGGCCGGAGAACCCCTCCGGGTGGCCGTTCGCCTTCGTGAACTCGCGGTAGAACAGGCCGGCCGCCAGGCCCAGCACGGTGTAGACGGCGGTGGCGGTGAAGAGCTTGGTCAGCGCAGAACGCTGCTTGCGGACATCGACGGATGCTTCGGTCATGGCATGAGTCTCCTCCTGTACGCGCGCCCGCGCATCCATCGAAGGATCGACGGTCCGCCGTGCACGGTTCGGCCGAACGCGCGAGAATCGGAGGATGTCCGCCGCCGCATCCGTCTCGAGCCGCCATCGGATGCTGCGCACGGCACGCCTCGCGCTGCACCTGATCGCGGTCCTGCTCGCCGTGGTGACGACGCTCCGCGCGATCGCCGCCGGGCTCGCACCGCTGCCCGCGATCCTCGCCGCGATCGCGTTCCTCGGCTGGTACGGCGCCGGCGCCATCCTCATCCAGGGCCGTGGCGCGCGCTGGTGGCTGGGCGGGCTCACGCTGCTCTGGGGCGGGATGCTGGTGCTCTCACCCGAGTTCGTCTGGCTGGCCTTCCCGCTGCTGCTGCTCGCCGGGCACCTGATCCGCGGCCGCGCGGCATGGATCTATGCGGTGATCGTGATGGCCGGCGCGGTCGTCGCACCCCTGCTGCACCACACCGAGCTCACCTTCGCGCACATCGCCGGCCCCGTTCTCGGCGGCGGCTTCGCCCTCGCGATCTCGCTCGGCTACGACACGCTGCTGCGCGATGCGGGCGAGCGTGAGCGTCTGATCGCGTCGCTGCTGCAGGCGCAGGACGAGACCGCGGCGCTGCAGGACGAGCTCGCCCGCACCCAGCACGAGGCCGGCGCAGCCAAGGAGCGCACCCGGCTCGCCCGCGACCTGCACGACACGATCGCGCAGGAGCTCAGCTCGGTCTCGCTGCTGGCCCGCACCGGCGAGACCGAGCGGATGCCGCAGATCGACGCCCTCGCGCAGCACTCCCTCGTCGAGCTTCGCCGCATCGTCGCATCCCTCGCCCCCGCCGAACTGGAGGACTCCGCACTCGCCGGCGCGCTGGGCAGGATGCTCGACACGCTGCGCGCGGATGCCGGGATCGAGACCGCCCTGCAGGTCGCCGAGCCCATGCCGGCTCTGCCCACCGCCGTCGAGGTCGCCTTCCTGCGCGTGGCGCAGTCCGCGCTCGCGAACGTGCGTCAGCACTCCGGCGCGGCGCGCGTCGAGGTCGGGCTCCGCGCGGTGGACGGCTCCGTTCGTCTGGAGATCACGGATGACGGCCGCGGCTTCGACGCGGCATCCGACGGCCGTCCCGGGTCGTCCTACGGACTGATCGCGATGCGCTCTCGGCTCGAGGAGCTCGGCGGCGAGCTCGTCATCGACAGCACGCCCGGCGAGGGCACCCGGCTGATCGCGTCCGTCCCGCTCACAGGCTCGGGGGAGCGGGAGTCATGAGCATCCGCATCCTTCTCGTCGACGACCATCCGATCGTGCGCGCGGGTCTGCGCGCGGTGATCGAGAGCCGCGGGTTCGAGGTCGTCGGCGAGGCGGCCACCGGCGAGGAGGCTCTCGTCGTGGCATCCGATCTGCGCCCCGACGTCGTGCTCTGCGATCTGCGACTGGGGGAGGGGATCGACGGGGTCGCCGTCACCGCGGCGCTGCAGGCGGCGCCCGAGCCGCCCGCCGTCATCATCCTCACCACCTTCGACCACGATGCGCAGATCGTCCGCGCCATCGAGGCCGGCGCCGCCGGCTACCTGCTCAAGGACGTCGACACCGACACGATCGCGAAGGCGATCACGGATGCCGCATCCGGCGGGCTCGTGGGAGGCCTGATCGACGACCGCCTGATCGGCGCGCTCCGCGCGCCGCGCGTCACACTGACCGCCCGCGAGCGGGAGGTGCTCGAACTCATCGACCAGGGCGCCGCGAACCGCGAGATCGCGACGAGGCTGTTCATCACCGAGGCCACCGTGAAGACGCACGTGGTGCACCTGCTCGAGAAGCTCGGGGTGTCCAGCCGCACCGCAGCCGCCGCCGAGGCCCGCCGACGCGGGCTGATCTGACACATACGTAATGAGGCATGAACCCGCTCCGTAGAATGTGCGTGGGCTGATCGCCCGCAATCCCAGGGAGTGAACGTGGCCCTCATCGTGCAGAAGTACGGCGGTTCGTCCGTCGCCGACGCCGACAGCATCAAGCGCGTAGCCAAGCGCATCGTCGACACCCGGCGTGCCGGGCACGACGTCGTCGTCGCCGTCAGCGCCATGGGCGACACCACCGACGAGCTTCTCGACCTCGCCCACGAGGTCGCCCCGATTCCCGCACCGCGCGAGCTCGACATGCTGCTGTCCAGCGGTGAGCGCATCTCGATGGCGCTGCTCGCGATGACCATCCACTCGATGGGCTTCGAGGCGCGGTCGTTCACCGGCAGCCAGGCCGGCATGATGACCGACTCGCACCACGGCAAGGCGCGCATCGTCGACGTCACGCCCGTGCGCGTGCGCGAGGCGCTCGACGAGGGCGCCATCGTCATCGTCGCCGGCTTCCAGGGCATCAACCGCGACACCCTCGACATCACCACGCTCGGCCGTGGCGGCTCCGACACGACCGCCGTCGCGCTCGCCGCCGCGCTGAGTGCCGACGTCTGCGAGATCTACAGCGACGTGGACGGCATCTTCACCGCCGACCCGCGCGTCATCCCCCAGGCGCGCAAGCTCGATCACGTCTCCAGCGAGGAGATGCTCGAGCTGGCCGCCAACGGCGCCAAGGTGCTGTACATCCGCGCCGTCGAGTACGCTCGGCGGCACCGCGTCCTGATCCACGCCCGTTCGACGTTCTCGACGGCCGAGGGCACCTACGTTCTGGGCGAGGGCATGAAGAACCCCCGCGAATCCGAGGGAGCAGCCATGGAAGAACCCATCGTCGCCGGCGTCGCCACCGACCTCAGCCAGGCCAAGATCACCGTCTCCGGCGTTCCGGACGTGCCCGGCAAGGCCGCCGAGATCTTCACCGTCGTGGCCAAGTCGGGCGCGAACGTCGACATGATCGTGCAGAACGTGTCCGCGGCATCCACCGGCCGCACCGACATCTCGTTCACGCTCCCCAAGGCGGATGCCGCGGCGGCGCTGAAGGCGCTCGCCGCCGAGCGCCCCGGCATCGGCTTCGAGTCGCTGCAGCACGACGACCAGATCGGCAAGCTCTCGGTCGTCGGCGCTGGTATGCGCACCCACTCGGGCGTCTCCGCCATCCTGTTCGAGGCGCTCTCGACGGCCGGCATCAACATCGAGATGATCTCGACCTCCGAGATCCGCATCTCGGTCGTGCTGCGCGCCGACGAGCTCGCCGGTGCGGCCCGCGCGGTGCACACGGCCTACGGTCTCGACAGCGAGATCGAGGCCGTCGTGCACGCCGGCACCGGTCGCTGACCCGGGACGTCATCGACGGATCCCTGCCCGCGCGGGGCAGGGTAGACTCACCGCAACCCTGACATCGGCGCCGGGCGAAGCATCCGCGACCCGGGGCTGAGCCTGGCGTACCCGTCTCAACGCCAAGGACCCCCAGTAATGACCCGCATCTCCGATTCCGGATACTCCGTCGCCGTCGTCGGCGCCACCGGCCAGGTCGGCCGTGTGATGCGCGAGATCCTCGCCGAGCGCTCGTTCCCGATCCGCGAGCTGCGCCTGTTCGCCTCCGCCCGCTCCGCGGGCACCGCCATCGACTTCGGCGGCGTCGACATCATCGTCGAGGACGTCGAGAAGGCGGATGCCACGGGCATCGACATCGCCCTGTTCTCGGCCGGCGCGACCGCCAGCCGCGCGTTCGCGCCGAAGTTCGCGGCATCCGGCGCGGTCGTCATCGACAACTCCAGTGCCTGGCGCAACGACCCCGAGGTTCCGCTGGTGGTCAGCGAAGTGAACCCGCACGCGATCGACGATCGCCCGCGCGGCATCATCGCCAACCCGAACTGCACCACGATGGCCGCCATGCCGGTGCTGAAGGCGCTGCACGCCGAGGCCGGCCTCGAGCGCCTGATCGTCTCCACCTACCAGGCGGTCTCCGGCTCGGGCATCGCCGGGGCAGAGGAACTGCTCGGCCAGGTGCAGGGCGTTCTCGCCCAGGGCGACACCCTGCGTCTGGTGCACGACGGCTCGGCCGTCGACTTCCCGCAGCCGGAGAAGTACATCGCCCCGATCGCGTTCGACGTCATCCCGTTCGCGGGCAACCTGGTCGACGACGGCGACAACGAGACCGACGAGGAGAAGAAGCTCCGCAACGAGAGCCGCAAGATCCTCGAACTGCCCGACCTCCGCGTCGCCGGCACCTGCGTGCGCGTGCCGGTCTTCACCGGGCACTCGCTGTCGATCCACGCCGAGTTCGGCGCCGACATCACGCCCGACCGTGCGCGTGAGGTGCTGGCATCCGCTCCCGGTGTGTCTCTCGAAGAGGTGCCGACCCCGCTGCAGGCGGCGGGCAAGGACGACAGCTTCGTGGGGCGCATCCGCGCCGATCAGTCCGCTCCCGAGGGCAAGGGACTCGTGCTGTTCATCAGCAACGACAACCTGCGCAAGGGCGCCGCGCTGAACGCCGTGCAGATCGCCGAGCTGGTCGCCGAGCGCCTGGGCGCCCCGGTCGCCTGACCCTGTTCACGGAACGGCGAGCCCGCTCCGAGACATGGGGCCGTACGCCCCGTCTCGGCGCGGACTCGCCGATTCGAGCCCTGCGCGGGAGAAGCCTAGACTGGTTCGGTGACTGAATCCGTCGACGTCGTCCTGATCGGTGGTGGCATCATGAGTGCCACCCTGGGTACCCTGCTGCACGAGCTGCAGCCGGACTGGAAGATCGTCGCGTTCGAACGCCTCAGTGACGTCGCCGAGGAGAGCTCGAACGCCTGGAACAACGCCGGCACCGGTCACTCCGCGCTCTGCGAGCTGAACTACACGCCCCGCGGTGAGGACCGCCTGCTCGACTCGAGCAAGGCCATCAACATCAACGAGCAGTTCCAGCTCAGCCGTGAGCTGTGGTCGTCGTGGGTCAAGCGCGGCATCCTGGACGGGCCGAAGACGTTCATCAACTCGACCCCGCACATGACCTTCGTGCGCGGCGAGAACGACGTGCAGTACCTGCGTGAGCGCTACGCCCTGCTCAAGGACGAGCCGCTGTTCGTTGGCATGGAGTACAGCGAGGACTCCCGCGTCATCAACCAGTGGGCTCCGCTGCTGATGCAGCAGCGCCGCAAGGGCGAGCCGTTCGCCGCCACCCGCAGCGCCGCCGGTACCGACGTCGACTTCGGCGCGCTCACCCGTCAGCTCTTCGACCACCTCGAGGAGAGCGGCGTCGACGTCCGCACCAACACCGAGGTGCGCAAGCTGAAGCGCGAGAAGGACGGCTCCTGGCGCATCAAGTACCGCCGCACGCTCGGCCGCACCCCCGGCGACATCAAGGCGCGCTTCGTCTTCGTCGGCGCCGGCGGCTGGGCACTCAAGCTGCTACAGGGCTCGGGCATCCCCGAGATCCGCGGCTACGGATGCTTCCCGATCGGCGGTCAGTGGCTGAAGACCTCCGACCCGAAGATCGTCGCCCAGCACAAGGCCAAGGTCTACTCACAGGCGCCCGTCGGTGCCCCGCCGATGTCGGTGCCGCACCTGGACACCCGCGTCGTCGACGGCGAGAGCAGCCTGCTGTTCGGCCCGTTCGCGACGTTCAGCCCGAAGTTCCTCAAGAACGGCGGCATGCTCGACATCGTCACCCAGGTGCGTCCGCACAACCTGGGCAGCATGCTCAAGGTGGCGTTCACCAACTTCGACCTCATCACCTACCTCGTCAGCGAACTGCTGAAGACCCCCGCCAAGAAGGTGGCGACGCTGCGGCAGTTCATGCCGACCGCCGCCGACGGCGACTGGGAGCTGCTGCAGGCCGGCCAGCGCGCGCAGGTCATGCGCGACGGCAAGCTGCAGTTCGGCACCGAGATCGTCGCTGCCGAGGACGGATCGATCGCGGGGCTCCTCGGCGCCTCGCCGGGCGCCTCGACGGCCCCTCCGATCATGCTGCAGCTACTCAAGCGCTGCTTCCCCGAGCAGTACGCCGGGTGGGAGCCGCAGCTGCGCGAGCTCGTCCCCACGCTGGGCGCCAAGCTGAACAAGGATCGCGAGACCGCCGACATGGCGATGAGCGCGACCGCGGCGGCACTCGACCTCACGGCCTGACCCGCGACCGTGGCGAAGCTCTACTTCCGCTACGGCGCGATGAACTCGGGCAAGTCGACGGCCCTGCTGCAGGCGGCGTACAACTACGAGGAGCGCGGTCAGCACGTGCTGCTCGCGAAGCCCGCGATCGACACCAAGGGCGCCTCGCAGATCGAGAGCCGGCTCGGCGTCACCCGCGAGGTCGACTTCCTGATCGGAGCAGAGGATGACGCGCGTGCGCTGTTCGCGTGCGAGCGGGACCGGATCCGGCAGAGGGATGCCGCGACACTGCTGCCGCAGCAGGTCGATGTGGCCTGCCTGCTGGTAGACGAGGCGCAGTTCCTCACGCCGGAGCAGATCGACGACCTGTTCCGGATCGCTGTGCTGGACGGCATCCCGGTGATGGCGTACGGCATCCGCAACGACTTCCTCACGCACGCCTTCCCCGGCTCGGCCCGGCTGCTCGCGATCGCGCACTCCCTGGAGGAGCTGAAGACGATCTGCCGCTGCGGACGCAAGGCTGTGTTCAACGGTCGGCTGGTCGACGGGCGCTTCGTGTTCGACGGCGATCAGGTCGCGATCGACGGCGCAGCCGTGACCTACGAGTCGCTGTGCGGCAACTGCTATCTCGAGGAGTCCGGGGGAGTGCTCGGCTGAGGTTCGGGCGCTGCGCCCACGACGTGGGTTGCGGGCGCGCGGAGGAGCGTTCCCTGCGCTCGCAGCCCTTCGTCTCGCTGACGCTCGCTCAGGACCCGCGGCCCATGCCCCTCCCGCTTCGCGGGTCCCTCCCCGATGCTCGTTCCGGGAACGCTCCTCCGCGCTGTCTGTGGAATGGATCGCGCCCGGGGTGGTGGGGCAGGGGTTGCGTGGTCTGACCACAGGGGATAACCTGTGGTCAGACCACAGGAGGACGAATGACGGAGCCCACTGCCGCGCGCGAATCGCGGCGTGCCTGGCGCACGGTGCTCGAGCGCGTCGAGCGCGACCTCGTCGAAGGACGCCTCGGTCCAGGCGACCGTCTGCCCTCCGAGCGCGATCTCTCGGCTGACCTCGGCGTCGGGCGCTCCAGTGTGCGCGAGGCGCTGCGCGTGCTCGAGGTGATGGGACTCATCCGCACCTCGACGGGGTCGGGACCGCAGGCCGGAGCCATCGTCATCGCCGCGCCCGCCGGGGGTCTGCAGCAGCTGCTTCGGCTGCAGGTCGCCGCCCAGGGCTTCCCGATCGCCGACGTCGTGCAGACCCGCCTCGTGCTCGAGGGGGCCGTGGCGGCATCCCTCGCTGCCTCCGAAGGCCGCGACACGGCCGACGTGCACGCTCTGCTGGATGCGATGGACGACGCGGGTCTGCCCGCACCGGAGTTCCTCGCACTCGACGCCCAGCTGCATCTGGCCCTTGCCGAGGCTTCCGGCAACGCGGTCATCGCGGCCATGATGGCGGGCCTGCGCACCGCCATCGAGTCGTACGTGCTGGAGGGCTCCGCACGCATTGACGACTGGCACGGCATGGCTCAGCGCCTGCGCGACGAGCACCGCGCTCTGGTCGCCGCGATCGACGGGGGCGACGCCGAGAGCGCCCGTGGCCTCGTGCACGACCACATCATCGGCTACTACGCATCAATCGATTACCCGGGGGCGGGGCTCGTCCCCGACACCGCCCTCTGAAGGAGAACACCATGGTCCAGCGCCAGCTGCCCAAGCCTGCGGAGCTCTTCGAGCTGATGCAGTTCAAGAAGCCCGAGCTCGACGCCCGCAAGCGCCGCCTCGACGCAGCTCTCACCATCTACGACCTGCGCACCATCGCCAAGCGCCGCACGCCGAAGGCCGCCTTCGACTACACCGACGGCGCCGCCGAGGGCGAGCTCTCGCTGGCCAGGGCCCGCCAGGCCTTCGAGGATGTGGAGTTCCACCCCGGCATCCTCAAGCCGGCGCCCACGGTCGACACGAGCGTCGAGATCCTGGGCGGTCCGAGCGCCCTGCCGTTCGGCATCGCGCCGACCGGCTTCACCCGTCTGATGCAGACCGAAGGCGAGACAGCGGGTGCGGGTGCGGCCGCTGCCGCCGGCATCCCGTTCACGCTCTCGACGCTCGGCACGACCTCGATCGAGGGCGTGAAGGCGGCCAACCCGAACGGGCGCAACTGGTTCCAGCTGTACGTCATGCGCGACCGTGAGATCTCCTACGAGCTCACCCGCCGCGCCGCGGCGGCCGGTTTCGACACCCTGCACTTCACCGTCGACACCCCGGTCGCCGGCGCGCGCCTGCGCGACAAGCGCAACGGATTCAGCATCCCGCCGCAGCTGACGCTCGGCACCGTGATCAACGCGATCCCGCGGCCGTGGTGGTGGATCGACTTCCTCACCACTCCGAAGCTCGAGTTCGCGTCGCTCTCGACGACCGGCGGCACCGTCGGTGAGCTGCTGGATGCTGCGATGGACCCGACCATCAGCTACGCCGACCTCGACGTCATCCGCGACCTGTGGCCCGGCAAGATCGTCATCAAGGGCGTGCAGAACGTCGAGGACTCGGTGCGGTTGAAGGATGCCGGAGTCGATGGCATCGTGCTCTCGAACCACGGCGGGCGCCAGCTCGATCGCGCGCCGATCCCGTTCCACCTGCTGCCGCAGGTGCGCAGGGCCGTCGGCGACGACTTCACGGTCATGGTCGACACCGGCATCATGAACGGCGCCGACATCGTCGCATCCGTCGCGCTGGGCGCCGATTTCACGCTGATCGGCCGTGCCTACCTGTACGGACTGATGGCCGGCGGACGGCAGGGCGTCGATCGCACGATCGCGATCCTGCGCACCGAGATCGAGCGCACGATGCGTCTGCTCGGCGTCTCGTCGCTCGCCGAGCTCGAGCCCTCGCACGTGGCGCAGCTGACCCGGATGGTGCCGCTGTCGCCGGCCGTCAACGCGCCGGTTCGCTGAAGCCCACCCCGGTCGCCCCGCGAGCGTCCTACGTCACTTCGTCGCGCTTCGCTCGCTCAGTACGGCGCTCGTCGCTGCGCTCCTCGCTCAGGAGCCGGACGCCCCGGCCCCTGAGCGAGCGGAGCGAGACGAAGGGCGTGGGTGCGTCCGCTAGAGCGTCTCGAGCAGCTCGTCGAGCTTGTCGGCGGTGTCCTCCCAGCCCTCCACGGCCACGCAGGGCACACCGATCGCGAGCACGGGGTAGTCGTTGCCGTCCTCGTCGAGGCGGTCGCCGTAGAACAGCATGTCGGTGAGCGGGACGCCGGTCATCTCGGCCAGCTGACGCATGCCGTAGGCCTTGTCGATGCCGGCGCGCGTGATGTCGATCGAGGTCGACCCTCCGGAGCGCACCTCCAGGCCCGGCAGGCGCGCGGCGACGGCATCGCGCAGAGCGGCGCGCTTCGCCCCATCCGGGTCCCAGGCGACCTTCGCGTCGCGCGGTGCGCGCTGACCCAGGGCCGAGAACGTGATCTGCGAACCACGATCCTCGAGGATGTCGCCCCACGGCGCGGGTTCCCAGAGGCCGAGGCTCTCGGCCTCCTCGCGCAGCGCCAGCAGCGCGGCATCCCGTTCGTCGGCGGTCAGGTCGCGCGCGTAGACCGGGGTGAAGTCGTGGCCGTCGTGGCGCAGGTAGCGGGTGCCGCAGGTGGGCAGCAGGTGCAGCCGCGCCAGATCCGCGGCATCCGTCTCGCCGAGCTGCGCGATCACCTGCGAGCGGAACTGCTCCTCATTGCCGCCGGAGATGATCGCGACGTCGACGCGGTGCATCAGCGCGCGCAGCAGTGCGGCGATCCGAGGGTCGATCGCGCCCTTCGAAGGGGCCAGCGTGTCGTCGAGATCGAAGGCGACGAGGCGGGGCGTGGTCATCCCTCCAGCCTAGAGGAGGGGGATGCTGGGGACCTGCGCCGGGCGGGCCGGCGCCGCTTCGCGATGCGCGGGACGGCCCTGCCGCTACGCGGCATCGCCTGCGAGGCACGTCACTACGGAGTGCGTCCCCACGGCGCCCTCCACATGCCGCTCGTGAGGGAGACAAGTCGCGTTGGGTGGGGAGACGGCATGCGGAGCCTCCTGCGCCGCGGGGCCGCGGCTCCGCAGGACGGGGAGGTACGGGGCTGTCCATCAGATCGAGCGTAGCCCTCCGGGGACGAGCCGTACGGCGTTGTGCGACAACTCGC
>NZ_JBHVJW010000004.1:0-424051 GCF_042798735.1 Microbacterium sp. NPDC057741 | reverse complement strand
CGCCAGATGTCGGACGGTTCCGCAGAACGCGTCCGACATCTGGCGTGTCGGCCCCCGAAGTGTGTTCGCCGCTTCAGCGACTGAGCGTCACCGCCAGGTCGAGGAACAGCGCGGCCGACCAGCCGAACGCCGTGGTCGCCCGCTCGGCCTTGAAGCCGGTGCGCGGGTTGTAGTACTCGTGCGGCCCGCCGCCGTGGACGACAAGACGCACGGTCTGCTCGCGCAGCTGACGCGCGCGCTCCGCAAAGCCGGATGCCTCCAGCCCCTCGGCGACGAGGGCGCTGGTGTTGATCCAGATCGGCCCGCGCCACATCCGTTCCGGCGAGAAGTCGGGATCGGATGCCGCGACGGTGGGCAGTCCCCACTCCAGCGCGAAGCGGGCCGCGTCGTCGACCGCCGCGCGCAGGGCGTCGCGGATGCCGTCCGGCAGCGTGCCGGTGAGCAGCGGCATGAGCCCGACCACCGTGTCGCTGTCGATGCGCTGGCCGTCGCCGAAGGCGAGGAAGCGCCCGGCCTCGGCATCCCACATGCCGTGCAGCAGCTGCTCGGTGCGCTCCGCGCGCTCGGAGAAGCGGCCGGTCGCGGCAGCCGGCTCGTATCGCGAGAGCAGGTCCGCGATCTCCCTGTCCTGACGCACCAGGTACGCACCGAGATCGGGTGCCGCCGTCGGGATGGGCCCGTCGAAGATCGGGCTGTCGTCCAGCCCCGACGAGTACGGATGCCCGTACTCCGGCATCCCGTCGCCGTCGAGGTCGGACCCGGCGAACCACCAGTCCTGCGATCGGATGACGGTGGCGAGCTGCGCACGCGCCCACTCCGGAGCATCCTCGGCCTCGAGCACCTTGCGCAGCGCCCACGCCGCCAGCGGCGGCTTGGTCAATGGCACCGGCGCGCTCGGGTCGGCGACCGCCGAACCCGTGCGGCGCAGCTTCGCCCTGTCGCCCTCGGGCAGGTCATCGCTGGATGCCAGCACGCCGAGTTCGTGCACGACGTCGGGCAGCTGCCCGTCCGCACCGGGGAAGCGGAACGCGATGTCGAGCTGCTCGCGGGCGAGCTCGGGGTCGCCGTGACGCAGGCCGACCGCGATGAAGTACGCATCCCACTGCCAGACACCGACGTAACCGATCTTCGACGGCACGACGCCGCGCGCGTCGCCGAGGGCGGGCAGCGAGACGATGTTCGCCCCGAGCACCCACCAGCAGAACGCCGCCATCTGCTGCAGGTCGTCGCGCACGACCGGACACTTCGCGAACCAGGCATTCCACTGCGCCGCGCATGCGGCGAGCGCTGCCGCATGGTCGCCGGACTCGACCACCACCGAGCGATCCGCGGCGACGACGATGCGCAGTCCGGCGCCGAGGGGATGTTCCTCCACACGGCCGTCCGGACGGGTCAGCCGCACGCGCGCATCCGATGAACCCCCGAGGCTCAGCGCACCCGGCCCGTCGAAGGTCAGTGACGCGTCGTCGCCGAAGGCGATCCGGTGCGGGAGCACGTCCGTCACCGGAAGCACGGCGCCCGCGGCATCCAGCACCGTGAGGCCGTCGAGCACCCGGCAGTCGTCCAGCCAGCGCTCGTACTCCGAGGTGTGCACGCGCAGCGCGCCGTCCGCGGCATCCTCATCCCTGAACACGAGGATGCGCGACTTCGGCAGCGTGAACGGGGAGGTGACCAGGTCGAGGTGACGGCCGGCGAGTTCGGCGAAGCTCATCGTCCCCCCAGTCCCGACGCGGCCATGCTGTTCAGGATCTTGCGCTGACCGATCACGAACACGATCAGCATCGGCACGGTCGCGATCGCAGATGCCGCCATCACCAGCCCGTAGTTGATCGACCCGAACTGGCTCTGGAACGAGGTCAGCAGCAGCGGCACGGTGAACAGGTCGGGCGAGTTCAACAGCACCAGCGGGAACAGGAACGCGTTCCAGACGCCCAATGCCGTGATGATCGCGAGCGCCGCCAGACCGGGCTTCAGGTTCGGCAGCACGATGCTCCAGAAGATGCGCCAGCGGCCGGCGCCGTCGACCAGTGCGGCCTCCTCGAGCTCCTTCGGCAGCCCGAGCACGAACTGCCGCATCAGGAACACCGCGAACGGGTTGGCGATCATGCCGGGCACGATCAGCGCCAGGTGCGAGTCCACCCATCCGAACTGCGTCATCAGCAGGTAGAACGGGATCAGCGTGACCTGCGAGGGGATCATCTGCGTCGCGAGGAAGATGATGAACAGCGTCTTGCTGCCCTTGAACCTGATGCGCGCGAAGGCGTATCCCGCCATCGACGCCGTGATCAGCGTGCCGATCACGACCAGCACGGTGATGTAGGCGCTGTTCAGGTAGGCCTGCGCGAAGGGCACAGCTTCCCAGGCATCGACGTAGTTCTGATTCGTCCACGGATTCGGGAAGAACGACAGCGGGTCCTTCAGCAGCTGCGGCAGCGTCTTGAACGACGTCAGCAGCATCCAGATGAACGGGAAGACCATCGACAGGCCCGCGATGATCAGCAGGATGTGCAGCACGATGCTGCCGCTGCGGCGTTTTCCGCCGCCGGTCGGGCGTCGGCGCTGCTTGCGACCGGGGGCGATCAGCGCGACGGTCGAGTCGGTCGCCGGGAGCAGGGTGCCGTCGGAGAGGCTGGGGGTCGTGGTGCTCATTCGGGATCGTCCTCGTAGTGCACGAACTTCTTCTGCGCGCCGAACTGGATCGCTGTGATGATCAGCGTCAGGATCAGCAGGATGATGGATGCCGCGCTGGACGGCCCGAACTCGAAGCGCCCGAAGCCGAGATCGTAGATGTGGTAGACGATCGTGCGGGTGGCGTTGTCGGGGCCGCCGCCGGAGACCAGCACGTAGACGATGTCGAACGTCTGCAGCGACGAGATGAACGCGATCACCGACGAGAAGAACATGATCGGCGACAGCAGGGGCAGGCGGATGCTCCAGAACAGCCGCCAGGCGCCGGCGCCGTCGATGCGCGCCGCCTCGATGACCGAGGGCGAGATATTCTGCAGGCCGGCCAGGAAGATGATGACGTTCAGGCCGAGCGACGACCAGATCGCGACGATGCACACGGCGATCAGGGCGAGCTTCGGGTCCTCCAGCCACGCGGGCGGAGCGATGCCGAACACCTTCGAGATGAGCGCCGACATCACACCGTCGGAGCGGAACATCTGCTGCCAGATCATCGCGATCGCGACTGTGGAGGTCATCACCGGGGCGAAGAACAGCAGCAGGTAGAGCGTGCGGGTCTTGAGCTTCTCCAGCGCCACCGCGACGACGACCGCCAGAGCGAGGCCGACGGGCACGGTGATCACGGCGATGATCATGGTGTTCAGAATGGAGCGCCAGAGCAGGGCATCCTGGAACTGCGACGTGAAGTTCTCGAAGCCGACCCATTCCAGGTCGCTCAGGCCGTCCCAGCGCGAGAACGCCAGCACCAGGCTCGCCGCGAACGGCAGCACCACGAACAGGAACATGCCGATCAGCTGGGGGCTGACGAAGAAGTACCCCCACAGTCGATCGCGGCGGCGCCAGGCCGCCTCCTTGCGCATCACAGGGGCGGATGCCGCAGGCGTGACCTGCGGCATCCCCCCATCCGTCAGAAGAGCGGACATGTCACTTGGCCGAACGCTTCTTCACCAGGTCGGCGACGTTGTCCATCGCCTTCGGGGCGTCTTCCTTGCCCTCGTAGAGCTTCTGGAACTCCTCGGCGATCGCGACCGGCAGACCGGGGATGCGAGCTTCGGCCGCGTAGTTCACGAAGCCGATGTCACGCATGTCGAGGAAGGTCTGGGCGTGCGCGGGGTAGTTGTCCTCGAGCACGACGTCGTCGGCGCCCTTGATGGACGGAACGGCGTTGCCGTTGCCCTGCAGGCGGAAGGTCTGGCCCTCCGCGCTCAGGAACTCGGTCCAGAACGTGAACGCCGCGTCCTTCACCTTGGTCTTGCCGTTGATCGCGAGGAAGCTGGTCGCGACGCCGGTCGGGGCGGCCTTGCCGTCAGGAGTGGGCCAGCGCACGATGTCGTAGGAGTCGTTCTTCACGTCGGCACCCTCGAGGGAACCGATCGTGTAGCGCCCCTGCACGAAGAAGCCCGCCTTGTGGGTGACGAACTGGCTGTCGGCTCCGGCGGTCTCGGGCATGGTGTCGGCGACCACGAACGTCTTGCTCTGGAACAGGTCGCCGAACTCCTGCATCAGCTCGACCGACTTGGCGTCCTTGTTGGCCGTGAACTCGCCGGCGTCGTTGTAGGGCTGCTCGGCGCCCTGCGACGAGAGCCAGCTCCAGTGCGTCGCCCAGTAGTTCCAGAACATCGAGCCGATCAGACCCTTGTCGTGGAGCTTCTTGTTCATCTCGAGGTACTTGTCGGTGGTCCACTCGCCCTTCTCGGCGAGGGCGGCCGGGTCGTCGGAGATGCCCGCGGTCTTCAGCGCCTCCTTGTCGTACCAGAGCACGTCGGGGTTGGAGTCGTTCGGTGCGGCGTAGTACTCGCCGTCCTTCTCGGCCGCGCCGAAGAGGCCGGGGAAGAAGTCGTCAGGCTTGGTCTTGCTGGTGTCCGACTCCATCAGCTTCTTCAGGGGCATGAGCCGCTTGGAGTCGACGAACTGGCCCACCATGTCGTCGCCGACGTAGAACACGTCCGGCGCGGTGTTGCTGGTGAGCTGGGCCAGCAGCTTGGAGTGGTAGTCGCCGTAGCCGGCGACCGGCTGCAGCTTGACGGTGATGTCGGGGTGACGCTTCATGAAGTCCTGGTTGAACTCCTTGTACCGGCTGAGCTCGTCAGCCGAGCCCCAGGTCGACCACACCACGGTCGCCTTGCCGTCGGCGCCGACGCTGCCGCCGCCCGAGTTGCCGCCGCTGCACGCGGCGAGTCCCACGCCGAGCGCGAGGATCGCGCCGAGAGCGAGGGATTTCCTGATCGTTGCACGTGAGATGGCCAACGCTCTACCTCTTTCGTCCTTGGAAGGGGCCGGTCGGGATGCCCGGCGGTGCATCAGTATTCTGTATACAAAACGCAATCCCTGTCAAGAGGCCGAGATCAAGTCGTGACGAAGACAGGGTGGGCGGCATGCCGCCCACCCTGTTCAGAGCACTTTGGAGAGGAAGCGCCGGGTGCGCTCGTGCTCCGGTTCTGCGAGCACGGATGCCGGATCGCCGCGCTCCACCACCACACCACCGTCGATGAAGGTGAGCGAGTCCGCGACCTCACGGGCGAATCCGATCTCGTGGGTCACGAGCACCATCGTCATTCCGCCGAGCGCCAGGGACTTCATCACCTCGAGCACCTCGTCGACGAGCTCGGGATCGAGTCCGGAGGTGGGCTCGTCGAACAGCATCACCGACGGCTCCATCGCCAGCGAGCGGGCGATCGCCACGCGCTGCTGCTGGCCGCCGGAGAGCTGGTTCGGGTACTTTCCGGCATGGGCCGCCATGCCGACGCGCTCCAGCTGGTATTCCGCGTTCCCGCGGGCGTCGGCGCGCGACATCCCCTTCACCTTGACCTGCGCGCACACGACGTTCTCCAGCGCGTTCATGTTGTTGAACAGGTTGAACCGCTGGAACACCATGCCGATGTCACGGCGGAACCGGGCGAACTCCTTCGGACGCCACTCGTGGAAGCGGTCGCCCTTCCGGGTGTAGCCGACGTCGTCTCCGTTCACGCGGATCAGGCCGGAGTCGATCCGCTCCAGTGCATTCAGGCAGCGCAGGAACGTCGACTTGCCCGAGCCGGACGGCCCGATGATGCATGCCACCTCACCCCGCGCGACTTCGAAGTCGATGCCGCGCAGCACCTCGGCATGCCCGAACGACTTCCGCACACCCTCGGCGACGACGATCGGCTCGGACCCGGTCATTTCAGCTCCTCCGTGGTCGTGGTGCGGATCACACCGGTGCGGAACAGGCCGCCGGTGCCGGACGGGAGCGGCGATCGCCGCCGGGTGCCGGCCGGAGGCAGGTTCGCGTTCCCGAATCGCTTCTCGAGCTTGCTCTGGAAGTAGGTGGCGATGGCGGTGAGCAGCATGTACCAGAGGCTCGCCACGATGAGCAGCTCCATGATCTTGCTGTTCTCCTTGTAGATCTGGCTGGCGTTGGTCATCAGGTCGTTGCCCGCGACGACGTAGACCAGCGAGGTCGTCTTCAGCATGCCGATGAACTCGTTGCCGAACGGCGGGATGATGATCCGCAGCGCCTGCGGGAGCACGACGATCCGCAGCCGCTGCGACGGCGTCATGCCGACCGAGCTCGCGGCCTCGGACTGCCCGATGTCGACGGCCTGGATGCCGGCTCGCACGATCTCCGCGGCGTAGGCGCCGAGGTTCAGCGCCAGACCGAGCACGGCGGCGTTGAACCCGGTCATCAGCACGTTCGTGTCCCACTGGTACCCGATCGAGGTGCCGGGGATCGCGATCACCAGCTTCGGGAACAGGAAGGCGAGGTTGAACCAGAAGATCAGCTGCACCAGCACCGGGGTGCCGCGGAAGAACCAGATGTACAGCGTGCTCAGCCAGCGTGCGATCGGGTTCGACGAGAGCTTCATCACCGCCAGGACCACGCCGATCGCGATGCCGATCACCGTCGAGATGATCGAGAGCGCGATCGTCACGGCGACGCCGGAGAGGATCTTCGGGAAGAAGACGTAGTACGCGACCGAGGACCAGGACAGGTTCGGGTTCGTCGCCAGCGCGTAGACGAACCCGGCGAGCGCCGCGATGCAGACGAGGGCGACGATCATCCGCCCCGGATGCCGCAGCGCGACGATGTTCGCGGGGTTGGGCCAGCTGCCGGCCCGGGGGTCGGCCGTGTCGGCGGGAGCCGTGGTCATGGTCAGTTCCCCTTGTTGATCGTGGCCTCGTCGATCGCCATGCCGCCGAGGTCCCACGCCCCGAGGATGTCGCCGTAGGTGCCGTCCTCCATCAGGCCGTTCAGGGTGTCCTGCGTGAGCGCGATGAGGTCCTCGTCGTCGGGTGCGATGCCGATGCCGAACAGCGCCTCACCGGGGATCTCGATCGCCTCCAGCGCACCCTCGGACTGGCTCACGCGGTACTGCGCGACCGGGAAGTCGTTCATGCCGGCATCCGCCCGGCCGTTCTTCAGCTGCAGCAGCGCCTCAGGATCGTTGGCGAAGCCCATCACCGTGATCTTGCCCTTGCCCGCCTTCGTGCAGTCCTCACTGAACTGCTGCGCGAGCTGCATGTAGTAGCCGTTGTCGAGGACTGCCATGGTCTTGCCGCACAGGTCGTCCGGCCCCTTGATGCCCTTCGGGTTGCCCTTGGGCACGACGATCGCGCCACTGGACTTCGCGTAGTCGACGAACGACACCTTCTCGCGGCGGGCGGCCGTGTCGTTCAGACCGGAGATCACGACGTCGTAGCGCCCGGAGGCGACACCGGGCACCATGGCGTTCTGGTCGGAGTTCTCGATCTTCACCTCGACTCCCCAGAGCGCGCCGAGGGCGCGGGCCAGCGACATGTCGACGCCGATCATGGTCTTGCCGTCCTCGTCGAACATCTCCATCGGCGGGTATCCGTCGGCGGTCGCGACGGTGAGACCGTCCTTCTTGATCGAGTCCGGGACGCGATCGGCCAGCTTCTGGTCGACCTCGAGCGTCTTCAGCACATCGGCGGCGAGGTCGCCCGCGGGAATCTCGACGGTCGCAGCGGCCTTCGAACCCGACCCGGCATCTGCGGCCGCACCGCCGATCGGCTCACCGCCGCATCCGGCGAGGGCGAGGATGCCGGTGAGGGCGATTCCGGTCAGGACGACTCTGGCCTGGGTGGACTTCATGATGCTCTCTCTTCTTCCTGTGTTCGGGCGATGCGATCTGCGGCATCCCAGCGGATGACCCCGCCGGTGATGGTCTTCTGCACCCGGGCGTCCGGGTCGCGCGGGCTCCCGTCGAGCACGATGAGGTCGGCGAGCATGCCGGGTGCGATGCGGCCGCGATCGGCGCGGCCGGCAGCCGTGGCGGGGGCGACCGTGTACGCGCGCCACGCCTCGGATCTGCTGATCCGCTCGTGCGGCTGCCAGCCGCCGGCGGGTGTGCCGTCCGTGCGGGTGCGGGTGGTCGCGGCGCGGATGCCCTCGAGCGGGTCGATGCCCTCCACCGGGGCATCCGAGCTGAACGCGATCTCGACGCCGCGCTCGCGCAGGCTGCGCCAGCCGTACGAGATCACGTCGCGGTCGCCGAGCCGCCGCTGCACGGAGGCGATGTCCGAGATGCAGGACTCCGGCTGCATGACGACGAGAACGCCGGAGCGCGCGAGCACGCGGAGGTCCTCGCGACGGATGTGCTGCCCGTGCTCGATCCGGTGCGGGATGGTCCCCCTGGGCGCTTCGGCGATCGCGCCGGCGGCGTTGCGCACCGCCGCGTCGCCGATCGCGTGGATGGCGACGGTGAAGCCGTGGTCGGCGCAGCGCCGGATGGCATGTCGCAGTCCGTCGGGATCGATCGCCTCGATGCCGGTGACACCTGGCAGGTCGGCGAACGGCTCGGTCATGTGGCAGGTGTGCGACCCGAGGGACCCGTCCGAGAACAGCTTCACCCCGCCGTAGTCCAGCCAGTCGTCGCCGCTGCCGGTGCGGACGCCCTGCGCGGCGACCTGCTCCAGCTCATCGTGCAGAGTCAACTTGTGCACGCGCAGCGGAAGTGCCCGCTCCCGGTGCAGGCGACGGAAGAAGTCGGTCGCCCGGTGGTCGTCGATGTCGTGGATGCCGGTCACCCCGACGGCGAGGAAGCGCTGCAGCACGTCGGTCATCCGTGCCTCGAGTGCGGCGCCGATCTGCCGCTCGATCTCGTGCTGCGCGGCGAACGCCGGCTCCTCGGAGATCAGTCCCTGCGGGGCGAGCCGCGGATCGATGCCCAGTCGCGCGATCGCCGCGGAGTTCAGCCAGTAGGTGTGCAGGTCGGCCGCGTGCAGCGCGACGGCCCGCGGCCCGGTCAGTGCATCGAGGGCGGCGGGGTCGGCGGGGCGGCGGTCGCTCCAGTCGCCCGCGTTCCATCCGCCGGCGAGGAACCAGCCTGACCCGGCATGGCCCGGGGCGGCGAGGTCGCCCAGCGCGGTGTGCACGCGGGCGGCCATCGCCTCGAAGCCGTCCGCGGCCGCGACGTCGAGTTCGAGGGACCTGGTCGCCATCTGCACGGTGTGCACGTGCGCGTCGACGAACCCCGGCGCGAGATGCCCGCCACCCAGATCGATGCGTTCCTGCGGACCCGAGACGAGGTCTCGGCACTCGGCGACCGTTCCGACAGCCGTGATCCGTCCGTCCGAGACGACGACGGCATCCGCGGTCTCACCGATCGCTGCGTTCTCGAAGATCGTCGTCGTCATGCGCCTCATCCGTCGAGCGGGCCGCCGCGTCCATGCGCCGACCTGCAGTCATGGTGCGGCGGGTCGCCCCGAGCACCCTTGCTCATCTGAATGCAGAATACAGTATTCGATTCCGAAGGCAACCGCTCGCCGGCCGGGACTACGCTCGGAGCCATGCCCCTCGTCGTGACCGTCCCCACTGCACGTCTCGCCACCGACATCGGCGCCCTGCCCGACGGAGTCGAGCTGCATGTCTGGGACTTCACGACGCCGCCGCCGGCATCCCGGCTCGACATCGTCGTGCCGCCCTACATGGGGTCGGCGGGGGCACTCGAGAAGCTCGCGGGCCTGGACGTCGGGCTCGTGCAGAGCCAGTCGATCGGCTACGACGGCGTCGCCGATCGACTGCCGGCCGGGATGACGTTCGCCAACGCCGCGTCGGTGCATGAGGCGTCGACCGCCGAGATCGCGGTCGCGCTGATGCTCGTCGCGCAGCGGCAGTTCCCCAGGTTCGTGCGCGCGCAGGACCGCGGCGAATGGTCGCCGGTGTTCACCGAGAGCCTTGCCGACCGGCGCGTGCTGCTGGTCGGCTTCGGCGGCGTCGGCACCGCGACCGCGCGTCGCCTCGTGCCGTTCGAGGTAGAGCTGACCGCGGTCGCGAGCAGTGCACGGACCGAGCAGGTCGACGGTGTCGGCGAGGTCGCGGTGCACGGCATCGAAGAGCTGCCCGCGCTGCTTCCGGATGCCGAGATCGTCGTGGCCTCGCTGCCCGACAACGATGCGACCCGGCATCTGTTCGACGCCGACATGCTGGCGCACATGGCCGACGGAGCCCTGCTGGTCAATGTCGGCCGCGGACCGCTGATCGACCCTTCTGCACTTCTCGCCGAGCTGCAGGCCGGACGGCTGCGCGCCGCCCTGGACGTCTTCGAGCCGGAGCCGCTGCCCGCCGGGCATCCGCTCTGGTCGGCGCCCGGCCTGGTCGTCAGCCCGCACGTCGGCGGCGCGTCGACCGCGATGAACCCCCGCATGGCGCGCCTCGTGCGCTCGCAGATCGAGCGGATGCTCGCCGGCGAGGCGCCGCGGAACGTGGTGCTCCCGGCATCCTGACCCCCGGGCCCGCCCCCGAGTCGCACTTCGTCACGCTTCCGTACCGCCCCGCCCGTTCGGGTCGCACTTCGTCACGCTCTCTCGCCCGCATTCCGGGACCAACTGCCACCTGAACGAGAATGCGACCGCCATTCCAGGACCAACTGCCACCTGAGCACCGAGGACGTCGGCGCCGAGTCCAGGTCGCACTTCATCACGCTCACCAGCCGCATCCGACAGCCGAGTCGCACTTCGTCACGCTCTCCCGCCCGCATTCCGGGACCAACTGCCACCTGAACGAGAACCCGACCGCCATTCCAGGACCAACTGCCACCTGAGCACCGAGGACGTCGGCGCCGAGTCCAGGTCGCACTTCATCACGCTCACCAGCCGCATCCGACACCCGAGTCGCACTTCGTCACGCTCTCCCGCCCGCATTCCGGGACCAACCGCCACCTGAACGAGAACCCGACCGCCATTTCGGGACCAACTGCCACCCGAGCGCAGTGGCGGGCGCCGCGGCCGGGCGGAGCGGGCACCCGCCCGCCGTTACGGTTGAAGGATGACGATCACCGCCGCCGCAGACGGCTCCGCCCTGGGCAACCCCGGCCCGAACGGCTGGGCCTGGTACATCGACGACGCGAACTGGGCGGCCGGCGGATCACCGCACGGCACAAACAACCAGGGCGAGCTGCAGGCGGTGCTCGAGCTGCTGCAGTCGACCGCCGACACCTCCGAGGACCTGCTGATCCTGTGCGACAGCAAGTACGTGATCGACTCGATCACCAAGTGGATGCCGGGCTGGAAGCGCCGCGGCTGGCGCAAGTCCGACGGCGGCGCCGTGCTCAATCAAGACCTGATGAAGGCCCTCGACGAGGCGATGTCGGGGCGCGACGTGCGCTTCGAGTGGGTCAAGGGCCACGCCGGTCACGACCTGAACGAAGCCGCCGACGAGCGCGCGAACGCCGCGGCGAAGGCCTACCAGCAGAAGCAGGAGCCCCGCCGCGGGCCGGGCTTCACGATGAGCACGGCGGGCGCGGCAGCCGCGACGTCCACGAACCGGATGCAGGGAGATCCGACGGATGCAGGGCGACACGCCGCCGATTCGCCCACCCTCCCCGCATCCACCCCTGCAACTGCGCCGGCCGCCACCGCCGTGGCCCCCGCGGCGATGCCGCTCTGGGCCGAGGCATCCGATCTTCTCGAGGGACTCGACGACAGCCCAGCTCCCGCTCCCCTCGAACTGCGCATGACGCTCTCGGCACAGGAGCACGCTCGCCTGCGCGATCGCGCCGACGCCCAGGGCGTCTCGCTCGAAGAGGCTCTCCGCCGCCTGATCTGAGCGCGCCGCTCCGGCCACCTGCAGGGCGAGACGACATCGGCAGGGCGACACGCCGCGCAGCGGCCCTGCATCCGGGCATCCGCCCTGCAAGTGTCGCCGAGAATCCTGCATCCGAATCGATTCGAAGGCACCCCTGGCGCGACTGTAAGCGTTTGCAGTAGCCTGAGTGCATGACCCTCGAGCAGATCGCCGCCCCCGGTTCCGAATGGTGGCGCAGCGCCGTCATCTACCAGATCTACCCCCGCTCCTTCGCGGACGCGTCCGGTGACGGCATCGGCGATCTGCCCGGCATCACCAGCCGGCTCGACTCCCTCGAGGAGCTCGGCGTGGACGCCATCTGGCTGAGCCCGTTCATGACCAGCCCGCAGCGCGACGCCGGCTACGACGTGGCCGACTACCGCGACGTCGACCCCCTGTTCGGCACTCTCGCCGACTTCGACGAGATGCTCGCGCAGGCGCATGCCCGCGGCATCCGGGTCATCGTCGACCTCGTGCCGAACCACTCCTCCGACCAGCACGTCTGGTTCCAGGAGGCGCTGAAGGCGGCGCCGGGAAGCCCCGAGCGCGCGCGCTACATCTTCCGCGACGGCAAGGGCGAGAACGGCGAGCTGCCCCCGAACAACTGGGAGTCGGTCTTCGGCGGCGGCCAGTGGACCCGCGTCACCGAGGCTGACGGCACGCCCGGCCAGTGGTACCTGCACATCTTCGACCCGTCCCAGCCCGACTTCGACTGGACCAACGAGGAGGTGCGCGAGGAGTTCCGCAGCATCCTGCGCTTCTGGCTGGACCGCAGGGTCGACGGCTTCCGCGTCGACGTCGCCCACGGCATGATCAAGAAGGACGGTCTGCCCGACTACACGCCGCCGGCCGACGCCGACTCGATGGGCGGCGGCGAGGACGACGTGCCGTACTGGGGCCAGCCCGGCGTGCACGACATCTACCGCGACTGGCACAAGGTCATGGCCGAGTACGACGGCGACCGCGCACTGTGCGGCGAGGCCTGGCTCCCCACGCTGAAGCAGACCTCGCTCTGGGTGCGCCCCGACGAGATGCACCAGACCTTCAACTTCCCCTACCTGATGACGCCGTGGGATGCCGCGCAGCTGCGCGCCGTGATCCGAGAGTCGCTCGACGAGTTCGGCGGCGTCGGCGCCCCGAGCACCTGGGTGCTCTCGAACCACGACGTGGTGCGGCATGCCTCGCGCCTGGCGCTCACCGCGGACAACCCGCAGGGCGAGGGCATCGGCCCGAAGTCGGCAGGCAAGCCCGACCCGGTCATCGGCCTGTCCCGCGCACGCGCGGCGACGACGCTCATGCTGTCGCTGCCCGGCTCGGCGTACCTGTACCAGGGCGAGGAGCTCGGCCTGCCCGAGGCGATGGAGATCCCGGACGAGTTCCGTCAGGACCCCACCTGGTTCCGCACGAACGGCGAGCGCTACGGCCGCGACGGATGCCGCGTGCCGCTGCCCTGGACGGCGGATGCTCCGGCCTACGGCTTCAACGACAGCGGAGACTCCTGGCTGCCGCAGCCCGATGAATGGGCGCGCTTCGCCCGCGACGTCGAGGAGGGCGATGGCGGCTCGACGCTCAACCTGTACAAGCAGCTCATCGAACGGCGCCGTGAGCACGGCCTCGGCACCGGTTCGCTGGTCTGGGAGGATGGCGGTGAAGACACCGTGGCGTTCCGCCGCGGCGACATCCACGTCGTTGCCAACCTCGGCACCGCGCCGGTGGAACTCGGCGACGACGCGACCTTCCTGGTGCAGAGCGAGGTCTTCACCGGCACGGCTCTGCCCCCGAACACGGCCGCCTGGTTCACGAAGGCCTGACCGGCTGCCGAGAAACCACTTCCCGCGCGAGAAACTGTTCAGTGAACGTTTTCTCGCGCGGAAGATGGTTCCTCACCGACGATTGAGAGTGCGATGACGAGTATCGACGAGGTCGCGAAGCTCGCGGGCGTCTCCACGGCGACCGTGTCGCGGGCGCTGAGCGGACGAGGGCACGTGTCCGCCGCCGCGCGCGAGCGCGTGCAGGAGGCTGCAAATCAGCTCGGCTACGTCGTCTCATCACGGGCATCGAGCCTGGCATCCGGCCGCACGCGCAACATCGGCGTGATCGTGCCCTACCTCGATCGCTGGTTCTTCGCGACCGTGCTGTCGGGTGTCTCGTCGGCCCTGATGAAGCAGGGCTACGACATCACGCTGTACAACATCACGGCGGATGCCGCGGTGCGGCGCGAGGTGTTCCACACGGCACTGCGCCGCCAGCGCGTGGACGCCGTGATCGCCGTGTCGATCGAGCTGGACGACGACGAGTCGGCCCAGCTGCTCGCGCTCGGCCTGCCGGTGATCGCGATCGGCGGCCCGAACCCGCAGCTGAACACGCTCACCGTCGACGACACCGCCATGGCGCGGCTCGCCACCGAGCATCTGCTCAGCCTCGGCCACCGCGACATCGCGCACATCGGCGCGAACCCGGAGTTCGACCTCGACTTCCATGTGCCCAGTCAGCGCCGGCTCGGTTTCGAGCAGGCGCTGGAGGATGCCGGGGTACCGGTCAACCACGCCTTCCTCGAACCGGCGGACTTCACCGTCGACGGCGGCTTCCGCGCGGCGAAGCAGCTGCTCGGGCGGCCCGGCCCCCGGCCGACCGCGATCTTCGCGGCATCAGACGAGATGGCGATCGGCGCGATCCTCGCCGCCCGCGACCTGGGCTTCCGGGTTCCGGAGGACCTGTCCATCATCGGGATCGACGGTCACGAGCTGGGCGAGTTCTTCCAGCTCACGACGGTCGACCAGTTCCCGCTCGGCCAGGGCGAGCGGTCGGCCGCAGCCGTGCTGTCGCGGCTGGAGGAAGACCCGGGGCAGACCCCGCAGACGGCGCTGCCCTACGAGCTGATCGTGCGCGGCACGACTGCGCTTCTGCATCCGCGCACCCCGTCGTCCCGGCGCTGAGCGGACCTGAACGCCGGCTCCGGTCCCACCCGATGCGGGTCGGCGCCTGAAGCCCGGGCCGCCCGCCCGGCTCCGGTCGCAGTTGATGCGGGTACCACGACGAGACACACCCGCAAGCGGTGGGACCGGAGCAGCAAGACACAGCCCCTTCCCCCAGCTCAGGTCCCACCCGATGCGGGTGCGGACGCCGCCTCACCCGCAACTGATGAGACCGGAGCAGAGGAGGAGTGTCAGAGCACCGGCTTCTTGTCGCCGCGCCGGATCAGGATCAGGTGAACCGTGAGCGACATCGCCAGGAACACGGATGCCAGCGGGATGAGCATGTCGGCGGGCAGGCCCGCGGCGAGCGCCGCGCCACCGGTCGCGCTTCCGATCGCAGAGCCGAGCATCATGCCACTGGTGTTCAGCGCGACGACGAGCGCGACCGAGTCCGGCGCCATCATCGCGAGCCGTGACTGCAGCGAGACACCCGATCCGCCGTTGAACGTGGCGGTGCCGAGGAACCACACCAGAATCGAGATGACTCCCCAGACACCGGGCAGGGCGAGCCCGGCGGTGCCGAGCAGCATGAACCCGATCAGCGCGATGATGATGGTCGTGATCACGCGGTCCGGGCCGCCGCGGTCGATCGATCGTCCGGCGATCATGTTGCCGACCAGGCTGAACACGCCGTAGCCGAACAGCGCACCGACCATGGGCAGGCCCAGCCCGGTGCGCGGACCGATGATCAGCGCCGCATAGGTGAAGCACAGATAGCTCGCGCCCATCAGGCCGATCGGAACCAGCAGAGCGGCGAGGATCGGCCCGCGGGTCAGCGGGCGCAGCGTCTCGCGCAGCGGTAACGAGGGCAGGTGCAGCTTTGGCACGAAGGCCAGGATGCCGATCAGCGCGACCGTGCCGATGCCGGCGACGATGAACAGCGGGATGCGCCAGTTCGCCTCACCGAGGAGAAGCCCGACCGGCACGCCGAGCGCCGTGGCCGCGAGGAAGCCGCCCATCACGATCGACAGGGCCCATCCGCGGCGCTCGGGCGGGGTGATCGCGATGACGTACGCCGCGACGACCGCACTCAGCAGCGCGCCGCCGATCGCCGAGATCACTCGCCCGGACATCGCCCAGGCGTAGGTCGGCGCGAGCCCGACGATCACGTTGCCGACCACGAAGACCGCGAGCGAGATCGCGATGGTGGCCCTGCGCTCGAACCGTCCGGTGAGCGCGCCCAGCACGGGGCCGGTGAACGCGCTGGTCAGCGCGAACACGCTCATCAACTGTCCGGCGGCGGCCTCTGGCACGTGCAGGTCGCCGGCGATCTGCGGCAGCAGCCCGGTCAGGACATAGCCGTCGATCCCCATGGAGAAGTTCGCCAGGAACAGCCAGAGCAGGGCGCCGATGCCGGCGGCGCGCCCGGCGCCGCGGTTAAGTGAGTGCACCTGACAATCCAACCAGCATCCACCGACACTGATTCCCGCCAGGCGGGCGGAAGACGTCAGATTGCGCGCAGCGCGGCGGCGGCGGCGTCCAGCGCCGGCTGGACGACGCGGAAGTACGCCCAGCGGCCGCGCTGTTCACGCGTGACGAGACCCGCGTCGGCGAGCAGCCTCATGTGATGCGACACGGTGCCCTGCGACAGTCCGACGGGTGCGGTGAGGTCGCAGATGCAGGCCTCACCGCCATCTCCTGCCGCGATCAGCGAGAGCAGCCGCACCCGCGTCGAGTCACCGAGCGCCTTGAACACCGTGGCGACGCGTTCGGCCTCCTCGGCGGAGGGCGCGTCGGTGACGCGCGGCATGCAGCACGCGGTCTGTTCGATGGTCGCGGGAAGAGTCACGTCGATAGTCTTACACGTATTGACATTCTTCGATAGGTACGGGAGTGTTCTCGTATTGAAGTTCTTCAATTTGAGGAGATGCCAGATGTCCGAGCTGCCTGTCGTCGTCATCGGAGCAGGGCCCCAGGGCCTCGCCGCTGCAGCACACCTGACCGAGCGCGGTCTTGATGCGATTGTCGTCGAGCGCGGCCCATCCGCGGGCGCAGCTGTGTCCGAATGGGGGCACGTGCGCTTGTTCTCCGGCTGGCCGGAACTGACAGATGCCGCGGCGCGACGCCTGCTCGAGCCCTCCGGCTGGACGGCTCCGACGAGCGGCTATCCGACCGGAGCCGAGTGGGCCAGTGACTACCTCGTGCCGCTCGCTGACGCGCTGGCAGATCGGGTCCACTACGGCATGACCGTCACCGGCATCGCTCGCCAGGGGCGGGACAAGGTGGTCGCGAGCGGCCGCAGGGCTCAGCCGTTCGTCGTGCACACGGTCGACCAGGACGGCAGGGACGGCCGCATCCTCGCCCGCGCCGTGATCGACGCGACCGGCACCTGGGCGCTCCCGAATCCGGCCGGCGCCGACGGATATCCGGCGGTCGGCGAGGCAGCAGCGACGGAGCGAATCTCGTACCGCATCCCGGATGACGTGTCCGAGCTGGCCGGCTCGCACGTGGTCGTCGTCGGCGCCGGCCACTCCGCGACGCATGCAGTGCTGCGCCTGAGCGAGCTTGCGCGTCGCGAACCGGGCACCAAGGTGACCTGGCTGCTGCGCCGAGGGAGTGCGACGAACGTGTTCGGCGGCGGAACGGGGGATGAGCTGCCCGAGCGGGCCGCGCTCGGCTCCCGCGCGCGCAAGGTCATCGAAGCAGGCGTGGTCGAGGTCGTCACCGGGTTCCGCGTCGCCGAGTTCCAGCAGGACGGCGACACGCTCACGATCCTCGCCGAGAACGGCCAGGAGATCTCCGGCGTTACACGCGTCTTCGCCCTCACCGGGTTCCGCCCCGACACCAGGATCCTGCGAGAGGTGCGCATCGACCTCGACGGATCGCTGGACGCGGTGGCCGGGATCGCGTCGGACATCGACCCCAACATCCACTCCTGCGGCTCGGTCGGAGCGACCGGAGCGCGCCAGCTCGCACAGCCGGAGAAGGATCTGTTCATCGTCGGTGCCAAGTCCTACGGCCGCGCCCCCACGTTCCTCGCGCTCACCGGCTACGAGCAGGTCCGCAGCGTGGTCGCGCACCTCGCGGGCGACCACGAAGCCGCGGACCGCAACGAGCTCGTCCTGCCGGACACCGGGGTGTGCGGCGGCGCCGGCGGCTTCGACGCCGAGGATGCCGGATGCTGCGCGGCGCCGGCGGTGCTGCAGATCGGATCGCGCCCCGTCACCGTCGGCTGAACCGCGACACAGAGAGGCGACCGCCCCACGGGCAGGTCGCCTCTCTGGTGAACGGCGGGTGAACCTTCACCTCCGGGATTGCAGTCTGATTCGATGACTATCAATATAGAAGTGTGTCTATTCAACCGGGAACGGCGCGCATGACCTCGTCGACCACGCCCGCCAGGGCAGCAACCCGGCGGCTCTCCACACTGGACAGGTGGCTGCCGCTGTGGATCGGTCTCGCCATGGTCGCGGGTCTGCTCCTGGGGCGCTTCGTCCCCGCCCTCTCCGGGCTGCTGACGAAGCTCGAGGTCGGCGGCATCTCGGTGCCGATCGCGCTCGGTCTCCTCGTGATGATGTACCCGGTGCTGGCGAAGGTCCGCTACGACCGGATCGCCGCCGTCACGGGAGACAAGAAGCTCCTGATCTCCTCGCTGGTGCTGAACTGGCTGGTCGGCCCGGCGGTGATGTTCGCGCTGGCGTGGATCTTCCTGCCCGACCTGCCCGAGTACCGCACCGGCCTGATCATCGTCGGGCTCGCCCGCTGCATCGCGATGGTCGTGATCTGGAACGACCTCGCCTGCGGTGATCGTGAGGCGACCGCCGTGCTGGTCGCGATCAACTCGGTGTTCCAGGTGGTCGCGTTCTCGCTGCTGGGGTGGTTCTACCTGACCGTGCTGCCCGGGTGGCTCGGGCTGGACACCCAGGGGCTGGAGATCTCGGTGTGGCAGATCGCGCTGAACGTGCTCGTCTTCCTCGGCGTGCCGCTGGTCGCCGGCTTCGCGTCCCGGTGGCTCGGCGAGCGGCGCCGCGGCCGCGACTGGTACGAGGAGAAGTTCCTGCCCGCGATCGGCCCCTGGGCGCTGTACGGTCTGCTGTTCACCATCGTGCTGCTGTTCGCTCTGCAGGGAAAGCAGGTGACGTCCCATCCCCTGGATGTCGCGCGCATCGCCATCCCGCTGCTGGCGTACTTCGCGATCATGTGGTTCACCGGCATCCTCACCGGCAAGGTGCTCGGGCTGAATTACGCCCGCTCCACGACGCTCGCCTTCACTGCAGCGGGCAACAACTTCGAACTCGCGATCGCCGTCGCCATCGGCACCTTCGGCGCCGCCTCCGGCCAGGCTCTCGCGGGGGTGGTCGGCCCGCTCATCGAAGTGCCCGTCCTGGTCGGGCTCGTCTACGTGTCACTCTGGGCGGCCCGAGCCTGGTTCCACACCGATCCGTACACCGGCGAAAGGATCACCTCATGAACCTCACCCTCACCGGCACGGCCGACGCCTGCAGCCCGGTCGCCACGCACGCCATCGGACAGGAGGCCGCCGGCACGGTGGCCGCGACCCTGAAGGCACTCGCCGACCCGCTACGGCTGCGGATGCTGTCGGCGATCGCGTCGGACCCGCGCGGCGAGTCCTGCGTGTGCGACCTCGCCGAGCTCGCGGACGTGTCACAGCCGACGGTGTCGCACCACCTGAAGGTGCTCAAGGACGTCGACGTGCTCACCTCGGAGCGTCGAGGCACCTGGGTCTGGTATCGCATCGCCCCGAGCCGACGCGGCGCCGTCACCGCACTGCTGGAGTCGTTCGCCCCTGCCGCCGTCAACCGTGCCGAGGGCCCCGAAGCGACCGCGCGGCCTGACTTCGACATCCGGATCACTCACCTCGCAGCCGAACTGGCGGCTGAGTCCCCCGACCTGAAGCCGGAGACGGTGCTCAGCATCGTCCGTGAGTCCTACACCTCGCTCGCGCGGACTGCGAAGATCACCGGCTCGCTCGTGCCGCTCACCGAGCGCTTCGCCCGGCAGCGCCTCGCCGACATGGCCCGTGACCGCGACACGTCTGTCCCGCAGGTGCTGTTCGTCTGCGTCGCCAACGCCGGCCGCTCGCAGCTCGCCGCTGCCCTCGTGAATCAGATCGCCGGTGGCCGGGTCGTTGCCCGTTCGGCCGGCTCCAGCCCAGCCGACGTGATCCACCCGCACGTGCGCTCGGTCCTCGCCGAGATCGAAGGCGATGCCGCGGCCGCGCGCTTCCCGAAGCCGCTCACCGATGACGCCGTCCGCGCGGCGGATGTCGTCATCACCATGGGCTGCGGCGACGTCTGCCCGATCATCCCCCGGGTTCGCTACGACGACTGGGCCGTCGGCGATCCCGCCCTCGCCTCGCGCGAAGGCGTCGAAGCCATCCGCGATGACCTCGCCGCACGTGTCCACGTTCTCGTCGACGACCTCACAACTGCCGCTGAACAGGAGCAGTCATGACCAAGCCCTCCGTCCTCTTCGTCTGCGTGCACAACGCAGGCCGCTCGCAGATGGCCGCCGGATTCCTGCGCGACCTCGCAGGCGATCGCATCGAGGTCCGCTCCGCAGGCTCGATGCCTGCCGAGCAGATCAACCCGGTCGCCGTCGAGGCCATGCGCGAGGAGGGCATCGACCTCGCCACCGAGCAGCCCAAGGTCCTCACCACCGAAGCGGTGCAGGCCTCCGACGTCGTCATCACCATGGGCTGCGGGGACGCCTGCCCGTTCTTCCCCGGCAAGCGCTACGAGGACTGGAAGCTCGATGACCCGGCCGGGCAGGGCCTCGATGCCGTCCGTCCGATCCGCGACGAGATCCGCACCCGCGTCGCCGCACTCGTCGACGAACTGCTCGACTGACCGGCCGATGGCCGTATTCCGCGTCGGGATACGGCCATCGGCGACCTGACTCGGGCAGAGCTCAGCGCACCGTGAAACCCGCCCGCAGCAGGACGTCGTCACGGGAGGATGGGCCCACCAGCAGCTCGAAGTCTCCGGGCTCGACGACGCGTCGCCCGCGGGCATCCACGATCGAGCAGACCTCGACGGGCAGCTCGATGCGCACCCGCTGCGACTCCCCTGGCGCGAGCTCCACCTGGCGGTAGGTCTTCAGCTCCTTGTCGGTCCAGCTGACGCTGGTGACCTCGTCGCGCACGTAGACCTGCACGGTCTCGCGCACCGGCCGGGTGCCCGTGTTCGTCACCGTCACGTCCGCGACGAGCGTGTCGTCGAGCCCGACCGATGTCGACACCAGCCCCAGCCCGGAGTACTCCACGGTCGTGTACGACAGGCCCTCGCCGAACCTCCAGGCGGGCGCCTGAGTCAGGTCGGCGTAGCGGTGCCCGTGCTGCCCTCGGATCTGGTTGTAGTACGTCGGCTGCTGACCCACGTGCCGTGCGAACGAGATCGGCAGGCGCCCTGAGGGCTCGATCGCCCCCGAGATCAGCTCGGCGACCGCACGGCCGCCGTGCATGCCCGGGTTGGCCGCCCAGATCACCGCGGCGGCCTGCCCGGCGGATGCCGGCAGCACGAGCGGCTTGGAGGCGAGCAGCACGATCACCACGGGCTTGCCCGTGGCGATCATCGCGTCGAGCAGGGCGTTCTGGCCGCCGACCAGCTCCAGCGTCGCGGTGGAGCGGCCCTCGCCGACCAGCTCGATGCGGTCGCCGACCACGGCGACGATCATGTCGGCGGCGTTCGCCGCGCGCACCGCGTCGGCGATCATCCGCTGGTCCGGCTCCGCAGGCACGACCACCGGCGGGCGCGGCTGCCCGTCGGGGAAGGTCGCGCCGAGCGGGTCCTGCTCGAGGGTCAGGATGTCGGCGCCCTGCGCGTACCGCACGGCGTAGGCGTCCACCTCGCGCAGCCCGTCCAGCACGGTGGTGATCATCCCGCGCGGCTGTCCGTCCAGCCACCCTGCCTGGCCGGATCCGCCGGCCCAGTCGCCGAGCTGGTTCTGCGCGTCGTCGGCGAGCGGGCCGACGACGGCGACGCGGATCGGCTCAACCTCTGCGAGAGGCCCGGATGCCCCGAGCGGCAGCGTCCCGTCGTTCTCGAGCAGCACCAGCGATCGCCGCGCCACCTCGAGATTCAGCTCGCTGTGCGCGCCGCTGCCGACCACCGTGTCCATCTCCGAGGAGGGCAGACGCGGGTCCTCGAACAGCCCGAGGTCGAACTTCAGGGTGAGGATGCGCGCGACCGCCGCATCGAAGGCGTCAGCCGGCAGCATCCCCTTCTCCACCGCCTCGAGAGCTCCCTCGAAGAAGTGCGGCGTGGTCATGGCCATGTCGTTGCCGGCCTTGACCGCCGCGGCAGCGGCGTGCGCGTAGTCGGGCTGCACGCGCTGCTCCCACACCATCCGGCCGACGTTGTCCCAGTCGGTGACGAGCGTGCCGGTGTAGCCCCACTCGCCGCGCAGCACGTCGTTCAGCAGCCAGTCGTTGACCGTGACCGGCACGCCGTCGGTGGTCTGGTAGCCGAGCATGAAGGTGCGGCACCCCTCGCGGGCGACGCGCTCGAAGGGCGGCAGGAACCACGACCGCAGCTTGCGCTGTGAGATGTCCGCCTCCGAGGCATCCCGTCCGCCCTGCGTCTCGGAGTAGCCGGCGAAGTGCTTCGCCGTCGCGAGGATCGCTGTCCTGTCCTCCAGCCCATCGCCCTGGTACCCGCGCACCATGGCGCTGGCCAGCTCGCCGATGAGGAACGGGTCCTCGCCGAAGGTCTCGTCCACGCGTCCCCAGCGCAGGTCGCGGGCGATGCACAGCACCGGCGAGAAGGTCCAGTGGATGCCGGTCACGGCGACCTCTTCGGCGGTCGCGCGCGCGACCCGCTCCAGCAGATCGGCATCCCAGGATGCCGCCATGCCGAGCTGGGTCGGGTAGATCGTCGCGCCAGGCCAGAACGAGTGGCCGTGGATGCAGTCCTCGGCGACCAGCAGCGGGATGCGCAGGCGGGTCTGCTCGGTGAGCTCGCGGGCCTGCAGGATGCGCTCCGGGGAGGTGTGCAGGATCGATCCGGTGTGCCGGGTGTGCACGGCGTCCACGAGATCCTCGCGGGCGTCGAGCTGCAGCATCTGGCCGACCTTCTCCTCGAGGGTCATCCGCCCGAGCAGGTCGGCGACCCGTTCGGCGGTGCTCAGTGTTGCGTCGCGGAACGGCACGGTCTCGGAGATCTGGATGGTCATGACTTCGCGTTCTCTTCTGCTGCGGAGGGGGCGTCGGGCTGGTCGATGCGCACGGCGGTGACGGCGTCGTTGACCTTCAGCCCCTTCTTCTTCATCGCGCGGGCCCGCTCGCCGGCCGACCGCAGACGCGGGTTGACGTACTCGTCGATGCCGAAGTTGATCAGCGCCAGGCCGACGCCGAGCAGCGAGATGCACAGACCGGCGGGCACGTACCACCACCAGTAGTCCGGGAACGCGCTGTTCTGCTGCGCCCAGAACAGGATGGTGCCCCAGTTCAGATTCGACACCGGGATGACCCCGATGTACGCGAGCGTGGTCAGACCCAGCACCGCGGCGGTCATCGTTCCGACGAAGCTCGAGGCGATCAGCGCCATCAGGTTCGGCAGCATCTCGACGAGGATGATGCGGTGCAGCGGCTCGCCGTTGGCACGGGCCGCCTGGATGAAGTCGCGGTTGCGCAGCGACATCGTCTGCGCGCGCAGCACGCGCGCGCCCCAAGCCCAGCCGGTCAGGCCCAGCACGATCGCGATCAGGAACAGCGGCGGATCCTCGAACTGCGAGGCGATGATGATCATCAGCGGCAGCGCCGGGAGCACGAGGAACACGTTCGACAGTGCCGACAGCGCCTCGCTCTTCCAACCGCGCAGGTAGCCGGCCGTCACGCCGACGACGATCGCCAGGACGGTGGCGATGATCGTGGCGAGGAACCCCACCACGAGCACGCCCCTGGTGCCGTAGACCAGCTGGCTGAAGATGTCCTCGCCGATGTGCGTGGTGCCCATCAGGTGCTGGAATGACGGCGGCTGCAGGGTCGCATCCAGGTTCTGCTCGGTCGGGTCGTACGGCGCGATCCACGGCGCGAAGATCGCGACGAGGGTGAAGACGCCGAAGATGATGAGTCCGGCTGCCGACTTGCGGTTGCTGAACATCGCCATCGAGGCCTTGAACTGACCCCAGAAGGTCTTCTTCTTCGGCGCTGCACGGTCGGCGGTCAGCACGACCGCCGTCTCGGGGGCGCCCACACCCGCGGGCTGCACCGTCTGCGGCGACTTGTCTGCAGGAGCGTTCATGGTCAGGCCTCCGTCTGACGGGTACGGGGGTCGAGGATCGCGTAGACGATGTCGGCCAGGATGTTGGCGACCAGCACGGCCAGGACGAGCACCAGGAAGATGCCCTGCATCAGCGCGTAGTCCTTCGCGTTGGTCGCGCTGAGCAGCAGCAGGCCGATGCCGGGATAGGAGAACACCATCTCCATCACGATCGTGCCGCCGACGATGAAGCCGAGGGCGAGGGCGAAGCTCTGGATCTGCGGCAGCACCGCGTTGCGTGCGGCGTACCGCCACAGCACCCGGTTGTTCGGCATGCCCTTCGCCTGCGCGACCGTGATGTAGTCCTCGTCGAGCACGGTGAGCATCATGTTGCGCATGCCCAGCAGCCAGCCGCCGATCGAGGCGATCACGATCGTGATCACGGGCAGGACGGCGTGCGAGATCACCTGTGAGATGAACTCGGCGTTCCAGCCCGGCTCGACGCCGACCTCGTAGGCGTGCCCGGCGGGGAACCAGCCCAGCACCGACGAGAAGATCGCGATGAAGATCAGGCCGAGCCAGAAGTACGGCACGGTGCCGAAGAACGTGGTCACGGGGATGAGCACGTCCAGCTTTCCGCCGCGCCGCCAGCCGACGATCGCGCCGAGGACGGTGCCGACCACGAACGAGATGATCGTGGCGACCCCGACGAGGCCGAGCGTCCAGGGCAGTGCCGCGGCGATCGCGTCGCCGACCGGCGCCATGCCGGTCGAGATCGACACCCCGAGGTCGCCGTGCAGCAGCATCCCCCAGTAGTCGAGGTACTGCTGCCAGAGCGGGACGTCGGTGCCGACGCCGAACAGGGCGCGCAGCGCCTTCTCGGCCTCGGGCTGCAGCTGGCCCTGGCTGCGGGCCATGTAGGACGTGACCGCGTCACCCTTCATCATCCGGGGGATGAAGAAGTTGATCGTGATCGCCGCCCACGCGGTGAACAGGTAGAACGCGACGCGTCCGCCGATGAAGCGCCACGGCACCCGCACACCCCGCCGTTCGGCGGTGGTCGCGGTCGTGCCGACCAGCGTCGGATCGACCGGTGCGGAATCGGGGGATGCCGGATCAGCGGATGCCGGATCGGTGGATGGCGCCGTGCTCGTGCCGGCGCGCGTGGTGTCGGTGCTCATCGCGTGCCTCCGGGGGTCTGGGCGGCGAGGGTTCGGAAGAACTCCTCCGGGTCGGGCGAGGCCGCACGCAGCTCGCGCGTGTAGGGGTCGGTCGGATGCAGGATCACGTCGTCGGCGGGTCCGTGCTCGACGATCCTGCCCTGGTTGAGCACGATGATCTCGTCGCTGAAGTGCCGCGCGGTGGCCAGGTCGTGCGTGATGTAGAGCACGCCGAGCCCCTCCTCGCGCTGCAGGTCGGCGAGCAGGTTCAGCACGCCGAGGCGGATAGACACGTCGAGCATCGACACCGGTTCGTCGGCGACGAGCAGGGCGGGGCGGGAAGCAAGGGCGCGGGCGATCGCGACACGCTGGCGCTGTCCGCCGGACAGCTCGTGCGGGCGCCGCTCCATCACGGCATCCGGGTCGAGGCGCACGCGCTCGAGCAGGCGTCGAACCTCGGCATCGATCTCCTGCTTCGGAACGACATGGTCGAGCCGAAGCGGGCGCTCGACGTGGTGCCGGATCGAGTGGTACGGATTCAGCGAGGCGAACGGGTCCTGGAACACCATCCGCAGCTGCTGCCGGTACTTGCGCAGCCCCTTCCCGCCGCGCGGGATGGGCTTGCCGTCGATGAGCACCTCACCGCGGGTCGGCGTCTCGAGCTGGGTGAGGATCTTCGCGATCGTCGACTTGCCGCTGCCAGACTGGCCCACCAGGCCGATGGTCTGGCGCGAGTGCAGGGTGAAGCTGACGTCGTCGAGGGCCTTGATCTGTCCGGATCCGCGGACGTTGTAGATCTTGGTGACGTTCTTGAACTCGAGGGTCGTCATCGCGCGACCACTCCCCTCTCTCCGGTCAGGCGCGGGAACGAGGCCAGCAGGCTTCGGGTGTACTCGTGCCGCGGGTTGGTCCAGATCTGCTCCGCGGTGTCGAGCTCGACGATCTCGCCCTCGCGCATGATGGCGATGCGGTCGCTGATCTCGAGCAGCAGCGGCAGGTCGTGGGTGATGAAGACCACCGAGAAGCCGAACTCGTGCCGCAGCTGCGAGATCTGCCGCAGGATCTCGCGCTGCACGAGCACGTCCAGCGCGGTGGTGGGCTCGTCCATGACCATCAGCTGCGGGCGCAGAGCGAGCGCCATGGCGATCATCACGCGCTGGCGCATGCCGCCGGACAGCTCGTGCGGGTAGGACCGGTAGCGCTGCCGGCCGACCTTGACGATCTCGAGCAGCTCGTCGACGGCGGCGCGACGCTCCTTCTTGCTCATGCCGGGGCGGTGGATCACGAACACGTCGTCGAGCTGCGAACCGATCGTCGCGACGGGGTTGAGCGCGTTCATCGCACCCTGGAACACCATCGAGATGCGATCCCAGCGGAACTTCCGCATCTGCTCGGCATCGAGCGAGTGCAGATCGATGTGCTCGCCGCTCTCGTCGTGGAACACGACGCTGCCGCTGGTGATCACGGCCGGGGGCTTCAGCAGCCGCTGCACGCCGTAGGCGAGCGTGGTCTTGCCGCTGCCGCTCTCGCCGGCGAGGCCGACGATCTCGCCGCGCTGGATGTCGAGGGTGACGTTCGATACGGCGCGGACCGGCGGGTCCACGTCGTACACGACGGAGAAGTCGCTCACGGAGAGGAGGGATTCAGTCATTGCTGGCCTTCAGCTCGGCGGTCGTTGAGCGCCCCCATCCGCGGCTCCTGAGCGAGCGGAGCGAGACGAAGGGCGCCCAACGACCGGAGGGGATTACTTGACGGGCTTCAGCTTCATGACGACCTGGACCGCGGACGGCTGGGTGGGGTCAGCCGTCGCGTACTGGTCGTCCTCGCTAGGCCATCCGGTGTAGTTCCGGGTGTTGTACTCGGCCAGCTGCGGGTGCGTCCCGATCGGGATGGCCGGCACGTCATCGACGAAGATCTTCTGGATCTTGTTCAGCGCGTCCGTGCGGGTCGCGTCATCGGATGCCTGCTGGTACTGCTTCAGCAGGGCGGTCGCCTCGGGGTTGTTGTAGCGCCCGAAGTTGTCGGACACCTTGCCGCCGGAGGCCTGCTCCAGGTACGCGCCGTTCATCACGTCGTCGTAGATGTGCCACGGGTTCGAGCCGGAGCCCGACCAGTGCAGCGCCGCGTCGAAGTTTCCGGTGGCCATGTTGCTGAACCAGGTGTCGGCGTCAGGGGTGGCGACCTTCGCGTCGGCACCGAGAGTCTTCTTCACCTGCGTGGCGACCAGCTGGATGCCGGTGACGTAGTCGTTCCAGCCCTGCGGGTCCTGCAGGGTGAAGGTGACCGGCTTGCCGGACGGGTCGATCAGAGCCTCGCCCTTCCAGGTGTATCCGGCATCCGTCAGCACCTTCTTGGCGCCGTCGACGTCGATCGAGAAGTTCTGGTCCTTGTACTCCGGGGCGATGTACTGGTCTCCGGTCGGCTGCGGGATGCCGGTGACGTTGGTCAGCTCGGGTCCGGCGTTGCTGCGCGCCTTCTCGGCGTGCGCCTTGCGGTCGACGACCATGTTCACGGCCTTGCGGAACGCGACATCGTTGAACGGGGCCTTCGTGGTGTTGACCAGGATCATGTCGGGGCTGAGCACGTTGGCACCCCAGAACACGTTGTGCTTCGGGTCCTTGTCGACGTAGTTGGTCTGGTAGTCGGTGATGAAGATCTGCGCCCAGTCGGTCTCGCCGCTCTGCAGCGCCCGGAGCAGGCCGGTGTTGTCGTTGTACTCCAGGTACTTCAGCTGCGGCACCGGCACTGCGCCGCCCCAGTAGTCCTTGCGCGCGTCGAGCACGACGCCCTGCGACGAGAAGGTCTTGATCTTGTACGGGCCGGTGCCGATGGCGTCCTTGACGGCGTCCTTCGACGGGTCGGCGATGTCCTTCCACTGATGCTCGGGCACGATGCTGATCTGCAGCACGTCGCCCTGCTTGACGAACTTCGACTCGCTGAAGGTCATGACGACGTTGTCGCCGTCCTTCTTGATGTCGGCCAGCTTCAGACCGCCCAGGTCGAGTGCGGGCGTGTTCTTGATCAGGTTGAAGGTGAAGATGATGTCATCGGCGGTGAAGGGCTCGCCGTCGTTCCACTTCACGTCCTTGCGGGGCGTTACCGTGAGCTGGGTGTAGTCGCTGTTCCACTCCACCTTCTCGGCCAGCCACGGGGTGGTCTCGTTCTTGCCGACCGGATTCACCATGGCGAGCGGTTCGTAGATCATGCGGTCGTAGCCGAGCGACATGCCCGACCCGGTTCCGATGAACGGGTTGTTAATCTGCGTCGAGAGGACGCCGGCGCCATCGGGTTTGGCGACGGTGAGCGCGGGCGAGGCACCGCTGCTCTTCTCGCCGGAGCCACCGCCCGACGAGCATCCGGTCAGCACCGTGGCGCTGAGGGCGGCGATCGCGGACACCGCGATCAGGGTCTTCCTGAGCTTCATTGCATCTCCTTGGCACGGTCCGTTGTGCTGTAGGTCAACCGGTGCGGGGGCATCCGGCCATTTACTTACTTACGAGAAAGTAAGCTAGCGTGAGATTACTCATCAGTAAGCTGAACGCGCAAGTGCAGGACGACGTCAAACGAGGAGGTGTGACCGGAACGTGATGAAAGAGAGCACCCGCCTCCGCCGTGAGGAGGAGCGTGCGCGCAAGCGCACCGAGATCCTGAAGGCTGCCGTCGAGACCTTCGGAACGAAGGGGTCCGCCAACGGCACCCTCGCCGACATCGCCCAGCAGGTCGGCATGACGCACGCCGGCGTGCTGCACCATTTCGGCTCGAAGGAGAACCTGCTGCTCGAGGTGCTCGAGTACCGCGACCGCACCGACGTCGAGGGTCTCGCCGAGAAGCACATCCCCGGGGGTCCGGATCTGTTCCTGCACCTGGTGCGCACGGCCTTCCTGAACGCGCAGCGACCGGGCATCGTGCAGGTGTTCACCGTGCTGTCCGCGGAATCGGTCACCGAGGAGCATCCGGCGCGGGAGTACTTCGAGAGGCGCTACCAGAACCTGCGGAGCGACGTGGATGCCGCATTCCGCGCGCTCTGCGCGCAGGAGGGCGTGACCGATCAGTCCATGATCGGCATGGCCTCGGCGTCCATCCTCGCCGTGATGGACGGCCTGCAGCTTCAGTGGCTCCTCGATCCCCAGACGGTCGACCTCGGAGAAGCCAGTGAGTTCGCCATCCGCTCGATCGTGAACGGGGTTCTGAACCCGGGGGCGCAGCTCGGCACGTACAAGCACTGACGCGCTCTAGGCTCTGACCTATGACGATCGACCTCGACGCGCTGTACACCGATCTGCACCAGCATCCTGAGCTGTCCTTCCAGGAGACGCGCACCGCCGCCATCGCCGCCGGCCACCTGCGCGCCCTCGGCCTGGAGGTGCACGAGAACATCGGCGTCACCGGAGTGATCGGAGTGCTGGCCAACTCCTCGTCGGACTCAGGGACCGAAGCGCCCGTCGTCTGGGTGCGTGCAGACATGGACGCGCTGCCCGTCAAGGAGGACACCGGCCTGCCCTACGCGTCGACCGAGACCGGCGTCGACCCGGACGGCGAGACCGTGCCGCTCATGCACGCGTGCGGCCACGACATGCACGTCACCGCGATGATCGGCGCCGTCGAGCGCCTCATCGCCGACCGCGAGCAGTGGCGTGGCACCCTCGTCGTCGTCATCCAGCCCGCCGAGGAGTACGGACAGGGCGCCAGGGCGATGCTCGACGACGGCGTCCTCGATCGCTTCCCCCGCCCCGACGTGGTGCTCGGACAGCACGTCGGACCGCTGCCTGCGGGCACGATCGGCATCCGGCCGGGCCCGCAGATGTCGGCATCCGACGGTCTGCATGTGGTGCTGCACGGGCGCGGCGGCCACGGCTCACGCCCTGACTCCACGATCGATCCGATCGTGATGGCCGCGGCGACGATCATGCGTCTGCAGACCGTCGTCTCGCGCGAGGTCGACCCGACGGAGCCCGCGGTCGTGACCGTGGGGTCGGTGCACGCCGGCACCAAGAACAACATCATCCCCGCCGAGGCGGTGCTGGATCTCAGCCTGCGCTACCCCGACGACGCGGCCCGCGAGCGGGTGCTGGCGAAGGTCGAGCGCGTGATCCGCGCCGAGGCCGCGGCATCCGGCGCCGAGCGCGAACCCGAGATCACCACGCTGCACACCCTGCCTGCGACGATCAACGACGCAGCCGCCACCGCGCGGGCCACCGCGGCGTTCCAGACCGCCTTCGGCGAACAGGCGGTCATCGACACCGGTCTGATCACCGGCAGCGAGGACGTCTCCTGGTTCGCGCGGGATGCCGGTGTGCCGCTCGTCTTCTGGTTCTGGGGCGGGATCGACCCGGCGAAGTTCGCAGCGGCCGCGCAGAACGGCACGATCGAGCGCGACATCCCGACCAACCACTCGCCGTTCTTCGCGCCGGTGCCGCACCCGACCATCGAGGTCGGCGTGGATGCGCTGGTCACTGCGGCCAGGGAGTTCCTGGCTTGAACGGACAGCGGCGCCGGCGCCGGCTCGCGGCGGCGGTGCTCGCGTCCGCCGCGCTGCTCACGGGATGCGGCGACGTCAACGCCGGCACGGGAGCGGAGGCGAGATTCGTCGCCTACATGGCCGGGACGCCCGGTGTGACAGCCGTCGAGGGGTACATGAGCAACAACCTGCCGTTCATGGGATCCGGCGACCTCATCGTGGCCCTGGACGCGTCCGCCGACGAGCGAACCCTCGACGCCGCCCTCGATCACGCCGCGGCGTTCCCTGTTCCCTCCGGCGTCAGTATCGACCGCCTGGTGACGCGTATGGCTGGAACGGGTGGACCGGTCGAGGACCTCGATGACCGCACGCCCGGCATCCGGATCGAGACCCTCTGGGGCGACGAGACAGACGGCATCGCCGGACGGGCACTCGACCTCAGCCGCGTGCCGGCCCTGTACTCCTACGACGAGGAGCTCGCTGATCTCTACGGCGACGATCCGACGTCGACCACTCACACGGTCATCATCGGAGAGACCGACTACCCCTGCCTCATCGTCCACGCGGTCGCAGCCGCCGCCGGGGCCGACGTGAGCGACATCTCGGCGCAGCAGGGCGACGAATGGCAGAACGAGGACCTCATCTGCGGCTGATCACGCCTCGAGCACACGGTGGTTGATCTCGTGCGCTTCGCGGTGCAGCCGCTCCATCCGCTGATCGAGTTCGCCGGCCGCTTCGGCGGCGTCCGTCAGGCTCTGCACCAGGTGCCCGGGCACGCGGCCATCGAACTTGTAGTGGATCTTGTGCTCGAGGCTGGCCCAGAAGTCCATCGCGATGGTGCGGAACTGCACCTCGACGGGCACCGGCACGGGGCCGGTGGAGAGGAACACCGGGATCTCGGCGATCACGTGCAGGCTGCGGTAGCCGTTCGGCTTCGGGTCTGCGATGTAGTCCTTGATGACCTTGACCGTCACGTCGTCCTGCTTGGTGAACAGGTCGAACAGCCGGTACACGTCGCTGACGAAACTGCAGGTCACGCGCACACCGGCGATGTCGGTGATCTCACGACGGATGCTGTCGAAGTCGGGGTCGATCCCCTTGCGAGCCACCTTCTCGACGATGCTGTCCGGCGACTTCAGACGGCTCTTCACGTGCTCGATCGGGTTGTAGGCGTGGTTGTAGAGGAACTCGTCACGCAGGATCGAGATCTTCGTCTCGACCTCGCGCATGCCGAACTCGTACTCGCGCAGGAATCGCTGGAACTCGTCGCGCAGCTGCTTGGCCTCTTCGATCGTCTCGTCCGAGACGGGTGCCGTGCTCATGGCTTCGACGTTACGCATCCGTCTTCAGAGTCGGCTGGGTGTTCCGGATGCCGCGGGCACGAGCGACCGCGACCAGCGAGACTTCCCCTCCTGCAGGGCGCGGCGTCGCCGCGATGCAGTCTCGTGTCGGCGGGGAAGTCTCGCGGATGCAGAACGATGCGATCAGTTCGCGGGACCGGCGGGCGCCTCGGCGGCCGGAGCGTCCGCGACCGGAGCGGCCGGGGCCGCGGCATCCACGGGAGCAGCCGGCGCCTCGGCGACCGAAGCCTCGGCGACCGGAGCCTCGGCAACAGGAGCGGCCGGGGCCGTGGCATCCGCTGCCTGAGCCGGTGCCGGCGGAACCGGGGTGCCCTGCGCCTCGTAGCCCGGGGGCACGGGCTGGTAGCTCTCCGCCGGCGGGACCCGGGAGAAGCCTTCGCCCTGCACGGCGCCGAAGGTCGACGGGTCGTTGGGGTCGTAGGCTGCTGCCGAGCCCTCGCGACGAACCTTGCCTGCGGCGATGAAGTACTGGATGACGCCGACGATCGAGAGCACGACGCCGATGGCGAGCGGGTACCAGAAGATCCGGATCTCGTACTGCCCGCTCGCGTCGGGCTGGGCGAAGACGATCTGGAAGAACGGGATCGCCGCACCGACGACGAACACGGCCGCCCACAGCACGACCATCCAGCGCAGCTTCTTCAGCGACGACTGCTGGATGTTGCCCTTCTTGTCGGCCTTGGCCGGCAGCAGGCCCTGCTGCTTGCGGGTCAGCAGCGCGAAGAGAAGCGCGAGGATCAGGAAGACGACGGCCACGATCAACACGATCAGCCAGCCCATGTAGGTGGGATCACCGGCGGTCTTGAGGTACTCGTTGAGCTTGTCGGCGGTGGCGTCGTAGTCGTCGAGTGCGTCGCTCATCTTCGCGTCGGCCTCGGTCAGCGCTGCCTGATCCTGGTTGGTGATCCCGTCGGCGATGGCACCGGCAGCGTCGGCCATCTCACCAGCGTCCTTGGCGAAGTCCTTCGCGTACTCGGCGACACCGCTGTTGCCGTCGGCGAGCGCCTGGAACTCTTTTTGAGCGGCCTCTGCCTCGGACTGGAACGTTTCCGCGGCCGCCTGGATGTCCTCCGCGGTCGCGGACTGGTCGTTCAGAGCGTCGCTGAACGTGGTCAGCGAGGTGCCGAGCGCCTTGTCCGCGGCGAGCACGTCATCCGCCTCGTCGGCCGATGCCGGTGCAGCCGCACCGAGCGCGAGCGCCATGGCCGCGAGGATCGCGATGATCCACACGCGGGCGCGTGTCATTGTCAGAGCCATCAGGCTTCTCTCCCTCATCCGCTCATCGCGGGCAGTCGTCGGCGGCATTCGCCGCCCGTAGAACCCTATGCGATAGCTGGGAGTTTCCCGAACAGGTTGCATGGGGAGAACTGCCCATGCCGGACCGGTTCGAAGCGGATGCCGCTACGCGTCGCGCGAGCGCCAGAGCAGCCAGACGAAGTACGGGGCCCCGATGAGGGCGACGACCAGTCCTGCGGGCAGCTGGGCGGGAGCGAGCACGGTGCGGCCGATCGCGTCGGCGACGCCGACGAGCACGGCGCCGAGCACGGCGGCGACCGGGATGACGCGGGCGTTGCGCGCGCCGACCAGAGCGCGGGCTGCATGCGGGGCGACGAGTCCGACGAACCCGATCACGCCGACCGCGACGACGCTCAGTGCAGCGAGCACGGCGGCGGTGATCAGCAGCCCGAGCCGCACCGGCTCGAGGCGCACACCGACCAGGCGCGGGGTGTCCTCGTCGAGGGCGAGCACATCCAGCTCACGATGTCGCATCATCGCGAACGGCAGCGCGATCACCAGCGCGATGGCGAGTGGGATGACCTGCTCCCAGATGCGCCCGTAGGTGGTGCCGGAGAGCCAGGTGTAGACCTTCGGGGTGTCCCAGGGGTTGCTGCGCAGCAGCACGAACGTGGTCAGCGCGGTCGTGCCGTACCAGACGCCGATTCCGATCAGGATGAAACGATCGGCGCCCAGTCCGCCCTTCCAGGCCAACAGGTAGACCAGCGCGAAGGCCAGCAGTGCGCCGGTGACGGCTGCGGCGAGCATCCCGAATGTGGAGGCGGTGGCGCTGGTGATCACGAGTACGGCGCCCAGCCCGGCGCCGCCGGTGATGCCGAGCAACCCGGGCTCCGCCAGCGGGTTACGGCTGACCGCCTGCGTGATTCCGCCGGCCACGGCGAGCGCGGCTCCGGCGAGCACAGCGGCGATCACGCGCGGGGCGCGCTCGTCGAGCGCGAAGCCGATCTGGGGCGGCGCGAGTCCCTGCAGCCAGAGCAGGATGTCTCCGGTGAGCAGCGGCGTGCTGCCGAGCAGCAGGCCGCCGATGATGACGACGACGAGCACGGCGATGCCGACGAGCAGCGTGACCCGGTAGCGCACCGCTCCGCGGGTGCGGAAGCGGATGCTGGGCGGCTGACGCGTGGGGCCCGAGTCGCGCAGTCGTCGGGCCATGACGATCAGCACGATCGCGCCGAGCACGGTGGTCGCGACGCCGGTCGGCACGGCGATCGCGCCCTCGGCGCCGATCAGCAGGCGCAGCACGGCGTCGGAGCCGATCACCACGATCGCGCCGATCAGCCCTGCCGTGGGCAGCAGCAGGACGTGCTTGCCGAGCGCGGGCACCAAGCGGGACAGCAGGCGGGCGAGCACCGGCGCACACAGGCCGATGAAGCCGATCGGGCCGGCGAGGGTCACGGCGGTCGCCGTCAGCACGACGGCGAGCAGGATGCCGGATGCCCGGGTCGACCGGATCGGCACGCCCAGCGACGAGGCCGTGTCGTCGCCGAGCGCCAGCACGTCGAAGCGGCGGGACATCACGAGTGCGAGCACGGTCGCGATGACGACGACCGGCGCGGCACGCAGGAACGACTCGAGTCCGAGCTGCGACAGGCTGCCGCTGCCCCAGGCCAGCAGGCCCTTGGTCTGCTCGGAGAACAGGATGAGCATGGTCGCGGTGCCGGCCTGGAAGGCCATCGCCAGCGCGGAGCCGGCCAGCACGAGGCGTGTCGTCGAGGTGCCCGCTCCCCCGGCGAGGCCGAGCACGAGCACTGCGGCACCGAGTCCGCCGGCGAACGCGACGAAACCCGAGGCCCAGAACGGCACCGAGATGCCGAACGCGGCCACCGCCGTCACGGCGAAGTACGACCCTCCTGTGACGCCGAGGGTGTCGGGCGACGCGAGTGCGTTGCGCGACAGCGACTGCATGATGAGCCCCGCGACGCCGAGCGCGAACCCGACCGCGACGCCGGCCGCGAGCCGCGGCACGCGCGACCCCCACAGCACGTCCCCCTGCGGCCACACCGCCCCCGACGTCCCCTGCGTCAGGTGCCACGCCGAGACCCCCAGCAGCACCACGACGAGCCCGACCAGCACACCGAAGGCAGTCAGCTTCCCGGCGGCAGGGCCGCCGACATCCCTCGATGGGATGCCGACGGCCTCCTGCACCTCGCTACTCGCGTTCACGACTACTTCTCACCTTCCGAGCGAAGCGATGGACACATCCGGGGAGCTGGCATCGGGTCTGGCGGGAGCCCGGAGCCCCAGCGGAGGGCGGGGGCATGTCTCCCCGGATGTGTTCATCGCGTAGCGCACGCGACCCGACCTACCGACATTTCGTCTCGCTCCGCTCGCTCAATGTCCGGGGAACGAGCTCAGCCGACCGCCTTGGCCGCCGCCACGAAGCCGTCGACGATCTGCTCCGCAGAACGCGGGCCGCCGAAGGTCCAGATCCCCGCCGGGAACGCGAAGGTACGGTCGTCCTTGACTGCCGGGATCGACGCCCAGGCGGGGTTCTTCTTGGCGGCGTCGATGAAGTTGTCCGAAGCGGTGTCCTCGGTGCCGGTGTAGAAGAGGTTCGCGTCGCCGATGGTGGTCATGCCCTCGATGTCGGTCTTGCCCAGGCCGTAGGCCGGGTCGACCTCGCCGGTCCAGGCGTTGGTGAGGCCGACTGCCTCGCCGAGCTCACCGATGAGCGAGCCCTGGCCGAAGGGGCGGATGGAGACGTTGCCGCCGTCGACCCAGCCGTCGATGTAGACGAAGTCGGTGCTCGCGGGCTTCGCGTCGGCGATCTCTGCCTTGGCATCCGCGAGGTGCTTCTCGAATTCGGCGGTGACGTCCTCGGCACGAGCCTCGCGGCCGGTGGCCTTGGCGATGAGGTCGAAGGTCGACAGCATCTGCTTGATCGGGTCCTTGGCGTCGGCACCGAGGGTGGCGAGCACCGGCACGCCGTACTTCTCGAGCTGGCCGATGATCGCGTCGTCACGGGTGTATGCCTCGACGATGACGAGGTCGGGCTTGGTGGCGAAGATCGCGTCGAGATTCGGCTCCTGGCGGGTGCCGACGTCCTTGACGTCCTCGGGGAGCTTCTCGGCGGTGTCCCAGGTGCGGTAGCCGGCGGCATCCGCGACGGCGACGGGCGTGACGCACAGCGTCAATGCGTCCTCGACCTGCTGCCACTCGAGCACGGCGACCCGCTCGGCGGGCTTGTCGAGCTTGACGGTGCGGCCGAAGGCATCGGTCAGCTCGACCGGACCGGTCGAGGTCTTCACATCCTTGCACTGGTCACCCGCTGCGGCAGGTGCCTTCGATGAGGTGGGTTCGTCCACGGACGTGGTGCCGCACCCGGCGAGTGCCAGGGCCAGGGTTCCGAGGACGGCGACGGCGGCGAGGGACTTCTTCATTCGGGTTCCTTTGCGTGAGAAGTGCAGGTCGTGGTCGGGCATGGTTCGCCGGGGCCTTGAGCTGTCAGGGCCCCTTCGCGGCGGCGCGGTCAGGCGGTGGCGTGGATGCTGGCGGGTGGCGCGGATGCGGCGCGCTCGCGGTGCCGGCCGCGCGGGATGACCCGCACCCGGCCGGTTTCGGCGTCGAGCACGGTGTCGATACGCAGGCCGTACACCTCGGTGAGGTGCTCACCGGTGAGCACGTCGGCCGGGTGTCCGGCCGCGTGCACGCGCCCCTTGTGCAGCAGTACGACACGGTCGGCGACGGATGCCGCGTGGTCGAGATCGTGCAGCACGACGCCGAGCGCGGTGCCGTTGTCGGCCAGATCGCGCACCAGGTCGAGGGTCTCGATCTGGTAGCGCAGGTCGAGGTGGTTGGTGGGCTCGTCCAGCAGCAGGATGCCGGTGCTCTGCGCCAGCGAGGTCGCCAGCCAGACGCGCTGCAGCTCACCACCGGAGAGCTCGTCGACGGGGCGATCGGCCATCTCGGCGAGTCCGGTCAGCTCGAGGGCGCGGGCGATGGCCGCGCGGTCGGCGTCGGCGAAGCCGGAGAACCGGCTGCGGTGCGGGTGCCGGCCGTAGGCGACGACATCGCGCACCTCGAGTCCGGAGGGGTGCGGACGCGACTGCGACAGCATCGCGACGGTGCGGGCGAACTCCTTGGCGGAGAGGGATGCCGCGTCACGGGCATCCGTCTCGGAGCCGGTGCTCGTGCCGACGCGGACCGTGCCCGAGTCGATGCCGTGCAGGCGGGCGAGGGCGCGCAGCGCCGTCGACTTACCGCTGCCGTTCGGGCCGACGAGGGCGGTGACAAGGCCGGGCTCGAGGTGAAGGGAGACGCCGTGCACGACCTCGGTACGGCCGTAGCTGAGCACCAGGTCGTCGCCGCGCAGTTCGTCGGCGAGAGCGTCTCGGGAGTTCTCGTGGTCCTTCACGTTAGGGAAGCCTAACCTATGATGGAAGAGTGAGCCACCCCGCCTACCGGACTTATTCCACGACCGTCAGCCGTGTCACCGCCCTCTCTCCGAATTTCACGCGCATCACGCTGACCGGAGACGACCTGGTGCACTTCGCCACCGACGGGCTCGATCAGCGCATCAAGCTGATCCTCCCCCTGCCCGACGGCACCATCACCGACGTGGGCCAGTTCGATGAGGGGTTCAACGGGGACTGGTACAAGCGCTGGCGGCAACTGCCTGATGAGAAGCGCAATCCGATCCGCACCTACACCGTTCGCGCAGCCCGCCCCGAGGCGCGCGAGATCGACGTGGACTTCGTGCTGCATGGAGTCGAGGGCCCGGCATCCGCCTGGGCGAGCGGCGCGGCCGAGGGCGACGCCCTGCAGGTCGTCGGACCGGACGCCCGCGCCGTGGAGCGCGGCGGGCTCGAGTGGAAGCCCGGCGACGCCGGCACCGTGCTGATCGCCGGCGACGAGACCGCCGCTCCCGCGATCTGCGCGATCGTGCAGTCCCTTCCCGCGGAAGCGCGCGGCGAGGTCTTCGTCGAGGTGCCGACGGCCGCGGATGCTCTCGAGCTGGACGCTCCGGATGGCGTGCGCGTGACCTGGCTCGGCCGCGACGGCGCCTCTCACGGCGAGCGGCTGACCGTCGCGGTGCACGCCTGGGGCGCGAGGCGTTCTTCGACACACCCAATGCCGGCTGCTTCGGTTCCTGAGCGCCCTTCGTCTCGCTCCGCTCGCTCAGGACCCGCGGGAGACGAAGGACGCTCAGTACCCGCGGGAGACGAAACGACCGAGGGGGAGGAGTCCGACGACATCCTCTGGGAGGTCCCCGAGGCGGCATCCGGAACCGAATACGCGTGGCTCGCCGGAGAAGCCGGCACGATCACGTCGCTGCGCCGGCACCTCGTGCGCGACCTCGGCATCGATCGCCGCTCGGTCGCGTTCATGGGCTACTGGCGGACGGGCCGCGCCGAGGCCTCCTGACGAGGCTCGCGGGCATCCTGCAACTGCTGGCCGGAGAGGATGCCGGGCAGGCCCCGGCCGTTCCGGGTGAAGAACAGCATCACCACGGCGACCACTGTGAGCAACCACGACACCGTGTCGAAGAATCCACCGAGGAGCCCGATCGCGGAGAGGCCCGCGATGCCGCCCAGCCAGCGCAGCAGCCGGGGAAGCGGCTGCGGCATCCGGCTGCCGGAGTACCGCAGCTGCACCGCGAAGTCGCCGATCGACTGACCCGTCACCAGGATCACGAACAGCCACAGCACGACCGCCGCGGCCGTGCCGATGAAGCCCGAGACCACGCCTTCGGTCATCGTCTGCCGGTCGCGCAGCACGTAGCCGATGAACAGCTGCGCGCCGATCGAGACGCCCACCGTCACGAACCAGAATCCGAGGCCGTCGCACAGCATCGCCAGCGCACGGCGACCGCGGGTGACCGGTCGCGGCATCCCGGCATCCGCCGCCGGTGTCATCCCGCGATACGCCCGCGGCACGATCAGCCCGGCGATCGAGCCGAGCACGGCCCCGGTCGTGTTGGTCATCAGGTCGCCGACGTCGAAGAAGCGATAGGCGCAGGGGTACAGCCCCCACACGCCGGTCAGCTGCGTGGTCTCGATGAACAGTGACAGCCCGAATCCGATGAACAGGGCGACCAGGATGCCGCGCCCGCCGATCACCCGCACGAAGAAGCCGAGCGGCGCGAACAGCAGCACGTTGAACACCGGTTGCAGGATCGCCGGGTTCGTGATGGTGCGGCCCGGCGCGGCGATCGCCTTACGGACGTCTCGCACCACCGACATAGGGTCGGTGATCGCGCCCACGCAGCGGATCGTGTCGGGATCGGGCAGCGGCAGCAGCGTGTAGGTCCAGATGGCCCAGAAGTAGATCAGCGCCGCCAGCCAGAGCAGCAGACGACCGGCGGACAGCCGTCCGCGACGCCGATAACTGACCGCGACGAACGGCACGAAGAGCAGGATGCCGATACCCAGCCCGATGGCGATGGCGAGCACGCCGAGCAGAACCTGATCCCCCATGGGACGAGTCTATTTCGAGGCCTTCCACCTCCCGGATTGCACGGCGCCCCGCGCAGGCGTAGTGTCGCCGTTCGTGGCAAATGACGAACGCCCGGCGGAACAGACCGCCAAGCGCCTGCTTCTGGGTGAGCCGCTCACCACTGAGGCGGCCAACGAGCAGCTGCTCCCGAAGCGCATGGCGCTGCCGATCTTCGCATCCGATGCGCTGAGCTCCGTGGCCTACGGGCCGCAGGAGATGCTGATGATCATGCTGATCGGCGGCACCGCGTTCCTGACGCTGAGCCCGTGGATCGCGGCGGCCGTCGTGCTGCTGCTGATCGTGGTGGTGCTCAGCTACCGGCAGATCATCAAGGCGTACCCGTCGGGCGGCGGCGACTTCGAGGTGACGCAGAAGAACCTCGGCGAGATCCCGTCGGTGATCGTCGCGGCCGCGCTGCTGGTCGACTACGTGCTCACGGTCTCGGTGTCGATCGCGTCGGGCGTCGACAACATCATCTCCGCGGTGCCGGGGCTGAACCCCGCGCGCGTCGAGCTGGCGGTCGGATTCGTCATCCTGATCGTCATCGTGAACCTGAGGGGCGTGCGCGAGGCATCCGCCGTCTTCGCCATCCCGACGTACATCTTCATCGGCTCGGTGCTCGTGATGATCGTCGCCGGCCTGGCGCGCACCGCCTTCGGTGACGCGCCGGTCGCGGCGAGCGCGGCGTACACGGTGCACGCCGACAGCCTGGGCCAGGCGGCGATGGTGCTGCTGCTGCTGCGCGCGTTCTCCAGCGGATGCTCCGCCCTGACGGGCGTGGAGGCCGTGTCGAACGGCGTTCCGGCGTTCCGCATCCCGAAGATCCGCAACGCGCAGACCACGCTCGCGATGATGGGCTCGATCGCCGCCTGCCTGTTCGCGGGGCTCACCGCACTGGCACTGATCTCGGGTGTGCAGTACGCCGAGAACGCCTGCGACCTGATCGGCTTCGACTGCTCGAACCCGCAGCCCAGCCTGATGGCTCAGGTCGCGGCCGCAACGTTCGGCCCTGGCAGCATCATGTTCTTCATCATCCAGGCGGCGACCGCCTGCGTGCTGCTGCTCGCCGCGAACACCGCATTCAACGGCTTCCCGCTGCTGGGCTCGGTCCTGGCGCGCGAAGGGTATGCACCGAAGGCGCTGAACACCCGCGGCGATCGTCTGGTGTTCTCGAACGGCATGATCCTGCTCGGCATCGCCGCGGTGGGCGTGCTGGTGGTGTTCCAGGCGAACCTGACCAACCTCATCCAGCTGTACATCATCGGCGTGTTCGTGTCGTTCTCACTGGGGCAGATCGGCATGGTGAAGCACTGGCGCCGGCTGATCCGCGAGCACCGGGGACGCGACGAGGCCGTGCCACGGGACATCTTCGTGAGCATGGGCGTGAACCTGGTCGGCGCGATCATGACGGTGTCGGTGCTGGTGATCGTGACGATCACCAAGTTCACGCACGGAGCCTGGCTGGTGTTCCTCGCGATCCCGCTGCTGGCCCTGCTGATGGTCGGCGTGAAGCGGTACTACCGCGACGTCGAGCACGAGATCGCGATCGACGACACCACGCACTTCGGCTCCGAGGGCGATGTCGCGATCGTGCTCGTGAACCGGCTGCAGAAGCCGGTGATCAAGGCCGTCGACTACGCGATGGCCGCCCGGCACGAGAAGACCGTGGCGCTGCACGTCGCGACCGACGCGCACGACGGAGAGCAGCTGCAGAAGGACTGGATCGAGCACCGCATCCCCGTGCCGCTGGTCATCGTGGAGTCGCCCTACCGCACCTACGCGCAGCCGGTCGAGGCGTACATCAAGAAGTACCGCGAGAAGCACGGTCCGTCGGTGATCACCGTGTACCTGCCGCAGTACATCGTCGGGCACTGGTGGGAGAGCGTGCTGCACAACCGTCGCGCCCGCCGCATGGCGAACCAGCTGATGCTGATCCACGGCGTGACCATCACGCTGGTGCCGTGGCTGCTCGACTCGTCTGAGCTGATCTACGGCCGCCGCTCCCGCCCGGTTCCCGGCCAGGAGCGCGCAGGCCGCCCCGTCACGCAGGCCGCCGGACGGCGCGCGCATCGGGATGCCGGGCCGCCGGACGACGACGCGAAGAACTGAGCCGAGATCGCGGCGAACCCCCGAGATCCCACTGAGACCCACGTGCTGCACGTGGGTCTCAGTTCGTTCCCGGGGACTCGCGCGGATCTGCTGCGAGCCCCGCTCCGTGAGTACCCCGTATGGGTCGTGAGGACGCCCGTAGGGATTCCGTGAGGATCCGGATGCCGGCCCCGTGAGAGCGGTGTGATCGGTGACGTGCTCGATCTCATCTATCTCGCGCTGACCGCGCTGATCTTCGTCCTGGTGTCGCTCGTCGCGACCGGGCTCGAACGTCTGTCCCCCCGCCCCCGCGCGTCCGCCGCACCTGAGGCGCTGAACCGGGAGGACCAGGCATGATCGTCTTCGACCTCGCCGCCGTGGTCCTCGGCCTGATCGCCGTCGGCTACCTGCTGGTCGCCCTCATCGCCCCGGAGAAGTTCTGATGAGCGCCGCGGACATCTGGCTCGGCGTGCTCCAGGCCGCCACACTGGTGGCCGTACTCGTGCTCCTGTACCGCCCGCTCGGCGACTACATCGCGCACGTCTACTCCGCCGCCCGGCATCTGCGCGTCGAGCGCGGGCTCTACCGCCTGATCGGCGTCGACCCGGCATCCGAGCAGACCTGGCGCTCCTACGCGCGCGGCCTGCTGCTGTTCTCGGTGGCCGGCATGCTGCTGGTCTACCTGCTGCAGCGGATGCAGCAGTTCCTGCCCCTCTCCCTCGGCCTTCCTCCGGTGCCCGAGGGCCTCGCGTTCAACACCGCGGCGTCCTTCCTGGCCAACACCAACTGGCAGTCGTACACCCCGGAGCAGACCGTCGGACACCTGGTGCAGATGGCCGGCCTCGCCGTGCAGAACTTCACCTCAGCCGCAGTCGGCATCGCCGTGGCGATCGCCCTGGTGCGTGGCTTCGCCCGACGCGGCTCGGCCACGATCGGCAACTTCTGGGTCGACCTGACGCGCGGCACCATCCGGCTGTTGCTGCCGATCGCCGTGATCGGCGCGATCGTCCTGATCGCCGGCGGCGTCGTGCAGAACCTGTCCGGCTTCACCGAAGTGCACACTCTCGTCGGCGGCACCCAGCAGATCCCCGGCGGCCCGGTCGCCTCGCAGGAGGTCATCAAGGAGCTCGGCACCAACGGCGGTGGCTTCTACAACGCCAACTCCGCGCACCCGTTCGAGAACCCCACCCCGTGGACCAACCTGTTCGAGATCCTGCTGATCCTCGCCATCCCGTTCGCCCTGCCGCGCGCCTTCGGCCGGATGGTCGGCGACGACCGCCAGGGCTACGCGATCGTCGCCGTCATGGGGGTGCTCTTCCTCACCTCGCTGACCATCCTCTCGGTGCTGGAGGCGAACGGCCAGGGCCCCGCCCCGCAGTTGGCGGGCGCCGCGATGGAGGGCAAGGAGCAGCGCTTCGGCATCCTCGGCTCCACGCTGTTCGGCAGCGCCTCGACGCTGACCTCGACCGGCGCCGTGAACTCGATGCACGACTCGTACACGGCGCTGGGCGGCATGATGCCGATGCTGAACATGATGCTCGGCGAGGTCGCCCCCGGCGGCGTCGGATCGGGTCTGTACGGCATGCTCGTGCTCGCCGTGATCGCGGTGTTCGTCGGCGGCCTGCTCGTCGGGCGCACTCCCGAGTACCTCGGCAAGAGGATCGGCCCGCGCGAGATGACCCTCGCCAGCCTGTACATCCTCGTCGTCCCGGCACTGGTGCTCGGCGGCACGGCTCTGAGCTTCGCGATCCCCGCCATCCGTGCCGACGTCGAGGGGTCCAGCATCCTCAATCCGGGCACGCACGGTCTCAGCGAGGTGCTGTACGCGTTCACCTCGGCGGCGAACAACAACGGCTCCGCATTCGCCGGACTGACCGCGAACACACCGTGGTTCAACACCGCCCTCGGCATCGCGATGCTGCTCGGCCGATTCGTGCCGATCGTGATCGTGCTGGCGCTCGCCGGTTCCCTGGCCTCGCAGCAGCACGTGCCCGAGACCGCGGGCACCCTGCCCACGCACCGGCCGCTGTTCGTCGGCCTGCTGACGACCGTCGCCGTCGTCATCACCGCACTCACCTACTTCCCCGTGCTCACGCTCGGGCCGCTCGCAGAAGGACTGGTCTGATCATGACCCTCACCGAAATCTCCCCGGCAGACACCACCCCGGATCCTGAGCGCCCTTCGTCTCGCTTCGCTCGCTCAGGATCCGCGACACGCCCGCGCGCCTTCGGCACCGCGCAGCTGATCGCGGCCCTCCCCGGCGCGCTGCGCCGCCTCAACCCCGCACGGTTGCTGCGCAACCCCGTGATCCTGCTGGTCTGGGCAGGCGCGGCGTTCACCACCGTCCTCGCGATCGCCGAGCCTCTGCTCGGGGCATCCGACCCCAGGATCCCCGCCGGGTTCACCTGGGCGATCGCAGGCTGGCTGTGGCTGACCGTGCTGTTCGCCAACCTCGCAGAGGCCGTCGCGGAGGGCCGCGGCAAGGCGCAGGCCGCGAGCCTGCGCAAGACCCGCACGACGACCATGGCGCGACGGGTGGCTTCCGGCGATCCGCTGGACGCGGTCACCGAGGAGGTCGCCTCCTCCGACCTGCGCCTCGGCGACATCGTGATCGTCACGGCCGGCGAGCTGATCCCCGGCGACGGCGACATCGTCGCCGGCATCGCGACCGTCGACGAGTCGGCGATCACGGGCGAGAGCGCCCCGGTCATCCGCGAGTCCGGCGGCGACCGCAGTGCTGTCACCGGCGGCACTCGCGTGCTCTCGGACCGCATCGTGGTGCGCATCACGTCGAAGCCCGGCGAGACGTTCGTGGATCGGATGATCGCCCTCGTCGAGGGCGCGAACCGGCAGCGCACGCCCAACGAGATCGCGCTGAACATCCTGCTGGCGAGCCTGTCGATCGTGTTCGTGTTCGTCGTGCTGGCGCTGAACCCGCTCGCCGGGTACGTCGCCTCACCGGTCGGCATCCCGGTTCTGATCGCCCTTCTGGTCTGCCTGATCCCGACGACGATCGGCGCGCTGCTCAGTGCGATCGGCATCGCCGGCATGGACCGGCTGGTGCAGCGCAACGTGCTCGCGATGTCGGGCCGTGCGGTCGAAGCCGCCGGCGACGTGTCGACCCTGCTGCTCGACAAGACCGGCACCATCACCTACGGCAACCGCCGCGCCGACGACGTCCGCCCCGTCACCGGAACGGATGCCGCGGAGCTGCTGCGCGCCGCCGCACTGTCGTCTCTCGCCGACCCGACGCCGGAGGGCGCCTCGATCGTGGAGCTGGCCGAGGCCGGCGGCATCCGGGTCTCGTCCCCCGAGGGAGCCGTGGCGGTGCCGTTCACCGCGCAGACCCGGATGAGCGGCATCGACCTGCCCGACGGGACGATGATCCGCAAGGGCGCAGGCTCCGCCATCCGCGCCTGGCTCGATTCCTTGGGATCGGATGCCGGTGACGCGGCCGACGAGGCGACCCGATTCGCCGACGACATCGCCGCCTCCGGCGGCACGCCCCTCGTGGTGGCCGTGGCAGTGGACGGCACCGCCCGCATCCTCGGGGTCGTGCACCTCAAGGACATCGTCAAGGACGGCCTGCGCGAACGGTTCGACGAGCTGCGCACGATGGGCATCCGCACCGTGATGATCACCGGCGACAACCCGCTGACCGCTGCGGCGATCGCGAAGGAGGCCGGCGTCGACGACTTCCTCGCCGAGGCCACTCCGGAGGACAAGCTCGCGCTGATCCGTCGTGAGCAGGAGGGCGGCCGGATGGTCGCGATGACCGGTGACGGCACGAACGACGCCCCGGCGCTCGCTCAGGCGGATGTCGGCGTCGCAATGAACACCGGAACCTCGGCGGCGAAGGAGGCCGGCAACATGGTCGACCTCGACTCCGACCCGACCAAGCTCATCGACATCGTGCGCATCGGAAAGCAGCTGCTGATCACCCGCGGAGCGCTCACCACGTTCTCGCTGGCCAACGACATCGCGAAGTACTTCGCGATCATCCCGGCCATGTTCATGGTCGCGTTCCCCGGGCTGAGCGTGCTGAACATCATGCAGCTGCACTCCCCGGCATCCGCTGTTCTCAGCGCGATCGTCTTCAACGCGATCGTGATCGTGTTCCTCATCCCGCTCGCGCTGCGCGGCGTGAAGTACCGGCCCGCGAGCGCCGCACGGATGCTGCAGCGCAACCTGCTGATCTACGGCGTCGGCGGCGTGATCGCACCGTTCCTCGGCATCAAGCTCATCGACCTCGTCGTGAGCCTCATCCCCGGCTTCTGAAAAGGACATCCCATGTCGAACCTTCGCACCAACCTCCGCAGCACCGGGGTCGCGGTTCGCGCCGTGCTCGTGATGACGCTGCTGCTGGGCATCGCCTACCCGCTCGTCATGACCGGCATCGGGCAGATCGCATTCCCGTGGCAGTCGAACGGCTCGGTCGTCACCGAGAACGGGAAGGCCGTGGGCAGTTCGCTGCTCGGGCAGTCCTTCAGCGACGAGAAGGGGAACCCCCTGCCGCAGTACTTCCAGCCCCGCCCGTCCGCCGGCGGCTACGATCCGACGGCCTCCGGCGGCAGCAACCTCGGCCCGTCCAATCCCGACCTGGTGAAGCAGATCGAGCAGCGCCGAGCGGAGGTCGCCGCATTCAACGGCGTCGCGCCCTCGCAGGTTCCCGCCGATGCGCTGACCGCCTCGTCATCCGGACTCGACTCCCAGATCAGTCCCGCGTACGCCCTGCTGCAGGTGCGGCGGGTGGCCGAGGCACGCGACATGCGCGAGGATGACGTGCGGGCGATCGTCGAATCGCACATCCAGGGGCCGGACCTCGGCTTCCTCGGAGAGGAGCGGGTGAACGTGCTGGAGCTGAACCTCGCCCTCGACCAGGCATCCGGGGCATCCCGATGACCCGAGGGCGACTGCGCGTGCTGCTCGGCGCCGCACCCGGCGTCGGCAAGACGTTCGAGATGCTCGCCGAGGGGCACCGCCTGGTCGCCTCGGGGCAGGATGTCGTGGTCGCCATTGTCGAGACCCACGGCCGCACCGCCACGGCGGCGCAGCTGATCGGCCTCGAGCAGGTGCCGCTGCGCACCGTGCAGCACCGTGACGTCGAGCTGCACGAGGTCGACCTCGAGGCCGTCCTGACCCGCGCACCGCAGGTCGCCCTTGTCGACGAGCTCGCGCACACGAACGCGCCGGGGTCGCCGCACGAGAAGCGCTGGCAGGACGTCGAGTCGATGCTGGATGCCGGCATCGACGTGATCACCACGGTCAACGTGCAGCACATCGAGTCGCTGAACGGCGTCGTCGAGAAGATCACCGGTGTCGCCCAGCAGGAGACCGTGCCGGATGCGGTGGTGCGCGCCGCCGACGACGTCGAGGTGGTCGACCTCGCGCCGCAGTCGCTGCGCGACCGGCTTTCGGCGGGGTACGTCTATCCCGCCGAACGGGTGGATGCCGCGCTGTCGAACTACTTCCGGCTCGGCAATCTCACCGCGCTGCGCGAACTGGCGCTGCTCTGGCTGGCCGACGAGGTCGACTCTGCGCTGCGCACCTACCGGGTCGAGCACGGCATCGACAGTGCCTGGCAGACCAGGGAGCGCGTGGTCGTCGCCCTCACCGGCGGACCAGAGGGCGAGACGCTGCTGCGCCGCGGCGCGCGGATCGCCGCCCGCACGGCCGGCGGCGAGCTGATGGCCGTGCACGTGCTCGCGCAGGATGGCCTGCGCGGCGGCGCGCCGGGAGCGCTGGCCGCGCAGCAGCGCCTGGTGGCCTCCCTCGGCGGCAGCTATCACCAGGTCGTCGGCGACGACGTGCCGAGCACGCTGGTCGAGTTCGCGCAGTCGGCGGATGCCACGCAGCTGGTCATCGGCGTGAGCCGCCGCGGCCGGCTCGCTGCGGCGCTGACCGGGCCGGGCATCGGCGCGGAGGTGATCCGCCGATCCGGCGACATCGACGTGCACATCGTCAGCCATGCCGCCGCAGGGGGTCGCGCCGTGCTGCCGCGAATCACCGGCGGGGCGCTCGGCTGGCGGCGGCAGCTGCTCGGGCTGGCGATCGCCCTGGTCGGCGGGCCGCTGCTGTCCTGGCTGCTGTACACGCTGCACTCCCCTGCGGCGATCACCTCCGAGGTGCTGGCGTACCAGCTGCTCGTCGTCGTGGTGGCTCTGGTGGGTGGGCTGCGGCCGGCGCTGTTCGCGGCCGTGCTGTCCGGCCTGACGCTGGACTTCCTCTTCGTCGAGCCGCTGTTCACGGTGACCATCGCCGACCCGCTGCACGCGCTCGCGCTGGTGCTGTACGTCGTGATCGCGGTACTCGTGAGCATCGTGGTGGACCAGGCCGCGCGGCGTGCGCGCGCCGCGCGGCGGGCATCCGCCGAGGCCGAGCTGCTGGCCGGCGTCGCCGGCAACGTGCTGCGTGGCGACAGTGCGCCGCTGGCGCTGGTCAGTCGCGCCCGCGAGGCGTTCGGATTCAGCGGCGTGCGGCTGCTCGACCGGGACGGCACGGTGATCGCGACCGACGGCGAGCCGGTGCCGGATGCCGCACCCGAAGTCGTGCGTGTCGGCGACCGCGCGACGCTCGAGCTGTACGGACCAGCGTTGGATGCTCCCGCGCGCAGGCTGCTCGATGCGATCGTCGCGCAGCTCTCGGCGGCGATCGAGCACGCCGACCTCGCCGCGACGGCTCGGCGAGCCGAGGTGCTCGACGAGACCGACCGGGTACGCAGCGCGCTGCTCTCGGCGATCAGCCACGACCTGCGCCGCCCCCTCGCCGCCGCGATGGCCGCGGTCGGCGGACTGCGGCAGGCGGATGCCGCCGACGCCGCCTCGGGTCCTGGGCAAGCTTCACACCCCACGGATCCTGAGCGCCCTTCGTCCGGCTCACGGACCCTGAGCGAGGAGCGCAGCGACGAGACGAAGGGCGCTCGCTCAGGACCCGGAGCCTTCCCCGCCCCGGATCCTGAGCGAGGAGCGCAGCGACGAGACGAAGGACGTGCTCCCGGCATCCTGTCTCGCGAAGACCGTTCCGCCCTGCTCGAGACCGCCGACGAGAGCCTCGGAACCCTCTCGAAGCTCGTCACCGACCTGCTCGACGTGAGCCGGGTCGAGGCCGGGGTGCTCGCGGTCTCGCTGGCTCCAGTGGATGCGGCCGGCGCCGTGCTCGCCGCCCTCGACGAGTTGGGCCTCGGTCCCGATGAGGTCGAACTCGGGCTGGATGCCGACCTCCCACCGCTGCAGGCCGACTCCGTGCTCCTTCAGCGCGTTCTCGTGAACGTGCTGGCCAACGCGAATCGGCACTCCCCGGCTGGCGGGCGGGTGCTGGTGACCACGAGCCGTCTCGGCACGACGGCCGAGATCCGTGTCGTCGACCGCGGCGTCGGCGTGCCCGCCGACCGTCAGCAGACCATGTTCGCCCCGTTCCAGCGCGAGGGCGACAGCGACAACACGATCGGCCTCGGCCTGGGCCTTGCCCTGTCGCGCGGATTCACGGAGGGCATGGGAGGTAGCCTGACCCCCGAGGACACCCCCGGAGGAGGGCTCACGATGGTGATCGCGCTGCCCGTCGCCGCGGACCCTGAGCAGACTCCACACCCCACGGATCCTGAGCGCACTCCACACCCCACGGACCCTGAGCGCACTCCACACCCCACGGACCCTGAGCGCACTCCACACCACGCGGATCCTGAGCGCACTCCACACCACGCGGACCCTGAGCGCACTCCACACCCCGCGGACCCTGAGCGCACACCACACCCCACGGATCCTGAGCGAGCGAAGCGAGACGAAGGGGCCACCTCATGAAGCTGCTCATCGCGGACGACGATCCGCAGCTGGTCCGCGCGCTGCGGATCACGCTCGCCGCGCACGGCTACGACGTGGTCGCCGCACCCGACGGCGCCGCCGCGATCCAGCTCGCCGCGCAGGCGCATCCCGACATCGTGCTGCTCGATCTGGGCATGCCGCACCTCGACGGGGTGCAGGTGATCCACGCGCTTCGGGGCTGGTCGAACGTGCCGATCCTCGTGGTCTCCGGGCGCACCGGGTCGGCCGACAAGGTCGACGCGCTCGACGCCGGAGCCGACGACTACGTCACCAAGCCGTTCCAGATCGACGAGCTGCTGGCGCGCCTGCGCGCGCTGTCGCGTCGCGCGGCTCCGGCATCCGGTGAGTCCACCGTCGCCTTCGGCGACGTGCTCGTCGACCTGGTCGCCAAGTCGGTGACCCGCGCCGGAGCGCACGTGCATCTCACTCCGACGGAATGGCGGATGCTGGAGCATCTGTCCCGGCATCCGGGTGCACTCGTGACGCGGCAGGAGCTGCTGCGCGAGCTGTGGGGCACCGAACAGGTCGCCGACACCGGCTACCTGCGCCTGTACATGTCGCAGCTGCGCCGCAAGCTCGAGCAGGATCCCTCGAACCCGGTGCACCTGCTCACCGAACAGGGCATGGGCTACCGCCTGATGGTCTGACCTTCCGAAGCTCCGATCTCACTCGTTGCGGGTGTTTCGGCTCAGAACCCGCATCCGTTGAGACCGGAGCAGGCGAGCCCCCGCATCCGGTGCGACCGGAGCTGGGAAGAGGGCATCCGCCCGCCTGCCCGGCTCCCCCGAAGCTCCGGTCTCACTCGTTGTGGGTGTTTCGGCTCAGAACCCGCCTCCGTTGAGACCGGAACCAGGGGAAAACTGGGATGTCGGTCAGAGGCCGCCGCTCGTAAGGTCGCCACCGCTGCGGGCGCGGGCGACGCGGATGCCGCGCTGGGATGCCGGGAAGCGGTCGAGCATCGCGCGCAGCTCGGCCGCGTCGACGTCGGCGCCGAAGGCCTCCGCGCCCGGCTCGAGCATGATGCCGGCGCTCAGCGGGCCCGCGATGACGGGATCGAAGCCGAGGGCGTCCACGAGCTGGGCGACGGTCTCGAGATCCGCCGGGTCGTCGCCGGCGATCGCGATCGCCTTGCGGTCGGCGGAACCGGATGCCCGGGTGTCGTCCTCCAGGTCGTGGAAGCCCATGTGGCTCAAGGCCTTCACCACCCGAGCATCCGACAGGTACGCCTGCACGGTCTCGCTGGTCGTGGTCCGCAGATCATCGAGCTCGGGGCGGATGCCGTCCGATCCCCACCAGTAGTTCATCGCGTCGATCACGAGCTTGCCGCGCAGAGCATCCGCCGGGATCGTGCGGTACTTGCCGAGCGGAAGCGCGAGGATCACGGCATCGGCCTGCTCGGCGACCTCGCGCGCGGTGAGCGCGGTCGCGCCGACGCCGCGTGCGGAGGGTCGGATCAGTGCGGGATCGCCCGACCCGGCCAGAAGCACCCGGATGCCGGCATCCGAAGCGAGCCGCGCGAGCACGAGACCGACCCGCCCGGCACCGAGGATTCCGAGCGTGCCGATCATGCCTCGATCGTATTGCCGCGGCGGAGTGTCGGGAGTAGACCTGTTCCCAGCACCACCTCCCCAGTGATCGGAGCAGGCCATGTCATACCGCATCGGATACCTCGTCGGAAGCCTCGCGAGCGACTCGATCAATCGGGTGCTCTCGAAGGCGCTCGTGAAGCTCGCGCCGGACGACCTCGACATGTTCGAGATCCCGATCCGCGACCTGCCGCTGTTCAACCGCGACGACGAATACAGCCCGACGCCTGCGGTCACGGCCTTCAAAGAGGCGCTGGCCGGCGCCGATGGGCTGCTGTTCATCTCGCCGGAGTACAACCGCTCGATCCCCGGCGCTCTGAAGAACGCGATCGATGTCGGGTCACGTCCGTGGGGGCAGAACTCGTTCGCGCGGAAGCCCACCGGCATCATCGGCGCCTCAGCCGGCGCGATCGGCACGGCGGTGATGCAGTCGTCGATGCGCGGTGTGCTGAGCTTCCTCGACGCCCCGCAGCTGAACGCGCCGGAGGCGTACATCCACTTCAACCCGGAGATCTACGGCGCCGACGGCACGGTCTCGGACGAGAGCACCGCGCAGTTCCTCGGGCACTACATGTCGGAGTACTCGGCCTTCGTCGCCCGCGTGCTCTCCAGCGCGCTGCCCGGCCACATGGGCGACTCCGACCCGGACGTCATGCACTGAGCCGTCCGGTTCGAGCTCCCGGCATCCTCGACCTCGCACCCGGAACAGAGCCTCCTTCGTCGCTCCGGTCTCAACGGATGCGGGTTGCGAGCCGTGAACACCCTCAACGAGTGAGACTGGAGCAGGGTTCGGCCCCGGCAACCTCGCGGGATACCCTGGCCGGATGAGCGACGACGCCTGGCCGATCCGCACCGCCCGCCTCGAGATCCGCCCGTGCGGCGCCTCCGACCTCGACGCGGTGTGGGAGTACCGGCGCCTGCCTGAGGTCAACCGCTGGCTCGGCCGGGCGCCCGCGACCCGCGAGGCGTTCCACGAGACATACACCGACCCCGATCGACTGGCGATGACCTTCGTCATCGAGCTGCTGCCCGGTGACGAGCAGGAGCGGCCGGTGATCATCGGTGACGTGATGGTACGCGTCGAGGACGGCTATGCGCAGGCCGAAGTGGCCGACGCCGCCCGCGCCGTGCAGGCGGAACTCGGCTGGGTGCTGCATCCCGAATTCGTCGGCCGCGGGTACGCGACCGAGGCGATCCGCGCGGTCATCGACACCTGCTTCGGTGCACTCGGCCTGCGCCGCGTGCATGCCGGATGCTTCGCGGCCAACGAGCCGTCCTGGCGCCTGATGGAGCGGCTCGGGATGCGTCGCGAGGAGGACAGCCGCAAGACCGCCCTGCACCGCTCCGGCGAGTGGATGGACGGCCTGAACTACGCGCTGCTCGCGGAGGAGTGGCCCGTGGCGACCGACCCAACCGTGTAATGCCAGTCACTCCCTCCGACGACAGGACGGTCGTAGCGTCGAAGGCATGACCAGCGACCACTTCACCCTGAACAACGGCGTGACGATGCCCGCCCTCGGTTTCGGCGTCTTCCAGACTGCGCCCGCGGAGACGGCGGACGCCGTGACCACAGCGCTGTCGACCGGGTACCGCCTCATCGACACCGCCGCCGCCTACGCGAATGAACGCGGAGTCGGCGACGCGCTGAAGTCGTCCGGACTGCGGCGCGACGACGTCTTCCTCGAGTCGAAGGTGTGGATCAGCGACTACGGCTACGACGAGACCCTGCACGCGTTCGAGAAGAGCGCCCGGAAGCTGCAGGTCGACGTCATCGACCTGTTCATCCTGCACCAAGCGCTCCCCAGCGACTTCGAAAGGACGCTCGCCGCCTATCGGGCTCTCGAGAAGCTCCTCGCCGACGGCAAGGTGCGCGCCATCGGAGTGAGCAACTTCATGACGTCCCACCTCTCGGAGCTGCTCGCCCAGACGGATGTCGTTCCGGCGGTGAACCAGATCGAGGTGCACCCCTACTTCGCGCAGCGCGATGTGCAGGAGCTCGGCACACAGCACGGCATCCTGACTCAGGCGTGGTCCCCGATCGGCGGGATCACGTCGTACCGCGGTGACCACAGCACCAGCACGTTCGCCGACGCGGCGATCCTCGAGATCGCCGAGGCCCATGACCGGAGCGCTGCTCAGGTGATGCTCCGCTGGCACCTGCAGCAGGGACGTTCGGCGATCCCGAAGTCGACCAGGCCGGAGCGCATCGCCGAGAACTTCGACGTGTTCGACTTCGAACTCACGGGCGACGAGATCGCCAGGATCGATGCGCTCGACACCGGCGTCCGCGGGGGCCCCGAGCCCGAGGCCGTCACGCTGGAGACATACGGCCGCGACATCCCCGAGGAGTGAGACTCGGCTCCGCAGGAGGAATACCGTGGCAGACATGAGCCACCAGAGCGAGGTGCGCGAGTTCCTCACCACCCGGAGGGCCCGGCTGACGCCCGATCGTGCGGGCATCATCGGTGGTCCGCGCCGACGGGTCCCCGGCCTGCGCCGCGAAGAGGTCGCGATGCTCGCCGGGATGAGCGTGGACTACTACGCGCGGATGGAGCGCGGTGACCTGTCCGGCGTCTCGGCCGAGGTGCTCGACGCACTCTGCCGGGCCCTGCAGCTGGACGACGCCGAGACGGCCCATCTCCACGATCTCGCTCGTAACGCGTCGCCGGCCGGACCGGGGAGGAGACGTCCGCGCGCGGAGAGCCCCGAGCTTCGGCCGGGGCTGCACCGGCTGCTCGACACGATCACCGCTCCGGCCTACATCGCGAACGCGCGGAAGGACTTCCTCGCGGTGAACGCGATGGGCCGGGCCGTGTTCGCCCCGATCCTCGACGACCCCGCCAACCGCAGCAACAACGCGCGCTTCACCTTCCTGAACCCGGCCTCCCACACCTACTACCCGGATTGGGAATCGGGAGCGAACAGCATCGTCGCCACTCTGCGCACGGCAGCAGGACGCGATCCGCAGGACCGGGGCCTCACTGACCTCATCGGCGAGCTCGCCACGCGCAGCGATGTCTTCCGCACACGATGGGCGGCGCACGATGTGCGCTTCCACCGCGCCGGCAGCAAACGCATCCATCATCCCGACGTCGGCGACCTCGAGTTCGACTACGAAGGGCTCGAGCTCCCCTCCGATCCCGATCTCATCCTCTACGTGATGACGCCTTCGCCCGGCACTCCGACGGAGGAGCGCCTGCGCCTGCTGGGCAGCCTGGCCGCCACGACCGCGTGAAGGACTCGCCCCTCGAACACCGCCGGCGCTGCCCCGGTTCCGGTCTCAGCGGATGCGGGTTCGAAGGCCGAACACCCGCAACCGTTGAGACCGGAGCACGGGAAGGACCGGGTCAGCGGCCGGTCATCCGCTCCGGCCGCAGATCCAGACGGCGCAGGGACTGGGCGTTGAGCGCCACGACGATCGTCGAGAGGCTCATCAGCACCGCGCCCACCGACATCGGCATCACGAACCCGATCGGCGCGAGCACGCCGGCCGCGAGCGGCACCGAGATCAGGTTGTAGCCCGCCGCCCACCACAGGTTCTGCTTCATCTTGCGATAGCTCGCCCGCGACAGCTCGATCACGGAGAGCACGGAGCGGGGGTCGTCGGATGCCAGGATGACGCCGGCCGAGGCGATCGCGACATCCGTTCCGGCGCCGATCGCGATCCCGACATCCGCCTGCGCGAGTGCCGGAGCGTCGTTCACGCCGTCGCCGACCATCGCGACCTTCTTGCCCTCGCGCTGCAGCTCGGCGACCTTCGCGGACTTGTCCTCGGGGCGCACGCCCGCGAACACCCGCTCGATACCCAGCTCGGATGCCACGGAGTGCGCCACAGCCTCGGCATCGCCGGTGATCATGACCACCTCGACGCCCTTCGCCCGCAGCGCCTCGACGGCCTCGCGCGACTCGGAGCGGATCTCATCGGCCAGCTTCAGCCCGCCGATCACCTGTCCGTCGCGCACGACGTGCAGGATGATCGCGCCGTCTGCGCGCCAGTCCGCGGCATCCGGCACCTCGACGGCCCCGATCTCGTCGAGCAGCCGAGGGCCGCCGACGCGCACCTCGTGACCCTCGACCGTCGCGGTCACGCCGACGGCGGGCGACGAGGCGAACCCTGTCGCGGTGGCCACGTCGAGGGCGGATGCCGCGCGCACGATCGCCTTCGCGAGCGGGTGCTCGCTGTCGGCCTCGGCGGATGCCGCGAGCGCCAGCACCTGGTCGGAGGTCCACTCCCCGACCGGTGCGACGCCGGTGACGGTGGGCTCGCCCTTGGTGAGCGTTCCGGTCTTGTCGAACAGCACCGCGTCGATGTCGCGCATGCTCTCGAGCGCCAGGCGGTCCTTGACGAGCACGCCCGCGCGGGCCGCACGCTCGGTGGCGATCGACACGACCAGCGGGATGGCCAGGCCCAGCGCGTGGGGGCAGGCGATCACGAGCACTGTGATGGTGCGGATGACGGCCTCGTCCGGCAGCCCGATGAACGACCAGACGATCGCGGTGATCGCCGCGGCGCCGAGCGCGAACCAGAACAGCCACGCGGCGGCCCGGTCGGCCAGACGCTGCGCGTGGGAGCTGGACGCCTGCGCATCGGCGACGAGCTTGCGGATGCCGGCCAGCGCGGTGTCGTCCCCAGTGGCGGTGACCTCCACGCGCAGGCCGGAGTCGGTCGCAACCGTACCCGCGGTGACGGAGTCGCCCATGCCGCGGGAGACCGAGCGGGACTCGCCGGTGAGCATCGACTCATCCATGTCTGCGCGGCCGTCGACGATCCGCCCGTCGGCCGGGATGCTGCCGCCGGGGCGCACGATGACGACGTCTCCGACGCGCAGGTCGGACGGCGAGACCACGGTGCCGTCCACCAGCTCCGCCTCATCGGGCAGCAGCGCGGCCAGCGAGTCGAGCGCCGAACTGGTCTGCGCGAGCGAGCGCATCTCGATCCAGTGCCCGAGCAGCATGATCACGATCAGCAGCGCCAGCTCCCACCAGAACTCGAGCTCGTGGTGCAGCAGACCGAGGCTCGCGCCCCAGGATGCCAGGAAGGCGACAGTGATCGCGAGGGCGATCAACAGCATCATCCCGGGCTTGCGTGCCTTGAGCTCGGAGACGGCGCCGGTCAGGAACGGCCGGCCGCCCCAGACGTACATGACCGTACCGAGGACAGGGGCGGTCCATCGCGCCCAGCCCGGGACCTCGTAGCCGAGGATCATCGCGAACATCGGCGAGAGAGCGACCACCGGGACGGCGATGATCAGGTTGATCCAGAACAGCCGCCGGAACTGTCCGACGTGATCGCCGTGGCCGGCGTGGCCGGCGTGCCCTGCGTGGGCGCCGTGCGCCTCATGTGCATCATGTCCCGCGTGGGCATCGTGACCCGCGTGGGCATCATGTCCCGCGTGGGCATCGTGACCCGCGTGGGCATCGTGACCCGCGTGGGCGTCGTGACCGGTGTGATCCCCATGCGCGTGCTGGGACTGTTCCGCCACTTCACTCAACGACCCGGTGGCGTGCCCGGTGTGCGTGTCGTGGCCCTCGTGCTTCTCCATGTTCACGACAACGAACATACCCCCCTGGGGTATTCCCTGACAAGGGTTCCCAGAGGGGTCTGGCCGCGAGCCGCTCAGCGGAATCGGCGCAGCCGCAGGCTGTTCCCCACTACGAAGACGCTCGAGAAGGCCATCGCCGCGCCCGCGATCATCGGGTTCAGCAGCCCCAGCGCCGCGAGCGGGATCGCCGCGGTGTTGTACGCGAACGCCCAGAACAGGTTGCCCTTGATCGTGCCGAGCGTGCGCCGCGACAGACGGATCGCGTCCGCCGCCGCCCGCAGGTCTCCGCGGACGAGAGTGATGTCGGATGCCTCGATAGCGACATCTGTACCGGTGCCCATCGCCATGCCGAGGTCGGCCTGCGCGAGCGCCGGAGCGTCGTTCACGCCGTCGCCGACCATCGCGACGATCCTGCCCTCATCCTGCAGGCGGGCGACGACCGAGAGCTTCTCAACCGGCAGAACCTCGGCGATGACCTCGGTGATGCCGACCTGCGCGGCGATGTGCCGAGCGGCCGCCTCGTTGTCACCCGTGAGCAGGATGGGCGTCAGCCCGAGCTTCACGAAGGACGCCACGGCCTCGGCCGAGGTCGCCTTCACGCGATCCGACACGACGATCACGCCGCGGGCCTCGCCGTCCCAGGCCACGAGCACGGCGGTCTGGCCGGATGTCTCGGCCTGCGCCTTCGCGTCGAGCAGGTCCCTCGACGGGTGCACGGCCCAGTCCTCGAGCAGCGAAAGCCGGCCGACGAGCACCGCGTGCCCGTCGACGACGCCGGTGACGCCGCGCCCCTCGACGTTCTGGAAGGACTCGACCTCGGGGAGTGCGACCGCACGCCCTTCGTCCCGCGCGTCCGCGGTTCCTGAGCGCCCTTCGACTCGCGGGTCCGCGGTTCCTGAGCGAGCGGAGCGAGACGAAGGGCGCTCAGGAGCCGGAATCGCGGGCGCCTCGGCTGCGGCCTTCGCGATCGCCTGGGCGATCGGGTGCTCACTGGCATCCTCGACTGCGCCGGCAAGGCGCAGGAGTTGCGCAGCATCCGTGCCCTCTGAGGGGATGACGGATGCCACCGACATGCGACCCTCGGTCACGGTGCCGGTCTTGTCGAGCACGATCGTGTCGACGCGGCGGGTGGACTCGAGAACCTCGGGTCCCTTGATGAGGATGCCGAGCTGCGCACCCCGGCCGGTGCCGACCAGCAGCGCGGTCGGGGTCGCGAGACCCAGCGCGCACGGGCAGGCGATGATCAGCACGGCCACCGCGGCGGTGAACGCCATGCTCCAGTCGCCGGAGATCAGCGCCCAGGCGACGAGCGTCACCAGGGCGATGCCGATGACGATCGGCACGAAGACGCCGGAGATGCGGTCGGCCAGGCGCTGCACCTCGGCCTTGCCGGACTGCGCCTCCTCGACCAGCTTCGCCATCTGCGCGAGCTGCGTGTCGGAGCCGACCCGCGTGGCGCGCACCACCAGTCGCCCGCCGGCGTTCACGGTGGCGCCGGTCACCGCATCCCCTGGCGCGACTTCGACCGGCACGGACTCGCCGGTGATCATCGACGCGTCGACCGCGGAGGTGCCGGTGGACACGACGCCGTCGGCGGCGATCTTCTCACCGGGGCGCACGACGAACTCGTCACCGACGCGGAGCTCCTCGATCGGGATGCGGGTCTCGACGCCACCGCGCAGCACCGCGACATCCTTCGCGCCCAGCTCGAGCAGTGCGCGGAGCGCTGCCCCCGCCTGCCGCTTGGCACGCTTCTCGAAGTAGCGCCCTGCGAGCACGAAGGTGGTCACACCGGCGGCGACCTCGAGATAGACGTTGCCCGCGCCGTCCGTGGGCGTGACCGTCCATGAGAAGCCGTGCGTCATGCCCGGCATGCCCGCGGTGCCGAAGAACAGCGCATACAGCGACCACAGGAACGCGGCCGACGTGCCGAGGCTGATCAGGGTGTCCATCGTCGCGGCGCCGTGCCGCAGATTCACCCACGCGGCGCGGTGGAACGGCCAGGCGCCCCACACGATCACCGGTGCGGCGAGGGCGAGGGACGCCCATTGCCAATAGGTGAACTGCAGCGCCGGGATCATCGCGAGCAGGATGACCGGCACGCTCAGCACGGCCGAACCGATCAGGCGCTGCCGCAGCGATCGCAGCTCCGGATCCTCGGCATCCGCCTCGTCGTCCGCGCGCTCCTTCTTGGTCGCCGGCACCTGCGCCGTGTACCCGGCGTTCTCGACCTCGGCGATGAGCACCGCCGGGTCGAGATCGCCGTCGACGCTGACCTGCGCCTTCTCGGTCGCGTAGTTGACCGTGGCGATAACGCCGTCGAGCTTGTTGAGCTTCTTCTCGATGCGCATCGCACAGGACGCACACGTCATCCCGCCGATGGCGAGTTCGATGCGGTTGTCTGCTGCTGCGGTGCTCATGTTCCGAATGCTCCGGTCTCGATGGTTGTGGGTGTCAGGCGGCGACGGCCGCGTAGCCGGCCTCGTCGACGGCGGCGATCACGGCTGCCGCATCGACGGATGCCGCAGAGGTGACGATCAGCTTTCCGGTCTGCGCACTGACGTCGACGCCCTCGACGCCGGCGACCTGCTGGACCTCCTTGCGGACGGACATCTCGCAGTGCCCGCAGGTCATCCCGGTCACCTGGAACTCGGTCGTGGTCATGGTTCGCACCTTTCTGTTACTGACTCCAGAGTACCCCCCTGGGGTACCGCTTCATCAGCATACAAGAAAATACCCCCCTGGGGTATTCCCAGAGGGGCACCAACCGCTCGCGCTCATTCCACGAGCTTGCCCTCCACCGCATCCGACGCCGACTCCTCGGCGAGCCCGCGGAACGATTCCGGCGCATCGGGGAGCGGCTCGAACTCGACGCCCCCGCCCGGAGTCCAGATCATGTTGCCGCGCAGCGCCGGGTCGGTCTCCGGAAAGTCGGCCCGGTTGTGGCATCCACGGGTCTCCCGCCGCTCGATCGCCGACTCGAGGGTGGCGCGCGCGGCGAGAAGCGATCCGAGCAGGTCGAAGGCATGCGCGAGATCGTCGAAGCCGGCGATGTCGGGATGCGCGGTGACGTTCTTCGCGCGCTCCTCGAGGACGGCGAGCTCGGCCAGTCCCTCCCGCAACGACTCCTCGGTGCGGATGACGCCGGCGTGCTCGGTCATCAGGTCGCGCACGGCGCGCTGCAGCCGCCGGGGCGTCTCGGTGCCGGTGCTGTGCAGGAATCCCTCCAACTCGGCGCGAGCCGCGGCCACCGCTGCCGGATCGCGACGCACCTCGGTGCGGCCGCGGACGTACTCGGCCGCGGTCTCGCCGGTGATCCGGCCGTAGACCATCAGTTCGATCAGCGAGTTGCCGCCCAGCCGGTTGGCACCATGCAAGCCACTGGAGGCCTCGCCGATCGCGTACAGCCCCTCGACGCCGGTGCCGTGGTCCTCGGCGCGCACCCACACACCGCCCATCGAGTAGTGCGCCGTGGGCGACACCTCCATGGGCTGCTCGGTGATGTCGAGCATCTGCAGATCGATCATCGCGCGGTACAGCCGCGGCAGCTTCTCGAGGATCTGCTCGCGCGGCAGGTGGGAGACATCCAGCCAGACGCCGCCCTTCTCGGTGCCGCGCCCCTCGGCGATCTCGGTGTAGTTCGCCAGCGCCACGCGGTCGCGGGTCGACAGCTCCTTTCGCTCGGGGTCGTACCGCTCCATGAACCGCTCGCCCTGCGCATTGGTGAGGATGCCGCCCTCGCCGCGCGCCGCCTCGGAGACGAGCGTGCCCGCGGCGTCGTCGGGCTCGAGCAGCCCGGAGGGATGGAACTGCACGAGTTCGGCGTCGCGGATGCGTGCGCCGGCCAGTGCGGCCAGACGGAACGAGTCGCCGGTGTTCTCGTCGCGCCGCGAGGAGGTGTAGCGCCAGATGCGGGTATGCCCGCCGGCGGCGAGGATGACCGCGTCGGCGTGGATGACGATCGGCGTGCCGTCGACGATGTCGAAGCCGTAGGCGCCGAACACCGTGCCGTCCGCGGTGAGGATGCGGGTGATGTAGACGGTGTCGATGATCGGCACCGCAAGCTCGGCCGCGCGACGCACCAGCGTGCGCTGGATCTCGAGACCGGTGTAGTCGCCGGCGTAGGCGGTGCGGCGGTACGTGTGCGCACCGAAGAAGCGCTGGCTGATGCGGCCGTCGGCCTCGCGCGCGAAGGGCATCCCCCATCGCTCGAGGTCTTCGATGCCGCGGGCCGCGTTCCGCGCGACGACCTCGACGATCTCGGGGTCGGCGAGGAAGTACGACTCGCGCAGCGTGTCGGCGGCGTGCTGCTGCCAGGAGTCCTCGGGGTCCATGGTGCCGAGGGCTGCATTGATGCCGCCGGCCGCGAGGGTGGTGTGTGCGTCGTGCTTGCGCCGCTTGCCGACGGCGAGCACCTGGATGCCACGCTCGGCGAGTTCGATGGATGCGCGGAGGCCCGCGCCGCCGGTGCCTATGACGAGGACGGAGGTGGTGAGGTGACGTTCTGCGTGCGGGGAGGAGAGCATGCGTTCCACGCTAGGAACGCCAGATCGATCCCGCCAATGCATAGTTTCTCTGCCTTCGATACGCTTTCTGCATGAGACTCGAGGAGCTCCGTTCATTCGAAGCCGTCGCGCGGCTGGGCCACTTCACCCGCGCCGCCGACGAACTGTTCCTGACTCAGCCCTCACTGTCGCGGCAGATCCAGGCGCTGGAATCCGATCTCGGCGCCACGCTGTTCCAGCGCGACCGCACCGGCGTCGCGATCACCACCGCCGGTGAGGCGCTGCTGCCGATCGCCCGGCGGATGCTGGCCGACGCCGACGCCGCACGGCAGGAGATGGACGAGCTGGCCGGTCTGCGGCGCGGTCGCATCCGCCTGGGCGCCCCGCCGACGCTGTGCGTCTCGGTGGTGGCGGAGGTGATCGCCGAGTTCCGGCGCGCGCACCCGGGCATCGACCTGCACATCACCGAGGCCGGGTCGCGCGCGCTCGTCGAGGCTCTCGGCGAGGGTGCACTCGACCTCGCCCTCACGATCACGCGGCCGAACGTGCGCGAAGACCCAGCGGTCGAGCGGGTGCCGCTGTTCACTGAGGAGCTGGTCGTCGCCTCCGCCGCCGACGCGGGCGACGTTCCCGACCACCTCACCATCACCGAGCTGGCCGCGCTTGCGCAGGTCGCGTTCAACCGCAGCTACGACCTGCGGGTCGCGACGGATGCCGCGTTCGAGGCATCCGGACTGACTCCCGCGATCGCCGTCGAAGGCGCCGAGATGGACGCGGTGCTGCGCTTCGTGGCCCGCGGGATCGGCGTGGCGGTGGTTCCCGCGACCGTGCTCCTGGGCAGGCCGGAACTGCAGGGCTCACAGCTGCGCGCTCCACAGCTCACCCGTACCGTCAACCTGTCACGCCGTACGGCTGTACGACCGAGCGCCGCCGTCGCCGCCATCGAGAAGACGATCTTCGACGTCGTGGCCGGCCTGATGCACGAGGACAGCGCCCTGCGCGACAGGATCACGCCGGTCTCGTGAGCGCCGCGAGAAACCACTTCCCGCACGAGAAACGACCTGGCGCACGGTTTCTCACGACGGAAGTGGTTCCTCACGGACGGCGGAACAGGGTGGGTTCAGACCCCGGCGCGCAGGCGCGCAGCGGCCTCGGTGCGCGACGAGGCGCCGAGCTTGCGCAGGATCGCCGAGACATGCACGCTCACCGTCTTGATGCTGATGAACAGCTCATCGGCGATCTCGCGGTTGCTGCGGCCCTCGCCGATCAGATCGAGCACCTGCCGCTCGCGCTCGGTGAGCTCGGCGCCGTCGCCGCGCGCGTGGCCGTTCGCCAGACCGGATGCCGCAGTGAAGTCGGCGACGTCGCGGGCGAGACGCGCATGACCGACGCGCTCGGCGATCGCGGATGCCTCGGCCAGCACTTCCGCGGCCTCGGTTCGGTCGCCGCGCTCGGCCACGATCGCGCGGGCCAGCTCCAGCCGCACCAGCACGGCGTGCAGCGCCTGGGCGTCCTCGTCTTCGGCGTGCACGAGCGCCGCCCGCAGCGCGGTGCTCGACGGCTCGAACAGGGCGCGCAGCACCGGATCCCAGTGCGGATGCCGAAGCTCGCCGGGCAGCGCGTCCCACGCGGCCAGCAGACGCTCCGCAAGCGCGACGGCCCGGGCGCTCTGTCCCTGTGCACGCAGCGCGACCACGGTCCACGGCGCCTCGCTGAGCGTCCGCGCCAAGTGCGCGGGCAGCCGCACCGGGGCGTCGAGCAGACCGTCGAGCAGGTCGGCCGCCGCCTCTGCACGTCCGGCGTTCATCTCGATCTCGAGTGCCGACAGCAGTCGCCCGTACCAGACCTGCGTCTCGACCTCGGCGGCGGCGTCGATCCTGGTGCGCCACTCGTCGCGCAGCGCCCTGGCTTCGTCGATGCGTCCGCGCCAGGCGAGCGCCTTGATGCGCGAGGCTGTGGTGTACACCCGGAAGATGCGGTGCGTGGGCATCGCCAGGTCGCCGGCGAGCAACTCTTCGGCACTGTCGATCCGGCCCAGGTGCAGCAGCGGCTCGACCAGGTTCTGGGTGAGGATCGATCCGCTGGTGCGCTCGAGGCCGAGCGCGCGGGCGTGGGCGACGCCCTCCTCGGCCACCCGGATGGCATCGCGATGCCGCCCGAGCAGGCAGAGCGCATCGGAGTAGTTGACCCGGTACCGCAGCTTCGCGTCGTTGTTGATCGCGTGCTGCTGCGCCCGCTCGAACCAGGCGTAGGCGCCGTCGAGATCGCCTCGCTCCATGGCGCAGATGGCGATGGTGGTCGCCGCCATCGAGATGACCGAGTCGACGCCAAGGCTCTCGCCGATGCGGATCGCGTCGGAGGCCGCGACCTCGCACTCGTCGAAGCGCGCGCTGATCATCAGCCGCCCGGCCAGCTGCACCAGCACCAGCGCCCGCAGCCGCTGATCGTCGAAGTCGTCGTCCATCAGCGCGAGGGCCTGCTCGGAGTACTCGATGGACCCGTGCCGTCCGGCGTTCTGCAGGTACATCGCCTTGTCGCGCAGCAGCCGCACGCGAGCGCCGAGCTCGATGCCGTCGTCGTTCTCCGCCTCTTGCAGCGCGAGGTCGACGACACTGAGCGCGCGCTCGCTGTCACCCGCGTTGCGCATGATCGATCCGAGCCTGGTGAGCAGCGTGATCCGAGGCATGCCCACCAGCTCCGCGGCATCCGGAACCTGATCCCAGAGCTCCAGCGCGAGTTCGCCGAACCGCGCAGCAGAGGAGAACGCGAAGTCGGTGCGCGCCTGCGTCATGGCCTGCACGGCCGCGGCGAGTGCGCGCCTGGCGTCGTGCGCCTGGTGCCAGTGGTAGGCCAGTTCGGACGCCCGGCTGCAGGTGCCCGGCGGACGCGCCTCGAGCGCCTCGGCATAGGCGCGGTGCAGCCGGCCGCGCTCACCGGGGAGCAGGTCGTCGTGCACGGCCTCGCGCAGCAGCGCGTGCCGGAAGGAGTAGGCGTCGTCGTCGCGCACCGCGAGGATCGACGCCGCCATCGCCTCACGAAGGGCGCCGTCGAGCCGCTCGTCCGGCAGCGCCGAGAGCGTCGTGAGCAGATCGTGCGACACCGAGCCGTCGGAGGCCGATGCCAGGCGAACGACCTTCTTCGCGTCGTCGCCGAGCCCGTCGAACCGCGCGAGCAGCACATCGCGCAGCGTCTCGGGAATGGGGCCCTCGGCGTTGCAGGCGAGCTCCTCGACGAAGAACGGCACCCCCTCGGAGCGCTCGAGGACGCGGGCGAAGGAGGCGTCGTCGACGCCGCCGTGCAGCGACTCCGCGAGCACGCGCACCGCCGCCGCGTCGAGCCTGTCGAGACTGATCCGGTCGAGCAGCCTGGCGCGCTCGGCGGCGACCAGGAACGACCGCACCGCACCGCCGCGGCCGATCTCGTCGGTGCGGCAGGTGAGCACGAACATGACCTGCTCGCGTGCGAGCGCGCGGAGCAGGAAGGAGAGGATCGAGAGGGTCGCCGGGTCGGCCCAGTGCAGGTCTTCGACGACCACGACCAGCGGATGCCGTCGCGCGGCGGCCTCGAACACATCGGCGATCGCCTCGCCCAGGCCCTCGGGCGGAATGGCGGCCCGATCGATCGGCCCCTCGCCCAGCTCAGGCAGCAGCAGTCGCAGCGCCGCCCGGCCCGGGCCCGCTGCTTCGGCCGACGGGTCGTCGAGCGCCTGGAGCGCGCCGCGCACGATCGCCGGCAGGGGCCCGTAGGGCACGGGGATGGAGCCGTAGTCCAGGCACCATCCGGTCAGCAGCGTGGCACGACCGTCGAGCCGCTCCGCGAACTCCGCGAGCAGCCGGGTCTTGCCGATGCCGGCCTCGCCGCCGATGAGCACGGATGCCGGCTCGCTGCTGCCCGCACGGTCGAACGCCCGCCCGAGCAGCCCGAGCTCGATATCGCGGCCCACCATCGTGGCGGACGGCGTGACGAGAGGCATGCCCCCATCGTGCCACCGGCCACCGACATCGGGCCCCGTGGTGACGACGCTCACAGCGGAACCGGCATCCGGGGTCGCCCGACGCGGCCATCCCGACGCCGGCCGGCGCCGTCCAGGTCGCGATTCGCCCCGAAGACGACGCCCCACCGGCATCCGGATCGCACTTCGTGACGGAATCCGCCCGGCAGAGCGGGACGAACTGCGACTCGAGCGGGACGAACTTCCCGCAAGCGACCCGACCGCCCGCGCCGCGGTGCGCGGCCTTCCCGCCACCCGACGCGGCCGTCCACCTCGCGTTTCGCCCCGGAAACAGCACCCCACCGGCATCCAGATCGCAATCCACTCCACAGAGCGGGACGGATCCCGACCCGAGCCGAACGGGCTCCGCGGTTCCGGGATGAACGGCGACGGGAAGCCGCCGCAACCGCGCGGAACGCGCGAGTCATGCGGCCGCCGGGCAATCCGCGCACGGCGTGATGTCGCGCGCCGGCGCCGGACGGACAGATGCCGGACGACCCGGCGCCTGCCCGGCGGCACTCGGGGCTGCGGCCGGCACCGCGGCGCGCGCGGCACGGCGGGCGGCGCGGGCCGCGCGCATCCGCCGGATCAGACCGTCCTGGTACTCCGGCACCCCGAGCCGCTCACGCAGCATCCGGTCGCGCTCGGCGGCGCGGGTGGCGTGCTCGGTCTCGATCGCGGTGATGCGGCCGTGGAAGAAACTCTGCTCGTACATGGCAACTCCTCTTTCGTGTGCATCCCTACACTCCGCTCTGAGGCGGGTGGGCAGCATCGGGAGGAATCCCTATTTCGCGACGGCCTCGTCTTAGAGGCCCCATCGCAGGACCGGGCCCGACGGTCCGCGCCCGTGACTAAGGTGTGAGACGACATGCGCATCGCAGTGCTGGGCCCCGTCCGCATCGTCGACGACGACGGTGCGGAGGTTCCCCTGCCGGGCAGGCTGCAGCGCCTGCTGTTCGCCGGGCTGCTCACGGCCGACGGCCGTCGCGCCCGCCTCGATGCCCTCACCGAACTGCTCTGGCCCGGAGACACCGGCGCGGGGGTCACACGCCGGGTCCGCGTGCAGATCCACCGTCTGCGAAAGGTGATCGGCGCGGCGCGCATCGAGTCGGATGCCGATGCCTACCGTCTCGTGCTGGACGACGACCAGGTCGACGCCGATGCACTCGAGGCCGCCGTCTCCGGTCACGGCGATCTCGCCGAGGCGCTGGCCGCCTGGCGCGGGGACCCCTACGACGGGCTGGAGCAGGAGCTGTTCCAGCGCGAGCGCCTCCGGCTGCGGGAGCTGCGGCTGACCGGTGCCGTGCAGCTGTTCCAGGACGGTCTCGACTCCGGTGAGGGAGGAGCGCTGGTACCGCAGATCCAGCGGCTCCTCGCCGAGGAGCCGCTCAGCGAGCGTCTCAGGGCGCAGCTGATGCTCGCCCTGATCCGCGCCGGACGATCCGGGCGGGCGGCCGAGGTGTTCCGAGAGGGGCGCCGACTGCTGATCGACCAGATCGGCGTCGAACCGGGCGCCGAGCTGCAGGCCGCGCACCGGTTGGCCCTGCGCACCGGCATCGCTGCCGGGTCGGCTCCGGCGGAACTCCCTCCGGCGGCCACGACGCTGATCGGACGTGACCCACAGCTGGCCGAGCTGGATCACCTGCTGCGGGCCGGGGAAGGCGCGCGAACCGGACTGATCTCCGGTCCGGCGGGCTCGGGCAAGACAGCGCTCGCGCTCGCCTGGGCACGCGACCTCCGCGTCGAGTTCCCGGACGGGCAGGTCTATGTCGACCTCGCCGGATTCAGCCCCGCCGGCCCCCGTTCCGCGGAGTCGGTGCTCGCGCACCTGCTCACGTCTCTGGGAGTCCAGCCCAGCGCCGTGCCGCAGCGGCTTCCGGAGCGCAGCGCGCTGCTGCGCACCCTGGTCGCCTCGCGCCGGATGCTGATCCTGCTCGACGACGCGGTGGACGGCGAGCAGCTGCGCCCTCTGATGGTCTCCGCGCCGGGCGTCGTGACGGTGGTCACCTCGCGCCGGGAGCTGACATCGCTGGCCGCCGGGATCTCAGCACGGCGAGTGCGCCTGGGGCCGCTCTCGCCCCGCAACGCCGCAGCGCTCCTCGGCGGGACCACCGACGGTGCGGGGCCCTCGACGGGTCGGGCTCCGGCCCCGGCCTTCGCACGACTCGCCGCGCTCTGCGGGCACCTGCCACTGGCCCTGCGCATCGCCGCCGAGCGCCTGCGCGAGTACGGCGGCTCCACGGAGGTCGCGGTCGCGGATCTCATCGCGGAGCTCGAGGACGAGCGCCTCCGCCTCGATGCGCTGGCGACTCCCGATGACGACGGCCGCGATGTCCGGGCCGTGCTGCAGGCTTCCTATGACGCTCTCACCCCGGACGACGCCTCGCTGTTCCGGCGGATCGGGGTGCTGGAGCATCCGTCTGATCTCGACACGATCGCGGCGGCATGGGGGCGCGATCCGCGCGACACCAGGCGTGCCCTGCAGACGCTCGTCGGGCTGCACCTCGCCGAGCGTCACATGGGGAACAGGGTCGGCCAGCACGACCTGCTCGCGGCGTTCGCCCGTGAGCTGCTGCACCGGGTCGACGGTGCGGACGTCGTCTCGGGCTCGCTGCGCCGCATCCAGTCGCTCTGGCTCTGGGGAGTGATCGACGCCTGCCGAGTGCTCGGCCTCGACGTCCCGCTGCGCGAGGATGATCTGCCGGATCCTGCCCTCAGGTCGAAGGCCGCGGGCTTCGCCGATGCCGCGGCGGCGGTGACCTGGCTGCAGGACATGTGGCCGGCGCTGATGTCGATGGCGGAGGGCGACGATGCTGCGAGCGGCTTCCGCACGGTACTCCTCGCCGAGCTCTCCGTCTACGCGACGATGCAGGGCGATGCGCAGACGATGCGCAGCCTCGGCGAACGGGTGCGCGACGACGCCGGCGCCGAGGGCGACGATCGCGCTCTCGCGTTGGCCGAGTGCGCTCTGGGCATCCTGATGGATCACCTCGGCGACCCACAGGCGTCCGTGCACCACCAGGAGCGCGCGCTGCATCTGAATCACCGGCTCGGCGACGTACGAGAACAGGCGATATCGCTGAACAACCTCTCCCTGGTCCTTCGCAGGATCGGGCGCGCTGCCGACGCCCGCGCACGCCTCCTGCAGTCGCTCGAACTGCTCAGGAACGGGCTCGAGGCCCGCGATCCGCGGGACGTCCGCCTGATCGCCGCCTGCACGGCGAACCTCGCCTCGGTCGAACTGGATCTCGCCCACCGGGACACCGCCGCGACGATCGCGGAGGCGCTCCGGCTCGCTCGAGCATGCGCGGATGCCAGGTCGGAGGGGACCGCACTTCTCGTCCTCGCCCTGCTCGAGCTGTCTCGCGGACGTTGGGATGCGGCAGCGGACGCCGCCCGACGGACGATGTCGCTGAGCCGGGACTCTGGACTGCGGCGACTCGAAGGCGCCGCGACCGAGGCATTGGCCGAGTGCGCCAGGGAGAACGCGGACTTCCCTGCCGCCCTCGACCTGCACGAACGCGCACTGTCGATCGCGCAGGAGGTGCAGAACGTGCAGTCACGGCTCGACGCGATGCTCGGCTGCGGGCTCACGCATCAGCGGATGGGCGACGGTTCAGGCGCCGCCGTCTACCTCCGTGAGGTGCTCGCCCTGGCGGAGGCGCGCGGCTACGACGCGCACGCGGACCGCGCCCGGCGTGCGCTGGGCGTGGAACGACCGATGCGTGTGCCCTGAGCGCGGATCACGCGTTTGTCTCGGATTCAGCGAATCCACTTCCCCTGCACAGGACTTTCACGGTAAAAGTGATCTTGCGCGCCTGATCGGCGCGCACCGCTCGCGCCGTTGCGACACCCCTTTCGCGCGGCGCGCGAAGGGAGAAGCAATGTCAGAACCAACCGGCCGCACGCGAAGGCGCGTAGTGGCGACGACCTCGGCGTTCGCGCTCGCGGTCGCCGGCGTCACCACTTTCGGCGTGATACCCGCCAGCGGCGCCCCTGCAGCAGCGGAGGCGGCACCGTCCTCACCCACGATCGGCGCCGACGAGTACTACATGAATTACGCCGCGCCGAACGTTGAGGGTGCTTTCGACGCATCCGTCGACTCGCCGGTCGCCAGCGCGAAGGGCTCGACCAAGGGTTTCAGCGGCGCCAAGGCGCTCGACCGCGCCAAGGCCTACGACCAGAAGTACGCGCAGGGAAACCCGAAGGCGGCGAAGCAGCTGGCGAAGGGTGAGGCCAAGGCGCAGAAGACCGGCAAGAGCCCGAAGAACCTGAAGCACTCCAAGAGCACTCAGCAGGCGAAGCTGCTCACGATCCTGGTCGAGTTCGACGGCACCGAGGACTTCAGCGACCTGTACGTGCCGACCGAGTTCGGCGCCACGACGTGCAAGCCGGGCGACGTGCAGGGACCCGTCCTGCACAACAACATCCCGAACCCGGCGGATGCCGCTCACAAGGACAACAACACCATGTGGGTGAAGGACTTCTCGAGCGACTTCTACAACAAGATGCTGTTCTCCGAGAAGGGCATCACCGAGCGCGTTCGCCCCGATCTGACCGGCCCCGACGGCAAGCCGGGCTTCGACATCTCGGGCTACACGATGAAGAACATGTACGAGGAGATGTCGCGCGGCGCGTACACCCTCACCGGTTCCGCCACGGCGTGGGTCAAGGTGCCGCACTCCGAGGCGTACTACGGCGCCACCGTCTGCCACCAGGACGAGAGCGGCAACTGGGTCGCCGGCCCCATGCAGGACATGCAGGGCCACCCCGACAACCCGCTCGGACCTGGCCAGCTGCCGATCGACGCCGTGGCGTCGCTCGCCGCGCAGAACCCGAACTTCCCGTGGGCCGACTACGACATCGAGGACCAGGGAGACCGCGACGGCGACGGCAACGTCAACGAGCCCGACGGCGTGATCGACCATGTCGTCCTGGTGCACGCCGGTGAGGACAAGTCCGGTGGCGGCGGCGCCCAGGGCACCTACTCGATCTGGGCGCACTCCTCCTCGGTCGCCGGCGGTGCCAGCATCCCCGGCACGAACCTGAAGCTGTCGAACTACATCGTGCAGCCGGAGAACTCCGGCGTCGGCGTGTTCGCACACGAGTACGGACACGACCTCGGCCTGCCCGACCTGTACGACACCTCGAACGCGGGCAACTCCGACATCGACTTCTGGGATCTGATGAGCTCCGGCTCGCACTCCGGCCCCATCTTCCAGTCGATGCCGACCCACATGGGCCTCTGGGACAAGTGGGTGCTCGGATGGGCCGACCCGCAGGAGATCAACCCCGGCGACAAGCCGACGACGGTCAAGGTCGGCCAGACCTCGCGCCCGAAGAAGGGCACGGAGGACGGCATCAAGGTGAACCTGCCCGACAAGAAGATCGTGCTCGCCGAGCCGCACAGCGGTTCGGAGATGTGGTACTCCGGTGCAGACCAGGACTGGGCTGACTCCCGTCTGACGCGCTCCATCGCAGGCGTGCCCGCCAACGGCAAGTTCTGGATGTGGAACAACTACATCATCGAGGAGGACTGGGACTTCGGCTTCGTCGAGGTCTCGACCGACGGCGGCAGCACCTGGACCGAGCAGAAGGTCTACAACGAGGCGGGCGCGCTGGTCTCGACGAGCGACACCTACGCCGACCCGAATGGTCGCATGAAGGACTTCGGCGGCAAGAAGTACGGTCTGACCGGCTCGTCGAACGGCTGGGCGCACGACTACGTCGACCTGTCGGCGTACGCCGGACAGAACATCCAGATCCGCCTGCGCCAGGCGACTGACGCGGCGTTCCAGGAGCGCGGCTGGTTCTCGGACGACTTCTCGCTCACCAGCGGCACCGAGTCGGTGTGGAGCGACGACGTCGAATCCGGCGACAACGGATGGACGGCGACCGCCGGCACATTCACCGACACGAGCGGCTCGGGCTGGACCCGCGACAGCGGCACCCAGATCAAGTCGCAGTACTACCTGGTCGAGTGGCGCAACCTGGACGGCTTCGACGAGGGCCTCAAGTACGGCTACACCACGGTGTACAGCGACGAGGCCTGGAAGGTCGAGAAGGTTCCCTACAACGCGCCCGGCGCGCTGGTCTGGTACCGCGACGCGGTCTACGGCACCTCGAACCAGGTCACCTCGAACCTGACGAACCTGCCGAGCTACGGGGCGAAGGGCGGTCTGCTTCTGGTGGACAGCCACTTCGATCCGCTGCGCCGCACCGGTGCTGAGGCCGCGCTCGACCCGTCTGTTCAGAAGAACATCTCGAGCCGTGCGCAGTCGTCGAACGCCGCGTTCGGCCTGCAGCCGACGTATCAGTTCAAGGACTGCCTCGTCGACGCCGCGTACAACGAGGCCTGCACCGTTCTGAAGCCCCAGGCGCCGGTGAGCACCTTCACCGACGACAAGGGCTGGGTCGCGGGCATCGAGCCGCTCACCGTGAACGGCAAGGTCGGGCTGTACAACCGTCTGCGCGACGCCTCGGTGGTCGTGCCCTCGGTCGGCGGTGCTCCGTACACCACGCGCGTAGTCAACCCCGACGGCACCCCGGCGACGGCGTACTACGGCACCGACCTCGGGTTCACTGTGCTCGGTACCGGCAACCCCGCCGACTCCGGCGTGGGCTACGGCACCGTCATCTCGGTGAAGAAGGCCATGCAGGGCAACACTGCGGCGCTCATCTCGGTGACGCCGCCGAAGAAGGGCTGATCGCCTGCTGAGCAGAACGCCGGTGCCCGACGAGAGTCGGGGCCGGCGTTCTCGTCCATCCGGTCAATCATTTCGCCCACTGGGAATGAACCTCGGATGGTAGCCTCGACAAATCGCATCGACCGGGGGGGGGTAATGATGAAGACATTGATGTCTGTTGCTCTGACGACGTTGTTGGCACTAGGCGGAGGCCTTCAGGCACTTGGCGGCCCTGACGCAGCAGCGACCCTGTCCAACGTCCCGCAGACTGTCGTCACACCGATGATGACCAAAGCTCAGTGCGATGCCCAGCTCGACCGAGACGGAGACATCTGCCGAGCGAAAGCGTCGTCACGAGATCGCGCACTGTGCTGGGAACGGGCGAACGAACGCTACGCCACCTGCCTGCGATACGCGGACTAGACCATGTCATCCTCACTGCTCGTGCGTGAACTGGATTCCGATCTCGGTGTTCTGCGCCTCGAGGTCCGTTCCGTGTCCGTGCCGGTCGACTACTGCTTCGAGTACCATTTGCTCGACTCGTCTGGACAACTGATGACGTCGACCGCGCTACACGGTGCGGACGAAATCCAGGCGCTGACCTTCTGCCTTGCCGCCGCAGGCGATTACATCGCGAAGTTCATCCCTTCGGCCCGGTGGGGAGCATTCGACAACGCAAAGCTCTTCGTAACTGTTCCTGACACATCGCCTTGGCGGGCGACAACCCAGTAACTCGAACGACGCCTACTGCAGCCGCGGGTCGTATGTCGGGTCCGGGTAGGCCCGCGGGCAGCCGTCCTGCGAGGCGGATACCCGGTACTCGAAGTGCCAGCGCTCGTTCGCGTGAATCTGGCACAGCCCGAAGTCGCTGCCGTGGTCGCCCATGGCCGCCTCGGCGCGTGATCCGTACGTCGCGATCACCTCGACGAGCAGTTGCTCCTGGTGCGCCATCCGCCGGCATCCGTCGTTCCGGCCCGGCATCCGGCTCCCAGTCATCCCAAAGAATGCAGTCGTGTAATATTGCGCGTCTGCAAAAATTCTTGACTCTCTGAAGGGCCGGTACATGACCGTCGCCTCCACCACCGGCTCCGCGCCGGTCTCGCCCCCCGAGGGCGCGAACCCGATCATGACGCACCGTCAGATCCTCTTCGTGATCTACGGGCTCATGGCAGGCATGTTCCTGTCGTCTCTCGACCAGACCATCGTCGGCACCGCCATCCGCACCATCGGCGACGATCTCAACGGGCTCGACCAGCAGGCCTGGGTGACCACCGCGTACCTGATCACGTCGACGATCTCGGTGCCGATCTACGGCAAACTCTCCGACATCTTCGGGCGCCGCCCGCTGTTCATCTTCGGCATCTCGGTGTTCATCATCGGCTCAGTGCTGGCCGCATTCTCGACGTCGATGCTCATGCTGGCCGGCTTCCGTGCGATCCAGGGCCTCGGCGCCGGCGCGCTGATGTCGCTGCCGCTCGCGATCATGGCCGACATCCTCGCTCCGCGCGAGCGTGCGAAGTACCAGGGCTACTTCTTCGCCGTCTTCGGCGTCTCCGCGCTGATCGGCCCGCTGGTCGGCGGCATCTTCGCCGGAGCGAACGAGATCCTCTGGGTCGCCGGCTGGCGCTGGGTGTTCCTCATCAACCTGCCGGTGGGCCTGATCGCGCTCGGCATGGTCATCGCGTTCCTGCACCTGCCCAAGGTCGGCGTGCACAAGAACCCGCGCATCGACTGGTGGGGAGCATCCGCCGTGATCGTGGCACTGGTGCCGCTGCTGCTGGTCGCCGAGCAGGGTCGCGAGTGGGGCTGGGGGTCTGTCGCCGCCATCTCCTGCTATGTGATCGGTGGTCTCGGCGCGATCGCGTTCGTGCTCATCGAGATCGCGATGAAGGACGACGCGATCATCCCGATCCGCCTGTTCCACTCGCATGCGTTCTCGTGGGCGACGCTCATCGGTGTGCTCGTCGGCTTCGGCATGTTCGGCGCCATGATGACCATCCCGCTGTACATGCAGATCGTCGCCGGGCTCACCCCGACCGAGTCCGGCTTCGCGATGCTGCCGATGGTCGTCGGCCTGATGATCTCGTCGATGGCCGCGGGTCTGATCACGTCGCGCACTGGCAGGTACGGCTTCTTCCCGCGCATCGGCACGATCACCACGGCGCTGGGCTTCCTCATCCTCACCTTCGTCTCGGCCGAGACCCCGATCTGGTTCATGATGATCGGGATGCTGGTGGTCGGCCTCGGCCTCGGCCAGCTCATGCAGTCGCTCACGATGGCCAGCCAGAACGCGGTCGAGGCGCCCGACATGGGCGTGGCGACCAGCGCGGCGACCTTCTTCCGTCAGATCGGCGGAACGCTGGGCACCGCGATCATGCTCTCGCTGCTGTTCACGCTGCTGCCGACGAACATGATGAACAGCATGGCCGACGAGGACACACTCACCGCGGCCCTGGACGCCGCTCTCGATCCGGCCGTCGCCGGCGCCGAGCAGAATCAGGCCGTGATGGATCAACTCTGGACGCCGATCGTCGAGCCGCTGCAGGAGAACATCCAGAAGCAGCTCGACACCGCGTCCCAGAAGGCCGAGTCCGCGGCATCCGCAGCCGTGACGAAGGCTGTCACCGACGGCGTGAACCAGGCCGTCGCAGCGGGACAGGTGCCGGCGGCCGCCGCGCAGACCGTGATCGACCAGAAGGTGGCCGAGGCCCTGCCCGCTGCCCAGGAGAAGGCCCTGCAGGCCGTGGCCGACAAGGCCCACGCATCCGTCATCGACGGCACCGTGTCGGTCGACTGGTCGAACGACGCTCAGCGCAGGTACTGGGTCGAACAGCTCGCACCCGAGATCTCGAAGAAGATCGACGAGGGCGACTCGAAGGCATCCAGCGGATCGAGCAGCTCGGTCAGCGACACCTCGTTCCTGAACGGTGCCGACCCGGCGCTCACCAAGCCGTTCATGGTCGGCTTCACGCAGGCCATCGACGTCATCTACTGGGTCGGCTTCGGGGTGCTGATGCTCGCGTTCGTGCTGAGCTGGTTCTTCCGGGCACCACCGCTGCGCACCCGCTCCGCGCTGCAGGAGCGTGCGGACACGGCCGGGGTGAGCGAGACCGGAACGATCAAGGTGCACAGCTGACATGACCGACGACCAGGCTGCAGGGGAGCCCGCTGCCGGACTGCGCGAGCGGAAGAAGAAGCAGCGCAGGACGGCACTGCATGAGGCCGCCCTGCGCCTGGTCGAACTGCAGGGGCTCGACGGCACGACTGTCGAGCAGATCTGCGAGGAGGTCGGCGTCTCTCCCCGCACCTTCTTCAACTACTTCCCCTCGAAGAGCGCGGCCACGCTCAACCTGCCCGAGCAGATCATCTCCCCCGCGACCGCCGAGCGCTTCCGCACGTCGGAGGGCGAGCTCATGCCGGCCATCTGCGATCTGCTCGCCGACACGATGAGCTCAGGCATGGAGAGACGGCGGCTGAAGCGGCTCATCTCGGAGCAGCCGCAGCTCGTCACGGAGTTCACTCAGTGGATGAGTGCGCTGAAGGCGGAGTTCCAGGAGCTGGTCGCCGAGCGCGCGGAGTCGGAGGAGGCCGCCGATGCCGCGATCATGCTCGCGCTGGCGTCCTTGCGCATGCTCATGCACCGGCCGTCCGATGACATCCGCCCCGACTCCGTCCGCCTGCTGGCGGCGATGGATCGGATGCTCGCCGTCCGGCACGCCGGGATGACGACTCCGCAGGGCTGATCCGCCTGTGAACCGGAACGCCGGTCCCCGACGCGCGTCGGGGACCGGCGTTCTCTGCTGTCGTCACATCCACTGCACCAGCTGCCAGATCAGACCGTTGGGGTCGGCGAACTGGCAGTAGCGCTCGCCCCATGGTTCGGTCTCGGGCGGGGTGACGACCCTCGCCCCCGCGGCCTGGATGCGCGCGAACTGCTCGTCGAGGTCGTCCACGACGAACACGAGCAGAAGGCCCTGCCCGGCTGAGCCGGCGATCTCGGCGGGCTTGAATGTGCCGAGCCCGGTGGCGAGGAAGATGAGGTTCGTCGCCACGGCGGGATGCTGCAGCGACACGAACCCCTCGGCGGCCATCGCCTCCTGGTATCCGAAGTGGGTCTTGGCGAAGTCGGCGGAGGCGTCGACGTCCGCGACGTTGAGCGAGATGGCGGTCTGGGTGATGTTCATGGTGTCTCCCGTCATAACTTCGTACAACGTACACTATTATTGAGATGTTCCCGAGGAGGTTCCGCGATGCCGAGGCCGTTGATCGATCTGCTGTGGCGTGACGCTCCGGGTGCGCCGTCGGGCGGGCGCCGCGGTCCGCGGCCGAAGCACTCCGTCGGCGAGGTCGTCGACCGGGCGGTCTCGCTGGCCGACGACCTCGGCCTGGCCGGCCTCACCGTGCGCGGCCTGGCCGATTCGCTCGGCATGACGACGATGTCCGTGTACACGCACGTCGGCAGCCGCGACGACCTGCTCGTGCTCATGGCGGACAGCGCGCACGCGCAGATGGCCTCCACGCCCTTCTCCGGCGCGGACTGGCCCGACCGGGTGCGCACCGTCGCCGAGGACAACCTGGCACTGCTCCGCCGTCATCCGTGGCTGCTCGATGTGCACGATCCTCGTACCGCGCTGGGTCCCGGCACGATCGCGAAGTACGACCACGAGCTGCACGCGTTCGATGGCACGGCGGTCGATGACGTCGCGCGGGATGCCGCCCTGTCGTTCGTCCTCGACTTCGTGCGCGCCGCCGCTCCCCGGATCGTGCGGATGCCGGACGACACGGGCTTCGGCGAGGCGTGGGAGCAGTCCGCCGGAAGCCTCGCGCGCTACCTCGGCGAGGACTTCCCGCTCGCGCGCCGTGTCGGCGGAGCCGCCGGAGAGGCGATGGGCGCCCCGTACGACGCCCGGCGCGCCTGGAAGTTCGGACTTGACAGGGTGATCTCCGGCCTGGCCGATCTCGACCGCTGAGAACGGCGACCCGGCGGGCTCGCCGGGTTCGCGTGTGCGGCCCTCGCCGCTGGGGCGATCTCGCACAGCACCTCCACCCCGACTTCACTGCCGTCACGTGCACACCGGGGAGTCCTTCGACAAGGACGGCTGGGTGCGGCGGATGACCGAGGTGTAGACCGACATCGCCCAAGTCGCGCCGGCGGGCACCCGACCGGCGGCCTGAGCCCGGGCGCGGTCGTCACTGCAGCCTGGGGTCGTGAGTCGCATCGAGGTACATCTCGGGGCATCCGTCCTGAGGAGCGGATGCCCGGTACTCGAAGTGCCATCGCTCGTTGGCGTAGGTCTGACACAGACCGTACTCCGCCCCGTTCTGCCCCAGCCAGATCGCGGCATCCAGATCTCCGACGTCGACGGCCTTGCCGTGCACGTGCGAGGACTTGTCGGCCGGGGCCACCCATTTGGCCGCCTCCTCGCGCGAGCCGTAGGTCGAGATCGCCTCGACCAGCAGCTGCTCCTGACGCTCCGGAGTGCGCCATCCACTGTTGACGACCATCTCGTACCCCTCCTTCTGCGCAGCCGTCGCGGCCTCGCGCAGCGCCCCGCGCAGCTCAGGAACGAGCTTCGCGACGGATGCATTCCGGTCATCGAACGGTGACGCCGGGCCGTCGACGAGCTCCGGCTCGGCGGACGCCGCGGCCGCCGGCGGTGCCGGGTCCCCACCCGGCATCCCGGCGCCCGGCGTCCCGCCGGCGACCTGCGCTATCACCCCGGCCATCACGACGCCCATCCCCAGCAGGGCGAGGCCGAGAGCCGAGACGAGGACGAAGGGGGCCCGAGGGCGCTGCGCGAGAGTGCTCATGCCCTCCACGCTCCCGAACCCGACGTTGCCGGGGCGTATGCGGGGGCGCATACGTTTTCGATACGTCCCGCTTTGTAGACTGCGAGCGTGCGGGTGCTGATCCTTGAGGACGAGCCGCTTCTCGCCGAGGCCGTCCGCGACGGCCTGCGGCTGGAGGCGATGGCCGCCGACATCGCGGCGGACGGGAACACCGCGCTCGAGCTGCTCTCGTACAACACCTACGACGTCGCGGTCCTGGACCGCGACGTGCCAGGCCCCAACGGCGACGAGGTCGCGCAGTGGATCGTGGCATCCGGCTCGGGCACCCCGATCCTGATGCTCACCGCGGCCGATCGGCTCGATGACAAGGCATCCGGGTTCGAGCTCGGCGCCGACGACTACCTGACCAAGCCGTTCGCGCTGCGCGAGCTGGTGCTGCGGCTGCGCGCGCTCGCGCGGCGCACCGCACATGCCGCGCCGCCGGTGCGCGAGCTGGCCGGGCTGCGCATAGATCCGTTCCGCCGCGAGGTGTTCCGCGATGGCAGGTACGTGCCGCTGACCCGCAAGCAGTTCGCGGTGCTCGAGGTGCTGGTCGCCGCCGGCGGCGGAGTGGTGAGCGCGGAAGAGCTGCTCGCGCGGGCCTGGGACGAGAACGCCGACCCGTTCACCAACGCCGTGCGCATCACCGTGTCAGGGCTGCGCAAACGGCTCGGTGAGCCGTGGGTGATCGTGACCGTGCCCGGCGTCGGATACCGGATCGACGATGACTCGTAGTCGCGGGATGTCGGTGCGGATGCGGCTCGCGCTGAGCTACGCGGGCGTCATCGTGCTCACCGGCGCGCTGCTGCTCGCCGTGGTCTGGCTGTTCCTGCTGCGGTACGTGCCGGACGGATCGGGGTGGATGCAGGGCTGGAACGGCCAGCCGCAGCGCGTGCCGAGCCAGCGCGACCTCGTTCGCGCGTTCACCCCGCCGACCGTGGCGATGTTCGCCGTGCTGGTGGTGTGCGGGCTGGTCGGCGGTTGGCTGCTGGCCGGGCGGATGCTGCGTCCGCTGGGCAGGCTGCACGAGGCGGCGGGGCTCGCCGCCTCCGGCTCACTCGCGCATCGCGTCTCGCTGCCGGGTCGCCGCGACGAGTTCACCGACCTCGCGGACGCGTTCGACCGGATGCTGGCCGAGCTGGAGCGGCATGTCGGCGAGCAGCAGCGGTTCGCGGCGAACGCCTCGCACGAGCTGCGAACGCCGTTGGCGATCACGCGGACGATGCTCGAGGTGGCATCCGCGGACCCCTCCACGGACCGCGACGAGCTGCTGGCACGGCTGGCGGCCGTGAACGCCAGGGCGATCGCCCTGACCGAGTCGCTGCTGATGCTGTCACGGGCCGAGGGCGCCGTGCGGTCGTCCGAGACGGTGGATCTCGCACTGCTCGCCGAGGATGCGGTCGAGACGCTGTCCCCGCTGGCGGCGAGCCGTTCGGTGGTGTTCGACACCGACCTGACGCCCGCGGTCACGACGGGCTCGCAGGCTCTGCTGCAGCAGCTCGCCACGAATCTCGTGCACAACGCGATCGTGCACAACCGGGCATCCGGCGGTGGGGTCGCCGTGCGCACGGCGGCGGCGGACGGCTCGGCCGTGCTCGTGGTCGGCAACGACGGAGCCTCCCTCACCGAGGCGGACGTCGCGCACCTGACCGAGCCGTTCCAGCGCGGAGCCCGTACGACCGAGCACGGTGACGGGGTCGGGCTGGGGCTCGCGATCGCAGCATCCATCGTCCGAGCGCATGCCGGGACGCTGTCCCTGGCGCCGCTCGACGGCGGCGGCCTGATCGTGACGGTGCGCCTGCCGGCCTGACGCTGCGCCTCGGATGCTCCGGTCGCACTCGTTGCGGGTGCACGCACCCGCATCCATCGAGACCGGAGCAGGAGGCGGGCGCGACCGGAGCGGGCGCCACACTTCGCGAGGGTGCGTAGGCTGACGGCATGACGGATGCCACGGTCGACAGCGTTCTCGCGGAGCTCGCCGCCCTCGACGACCCGAAGGCGCGCGCCGTCAACGAGCGGCACGGCGACGACCACGGCGTGAACCTCACGAAGCTGCGCGGCGTCGCGAAGGCCGCCGGAACCTCGCCTCAGCTGTCCCGCGAGCTGTGGATGACCGGCGAAACCGCCGCGCGGCTGGTCTCACTGCTCATCGTGAAGCCGAAGGAGTTCTCCGCTGACGACCTCGACCGCATGATGCGCGAGGCGAACGGCCCGAAGGTGTCCGACTGGCTGGTGAACTACATCGTGAAGAAGTCGCCGCTCGCCGAGGAGATGCGGCAGCGCTGGTTCGACGATGCAGACCCGGATGTCGCGGCATCCGCCTGGTCGCTCACCTCGACGCGCGTGATGAAGAACCCCGACGAGCTCGACCTCGACGCCCTGCTCGATCAGATCGAGCGCGAGATGAAGGATGCCCCGGAGCGTCTGCAATGGGCGATGAACGAGACGCTCGCGTACATCGGCATCTACGATCCGTCTCGCCGCGAGCGCGCTCTTGAGATCGGCGAGCGCCTTCAGGTGCTCGCCGACTATCCGACGGCGCCCGGCTGCACGAGCCCGTTCGCCCCGAGCTGGATCGCGGAGATCGTGCGGCGGCGCGAGGGCTGACGCCGCCGCTGACACTCAGGGATGCTGCCCGCCGAGCCGGCCCTCGAGCACCTCGGTCCAGGCCGCTCGCAGGGCGGCCTCGGTGGCCCCGCGGACGACGGTGTCCTCCATGAACGGAGACAGCTTCACCGACAGCGGCCCGAGTCCGAACAGCCCCAGTCGCCGCTCGAGCGCGGCGGTGAGCACTTCGCCACCCCTGGCCATCCCACCGGTGATGAAGACGTCGTGCAGGTCGAGGGCCAGCAGCACAGGAGCGAGAGCACCTGCGGCGACGCCCACCACCTCGTCGAGGACGGCTGCCGCGCCGGTCTCGCCCTGCGTCACCGCGTCGAAGAGGCCGACGATACCTTTCCCATGCCCCGCGACCTCACTCACGCGATTCGCCCCGACGACCCTTTCGAGCTGTGACGGCGCCCCGGACCAGGGGTCCTGAACCGGCAGGCCACCGAGCTCGCCCGCCGCACCGGCCGGACCGCGATACAGCCGCCCGTCGAGTACGAGGCCCGCTCCGAGCCGTTCCCCCCACTGCACGGTGAGGAACGACATCGGGGCCCCCGCGAGCCGGGTCATGGCCACGGCGGCGAGGTCGGCGTCGTTGTCGAGGTCGACGCTGGCCATCCCCCGCCCCAGCTCGTCGGGGAGGTCCACTTCGGTGAGCGCGCTCATCCCGCGCACCTCCCGCACCCGGCCGGCCCCGCGGTCGATCATCCCGACCGCACCGACCGTCATGCGCCGGATGTCCTCGCGGGCGAGTCCTGCCTCAGCGAGTACCGCGTCGATGTTCGCGCCCGCAAGGGCCACGAGAGACGCTCCGTCACGCAGCGCGTGCGGCGTGCTCCGTCTCGCGAGCACCGTGCCTGCAGCATCAGCCAGCTCGACGACAATGCGATGGAGACCGAGGTCGAGCCCGACGACATGGATGCAGGACGCATCTACGCCGTACCGCAAAGCGGGTCGCCCAAGGGCACCTTCGGGCGCGTGCCGCGACACCCATCCATCGCGCTCCAGCGCATCGACGATCGTCGCGACGGTCGACCGGGTGAGCTCCGTCGTTAAAGCGACCTCAGCGATGCGCAACGGACGGTCGGCCGCGCGCAGCGTGCCGAGCACGAGACCAGTGTTCTGGCGCTTCAGTCGAGCCGTGCCGACGATCGTGGAATCCATACGCCTCCGTTCTGGGAAGACTTTAGCGATCTCTTTACGATAAGACCTTGCGTAAGTGGCGCGGGCGCGGGACGATGGCAGCGCAAACACTGCATCCGCGGTGTTTCCTCCCCTTGGCGAAAGGCCCGATGATGCACCCCACGCCCCGAAGATTCCGACGAACAGCGCTCTCATTGGCGGCCTGCGCGACCGCAGCTGTGCTGATACTGACCGGTGCCACGGCCGCGAACGCGGACGCTCCCGCCCGGTTCGCGAAGCTCAATGTGCCAGCGCAGACGGCGGCGGGCTTCGATTCCGCCCGCGCTTCGCTCGAGCGGCTGCTCGGTCGAAACGCCGGCGGTTTCGACCTCGTCGCCCTCCCCGACGACGGAGCGGATCGCTACGAGATCACCAGCAAGCGCAACCATGTCCGGATCGCGGCCACCGACCCCGCAACCGCGATCAGCGCCGTGAACGCATACCTCGGCACCATCGGACAGTCCATCTCCTGGAACCAGCACAATGTCGACGAGTCGGCCCCGCTGCCCCTGCCCGCGAAGAAGCTCTCCGCCGAGGCGAACGTGTCGCACCGCTACTACGGCAACGACACCGAGGACGGGTACACCGGCGCCTATCGCAGCTGGGCGGAGTGGGAGCGCGAGATCGACGAGCTCGCCGCGCTCGGCTTCAACGAGCTGTTCATGCCGGTCGGCTCCGAGGCCGTCTATGCCGAGGTGCTGCAGCAGTTCGGCTACACCGACGCCGAGGCACGCGCCTGGATCCCGCTGCCCTCGCACCAGCCCTGGTGGCTGCTGCAGAACATGTCGGCATACCCGGAGGGCACCAGCGATGCCCTACTCGCGGAGCGCGCTGAGCTGGGCCGCAAGATCGCCGACCGTCTGCGCGAGCTCGGGATGACTCCCGTGCTCCCCGGCTACTTCGGCACGGTCCCGGCAGACTTCGCCGCCCGCAACGCCGATGCCCGGGTCGAACCGCAGGGCGGATGGACCGGTTACCAGAGGCCGGGTTGGCTCGATCCGAACAGCGCAGCGTTCCCCAAGGTGGCCTCGGCCTTCTACGACGCGTCCGAGCGCATCCTCGGCACCTCCGACGCCTACAAGATGGACGTCCTGCACGAGGGCGGCAAGCGCGGCTCCGTCGACGTGCCCGCGGCCACGCACGCCATCGAGGACGCGCTGCAGACCGCGCACAAGGGCGCGACCTGGGTGCTGCTCGGCTGGCAGAACAACCCGCCGGCGGACGTCGCCGCGGCGGTCGACCCCGCCACGACGTTCATCGTGGACGGGCTCTCGGACCGGTACGACGACCGCGGCGGTCTGGAGAAGCAGTGGAGCGGAGTGCCGTACGCCTTCGGCACGATCTGGAACTTCGGCGGCCACACGACGATGGGCGCTGAACTGACCACGTGGAACCAGCGCTACTACGACTGGCTGCGCAAGGACGGCAGCAAGGTCGACGGCATCGCCGCGATGCCCGAGGGCGGCCTCAACAACCCCGTCGCCCTGGACTTCTTCGCCGGCCTCGCCTGGCGCTCCGGACCGGTCGACGTGAACGACTGGTTCGACCAGTGGACCGAGCGCCGTTACGGCGTCGACGACCCCGACCTGAAGGCCGCCTGGCGCATCCTCGCCGAGACGGCGTACACGCTGCCGGACAACCCGAGCTACAGCGAGGCGCAGGACGGCCTGTACGGCGCGAAGCCATCCCTCAGCGCCTCCCGCGCGGCGTCCTGGTCGCCCGGAACCTTCGCCTACGACCCAGCGCGCTTCGCGGAGGCGCTGGATCACCTGCTCGCCGGGGCCTCGAAGGTGCGCGACTCGGCGACGTACCGATACGACCTGATGGACGTCTCGCGACAAGTGACCTCGAACACCTCCCGGCTGCTCCTTCCGCAGCTGCAGGAGGCATACGGGATGCGCGACCGGGAGCAGTTCACCGCGCTCAGCGAGAAGTGGCTCGCGAACATGGATCTGCTCGACGACATCGTCGGCACCCAGCCGCAGATGCTGTTGGGCCGCTGGATCGCTGATGCCAGGGCGGCAGCAGCGGACGATGCCGAGGCGGACCTCTTGGAGTACGACGCCAGGGCGATCGTCTCCACGTGGGGCGCCCGCAACGCGGTCGACGGCGGGCTGAACGACTACGCCAATCGGGAATGGCAGGGCCTTGTCGGCACCTACTACAAGGATCGCTGGTCCCGCTTCTTCCAGAGCATCCAGACGTCGTTCGACACCGGTAAGGCACCGGCGTCCATCGACTGGGCCGCGGTCGGCGCCGAGTTCACCGGTTCGACTGACACGTCCTCGTTCCGCACCGAGCCGACCGGCGACATCGTCACACTCGCGGCTGAGGCGCAGGCCGCGAACAAGGCGACCGCGCGGGAGCTTCCCGAGCCGCCGACCGCGGGCAGCCACTACCTGTCCGACCTGCGGTTCGCGTCGGCCTCGATCAACCCGGCCTACGGCCCGATCGAGCGCGACACCGAGATCGGAGAGGCGGCTGCCGGCGACGGCGCGCCGATCCGCCTCGCCGGCGTGCAGTACGAGAAGGGTCTCGGCACGAACTCGCCGACGACGATCGAATTCAACCTCGGCGCGAAGTGCACGGCGTTCCGAGCGACGGTCGGGATCGACGACATCATGAACAAGGCCGGCGCGTCGCCCAATGTCATCTTCCGCGTGTACACGGATGACGACCTGCGCTTCGACAGCGGCGCGATGACGAAGGGACTGGCCAAGGAAGTCGCGATCGACGTCACCGGGGCGAAGATCCTGCGGCTCGTGGTCGACCCGAACGCAGCCGGCTCGCCCGCGGGTCAGGCGGAGTGGTGGGATCGGGCTGACTGGGCCGACGCCCACGTCACCTGCGACTGACCCGCCTCGCGCGGGACTGCCCTCCCTCATCCGGGGAGGGCAGTCCCGCGCTCAGAGCACGCGCAGCGGCGAGCGCACCTCGGACGGGCGCGACACGTCGGGCGCGAGGATCGCGAGCAGACGCACGAGCGTCGACATCCACAGCAGGGCGAGGCCGATGACGACCGCCTCGAGCGCGGTGATCGGGAACAGGCGCAGCGCGAACGCGAGCACGACCGCGAGGATCACCAGCGCCACGACGGCGACAGTCGTCGCCCGCAGGGTGCGCGAGCACTCTTTCGGAAGCACCAGCGCCGTCGCGACTGCGGCCACCACGAACAGCACGAGCGCGGCCGTCGCGGCGATGAAATGCGGGGTCGGCACGCGAGTGATCGGCAGCAGCCCGACCGCGGCGAGCGCGGCACCGGCCAGCGCCCAGGCGATCACCACGAAGGCGATCCGGCGCAGTGCCCCGTCGCCGAGCAGCCGGTGCAGGTCGCGGCCGATGTACGAGCCGACCGTGGCGATCAGCAGGCCGGCGACCATGAGCGTGCCGTTGAACGCCCAGGCACCAACGCCGCCGCCGAGCTGCGAGAAGTTCTTCTGCCACCAGAGCGGATCGGCCGCCGTGATCATCGCGAACAGCGTGCCGATGATCAGGAACCCGAACATCAGCGCGGCGAGGTCGGTGGTGCGCAGGTCCACACCGGCCGCGTATGCCAGTCGCCCGCCGACGGCGGATGCCACGCCGGTGAACACTCCGCCGGCCAGTGCGACGAGGGAGACGCCCTGCAGGCCGCTCGCGAAGACTTCTGCGCCGAGCAGCACACCGAGGGCGGTGACACCACCGAACGCGATGGTCACGGCGACGGACGACACATCAGAGACCACGGTCTGCCAGCGCGGCATCCCACTGGTCTCGCCGCGACGGTGCTGCAGCGTGCTGACCACGAACGCCGCAGCAGCGACGACGCCGGCGACGAGCGCCGCAGGCATCATGATCGAGCCGGGCCCAGCCAGCGGGCGGGGCGGGCCGATCAGCAGCAGTGTGCCGAAGGCGGCGCCGAGCACGAAGCAGATCGTCGTGGCCCACAACCCGCGGTCCTGCTCCCGCAGCGCCTGCTCCTTCGCCTGCCGCTCCATGCTCCCATCGAACCATCCGTCGCCGACATGACCGCGAGCGGCGCTCCGGCGCGCTCTCGTCGCAATTCGTCCCGGAAAGACCCGCCCCGGGTCCGCTCAGGGCGCCGTCTGTCCCGCATCCACGCGCTCAGAGCGGGACGGATCGCAACCCGGATGCCTGTGGAGCGACCGATCGCGGAGCATCAGTTCTCGTCGCAGTTCGCCCCGGAAAGGCTCGACTCCGTCTTCCGGGTCACAGTTCGTCCGGCATCCGCCCGACGAGAACGTGATCACGTGCGACCCGGATGCCCGTGGAGCGGCGAAAACGGGACGAGCTGCGACCCGAACGGCGCGCACCGCCCCGCCACACACCGCGGCGCCGAATGCCGGGCCTCCGGCATCCGGCGCTGCGGATGTGCGATCACGCGGGCGCGACCTCGATCCCGCCGGAGGCGGCCGGGCTGTTCCCGGCCGTGACGACGACCTTCTGCTCGGCCCTCGTCCCGTCGGGGCCGGTCGCGACGAGCAGGTAGGTGCCCGGCGCGACTCCCGCGATGCGCAGCGACACCGAGCCGGCGCCATCGGCGTCGGTCGTGATGGTGCCCTTCGGGCGCGCAGCGCCGTCGAAGCCGACCTTCACGGTCGCCTCGGCGGGGAAGTCGGCCACCGAGACGGTCACCAGGGCCCCGACCTTCACGGCGTCCTTCCCGACCGTCACGCTGGGCGCCTTGTCGTGGAACGCGAGCTGCCAGCCCTGCGCCTCGAGGCCTGCGAAGACCTCCCGCGCGGTGCGGTCGCCGAAGGTCGGCGCCTCGTTCCCGCCGTACAGGTCCACGACGATCGGCTTCTCGTCGGTGCCGTAGCCCCAGAACGGGGTGTCCGAGTCGGCGCAGGTCGTACCGGCCTTCAGGTGCACGGCGGCACCAGGCGCCAGCTCGGTCTCGCGGAACTGCTCGAGCGAAGAGAACGGACGCGCCTCGGAGCCGTCGCCGGCCCGCTCCGCCGTGCAGTCCAGCCACACCTCGGCGATGCGGCCCGGATCCTGCGCCAGAGTCGGGTGCACCTTCAGGGCCGCGAGAGCGAACGCTCCGCGGGCCGAATCGATGACGACCCGGAACCTCTGAGCCGTGGTCGGGGCGGTCAGCGTCACGATGCGGCTGACTCCGATCGTGCCCGCGGCGCCGACCTTCTTCCAGGCGCCGTCCACCTCGGCCTCGATGTGGAACGCGTCGACCGACTGGCCTGCGACATCCACGCCCTCGGCGAGCGTGAGGCGGGTGACCGTCTGCGGCGACCCGAGGTCGACCGTGAAGGTGGCACCCGCACCCTCGCCCTTCCAGGCCGAGCGGCGGCTGCCGTCGGTGAGCGCGGCGGTGGTGCCGTCGGGCGCCTCGACCGGCAGGCCGAGCGCGAAGTCGGTGCCGAAGGCCTTGCGGCGCTCGGCGGCGAACGACTCCAGCGCCGACACGGATGCCGGAGCGAACGACCCGTTCGTCGTGGGCGGGTTGTTCAGGAGCATCACCGAGTTGCGGCCCACCGTGTTCAGGTAGTGGTTCAGCAGCGTCGGACCGCTCTTCGGGGTGTCGGTGGGGTGCGCGAACCAGCCCGGCGTGAGCTTCATGTCGGACTCGGTCGGCCACCAGTGCAGGGCGTTCGCCCCGCCTGCGGCACCGGCGATCAGGGTGGGCGCGGAGCCGACCTGCTCGAACGAGCCTCCGCCGACCACGCCGATCTTGCCGCCGTCGTCGGGCACGCTCACTGCCATCGGCGCCCACTCGTCCTGGCGGGCGGTGCCGGACTCGTTGCCGACCCAGCGCACGTCGCGCCCGCCGACGGCCACGACGGCGTTCGGCTGCAGCTTGCCGATCAGATCGTAGAAGGCGGGGTAGTCGAACAGCTCCTGCTTCTCGGTGTTGCCGTTCGATCCGTCGAACCAGACCTCGTCGATCTGGCCGTACTGGGTGAGGATCTCGTACAGCGAGTTCAGGAAGTAGGCGCCGTAGTCGGTCGCGTCGTAACTGAAGGTGGGGAGGTCCTTGCCCGCGCGGTCATCGCCCTCGACGAGGGTCGGGATGGTGCGGGCCGACTTGGGGCTGCCGTTGCCGAAGCGGCCGGTGAGCTCCTCGTGCGAGTCGGCGGGCGACATGTACAGGCCGACCTTCATTCCGTACTTGCGCGCCGCGTCGGTGAACTCCTTCACCAGATCGCCCTTGCCGCCCTTCCACGGCGTCGCGGCGATGTCGTAGTCGGTGTAGCGCGACGGGTAGAGCACGAAACCGTCGTGGTGCTTCAGCGTGAGGATCGCCATGCGGTGACCGGAGTCGCGCAGGGTCTTCATCCAGCCGTCCACATCGACGTCGCCGGTCGGGTCGAAGCGCGCCGGGTCCTCGGTGCCGTGGCCCCACTCCTGGTCGTAGAAGGTGTTGATGCCGAAGTGCACGAAGGCGGTGAGGCCCATCTCCTGCCAGCGCAGCTGCTGCGGGGTCGGGCGCACGAGCGTGGACTTCGCGATCACATTGGCGGGGCAGTCGTCGGCGGAGATCTGCACGTAGTTGCCCGGCTTCACGTCCGACATGTCGGTGCACGGGATGACGGGCTTCAGCTGCTGGTACTCGAACGACTTCGCACTGAACGGCTCGGTGAGCAGGGCGAACCGGGCACGGTCGATCTTGCCGACGAACGCACGGCCGCCGATGCTCGGAACCTCGTTGCCGAGGGATGCCGTGACGGTGACCCCCGTGTTGCGGGTGGAACGCTCGGCGGCCTTCACCGCCGGAAGCTCGACGCCGTCGAGCCAGGCGGTCAGCTGCGCGCCGCCACCGTCGGTCGGCTGATAGGCCACCGACACGATGTGCGCCTTGCCGTTCGCCGGCAGGCCGGTGATCGCCATGTGGTCGACCCACTTGCCGGACTGGTTCGAGCTGAAGCCGTACTGCAGGCCGTCGTTGCGGTATCGCACCGAGAAGTTGCCGCCGACGGCGGCGAGGGTGGCGAGGTCCTTCTGCGCCGCATCCGCGGTGAACTCCAGTTCGACCACGAACCCGGCATCCAGGCTCGCACCGGTGAACGGAGCATCGGATGCGGTGAAGTCGGCCGCCTGCGCGGCCGAAGTCAGCGCGAGGGCGCCGGACGAGACCGTCGCGCCGCTGCGCATCGCGAGCGCGCCGGTGAGGACGTCCCCGGCGGCGGCCTTGTAGGCGGTGCCGTCGAGCGTTCCGGAGAATCCGGCGTTCAGCAGGGTCTTCGTGACCGGCGCCGGCTGGTAGGTGTTCTGCGCCGGGTCGTAGGCGGTGAGGCCGGATGCCACGCGGATGCGACTCAGGTCGCCCTTGTAGCCGCGGCCGGTGGCTGCAGGATGCACGTCGTTGCCGAACCCGAACGAGGCGGCCACCACGTCGTTGATCGCCGCCGGCGCACCGGAGACGACGGGAGCGAGCTCGACGCCGTCGACGGCCAGGTGCAGCTCGGCGCCCGCGCCCGCGCGGATGTACTGCACCGAGAGGTCGTGACCGGTGCCGCCGGCGGGAGCCGGAGCAGTCAGTCGGTGCTTGGACCAGGTGCCGCCGGAGACGGAGTCGAAGCCGTAGACCAGCTGCCCGCCCTCGAGCCGCACGAACAGGTTGCCGCCGGCGCCGAAGAGCGTCGCCATGTCGGCCTGGCTCGCCTGCGGGGTGACCGAAAGCTCGGCGACGAAGCCGGTCGTGGCACCAGGGTCGGCGAGCGTGAACCCGGAGGCGTCGAAGCGGATGCCCTGGGTGCCGCCGCCGAGCGACACTCCGCCGCCGGGGAGCTGCTCCTCGGCGCCGTTCGTGCGATGCACGACGCCGCGCATCGTCTCGCCCTCGACGGTCGTGTAGGCGGTGGTGCCCACGAGCGAGCCGCCGAAGGCGATGTCGAGGTCGTCGGTCTCTGCGGCCGACGCCGCGCCGGGCGTCACGAGAGCTCCGGCGATGACCGCTGCGCTGAGCACGGCCAGTGATCTGTGCTTGAGAGTGCGGGGAACACGCATCCTTCTGCTCCATTGCGTCGAGGGTGGGGATCACGCAGGACGCTAACAGAGATCGGATGTCTCAACAAGGGATTCCCTTTCATTTGCTGAAACCGCCCGAATGTTTGCGCTTTCATCGGGTCTCTCTTCTGATGATACTCAGTGCCGGAACAGCCGCAGCCCGGTCTGCACATGCACGATGCCGTGCTCCGCCGCGGCCGCGGCGACCTCGTCGGTCCGCGCCGATCCGCCCGGCTCCACGATCGTCGAGACGCCGAACTCCGCGGCGTGATCCACGTTGTCTCGGAACGGCAGGAAGCCGTCCGACACCAGCGTGATCCCGTCGAGGCCCTCGCACCAGGCGTCGCGCCATCCGGCATCCGCGTACCGATCGGATGCCTCGGGGCCGAACAGTCCCGCGAACTCCGCGCGCTGCGCGCGGGTCATCTCGGCACCCGCGAAGCGGATCTGCCAGTTCAGCCGGTCCTGGCGCCGCATGCCGGTGACCTCGGGCAGCTCGCGCACGAACGGATGCCGCCGCAGCCACCACACGTGTGCCTTCGACCCGGCCAGGCGCACACAGTCGACACGGTTCTGCTGGCCGGCTCCGATACCCACTGCGGCGCCGTCCCGCACGAGCACGACCGAGTTCGACTGGGTGTACCGCGCGGCGATCATGCCCAGCAGCGCATCACGGCGCCCCGCCTCGTCGAGTGCGCCCTGCGGCAGCGCGGCGGCGACGTCGGCGGCATCGCGATCCTGCTCGAGCACCGCGCCGAGCAGCTCCCGTCGCTCGCGGAGCGGCGACTCGGCAGCATCCGCCTCGAACACGAGGAACCGGCCGCCGCGCTTCTCGCCGAGCAGCGCGAGCGCACCCTCCTCATAGCCGGGAGCGATCACGGCGTCGCAGATCACGGTGCGCAGGAACTCGGCCGTCGCGGTGTCGACGGGGCGAGAGAGCGCCACCACGTCGCCGAAGGACGACTTCGGGTCGGCGTCGCGGGCGCGCACGTAGGCGGAGATCAGCCCGCCGTCATCCGCCACCCGCCAGGTCTCGGATGCCACGTCGTCGATCGCCCCGGCGACGGCGGCGCCGGCCGGCGAGACGTGCTTGAAGGATGCCGCGGCGGGCAGTCCGGTGGCGGCATCCGCCTCACGCACCAGAGCCGACGCGTTCAGCGCGTCGAGGTAGTTGATCATCGACGGCTCGCCGTTCAGGACGGCCGGACCTCCGGTGACCTCGGCGGCCTGGTGCGGATTCATCCCGTATCGCATGTGTGCTCCCATCGTTCCGATGGGCACCCAGGCGGTCGATGCCGTACTCCACGCTCCCCGCCGGTCACCCGGCCACGCCAGTCGCGGTTCCAGGCTACGGCCTACGCTGACACCATGAGCACTCCGCACATCGCCGCAGCCCCGGGCGAGATCGCCCCCATCGTCCTGTTCCCCGGAGACCCGCTGCGGGCGAAGTGGATCGCCGAGACCTTCCTCGACGACGCCGTGCTGTACTCGCAGACCCGCGGGATGCTGGGCTTCACCGGCACCTGGGAGGGACACCGGGTCTCGGTGCAGGGCTCGGGCATGGGGCAGCCGTCGATGTCGATCTACGCCAACGAGCTGTTCGACCAGTACGACGTGCAGACCATCGTGCGGGTCGGATCGTGCGGCGGGCTCACCGAGCGGGTGGGCATGCGCGACATCATCATCGCCAACGGCGCCTGCACCGACTCGGGTATCAACCGGGTGCGCTTCCACGGGCTCGACTACGCCCCGGTCGCGGACTTCGGCCTGCTGCGGGCAGCCGTCGAGGCATCCGAATCGATGGATCTCGAGAGCGCCGTGCACGTCGGACTGCTGTTCTCGAGCGACCAGTTCTACACGACCCGCCCCGAGCTGAACGACCCGTTCATCGAGCACGGCGCGCTCGGCGTCGAGATGGAGACCAGCGCGCTCTACACGCTCGCGGCCTACCGGCAGCGCCGCGCGCTGAGCATCTGCACGGTCTCGGACCACCTCGTCACGCACGAGGCGACCACCGCGCAGGAGCGCGAGCAGACCTTCGGCGACATGATCGAGATCGCGCTGCGCGCCGCGACGGCCTGACCCGCGCGGCTTTCTCAACCGCGAGGTCGGAACGGGCGCCGCAGCGTCGGCGCGGCGGTGAAAGTGACCGGCTCGCTCAGGTCGCAGTTCGTCTCGGAAAGGCCGGCTCCCCGGCATCCGAGTCGCAGTTCATCCCGTTCTCCGGCGGAGAAGGCGGGACGAAGCGCGACCCGGATGACAGCGGATGCCGCGTCGCGGGACGAAGTGCGACCCCAACAACCACGGATGCTGGGACGCGGGACCAACCGCGACCCGAACGACCGACCGCCGCCAGGACCCGGCCCGTGTCTCCGGTCGCAGTTCGTACCGCTTTCCACACGCGAGAGCGGGACTGACTGCGACCTGAGCCGTGGCGGATGCGGGAGAAGGTGACCAATTGCGACCCGAACGACGGGGATGCCGCGGCGCTAGGCGCCGATGAACTCCTCGGACGCACCGAAGTCGGGCTGCTCGCGGATCTCGACCGTCGCGCCGAGACGGTCGGTGTCGAGCACGACGATCTCGTTGCGCCCCTCGCGCCACAACGGGCCGGGAGCGTAGAGCGTGACCTGCGGGCCGCGCTCCCAGTACCGGCCGAGCAGGAAGCCGTTCAGCCAGACCATGCCCTTCGCGCCGCCGGGGAAGGCGAGCCAGGCATCGGCCGGGTCGGTGACGTCGAAGGTCGCGGTGGCGAGGCCCTCGGGGCGCCCTCCGTCGCGCGGATCGGATCCTGAGCGTCCTCCCTCGCGCGGAACGGATCCTGAGCGAGCGAAGCGAGACGAAGGGCGCTCAGGACCCGGGGCAGGAGCCGGGGCGTCCTGCGGCACGACACGGTGCGTCCAGCCGTGCGCGAATCGGCGCCCGATGAGCACGCCACCGAGGATGCCCTTGTGCTGCCCGGTGAACGCGCCGTAGTTGATGCGGCCGAGGCTCTCGACGACGATCGTCAGCAGGCCCTCACCGCCCGCGGCGGGCAGCGGCAGCGACTGCTCGCCGTCGTGTTCGATCGTACCGAGCCGCTCTCCGTCGAGGAACACCGTCGCGCGGTCGTGCAGCTCGCGCAGGCTCAGCGTCGAGGACGCCGGGTACGACACGGATGCCTCGTATGCGACGAGCCCGTCCTCGACCCCGAGCTCCTCGAAGCTCAGCGGCATCGGCGCAGTCGCCACGACCGGCTGAGCACGCACCACGTCGAGCAGCGACGCCACCGGCTCGAGCACAGCGGATGCCGCGGACTGCCGCTTCGGGGCATCCGGAACCGCCGGCAGCGGCGACGAGTAGAACGGTGCGAATGCCGCACGCAGCGCGTGGAACTTGTCGTTCACGGTGCCGTCCTCGCCGATCGGAGCATCCGAGTCGTAGGAGGTGATCGTCGGCTGGATGACGCCGTCATGGTTGGCGCCGGCCCACAGCCCGAAGTTCGTGCCGCCGTGCGCCATGTAGATGCTGACCGACCCGCCCTCGTCGAGCAGCTCCTGCACGGTGCCGATCATGCTCCCAGCCGAGCGCACGTGGTGCTGCTCGCCCCAGTGGTCGAACCAGCCGCCCCAGAGCTCGCTGCACATCAGGTGGTGGTCGTCGCGGCGCAGCGCGACCGCATCCTGCACGCCCGTGCCGAAGGTGAAGGTGCCCATCGCGCCCTCGACACTGCCGTTACGCACCATGTCGGGCAGGGTGCCGTCGGCGGTGGTGAGCATCTCGACCATGCCGCGCGAGCGCAGTCCGTCGCGGAGGTGCGTCAGATATGCGGCATCCGATCCGAAGGAGCCGTACTCGTTCTCCACCTGGATGAGGCGGATCGGACCACCGTGCGCGGCCTGCAGCGGCTCGAGCTGCGGCAGCAGCGCGTCGTACCAGGCGTCGACGGCGGCGAGGAACCCGGCGTCCGAGGTGCGCAGCGCGCGCACCCGGCCGGACAGCCAGAACGGGATGCCGCCGTTCGACCACTCCGCGCAGATGTAGGGGCTGGGGCGCACGAACACGTCGAGCCCGACCTCGCCGGCGATGCGGATGAAACGGGCGACGTCGCGCCATCCGGTGAAGTCGTACTCGCCCTCCACGCGCTCGTGGAAGTTCCACGCGACGTAGGTGTCGACGGTGTTCGCGCCCATCGCCGCGAGGCGGCGCAGGCGGTCCTCCCACTGGTCGGGATGGATGCGGAAGTAGTGCACGGCACCGGACAGGATGCGGTGCGGTTCTCCGTCGCGGAGGATCTGGCCGTCGTGCCAGGTGAGCGAGGGTGCGGAACTGGTCAAGACGTCTCCCCGAAGTCAAACATGTTTGCGTTCACATCATCGCACATGTTCCTCGGGGGAACCCCGGAATCAAGGGGACGGGGCGCTACCATTGCCCCATGTCGCCCCGTCGCCCCAGCGCCACCCGCGCGCCCAATCAGATCGACGTCGCGCGCGTCGCCGGCGTCAGCGCCCAGACCGTCTCGCGCGTGCTCTCCGGCCAGCAGAACGTGCGCCCCGAGACCGCGCAGCGCGTGCACGCGGCCGTCGAATCGCTGGGCTATCGCATCCACGCCGCCGCCGCGTCGCTCGCCTCGGGCCGCACCCGCATCCTCGGCATGATCCTGGTCTCGACCGACCGGTACTCGTCGGCCGCTCTCGCCGCCGGCGTCGAGCAGGCCGCGGCCGCGAGCGGCTACACGGTCACGATGGCGGCGGTGCCCGACCACGCCTCGCCGGCGGCGTTCGTCGACGCGTTCGACCGACTGGAGCGGCAGGGTGCCGAGGGCATCGTGCTCGGCGTCCCGGTCGAGCTCGACTCCCCCGCCATGCGGATGCGCACCGAGCGCACGCCCTCCACGCGCACCGAGCGCACCACGCTCGACCTGGACGCCCCGCTCATCGTCGACCAGCACGCGATCGCCCGACTCGCCGTCGAGCATCTGCTCGATCTCGGGCACCCCACCGTCTGGCACGTGCCCGCCGACGACTACTGGCTCGAGTCCCGCCAGCGCCGCGAGACCTGGGAGCAGGTGCTCACCGAGCGCGGCATCACTCCGCCGCCGGTGATCCCCGGCGACTGGACGCCGGAGTCCGGTTATCGCGCCGGCCGTACGATCGCCGCGATCCCGGATGCCACGGCCGTGTTCGTCTCGAGTGACGAGATGGCGTTCGGGCTGATCCGCGCCCTGCACGAGGCCGGGCGACGGGTGCCCGAGGACGTCTCGGTGGTGAGCGTCGACGACATCGCGCTCGCGGCGTTCGCGTCGCCCGCGCTGACCACCGTGCGCCAGCCCTTCGAGGGCATGGGCCGCGCCGCGGCGCAGCGCCTGATCGCGCACATCGAGGGCCACCCCGAAGAGGCGGCCGATGACCTGCATCCCGAGCTCGTGATCCGCGCCTCCGCCGCACCGCCGCGCGCCTGACCCCGGCATCCCCCTGCCGAACCCGCGTGAGACCCCGAGATCCGCGCGAAACCCTGACGCCCGCGCGAGTTCCGCGCGAGACCCCGGGACCCGCGCGAGGCCCGCATCCGCACCGCGGGTCTCACGCAGAACTCGGGGTCTCACGAACTGACCGCGCCGGCGCCGCGCACATGAAGGAGCGGATGCCGCATCGCGGCATCCGCTCCCGGGTATCACCTGGCGTGTCGGGCCACCGTCATGTTGCGCAGGTGAACTTCGCGTCCGCCCAGTCGGCGTGATCGTTGCCGTTGCCGTCGCCGCCGTCACCGACGACGAGCTCGACGAACTGGCCACCGGTCACGTCGGCCGTGAGGTCGAACGTCTCGCTGGTCGGCTTCATCAGCGGCGAGGTGACGACCGTCTTGCCGTCGACCTTCACCGAGAACACGACCGATCCGCGTGAGGGCTGAGCGTCGTCGACGCCGACCTTCGCGGTGAAGGCGGTGCAGTTGCCGCCGAGGAAGTACTTCACGTTGCTCGGTGCGTGCGCACCCAGCCCCTTCGCGAAGACGACCCCGTTGAGCGTCAGCGGCGTGCCGTCGCCCTCGCCCTGCTCGCCGTTGGACAGGTCGCGCTCGACCGGGCCCCAGCCGTTGCTGGAGGTCACCCAGTCGTGGTCGCTGGCGTAGACCGTCTTCGTCGGCGGAGCCGGAAGGGTCTTCACCGTCACCGTGCCCGACGCCGTGCGCGGTCCGACCGGCTCCACCGTGGTGCTGTAGGAGCCCTTCACGGTGATGTCGAAAGAGCCGTCGGCCTCGGTCGGGGCGTACAGGTTCCACTTCGTGGTGAGCGTGCCCTTGGCGGGCAGCGTCGCCGCCGTAGCCGGGGTCACCGCCTCGGCCGTCCAGCCCTCGGGGAGGCCGAGGGTGACCGCGACATCCGAGATCGGGGCGCCCTCGTCCGAGGTGAAGGTGGTCGTGAACGGCGTGGCCTTGCCCTGCTGGATCACGTCCGCACCGAGCTTTCCGCTGACCTGCGCGCAGGCCGGGATCGCGTCGGAGGCGCCGAGGTCCTCGACCAGGAAGTCGTCCAGGATCATGTCCGCGCTGCCGCCGCCGACCCGCTCCAGGCCGACGAAGGTGTCACCGCAGGCGCTGGCGTCGATGACCTGCTCGAAGCGCGTGGTCTCGTGCACGGCGCCGATCGAGGTGCGCTGCGTGACCCGAGGGCCGTTCGCCGCGTCGTACCCGGTGACCCAGGCGTACTCGCCGGCGCTCGTGGACTGGTGATCGAACGACACCCTGTAGCGGTGCCCGGCCTGGAACGGCACGGAGTACTCGGACGTGCGGTACACGATCCCCGAGTTCTCGTCGTGCGCCATCAGCGAGTACTGGCCGTTCAGGATGTTGTCGATCTGACGACCGTTCCATCCCTTCTGGGTGTAGTCGTTGCGCTTGGCGATGTGCGTGCGCGGGTCGGTGCTGCCTCCGGCGGCGCCCTTGTAGAACGGACCCCATCCGGCATCCACGTCCTCGAAGTCCTCGCGGGAGATCACGCCGTCGCCGAGCTTCGGGGCCGCCGCCTTGATGATGCGGACGTCGTCGATGCGCACGGCGGCGTCTCCGGCGCCCGCCGCGATGGTCAGCGTGGTCTTGCCGTTGCCCTGCTTCGGCACCGTGAAGTGCACCTTGAGGCGCTGCATGGTGGTGCCGTGCCATTCATCGGCGGCCACATAGTTCTGCGCATTCGAGGAGTCGACCCGAACTGCCGCATCCGTCCCCTTCGGCACACTCACGCCGAGCTTCACATCGCGGGTCTTGTTCTTGTCGATGCCGACCCAGGCGCTGGCGGTGTACTGGCCCGGCTCGAGCTTGCCGAGCTGCTGCGAGATCGAAGCCTCGCCGGCGCCGATCTTCGCCGAGCGGCGACCGAGGCCGTCCCGCTCGATCGTGACATCACCGGCAGGATGCCAGGCATCCAGCGTGGTCTCGTTGAAACCGGGGTCGCTCACCGGGGTGTCCTGACCGAAGTCGGCGCTGCGCGGCAGCGCGCTGCCGGCATCCGCCTTCTTGCCTGCGGCAAGGACGTACGGCTGCCCCGCCTTGGCGTCGATCGTGACCTTGCCGTCCACGACGGGGACGTCGGCGACCTTGGTGCGGCCGCCGTCGCCGAGCTCGAACAGCTGCATGGTGGCGTTGCCGGCGAACTCCTTCGTGAGGGTCCACGTGGTGCTGCCGCCGGCGGGGTTGTAGTGGTACAGCTTGTCGATCTTGCCGCCGTCCTTCGAGGCCCACGGCAGCAGGTAGTTCGCGCCGTGCAGCACCTCGGTGCCGTCGACCGTGATCGACCGGCTCGCCGCATCCGTGCCGGTGACCCGGACGCCGTCCTTCAGGTCGATCGCCTCATCGGTCCAGCGGGTGATCTCGTGGTGCTGCAGGAACTTGGCCGGAACGTTCGCGGTCCACACGTTCTTCAGGAACCCGTTGAAGTCGTTCTGGTTGGTCCAGCCCTCGAACTCGACGATGTGGCTGGTGCCGAGCCGGGGGTCGGGGTTCCAGACGTCGGCTTCGGTGTTGTTCACGAAGCGCAGGATCTTCGAGTTGATGCCCTTGTTCGTCGAGCCGCCGTAGCTCTCGTCGTTGGCCCAGTGCGACCAGGTGTTGTTGGCCGGCAGCTTGTCGGCCCACTCCGAGCCGACACGGAAGCCGTGGTCGATCAACGACTCCTGGATCTTCTTCGCCAGCCATCCGTACTGGTAGTAGACGTCGACGTAGACGAAGTCGAGGTTGTCGTTCGTGGCGTCGGCGAGCTCGCCGATGCGCTTGTCGAGGCTGCCCGAGTTCGTGTCAAAGCGCTGGTCGATGTAGTACGACTGGTCGAGCCAGTTCCAGCCCTTCGACTTCGGGTTCATGATGTCGTCGCTGAACGAGTTCGCCTCGGGGTAGATCTCGGTGGCATTGATGTGCACGCCGAACGAGGCGTTCCACTTCTTGCCCGCCTCGAGCGCGTCGTTGAGCTCGTCCAGACCGCCGGCGCGCTCGTTGAAGTTGTCGCCGTAGTCGGTGTTGGCCGAGTCGTGACCCTCGCTGGTGTAGCCCTTCAGCATCGCGACCTGGCCGAGTCCGTCGGTGTTCAGCGCGATGCGCTTGACGTCGTCGAGGGTGCGCAGGAACGGGTGCGTGGCCTGCGATGCGAAGTTGAACGGGATGTGGGTGACCACGTTGTCGGGGGTCTGGTCGCCCTTGAAGGGTGCGACGCGCAGGTCGCGCAGGGCGGTCGCGCCGTCCTGCCAGTCGACGGTGCCGTCGCCGTTGGCGTCGGGGGTGATCGCGACCTTGACCCAGGGCAGCTCCTCGGGCTCGGGCGCGCCCTTGGCCCGGTACAGCCACTGGCCGCTCGAGATGCCGACCTCGACGTTCTCGCCGTCCTTCACGGCCTGGCGCCAGAAGTTGCCGCCGTCCTTGTTCGCCGGACCGCTGGATTCGTCGTACATGGCGTTGGTCGTGAACGCGGCGGCGAGCTGCCCGGTGTTCGCGATCACGGTGTTGGAAGCCACCGGCGACGCGTTGAGCGGGGTCTGCGGCGTGACAGGGATGAACGTGTCGCCCGAGACCGCGCGGTCGACCGAGAGGTTCGCCGCAGCAACTGCCGAACCGGCATCGGCCGACGAGACGGTCACCAGGTTCTGACCAGGGATCCGCAGGGTCGCGACCTTCTTGTCGGGATCCTGGATCTCGGTGAACTTCAGCGTGACGACGTTCTTCTTCACGCTGAGTCGCGCGGTCAGGAGCACGCCGTCGAGCGCGGTCGGCGTGAGCCGGTACTCGACCGTGCTGTCGTCGATCTTGGTGGATGCCACGGACACGGGCTGCGCTGTGCCGTTGATCTCGATCGAGGTCAGTGCGCTGTCGTTGCCGCGCATGGTCGCGCCACTCGCGCGGTCGATGTACTGCACGACCTGCGGGAAGGCGCTGGAGGCGCGCACCTCGAGCACGCCGGTGCGCAGCACCACCTGTCCGTCGTCCGCCGCTAAAGCGGGAGCGGTGCTGAAGGCCGAGAGGCCGGCCGCGACGACCGCACAGGTCAGGCCCACCCCCGCCCAGCGTCTCTGCGTTGTCTTCACCCTGGTTCTCCTTCGAATCGGCGTTCGGTCACGATGATCGCAGAGAATGTTTGCGGAAACAAGACTTGTTTCATGTTCATGTCCTTGCGAAATAGCGCAACGATCCGCGCCATGGGTCGAGGCCTGTAGAACGCAAACACGCCCGGGACGGGAAATCCCGCCTGACCAGGGGTGAGCACCGGGCCCCCACCGTCATGCATCGGATGATTGGCTCGGTTCGTTTAGGAATCTGCCAATCCTCCCTACCCGACTTGCCCTAGACATCGGATGAATCTGTGCGTAAGAATGCCCAGAGCGCCCCTCTGCGTGCGCCTCTCACTCCCCGATCGATGAAGCTCCGGAGGCATCCGTGCTCGACATCCCCCTCTCCCGCCGCCAGGCGCTCCAGGTCGGCGGCTTCGCCGCTCTGGCCGCCATGGCTCCGACGTTCCTGACCGCGCGACCGGCATCCGCCGCGATGGGTGCGCCGCACTCTGCGGCATCCGTCGCCGGGTCGCTCGCCCGTCCGCAGCTCTCCCCGTACGCGCTCTGGTACGGCACACCGGCCGCCGACTGGGAGTCGCAGGCGCTGCCGATCGGCAACGCCCGGCTCGGCGCGAAGCTGTTCGGCGACCCCGTATCCGACGTCGTGCAGTTCAACGAGCAGAGCATGTGGGGCGGCGTCAACGACTACGACAACGCCCTCGCCGGCCAGGGCGACGGCGCCTACGACACCTCGGTGACCGGGTTCGGCTCGTACCGCGACTTCGGCACCGTGACCGTCTCGTTCGGCGGCCGCACGGCAGTGACCTCTCCGGGCGGACCCTACAAGACCTCGGGCTCCGAGGGCGTCGACCGCAGCTATGACGGCGACTCCCGCACCAAGTGGTGCATCGACGGCCCGCCCGCACAGGTGCTCTGGCAGGTCGAGCTGGCGTCGGCGACCGAGGTCGCCTCGTACTCGCTGACCAGTGCGAACGACGTCCCCGACCGCGACCCGCAGCAGTGGACCTTCCAGGGTTCGGCGGACGGCGCGTCCTGGACGACGCTGGACACCCGCACCGGAGCACCCTTCGAGAGCAGGTTCCAGACCAAGAGCTACACAGTGGCGACGCCGGGATCGTACCGGTTCTACCGCTTCGTGTTCGTGCCGAAGGTCGGAGTGAGCCACTTCCAGCTCTCCGAGATCGGGCTGACCGGAGTCGCCCTCGCGGGCGGAGACGGCTGGTACGTCTCATCGCCGAGCGGCCACACCGACTCGCTGCTCGGCAGCGTCGACGGCGACGCCGGAACGGTCTGGCAGGCCGACGGCGCCGGTTCCGGCGCCACCTGGCAGCTCGAGTCCGCCGCGAAGCGGGCCTTCACCGGATACTCCCTCACCTCGTCCGCCGACGCCGGCCACGACCCGCGCGACTGGACTGTCGCGGGCTCCGACGACGGGCTCACCTGGACGACGCTGCACCAGGCGGCCGGCGAGACCTTCGCCGAGCGGGGGCAGACCCGCACGTTCGCGTTCGCGAACACCAAGGCGTACGCGCTGTACCGCATCGTCTTCACGGCTCCGGCGGCGTTCCGCATCGCGGGCATCGCGTTCACCGCCGGCGCGTTCAGCACCGCGGGCGCCCGCACGGTCGTCGACTATCGTCGCGCGCTCGACATCGCCGACGGCACCTACAGCACGCACTTCGCGACCACGGCGGGCACCGTGCTGCGCGAGGCGTTCGCCTCGCGGCATTCCGACGTGATCGTGCTGCGGTACTCGACCGACCGGGCGGGCTCGCTGAGCGCCGAGATCGGGATGAGCTCCGCTCAGGAGGCGAAGACCACGGCGGATGCCGCGAAGCGACGCCTGTCCTTCTCGGGAAAGATGGCGAACGACCTGAGCCACGCCGCCGTGCTGCAGGTCGCCGACACCGACGGCGAGGTCGCCGCCTCCGCCGACGGCCTGCGCATCACCGGGGCGACGTCGGTCACGCTGCTGCTCGACGCGCGCACCGACTACCTGATGGATGCCGCGAAGGGATGGCGCGGAGCCGCGCCGCAGCCCGGGATCGAGAAGGCCCTGTCCGCGGCATCCACCCGTTCCTTCGACGACCTGCGCGCGGCGCACGTCAAACAGGTGTCCGCACTGATGAAGCGGGCATCCGTCGACTGGGGACGCACGACGGATGCCGTGCTGGCGATGCCCACGCAGCGCCGACTGGTGCGCTATGCGAAGGGCGAGTCCGACCCGACGCTCGAGCAGACCATGTACGCCTACGGGCGGTACCTGCTGCTGAGCTCGTCGAAGCCGGGCGGCCTGCCGGCCAACCTGCAGGGGCTGTGGAACAACAGCAACCAGCCGGCCTGGGCCAGCGACTACCACACCAACATCAACATCCAGATGAACTACTGGGGCGCCGAGACCGCCGATCTGCCCGAGGCGCACGAGGCGCTCGCCGCCTTCATCGAGCAGGTCGCCGTGCCCAGCCGCGTCGCCACCCGCAACGCCTTCGGCGACGTGCGCGGCTGGACGGCACGCACCTCGCAGAGCATCTTCGGCGGCAACTCCTGGGAGTGGAACACCGTCGCCAGCGCCTGGTACGCGCAGCACCTCTACGAGCACTGGGCGTTCACGCAGGACAAGCGCTACCTGCGCGACCACGCCTACCCGCTGATCAAGGAGATCTGCCAGTTCTGGGAGGACCGGCTGAAGGAGCTCCCCGACGGCACCCTGGTGTCGCCGGACGGCTGGTCGCCCGAGCACGGTCCCCGCGAGGACGGCGTGATGTACGACCAGCAGATCATCTGGGACCTGTTCCAGAACTGCATCGACTGCGCCGAGGCCCTCGACATCGACAAGGACTACCGGGCGAAGATCGCCGACATGCAGTCCCGGCTGGCGCCGAACAAGATCGGCAAGTGGGGGCAGCTGCAGGAGTGGCAGACCGACCGCGACGACCCGAACGACATCCACCGGCACACCTCGCACCTGTTCGCCGTGTACCCGGGCCGCCAGATCACGACGGATGACGAGGAGTTCGCGGCGGCCGCACTGGTGTCGCTCAAGGCGCGCTGCGGCGAGAAGGAGGGCGTGCCCTTCACCGCCGGGACGGTCTCGGGCGACAGCCGGCGCTCGTGGACCTGGCCCTGGCGCACCGCCCTGTTCGCCCGTCTCGGCGAGGCGGAGCACGCGGGCATCATGGTGCGCGGCCTGCTCACCTACAACACGCTGCAGAACCTGTGGGCGAACCATCCGCCGTTCCAGTTGGACGGCAACTTCGGCATCACCGGCGCGATCGCCGAGATGCTGCTGCAGAGCCACGACGGTGCGATCCGGCTGCTTCCCGCCGTGCCGGCCTCGTGGGGCGAGAAGGGCTCGTTCCAGGGGTTGCGCGCCCGCGGTGGATACTCCGTCAGCTGCCAGTGGCGTGACGGCAAGGTGGTCTCGTACGACGTGGTCGCCGACCGTGCGCCGAACATGAGCAACGTCGTGGTCGTCGTGAACGGCAAGCGCCGCAAGGTGAAGCCCGCCAACCCGAAGGCCGGCAAGCCGATGCGCGACCTCGGCCCGGCCTGAGTCGCGCTCGCAGAGAGACACTTCGGGGGCCGACACGCCACATGTCGGACCGATCCTGGGATTCGGTCCTGCATCTGGCGTGTCGGCCCCCGATCCGTGCACCGCCTGCACGGTCCGGCACACGGCCCCGCGGCGCGTCGCGAGTACCGTTGTCGGCATGCGCATCACCGCCGCGATCCGCTCCGCGAAGCGCGCTCCCCTGCTGCAGGTGATCAAGTCCGCCGTCGCGACGATCGTCGCGTGGCTGCTCGCGGGCTGGCTGATCCCCGGCCCGCTGCCGATCTTCGCGGCGATCGCCGCCCTGCTGGTCGTGCAGCCGAGCGTCAATCAGTCGCTGTCGAAGGCGCTGGAGCGCAGTGTCGGAGTGATCGCGGGCGTCGTGATCGCGGTGCTGCTGACCCTGCTGCTCGGACCGCAGAGCTGGGTGGTGCTCGCCGCGGTCGTGGTGGCACTGGCGATCGCCTGGGCGCTGCGCGCCTCACCGGGCACGGGCAACCAGGTGGCGATCTCGGCGGTGCTCGTGCTGGCGCTCGGCTCCTCGAACCCCGACTACGCGCTGGATCGCATCCTCGAGACGCTGATCGGCGCCGCGGTCGGCTTCGTCGTGAACGTCTTCATCGTGCCGCCGGTGCTCAGCGGCCCTGCCCGGCAGGACGTCGGGATGCTCGGCCGCGAGGTAGCGGCGAGCCTCGACCGACTGGCCGCAGCGCTGCCCGTGACGCGCACGCCCGCGCAGCGGCAGGAGCTCATGCTCGAGGTGCGGCTGCTGCGCCCCATGAAGGATGCCGCCGAGGCATCCGTGAAGGCCGCCGAGGAGTCGCTCGCGCTGAACCCGCGCGGATCCTCGCATCGCGAGGAGCTGCGACAGGTGCGCGCACTGCTCGACACGGTCTCGCCGATCGTCACGCAGGTGATCGGCATGACCCGCGCCTACTTCGACCACTACGAGGACTCGCTGTCATCCGACCCGACGGTGCGCGCGATCGCCGAGCAGCTGCGCCGCGCCGGGCACGACGTGCGGCTCGCCGTGCAGGATGCGGATGCCGCACCCGAGCCTGATTCGCTGACGACTGCCATCCCGGCGCTGACCACTCCGCTCGTCGTACGCGCACCAGCATCAGATCACTGGATCCTGGTCGGATCGCTGATGGAGGATCTGCGCCGCATCCACGGCGAACTCGCCGGCGAGGCGTAGGCCCGGGCGGCGCCGACGCGCGCATGCCGCATCGCGACCTCCCGACTTCTGCACGAGACCCACGTGCTGAACACGGGCCTCACGCCGGAAGCCGTGTCTCGCCGCGATCTCGCGACGGAAGCCGGGGCTCACCGCGAACCAGACGCTGCCTCCTGCGACCCTCGCCGCGGGAACGACGCGCGCTTGCCGCATCGCGACCTCCCGACTTCTGCACGAGGCCCACATGCTGAACACGGATCTCACGCCGGAAGCCGGGTCTCGCCGCGATCTCGCGACGGAAGCCGGGTCTCGCCGCGATCTCACGCCGGAAGCCGGGTCTCGGACCGACGTCAGGCCGCGCCGCGCAGGATGGCGTCGACGGCGTAGCGCAGCTCGGCGCGCACGTCGGTGACATCCTGCTGCTCGGCTCCTGCGAGCCGCGGGAAGCGCTCGGCGACCGCCTGTCCGAGCCAGGCCGGCGGAGGAGTGCCGTTCGTGCTGCGCTCGAGCATCGCGTAGGTGCGGATCAGGCTGTCCAGCAGCATCGCGAGGCGCAGCGCGTCGACCGGCGCGTCGTCGGCGATGGCCGCGAGCAGCGCGTCGATCCATGCGTACGCGCGCGGCTGGGTGGGCATGCCGATCGGCTTCACGTCGCAGAGCCATGGATGCTGCGCGTACCTGTCCGCGAGCAGCTCGATCCACGCCCGGCAGCGGTCCTGCCATCCGTCGCCCTCGATGGCGGGCGGGTCGCCGACCGCCGCATCCACCATCAGGTCGATGAGCGTGGCCTTGGCGTCGACGTAGCGGTAGAGCCCCGTCGTGGTCATGTCGAGACGCGCGGCCACGCGGGCGAGCGAGATGGCGTCGAGGCCGATCTCGTCGGCGAGCTCGACGGCCGCGGCGGCGACCTCCGCGAGAGTCCAGCGCGCCTTCGGCCCCTTCGCCGCGGGCGGTTCGATCCCCCAGAGCTGACGAAGCGCGCGATCCCCTTGACTGTGCATGACATTCACTGTAACGTCTTCCTTCAGTGAACGACATTCACAGTAAGGCTTTCCAGATCAAGGAGCAGATCATGACGAACTTCCTCATCACCGGCGCATCCTCCGGCATCGGCGCCCGCGTCGCCGCGATGCTCGCCGCCCAGGGCCACAACGTCGTGGGCGCCGCCCGCAGCACCGCAGCGATCGCCGAGATCGACGGCGTCATCCCCGTGCCACTCGACCTCACCGACGACGCGACCATCACTGCGGCAGTCGCCATGGCCACCGCCGAGATCGGACCGATCGACGTGCTGATCAACTGCGCCGGCTACGGCGAGTTCGGCAGCGTCGAGGAGACCTCCCTCGACGACGCCCGCGACCAGCTCGAGGTCAACGTCGTCGGTGCCGTCGGCATGATCCAGGCCGTGCTGCCGGCCATGCGCGACGCCGGTCACGGACGCATCGTGAACGTCTCCTCGCTCGCCGGAGAGTTCGCCGCGCCGCTCGGCGGCTGGTACCACGCATCCAAGTTCGCCCTCGAGGCGATCTCCGACTCGCTGCGCGGCGAGGTCGGGCAGTTCGGCATCGACGTCACGCTGGTGCAGCCGAGCTACGTGGCCACCGACTGGCACGACACCGCGATGGACCGCCTCGGGCAGGCATCCGGCCGCGGTCCGTACGCGGCGATGGCGGCCGCGATGCGCAAGTACTTCGCCAGCCCCGCGCTGGCCAAGCAGATGTCGAGCGTGGATGCCGTGGCCGAACTGATCGTGAAGGCCGCGACCGTCTCCCACCCGAAGACCCGCTACCGCATCGGCCCCGGCGCAGGCATCGCCGTCGCCCTCGCCACGGTGCTGCCCGACCGCGCCTTCGACGCGCTGACCCGCAAGCAGTTCGGCTACGCCGCCTGAGACGCCGGTCACGGCATCCCGTCATCCCGGCATCCGCTTCTTCGACGCTCCGGTCTCAACGGATGCGGGACGTCGGCCGAAACACCCGCATCCATCCGAACCGGAACCCACGGGGCAAGCACGCGCCCGCGGCTCCGGTCTCAACCGATGCGGGTCTTTCGCGTGAACACCCGCATCCGTTGGGACCGGAGCCGCGGGGTCAGGCCGCGAGGCGCCCCACGGCGCGGGCACGGATGAGCACCTGCTGCCCGTCGGAGTACGCGGCGGGCAGCTCCTCGACCGCGACGACCTCGATCGATGCCGGGTCGGCGCCGGCCGACTGCGCACGCGAGACGGCATCCGCGGAGGCATCGGCACGGGCATCCCGGCGTCCCTGCTCCGTGCCGTCGACCCGGTAAATCTTCTCCACCTGCCCGGCGACGTCGCCCAGGGCGGCGCCCACCGCGTTGGCCGCGCCGAAGTGGTCGGGCTTGATGAGATCGCTCACGCCGTCGAGCGAGGCCGGGGCGATGATGCCGCCGCCGCCCACGAGGATCACCGGCACCGGCGCCGCACTGGGCTTCATCCGGTCGACGCTGTCCTCCAACAGGGCGCGGATGCCGGCCCAGGCCGCCTCGGCGACCTCCTCATCCACCGGCGGGGCGTCGACGCCCTCGATGCTGGCCGCACCGATGCGCAGCGCGATGTCCGTGGCCGTCAACGTACCGCCGCCGAACGCGAGCCCCTCCTGAGGCAGCCGGTAGCCGACACTGTCCGGACCGATCCGCTCGCCGCCGTCGCGCACGATCGTGCCGCCGCCGAGTCCGACCGAGAGCACGTCGGGCATCCGGAAGTTCGTGCGGATGCCGCCGATCTCCACCGCGTGCGCGGACTGACGCGGGAAGCCGTCCACGAGCACGCCGATGTCGGTGGTGGTGCCACCGATGTCGACGACGAGGGCGTCAGTGGCGCCGGAGAGGTGCGCGGCTCCGCGGATCGAGTTGGTCGGCCCGCAGCCGATCGTCAGCACCGGGAACTCCAGCGCATACTCCAGCTGCATGAGCGTGCCGTCGTTCTGCCCGAAGTACGGCGTCGCCGGGATGCCGCGGTCGCGCAGCGCGGCCACGAACCCGGAGGCCATCTGGGTGAGCGTGCGCATGAGCGCGGCGTTCAGCACGGTGGCGTTCTCGCGCTCGAGCAGGCCGAGCGATCCGATCCTGGCCGAGCGCGACACCGGAACGCCGAGCTCGGAAACGACGATCTCGGCGACGCGCTCCTCCTGGCTCTCGTCGATGGGCGAGAACACGCCGACGACGGCGACCGCGTCGACCTCACCGCGCATCCGCTCGCAGGCGGTGCGCACGGCGTCCTCGTCGAGCGGCGACAGGGTGCGCCCGTCGACCTCGAACCCGCCGTCGAGCACGTACGCGTGCTCGCCGATGGCGGCGCGCAGGTCATCCGGCCAGCCCTCCAGCGGCGGCACCGCGGTGGTCGCCGGCGCACCGAGGCGCAGGATTCCGACGCGGCCGAGACTCCGGCGCTCGACGATCGCGTTCGTGCAGTGCGTGGTGCCGAGCATCGCATGCGACACGCGCGCCGGGTCGACGCCGGATGCTGCGAGCACCGCGTCGATCGCGTCGGCCACACCGTCGCCGGTGTCGGTCGTGGTCGGCCGCTTGACGGAGGCCACCACGGCCAGGTTCTCATCGAGCACGACGGCGTCGGTGTTCGTGCCGCCGACGTCGATGCCGATCCGGTATCCGCTCATCGTGCGGCCTCCATCTTCTGCACGGCCAGTTCTTCGACCGGCATCCACTCCACGTCGTACCCGAAGTGCGCGGGTCCGGCGGTCTCCAGCCCCATCGGGGTGCGCCACTTGTCGTGGCAGGGAATCGCGATCACCGCGACGCGGGCGCCGTAGCGCACGGCGTCGGTGGTCATCGGCATGCCGGTCGCGAGATCGAGCACGGCGATGAGGTCGGGGGTGACCGCGGCGACCTCGCCGTCACGGCGGGCGAGCAGCATCTCGTTCTGGAAGTCGAGGCGGAAGGATGCTCCGCGGTCGGCGCCGATTCCGTCGAGCTCGGCGGCACCTCGGGTGAACCCGCCGTCCACCTCGCGCTGCAGGTCGCGCACCTTTCCGTCGAACAGCCGGTGCGCGCCGAGGTCAGAGCACAGGGCGTCGATGCGCTCGTCGTCGCGAAGCTCGCGCCCGTCGGCATCGTGGCCGCGCAGGATCGCGCCGATCCGCTTCGCGAGGGTGAGCGTGCCGGGGATCGCGCATTCGCGTGCGACGACCCCGCCGTAGGCGTAGTCGATCATGGTCGCCCCGCCGCCCATCTCGACGGTGATCGCGCGGGCCAGCCGCTCGGACCACTCGCCGTTCACCGGACGGCTGATCACCTCGTTGCCGAAGTGATCGACGAGCACCGTGGTGCCCGGTCCGTAGCCGGCGAGGTGGAACGTGACCATCTGCGCCTCGGGGAAGGCGCGGCCCATCGCGTCGCCGTCGACCACCGGGAGTCCGGCGAGCGCCGCAGCGGCGATGGGGATCATCGAGTTGCCGCCGCCGACCTCGATCGGCATCACTGCGGTGGGCTTCCGGCCGGTGCCGCGCTCGATCGCCTCGAGTGCGGCGAGCAGTTCCGACTCGGCCATGATGCGCTCCACGCTCACCGACGGAGCGCCGATGCCGCCGACCGGCACGACGAAGTCGTCGTCGGTGAGCTCGTCGACGGCGAGCATCCGCACCGGCCCGTGCAGGCGGATGAGACGCTTCGCGATCAGGGACCCGACGTGCGGGTCCCCGCCGCCGCCCGTGCCGAGCACGGCGGCGCCGAGCGCGATCTCGTCGATGTCGGCCTCGGTGATGAGGACGCTCATGCGTTCACCTCGTTCGCGGGGGTCTCGGCAGCGGCATCCGTCGGCGCGACCGAGCCGATCAGGCGACGCACGCCGAGCAGCAGCAGATAAACGACGAAGCCGACGATCAGGCCGTCCAGCGCCGAGATCGTGGTGAGCGTGAACCAGCCGAAACCGGGCCCGTCCTTCGGGCTCGTGGTGCCGAACGCCACCAGCACGCCCGCCGCCCAGGCGAGGATCGACCAGACGTCGACAGTGGGCACGGCGGCGCCGTGCGCCCAGCGCGCGGTGCGCCGGCCGGTGAAGAACGATGCGAGGTATACGCCGCCGTACGGGGCGATCAGGGTGCCGATCACGAGGATGAACGAGACGAAGACGTCGGCGGCGCCGATCACGCCGACCACGATGCCGATCACGGCAAGAACGGCGGTGACGGTACGACGGCCCAGTTTCGCCGAGATCGACGAGAACGCGAGACCCGCCGAGTAGAGGTTGGTGGTGTTGGTGGTCCACTGCGCGAGGATCAGCACGACCACGGCGACACCGCCCATGCCGAGCGTGAAGTACATCGTCATCAGTTCGGTCTGGTTGAGCACGCGGGCCAGCAGGATCGCCACGATCAGGATGATGGAGTTGCCGAAGAAGAAGCCCACGAAGCCGGCGGCCATGGCCTGCTTGGGGGTCTTCGCCCAGCGGGCCATGTCCGGCGAGAGCACCACGCCCAGGATGAAGATGCCCATCACCAGCGACACCGCGCCGCCGAAGGTGTAGGTCGCGTCGACTGGTGCGTCGAGTCCTGCCGTGCCGTGCGTGACGAACGCCACCACCACGCCGACGACGAGCAGCAGGAGCAGCAGCGGCACGGCCAGCGAGCTCAGCCGGTTGATCGAGCGGTATCCCCAGAACGCCGTGATCGCCATCAGCACTCCGCCGATCGCGTTGAAGATCTGCACCGGCACGTCGATGCCGGTGAACTCGGTGAACGCGATCTGCGCGTTCTGGCCGAAGAATCCGGTCTGCACGGCGAACCATCCGACCAGGCTGATCGTGATGGCGATTGCGAGCACGGATCCGCCGATCTTGCCGAACACCGCGCGGGAGATCATCGCGGTGGACAGGCCGGTGGAGGCGCCCACGTAGGTGCAGGCCATCGCGAGCAGCCCGAGCAGCAGCGATCCGAGCATCGTGGCCCAGATCGCATCCCAGAACGCCATGCCGGAGGCGAGTTCGATGCCGAGGAAGGCGCCGGAGAGGTCGATGCCGATAGCGATCCAGACGGCCGCGATCGACAGCCAGCCCTTGCGCTGGTCCTGTGGCACGACGCCGTGCTCGTAGTCGGTGGTTTCCATGTGTGTGTCCTTGCGGTGGGGAGAGGTCTCAGGGGCGGGTAATGGTCTCGGGCCAGGCGCTCGTGGCGCCGGCCCGTCGGGAGTAAGTGACGCGGCTGGGGCGCAGGCCCATCGAGACGGTGGCCTCGAGCAGACGCGTGGCCGCGGCGGACGGGTCGATGACCGGCACGTCGATGCCCTCGTCGGCGAGCAGACGCTGCACCTGGGCCGCCTGACCGGCCAGTCCCGTGCAGCCGAGCACGATCGCCTCGGCATGGTCGAGCTCCACGGCCTGACGGGCGCGCAGCACCATCACCTCGAATGTGCGGTCGGGGTCGTCCTCGAGTTCCAGCACGGGGATGTCGAGGGAGCGGACGGATGCGAGTCGCTGCTCGATGCCGAACCGGCGGGCCTGCTCGATCATCAGGGTGCGGTGGTGCTCGGCGACCGAGATCACCGAGAAGGCGTGCCCGAGCGTGGCCGCCAGATGCATGGATGCCTCGCACGGCCCGAGCACGGGGATGCCGACCACCTCGCGCGCGGCATGCACGCCGGGGTCGAGCATGCAGTCCACGGCGATCGCGTCGCAGCCCTCGGCCTCGGCCTCACGAGCCGCGAGAAGCACCCAGGGAGTGACGAGAGCCTCGTCACGGCGGCTCTCGATCGAAGGCGTGCCGGCGGGAATGGTGGCAACGCTCACACGGGTGCCCGGCGAGGCTGCGGCCTCGAAGAGGGCGAGCGTGTCGGGCACCCAGGAGGTCGTCGTAGTGGGGTTGATCACGCGCAGGTGCATCAGCCGACCCTCCTCTCGAAACGCAGCCCCGAGTCGGGCCAGGTGATGTCCTTCCGCGCGGGTGCGGGGTAGCCGGCGCCGCTGTGCGAGACACCGAGCCGCACCAGGGTGAGCGCGTGGTGCAGGGCTGCGGCGAGCGGGTCGATCACCGGCACTTCGACGCCCGCCGCGGCGAGGCGCGCGGCGGCGGTCTCGGTGCGGCCGCTGAGCATCGTGCAGCCCGCGATGATCGCGGCGGCGCCGTCCTGCATGACCGCGGCGAGCGCAGCATCCGAGAACAGGGCGACGGTCGCGTCCTCGTCATCGTGCAGGCCGAGCGGCCGCACGCCGAGCGCGCGCACCGACGCGCAGCGATGCTCGAGGCGGTTGCGCTCCACGAGCTCGCGGACGACCGGGATATCCTCGGCGAGGGTCGTGATGATCGCGAAGCGGTCGGCGAGGGTGAGCGCCAGGTGCATGCTCGCCTGCGCGGGGCCGACGACGGGGATCCGGACCACTTCTCGGGCCGCATCCAGCCCGGGGTCGTCCATGCAGTCGATCACGATCGCGTGGGCGCCCGATTCCTCTGCACGGATCGCCGCATCGAGGATGCCCGGGACGGCGAAGGCGTCGTCCCAGCGGCTCTCGATCGAGGAGGTGCCGGCGGCGAGGCTGAGGTATTCGGTGACGGCACCGGGGATGTCAGGTGCGGGCTCGAGCTGCTGCTCGCCCAGCACGACCGGCGCGATGATCGTGATGCGCACCGGGTCGGAGGGGTCGGGGTGGGGCATGGCGCGTGCTTTCGGGGCGCCTGCCGGGCCGCGTCGCGGCGGGGTCAGGCGGAGAGGATGGTGGACAGGTGCCGCCACGCGTCTTCGAAGCGCGCGCGGTAGACGTCCGGGGAGTAGTGCGTGAGCTGGAGGAAGAGCCCCTCCATGATCACGAACACCAGCGCGGTGAAGCCCTCGGGGTCGCCGGGCGCGAACGCTCCGGCGGCGACGCCGTCGTCATAGGCGCGACGCACGGCGGAGGCGAGGTTCGTCTCGGAGGTCAGGAAAATCTCGCGGAGCGTCTCGCCTGTGGGCCCGTACTCGGCCACGGCGGCGCGAAGGCTGAACTCGGCCAGCTCCGTGCGGTCGTGGTAGTAGGCCTCGATACCGCCGAGGAGGTGCCGCAGGCGAGGCAGCGGCTCCAGGTCGGTGCTGGTGCGCACGAGCTCATCGAAGAAGGCGGTGTGATCCACGATGACCTCGGCGTAGACCGCCTCGTACAGCGCTTCCTTGCTGGGGAAATGCGCGTACAGAGAGGGCGTCTTGATTCCGACGGCCTCGGCGATCTCGCGAAGACTGGCCTCGGCGTACCCCTTGCGCGCGAAGACCGTACGGGCTTCGGCGAGGATGCGTGCCTTGGTCATGTCTTCCTAACGATCATTAGTTAGGCAGAGATTAGCCGCAGAATCCCGGCCGCGCAAGCGCGGAGGACGGACGACGCGGTCAGCCGCGTTTGTCGTGGTACATCTCACGGTCGGCGCGGGCGAGGATGCTGTCGACCGTGTCGTCGCTCTGCAGCTGCGCGACCCCCCACGACCAGGGGTGGCTCGCGTACTCGCGGAGCCGACGCATCAGGGCGCGCGCCTGCTGGGCATCCGTGTCAGGGAGCAGCATGGCGAACTCGTCGCCGCCGAGACGACCGACGATGTCGGTGCTCCGCGACAGCGACATCCACTGCGACGAGACCGACCGGAGGATGTAGTCACCGGCGGCATGGCCTGCATCGTCGTTGACCGACTTGAACTTGTCGAGATCGAGCACGGCGACACTCAGCGGATTCCCCCGCCGGGTGGCGCGACGCATCTCCATCTGCGTCTTGGCGAGGAAGCCGCGACGATTCAGCGCACCGGTCAGCTCATCGGAGTGCGACTCCAGCCGGACACGGTGGCGCATGAAGATGCCGGCCTCCAGACACATCCAGGTGAACAGTGCCGCGCCGAGGAGGTTGACCGCCCCGAACAGTCCGTCGTCGCCGATGAACGGGCCGTACACGGCCGCCGCGCCCCCGAACACGAGGATCGCCAGCATCGCGATACGCACCGTTCTGGCGGGGTAGAACCAGGAGAAGTACATCGCCATGATCGGCAGCTCCTGCAGCGCCGCGATCGCGTTCTGCCGCTCGTCGGAGAAGCCGAGGTAGTACACCGACACCACCGCGTGGGCGATGATCATCGCGAATCCCACCCAGTGCGGCAGCGAGATGCCGAACGCCACGACGATGAGGAAGATCGCAACGCACACCAGTGTGGTGCCCGCGGAGAGGATCTGTTCGAACAGGGTCAGATCGTTCTCGAACAGTTCGAACACACCGAGCAGGCCGAAGTAGAGCAGCAGCGCCGACGTGACCACTGCGTAGGTCGAGGTGCGCTCCCGGATGGACTTCAGCCAGCCCAGACGCAGCCAGCGCAGATCCTCGGCGTCCTCCGCCCGGATGTCTTGAACGACCATGTGGTCCCCCGATCACTGTGCGGCGTTCGTCCGACCAGGTTATGGCCCCGCGCCGATAAGGTGAATCGTGATCAGGAACGGGCAAGAGGACAAGGCGGAGGTTCTCGCCGCATTTCGGAGCGCCCGGATCGTGTTCCAGCCCATCGTCGACCTGCACGCCTGGCGGATCAGCGGCTTCGAGGCACTGGCACGGTTCGCAGACGGCGCCCCGCCTCCGGTCTGGCTCGGACGGGCGGACGCGGTCGGCGCACGCGAGCAGATGGAGATCGTCCTCATCGAGTCGGCGATCCGCGCCGCGCACGCGCTGCCTGCCGGACTCGCGGTCGCCTACAACGCTTCAGGCGGAACGATGCTCCGCCCCGAGCTGCACGCCCTGTTCGCCGATCATGACCGGCCGTGGGGTCTCGAACTGGAGGAGCGCAGGACCACGGCGAATCTCCGAAAGGTGCGCGCGACGGTCACACGGCTCGGGGGCAGCCTGTACGTCGACGATGCCGGCGCGGCGAGCGCCGACGAGTCGCGGGTGGCGACACTGCGCCCCGACGTCGTGAAGATCGACCGGGATCTGTTCTGGCGGATCATCGAAGCCAACGACGAACCGTTGGTGCTCCTCGGGGGCCTGCTCGCGACGGCGCGCGCGACCGGAGCGAAGGTCCTCGTCGAAGGGGTCTCGGATGCCCCTCGGCTCGAGCTGGCACGCGCGCTGGGCGCCGACTACGCGCAGGGCTTCTATGTCGGCGTGCCCACCCCGCCGGAGGACATCCCTGCGCTGTTCGCCGAACTACACCGGCGCGTCGGGATGAATGCTCCGGGTCTCTGATCTGCGGCTCGCGCCGGTGTGACGTCGACGCGGGCCCGCCTTCGGCAGGGTCTTGATGATGCCGAGCACGACGTAGATCAGAGTGTTGATCGCGACGAAGGTCGCCAGCACACTGAACCAGTCGCTGTACAGCAACGACTCCGGCAACAGGATCCCCGCGTGCACGCCCCCGGTCATGCCGCCGCCTCCTTCGTCGCACCGTGGTCGACGTGCTTCCAGGTCGCACTCCGGCCGAACGCGATCTCGAAGACGCCCTTGAGGAACGCCAGGTTCAGGAAGCAGTCGTAGACGAGTTCCGGAAAGACCAGCGCGGCGACCACTCTGGCGCGCGGCCCGCCGCGCCACGCCGTGATCACCCGCTCGATCGAGAAGAGCACGCCGATGCCGAGCCAGAACGGGAACCACACCCAGGTGTCCATCGCGAGGATCATGAGTAGCAGCAGAGCGAAGTAGGTGAACAGCGCCAGCACGCCGTAGCCGATCGCGATCTGCTGCGACCAGTACCGCAGCGTCTGCGGGGTGAGCCCGTAGGCCCCGAGGTTCTCCAGGGCGCCGCGCTGCCAGCGCAGACGCTGCGCCCAGAGCATCCGCCAGGTGGGCATGAGCTCGGTGACCACGGTGCATTCGCTCGGTGAGATCGTGAGGGCGCCGAGCGACTTGAGCGCGATCGTCAGCTCGTTGTCCTCGGTGAGGGCGAAGGTGTCGTAGACCTCGCCCTTCCGTCCAGGGAGTTCGCTGCCGCGGGCATCCGCCACCGCGCGCAGGCCGGCCGCGCGGAACACGGATGCCGTGCCGGTGAGCACGAACACCCTTCCACGGCGGCGGCGGATCTCCCGCTGGTAGCGGATGTACTCGTTGCGCTGGAACTGGCCGAGCAGGCCGTGCCCTTCCTCCCCCTCGAACAGCCCGCCGACCGCCATCAGCGCCCGGTCCGCGGTGAACCGTCGGACCGCCTCGGTCAGGAAGTCGTCCCCGATCTGGCTGTCGGCGTCCATCACCATGACCGTGTCGTTGTCGCCGAGGCTCGGCAGCAGGTCCTCGAGCGCCTGATTGAGGGCGCCGCCCTTCTTGTGGGTGTTGCCGACCGTCTCGAAGACGTCGGCGCCATGCGACCTGGCGACCTCGACCGTGCGATCGGTGCAGTTGTCTGCGACCACGAGCACGCGATCGGGCGCCGTGCTCTGCTGCTGCAGCGACAGCAGCGTCGCGGGAAGAGAGGATTCCTCGTTGTGAGCGGGGATCAGCACCGTCACGGTCACCTCGCCGGCGAACACGCCACGGGTGCGCTCCATCACGGCGCGCGGGGCCAGCGGGAGCCTGGTGACCTCGATCCCCGCGCGCCGGTAGCGACTCGCGACGATGCGCTCGCTCACGACCACGAACAGCACGAGCAGCAGTGCCACAGCGAGCGCAACCGCGAGTACGCCCAAGTTGGGCAGCTCCGAGCTGTACAGCACCTGCCAGACCCCGGCCAGGGTCACGTGCACGGGATCCCACAACGTAGGCGGATCCGTCACGGCGATGCCCCACCACAGCAGTCCGGCGGCGAGCAGAACGATGAGAATCACGGCCAGCCCGACCGTGCGCTGAAAGAACCTGTTCACGACACCCCTCGCATGCGGCGCCTCCGCGCCGCCCCTCGCGAGCAACGATGCCATGCCGACGCCGGTCCCGGCCACCCCGGCCGCGACTCAGCCCTCGATCAGCCCGCAGCCCGAGCGACGTGGTCGCGGGCGTGTGCGGCCGCCGCGTCGAGGTCTTCGAAGAGGTGGTTCTGGTGCCGCAGGGATGCCAGCACGCCGACCCGCTCCGCCACCCGCAGGTGCTGCGGCTGGATGCCCTTGACCAGCACCGTGATCCCGCGCCGCTCCAGCGACACGATCATGTCGGTGATCACCTGGGCGCCCGTCGCGTCGAGGATCTGCAGTTGCGACATCCGGATCACGACGACCTCGATGCCCTGCAGGGTGCTCACTCGTTCCAGCATCCGCTCGGCCGCGCCGAAGAAGAGCGCGCCCTCGAGCCGGAACACGGCGATGCGCTCGTCGCCCGGTCGGGCCGCGCCGGGCAGCTCCTCGCGGCGCACGCCGCTGGCCTCGGCCAGTTGACGCAGCGCGAAGAAGCCGGCCGCGAGCAGGCCGATCAGCACGGCGTAGATGAGGTCGACGCTCACGGTGACGATCGCGGTGATCACGAAGACGACGGCATCCGACCTAGTCGACCCCATCACGGCGCGCACCGTCGACGGCGCGATCATCCGGCACGAGGTGACCATCAGCACGCCGGCCAGGGCGGCGAGGGGGATGTGCGAGACCACGGATGCTCCGACCAGCACGATCAGGAGCAGCAGCAGCGCGTGCACGATGGCGGCCACGCGCGTGCGCGCGCCGGCGCGGATGCTGACCGCGGTGCGCGCGATGGCGCCGGTGGCCGGCATCCCGCCGAAGAGCCCTGCGGCGATGGATGCCAGGCCCTGTCCGACCAGCTCGCGGTCGGCGTCGTACGGGCCCGTGTCGGAGATGCTCGCGGCGACGCGGGCGGCCAGCAGCGACTCGATCGCGGCGAGCGCGGCGACGGCCAGCGCCGGGCCGAGCAGGGAGCCCGCGTGCGAGAAGTCGGGCAGCGTCGGAGCGGGGAGGCCCGACGGCAGCTCACCGATCACGTCGACGGGAAGTCCGAGCAGAGCGGCGAGGAATCCGGTCACGACGATCGCCAGCAGCGAGCCGGGGAACTTCGGCGCGACCTTCAGCGAGACGAGCATGATCGCGACGACGATCGCGACCAGCATCAGCGACCAGCCGAGCTTCGGCCACCCCACCGTCATCAGCGACTGGACCGCGGCGACTGCGGCGTTCGTGCTCTCGCCCGGCTTCGTGCCGGTGGCGGTCGGCACCTGCTGCAGGAAGATGATCACCGCGATGCCGAGCGTGAACCCCTCGATCACCGGCCACGGGATGTAGCTGATCGTGCGGCCGAGCCGAAGGATGCCGGCGAGCAGCACCATCACACCGGCGATCAGGCAGATCAGCGCGAGCGCACCGGTGCCCTGCGACGCCATGATCGGCGCGAGCACGACCACCATCGCGCCGGTCGGGCCGGACACCTGCACGTTCGAACCGCCGAAGATCGCGGCCACGATGCCCGCGATGATGGCGGTGACGAGGCCACTCTCGGCGCCCGCTCCCGAGCTGACGCCGAACGCCAGTGCGAGCGGCAGCGCGACGATGCCGACCGTGACGCCGGCGAGCAGGTCGCCGCGCCAGGTGCGCGGCACCGCACGGTAGTCGGCGCGCGAGGGCAGCAGCGCGAGGAGTCCCCGGGGGTTCATGACGCGCGGGCTCCCGCGAGATCGGATGCCGCGGCATCCGGGATCTCGGGCAGCGCCTCGGCACCGGCGAACTCCTGCTGCGCGGTCTGCACGATCTCGCCGAGCAGCGCGCGGGCGACGCGCAGCAGGTCTGCGACCTGCGGGTAGGCGAGCCGATAGTAGACCAGACTGCCGCGGCGCTCGGACACGACGAGGCGGTTGCGGCGCAGCACGGCGAGGTGCTGCGAGACGTGCGATGCCTCGAGTCCGGTGTCGTCGAGCAGTTCCGAGACGGATGCCTCGGGCGCGGCCGACAGCACCTCCAGGATGCGGATGCGGATCGGGTGCGCGAGCCCCTTGAACAGGCCGGCCTTCACCTCGTACAGCGGACGGGTCGGGTCGCTCAGCATCGACGCACCTCCTGAAATGATGAATTCATCATATCGCGATATCATGGAGTCATGGCCGATCTGCTTCCCCTGTGCCCCGAGTGCTCCAGCGACCTCGCCTACGAGATGGGTGCGCTGCTCGTCTGCCCGATGTGCGGGCACGAGTGGTCGCCTGCCGAAGCAGCACCTGTCGACGAGGCCCCGGCCGAGAACGTCGTGAAGGATGCCGTCGGCAACGTGCTCGCCGACGGCGACACCGTCGTGGTCACCACGACGATCAAGGTGAAGGGCTCCCCGCAGGGCATCAAGGCCGGCACGAAGGTGCGCGGCATCCGTCTGATCGACCCGGTGAACGGCCACGACATCGACTGCAGGGTCGACGGCTTCGGCGCGATGCTGCTGAAGTCGAGCCTGGTCAAGAAGGCCTGACCGGCCGACGTGAAAGGATCGAGACATCATGACTCTCGATCCGAAGGCAGTGCGCGGCGCAGACCCGGATGCCGTGTACATGGCGTTCGTCGAATGGGCTGAGAGCACCGGCATCCAGCTGTATCCGGCGCAGGACGAGGCGGTCATCGAGATCGTCTCGGGCAACAACCTGATCCTCAGCACCCCGACCGGAACCGGCAAGTCGCTCGTGGCCGTCGGCGCGCACTTCGCGGCCATGGCCGAGGGCCGCCGCACCTACTACACCGCTCCGATCAAGGCCCTGGTCAGCGAAAAGTTCTTCGCCCTGGTCGACGTGTTCGGCGCCGAGAACGTCGGCATGGTCACCGGCGACTCGGCCGTGAACGCCGACGCCCCGATCGTGTGCTGCACGGCCGAGATCCTCGCGAACCTCGCGCTGCGCGAGGGGCCGGATGCGGTTGTCGGCCAGGTCGTGATGGACGAGTTCCACTTCTACGGCGACCCCGACCGCGGTTGGGCATGGCAGGTGCCGCTGCTCACGCTGCCACAGGCGCAGTTCATCCTGATGTCGGCGACCCTCGGCGACGTGACCGAACTGGCCGCCGACCTCACCCGGCGCACCGGTCGCGAGACCGCGGTCGTCACCGGTGTCGAGCGCCCTGTGCCGCTGCACTACTTCTACGAGGTCACGCCGATCCACGAGACGATCGATGATCTGCTGCACACCGACCGCTCGCCGATCTACATCGTGCACTTCTCACAGGCCGCCGCGATGGAGCGCGCGCAGGCGCTCGCGAGCGCCAAGGTCGCCAGCCGCGAGCAACGCGACGAGATCGCGGCACTGATCGGCGACTTCCGGTTCACGACGGCGTTCGGCAAGACCCTGTCGCGGCTGCTGCGGATGGGCATCGGCGTGCACCACGCCGGCATGCTGCCGAAGTACCGCCGGCTCGTCGAGCAGCTCGCGCAGCGCGGGATGCTGCGCGTCATCTGCGGCACCGACACCCTGGGCGTCGGCATCAACGTGCCGATCCGCACCGTGCTGCTCACGGCGCTGACGAAGTTCGACGGCACCCGGATGCGGCAACTGAACGCTCGCGAGTTCCACCAGATCGCGGGGCGCGCCGGCCGTGCGGGCTTCGACACCGCCGGCACCGTGGTGGCGCAGGCGCCGGAGCACGAGTCCGAGAACATCGCCGCGATCCGCAAGGCCGGCGACGACCCGAAGAAGAAGCGCAAGATCATCCGCAAGAAGGCGCCGGACGGCTTCGTGTCGTGGGGAGAGCCGTCGTTCAACAAGCTCATCGAGGCCGAGCCCGAGACACTGACCTCGCACATGCAGATCACCAGCGCGATGATGCTGAACGTGATCGGCCGCGGCGGCGACGTCTTCGGCAATATGCGCGCGCTGGTATACGACAACCACGAGCCGCGTGCGAAGCAGCGGATGCTGGCCCTGCGCGCCCTCGGGATCTACCGGACCCTTCGCGAGTCGGGCATCGTCGAGGACGGGCCGGACGGCATCAGACTGACCGTCGACCTGCAGCCCAACTTCGCGCTCAACCAGCCGCTCTCGCCCTTCGCGCTGGCCGCGTTCGAACTGCTCGAGCCCGACCCTTCGTCAGGCTCAGGGACCGGTCAATTCGCTCTGGACATGATCTCGATCGTGGAGTCCACCCTGGACGATCCGCGCGCGATCCTCTCGCAGCAGGAGTTCATCGCCCGCGGCGAGGCCGTCGCCGCGATGAAGGCCGAGGGCATCGAGTACGACGAGCGGATGGAGCTGCTCGAGCAGATCACCTATCCGAAGCCGCTCGACGAGCTGCTGTCGGCCGCGTTCGACACGTTCAGCGCCGCGCAGCCGTGGATCCGCGACTTCCAGCTGCGTCCGAAGTCCGTCGTGCGCGACATGTACGAGCGCGCCATGTCGTTCGGGGAATACGTCGCCTTCTACAAAGTCGCCCGGTCGGAGGGCGTCGTGCTGCGGTACCTCTCCGACGCCTACCGCGCCGCCTCGCAGACCATCCCCGAGCATCTCAAGAGCGAGGAGCTGCGCGACCTCATCGAATGGCTCGGCGAACTGGTGCGCCAGGTCGACTCCAGCCTGCTCGACGAGTGGGAGACCCTTCGTCTCGCTACGCTCGCTCAGGGACCGGTCGCACTGAAGCACGAGGAGGAACCGGTGGTGCCGCCTGCGCCGAAGCGCCTCACCACGAACGTCCGCGCGTTCCGCATCCTGGTGCGCAACGAGCTGTTCCGGCGGGTGCAGCTCGCCGCCCGCGAGGACCTCGACGCCCTCACCGAGCTCGACCCGGGCTTCGACGGCTGGGAGGCCGCGCTGGACGGCTACTTCGCCGAGCACGACGAGATCCTCACCGGGGCGGATGCCCGCAGTTCGGCGCTCCTGATGATCGAGGAGGGCTCATCTTCGTGGAGCATCCGGCAGATCCTGGACGACCCCCAGGGCGACCACGACTGGGGCATCTCCGCCACCGTCGACCTCGCCGAGTCGGATGACGCCGGAGAGGCCGTGATCACCGTCACCGCGGTGAACCGGCTGTAGCCGCCCTCACCATGCGTGCGACCAGTTCGGGATAGCCGATCCCCACGGCCTGGAACATCCGCGGCACCTGCGACTGCGCCGACATCCCCGGCGTCGTGTTCACCTCGTTGAGCACGGGGCCGTCCGCGGTGAGGAAGAAGTCGATCCGGGCGACGCCCGAGCAGCCCAGCGCATCGAACATGCGCACCGCCGCTGTGCTGAGCACTCTGCGCTCGGAACCGGTGAGGTCCGCAGGCGTGGTGAAGCGGGCCGAACCGTCGTATTTCGTCGCGGTGTCGAACATCGCCGACCCGTCGGCCGCCGCGGCATGGATCTCCAGCGGCGGGCTTGCCCATCGCGCCCCGTCCTCGCGCAGCACCGAGACATCGACCTCGCGCCCGTGCACGACCTCCTCCACCAGGATGCGGTCATCGAAACGCGCGGCCCGGTGCAGGGCGTCCTGCAGCTGAGCGGCCTCGGTCACCAGCGTCACACCGTGACTGGACCCGGCCGCGACGGGCTTCACGACCACCGGACCGTCGAACTCCACGTCGCCGATGTCTGCGCGACTGACCAGCACGCCCCGCGCGGTGCGGATGCCGACGGCCTCTGCGACCAGCTTGGTCGCCCACTTGTCCATCCCGATCGCCCCCGCCCGCAGATCCGAGCCGACCATCGGCACCCCCGCCAGCGCGCACAGGGCGGCGAGCGCGCCGTCCTCGCCGTTCGGCCCGTGCAGCACGGGGAACACGACGTCGACGCCACCCATCGTCTCCAGTGCCGGGCCCATCGACTGCACGGCCGACGCCCCCAGCACGGCGGCGCCGCGCCGCCAGCATCCGTCGCGGCCGATCGTGAGCTCCTCGACGCCGAACCCCCCTTTGCGCAGCGCCGCCGCGACGCCGGCGGCGCCGGCCAGCGACACGTCGTGCTCCGCGCTCTGCCCTCCGCCGATCACCAGTACTCGGGTCATGCAGTTCTCCTCACTACGCGTGATCCGATTCCGGTCACGATGGTGTGCGGGATGGTCCCCGCCCATTCGGCCCATTCCTGCACGCTCGGCGCCGCCCCTCCCGGCCCAAACACGGTGGCGATGCTCCCGCGCGGGCAGGAGAGATCGCCGGTGTCCACGACGATCTGGTCCATAGAGACCCGCCCGACGATGCGATGCCGCCTGTCGCCGATCTCCACGCAGGCCTCGCGCGACAGCTCTCTCGGAATGCCGTCGGCGTAGCCGAGTCCGAGCACCGAGATGTTCGTGCGCCGGTCGGTCAGATGCGTGCCTCCATACCCGATCCGGGTGTTCTCCTCGACCTGGCTGCTGTGCACCACCGGTGCGGTCAGGCGTCCTGCCTGCGCAAGCTCGACGGTTCCGGAGGGGTCGATCCCGACCAGCCCCGCCCCGACCCGCATCAGGTCGAATCGGGTGGACGGGTCGGTGAGCGCGGCCGCGGTGGCTCCGAGATGCGTGATCAGCGGTGCCAGCCCCGCCCTCAGCGCGGCGTCGCGCGCATGCCGCATCCGCATCACCCAGGGCACGTTCGCCGTCGGATCGGCGAGATCCGCGTCGGGCAGATGCCCCATCACGCCGACGACCCGCAGGCGCCCGGCGTCGCTGCCGCTGCGCGCGAGCGACAGCATCCGCTCCCAGTCCCGCACGGGGCATCCGCCGCGGGCCATGCCGGTGTCCAGGTGCAGGTGCACTCGAACGGGATCCGCCGCCCCGACCGCGGCATCCTCGATCAGCTCCGCCAGCTCGTCCGCCGATGCGACGGCCACATCCACCCCGTACGCGGCCGCGAGCGCTGCGTCGATCCCGGCGGGGTGCAGCCAGGCGAGGACGGGCGTCTCGATGCCGCTCTCCCTGAGCAGGACCCCCTCGGCCACATCGGTGACGCCCAGCCACTCGGCCCCGGCATCGACGGCCGCGGTCGCCACGGCGACCGCACCGTGTCCGTACCCGTCGGCCTTGACCACCGCCATGACCGGCCCACCGGCGCGCATCCTGCGCACGTTCTCGGCGACGGCGCCTCTGCTCAGATGCAGGGTGGGGCGTTCGAAGCTCATGCTCACCAGTCCACCTGCGCGCCTGTTGCAGGGGCGTATGCGCTTCTCGATACGCTCCCGATATGCCCGGAGCCGATGTCCGCGGCGACGCGTATCGTCGGGAACAACGACAAAGGTGATGAAGAAGATGATGAAGATGACGAAGACGTTCCCGCCCCCCATCCACCACAGCATCGTGCCGGCCTACCTGCTGGCCAGGCTCGCGCAGTCCGAGCGGTACTCGACGGCGGCGGATGCTGCGCGGCAGACGCTCATCGCCGGACGGCCACCGTTCCGTTCGCGGCTGGAGCTCTCGATCGATGAGTCCGGCGCGCTGGTCGCCGAGGTGACCGCCGCTCCCGATCGCACGATCTCGGATGCCAAGGGCACCGAGACCCTGCCCGGCACGGTCGTGCGCAGAGAGGACGACGCACCCGTCGCCGATGAGTCCGTGAACCAGGCCTTCGACGGCCTGGGCGCCACGTTCGACCTGCTGCTCGAGGCGTTCGAGCGCAACTCGCTCGACGGCGCAGGCGCGCCCCTGAACGCCACCGTGCACTACGGCCAGAAGTACGACAACGCCTTCTGGGACGGCGCCCGCATGGTCTTCGGCGACGGAGACGGCGAGGTGTTCCAGGGCTTCACCGGCTCGGTCTCGGTGATCGGCCACGAGCTCGGGCACGGGGTCATCCAGACCGCCTCCGGCCTGGAGTACCAGGACCAGCCCGGCGCCCTGAACGAGTCGATCGCCGACGTGTTCGGCGCCCTCACCGAGCAGCACCTGCTCGGGCAGACCGCCGATCAGGCCAGCTGGCTGATCGGCGCCGACCTGTTCACCCCGGCGGTGCAGGGCAGGGCGCTGCGCGACATGCTGCACCCCGGAACCGCCTACGACGACGACGAGCTCGGCAAGGACCCGCAGCCCGCCGACATGGCGCACTACGTGACCACCACCGAGGACAACGGCGGGGTGCACATCAACTCCGGCATCCCGAATCGTGCGTTCGCCCTCACCGCGACCACGCTCGGCGGGCACGCCTGGGAAGAGGCGGGCACGGTCTGGTACCGCGCACTGACCGGCGGGCTGTCGACCACGGCCACCTTCGCGCAGTTCGCCGACGCGACACTGGTTGCGGCGCGCGAACTGGGCGCTACCGTGGAAGAGGCGGTCCGCAACGCGTGGATCACCGTCGGAGTGATCAAGGATGGATCCGCAGGAACCACAGCCGGATGACGCGCCCGTCGGCGTGCTCGCGGTGCTCGTCGTGCGCACCGGCGGCATCGCCGGCATCCGCCGTCGGTGGCGGGTGGACCCCGCGCCCGATGACGAGCAGCGCTGGCTGGAACTCATCGAGAGCTGCCCGTGGGATGACCCGGAGCCGGAGTCGCCGCTCGGCGCGGACCGGTTCACCTGGCTGATCCGGGCCACCACGCTGCACGACGAGCGGCGGCGTGAACTGCCGGAGTCGGCGCTGGTCGGCGCCTGGCGCAACCTCGTCGATGCCGTGCGCGAAGAGCCTCGCGCCGACAGCGTCAGCGCAGAGGGACAATAGCGACATGGGTCTTTTCCAGCAGCGCCCCGAAGAGGAGCAGAACGAGTGGGCCGGGCTTCCGTCCGAACCACTCGATCCGCAGAGCGCTGCCGAGCAGCTCGACGCGCCGCCGACCGCGTCCGACATCTTCGGCCTCGGTGGCGGACCGCTCTACACGACCGTGGTGTTCCCCGTCGCGCCTCCGGCGCCCGAGGCCGCGGACGTCACGGCGAGCGGCGAGGACGAGGACGAGGACGACTAACCCCTCTGCCTCCGCAGGACCGCGGACAGCGCCGCCCCGACCACGCCGATCGCGGCGGCGACGACCACCGGCAGCCATCCGACCGCGAGTGCAGCCGGGAACACCTGCATGCCTGCGGCGGCCATCTCGCTGAGGTCGCCCGCCAGCACGCGTGAGCCGAGGGAGTACTGGATCGCGGTGAACGCGGCGGGCACGATCCACAGTGCGCTCAGCCCGAGCAGCCAGACGATCAGGCGCGTCGCGGGTCGCACCCCGCACCAGGCCAGGGTCAGACCGACCACGATCGCCGGCAGCCAGCGCAGCAGCAGGATGACGCCCTGCGGGACACCCGTCGTGCCCGCGAGCAGCTGCGCCCACATGCCGACCCAGCCTGCGAACGGCACGGCGGCGAGCGCGATGCCGAGGGCGGCCGGCCCATTGGACGGCCGAGAGATCAGCCAGAACCCGACCTGCGCGAAGCCGACCGCGATGATCGCCCCGAACAGCAGTCCGCCGAGGTACCACCAGGCCCGGCTGTCGTCGAGGTCGAGCCCACGGGCATCCGCGATGAAGCTCTGGACGACCGCGACGACGTGCCCGATCAGCACGCCGAGGGCTATCGGCCAGGCGCTCCAGGTGCGGGCGAGCAGGCGCCTGGCGACGCCGGCGAAGACGCCGCCCATCACGATCAGCACGAACATGCTGGTCGCGTAGTACTGGCTCACCGGCAGCAGTGAGAAGGGCATCTGGAAACGCTGCACCTCGGTGCGCCACAGGTTCTGCACCGGCAGGATGCCGCCGGCCGCGATCCACGGTGCGACGCCGGCGGCGACGGCCACGACTCCGAGCGCGGTGCCCGCGAGAGCATTGCTCTGCTGCGGGGCGTGCGCCGGGGCGTGGACACTCATGCCATCAACGGTGTCATGCCTGGCTGGGACGGGGCTGGGTCGCGCCGCCCTGGCCCCACGTTCGGGGCGCGGCTTGTCCCGCTTTCCGTGGCTCCGAGCGTGATCGATTGCGACCTGAGCGGATGATTCGGCTCAGGGGAGCTCCCCCGGGCTCGGCATCCGTTCGTCTCGGAGCGGCTGCGAACTTCACGGCCAGCGGCCGGTGCGCTCCTTGACCGAGATCGCGGCGAGCGCCGGCGACATGTCGAACACCATCGGGTTCACGCGAAGGCGGGTGCCGTCGGCGGTGCGCAGCTGCAGACGGGAGCGCCATCCCGCTTCCGCCACCGCGTAGGCAGTGACGTCGCGGTACGCGATCTCGTGCTGACGGCCGAGGAAGGTGCGGAACCGCACCTGCTCGGCGTCGGGCTGCACGTACCGGTTCCGGTGCAGCAGCAGCACGATCAGGCCGAGGACGAGTGCGACCACGGAGCCGATCCGCATCGGCACCGGATCGGTGCCCGCCCTGGCCGAGAAGCCGGCGAGACCCATGCCCACACCGGCGATCAGCAGCAGCCATCCGATGAGGGGCACGATGAGCGGCATCCGCTGCTTCTTCGGGCCGGTGTCCACCGGCCTGGTGGGCTTGCGGAACAGCCGCACGATCATGCCGATCGCCAGCGCGACGACCAGCAGGATCAGCAGGAACTTGACGACGATGCCCATGTGCCGGATCAGTCCCGGTCTGCGGTGAGGAAGTCGGATGCCGCGTCGCGGAACCCGCGCGAGGCCGGGGTGTTGAAGTGGTGCCGTCCCGGGACCTCGATCAGCCGGCCCTCCGGCGTGACCTCGGCCAGGCGTCGGGAGCCCTCCAGGATGGTGTCCTCGGTGCCGGTGACGAACAGCACGGGCACCTGCGGGGCGTTCTCGGGGTGCGCGATGATCGCGTCGTTGCGCATGCCGCGGGCGAGTGCCAGCAGGGCGCGCAGGTCGTTGCCCGGCACCCGCTCGGTGAGCTCGATGTAGCTCTGCGTGACGGGATCGTTGATCGGGGTGCCCTCATCGAGGTGCGCCTGCACCTCTTCGAGGACGATGCGGTCGAGGGCGGTGCCGTCGGGCACGCCGCCGAGCACGGCGCGGTCGATGCGGTCCTCAAGGTCGAGCATCACGTGCCATCCGACGCGTCCGCCGAGCGAGTATCCGAGGTACGAGGCGGTGTCTACCAGGTAGGTGTCGAGCACGGTCTCGACGTCGCCGGCGAGGGTCCGGAGACTGTACGCACCGGCCTCGTGCGGCTTCTCGCTGCGGCCGTGGCCGCGCTGGTCGATGCCGATCACCCGCAGACCGGACGCCGCGAGTCGGCGCTCCAGGCCGGTGAGCACCCAGTTGTCGTGGGTGTTCGACGCGAACCCGTGCACCATGACCACGACCGGGGCGTCGAGATCGCCCCAGGTGTAGGTCGCCAGGCTCGTTCCGTCGGCCGTGTACACGCGCTGGGGTTCTGGCATCTGCAGTGCGGAGATCGGAAGGGCCATGACATCATTCTGCCCCTGCGCCGGTCGGGCCGGCGGCAGGGGCAGAAGGGACAGCGGATGCTACGGCACGAGCACCGTGCGCTCGAGGCGGTCGTACCCGGCCTCCATGCCGTCGATCATGCCGGTGGCGAGGATCATGTCGCGAGTGTCCTTGTCGGGGTACTCGATGAGCAGAGTGATGAGTGTGGCGCCGTCCTCCTCGTAGAGGTTGAGATCGTTGAGCGTCGACGGGCCGTCGGTGCCGATCATCATCTCGGTGGTGACCGCGCGGCGCGGTTCGTCGATGAGCAGCACGTCGCCCTCGAAGCCGAACGGCTCACCCTCGGTGTCGCCGACCGGCGCCCATGAGGTGCGGTAGTGCTTGCCGACCGTGTCGGCCGGGACGTCCTCGGTCATCACCCAGCCGTCGGGTCCGGTCATCCACTGCTTGGTGAGCTCCGGGTCCATGTGGGCTCGCCAGACCACCTCGCGCGGACCGTTCACGAGACGCGTGATGCGCACGTGGGTGTCGTCCATCAGCTCGAGGCGGGTGCCCTTGCCCTGCGCGTACTCGCGCAGGTCCTGCAGCACGGCGTCGATCTGCGCCATCGCCATGCGGGTGCCCTCGACCATGCCCATCTCGACGGACTGCTGCAGCGCCTCGACCGAGTCGAAGTGCGTGACGCAGGTCATGCGGGTGGCACCGCCGTCCTCGGCGAAGCCGAAGACCATGCGCATCGCCGGGAACCCGCCGATCGGTTCGCCGGCCTCATCGACGAAGCAGTCCAGAACCTCGAAGCCGTGCGGCTCCTCGATCTTCAGGAACTCCCAGCGGCCGGAGGACTTCTCACCCTGCGGACTGGTCATGTGGTACTGCGCGAACCCGCCGGGCCGGTGGTCGAAGCTCGTGAAGCTCGCCGGCCAGCCCGGAGGGCCCCAGAACCGCTCGAGCTGCTGCGGGTCGGCGTACGCGTTCCAGACGCGCTCGACCGGAGCCGCGAACTCGGCCGTCACGGTGAGGGTGAGTGCCTCGGGGTCGTTGGTGATGTAGATGACGGGCATTGTCAGTCTCCTTGATCAGGTCGTGCGGGGTCGTTGCGGGGATCGGGCTCGGCGAGCAGGTCGTCGAGACGGGCGATGCGTGCGCGCCAGAGTTCCTCGTAGCGGGCGAGCAGCGCCTTGGCGCGGGCGATCATGTCGGGATTCGCGCGGACCAGCCGCTCGCGTCCCTCAGCGCGCTTGATGACGAGCCGCGCCTCTTCGAGGACGGCGACGTGCTTCTGGACCGCGGCGAACGACATGTCGTAGTCGCGGGCCAGCTCGGAGACGGACTGTTCGCGATCGATCGTCCGACGCAGGATGTCGCGCCGGGTCGACGTCGCCAGTGCGTGGAACACACGGTCGATCTCCGTCTCGCTCAGTTCTGTTTGTGCAACCATTTGGTTGTACGTTACGACGGGCGGATGCCGGTGTCAAGAGGTTCCTGCGCAGCATCCCCGTTGATGCCGAGCCGGGCCACACGCACGACGCCCCCGACCGGAGGGCCGGGGGCGTCGGATGCGAGGTTCAGGCGATCGCGGTGCGCTCCTTCGCACCGCGGATGACGAAGGCGACGACGGCCAGCGCGGCCAACCCGGTGATCGCGTACACGGGCGTACCGAGGGCTGCGTACTTTCCGGGAGTGCCGTGCTCGACGGCGAAGACCGAGAAGTCCCACAGTCCGTGCAGCACCATCGCCCAGATGAGGCTGCCGGTGGTGCGACGCAGGATGTAGAAGATCGTGCCTGCGATGAAGGCCATGCCCACCTGCTGCAGAGTGGTGAGCAGATCCTGCCCGGTCAGTGCGTTCATCAGGTGCATGAGCGCGAACAGTGCCGAGCTGAGGAACCACACCCAGCCCTCACCGAGCCGGCTGCGCAGTCCCACGATCAGCAGACCGCGCGTGGCCATCTCCTCGGTGAAGCCCACGAGCAGCAGTACGAGGGACGCCGCAAAGAAGCCACCGTCATAGGAACCCCAGTCGGTGTTCATGAGGTTGATGATGAGGGCGACCACCATCAAGATCGGCACGAAGATCGGCCAGCGCACGCTGCGGTGACGATCGAACAGCGCCGGACGCCACCAGCCCAGCAGGGTGGCAGTTATCACGAGGGCCACCGCTCCGACGATCAAGGAGAGGCCTGCGCCGAAGAACAGGTTCGAACCGCTGTCGCCGAGTGCACTGTAGGGCACGGAGGTGATCAGCTGCACGAGGAAGACGAGGAGTGCGTATCCGGCCCAGATCACGAGGCCGATCCACACCCGGGGGCGAACCTTCAGCGCCGGCCCCACCGTTGTCTCGGCGGGGGTTGCGCTGCGCTCTTTGTTGGTCATGGCTCAATATTGGCGAGAACCGCGCCGAGGCGGGAGCATCCGAGGTCTGTGTCGACCCCCGACTTTGGTCTACACCCGCGCGGCTCGCCCGCAAGCCGATCCGCTCGCCCGCGGCCCCGCGATCGGCAAGGATGGATGCATGCAGGTGGTCTTCGATGGATCGGTCTGGACGTCGTACGCCCAGGCGGCCCTGACCACCGGCGAGCTGGAGCCGCCGCTGCCCGACGACGCCTTCCGCGGCCAGAGCAACGGCCTCTGCGGCGCCGCCGTCGACGGGACGCTCTTCCTCATCACCGGCACGCACACCGGTCAGGTGCCGATCCGGGTGAGCCTTCACGATGAAGCACCCGACCTCGGCGACTGGGAGGAGATCGTCGAGGCCAGTCTGCTCCCGGCATCCGGTACCGCCGCGCTCGCGGGGTGGGCCGAGAACCCGGCCGTGCGCTTCGCCGTCCCCGAGCCGAGCTATCGCGCGCGCTGGAATGCGACCGGAATGGATGCCGGGCATCAGCAGGATGTCGCCGACGAGGCCGACCCGGCACCCGACTCGTACGAGCTGATGCTGTGGCCCGCACCGGCCGCGCCCGACGCGATCCTTCGGCGCACCTCGGCGCAGGCGTCGTACTGGCACGACCAGGGCTTCAAGAAGTTCGGCTGACGGGTGGCAGAGTCTCGCGGGCGGGTGTGGACGGGCGTCATTCGGGTGGCCCCGTCTCGCGGTGACCACCGCGTCGCGCTGCGGGCCGCCGTCAGTGTCGGCGTGCCGCTGCTGATCCTGTGGGCGATCGGGCGGCTCGACCTGAGCATCTACGCCAGCTTCGGCGCCTTCGCGGCGCTCTACGGACGCACCGACGGCTTCGGAGATCGTCTGCGCATGCAGGCGGGCGCCGGAGGCGTCCTGATCCTGGCGATGCTCGCCGGCACCGGATTGTCCTTGTCTGGAGCACCATCGCTGGTGTCGGTGGTCTCGGTCGCCGCGGTCGCGTCGGTGGTCACGCTGCTCGCCTACGTGATGCGGTGGCATCCGCCGGGAGGACTGTTCGCGGTGTTCGCGATCGGAGCGACCGCCAGCATCCCCGCATCCGGTGTCTCGTTCGCGAACGTGCTCGTCGTGGGAGTCGGGAGCGTGCTCTTCTCGCTGCTGGTGACCGCGACGCTCGCGGCGGCCGGCGTGCGGCGCCTTCCCGCGATCGAGATCACCCGAACCCGGCAGCCGATCGGCGACGTGGCCTGGGAGATGGCGGTCACGGTCGGTGCCGCCACGCTGCTCGGCGGCGTGCTCGGGCTGCTGCTGGTGGGATCGCACTGGTACTGGGCGATGGTGGGAGCGGCCGCGGCGGTCAGCGGCGCGCACCTCACGGCCCGGGTGATCCGGGGACTCCAGCGCCTGGTCGGCACGCTGCTCGGCGTGCTGGTCGCGGCCGGCATCCTCGCCCTGCACCTGCCTCCGCTGGCCGTCATCCTGATCGCGATCGCCTTCCAGGCCTGCGCGGAGATGTTCGTGGGCCGCAACTACGGCATCGCCATGGTCTTCATCACGCCGCTCGCGCTGCTCATGGTCGAACTCGCCGCTCCGACCTCACCCGACGTGCTGCTGCGGGACCGGATGCTGGAGACCGTGATCGGCGTGGCCGCGGGAACCCTGATCGCCGTCATCTCGGCGGCTGTTCGTCGCCAGCAGGTTGCACGCGGCTGAGCCGCGGCGATCCACTCCGAGGGTCGGCGTCGCTCCGAACCGATGCCGCGGTCGACCGCGTCGGCGCCGGTCCCCCAGACTGGGGAGATGGATGCCACGCTCGCCGCGCTCCCGGAGGACGCCGACCACCGCTCTGCCGAGCGCGCCTTCACGGATGCCGGATGGACGCGGGCCGGCGCCGGGGACTGGGCCATCGCGCTGCGCGCGCCGGACGGGTCGGCGGCGGTGCGGATCAGTCCCTTCGATCCGACCGGGCCGTACTCGGCGGAGCTGTACCGCGCGGCCGCGCGCACCCGGCTGGTCCCGGAGCTGTTCGCGCATCGGCGGCTGACCGGCGGTGGAGACCTGCAGCTGATGGAGTGGTTGACTCCGGTGGATGAGTCGGATGCGCACGCCTTCCACGGGTTGATCGCCGATCGTGACGAGGCCGTGGCCGAGCTGGTGGACATCATCGACGGCGTCCACGCCAGGGCGCTGCGCGAGCTGCCCTGGTGCGGCCCACTCGACACGAACCCGTCGAACGTCATGCGCGGGGCCGACGGGCGGCTCGTCGTGACCGACCTGTTCTACGCCGACGGACCGGCGCTGTACGCGACGGCGGGCAGCGATCCGGATCTGCTCGTCTCCCGCATCCCGGAGCCGGAGCGACGCTTCCTCACGGAGATCCCGCTCGCGGCATCCGGTCCATGGCCTGAGGAGTCGCGCGAGGAGATGCGCCGCGGCATCGCGGCGGCGGATGCCCGTGCCGCGCAGTCCGGGTCCTGAGCGCCCTTCGTCACTTCGTCTCGCTCCGCTCGCTCAGTACGGCGCTCGTCGCTGCGCTCCTCGCTCAGGATCCGCGAAGCGGCAGTCCGGGTCCTGAGCGAGCGAAGCGAGACGAAGGACGCCCAGCGCCTCGGAAGGTCCGCCATTCCGGGTCCTGAGCGCCCTTCGTCTCGTCGCTGCGCTCCTCGCTCAGGATCCGCGAAGCGAGACGAAGGACGCCCAGCATGTCGCGACGCTGCATCCCCGCTCCTTCGTCGCTCCGCGGGCGACCCCGCAGCCCGCGTCGCCCATACTGATGGAGTGAGGCTCGAGGTCCCGACGATCCGCGGCGATGCCGTGACGCTCCGCCCGTTCCGGGTGGACGATGTCGACGCCGTGCTCGACGCGTCCTCCGACCCGCTGATCCCCCTCGTCACGACCGTGCCCGCCATCGCCGACCCTGCGCTGGCCGCCGCATTCATCGAGAGGCAGCACGAGCGCGCGGCATCCGGCGCCGGGTATTCGTTCGCGATCGAGGCGGATGCCGCCTGCGTCGGTCAGATCGGACTCTGGTTGCGCGACGTGGACAGGGGGCGCGCGACGATCGGCTACTGGATCAGGCCGAGCAGCAGGCGCCGCGGCCACGCCTCGGCGGCCCTACAGACCCTCACGAAGTGGGCGTTCGAGACACTCGACGTCCCGCGCCTGCAGCTGTACGTCGACCCCGACAACACGGGTTCGTGGCTGACCGCCGAGAAGTGCGGCTTCGAGCGAGAGGGCCTGCTGCGGTCGTGGGAACGGGTCGGCGACGACCGCCGCGACATGTATTCGTACGGGTTGACTCGGGATGTCGGCGGTGAGGCGTAGCCTCGGCCGGGTGTCAGGAGACGAGATGCGCCGGCCGCGGGTCGTGATGATGTGCGGACCCGGTGGTGCCGGCAAGACCACCCATGCCAAGGGCCTTGAGCGCGAGGGCTGGATCCGCCTGTCGTTCGAGGTGGAGTTCTGGGACCGCGGGATCACGACGATGCCCTCCGCCGAGGTCGTCGCCGAAGTGGCCGCGGAGCTGAAGGACCGGCTGCTGCGCCATGTCGAAGCAGGGGACGATGTCGTGCTCGACTTCGGGTTCTGGTTCCGGCGACAGCGCGATGAGTACCGCGCACTGCTCGCACCGCGGGGTATCGTGCCGGCGACGGTCTACATCGCGACGCCGCTCGAGACCATCCTGAGCCGGGTCGGCGACCGGCACGGCAGGCAGGCGGACGACTGGCCGCTCACCGCACAGACGGCGAGGGAGTACTTCGAACGGTTCGAACCGCCGACTCCCGAGGAGGGACCGCTCGAAGTGGTCGGCTGCGCACCGCTCGGCGACACAGCCCTGTGATGGACTGTCACGCATGGGTTCGGAACAGCAGTTCGTCATTCCCGCGGAGGTCATCGGCGGCTTCGATTCCGGAGATGACACGACCCGAGAATGGCTGCGACTGCTGCCGTCGGTCGCCCGCGACCTTCTTCAGAAGTGGGATCTTCGCCCGGACGGTATGGTCCGGGCCGGCGAAGCGGGAGTCCTCGTGCCGGTGCGGCGCGCCGACGGGACGCCGGCCGCGCTGAAGCTGCAGCCGCCGAAACCGGAGACGAGCGCCGCGATCCTCGGCCTCATCGCCTGGAGCGGCCGGGGCACGGTTCTGCTCTTGGACAGCGACACCGATGCGGGCGGGATGCTGCTCGAACGGCTCCACGAGGATCGCAGTCTCGAAGCGGTCGATGACGACGACGATGCGGTTCACGTGGTCGGCGGCCTCCTCACCCGCCTGCACGACGCGCCCGCACCGGACGGACTCCCCCGGCTCGGCGCGATCGTCGCACAGATGATCGGTGACGCTCCTGCAGCGATGCGGGTTCTCGAAGCCGACGATCGGTCGCGCATGGATCGATGGGCCCGCCAGGTCGCCGAGGTGGAGACCGAGGCCGGTGATCGCCTCCTGCACTGGGATCTGCACTACGGCAATGTGCTCTCAGCCGACCGTGAACCCTGGCTCGCGATCGACCCGGAGCCTCTCGTCGGGCATCCCGCGTTCGACCTCTGGCCCGCTCTGGACAGCGAGTGGAGCACCGACCACTCCGTCTCGGACGCGCCCCGCATCGTGCGGCGGCGCTTCGACATCCTCACCGAGATGCTCGCCCTCGACCGCCACCACGCGGCCGCATGGACGGCGGCACGGCTGCTGCAGAACGCGCTCTGGGACATCGAGGACGGGCATCACGTCATCAGCGCATTGGCGAAGACCGTGGACGACGCCCTCGCATCGTTCAGCGGATAGGCCACGTCCCGCGACTCCCTGCGTTCAGACGCGGCGCAGCCGTTCCGCGCGACTGTCGTCGACGCCGCCGCGCCACCCGGACAGCGGCGGGGTGATGTCCGACCGGGGCCCGCCGGACCATGCCTCTTCGACCTCTCGGCGGGAGACGAATCTGTCCCAGCTGGGCGCGAGCGTGCTGGGCAGCACCCCGATCTCTGCGAGACCGATGAGGATGCCGTAACGCTGATACTTGTCGGTGCCAGGCACGATCCTGGCGCGGGCCACCGCCTTCTCCAACGCACTCGCAGTCGTCCCCGCGGGCTGTGCGGCCACCACCTCCAGCAGTGCCCCCATCCGTTCGCGATCATCCGCCGTCGGCGCAGGAAGCCCGGTCGCGGCCGCCGCCTCGAGATCGGGCAGGTACTTGTACGGCTGCTCGTTCCACGCCCATCCGAGCGCGATGCGCAGGAGCACCTCGGTCGTATCGATGGCGAATGCGTCTCCGTCGCGGGGCTCCAGACCGCAGTCCGGCAGGCCCGCGCCTGCGGCGACGGCGGCCGGCAGATGGCGGGCCCACCCGAACGAGATCGCGATCTGACGGCCGGACGGCGCACTGCCGAGCCCCGCCACGAACGCTCCCAGCACGGCCTCCTCGTCGAGCGCGGATGCCGCGGCGACCGACCTCTCGAAGATCTCGACCGGGGCGAAGCGCTCGACGGCGTGGATCGGCCATCCCGAGGACTCAGCGACGTCCACGTCATCCGCATCGAGTGTCGGCTCGGCGCCGGCCACCCCGCCGGTGCGGGTGAAGCGGTAGCCGTACAACCGCATCAGGCTGTCGAGTTCATCTCCGCGAGGAATGCGGCGCGGTGCAGTGGTCACGCCTCCAGGCTAGATGCGATGGGTGGCGGCCGAGACGCGATCAGGCCCGATCGATGAGCAGCTGCTCCAGCCGCGCGACCTCGTCGGCCGGCATCCCATACGTGTGCTCCACCGCGGGGTACGCCCGTGAGCGGACCTCGTCGGCATACGCCCGCACCCCGTCGATCGCGGCGCCGCGCAGCTCGGCGTAGCGCTTCACGAACTTCGCCTGCGGGCCGTCTGACAGGCCGAGCAGGTCGTGGAACACGAGCACCTGGCCGTCGGCATCCGCTCCGGCGCCGATGCCGATCGTGGGGACGCGCAGCAGCGGCCGCAGCGCCCGCGTGATCTCGGCGGGCACCGCCTCGAGCACGATGAGCGAGCATCCGGCATCCTGCAGGGCGAGAGCATCGTCGATCACGGCCAGCGCGCCCTCGGCAGTGCGGCCCTGCGCACGGTAGCCGCCGAGCGCGGTCGCGGTCTGCGGCGTCAGTCCGACGTGCCCGACCACCGGGATGCCCGAGGCGACGATCGCCCGCGCGCGGTCGACGGTGGTGCCGCCGCGCTCGATCTTCACCAGGTCGACCCCGGCCTCCTTCACGAAGCGCTGCGCGGTCTCGATCGCAAGGGCATCGGATGCCTCGTACGATCCGAACGGCAGGTCGCCGACGAGCAGGGCACGAGACAGCCCGCGCCGCACCGCGCGCGTGAGCATCAGCATCTCGTCGATCGTGACCGGCACAGTGCTGTCGTAGCCGAGCACGGTCATCGCTCCGGAGTCGCCGACCAGCACCATGTCGACGCCGGCCTCGTCGGCGATCTGTGCGCCGGGGTGGTCGTAGGCGGTGACCATGACGATCGGGTCACCGGCATCCTTCTTCGCCGCGAGGTCGCCGAGCGTCAGCCGGCGGCTCGCGGCGGGCGCGGCACTCATGCCGCCACGTCCGTCAGCAGCGCGTCCACGACGTCGTCGACGCGGATGATCCGGTTACCGCGGTCCACGTGTACGACGGTCGGCTCGTACTCCGCGAGGTCCTTGCGGGAGTACTCCGCATAGGAGATGACGATGATGGTGTCGCCCGCGTGCACGAGCCGCGCGGCGGCGCCGTTGACCTGCATCGCGCCGGAGCCGCGCTCGCCCGCGATCGTGTACGTGACGAAGCGCGACCCGTTGTCCACGTCGACGACGTGCACCTGCTCGTGCGGCAGGATATCGGCGGCCTCAAGCAGGGTGGGGTCGATCGTGATCGAGCCCACGTAGTTCAGGTCGCTGCCGGTGACCGTCGCGCGGTGGATCTTGGACTTCAGCATGGTGCGTCGCATCACGCGCCGCCTTTCAGGATGTGGTTGTCGATCAGGCGCGCGGATCCGACCTTGGCGGCGACGGCCAGCAGGGCCTCGCCGTCGAGCCGGTCGACCTCTCGCAGGTCGTCGTTGTCGCGCAGTTCCAGATAGTCGGGACGGATGCCGGCATCCGCCAGCACGCGGGATGCCGCGGAGACGAGCGTCGCGCCATCGCGCTCCCCCGCGTCGGCGAGAGCGGATGCCGCATCGAGAGCTCTGTTCAAGGCAGTGGCCCGCCGCCGGGCATCCGCGTCGAGGTAGACGTTGCGCGAGCTCATCGCGAGTCCGTCCGCCTCGCGGACGATCGGGCACGCCTCGATGCGCACGTCGAGGTTCAGGTCGCGCACCAGGCGGCGTACGACGAGCACCTGCTGCGCGTCCTTCTGACCGAAGTAGGCGACGTCGGGCCGCACGATGCCGAACAGCTTCGTGACGACGGTCGCGACGCCGTCAAAGTGGTGCGCGCCACGGCTCGCGCCGTCGAGCACGTCGGTGACGCCCGAGATGTGGATGCTGGTCGCGAATCCGTCGGGATAGATCTCCGCGCCATCCGGGGCGAAGAGGATATCGATGCCCTCGGCCTCGGCCATCGCCGCGTCGCCGGCCTCATCGCGCGGGTAGGAACCGAGGTCCTCGTTCGCGCCGAACTGCGTCGGGTTCACGAACAGCGAGACGACGACGAGGCCGTTGTCCTGGCGGGCCCGGCGCATGAGCGAGAGGTGACCCTCGTGGAACGCGCCCATGGTCGGGACCAGCCCGACGGATGCTCCGTCACTGCGGGCGTCGGCGACCGCGGCGCGCAGCTCGGCGATGGTGCGGATGATCCTCATGCGGTGGTGCCTTCCTCGGGTCCTGAGCGAGCGGAGCCCTCGCCCCCGGGTCCTGAGCGAGCGGAGCCCTTGCCCTCGGGTCCTGAGCGAGCGGAGCGAGACGAAGGACGCTCAGTCTCAGACCCTTCGTCTCGCTCCGCTCGCTCAGGGTGCGGGGCAGGGTGCGGGGCGGAGCCCGCCCCCACGGGGCGCGGGGTGAAGTTCGCTCGCTTAGTCTCAGACCCATCGTCTCGCTTCGCTCGCTCAGGGTGCGGGGCGGCCAGCGCACGGGTGGCGTCCGCAAGCTCGTCGAAGAGCGGGACGAGCTCGGGCCGGAGCGCCGCGCGCTGGCGAGCGACCGTGGCCTCGTCGCCACGGACGATCGGGCCGGTCAGAGCGGACGCCGCACCCTGCGACACCCAGTTGTCGACGGTGCGGCGCACCAGCGGGGCGAGCAGTTCACGCGCATCCTCGACCCCGGCATCCCGCGCGAGCTGCTCCGCGGCATCCAGCACGGTGAGCACGAAGTTCGACGCGAACGATGCCGCCGCGTGATAGCCCGCGCGGTCGTCGACTTCGAAGGGCCGCGCCCCGAGTCGCTCGGCGAGAGATGTCGCGACGGCCAGGGCCTCGGGCGTCCGCCCGGCGACGGCAGCGCCGATGCCGTGGAATGCCTCCGGCCCCTCAGACCCGGTGAAGGTCTGCAGCGGATGCAGGCTGAAGTCGACATCGTCCAGGCCCGTCGCTCCCGAGACATGGCCCACCAGACCGGCATCCATTCCGGTCGCGACTTCAGCGATCGCGGCATCCGGAACGCACAGCAGCACGAGGTCGCTCGCGGGCGCCTTCTCGCCGCGGCGCAGCGGCCCGTGCACGGTCAGTCCCGTCGCGCGCAGCGCGCCGACGAGCACGCCGCCGAGGCGTCCGGCACCGATGACGGCGACGGTCGGAGAGGGTTCGGGAGAGGTGCGCATGGCGCGTTGAGTATGACGCCGAAGGCCCGTCCCGTGCAAATTCAGAGATCAGATTGCCCGATGTAATCGGATCAGATCACGCAGTTAACTCAATGAATACGAAATCAAGCGTGCAGATCGCTCCCGCGCTATCTCCCGCCGCCACCGAACACACCCGCGGCCAGCGCATACAGCAGGGGCACGGCCGACACTCCCATCAGCACTCCACCCCAGGCCGCGCTCGTCGGCAGCAGCAGGATGCCACCGATCAGCAGTCCGGCGAAGAGCACTGCTCCGACCGCCCGGCGCACAAGCAGTTCGAGACGTCCCATCCGGCGCTCCAGCCGACTCAGGTCGAAGGTCAGACTGCCCTGTTCGAGCCTGGTGATCGCGGAGTCGATGCGTGCCGGCATCCGCCACAGCACGGCCGCGTTCTCGAGCGTCTGCTTGGCGAAGTCCTGCACGACATTGCCGCTCTCCTCGCGCAGCAGGCGCTTGGCGTAGGGCTCGACCGCGTCCCACACGTTGAAGGCGGGGTCGAGTCCGCTGCACATGCCCGAGGTCAGCGAGACCGCGCGGAACAGCATGAGCAGCCCCTCGGGCAGCTGGAACGGCATGGTGCGCATCACCTCGCCGAACTCGACGGCGAAGCCCTGCAGCTCCTGCGGGTCGACGTCGCGCAGCTCGGCGAAGCCCATGCCGCCGAAGCGCGAGAACAGCGTGGTGAGGGCGCGCTCGAGCTCGGCGTTCTGCGCCGAGGGCAGCAGCACACCCATGTCCTGCGCGGCGGCGACGAGCTTCTTGCCGTCGCGCGCGGCGACGGCGATCACGAGCGCCCGCAGGCCGTCGCGGATGCCGGGGGGCACCTCGCCCATCATCCCGAAATCCACGAACGTGAGCCGCCAGCCGGGCCCGTCCCCTCCCTGCTCCGGTCTCACTCCTTGTGGGTGTTCATTGGCGTAACCCGCATCCGTTGAGACCGGAGCTCCGGGGGCTCCAGCACGCAGGGGCGTCACGAAGACGTTGCCGGGGTGCGGGTCGGCGTGAAAGAAGCCGTGCGTGAAGAACTGGTCGAACATCACGTCGGCGAACACGCGCGCGACCTCGGCAGGGTCGATGCCGGCGGCGCGCAGCGCGTCCGTGTCGTTGATCTTGATCGCGGTGACGTCGGCGAGCGTGAGCACCCGACGGGTCGTCCGCTCCCAGGCGACCGCGGGCGCAGCGACCCGCGGGTCGCCGTCGAAGTCGGCCGCGAACCGCTCGCCGTTGGCGGCCTCGTGCAGGTAGTCGACCTCTTCGAGACTGGTACGGGCGAACTCCTCGACGAGCGCCGGGGCGTCGACGCGCTCGCGCACGATGCGGATGCGGCGCAGCCATCCACCCACCTTCCGCAGCGCGGCGAGGTCGGTGTCGATGATGCCGTCGATGCCCGGGCGCTGCACCTTCACGACGACGTCGGCGAAGCCGGCATCCTGCGCTGCGGCGGGCGAGAGCCGCGCGCGATGCACCTGGCCGAGGGATGCCGCGGCGACCGGCGTCTCGTTGAACCGCTCGTACGCGAGAGCGAGGGTGGTGCCGAGCTCGGCCTCGGCGAGCGCGCGGATGTCGGGGAACGGCACCGCCGGCACCTCGTCCTGCAGACCGGCGAGCTCCTGCGTGACCTCGGGCGGCAGCACGTCGAGGCGCGACGAGAGGAACTGCCCGACCTTGATCATCAGGCCGCCCAACTCGACCGCCAGGTCGTGGAAGCGCCGCGCGATGCGCAGCATCCGCGTCTCGCGCGTGCGATCCGCGGTTCCCGAGAACCCGATGCGCGGCAGCACGAGTTCGTACCACCACACCTGCACGAGCACGCGGGAGGCGAAGGCCAGGATGCGTCGGTAGCGACGGCGATGCGCCGACTGCGCCATGCGGGCTCCGATCAGTCGGCGGCGAGAATCGCGTACAGCTTACGTCGGGCATCCTCCAGGACGGCGACCGCCTGCTGCACCTGCTCGGGCGAGCCGGTGCGGCCCACCTGCGCGGCTGCCGCGGCGAGCTCCATGCCCGCCTTGGGCAGCGCGGCCAGGTGCGCGCCGGGGCGGGAGGCGGATGCCTCCCACGGTGCCTGCTTGTCCTCAGCAGTGGCCTCGCGACCGGCCTCGGTCAGCGAGTACGTCTTGCGGCCGTTGTCTTCGACCGCCTCGATGAGGCCCTCGTCGGCGAGCAGCTGCAGCGTGGGATAGACCGAACCGGCGCTCGGCTTCCAGGTGCCGCCGCTGCGCTCGGAGATCTCGTTGATGATCTGGTAGCCGTGCATGGGCTGCTCGGCGAGCAGCGCGAGCACGGCGGCGCGCACGTCACCGCGGCCCATGCGCGGGGTGGGGACTCGCTGCTCGAAGGCGTTGCGGAGCTGGTCCATGGCCTCCCAGATCGCGCCGCCAGGGCCGCCGCGGCCGCCAGAGCCGAAGTCGAAGGGGTTTCCGAACCCGTTGGAAGAGAACGAACCGTTCATGATGGCCTCCTCGGTTCTGCCTGAACGATGGTTAACGATATATCGGTAACCATCGTTCGGGAAGAGGTTCGCGGTCAGTTCTCAGGCTGCCGTCGCCCCTCGAGCACGCCCGCGAACAGGATCGCGACGAGGCCGGCGATCGGCACGACGAGCAGGCCGGCACGCAGGCCCGCGTTGTCGGCGATGAGGCCGACCAGCGGAGGGGCGAGCAGAAATCCGAGGCGCAGCAGCCACGACACGATCGTGAGGCCCGCGCCGTGCCGCAGGCCGGGCAGCGCGTCGGCCGCCTGCAGCGCCGCGGGGATGAGGGTGGCGACGCCGAACCCGGCGGCCATGAAGCCGACGATCGTGCCGGGCACCGTGGGGAACGCGAGCGCCAGCCCCATGCCGACCGCGACGATCGCGCCGCCCGCCCGAGCGATGGCGCGCTGCCCGAAGCGGTCGACGAGGCGGTCGCCGACGAGGCGTCCGACGAACTGCGCGCCGACAAGGGAGATGTAGCCGACGGCGGCGAGCGCCGCAGGCGCACCCAACGAGCTGCCGAGGTAGAGGGTGGCCCACGACATCCCGGCATCCTCGACGACGGCGCCGGCGATCGCGATGAGCACGAGAGCGAGCAGGACGAAGACGGTGCGGGCGCTGACGCGCGGCTTTTTGTCTGCCGCGGCGTGAGGCGCGTCGGGTGCCTCCCCCGCCTCGTCGCGGCCCGGCAGGCAGAGCCGGGCGGCGACGAGCGAGACGATCACGAAGATCACGGCCGAGATCGACAAGTGGATGCCGAGGGGCAGCCCGAGCGCGATCGCCGCGGCCGCCATCGCGCCGCCGAGCACCGCGCCGGCCGACCAGATCGCGTGGAAGGAGTTGATGATCGAGCGGGCGTAGCCGCGCTGCACGCGCAGACTGTGCGCGTTCTGCGCGACGTCGGTGATCGAGTCGGCGGCTCCGCCGAGCAGCAGGGCGAGGGCGAAGAGCACGGCCGAGGGCGCGAGCCCGGCAGCGAGCAGACTCAGGCTGACGATGACCGTGCCGACCACCGCGACCTTCGCCGACCCGAAGCGCCGGACGAACATCGCGGCGGTGAGACCGGCGGCGATCGCCCCGGCGGGGAACGCGGCGATCGCGAGGCCGTAGGTGGCGGCATCCAATCCGAGAGCGGACTTGATCTCGGGATAGCGCGGCAGGATGTTGGCGAGCAGCGCACCGTTCGTGAGGAACAGCAGCGCCGTACCGACGCGGGCGCGACGCAGGGCGAGGGACGGGGAGGAAGGCATCCGTTCCACGCTACCGACGAGTATGCCCGCCGATCAGACCGCGACCAGCTCCTGCAGGCGGTTCAGGGTGCGGCGCTTGTCGTCGAGTTCGTCGATGCGCTGCTGAACGACGTCGAGGTGCGCGCGCAGGGCATCGGCGACGCAGGCGTGCAGGCGCGCGCCGTCGTCGACGAAGCACTCCACGACCTGGGCAACGGCGGCCAGCGGCATCCCGGCGTCGAGGAAGAGGCGGATGCGGCGCACGTCCTCAACAGTCGACGGCGCGAAGCGCCGGTGCCCTGCGGTGGTGCGTACGGCGGCGATGAGGTCGTGCTGCTCGTAGTGGCGCAGGGCGCGCACGCTCACTCCCGTGCGCACGGACAGCTCGCCGATGGTGATCGCGTCGTTCGACATGGATTCCTCCGCGGGACTTGCATCTGACACTGGTGTCAGCTCCTACCGTCGTGGGCATGAGCACTGAAACCATCACAACGCGAACCGCCGACGACTTCTTCCTGCTGGGCGGTGATCTGCCGGTGCGGCGGATCGGCCTGGGCACGATGCGCCTCACCGATGCCACCGGCGACCACTCCCGCACCGGCGCGCACATCTGGCGCGGAGCGGAGGATCCCACCGAGCAGATCGCGCTGCTGCGCGGCGCCGTGGAGGCGGGCGTGCAGCTCATCGACACGGCGGATGCCTACGCGCTGGGCGACAGCGAGGAACTGGTGGCGCGGGCGCTGCATCCCTACGCCGACGACGTGCTGATCGCGACGAAGGTCGGCAACGTGCGGCCCTCACCGACCGTGTGGGTGCCGCTCGGGCATCCGGCGTATCTGCAGCAGCAGGTGGAGTTGAGCCTGCGGCGCCTGCGACTGGACCGGATCGACCTGCTGCAGCTGCATCGGCTCGACCCGAACTTCCCGATCGCCGACCAGGTGGGCGCGCTCGCCGAGCTGCGCGATCAGGGCAAGATCCGACACATCGGGCTGTCGGAGGTGACGGTGGATCAGCTGGACGAGGCGCGGCGCACCGCGCCGATCGCCTCGGTGCAGAACCTGTACAACCTGTCGGCGCGCGGGCACGACGCGGTGATCGACCATGCGGATGCCGCGGGCATCGCGTTCCTGCCGTTCTTCCCGCTCGCGATCGGCGAGCTTTCGGCGCCGGGCGGGGCTGTCGCCGATGTGGCGGTTGAGATCGGCGCGGAGCCATCGCAGATGGCGCTGGGGTGGCTGCTGCGACGCTCGCCGAACGTGCTGCCGATTCCGGGGACGGGGTCGCTCGCGCACGCGGTGCAGAACCTGGGCGCGCTCGAGGTGGAACTGAGCGAGGAGCAGTTCCGGCGGATCTCGGAGGGGTGAGCCACGTGGCCTCGGTGCGTGCCAGACTGGCGGCGTGTGGATCGGGTGGATCGAGTTCGACGTCCTGCTCGGCGACGTGCAGTCGCTGAAGGAGAAGCGCAGCGTGATCCGTCCGATCATCGCCGAGCTGAGCCGCCGCACCGAGGCCTCCTGCGCCGAGGTCGGCGCGCAGGACCTGCACCGCCGCACCGAGATCGGCATCTCGGTGGTCGCCGCGCACGCGACGCACGTGCGCGACGTGCTCGATCAGGCCGAGCGGATGCTGGTGGAGAAGCATCCGGAGGTGACGGTGCTTTCGGCGCGGCGGGGGTTGCGGTCGAGCGGGGACTGACCCGCTACCCGGCAGCATCCAGCGTGCTTCTCAAGAAAAGAGGATGCATGCATACTGTAAGCATGCCGAACGTGCTGATCAGAGACCTCGACCCGGCGGTGCACTCCGTGCTGTCGGCACGGGCCGAGGCGCGCGGGCAGTCGCTGCAGCAGTATCTGACTGCCGAGCTGACTGAGATGGCGTCGAAGCCGACGCTGGCGGAGCTGTTCGCTGAGATCGAGGCGCGCGACCCCGGCCCGGCGATCTCGCGGGAAGACATTCTCAAGGCGATCCACGAGGGGCGCCAGGGTCGATGATCGTCGTCGACGCCTCCGTTCTCGTCGAGGCGCTCCCCGCCATGGGGGAGCCCAATGCGCTCCGAGACCGTCTGGCCCATGAGCAACTGACCGCGCCTGACGTCCTGCCCCTTGAAGTCGCGTCCGCTCTTCGAGGTCTGAATCGCGCCGCCAAGCTGCCCGATGCCAAGCTCGACGCCGCGGTGAGGGACCTGGCCCGCCTGCGCATCGGACTGCATCCGTCGATGCCGTTGATCCCGCGCATCATGACGCTGCGACAGAACTTCTCCGCCTACGACGCGAGCTACGTTGCGCTCGCAGAGCTGTTCGGATGCCCGCTGCTCACCTTCGACAAGCGGCTGGCGAAGGCTGCGAAGAAGCATTGCATGATCGAGATCGCGCTCGAGTGACCCTCAGCCCGCGAGCGCCTTCCCCCACCGGGCGTCCAGCCCCGCCGCGCCGATCATGTCGAGGCACTTCCAGAGCGTGACGGCGACGGAGTCGTAGACGCGGGCTTCGGCGCCGGCCTCCAGCGACTCGACGATCGGGGCGCCGTAGAGGTTCGTGCACAGCACGGCCGTGCCCTGCACGCCGGCGTCGAAGGTCTGCTGCACGAGCGGCGCGAGTTCTTCGGGCAACACCCGCCCGAACGACTCGTTGTCCTCCAGACCGAGGTGCCGCTCGACGGTGACCTCGAGGCCGTGCCGGGCATACTCCGCCGCGACGCCGAGGTTCACGTCGGGTGTGTACGGCGTGACCAAACCCAGCTGCGTGACGCCGTTGCGCGCGAGCGCGTCGACGAGAGCGAGCGACGAGGTCGTCGCCGGGATGCCGGTGGCGGCGGTGATCGCGTCGGTGATGGCCTCGTCGTGCTCGAGCCCCAGCCACGACCCGGAGGTGCCGTTCCACGCGATGGCATCGACTTTGGCGGTGGCGAGCAGCTTGGCGGCATCCACCATGATCTGCTCGTCGAACTGCGCGTCGGCGTCGCCGTCGAGGGCGATGCGAGTGACCTCGATGCGGGCGAAGTGCACGGTGACGTCGGTGCGGTCGCCGAGCATCCGGTACGTCTGCGGCTCAAGACAGGTGTTCGAGGAGGGCACGATCATGCCGATGCGCCTGCTCATGCCGAGGCCGCCTCACGCGCGACGATCGACGAGGGCGACGTGGCGCCCGGGCGCTCCGAGAACGGCGCCTGGCCGATGTAGCGGCCCACGGGGCCCGGGTCGGCGAACTCGCCGGTATCCACCACGACGTGGCCGCCGCTGACGACGTAGCGCGGCCAGCCGGCCAGCTCCATGCCGTCGAACGGCGAGAAATCGCTGTCCTGGTGCAGGTCGGATGCCCGGACGACGCGACGGTCTTCCGGGTCGAACAGCACGATGTCGGCGTCGTTCCCGACGGCGACGGCGCCCTTGCGGTGCAGGCCGTTCACGCGCGCGGGGTTGGTAGAGAACAGGGCGACGAAGTCCTCGATGGGCAGCCCCTCCTCCAGCACCATGGCGGTGTAGCCGGCCGGCATCCGGGTGCCGGCGCCGGGCAGTCCGTGCGGCATGTGGCGCACGTCGTCGCTGTGCTCGCGCTTCTGCGCGAGGTCGTAGCTGGTGTGGTCCGAGGAGAGGGTGTCGACCAGGCCGCGGCGCACGCGCTCGCGCAGCCCCGCGACATCCGAAGAGCTGCGGAACGGCGGGCAGCAGGCGAACTTCTCCGGCGCTGAGCCGGCGTACACCGACTCGTCGTGCAGCAGGTAGTGCGGGCACACCTCCGAGAAGGCGTTCAGGCCGCGGCCACGCGCCTCGGCGACGGCATCCACCGCGGCCGGCGTGGACTGATGCACGAAGTAGACGGGGGCGCCGGTGTACTCGGCGACCGCGAGGATCTCGCGCACCGAGGCATCCTCCGAGATCTGCGGTCGGGACTCGTGCAGGTGCTCGATGCCGATCGCGCCGCGGTCGGCGCAGGCGGTGGTGCGGTCGTGGATGATGCCGTCGTGCTCGGAGTGGATGTAGGCGAGGCCGTCGAGGCGCACCATCTCGTGCAGGACCCGCACGATGGTGTCGTCGTCCGACATCGTGGAGCCGCGGTTGGTGGTGTACATCTTCACGGAGTGCACGCCGAGCTCCGCCATCCGCTCGAGCTGCGCCGAGGTGCTGTCGTCCCAGGTGATCACGGAGCCGTGCAGGGCGACGTCGCAGCGGGCGCCGTTCTCGGAGATGAGGCGGATCTTGCGCTCGAGGGCCTCGATCGGCGTCTGGCCGGTGCCGTCGGGGATGCCGAAGTCGATGATCGTGGTCGTGCCGCCGCGCAGTGCGGCCGAGGTGGTCGAGGCATAGGTGTCGAGCGACCGGTAGGCGCCCGTGGTCTGCTCGGCGTGGCAGTGCCCGTCGACGCCGCCGGGGATGGCGACGAGTCCGTTCGCGTCGATGGTGCGGACGGCGTCGGGCACGACGGCATCCGGCGCGAGCAGCGCGGTGACGGTGCCGTCCTCGATTCCGATGGATGCGCGCACGGCGCCGTCGGCGTTGACGATCGTCGCGTTGGTGATGAGGAGGTCGAAGGTCATGGTGACTCCGCTCAGGTCAGGTGGGGCTCCCGGCAGTGCGGCGATCGACATCGATCACCGCTTGGGATCCCAACTGACGTTAGCTGGCCGAATCGGCTGCGTCAACACCGGATGCCGGAGAACCGGCATCCTGCCCCTCGTCGAACAGGAACTTCATCGTGTAGGCGCGGTAGGCGAGCACGTGCGAACGGGCGAGGGTCGCCGCCCATTCCCCGTCGCCCGAGGTGACGGCCTCGGCGATTCTGGCGTGCTCGTCGACCACGTATCCCACGTCGGAGACCTGCCGGAACAGCCAGTGCAGCCGCCCGACGACCGGGGCGAGCATCTGCTGCAGCGTGACGTTGCCCGACAGCTCAAGCAGCTCGTCGTGGAAGCGGGCGTTGGCCTCGTGCGCGGCCTCGATGTCACCGCGCGCCACAGCGTCCCTTGCGTCGGCGATCGTCTGCGCGAGATGGTTCGGCTCGCCCGCCCTGATGCGGATCGCGGCCTCTCGCGTGGCCACGGATTCGAGGGCCTCGCGGATCGTGTAGAGGTCGAGCACCTGCTGCTTGGTGAGCGAGCTGACGACGAGCCCGCGCGACTCCAGCGAATCGACGAGTCCCTCCCGCTGCAGCACCCGCAGCGCCTCCCGCACCGGATGCCGCGACACCCCGAACTGCTCGGCGAGCTCACGCTCGACCAGGCGCTCGCCGTCGGTCAGCCGGCCGTCGAAGATCTGCGCGCGGATCTCCTCGGCGACGATGTCTCGCATCGGCCTGTCGTTCTGGTACAGCCGCGTCGATGCATTCTTCGACATGCCCCCCACCTTTCCCTCCGTGATCCCAGATTATCCGTGCGATTTGGTTTGGGACCGTTGACACGCATTTGGGATCCCGTTACTGTGTCGAAGCACGGGATCCCAAACGCCCTCGATCCCGCATCCAATCGGCCACCCGCCGTTTCCCTAGCTCGAAGACGCGCATAGGAAGGCGCCACCCTCATGAACCTGCCCACGCAGCAACCCGAGGCGACGACAGACGTCGCCAAAGCCCTGGACAAGATCGGCCTGACCAGGGCGCACAAGATCATTCTCATCGTCGTCATGCTCGGCGGCTTCTTCGATGTGTTCGAACAGAACGCCGCGGCGGTCACCGGCCCCGCGCTGAAGGATGCCTGGGGCCTGACAGCCACGAACGTCAGCCTGATCGCGTTCACGACGTTCATCTCCATGGTCGTGGGCGGCATCGCCACCGGCATCCTGGCCGACCGAGCCGGACGCAAGACGCTGTTCGCCTTCAACCTGGCCATCTACAGCGTGGGTGGGCTGATCTGCGCGTTCTCGCCCGACTTCGGCTGGCTGCTGGTCGGCCGCGTGATCGTCGGGCTCGCACTCGGCGGCGAGCTGACGATCGCCCTGCCGTACTTGTCCGAGCTGATGCCGACCCGGTTCCGCGGCACTGCGGTGTCGCTGTTCAACTTCGGCGCCGGCGGTCTCGGCAACCCGATCTCGTTCCTGTTCGGTGCGCTGATCATGGGCGTACTCGGCCCGGTGCTGGCGAACCTCGGCGGCGCATGGCGCTGGTACTACGGCCTGCTGGCCCTGCCTGCTCTGCTGGTGCTCTACATCCGGCGCCACCTGCCCGAGACCCCGCGCTTCCTGGTGTCGCGCGGCAAGATCTCCGAGGCCAACGAGGCGCTCGCCCGGCTCGACACCGGCAACCTGCGCACCATCCCGGCCGCTCAGGTGCCGGAGTACCTGCCCGCCGACACCGCGTCGATCGCGCTGCACACCGGCAAGCACTCGCTGTGGAGCGACCTGAAGCTGCTGTTCACCGGCCGCTACCTGCGCAACACCCTGACCGTCGGCATCGCGTCGTTCGTGTCATTCGGTGCTCACGTCGGCGTGCTGACGATGGTTCCGCTGATCCTCATCGAGCGCGGCTTCGACATCGGCTCCAGTCTGGGCTTCACTGCGGCCATGCAGGCCGGTGCTCTCGCCGGCGCGCTCGCCTCGGCCTGGACCAGCCGTCGCTTCCCGCGCCGCATGGTGATGCTGGTCGCCGGATCGATGGCCGGCCTGTTCGGACTGCTTTTCGGCCTGCTGGGCACGAGCGTGTTCCTGATCATCACGTTCGGCATCCTGTTCAACTTCTTCGTGATGCTGTCGAACACGACGATCTGGGCCTGGGCTCCCGAGCTGTTCCCGACCCGGGTGCGCGCCACCGGTACCGGCATCATCGTCAACGGCGGGATGCTGGGACAGGCGATCCTTCCGGTCATCGCGGCCGGGGTGTTCACCTCGATGGGTGTCGGGCCGATGTTCACGATGATCGCGCTGCTGTTCGCCGCCCTGGTCGTGCTGAGCCTGCTGGCTCCCGAGACCCAGGGGCGCAGCCTCGAGGAGATGCACGGCGAGTGAGCCGCGCCTCGCACTGAAAGGAACACGATGTCTTCTCTGATGTCCCTCACCGCCACCGAGCTGGCGAGCCGGCTCCGCGCCAGGGAGGTCACCGCACGGGATGCGGTGGATGCCTCGCTCGCCCGCATCGCCGAGCGCGACCCGCACCTGCACGCGTTCATCCGCGTGGATGCCGAGGCGGCCGCCGCCGCGGCATCCGCTCTGGATCGGGTGCCGGCGGGCGAGCGCGGCCCGCTGCACGGCGTGCCGGTGTCGGTGAAGGACGTCACGGATGTCGCGGGCATGCCCACAACGCACGGGTCGCTGCTGTCGGACACGGAGCCCGCCGCGGCGGATGATGTGTCGACGGCGCGACTGCGTGCGGCGGGTGCCGTGATCGTCGGGAAGACGAACACCCCGGAGTTCGGGTTCGGCGCGGTGTGCACGAACAGGATCTGCGGTCCGACGCGCAACCCGCACGACCTGTCGCTCACCTCTGGTGGGTCGAGCGGCGGGTCGGCGGTCGCTGTCGCGGCAGAGCTGACGTCGCTCGCGCAGGGCGCCGACTTCGGCGGCAGCGTTCGCACGCCGGCGGGCTTCACCGGCACGGTGGGCTTCCGGCCGACGCCGGGGCGCATCCCCGAGCCCGGTCGCCCGCTGGCGTGGAACGCGCTGGCGACGCAGGGCGTACTGGCGCGGACGGTGGATGATGCCGCCCTGATGGCCGCCGTGATGAGCGGACCGGATGCCCGGGACCCGCTCTCCCTGCTCGGGGCGCCCGCGATCGACGCATCCGATCGTTCGCTGGTCCCAGTCGGTGGCGTACGCGTCGCGGCGAGCGCGACGCTGGACGGCTCGTACCGGATCGACCCCGAGGTGCGGTCGCGGTTCGCCCGTGCAGTGGATCAGGTGTCGGGCATCCTGGGCGGTGTCGACGAGACCGGCCCGTCGACGGCGGGCGCCGAGGGCGCGTTCCGCACGCTGCGGGCCGCGCAGAGCTGGGCCGCGCACGATGATCGGGTGACGCGGTTCCCCGAGCAGCTGACGGAGTCGTTCGTGTGGAACGTGCGGCAGGGCCAGAGCATCACGGCGGAGGAGTACCTGTCGGCGCAGGCGACGCGCAGCTCCGTGTACCGCCGATTCCGGGCGTTCTTCGACGAGTACGACGTGCTGATCCTGCCGACGGCGAGCGTGATGCCGTTCCCGAATGAGCAGGGCGAGGTGGAGTGGATCGACGGCGTCGCGACGACGTCGATCATCGACTACCTGGCGTGCACGTTCCTCATCTCTCTCGTGGGCTTCCCGGCGATCTCGATCCCGGCTCCGAGCCTGCCCGGCGAGCTGCCCTTCGGCCTCCAGCTCGTCGCGCGTCCGTACGACGAGGCCACGCTGCTGCGCGTCGCGCGCACCCTCGAAGCCGGGGGTTTCGCGTACACCGCGCCGCGGGCGATCGAAAGCGCGCTGTCGGCTGTGCCGGCGGCCGGGTTGTCGGCCGCTCAGGCGGCCGGAGGAAGGTGAATCAATGAAGGTCAGGATGTTCGTGAACGGGCAGGCCATGTCTGGAGGGTCGCTCAACGACGCGCTCTCGGAGGCGCAGCTGGTGGGCCGGTTCCGCACGGCACCGCGGTACCGGTTCTTCAACGTGCGGGACGAGTTCCCGGCGCTGTACCCGGTGGCATCGGGTGGGTCGTCCGTCTCGGGCGAGATCTACGAGGTGGAGGATGCTGTGCTGCGCGAGAAGCTGCTGCCGCGGGAGCCTCGGGAGCTGGAGCTGACGTTGATCGAACTCGAGGACGGAAGCGGCTCGCTGTGCATGAGGCTGCGCGAGGAGTGGGTGGGCCACGAAGACCTCACCGACATCAGCGAGCACGGAGACTGGCGGCTGGTGGGCGCCCGCTGACCGCCCGGGACGCCGCCCGGAGTGATGCCCGGGTGGGCGGGCCCGAACGGACCCCGTGACCGAGGAAGACGGTTGCGGGGTCCGTTTATCGTGCGCGTCAGGTTAGCTTCTCGAACACCATCGTCGCCTGGATGCGGTCACCTCCGCCGAACCCGCTGCTGCCGGATGCTGCCGGATGCTGCCGTGGAGATCGTGTGCAGGCGATAGCCGAGCGATGCCTGCTTGTTGATCACCTTCTCGAGCTCCGTGAGGTTGCCGGAGCCGGTGCCCCAGAACTTCTCCTTGAGCACGACCTGCAGCACGACGTAGCTCATGCCCTGCGGTGCCGGACGCGGCTGGGCGCCGGCCTCGGCATCCGCCTTGGCCCTGTTGACGAACCCGTCGAAGCCGGGCTCCTTCGGGGGCGGAGGCTGGATCTGGTCGGTCCAGTGCTGGCCGTCCCACCAGCGCATCGCGCCGGATCCGTCGTCGTACCAGCCCGCTTGTGCGTCGGACATCAGATCCTCCCTCTCCCGTGGTCGTCCCTCGGATGCTACGGGTTTCGGAGGGCGTCCCCGCCCTCTGCTACTGTCCTTCTCAGGTTCAAGAGCTGCAGTCATCGGTACCTGGCCGGCTGCACGGCAACCCTCCTTCATCGAGCGGGGTGCCCCAGGGGAAGAACCGGTCCGGCGCGATCGCGTGCGGGCAAGTCGATGGGCGGGTGCTGTGAGCGCCGCCCTTCTCCTGAAGGGATACGAGCAATGGATTCTCAGCACGATGAGCGCACCGGTGGCGACGGATGGCCGGCTGACGAACACCCGATCTTCATTGACGCCGGGGGCGGGCACGTCCAGCCGTCGGCGCCGGTGAACGACAGGCTCGGCGCGCGCCGCCGGCTCACGCCGGGCGCGACGATACGCACGGATGCCGGGGGCGCGGAGTTCGCGACGACATGGGCCGAGGTTCTCGGCGAGAAGCCGACGGATGCCGATCGGTGGGAGTACGCGGTCGAGGAGCCGCAGCCCGAGGAGGACCCATCTGTGTCGGGGGTCCTGCCTCTCGATGTCGCGCTGGAACGTGTGCGGCTGACGCCGGGTGCGCGCCTTCGACGGCGCGCCGACGGGCGCTGGCAGATCGCGCCGACGCCGTTCCCGATGCTCGCGAAGTCGGGCTGGGGCGAACTGGAAGCCGACAGGCACGCCTGGCACGCGGCGATGAACGAGTTCGGGCCCAGCTACAGAGGCATCTACAGCTGGATGGGCGGCCTGGATGCCGTGCCGCACGCGTGGATCGAGTTCGCCCGTCGCGCCGCTGCCGCGAGCTTCACGCCGAACGCGTATCGGATGCTGGGAACCGCGCATCTGGCGTGGGGCGCACGCGCAGCGAGCGGGACTTGGATGGGTCAGCGCGAGATCCCGGCACTGGCGTCGATCGAGGTTTGGGCGCCGTTCCCGGGTTTGCTCGAGGAGGGGCTGAGTCCGCTGGAGGCGATCGGGAGGGTCGTGCGGGTCACGCGGTGAAGCGACGGAGGGGCGCCGGGTGTGCGGCGCCCCTCCGTCCGCCGTCACCCGAGCTCCGGACCTCCTGCGTCTGCAACCTCGCGAAGCACACTGATGGTCTCATCCGCATCGTCGGCGGCTTCCGCCGTGACCGACACGGGCACTTCCTCGTCTGCGAGCGACGGATACTTCTCAAGTAGGAAGCGCCGACGGTAGGCGATGTTTGCAGCGTCGACGATGGCCTCAAGCGTGGTCCAGTTGAACGTGCTGCCGAGGAGGATCCCGGCCACAGGCACGACTTTGCCCAGGGACTGCTTCGTGAAGCGCACGCCGAACGCCTTCGCGAACTGCTTCGACACTTGAGAGACGACCGATTTGTCGAGGACGCTCCAAAGCTTGCCGCGCACCAACGCTTGAGTGAGTCGCGAGACATCGGCCATCGCGGCGGTCTTCGCCGTGGCCGACAGCGCTGTGCCGGCGTTCACCACCGACATGATGAACAGCTTCTCGGCGGCGTCTTCCGGGTCATAGCCGTAGTTCAGGGATACCTGGCCGACGCAGCGCGATGCTAGGCCGAGCACGATAGTTGCATCGCCGACCATTGCGCCCGCAATGACCACCCCCGAAGGCGCTGCGGCGACACCCCCAGATACGGGGACAGCGAACTCCCCACCGGTGATCAGGAAGCCTGCACCAGCGCCGGAGAGCGCGGCCGCGGCCGGGTAGTACCAACTTGCCGCACGTCCATGCACGAGATCGACCTGCTTCAGGTCGAGGCGGCGCACGTCGGCGAGCTCGCTCACGTCGTGACCGCGCTTCTGATGCAGCTTGACCACCCGTGCCGGCGAGAGCGCCACGCGAGAAACTCGACCGACACTGCGCCGCATAGAGTCGAAGGCAGCTCCGCTCCAGTCAGTTACGCCGTCGGGGATCGCCGAGACTGCCTTCTTCGCTCCCGCGCCCACAACCTGCGCCGTCTTGACGACCGCGCCCTGCCCTTTAGCAACGGCGGAATGTGTTTTCGGGTGGTTATCCAAGAACCTCGACGACTGCGCACCGACTGCCGAGAGGCCAAGCGTGATCTGCTCGCCCGCTCCGTGCATCACTCGAGAGAGCGGACGTCCTTTGAAGCGCTGCACGTCGCGCCACGCGGCGAGCTCATACTCGGAGGGTTCAGCCATTCCGCAAGAGTAGCGGTCACCACGGACGCCACTGTAAACGCAGGATGTCACCCCTCGGACAACCCGAGCGGCCGTACCCCTGACGGTGACATTGCAAGCGCCCACGGCCCCGGGCCGAGCTTGATGATTTCGCGGCGAAGCCGGGCCTCGAGCTTGAGGAACATGTCCACTTGGTCCTGAGGCCGAAGATCCTGCTTGGCGCCGACCCACACCGAGCGGATTCCGTGCTCCCGATAGGCGCGAAGCTCTGCAGGCCGCGTACGGATGCGCCGGTCGCGCGTCACGACGATCATGCCGAGTCGGCCGACGATCGGCATCCACTCGAGGTCCAGGCTGCCGAGCGGCACCTCGGCAAGATCCGGATGCCCGGGAAACAGGATGTCCTCGCGCCCAGCTCGACGCATGAGCTTGCCCATGCCCAGCGCGTTCTCGTCGGTGAAGTACACCGGGGAGAACGCGGCAGACATCATGCTGCCCGGTCGCTGCCCGTGATCAATTCGAACCGGATGGCTTCATCGACCTGCGAAGCTGTCAGGTCGTACAGTTCTGCGATCTCGTCGCGCGTGGAACCTGCACGGAAGTCTTCTGCGAGAACCTCGGTGCGGACGTTCCGGATCGCGGGCTGGCCGAAGGTGCGAGCCGGGTCCATCGTGACGAACGGGGTTCGGTTGTCGGGCCGAAACCTACCGACGACACCTGCTTCGTATTCGACGGCCTCGCTGAAACGCTCGGTCGCCTCCGCCATCATCAATTGACCGTTGCGGACGACCACGAGCTGCAAGGGCCGTTCGAGCCCGACCTTTGCCTGCACGACCCGCACGAGCTCGCGACCTTCCACATCGAGGAACGGATGCGCGTGCGCGAGCGGGTACTGACCGAACTCCTCGCGCAGCAGCTCGATGGCCGGTCGAAGCTTCTGCACGGAGACTTCGCGGCTGCGGAACTCGGCGAGCAGGCGCGCTTCCACCATCTCGCCCCACGTGACGACGTCATCGCCGGTGGGCGCGTCTCGAAGCACAGGGTCGTAGAATTTCCCAGAGCGCGAGTACCCCTCAAGCCACCGCTTCGATGTGCCCGCGTGCAGGCCGACCAGCCGATCGACATCTCCATAGGAGTAGATCGCACGGTCGAGCAGGGATTCCATGGGTCAATCATGGCACCAGCCTTCGACACGTTCTCGGAGGCTGTGGATGAATCTGTCGCCCCAGCCCGATCAGCAGTAGTCGCAGACTCCACTCGGCGGTAGCACCATTCCGCATCCGGGAGTCGGGCACAGGTTCACGGCTTCCTCGTGCTGTCGCCGGCGGCCGTCGCCTCCGCGGCGCCCGCCGTTGTATGGCAGGGTAATCCGGTTGATCGTGCGATCCGCGTTGCGGATGTGGATGTAGCCGATGTGAATCCACGCGTCCGGGCTCGTCGCGCCATGCGGCACCAGGGCGATGTAGCTCTTCGCAGGCGGTAGGTAGTACTCGCCGATGTCACGTCCGGTCACGAACTCGCGGACCGCGGGGAGGTTCTCGACCGGAAGACGGAACTCCTTCAGCGCGGCCTCGAGCGAGTCGAAGGTCTGCCGCCTGGCATCCGGGTCGAGACCCTCGATCGAGTAGCCGAGCTGCGCGAGGCGGGCCGCTGCTCCGGTCTTCCCGCCGGAGAACTCGTCGTTGGCGAGCGGTGTTCCGTGCTGGTTGCCGTAGGCGACGCCGAAGATCACCTTGGAGTCGTACACACCGTCGTCGGTGACGAGGAAGTACTCGGTCGCCTCTCCGAAACCGTACTTCTCAAGGAAGGCGAACCGGCCGATCCGATCGAATTCGGCGATGGCTTCATCGACCGCGTTCGGGTCGGTAAGGGATGAGTAGGAAACCATGCCCGAATGCTATCGGCGGGCACGGACACCCGGCATCCGCGCTCACACTAGGGCGTCAACGTCCTCGGAGACAGCCTCGTCGATGAAGTCTTCTTCCTCATCGTTCGCGCTCTCCGGAACGACCCGCTGTCCCGTTGCCTCCTCGATCAGAGCGACCAACTCGGCCTGGCGGCTTGCCATGAACGCGTTGTAATCGTCCGCGCGAACGGCAGCGACGTCAATGAGATGCGTACGAAGACGCCCATCGAGTTCGTCCGGGACCGACGCGTCGTCCGCGTGTTCCAACTTCGAGAGGTACTCCGACGGGGCATCCCCACCGATGATGCGGTTCGTCCGCGCCGAAAGCGGCGTCTTGTTGATTATCGAGTCGTAGCTTTCCCGCGGGATCCCCGCGTGGCGGCACCACGCCTGGGGGAAGATGTGGTGGATGTCAACATTCTCATCGAAGAAGACGGTGTTGGTGAATGGCTGTCCGGTTCGGAAGTCCTGAGCGCCCTTCCGCATCAGAAGCGCATTCAACCCTTTGTATGCTGCGGACTGCCGAGCGCGTAGCGTCCAAAGTCGATCGGCTCGGAAAGTCGCATCGTGCACCGTAGCTGGTTCGGGCCCGCCATCGATCCATGAAAGAACTTCAGTGAAGTCCCGCGCGACCCGTGTCTCCGTCGACGAGCCGTAAAGCTCTCCGAACACGCCGCTCCAGAACCATCGCGTGAGTTTCTGGTGCACGCCCGAGGCCTCGGCCCGCTGACCGAGCTCAGCCAGGATCGCCGCGAGAGGTACGACCTGGCTTTGGTAAGGCAGGTCGTACACCCTGAAGATACCGAGCCCGATCAGGAACTTGGCTGCCGCGATGAGGCCGGCCTCCGCGTGCTCCTGGTATTCGAGGTACGCGGAAAGCGGGAGATTAAGCAGCGTCTGGCGTTTGACTGACACCTGCGGTAGTTCCCGTCCCGTCCGCCCGGTCTCGGAAGCGCCGACACGAAGGTCCCGCGTATGGAAGAGAGCGATGATCTGCAGGAAGTCGGTGTTACCGACCCCGCTGAGCACACCCGCATTCGCCGACGGCATCCGCAGCACCTCACGCAACCGCGCCTGGCGACCGACACCGATGTCATCGCCGTACCAATCTCGACGCAGCTCATGGCCATCTGCCGCGTACATCGCGGTGATCAGCTCGAACGCGTCCAGCGCTTTGCCTCCGGTGTTGACCTTCTCGAAGACCACGCACACTGCTTCCTTCGAGGTGTCCTTCCCAAGTTCAATAACCGGCAGAAGGTAGTTCGTGAACTGTTCGATCACGTCATGGCGGAAGCGTTCCATGCGCCGCAGCGCAGTGATCACATCTCCCGCATGCGCGGTGAGATAGCCCTGGTGCCAGTCGTCCCACTTCAGGAGCTGGTTCACGGGAAACATCTCAGCCGCAATCTCTGCCTCACGCGAGGACACATCGAGCTCGATTACACGGCCGAACTCTCTTGTGATCCGTTTCGACTCTGGAACGATCACAATCGCCTCATCGCGATCCTCGTCCGGGTCCAGCGCCTTCTCGATATCAATGTAGAACCAGCGGTTCACTCGCTGCTTCCGCGGCGTGACGGTCTTGATAACCTCACCCCGCAGCAGGACCTGAAACAGAGAAGTGATTCGCTGCTGACCGTCCAAGAGCAATGAGTCTGGGGTGACGTGCTTGGTGGATGCAGCAGCGCCTTCGACCGGTCGCGGCCGAAAACTCACGTCCCCGCCGGTCTCAAGGGTCATGACTGCGCCGACCGGGAAGCCACGAGAAATGGACGAGATCAACCCGCGGATACGCTCTTCATCCCACACCCAGGACCGCTGGAAGTCTGGCAACTGCAACGCACCCGACTGCGCGTCGCTGAGTAGTTTCGTCAGGTGGATCGGGGATGCCGTGAACATCGAACCGGGCATGTTTCAACCTCTCCATCGCTTTCCAGATCACGATAGCTGGCGGAGTTCACAAGTGGGCACTCGCAGATCTACGCTGTCGCATTCCTCACAGCGTGTTCGATGCGTTCCGCGACCTGGGCAGCCGGCTCGTGCTCCCAGAACCGCAGGACCTGCCACCCTGCTTCCTCGAGTCGTAGGTCGGTGTCCCTGTCCCGTGCGACGTTCGCTGCGAGCTTCGGGCCCCAGTAATCAGCATTACGTTTCGGCGCCGTGGCGTGAACCGGGCATCCATGCCAGAAACAGCCATCGATGAAGACGGCAATCCGTGCGCGAGTGAAGACGATGTCGGCTCGCCGCCGCAATCCTGGAACGGGTGCGTAGTCCACGCGATAGCGGAGGCCTCGTGAGTGCAATGCCCGGCGCACGGCCATCTCCGCCGAGGTGTCACGACGTTTGTTCGCCAGCATCGACTTCCTCGTTCCTTCAGACGAGGCCCAGGAGTCGTTCGTCACCTGCTCATCCCAGATCGGTGATCGCTCCGTGTTGCCAGAGTTTGGTGAATCGCTGTCGCATGCTCGACGCGAACTCGACGTCGTGGATGACAACTCCGGCTTCGAGATTCGATTCGGCGCCGGCGGTCGACAAGTTCGCGCTGGTGACGAACGCGGCTCGAGAATCCACGATCACGACCTTCGAATGCTGAACGGCATACTTCCCGTGCGGCGCGTCGTACGTCCAGAACCGCGCTCCAGTGAGCTTGCTGCGAAGCATCGACGCGGTCTTGCCGTCGTTCACTGTCGAGTCGACGAGAAGCGTGGTCTGGACTCCACGAGCGATCGCCCTCCACAATGCCTTCACGAACTCCGAGTCAGGAGTGGCCGAGTACGTGGACGCGAAGACATCCTCGTTGGCGTCATCGATGAGATGCGCGAGTGCCGAGGTGGTGTGGTCGCCGTCCCCGTCGAAGGTCGGTCCGCTCCATACCGCGCGGATATCGACCGTGTTCGCTTGAGCCGCAGTGGCGAATCCGCGCAGGATCGCTGCGAGTGTGGTGCTCCCGACCTCTTTGTACCCTTCCTTCAGCGGAGCAGCAGCAGGCGAGTCCTCCGGCAACTTGTCGAGAGCCTTGGACAGGCGCCCGTCGATCTCCAGGCTGGACGCTACCTTCAGCGCAGTCGCCGGCGTCAGCGTGGACGCGAGTTCGACGAGCGGCTCGGCCATCAGCTGAAACTCGCCGATACGCTCGCGAGCAGCGGCCCGACATCGAGCGATCCGGCGTGGAGATCGAGAACGAACCGCCGATCGACGAAACGGTTCGCACGTTCGCACGACGTTTCCGACAGGAAGGCGCAGAAGTGACATGCTGCACCGTGAAGGAAGTCCTCCTGGTTCTTCGGCACACGATGCGCGCAGATCGGATCGGATGAACACCGCTGCGCACGATGAAGCGCCTCTTGCATCACCGACTCGAGGCGATCGGTACGGGCGAGATCCACGAGGCCGCCGAGCGTACCCTCGCTATCAGGCGAGGTGGTCGTGATCAGAATGCCTGCTGCTGCATCACGGTCCTCCGTTTTCCGCCAGGCGTAAATGCGCTCCGCCAATGACGCTGAGCCGTATCCACTTGACATCGCCATTTCTCGGATCAGCAAGTGCGACAAGGTGTGCAGCGCCCAGTATCGCGGCGGCGGCATCGGGTCCTCCGCGGCGACCACGACAGCGGTGCTGCTCTCGCGCCTGCCAAGGTTACGCACATGAGCTGCGCAGTGGTCCGCCCACACATCGCTCGCGAGAACGTTGGCTTCCCACTTTTCGATGACGTCTTCATCGAAACGAAGGAAGACCCCTTCACCGCGGTCCTCGGTCGCCGGCACCCATTTCGGCTTGCCGGAAAGCGCAATCGGCGCGATACGCGCCGCGTCGTCCCCGACGCGATCAAGCGCATCGATTCGAGTGAAGCCAATGAACGCGTTCGCCTTCCGGATGCGGTCGACTGCCACCACGTCGCTGATCGCGGGGGTAAGGGGCGCAGCAACGGCAACGGGGTGCACCTTGAAGCCGTTACGAGGGTCCTCCGCGAGAAACTCCTTCGGGTGGGTCAGAGTCTCCCACTCCGGGACCAGCAGATAATTGGGGTCGTACCCAGTCGGCTCCGCTACGACCGTTGCCAGCGGCGGCAGATCGCCCTTTGCGATCTGGATAGCCGTCCAGAGGTCTTCATCCGAGATGCCCGCGAAGCGCTCCGTGACGTTCTCGGCAGCGAACATGCGCCAGCTCGCCACAGCGGCGAGTGAGGTGAGTTTCGCAACCTGCGCCGGAGGAAGCCCCAGTACCTCGGTGACAGTATCGGCGGGCTGCGGCACCTTGCGCGAGGGGAGAACCAGCACACTGACCGTAGCGGGGAACCACTGGTTGGCGGCACCGAGCAGCATGAGTCGAACTTCGCCCTCGCACGGCTCATCCGCCGATGCGTACGAGGGAAGATGCGGATGGCGCCCCCGGCAGTCGGGAAGCGAGTCCTCGCCTCCTGCGCGGGTCAGCTCGGCGATGTTGCGGGACGATCCGCAAGCGGTGCACTTGATCGACACCTGCGGTCCGAGGTTCGACCGCCATTCGAGCATCCGCATCTTCGGCTGTGCGACGCACTCGGTGCGGTGGCCATCGGCGCCGTGCACCCAGTCGTCATAGGGGAACTCGTCGAGATGACCGTTCGTGCAGGCGATCAGATAGCGAGCCGGTACCGCCACGCGCACTTTGGCTTTGCCACCAGCAAATCGTCCGGGACAGTTCTTGTGCACGAAGCGCGCCATGTCCGGCCGGTGCTTACGTGTGTTCTCGAACTCGAAGGGACTCCCACTCGAAACCGAAGCGAGCAGGTCGCACCCTGTGCAACGGAGCCACTGCGGGAATACTCGAGTGGGGATCCCGATCGGCGTGGTGTCTCCCCCGAGAGCATCAGGCAACCAGGGCGGCTGTCGGAGTTCCCCGACCTGCTGGCCGAGTTGGCGGCGAACCGCTTCGATCAGGCGAGGGACGAGCACGAGCGGAGGATCGCCGCCCATCCTCGCGTATGCCTTGTCCCAGGAGTCGATGCCCTGCGGCATGACTGCGATCTGCGGCAGGTCGACGGTCGCTCCGATACCGGACGTGTAGAGCATCGCGCTCGGCCGGATCGAACCGATGCGGGCGCGGTTCTTCGGCTCCCCCGCACCCGTGTAAGGATCTGCAACGTCACCTGGGACGCCGATGACGGGCTGCTCGGCATCGGCGGGTGCTTGCTCAGCCGTCACGTGTTCGTCGGTCACTTCGCATCCTTCTTCGACTTGGCGGTGAACGTCCACTTCGGCGTCGTCGCGGTCACCGCCTCGGCGAGTTTGCCTGGGAATGGAGACACGAGCAGGTCGATCTCAGGCTGCACTTCGCGCATCGAGTTCGCAACTTGGAAAAGACGGTCACCTTCTTCCCCGATGGAGTCCTCGGGACTGACCAGCAAGGGCTCGACGATCTGCTTCGGGAGTTTCTTCTTCGTGTACGTGAGCGCGCCCGATGCTGCTGTCGCGCGGTCCGTCCATTTGTCGAGTCGCAGCACGAGCTTGCTCTTCATGCTCGACGCAGCCCCGGTGTCTGCGGCGATATCGACGCGGGCGACGAGCTTGTCTACGAGAGCGTCGCAGATCTTGCGGCGGGTGCTGATCCGTCCCGCTCCAGCGTTGGCTTCCGCCGAAAGGGACTCGGAGGAGGCCGCCGTGGCCTCGATCACACGTGCCGCAGAGACGATGAGCGCGGTCAGCCCGCGTTCGAGCGCCGCCTCCGAGAACGGAGTGACGGACAGCGCTTCGACGTTCGCGTAGAAGGTGTCGTGAAAGTGCTCGAACTGTTCGTAGTGCGCCATGTCACGCGGCCGCGCTCGGTTCGCGAGCGTCACGACAAGTCCGGGCTTTCCCCCGTCACGCCCGACGCGCGAAGACGCCTGGATGTACTCGGCGGTGTTCTTCGGCTGACCAACGATCATCATCAGCCCGAGGCGCGGCACGTCGACGCCCACCTGCAGCATGGATGTGGCGAGGACTACGTCGTATGGCAACTCTCGTGGGGCGAGTTGCTCACCGGCTTTGAGTTTGGCGGCTATGGCGGCGCGGCCGACCGTGGTGTCCGTGTCGGCATCGAACGGCGCTGCCAGGTGGGTGAGCGTCTTCCCGATCTCCGAGGAGGAGATGCGCGAGGTCAGTTCGCCCAGCTTGAGCGGCGTCCGCCGTTTCGAATAGCCCGTCGCCTTGTCGGGGTTGCTGACTCGTGTCGTCACATCGTCTTCGAGGTAGCGGCGCATGCCCGCAAGTTCGCGAGTTGCGGAGAAGTAGTCCACAAGCGTCAGGTAGGGCTCCGCGGCCGTCCCGTGCTTGTCGAACAGCTTCTGCCCGGCGAGCAGGAGGATCTCGCTGAGACGGATCTCGGCCAGCGTCAGTCGGGCGCCGTGGAGGCAGACCCCAAGATAACGCCGCCCGGGAGCTTCGTCGAGCGGCACCTCTTCGGAGAAGAAGGTGTCACTCACGCTCAGTACTTGTGGCGGGAAGACTTCGACATCGCGGGCATACAACCGCTGAACCTGCTCGGCCGCCTTGCGAACGGTTGCCGTCGACGCGATGACTACGGGCTTCACCGGTTTCATGTTTCCCGGCATGCCGAGCTGCCAGCTCGAGAGGACGTCGATCGCGCCCTCGAAAAGGCCGACGGCGGTTCCGAGGGCCCCGGTGATGAGGTGGAGCTCGTCCTGAATGATCAGATCGGGCGGGCGCAGCCGGCCCACGGTCGTGACTTGCGTCGCGGGGTAGGTGCGCCCGTTCGCCGTCTTCGCGTTGTGTGTGTCGGCGCCGCACACGTTGCCGGCTGTGTCGAGGTGCTTGTAACCGTGTCGCGGACACTTCCTGGCCACGTAGCCGAACAGACTCGCAGCCTCTCCTTCGCGCGCCAAGCGGGCGAACTTGTCGACGGTCGCCAGCAGGAATGTCGGCGGATGCCGGTAGATCTCGTCGTCGACGGTGAGCACTGGCAAACCGACCTCGGCGCTCCCTCCGGACGCGAAGGGGCAGCGGGCACGACGATCCCCGCAATACACGCGGATGCGCTTCTCGACATCGTCGGCTTCTACATTCGACTTGGGGTTGATCGCTGTCCCGCACCAGGGGCAGTGATCGAATTGGAGGACGGTGAGCCCGTATGCGGAGTTGCCTTCTCGCTCCCGCACGTCCTTGACCTGCTCGGCCGCCTCGGAGTACCGCTTCGGGCTGACACTCGAGCCGACCCAGAGTCCGATCGTGAACGGTGCGGCTCCCCACGTGGAGGGGTCTTCTCGGCGCACCACCTCGGCGGCGCACATCAAGGTCGTTGCGCGCAGGAACTGCTGTGACGTGAGCAAGCGCAACGTGTACCGCATGAGCACTGCTACGCCATCGCCGCCGTCCAAGAGCCCTTCGGGCGTCTCGACTTTCCCCTGCAGACGACGGATGCCGAAAGTGAACGCGGCCAGGCCGAGGTAGGCCTCGGTCTTTCCACCACCCGTGGGGAAGAAGAGCAGTTCGGCGCGTGCATAGTCCGTCGAGCGACGAACGTGAGTCAGGTCGACGACCGAGGGCAATTGCATGAGGATGAACGCGAGTTGGAATGCGCGCCACGATGCTGCCTTGTCGCCGCGCGCATCGACCTTGGCAACGGCTTCCGCGATCGACAGCTCCTTCTGTTCGATTCGAAGCGCGGCAACCTGGGACCGGAGGCGCTGATCACGCATAGTGCGGTTCATGAACCAGAACGCACGTTGCGCCTGCTCGTTGGAGACGAGCAGCTCGAGCCCGGCGCGCAACCGGTCAAGCGCCGCGGCGCCGTCCTCCAGGCCGATCTGCCCTTGCTCCTGCAGCCATTCCGGCAGTTCCGCATTGTCTTCTTCGCGGTCCTCCAGCCAGATCGAGTATCCGTCGATGAGCGGTTGCAGGCCCGCTTCGAGCTCCGCGGGGGACGCCTCCATGAGGGCCCTCATGCTCAGAACGACCCCCTCGACCGCCGGAGCTTGCGTCTGCGGTACCTCGGCGGTCGGCAGCCACGTCGTTCGAACCGACGTAGCACGTCGAGCGTCGTTCGCCGACAGGTCCCAGCTTACTGAGGCCGTACGGCCGACGGCGAACTCGAGGCGATCGCGGTACAGGAGATCGAGCCGGCGCACCTCAGGGTCGCGAGAGCCGCGATCGAACTCCATTGCGTCGCGGGCAGGCAGGAAGATCGCGTCCCCATCCGGCGAGGTCACTTCGAGCCCGGCCTGGAACATCCAGAGCTTGGGCGGCAGCTCGCGACCCGTGACAGCCGTATTGAGAAGCGCTGCCTCGACGACTCGACGCCCCTCCACGTCGAAAACCTCGACGGTGATCTCAACGTCCCCAGGCAGCGCTGCCCGCTTCGACCCACCGCTCGCGATCTCGGAGAGGTTGATCTCGACGGGTTCTTGGAACGGAGTGCGGTCGTAGTAAGTCTGGATCTTGCCCTTGTCGTCCGCCTCGCGTCGCGCCTTGTACTTTCCCCAACGAGCCGTGAATCGAAGCACCCCAGTCTGCGCCGGCACCTGGAACCGCAATCCCATGGATGACGGGGCGATGATCTTCGATTCAGGGCCGCGGTCCTCGTCGGGTTCGCTCGGTGAGGCTTCGGAGATCGCTTCCCCCTCATCGGCAGGTACGCCGTCCACGTCGCGCGCGCCGCTCAGATCCGTGACCGCGAGAGAGTCGTCAGCACGAACATCGGCAAGGGTCGCATCGTTTGCGCCAGACGAGGATCCTGGCGCCGGCGTGGTCCCGTCGAGAAGCGAAATCGGAGCGAGCGCGCCAGCGAGGTAGCGGGCTCGAGGCGTGCCCACAATCGTCTCGTTGGGCCCATCCCATGGTCCGACGAGGTCCCGGGCGATGAGGTCGATCAGTTCTTCGCGGACCTGCGCCGAGGTTACGACGGGTTCATACACCATTAGAACATCGCTCCTTCAGGTACGGCTGATTCCTCGAATCTCCGACCTCGCTTCGACTTATTCAACGGTGCGATCTCAGCTTCGGACTCCGCGCGCCGGTGGTTCTCCTGAATAAGTCGGTCGAGAATCTCTCGCTGAGACCCTTCATCGACCGTGAACCGAGTCAGATTGCGGATAGTGACAAAATCATACGCAGGGGTGAGATCAGACCAGCCGAACGCCCGAAATACCTCAGAATCCAGGTTGACGAAGAGCTCTCGCAGGTCGCTGATATCAGGAGAAACACAAGTGTGATCGTTCATGGAGTTCATCACTGGACGCAGACCGCCATTCTTGACGCAAAGCTCCGCAAGTTCTTCTGAGAACTCCCTCGATGCCGCACCAATCTCACTCGACGGTGTCCACGGAAACGTGTTGGCGAGTCGCTTCGGAGCGTAGCTCGGATCATCTCGTGTGGTGGCAGCGTACTCAAGCACCCAGTGGTAATGCAGACTAGACGCGATCTGCGCGTACGTTGCCAGGTCACCGCCCGGGAAGACAACAACACCCATATCGAACATGCTCCGAGGATCGACCCAAAGCGGCATCAAAAGGTTGCTGGTTCTGGGAATCGCTATTGCAGTCGTGGCGTTCGACAGCTCGCTGTACAGCGCGGCTGCTGCGCTCTCAAAATGCCACCAGTTTTGCTGAAGTCGCGGTTTCACGCTAGGTCGCGACCGCCACGGACGCTGGAAGGCCTCCAAGTGGCGCCAGAGGGTGGCATATTCCCGAGCTTCGACCTCTGGGAGTCCGTCCAAATCAATCAAGTACTCCCCCGGCCGTGAAGGATCACCCTGCGACAGGTCGGCTGCCCTTATGTATGGGTGCACGCGAGAAGCAAGCCGTTCATCGTCTGCCAACCATCTCAAAGCGCGGTCCGCCGGAACGCGGAACCCGTCACCGTTCGGGTAGGTCCCAACATACGACCGCACAGGCAGAAGGCCGAGCGGCTGCTTTGGTTCGGCAGCCAAGTGTGAAGTTGTGGCCGCCTCGGGCAGTTTCACGAGCCAGGCCTTCACGACAGAGACGTCAGCGCCGCGGGGCCCCCAGTCAAACGGATCACTCACCTCGATCAGTCGCGCTCCTGCAGCGAGCACCTGGTCCAGGCCCACGACCTTTGTATGAGATTGCATGATCGATTTGGTGATCACGACGCCGATGCAGCCCATCTGGCGAAGGAGAGCCGCCTGGCGGAGCAAGAAGTATGCTGCCAGGTCAGCGTCACCTCGCTTGCCAAATGCGACGGTAGATTGCAAAGTGTCTCGATAATTCTTTCCAAACCCGGTTGTGATCTTCTTGCTGTGATAAAAAGCCGGGTTCCCGACTATCGCGTCGAACCCCCCATGGTCGTGGATAACGTCGGGCGCCGCGAGGATCCAGTGGAGTGGTGCCCAACGGGCGTCACCGATATCGACGATCGGGGTGAGACCAACTTCGATGATGGCGTCGAGGGCCGCGCGATCCGGCTCAGTGCCGTCATCAGGGTACGCGGCACGGAGAGCGTCGGCCAGGTCGTCGTACCGGTCATCTAGCTTCTTACCCGGTTTGCCGCCTTCGAGCAGCCCAACGGCCACAATGCCGTCGGCGACATCGCGGAGCTTTAGGGTGACCCGCTCAGCCTGACGAAGCAAGGCTTGCTTCGCTTTGGTAGACCGCATGCGATCGGCGTCGTCGACCTGTCCAGAGGCGAGCTCGCGGCGGATACGGGCCGCGTCATCGAGATCCTTGTCAACGTCGAACCAAGGCAGCTGCTCCCGCCCGCGACGTCGCTCGGGGTAGATGTGCTGGGCCTTGAGCTGCTCTTCAGTAGTGACACCCAGCAGGGAGTTGCCGTGGAAGACGCGGTCGTCGACGAACGAGAACGGCTTGCCAGCATCCATCGAGATGAGCCAGAGCGAGAGCTTGCACATCTCGACAGCCATGCCGTTGATGTCGGCTCCGTAGAGGCAGCGAGCGACGACTTCGCGCACAGCCCATCGTTTCAGATCGGACTCGTGACTCACATCGAGACCTTCGTTCGCGCGAGCTTCGATGAGCCGGTCGGCGAGGTAACGAGCGGCGGCGACGAGGAATGCGCCGGACCCGGCGGCGATGTCCGCGATCTTGAGATCGAGGATCTCCGAGGACGACTTGAGCCTCCAGTCGCTGCGGTTCTCGGTGTCCAGCGGTCCCGGACTGTAGACGAGGGGCTCCAGTGCATGCAGCACGACCTCTTCCGCGAGAGAGCGGGGTGTGTAGTGAGTCCCGGTATTTGCACGCTGCGGTGACTCGGTCATCACGAGCCCGCCGGCAGGAATGGCATAGGGGAACCCCCGCAGATCGTTGCGAATCAGCCCATGGAAAGGCTCCAGCCTGGTAGCGAGCTCGTCATCGCCGAGTAGGGCGTGGCGGAGCCGGGTTCGGGCGTCCGCAGCCGCCGCCAGGTCGCCGGCGCCATACGCTTTCGCGATCTGATTCGGGGTTCGGGGCTTGGATTGCTCTTGCGTCTTCTTCAGATGGTCGACGAGGCGCTTCGCGAAATCCGCTGGCGACGAGGCAGCGTCCTTGATCTCTTCAAGCTCGGCGAGAGCGATCTCGGGCTCGAACCCGCTCCTCCCGTCGAGGCCGACGGTGACGTCGGGAACATAGGCGGCGGAGTAGCCGAGCAGCCCCTCGTAGACGTATCCGATCTGCTCGACGTCGAGATCGCGGAACGACAATTGCATCGCCCCGTCCTCGATCGTCTGCACGGCGCGGAGAACGGCGAGCATCGCCCGATCGGTGAGGCGTACCCGCAGTCGGCCCTGCTGGTCGGTGGCGTGCAGCCAAGGGAAGCGCGCGGGGTCGAACAGAGAGCCGCCGTAGGCGGGCATCCTCATGTCCTGGAACGATGCCCCGCCGAAGACCGCATTGCTCGCAGCGAGAAGACGGTGCCATGCCTCCCACGAGTGATCGAGTGCTTCTTCGGACGTCGCCTGTGCATCTTGCTGCAGCTGCTCGCGCAATTGAGCGATCGCGTACGAGGAACGATAGAGGTCATGTTCGGGAAGCAGCCCGCGTTCTTCCGCGAAGAGGAGGAAGACGATGCGCATCAGCACCGTCACGGCCCCCTCGTAGACGGTCTTCGGGTCCTCCGGCAGCGGCGTGCGGTCTCCCTGGGAGACCGCACGCAGGTGCGTGTCGGACATCGACTGCAGCACGAGCTCGACGGCTCGCCTGACCTGGTCGCCGAGCGCCTCGGTGATCTCCTCTGCGCTGGCGACGCTCTTCGCGAAGACCAAGGGCAGGCGCATCTCCGCGGCACCTCCAGCAATCGAGCTGTAACTGGCGAGGGCTAGGAATGCATCACGGCTGGGCCGTTCCTCTCGCCAGAGCAGCGCATCCCACACACCGCTCGCGGTCGTGACGTCCTTCGCCGCGGACACAAGCGCCCACCAGCGGCCGTCGGTGACGATGCCGATCGTCACCCCGGTCTCCCGCAGAAGCACCGCCATCCGGTCAATCGCGTTCGCCGACCAGCCGTCCGTGCCCGCCGAGCGAAGATCATCAACACGATGCACAAGCGTCACCAGAGCAGCGGGGCCGTCGTCACTCGTCAAGGCTGCCCATGGCGTCACTGTGACGGCGCCGTTAGGGGACTGCGCCGCGAGCCCCACAGGGGACAATTGCAGGTCGTCAGACCAGTCGAGGAGGCGACGCAACACGGCCGCTACCCAACGATCACGCGCCGCGCCGTAGACCTCCGCCGTTGCAGACCAGGCGGCTGACCAACGAACGAACTCGTCGACGAACACGTCCCCGGTCTCGTCCACCGCGGGTCGGGGCAGCCCCGACGGGTAGAACGACTTCAACGCCGCCTTCGATAGAAAGGGGCCATCGTGGTCGATCAGCGACAACCACTCCCACACATCAACGGCCACGGCCGGCCTCCAACTTCTCGGCGTCCTCGGGAGTCAGCGCGAACACGAGCGCAGCAACAAAGCTGTGCGCCTGCACATCGCGGTAGCGGCGTTCAACAGCGTCGCGTTCGGCGTGCAGCTCGTCGTCGAGGTGCACCAAACGCGTCCGCACTCGGGTGAGGTCCCGGTCGCGTTGCTGCTTCTCCTCCGGGAGTTGGAAGAGCATCTCCTCGCCCGATCGACGGGCTTCCTCAGCGCCCGCGAGGGTGCTCTCCAGCGTGCTGCGGAACCGGGCGAAGATCTCCTCGACCGCGCCGAGATCGGCGTCGCGTCGATCCCTCAGGTCGGATTCGACGCCGCTCCGGAGACGTTCCGCTCGGCGCTGGATGGCCGCGTTGACTCTGCTTCGGATGCCATCCACGGCATCCGACTCCAGGCTCCAGTCGGCGGCCAGATTCTCGAGTACGCGCTCGCTCGGCCGGGTGAGGCGAGTTCCGTCCAGCGCAGAGGCCAACAGGTCTTCCGCTCTCTCCATGCCGAGCTCCTGCCTGCGGGAGAGACGGGTACCCGCGAGGAAGACCTCTTCATGCAGGCGAGTGCCGCCCTCGCCAACGAGCACGAGGCGGGCGACCCCGGCCGCGAACGACTGTTCCAGGCCCTCGACGACCACAGCGCTCACGCCGCTGACGTGCTCGGTGCGCGTCCACACCTGTCCACGCAACTCGCGCGCCGCGCGTTGAATCAGCGGGTGGCCGAGGTGCGCGTACACGACGTCGGTCTGGTTCCGTGCGCGTTGCTCGTCGAAAGTAATGGGACGCAGCACGCCTGGCGCGAGCCGTGTATCAAGGCCGTCGAGAGCTGGCACCCAGGTCTTGGAAAGCCCAGGCGGCACGTCGAACAGGCGCGCTTCGTCGCGTGGATCGCCGACCTCGATCAGACCGGGTTGACCCGAGATACGCAATCCCTCCTCGAAGACTCGGAGGAGGTTGCCCTCGTGGAGGTGCATACGGTCGCGCGAGCCCTCGAGCCGCTCAGCGAGGCGGGTCAAGTGCGCCCCCAGCGTGTGCTCCGCCTGCAGCACCCGGTTGATCACCTGGCCACCGGCATCCGTCTTGATCTTGCGCGCCGGGCCCTCCCCGAACCCGAGCTCGCGCTGCAAGTCCGGAGCGATGATCTCGTTCGCGGAAACACCGTCGTGCTCGGAGTTCGCGATCTTGCTCGCAAGCCGGGCGAGCAGATCGTTGTCCTTCGCGTAATCGGAAGTGTTCTGCTTATCGGCACGCGGATGCCAGACGAGGGGAGTCTCGTCCTGTCCGTACCTGTCGATGCGACCGATCCGCTGCTCGAGCCGGTTCGGGTTGAACGGGATGTCGAAGCTGACCAGGCGGTGGCAGTAGGTCTGTAGGTCGATGCCCTCGCCAGCCGCATCCGTGGCCAGCAGGATACGAACGGGCTCGTCGCCCGGAGGAGCGGTGAACCGAGCACGGATCTCCTCGCGGGTCTCGGCGTCGGTTGAACCATCGATCACTGCGAGCCTCTCCCCGCCGTAACCGCGAGACTCAAGCACGTCGCGAAGCCAATCCAGGGTCGTGACGTACTCGGTGAAGATGACGATGCGCTCGTCTCCCCAGCCGGTCCCCGGGACGATCAAGTCCCCCTCGATGAGCCGCAGGAGTGCCTCGAGCTTCGAATCGGGGCGGCCGTCGTAGCGGCGGCCCCAGGTGATGAGATCTTGGAGATCGGAGATGTCGCCATCGGTGAGGGCGACCTGTGCTCGTTTGGCAGTACGAAGCGCCTCCAGCTCGGGTTGCTCGGCGCGACCTTCCTCCTCGTCAGATGCCTCGTCACCGAGAATATCGTCGTAGTCAGGGAGCTGGACGTCCTCGTCACCGCGCGCCTCAAGGTACGTCTCCGCGGTCGCCGCGAAAGCGACGGGGGAAGAGAAGAACCTTTTCTTGAGGATCACCGTCGCGAGGTCGGATGCACGCTTGCCACGTTCCTGCTGCACGGCAGTGTTTCGGCGTCGGGTGAATGCGATGAGCTTGTCGTACGCCTCGGCCTCGTCGTCGGCAGGATCGAACACCAGCGGTCGAACCTCACGAAGCTGGAAGCCCTCATCCGGCAGGTCGCGCTTCAGGCGGCGCACCGCCACCTGCTTCAGCGCGTCTTCGTCGAGATCAGCACCGCGCGCGAACCGCTGGGGGTCGATCATCTCCAATAGCGCGGTGAACGATTCGGTATATCCGTTGTGCGGCGTCGCGCTGAGGAACAGACGATGCTCGCAGAGCTCCGCGAGGCGACGTACCGCGATCGTGCGCTGGCTGTCCACTGCGTAGCGAGCTCTGTCGGTACCGGAGCGGCTCGGGGTCGCCGGTGCGACGTGGTGCGCCTCGTCGACCACGAGCACATCGAACGCGCGGCGGTCTGCCGTGCGGGCATCCTTGACGCTCGCGTAGACCTCTTCGAGCATCCGCTCTGCGCGCGGCGAAGGCAGCCATGACATCGACACGATCACTCGTGGGTACACACGGAAGGGATTGGCGTGCACGCCGAAAGTGCGGCGGAAGGTTTTCATCGTCTCGGAGTTGACGATCTCGAAGTCCAGGCCGAACTTGTCGCGCAGTTCTTCCTGCCACTTGATCACGAGGCCTGCCGGACACACCACGATCACCGAACGAGCGCGGTGACGGAGGAGCAGCTCCTGGATGACGAGACCGGCTTCGATCGTCTTACCGAGGCCGACGTCGTCCGCAAGGAGCATGTTGGCCCGCGGGGAGTCGATGGCGCGACGGAGCGGCTCGAGCTGGTAGGCCTCGACGGATGCGCTGCTGCGGAAGGGCGCCTGGAGCGTCTTGGGGTCTGCGCTTGTGAGAGCTCCCCAGCGAAGCGCGTCCACATACGCGGCGAAGGTCGTCGGTTCGTCGAACCGTTCGGGGTTCAGGGTCGAGGGCAAGCCCTGTTCGTGGATGACGCTGCGGCCCGGCTCGAGTTCCCAGATCACGGTGAGTCCGCGGCCGTAGTAGTCCTCCTCGACCGACTGCATCGTGACCGCGTGCTGCACCTCGGCCCGGCCGTCATCAGCGCTGCTGCGCGGCAGCGACTGCGCAGTCACATCGGTGACCGACCAACGCGCACCTCGCACATTGACCAGACTGCCGATCTCCGGCACCTCGATCGTGCCGGACGTCGTGTTCACGATCACGCTCGAATTCATCCCTGTTCCCTCCTCCCAGAGCAAAGCCTTTCAGTATGTCGCATACCACCGACACTTCATGCCGATTGCGGCTCGCCTGTGCTTTCCGCTGCTTGCGACTGCGACGAGAGAGACTGGAAAGCCGTCAAGATCGCAGCGCCCAACTGCGGTGGGACAGCGTTGCCGATCATCGTCGCCAGAGCGCTCCGCGTGGGGCATGCCGAGAAATCGAAGTAGTCCGGGAAGCCCTGGATGCGAGCCGCCTCATGCGCGGTCAGCGCACGCGCGCGATCCGGATGCATGTAGCGGCCCTGGCCGATACTGCCGAAGCCGCTCGTGATCGTCTGCGCCGGCTCGGTCCATCGCAAGCGGCCGTACATCGATCTGTAGGAGTGCACTCCCTGTTGGCAGGTCGGGCGCAGCGCATTCGGCAGGTCGTAGATGTCGTTGTCCAGTAGGAACTGCATCCGCTCCTTGTTCATCGCCGTGGCCTGAGGTTCGCGGTCGATCATCGAGTCAGACGTCGCGCCAGCCAAGTCACCGATCGCCCAACGCAAGTCATGCGAGGTGTCCGGAGCTTCGATCGCATCGAAGAGGAGTGCTGGATCCGGCTCGCCGCGATCAGTCGCCAACAGGACATGCCGTTGTCGCGTCTGCGCCACACCCAGGCGAGCGAGCGCAACGACCCGATGCTCCGCTTGGTAGCCGATTCGCGCGAGGTGCTCGACTGCCTTCTCAACTACACCAACGCCGTTGTGACGGTCACGCAAGACGGCCGGCACGTTCTCGATCACCAGGACATGCGGACGGAGGATCTCAGCCGCCCGCACCATTCGCAGATACAGCGCGTTCTTCTCGTCGACACGTCGGGTGTGGTTATTCAGATTGCTGTGCCCCTGGCACGGTGGCCCGCCCACCAGAACGTCTACGTCTGCCACGGATGCGGCGGTGCGCTGCTCCACGAAAGTGGCGGCCGCGCCCAGCTCTCCGTCGAAGAACGCCTCGACCGGCGCGGTCTCGATGCGCTCCGCGAACGGGAAGTTCTGTTCGTACACTGCGGTTGCCAGGGGCTCGAAATCCACCGCGAGGGCGATCTGCAGCGCACTACCCGCAGCGTGACTCGCCTGCGCGAGGCCGAGGCTGATGCCGCCGCAGCCAGCGAACAGATCGACGATCCGTGTTACTCCGGAGCCCTTATCGAACGCGGGGCGCCGTCGCGCGCGGAGGGGGTGGTTGGAGCGCGGCAACTTAGGGCTCCTCGGACTTGGTCTCGGACGATGCAGCGTCAGCGTGCAGGAAGGGACTAGGCGATCCACTCCACGTCACTGCGAGTGCGTCTCGCGCTCGGCTAGCTGCGACGTAAAGCAGTGAGCGCTCCTGAAGCATCACCTGGTCGCGCTCCTCTGGGGCGGCGTTCTCGAGCGTCCACTTGAACGGGACAACTCCATCACTCACGTCGAAGAGCACGACTCGGCTGAACTCCATCCCCTTCGCCGTATGCATCGTGAGCGTCAGCACGCGGTCGCTCTTCGACTGGGCGCTCTTCGCGTGGTTCGCCGGGATACCGCGGCTGATTAGTGCATCGCGGGCGGCGAGCGCTCGCTCATTCGTCCTTGCGAGCACAGCGACTGTTCCTGCATCCACCGCTTCATCGCCGACCCACCCCTCGACCAGATCGCAGACGTGAGCGAGTTGCTCCTGTTCGTCTCGCGCGCCGAGGACCACCGGAACCGGACCACGACGAGCCGAGTGGTATCCCGCGACCTCCGTCATACCACCCTCCGCATCGACATAGTCGCCATCCTCGAGCGAACGGACGGCGAACGCAAGATTCTCTGCGGTCGTGCGGTAATTGAGCGTGAGCCGGCGGGATCGCCCGACGATCGCGATGCCGCAGTGAGCGAGGACGACCGGATGGCCATAGATCCGCTGGTGCGCGTCTTCGGCGATGAACAAGTCGTTCCGCGCGGGGCGAGCGAGTGCTCGCAAAAGCTTCCACTGCGAGGGCGAGAGATCCTGCCCTTCGTCGATGAGGACATGATCAGCGAGGACTTTCGCCTCCTCGCCGTAGAGATCGAGCCACGCTGCGCTGATCTCCGCGACCTCGGCGTAGGACATCGATGGCGCCGACCGCGCGTTCTCCCGATAACGTTCGATGATCGTCCACACCGCGTCGCGCTTCTTCCGGTCGAGCGCTACTCCACGGCCGGGGCGCCGGATCGAGAAGTACTCCTCGCGCGTCGTAACGCGGGCGGGCAGGACGACTTGGAGGTACTCGCTCTCAAGGAACGTGTCAGTCGTCACTGCGGAAGGCAGATCTGCCGAAGTGCCGGCCGCAGCTGAGGCCCAACCGTCGCGGTTGCCGGTGACCTGCCCAACACCGCCGCGGGCTTCCCCGAGGATGATGCCCGCGACCTGCCCGAATCCTGAGCCAGCCTTCTGACGGACCGCTGCCCCCAGTTGGTCGACCCCCCGGATCAGCACACCGGCCTCACCGAGCCCGGATGCGATGCCGATTTCGGGATCGAGGGCGAGGAGGTCGCGCTTGAGGTTCTCGGCAAGAGCGCGCGTGTAGGTCGTCAGGACGATGCGAGCATTCGGATTCTGCGACATCAAGTGCCGCGCTCTGTGGAGAAGCACGACGGTCTTACCGGTACCGGCACCGCCGCTGAGCCGGAACGGGCCGGAGTAGTCACCTGAGGCGTACATCGCCTGCTCCGGGTGGAGGAAGACCCGCCAGGCAGCGAAGTCGCCTTCCTCGATGATCTTCCGCAATTCCTCGTTGTCTTCGACGAACGTGAACTGCATCTTCGACACATCGCTCTCGAGCGCCCGAAGAATCTGTTCGTCCTCGCTAGCGTCATCGTCGATGACGGGCGCCCGGAGGCGAAGCTCGTCGATGATGTCCTCGATCGACACGCCCGCCGCGAGGCTGACCACGGCGTCCTGCTCCCACGCGTTCTCCAGCCCCTCTGCGATAGTAAGGACCTCGTCCTCAATGGAGGCATCGAGAAGTCTCTGCGCAACGGAATGCGTGAACCCCAGATCACCGACGAGCCGCGCCGGAGAGTGGTTGAACTGCTGTAGGAACTTCGGAGCGGCCGGTGCGCTTTGAGCGGGAGGCGAAGCAGGGTAGGACGGCCGAGGACCGGCAGGCATCGTCTCGGCGATCAGCTCGACAGCGCCGTTCACCTCATTGAGGTTCACTTTGAGAGTGCTCGCCCGTTCGATCGCGACGTCGTGCTCCCACGCGCCAGCGAAGACCCAGGTGCGTTCCTGATGCTTGTCTTCCAGGAGGTACAGCACTGCACGCCAGCTCTGATCGATCCTGGCCGTGCGCGCACGAGGATCCACCGCGTTGTTCATCTTCTTGACGCGGAGGCCGTAGGTGGAGTCGTCCTCGGCCAGCTTCTCAAGGAAGTCAAAGATCTTCAGGCGGACGATCTTGTCCTTCGGCTGATTCTTCAGCTTCGTCATCACGATGTTTGGCATGCAGGTTCTCCGAGGCTCGAGTACAGGCTACCGGTGAGCTTGAGACGGAGGGCGACGGCTGGTGCAGCGACCAGCGCCGTGTGATCCGGCATTCCGCCGGACCTGCGTAAGCCGCGTGATCACCGTCCAAATCCCGCGTCGCGGGTGCCGGCGAGCATCGCGACGTTCGGCGGACGACGTCTGTGTCGTCATTCACTCGCTAGATTGGTTGCCAAACACCGCGGAAGAATTCCGTGTCGAACCGTAACGGCGACGCCTCGTGCCTTGTGATGGAGACCAGTGAAGCTTTCCGCAGATTTATTGAAGCGCCTCGATCTGAGTGCAGCAGCCACGCAGGTTACGACGGAGTATCTCGATCGCTTTCCCGTCCTGATATCAGACCGCTGCCTTGCCGACAGCACCAACAAGCTAGTCCGCTTGGTTGCCTCCGACTTCTCCTCGGGAACCAGCGTCTCCACAAGCACACTGAGCATGCCACGCAAGGGGTTTGGTCCCCGTCCAGTGACAGTGTTGTCGGCACGGGACAGAGTTCTCTACGAGGCGCTCGTCAACCACCTGCGCCCCAGCTTGGCTGCGGAATCTCGAGCCAAGGACAACTGGGTAGCATTCAAGGAATTTGGTCTGTCTCAAGATCCAGATGCACCCAAGTATGTAGTTTCGCTAGACATCGCGTCGATGTACGAGTACGTGGATCACCAAGTCCTCAAGCGCGAGCTGCTCGTGCAGACGCTGGAACGCCCGCCCGTCGAAGCGCTGATCGACCTCCTCGGAGAAGCTTTCGGTTTCGCGCGGGCTATACCCCAGATGATGTCCGCCAGCGACCTACTCGGTGACGTCTACCTAGGGATGCTGGAACGCGATCTTCTCCGATACGGCTATCACTTGGCACGCTATGCCGATGACTTCCGCGTGCTCGCTACGTCCTGGGGCGAGGCACATCGGATCATCGAACACGCCGCAGAAGCCGCGCGCTCCTTAGGTCTCGTGCTCTCCTCGGAGAAGACCACGGTGCGCCTAGCATCCACGCTTCTAGAGGAAGAAGCAGGACTACAAGACCTTGTTGATAAGTACTTCAAAGAGGCTCGAGCGGACCTCACAGTCTTCGATGACCTCATGGACTGGTACGGCGAGGCCAATCAAGTAGAGATCGATCCGGAAGATTCGGAAGCGATGCAGGAAGCTTTCCGTCGTGTTCTCCACGATTGGGCCGCGCCTTCCACACGATCTTCAATTCCAACTCGACTCACGTCGAAGGCCATCCGTTCTCTTGGTGCAGCCAGTGAGCGGGTCGGAGACGATATTCTCCGAGCACTGATCGACGCCGATCCTCTGAAGCTGAGTAGCGTTATCTCCTACTTCAATTCACGTGCTACGGAGGCCGACGCGAATTTGCGTTCCGTTAAGATGCTGACAGAGATGGAACGCCAAAGCCCATGGGCGAAGATCTGGCTCCTAACCGCAGTAGACACCTGGTCAGATGACGACTCAGCTGACGCCAAGGCACTTACGACCTGGGCATCAGCACAAATCACGGATGAGCATGAGGTTGTCCGCGCCGAAGCTGCATGGGTGCTGGCACGTTCACGCTCGCTGGAAGAGCGGGGGCTCGGTGAACTGTTCGGCCGCGCAACTCGGACCACGCGCCCCGGCTTGGCAGCAGCTCTCGGGCGTCTGGGAGTGCCTCCGTCCAACGCTTTGACTCGCTCGATCGTCGGCGCGTCACCAATACACAAAGAAGCGTATGAATGGGGGCAAGGTGTCGACGCGCCCGGTTCTCAGTAGATTGGCGGAGCGTGCTCTTAGCGGCGTGGCGGAGACCGACTTAACCGCCGAGCCGGATTATGCAGTACTTCGCGTGAGCTCAATCGCGGAAGTCTACGTCGATGAGCTCCTCAATGAACTCACTTCACGCTACCTCAAGGGCACCAGCGACTTCGAAATTTCGGTGGCGGACATGGTTAGCACACAATTTCGGCAGAGCTGGCCCGAACGGCGTAAGTGGCTTAGCAATTCTTTCGGAATTTCTCTCGCCGGGACCGCGATCGAACAAGATTTCCAGCTCGTCATCGACTTACGCAATGCGATCGCACATGGCGGCGGTCGAATGACTTTCAATCAAAGGAAGGACCTGTCCAAACAACTCGCGCTACAAGATTCATTGATGCGTAGACTGGGAACAGACTGCGATGGCGATCGCATTGTTTGCACTGCAACAACGATTACAAGTGCTATCCACATCACCAGCCAGTACATCCGTGAGTTGGACGCAGCCGCCACCGGCCACAACTGACCCGCGCCGCGCCGACCACTGATCCGTCGTCGCCTTCCAATCTCCTGGTCCGACTCGCAGGCAGCCGGCCGAGCTCGCCGATGCATATCGCCATTGTCAGACCTGGGGAGTTCTCCTCTGATAGACGACTTCCGGCCAGAACACCAAGTCGTCGACAGCATCAAAGCCAAGCCGTCTACGCAATTGCTGCGTCAGCGGTCACCTCCTACGGCCAGGGTAACGGGATCGCGCTCGACTCGCCGCTGCCGCAAGATCACGTCGACCTGCCGGCCGCACGCGGTCAGAGGCCCAGGTCGTCGAGAAACTGCTTCTCCGCGTCATCCAGTCTCATCTTGGAGCAGGCCACCGACGCTCTCCCGGCTCGGAAACGCCATCCGCCTTGGTGGTGCGGAGCCTCAGGTCTCGCGATCTGGTGGTCGTGTTTGGGCTAGCTGTACTTCCCCGTGAGGTTGTGAACGCGGGCGGAGGGGACTTGGCCGCCGATGCCGGTGTGGGGTCTGTGGTGGTTGTAGTGATGTAGCCAGGTCTCGTAGGCGGCGGCGCGTTCGGTTTCGCTGGCGTAGGGGTTCGCGTAGGCCCATTCGGTAGCGAGGGTGCGGTTGAATCGCTCGACCTTCCCATTGGTCTGTGGCCGGTAGGGCTTGGTCCACCTGTGTTTGACGTCGCCGAGCGCGTCGGCGAATGCCTGTGATCGGTAGCACGCGCCGTTGTCCGTCATCACGGCGGTGACGGTGACGCCGATGCCGGCGAAGAACGCGTTCGCGCGAGTCCAGAACGCGGCGGCAGTCTCCTTGCGTTCATCGTCGAGGATCTCCGAGTACGCCACCCGTGAGTGGTCGTCGACGGCGTGGTGCAGGTATCGGTACCCGCGGGAGCCCGTCGCGCCGGCGCGTGCCGCTCGTCCTCTTGCGACGCCTGCAGCTCGGTATTGCACGGACCCTTTCCCGTGGATACGCCAACCCCCGCCGTCCGGGATCCGGCCCTGCTTCTTGATGTCCACATGGACCAGCTGACCCGGCGAGGCGACCTCATATCGTCTCGGCTGAGGCTTGCGGACCGGCAAGCCGGTGGACTGATCGATGGCGGTCAGCTTCGGCATCCCGTACCGGGCCAGTACCCGTCCGACCGTCGAGCGATGCAACCGCAGGTGATATGCGATCCGGTGCGGCCCCCACCGACGCGTGAACCGCAACGCGACGATGCGCCGCTCGGTCTTGCGTGGCAGCTGGTTCGGGGATGTCCGCGGTTTCGAGCTGCGGTCCGTCAGCGGCAGGCCAGCCCGACACCGATCCACCCACCGTTTCGCGGTCGCCGGCGAGCACTGAAACCGCTCCGCAGCGCGCCGAAGCGACCATCCATCCCGAGTTATCAACAGGGCAAGACGCCGGCGCCCCTCAGGCGTCAACGGAGCATTAGCGTGGGTCATGGAGGCCTCCGGTTTAGAGATGCGAGTGTGGTAACCCACATCCTTGCCGGAGGTCTTCTCTATGTCACGCGTTCACAACCTCCCGAGGAACTACAGCTAGCGAAGGAACAGTGCGGCGAGCGCGGCGCCGAGGGAAGCGATGGCAACGCCGAGAGAGCACCATGCCATCGCCCGAGTGAACCGCTCCGACTTCTCCGCGTCGGCCCGCGCAGCCCTAGTCAACTCCACCTGTGCTTTCGAAGCAGCGAGCTGATCTTTCGACAGCCGGAGCATCTGGTCGACACTGCGGGCTGTCGCCTTCGCGGAGTCGGCAGACATTTTCAATGAACGCTCGTTACGCCGATCCTGCGACTTCTCGGAGACCGAACGCTGATCTGACATGGGAACGAGAATGTCACATTCCTATGGCGTTCCAACGGCGGGATACTCGCACCGGACGAGAGTATCCGGCTACGCGCCGTCCGTCGCACCCAGTGGGGGCATCAAGCGCGCGTCGCTCGGCCCCCGATCCCCCGCAGGATCACATCGACCATCCCGTCGACCTTCCCCGCGCCCATCGGCCCGCCCACCAGTGCCGAGTACGACCCAATAGCGATCAGCTGATCCGCCACCACCGCCGCATCGACGTCCGCACGCACATCCCCGGCATCCACCGCCTGCGCCAGCCGCAATGCAGTCCACTCGCGGAGCGGCGCGGCCAGGCGCGCGTTGAGCTTCAGGCCGAGCTCTGCGTCCGTCGCGGTCACCTCGATCAGGGCACGGGCCAGAGCGACAGCATCCGGGCTCTGGGCCGAGAGCACCGCGCGCAGGTCAGCGCGCAGATCTGAGGTGACCGGCAGATCGAATGCGGGCATCTCCCCTTCGAGCAGCGCCTCTCCGAGGATCGCGGCCTTCGACGGCCACCAGCGGTAGATCGTCTGCTTCGAGACCTCCGCTTCCAGCGCGAGGCCTTCGATCGTGACGTCCGAATAGTTCGACTCCGTCAGGGCACGTCGCATCGCCGCCAGCACCGACTGGCGGGCTTTCTCACTGCGAGGACGGGCCACGCTCACAGATTAGCGGCTCCACTGGAATAACGAGACGATGCGTTGCATTATTAGTAGTGAGCGGGTTTGACGCCCTTCGTCTCGCTTCGCTCGCTCAGGACCCGGGAAGAAGCCCCCGAGCTCAGGGGCCAAGACGCAAGGAGAAGAAATGGCACTGACCGCACACTCCACCATCGGCGACTGGCTGAACGACCCCACGGGCAGCGAGCTCATCAAGGGCCTGCTCGCGCAGTCGGGCGGCGACCCGTCGCAGCTCACCCCCGTGCTCGGACTGCCCCTGCAGCAGCTCGTCGTCATGAGCCAGGGCGCCATGCCGCAGTCCGTCGTCGACGACCTGGTGCGCGCCGCCAACGGCGGAGAAATCCCCGCCGACGACGAGACCGCCGGCTGGACCGAACAGGTCACCACCGGACGCTTCGCCGGCAAGACCGTGATCGTCACCGGCGCAGCATCCGGAATCGGCAAGGCCACCGCCTCGCGCATCGCCCGCGAAGGCGGCCGCGTGATCGCCGCCGACATCTCGGCCGAGAAGCTGGATGCCCTGGCCGCGGAGCTCCCGGGCATCGTCACCGTCGCCGGAGACCTCACTCAGCAGGCATCCATCGACGCCGTCATCGCCGCCGCCGGCGACCGCATCGACGGCCTCGCCAACGTCGCCGGCATCAACGACGACTTCTCGCCCGCCGGCGAGACCCCCGACGCCGTCTGGGACCGCGTCATCGCGATCAACCTCACCGCGCCGTTCAAGCTCATGCGCGCCGTGCTGCCGATCATGGAGGCCGCCGGCCGCGGCGCGATCCTCAACGTCTCGAGCGAGGCCGGCCTGCGCGGCAACGCCTCGGGCAACGCCTACACCGCCAGCAAGCACGGCATCATCGGCGTCACCAAGTCGGCCGCGTTCATGTACGGACCCAAGGGAATCCGCGTGAACTCCGTCGCACCCGGCGGCGTGGCCACCGGCATCCCGATGCCGCCGAACATGTCGGAGGCGGGGTCGGCACGGCTTGCGCCGTTCCAGCAGGCGATCCCGACCGTCGCCACGGCCGAGCACCTCGCCGCGTCGATCACGTTCCTGCTCTCGGACGACTCGGTGAACATCAACGGCGCGATTCTCGCGTCGGATGGAGGATGGTCGGTGCAGTAAGCACCAGCTCGGATGCTGTGAGACGAGACGCCCCTGGGGAACTGGGGGCGTTTCGTCTGCCACCAGGTCCTGAGCGGGCGAAGTGAGGCTAAGGGCGCCCTTCGTCTCGTCGCTGGCGCTCCTCGCTCAGGACCCGGGAGGGTGACGGGCGCCCTTCGTCTCGTCGCTGGCGCTCCTCGCTCAGGGTGCGGTGGCGGCGAGCTCCCAGAGCCGGCGCCCGGCGGCCGGGTCGCGCAGCGCCCGGAGCAGCGGACGCTCCCGCGGAGCGCCGGCCAGCCCGAACCAGCCTCCGGGGGCGAAGAAACTCCCTGGTGCGGCATCCCGCTCCAGCGCCATCAGCGCGGGCAGCGCGCCCTGCGCCGGACTGTTGCCCGGCACCCAGCGCAGCCACCGCTCCTCACCGCCGGGCAGGCGACTGCGCAGCGTCGGCGCGATGTGCGTCGCCGGCGCGACACCCGGATGGCACAGGTTCACGCTGATGCCCTCACTGCGCCGCGCGAGCTCCAGTGCCCACAGCCCCAGCGCGCGCTTCGACCCGGCATACGCGCGCCAGGCGCTGTACCGACGCTCGCCCTCGAGGTCGTCGAGCCTGCCGCGAGTCGCCGCGATGCTCACCTGCACGGCGACGCGGGCGTGCGCGGCGACCAGCAGCGGCATCAGCTCGCGCGTGAGAAGGGCGTGGCCGAGGAAGTTCGTCTGCAGATGCAGCTCGTGCCCGTCGACCGTCACGTGCCGAGTGCGGTCGCCGAGCAGCACGATCCCGGCGTTCATCACGAACAGGTCGATCGGGGTTCCGTCGCTCCGCAGGCGCTCGCCGAGCGCGGTGATCGTGCCGAAGTCGGCCAGGTCGAGATCGCAGATCTCGAGGGAGGCATCTGGAACCGACTCACGGATGCTGCGCACCGCAGCGTCCCCGCGGGCGCGATCGCGCACGGGGAGGAGCACGTGCGCACCGTCTGCGGCGAGCGATCGCGCGATCTCCAGGCCGATGCCGCCGGTCGCGCCGGTGACGAGAGCGCGGGGAGAGGGCATGGGGACAGCGTGGCACCATCTTGAGCGCTGGGCGAAGATGTGCGCGTCCTTCGTCTCGCTTCGCTCGCTCAGGAGCCGGGGAGCGGAGCGTCCTTCGTCTCGCTTCGCTCGCTCAGGATCCGCGGATCCGGGGATCCGGGGAGTGGAGCGTACGCGACAATGGCACCATGACCCAGCGCACCGTGATCCTGCACGTCTCCGACCGTCCGGAAGACATCGTGCGCGCCGTCGGCATCGCGAACACGCTTCATGCGGGGCGCCCCGACACCGGCATCCGGATCATCGTGAACGGTCCGGCGATCCCGGGCGTCGCCGCGGGCGCGGCCCCCCTGCCGAGCACGGATGTCGCCACGATCGAGGCCTGCGAAGGCGGGCTGCGCGGACACGGCATCCCGATCGATGCTCTGCAGCCGGGCATCCTCACCGTGCCGGCCGCCGTGGTCGCGCTCAGCGATGCGCAGTTCGACGGGGCGGCCTACATCCGCATCTGACCGGGGCTACACCTCGACAAGCGGCGAGCCCTGACGCTTCGCGCGATATCCGTCCGCGGCTGGAACCCAGCGCTTCCAGTGCTTCTCCGACAGCGCGAACGGCAAGTGCTGCTGCACATGCTGCGCCGCGGCCGCAAGGCGCCCGTCGCCGGGCAGGCTGACGAACAACGAGAGCCTCGCACTGTGCTGCCCGAGCGAGACCCGCGTCGACACCGCACCCAGCGGGGTCCGATAGCCGTCCACGACGAACCCGCCGCAGGCGTCCGGCGACACCCCGGCGTATCCGCGGCCGGTCTCGGGGTCGCGCGCGACACCCGACACGGTGCCCATGAGCGTCACGCGCAGGTGCGGGGGCGCCTTGAGCTCGGGCGAGCGCTTCACATCGAGCAGGGCCAGGGCGTCGTCGAGTTTCCGCTCGGGAACGTTCCAGCCGTCGATCACCGTGTCGCGCGAACTGCGGTTGCCAAGAGCGCCCACGATCGCCTGCTCGACCGGGCTCATCTCCGCCGGCCGTGCGGAGAAGATCGCCGTGAGCTCCCACCTCACCTCGGCATCCGTCACCACGGATGCCGCGAGGAACTCCTCGAACTGGGCGAAGCCGCGTGCCGCCTGACGAGTGCCCATCGAGTGAGCGCCACCCTTCGAGATCGGCAGACCGTCGTACGTCACGATGTCGATGCTCTCCCCAGCCATGCGTGCGACGCTATCAGCGCGATGACTCCTCGCCCGCCGGGCGATACCACCCCACACGACGCACCCGCCCCGGTACCCTGACGGCATGACCGACCAGAGCACTGAGATCCGCCGGCTGCGCGAGCGCGTCGACCTGCTCGAGCGGATGCTCGCCGGCACGTACTCCTTCATCGTCGCCGTCGTGCTCATGCTGGGCCTGACGCTGCCGCTGTTCACCGCGCATGCCGACGGCGAGGACCAGAAGTACTGGAGCATCATCACCGCGAGCCTCGCGCCGTTCAACAGCACCGACGTGCCGATGGAGGCCGCCGACTGGATGCTGACGACACTGTTCGTCGGCCTGATCATCATCACCGTGCTGATCCTCGCCACCACTCTCATCCCCGCCGCGCTCAGCTCGCTCTCCGACGGGCTGCGCATCTTCGGCACGATCCTGACCGCCCTCGGCACCGTCGGCGCGGTCACCGTGATGATCCTGATCGGTACGTCGCTGCACACCCGGTCGTACGACTTCGGCTGGGGCGGCCCCGTGCTGCTGCTCGGCATGATCGCCGTGCTGCCGCTGCTCAGCGGGGCGCTGCGCCCGCTCGTCGGGCAGCGGCGCTGACGCAGAATCCCCGTCCGCGGCATCCGCGGACACCTCGGGCCGACTCCGGGAGACCGGCGCGGGCCGTGCCTAAACTCGTCCCCATGCTGTACGCCGACGTCACGACCCCGAGCGAGGCTGAAGCTCTCGCGATCCGCATCCTCGCGATACGGCCGCGGCCGCTGGTGCTGGTCTCGGCGACGCCGGAGGGCGAGTTCGCGTTCGACGGCGAGCGGCTGCGGCAGGAGCTCGGCGATGTCGCCGACGTCGTCACCATCGCGACCGGCAGGGCCACGCACGCCCTCGAAGAGCTGCTGCCGCCCAAGACGCACGCCTTCGGTGGCGCCGCGCGCTCGTACCCGGTCGACTTCGGTCAGGACCCGGACTGGTCCCGCTCCCGGCTGCGATTTCCCGGCCAGGCCGACACCGACGACCTCATCGCCGACGCGATGGCGCAGTCGGTGCAGCAGGTGCGGCGCACCGTCGAGTCGGCGGCGCCGGCAGCGATTCGGCGCGCGACCGGAGTGGTGAAGGGGTTCATCGCCGACGACACCCGCGCCCTGGTCGAGCTCGGCGACGGCACCACCGTCACCGCGACCGGCGATCTGCTGCCCGACACCCTTCCGCTGGCCTTCGCACTCGTGCCAGGATCGCCCGTCAGCGGCATCTTGCACGGACAGGAACTGCACCCCGAGCCGTTCCCGGCCGACCTCGGCACTCTGACCGACGGCGCCAACACGCTCGCCCTCGTCGTCAAGGTCACCGAGCTGCGCGCGACCGTGCACCTGCATCCCGACCACGCGTTCGTGCTGCGCCGCCGTGACGTCAGCACCGACGAGAGCCCGGTCAGCGACGTGCTCGCCGTCGGCGACGTCATCCGCGTGCGCATCGGCCACGGCCCGAGCGGCGAGGTGCTGCTCAGCCACGCCGCGCGCGACGACGACGCCCTGCTCACGCCCGCCTTCCCGCTCGTCACCGGCGGGGCGCCCTGGCTGAGCGAGGATCGCAAGGTCGCCCGAGCGGATGCTGCGGAGCAGACGCTTCCGGATGCTCCGGCGCCCGCGCTTCCCGACGACTACGCGACCCGCGACGACGTGCGGATGCTGGCGCAGGCGATCACCGCCCTGCGCGGCGACCTGCTCGCGGTGACCAGCCGCGTCGGACGCGGCGGTGACCCGGCATCCGGCTCGTCCTCCGCAGAACTCGAGCAGCTGCGCGCCGAGAACGCGCGCCTGCGCAGCGAACTCGCGGACGAGCGCGCAGAGCGCGCGCGTGCCGAGGCGCGACTCAGCGAGACCGCGCAGGACCAGCGCGACAACGCCCGAGCGCTGCGCGACGCGCGCCGTGCCGCGGAGCGCGCGCACGTCGACCCGACCGAGGACGGCATCCGGTTCGAGATCGAGCGCACCTGGGGCAACCGCACTGCACCCGGCGAGCGCGGACGCTGGCCGCTGCGGGAGTTCCGGTTCGGAGCAGACTTCATCCGCTCGCTGTCCAAGCTCGACGAGAACCAGCTGAGCAAGGCCGTGCGCGCCTGCGTCGACGCGATCACCGGACGCGACCGCGAGATTCCCGCCCGCGACCTGCACCGGCTGCGCACCGGCGAGGGCGGCGACGACGCGTACGTCGTGCGGGCGGATGGCGCGAAGTGCTGGCGCTCCGCGATCGAGCAGAACACTCCGGGCGCGCGGCGCCTGCACTACTGGGAGCTGCCCGGCGACCTCATCGAGCTCAGCCGCATCGTGACCCACGACGACACGAGGCCGTAGGGCGCGCACTGGGCCCCAGCCGCTCGGACTGGCCACCGCATCCAGAGCGAGGAGCGCCAGCGACGAGACAAAGGACGCCCGCCAAGGAAACGCCCTTCGTCTCGCTCGTTCCTCGCTCGCTCAGGGTCCGGAAGACCGACCACCGCATCCTGAGCGAGGAGCGCCAGCGACGAGACGAAGGACGGCCCTGAGACGCCCTTCGTCTCGCTGCGCTCGCTCAGGACCCGAAAGGAGAGGCCCGGGAGAGGGACCCGCATCCTGAGCGAGGAGCGCCAGCGACGAGACGAAGGACGCCAGTCCGCTGACACGGGCCGCTCCGGCCCCGTGTGGCTCAGCGCGTCGCTGCCCGAGCCCGCCTCCGGACGGAGGCTCCGACCGTGACAGCCGCCCCGCTCAGCAGGAGCCCGGCGGCGATCCATGCCAGGCCGCCCCCGTCGCCCCCGCCGGTGAGAGCGAGCGATGCTGCGGGCGACGTCGCAGACGGTGCCGGCGGCACGACGGACCCCGGGGTCTTCTCATTGACGATCTGCCCGAAGCTCACCGCACGGTGCTCCGCGTCGATCGTCAGCGTGAACGACTTGTCCGTGCGTTCGTAGCCCGCCGGAGCCTTGGTCTCGGTGAGCGTGTAAGTACCCGCCGGCAGCCCGGTGACACTCATGACGCCCTCGGCCGCAGCCTCGTCACCCTGCCCTCCGTCGACCACCGTGATGTCACCCTGCGGGCCCGAGACGAGCCACTCCGAGCCCGCGAGCACGGCACCGCCCCGGTCGACCTTCTGCCAGGACAGGCTGCCGACGACCGGCGTCGTGTTCGCCTGGTTCGTGAGGGTGAGCTGCACACCGGCCGTCGTCGACGGGGTGACCTCGTAACGGCCGTCGCCGGCCGCCGCGACGCCCTCCCCAGTGATGCTCCACTCGCCCCAGGTCACGCCATCGATCACCGGGAGGTCGATCTCCTCGATGAGGAACGTCGAGCCGAGCGGTGCGCGGTCGCTGCGCACGGCCTGCCCGACCGGAACAGACAGCGTCTTCGCCGGAGCATCCGACCCCTTGACGGAGTAGCGCACCGTGAAGGTCGCGCCGCGCGCAGCATCCGCCTGCTCGCCGGACAGCGCCTTCGTGATCTCGAACCTCGTGTACCGCGCGCCGGATCCGTTGCCGCCACCGGCCTCCGTCACGACGACCCGCGCCGATGTCTCGGAGGAGTTGACGGTGGCGTGGTTGCCGAACACGTCACCGGCCTGAACGATTCCATCTGCCTGCGTGTAGTACTGCAGGCGGTAGGACATGCCGGAGGACGGCAGACCCGACGCCGTGAACTCGAAGGAGAGGCGGTCAGCGGCGAACACCATCTGATAGCGGGATGCGTCGACCTCGGTCCAGCTGCCGACGAGCACGCCGTCCTGGACGGGACGCTGCAGTAGCCGGGCCTCGCCGGTGTAGTGGTGGTACTCGAGGTCGCGATCGAGAGAGTCGCGCACCACGAAGCCGCCGTCTCTGACCGCGCTGCTCGGAATTCCGACCACCCAGCTCAGCAGTCCGTCGGTCGCCGTCGGCCCGCCGTACTTGTACGGCTGACCGGCCTCGGTCAGGTCCTCCGGGGTGATCCCGCCGCCGCCCGGGAGAGTCACGATCTCGACCTTGCTGCCCAGATCGAACTCCACCGTCGTGCTCGAGGTCGACTGGGAGGCGGTCACCTCCACCCAGAACGATCCGCCCGGATTCTCCATGTCCTCGATGGCCTGCGTCAGCGTGCAGACGAGCTCAGGACCGTTGCCGCCGGCGATCTGGCACTGCGCGAGCACCACTCCGCTGGCAGGATCGGCGATGTCGAAGGCTCCGCCGCCGCTGCGGCTGAACTCGTCGGGCAGCGTCATGCCGAAGGTGTCTCCGGCCTTGGATCCGGTGGGCACGGACCAGTCGCCCGTGATGCGGACCTTCTCCCATTGCGCCACCGGTCCGGTGCCGTTGCTCTTCTCGATCGCAAGATTCGAGATCGCGTCGGCATGCGTCACCGTCGGTGCGGCCGCCGCGGTCTGCGCGGCGCCGAGCAACGCTGCAGCGACGAGAGTCACCCCCGTCAGCGCCGATGTGAGGCCGCGCCACCAGCGCCTGCCCCGTGGTCGTATCGACTTCTGCGCACGCTGAACGTGCTGTCCCCGAGCCATCAATGCATCTCCCCAGAATTCGTGCGCTCGGCCCGCGCCGAGCTCTTTCCCCAGTACTTGAGAGACGGCGTGACACGCCGGTCATTACGCGACTCCGTGAGAATGGGGAATGTCCGACCCCGGTGCGAGACTGACGGGATGAAGCTCGAAGAGCTCACCGACACCGCCGACGAGGTCGCGGCGACATCATCGCGGCTCGCGAAGATCGACGCCCTCGCCCGGCTGCTCTCGCGCGCCGATCCCGGCGAGCTGCCGGTGCTCGCGGGCCTGCTGCTCGCCTCGCCGAGGCAGGGCCGGCTGGGCGTCGGATGGCGCGGGCTCTCGACCCTGCAGGTCGACCATGCGGATGCCGCGACGCTGACCATCACCGACGTCGATGATGCCCTCGACGCCCTCGCGCACGCGGGCGGAGCCGGATCGGCGGCCCAGCGCACCGCGCTGCTCGAAGACCTCGCCTCGCGTGCCACGCCCGGCGAATGGGACTTCCTCGCCCGCGCGATGCTCGGCGAACTGCGCACCGGCGCACTCAGCGGCGTGCTGCTCGATGCGATCGCCCGCGCCGCCGACCGCCCTGCGGCATCCGTCCGCCGCGCGGCCATGCTCTCCGGCGATCTCGGTGAGACCGCCGTGATCGCACTGACAGGCACGGCCGACGATCTCGACGCCGTCGGCCTGCAGGTCGGTCGCCCCGTGCTGCCGATGCTCGCCGCCACCGCCGCGACACCGACCGCGGCGCTCGAGACCACAGGACGCGCCTCGGTCGAGTACAAGCTCGACGGCGCGCGCATCCAGGTGCACCGGCACGGCGACGAGGTCGGCGTCTACACCCGCAGCCTCGCCGACATCACGCATCGCGTGCCCGAGATCGTCGAGATCGTGCGCGGGCTGCCCGCGCACGACATCATCCTCGACGGCGAGACGCTCTCGCTCGACGAGGACGGCGGGCCGCGCCCGTTCCAGCAGACGATGTCGCGGTTCGGCGCCGATGTCTCGCGCGAGCTCGTGCTGCGGCCGTGGTTCTTCGACATCCTGCATGTCGACGGTCGCGACCTCATCGACGAACCGCTCGCCACGCGGCTCGCAGAACTCGAGAGAGTCGCCGGCGACTGGCGGATGCCCGGCATCGTCACCGACGACGCGGATGCCGCGGAGCAGCTGTCCCGAGAGGCGTTGGCGGCCGGTCACGAGGGAGTGCTCGTCAAGGCGATCGACGCGCCCTACGCGGCCGGCAGGCGCGGCAAGTCCTGGGTCAAGGTCAAACCCGTGCTGACCTACGACCTCGTCGTGCTCGCCGCCGAGTGGGGCTCAGGCCGGCGTCGGGGCTGGCTGTCCAACCTGCACCTCGGGGCGCTCGATCCGGCAGGAGAGTTCGGCGAACCGGGCGGCTTCGTGATGGTCGGCAAGACCTTCAAGGGCCTCACCGACGAACTGCTGAAATGGCAGACCGAGACCTTCCCCGAGTACGAGACCGAGCGGAGCTCGTACGCCGTGCACCTGCGGCCGGCGCTGGTCGTCGAGATCGCGATCGACGGCGTGCAGAACTCACCGCGCTACCCCGGCGGGATCGCGCTGCGCTTCGCACGGGTGAAGGGGTACCGGCCCGACAAGAGTCCGGCCGAGGCGGACACGATCCAGACACTGCGGGGGCTGTTGCGAGGGTGAGCCGAACCCACCCCAACTACTAGAACTAGTACATGAGTTGTAGAATGGAGACGTGGCCACCGTGACGAAGACCGAGCTCAACCAGCAGACCGCGCGTGTGCTGGCGCGCGTCGCTGCCGGCGAACGACTCACGGTGACAGATCGCGGTCGCCCCATCGCCCAACTCTCCCCGCCTGAAGAGGACGTCTGGAGCGACCTCATCGCGGCGGGTCGCGTCACGCTGCCGACGAAGTCCGGTCCGCTGCAGCATCCACCGGCCAAGATCACGAAGACGAGCACCGAGATCCTGGATGACCTTCGAGCGGATCACCTGTGATCTACCTCGACACCTCCGCCGCTGCCAAGGCGTTGCTGGACGAGGACGGCAGCGCGGATGTCCGCGCGCTGATCGCCGGCGGGGCCGAGTTCGTGTCGTCGCGGCTGCTGGCCGTCGAGCTCCACGCTGTCGCTGACCGTCGAATGTTGGATGCCGATGCCGTCCAAGAGCTGCTCGACAGGGTGGCTCTCGTCTCCCTCGACGATGAGATCGCCGCGCAGGCGATCGCTATGCACTCACGCCTGCGCACCCTGGATGCGTTGCACCTGGCCACTGCCGTGCGCATCGAAGGCGTGCTCGACAGCATCCTCACTTTCGACGGCGAGATGAAAGTCGCCGCAACGGCCGCCCGAATCCCACTCCACGGCTGACCGGGCAACGCTCCGGACTCCCGCATCACCACGGATGATCCTTGCGCGCCCGCATCCGCAATTCTGCAGAAATCCGAGATCGTGCGGCGGGACGCTCGATGCATCTCAGCTCGAGGGACGCCCCACAACGGCCCGCGCAGCCGCGGCGAGCGCTGCCACCCGGGCCGTCGCCTGCCCGCGCTTCCAACACAGCACCCAGCGCACCGGCGGAGAGCCCTCCTCGAACGGCACCATCACCAGGCTCGGCCGGGCGAAGAAGTCGCCGGCGTGCGCGGCCAGCGGCACGACGCCTTCGCCGGCCGCGATCACGGTCAGCAGGTCGAGGAACGTCGGCGCCGTGCGATCCGGATCGGGCCGGTACGGCGCGGCTCGACGCCCGGCACGGAACACGGTCTCGCCCGCCAGATCCTCCACCGACACCGTCGTCCGCGCGGCCAGCGGATGCTCCCGCCCGACCGCCAGCACCACCGGCTCGGAGTACACCAGCGGCCCTTCCTGGAAGCCCTCCTCATCGACCGGCCCGTTCGTCACCGTCACGTCGACCTCGCCCGCCCGCAGCAGATCGAGCGGATCCGAGAACCCGGCTTCCCGGAACACCAGCTCGACACCCGGATTCGCCGCGCGGAACCGGTCGAACACGGGCGCGGCGAGCTCGGCGAGCGCCGGCGCCTCCAGTCCGATCCGCAGCGTGCCCACGACTCCGCGCCCGGCGGCGATGGCCGCGGTGATCCCGCGCTGGATGCGATCGTGCCCTGCTCGCACGTCCGCGTACAGGGCCGCACCCACCGGCGACAGCTCCACGCGGCGGCTGGTGCGATCGAACAGGGTCACGCCGAACCGGCGCTCGAGGCTCGCGATCGTCTGACTCACCCGCGACGGCGAGATCAGCAGCCGCTCGCCCGTCCGCCCGAAATGCAGCTCCTCGGCGAGCGTGAGGAAGATCTCGATCTCACGACGTTCCATGCGCTCTATGTTAACGATCCATCCGCGTTCTGTCCTTGTTCGGCTGTTTTCCCGCGCCGACGATGGATACATGACCGATTACCTCACCGCAACGGATCCCGCCTACGACACCGCCCGCAGCGGTTACAACCTCGCCGTCGAGCACCGCCCCGCCGCCATCGCCGTCGCCCGCACCGCCGACGACGTCGTGCACGCCGTGCGCGAGGCCCGCACCCGCGGACTCGGCATCGCCGTGCTCGCCACCGGGCATGGCCCGTCCCGCGCCGCCGACAGTCAGCTGCTCGTCAACACCTCCGCCATGAAGGGCATCACCCTCGACCCGGCGATGCGCTGGGCGCGCGTGGAGGCCGGCGTCCGCGGCGGCGAACTCGTGCAGGCCGCCGCGATCCACGGCCTCGCCCCGCTCTCGGGCTCCTCCCCCGAGGTCGGCGTCGTCTCGTACCACCTCGGCGGCGGGCTCGGCCTGCTCGGCCGCAGCCTCGGCTGGGCCGTCGACCACGTCCGAGCGATCGAGGTCGTCACCGCCGACGGCGTGCTGCGCCGCACCACCCCCGACACCGAACCCGACCTGTTCTGGGCGCTCCGCGGCGGCGGCAAGGGCACCCTCGGCGTCGTGACCGCGCTCGAGATCGACCTGCATCCGATCGCCCGCCTCTACGGCGGCGGCATGCACTTCCCCGCCGACCGTGTCGAAGAGGCGCTCACGCTCTGGGCCGACTGGACGCGCACCGTCCCGGAGCAGATGGCTTCCTCCGCCCTGCTCATCCGGATGCCCGACATCCCGTTCCTGCCCGAACCGCTGCGCGGACGGTACGTCATGCACCTGCGCATCGTCTTCACCGGCTCGGCTGAGGAGGGCGAGCGGCTCATCGCGCCGTTCCGCGCGCTCGGCCCCGTCACCGACACGGTGACCGAGATGCCGTACTCGGCCGTCGGAGCCATCCACGCCGAGCCGACGACGCCGGTCGCATTCCACGCGCGCAATCGGATGCTGCGAACGCTCGACGCCGACGCCGTGCAGGCGGTGCTCCGGCACGCCGGACCTGATGCCGACGCGCCCTTCCTGCTCGAGCTGCGGCACACCGGCGGGGCACTGTCCCGGCCGGCGGAACGACCCAGCGCCCTCGGCCGACGCGACGGGGAGTTCGTGCTCTACGCCGGCGGTGCCGCAGAGGCGGATGCCGCGCCGGCGCTGCAGGCGCGGTTCGCGGAGCTGTTCGCCGCGATCGAGCCGTGGACGACTGGCGGCGTGGCGGTGAACTTCCTCTCCGGACCGGATGTCACGGCGGCGGAGCTCGCCAGCGGGTACCTGCCCGAGGACATCGAGCGGCTCGCACGGATCAAGCGGGAGTACGACCCGGCGAACCTGTTCCGCACGCACCACGGGCTGGCGTGACACCAGCTCACATCCCGCATCCTGAGCGAGGAGCGCCAGCGACGAGCGCCGTGCTGAGCGAGCGCCGGCTCACCGCATCCTGAGCGAGGAGCGCCAGCGACGAGACGAAGGACGCACACACGCGACACGCCCTTCGTCTCACTCGTACCTCGCTCGCTCAGGACCCGGGCACGCGGAAGGCCAACTCACCGCATCCTGAGCGAGCGAGGACCAGCGACGAGCGCCGTGCTGAGCGAGCGCCAGCGAGACGAAGTGACGAAGGACGCACACACGCGACACGCCCTTCGTCTCGCTTCGCTCGCTCAGGACCCGGGGGGGAGAGAGAAGCGCCCGGGAGGCGAAACGCCTCACACGACCGGAGACGCGCCCTCCGGGTAGAACGGCAGGCCGCGGGCCGAGACCGACCAGACCTCGACGATGCGTCCGCACTCGCAGCGCAGGATGTCGGTGCCGCTGACGCGGACCGGGGCGCCGCCGTCCGGATCGGGGATCGTCGCGAGATACGGCCGCGCCACGTGGCCGGTGCCCTCGTCATCGAAGTCGACGACGCCGGGGCCCTCGGCCTCGTAGAGGATGCCCGGCCGCGCGGCGCGGAACGCACCGACCGCTCCGGCGAAGGAGTCGACGTCGGTGATCTCGTTGAAGTGCTCAGCGCCTGGTTGGGCGTAGCGCAGGCGGATGCTCGAGGCCATGATCGCCCGGGCCGGAAGCGTGCCGCTCCACAACTGCGCCCATCGGTCGTAGATCTCGATCCCCGCAGAAGTCGTGTCCATGGACGCAGACGGTACGCCGAGGGACGGACATCGCCCTTCGTCTCGCTTCGCTCGCTCAGGACCCGAGACGTGGGCCGGAGACACCACGTGGCCGGCGGACCTCCACGGAACCGCCGGCCACGTTCACCAGGGACGTCCTTCGTCTCGCTTCGCTCGCTCAGGACCCGGAGAAGAGGAAGACACTCAGGATCCGAGAAGGAGGAAGACGCTCAGGACGCGGAGGAGTGCAGGATGCGCTCCACCTCTTCGACGGTCGTGGGGCGTCCGAACGGTGCCAGTTCGAACGTCTCCGCGTACCGCACATCTGCGGCGGCATCGCCGTATGCCCGTGCGAGCGCAGGCCGTGCGGCATCCTGCGTCTCGATGTACTCGCTCCAGTACTTCACGATGAACTCGTCGACGGCGGCCGTGTCCGCGGCATCCGGAACGAGGTGCAGCAGGTCGCGCTGCGCCGGCGCGAACTCGAGGAACTGCGACGCGTGCGCGGCGCAGGCGCGCAGCTTGCGGTCGATCACCGAGTCGACGGCGACCGCGACGTCCGCACGGTGATCCGCGATCGAGCCGTAGTCGATCATCCGCAGCACGACCGGCTGCTGCGCCAGCGGCGGGATGTCGCGGCACGGGTTCGGCAGCGTCGTCAGCCCCATCACGTTGCGTACAAGGCGCCCGGCGAGGCGGTTGTCGTTGTGCCCGTCGCCCTCGTCAGTGAACGTGATGATGACGTCGGTGCGCCACTGGCGGATCGCGCGCAGCATCCGCTGCCGCAGCGCCTGCGTGTCGACCATGTCGCCGTCGTGCTCGTCCCAGACCTCGTAGTCGGCCAGGCCGATGATCTCGGCGGCGGCGTGCGCCTCGCTCACGCGGCGGCGCACGAGATCCTCGGGGCCGAGCTCCATGTGCCCGGCGTCGCCGTTCGTCGTCGAGAGCACCTTCACGTGGTGCCCGGCGTCCGCCAGCAGGGCGAGCGTGCCAGAGACGTACTCCTCGGCCTCGTCGGGGTGCGCGACGACGACCAGAACCTTCAGATGCTTCTTCATGGGTGCCTTTCGAGAGGGATGCCGGATACCGGCATGCAGTGACGGCTGCAGATGACGGACGCTTCAGAGCGCCGAGACCGGCAGGACGACGTCGGCAAGGCTGCCGGCGCCCACCAACCGGGCCCGCGCGCTGCGCTGCGACAGGCACACCGCGCCGCGCACCTGCGCCCGCGCGCCGAGCTCGCCGCACCGCACATCCGGGCGGTCGTGCGGCAGGAAGCCGAGCCGCTCCTGAACCGCCTCGGCGAGCGCCGTGCCGTATGCATCGGACAGCGACCCGGCGATCACGACGCGCTCCGGGTCGAGCAGCGCGGCCGCCGACGACGCCGCGACCGCGAGCCGGTCGGCGATGGCGGGCAGCTCCAGCCCCTGCAGTGCGGACGGCTGCAGCAGCTGCTCGAGCAGCACACCGCCGCCGGGCACCGCGCGGGTGCGCTCGGTCGAGCGGTCGGGCACCGTGTCGAACGCCGGCACGATCACGCTGCCGATCTCGCCGGCGGATCCGTGCGGACCGAGCATCAGCTCGCCGTCGCGCAGGAACGCCGCCTTGATGCCGGAGCCGACCCACACCAGCACGACGGACGCCGCATCGCGGGCCGCTCCGAACTCCGCCTCGGCGATCAGCACCAGGCCGACGTCGTTCGCGGTGTACACCGTCGTTCCGGGCAGCTCCGCGGAGATCAGGCCGATCACGTCGACGCCCACCCAGGCGGGCAGTCGGCTGCTGTGCCGCAGCACACCGGGGAGCGGGTCGATCACGCCGGGAACGCCGAGCGTGACGTCGCGCACCTGCGCGACATCCGCATCGGTGCCGGCGAGCGCCTGCGTGAGCAGTCCGCGCAGCGCGGGCGCGATCTGCGCGGCATCCGTCACGGAGTTCTCGGCGGATGCCTCGCCGAGCAGCGTGCCGTCGAGATCGCAGACCTCGGCGGCGATGCGCTCCGCCGTCACCGTAATGCCCGCGACCAGTGCGGCGCGCGGGTTCGCCCGCCACACCTGGGCCGGCGGGCCGGACCTGCTGGCCCGCTCGCCGTCGCGCACCACCACGCCCGCCTCTTCGACGCGCAGCAGCAGCCGCGCGGCGGCGGGCTTGGACAGCCCGGTGATGTGCTCGAGCTCGGGCCGGGTCATCGGGCCGTGCCGGAACAGTGCGTCGAGCACCGCGCCCTCATTGAGGGTGCGGAGCACCCGCGGCGTCCCCGACTTCATCATGAGCGATCCTGCCAGACCTGCGCCCCCACGCGCCGCAGGTGTGCGGCGCTGGTGGCGATGAAGCCGAGCTGACCCGACACCGGATCGGGGTCGGCGTAGTAGTCGGCGCTCGCCGGCCGCTCGCCGCGCGCGATCCGGCCGGCGAACTCGTCGGCAAGCCGCATCAGCTCGAGCACCTCGTTCGTGTGCAGGTCGGGGTGCGCGGCCTGCCAGTCGGGCCGGTACAGCGGGATGTCGTTGTGGTCGTGCCAGGAGTTCTCGATCGTCCAGGTGGCGGTGCTGCCGGCATCCGCCAGCGCGCCGAGCACGGCGGTCCAGTCGATCACGCCGTCGCCGACCGCGCGGATCTGCCTGCGCAGCCCCTGCGGGGTGGTGAACAGCGCCACGTCGCGCATGTGCGTCTGCCGCACGAACGGCGCCATGCGTCGGGCCGCCGCGACGGGATCCTCGCCGCGCACGACGACGTTGGCCAGGTCGAGGGTCACGCCGAACCGCTCGCCGACCTCCTCGCCCATGCGGGCCAGCTCGTCGGTGGTGATCTCCTCGTGCGTCTCCACCGCGAGGTGCGCGTCGTGCGCGTCGAGCACCGGCACCAGCTTCTGCACGAACTTCGTGGTCATGCGCAGCTGGTCGTCCCACTCGACGTCGGTGCGGAACCGGTCGATCGCGAACAGCCCCCAGGAGTGCCCCTGGTAGTTGGCGGTGTCGGCCCACAGGTCGGTGCATCCGATCTCGGCGGCTGCCTCGATCATCCGGGTCATGCCGAGCAGGTAGTCGCCCTCGCCGATGTCGCGGATGCCGCGCTCCTCGGAGATGTTGAACGGATTGATCTTGCCGAGCCCCATCTCGAGGTAAAGGCCGAGCTCGTCGGCGAGCGCGCGCACCTCGTGCAGCAGGCCCATGTCGAGCGACGGCGTCACATCGAGGATGGTGCGGAAGAACACCCCGTCGTAGCCGTCGTCCGCGCAGCGTCGCAGCAGCCCGAGCGGACCGAGTTCCCCGGCCAGCGGATACTTGCGCGCGCAGAGCCCGACACGGACGGGCGTGGTCATGTCAGTCATTCTCTTCCTCTGTCTGCGCCGGCGCGGCGCCGTTCGCGAGTTCGAGCTGCAGCCCGGGCGACGCCGCGGCCAGCTTCTGCGTGTACGGATGCTGCGGATCGCCGAGCACCTGGTCGGGGCTGCCGTCCTCGACGATCTCGCCGTGGTGCAGCACCACCACACGGTCGGCGAGGTACCCGGCGCTGAGCAGGTCGTGCGTGATGTAGACGATCGTCACGCCGTCGGTGCGGAGCCCTGCGAGCAGGTCGAGGATCTCGCGGCGCACCGACACGTCGAGCATCGACGTCGGCTCGTCGGCGACGATCACCCGCGGGTCGGTGGCGAGCGCGCGGGCGATCCCGACGCGCTGCCGCTGCCCGCCGCTGAGGTCGTCCGACCGGCGGCTCAAGTAGTCGGATGCCGGCCGCAGGCCGACCCGCTCGACGAGGTCCGTGATCGCGGCAGTGCGCTCGACGCGCGAGACGCGCGGGTGCGCGGCGCGATGCACCTCGTTCAGCTGGAACCCGATCGTCTGCGAGGGGTTCAGCGACCCGTAGACGTCCTGGAACACCATCTGCGCAGGGCGCTCACGGCCCTTGCGACGTCGGCTCACCGGCTCGGGCGCCTTCCCGTCGACGAGGATCTCCCCGGCCGACGGTGTGGCCAGCCCCACCAGCAGCTTGCCGAGGGTGCTCTTTCCACTGCCCGACTCGCCGACGACGGCGACGATGGTGCCCGCCGCGATCTCGAGATCGACCCCGGCCAGGGCCGGCGGGCGGCCGCGGTGGTACGTCTTGCCGACGCCCCGCAGCACGATCATCGGCTCACTCATGCGGCACCTCCTTCGGTTCTCTTCGCGACGCTCGGCCGCGGCAGCGCGGCGAGCAGCTGCCTGGTGTACGGATCGGAGCCGCCGGTGGTGCGCAGCTGCTCGGTCGTCGCCTCCTCCAGCACGCGTCCGTCGCGCATCACCACGGCGCGATCGGCGTGCCGCAGCAGCAGGGGCAGGTCGTGCGTGATGAACAGGATGCCGAAGCCCTGCTCCCGCTGCAGCCGCCGCACGGTCAGCAGGATCTCCTGCTGCACGATCACGTCGAGCGCGGTGGTCGGCTCGTCCATGATCAGCAGCTCGGGCTGCACGGCCAGCGACATCGCGATCGCGGCCCGCTGCCGCATCCCTCCGGAGAACTCGTGCGGGTACGATCGCGCGCGGTCCGCGTCGATGCCGACCATCTCGAGCAGTTCGCCGACCGAGCGCCCCGCCCCGCCGCCGTGCGCCTTCTTCGCCTCGGCGATCTGCTTGCCCACGCGCTGCACCGGGTTGAGCGCGGCGAGCGAGTTCTGCATCACGATCGACGCGCGCGACCAGCGGATGCCGCGCAGCCGGCGCGCGTCCGCCGCCAGGACGTCCTCGCCGGAGAGCTCGATACTGCCGCCGGTGATCACACCGGGCGACCGAAGCACGCGCAGGATCGACTGCGCGATCGTCGACTTTCCGCATCCGGACTCGCCGACCAGGCCGACGAACTCGCCGGGCTCGACTGTCAGGCTGACGCCGCGCACCGCGGGGGCGAGGCCGGTCGAGGTCACGTAGCCGATCTCGAGATCGGTGATCCTCAGATCGGGGGCGGTCATCGTGACCCCTCCTTCCCGGCATCCGCCGTCCGCGAGACGGGGGTGATCAGCGCGGCGCTGCGCAGGCCGCTGCCAAGGAACCGGTGCAGCATCTCCTGCGCCTGCAGGCGCGGGTTGCTCGCCCAGTCCATGGCGAAGTTGATGAGCACCAGCGACGAGGCCGTGATGGCGATCGCCAGGCCGGGGATCACGAACTGCCACCAGTAGCCGAGCAGCAGCGAGGAGTTGTTCTGCGCCCAGTAGAGCATCGTGCCCCAGGAGACCATCTGCGGGTCGCCTAGTCCGAGGAACTCCAGTGAGGCCTCCGCGGTGATCGCGAACACGACCTGGTTCACGAAGAACGCGGCGAGCACCGACGACAGGTTCGGCAGCAGCGACGTCGTCATGATCCGGATGCGTCCGACGCCGGCGCACTCGGCTGCGGCGACGAAGTCGCGGGTACGAAGGCTCAGCGCCTGGGACCGGAACAGGCGGGCGCCGAACGCCCAGCCGGTGATGCTCAGCACGGCCACGATCGTGAGCGGCCCTGCCGGCAGGAACGCCGCCAGCACCACCATGAGCGGCAGGCCGGGCAGCACCAGGAACACGTTCGTGATGACCGAGAGGGTGCCGTCGACCCCGCCGCCGAAATAGGCGCTGGTGAGTCCGACGATCAGGCCGATCACGGTGGTCACCGCGGCGACCAGCAGGCCGATGCCGAGCGAGGCCCGCCCGCCCTGCAGCAGCTGCGCGAGGGTGTCCTCGCCACGACCCGAGGTGCCGAGCAGGTGCTCGCCGCCCGGGGGCAGGTTCGGGGTGAAGCTCGCGTCGAAGGCCGAGTACGGCAGCAGCCAGGGGCCGACGATGGATGCCAGGGCGAGCAGCCCCAGCACGACGACACCGATGATCGCCGTCGCCGGCAGTTTCGGCATCCGTCGCCGGCTGCGCACGTTCGGGCTGACGATGAGCTCTGTGGTGGTCATGATCCGCTCCTCTGCAGCACCCGGGGATCGAGCACGGAGTAGACGAGGTCGACGAGAAGGTTCGCTGCCAGCACCGTCAGGGTGATGATGAGGAACAGCGCCTGGATGAGCGGATAGTCGTGCGCGGTCACCGCCTGCATCAGCGTGTATCCGACGCCGGGGTACGAGAACACGATCTCGGTCATGATCTGGCCGCCCACGACGACGCCGATCATGCCGCCCAGCAGGGTGACCGACGGGAGGAGCGCGTTCCTGGCCGCGTGGCGCAGGGCGATCCGCGGCTGCGAGAGGCCCTTCGCCTCGGCGAGGGTCAGGTAGTCCTGGCCCAGCTCGCCGATCATCGCGTTGCGCATGTTCAGGGTCCACGTTCCCAGCGAGACGATCACGATCGTCAGCACCGGCAGGAACAGGTGCACCGCCACGTCGCCGAAGAACTCCGGCGTCGGGGCCGGATCACTGTACTCGTAGGCCTGCCCGATGGGCAGCACCCCCAGCTGCACGCCCAGCCAGTAGACCAGCAGCAGTGCGAGGAAGAAGTACGGGAACGATCCGATGAACAGCAGCGTCGCCGGCACGATCCGGTCGAACCAGCTGCCGCGGAACCAGGCCGCCACGATGCCGAGCACCGACCCGATCACGTAGCTCAGCACCAGCGCCGTACCGCCGAGCAGCAGCGACCAGCCCAGGGTCCCCGAGATCACCTCGGTGACGGGGCTCGGGAACCGCGAGAACGACAGACCGAAGTCGCCGTGCAGAAGGTCGCCGAGGTACTGGAAGTACTGCACGATCAGCGGATCGTCGGTGATGCCGTACGCGGTGCGCAGCGATTCGATCGCCGAGGGGTCGACCGAGCCCAGCCGCGCGAGCGCGGCCGTGGCCGGGTCGCCCGGTGCGAGCCGTGGGATCAGGAAGTTGATCGTCACGGCCGCGAAGGCGGCGATGAGGTAGAGCCCGATGCGGCGGGCCAGGAACGCGAGTCTCATGTCGTCGGGGCGTCAGGCCTTGGTCAGATGCGGGAACACCAGGTAGCCGCTGTAGTCCAGGCTCAGCGAGAGCGGCGCGTACGGGTTCTTGTCGTCGGGGAAGCCCGTGTAGCGGCGCGTGCTGAACAGGCCGTAGTCGGGCGATTCGTAGAGCGGAACCACGGGGAACAGCTCGGCGAAGCGCTTCTCGATCTGCTGCATCGTGGCCACCTGCTCGCCCTCGTCGACCAGGCCGGTGAACTTCTCCAGCAGCGCGGTCGCCTCGGGGTCGCCGAAGCGGTGCGCGTTGATCGTGGACTGGGTGCCGACCGGCTTGACCGTGTGCGTCGACATCGACTCGTAGTAGAAGCGGTACGGCGTGGAGCTCTCGACCATGCCGACGAGGGTCACCTCGAACTCGCCGCCGTAGACCTGCTCGGCCCAGGAGTCGTAGGCGAGCGTGGACATCTTCACCTCGACGCCGACCTTCTTCAGGTCGTCGGCGACGCTCTGCGCGGCGGTGATCCAGTCCGTCCATCCGGTCGGGATGATCATCGCGTAGCTCATCTTCTTGCCGTCGGGGCTGACGCGGATGCCGTCCGAGCCCTTCTTGTACCCCGCCGCGTCGAGCGCGGCGCCGGCGGCATCCGGGTCGAGGGCGACGGATGCGGCGGTCGAGTCGACCAGGCCCTGGTCGATCCATTTCTGGAAGTGGTCCGGCGGCAGCGAGACCGCGTTGGCCGGGTCGCTCTTGCCCCAGTAGGCGACGTCGACGATGCGCTGCCGGTCGATCGCCAGGCTCAGCGCCCTGCGCACCTTCACGTCGTTGAAGACGGGCAGCGTGGTGTTCAGCTGCAGGTTGACGGTTCTGGTGCGCGGCCACCAGTAGTGGTTGTTCTTGGGGTCGCGGGCCACGTAGGTCTTGTCGGGGTCGGGGATGATCCCGCCCCAGTCGATCTTGCCGGCGAGCACCTCGGCGCTGATCTGGTCGTTGCCGGAGTACGAGCGCAGTGACAGGCCGTCGACGGCGATCTTCTGCCAGTAGTGCGGGTTCTTGGTGACGCGGTACACCTGGCTGGAGAAGCTCTCGACCGTGGTGAACGGACCGGTGGCGACCGGGTCGGGGTTGTCGAACGTGGTGGGGTCCTTGATCTCGTTCCACACGTGCGCGGGCACGATCACCTGCGACAGCACGGCTTCGAGCGCGGTGGCGCTGGGGCGGTTGAAGGCGATCACGACGGTCTGCGGATCCTTGGCCGTGACCGAGACGATCTCGTCGCGGACCTGGGCCGAGGTGGCGACGAGCCCTTCGTTCTTGCGGACCAGTTCGAAGGTGGCGACGACGTCGTCGGCGGTGAACGGCTTCTTGTCGGACCAGACGACCTTGTCGCGCAGGGTGATGGTGAGCTCGGTGGCGTCGGCGTTCCAGGCGAACTCGGTCGCGAGCCACGGGTCGGTCTTGCCGGTGACGGCGTTCGAGATCATCAGCGGCTCGTACATCGCGTTGCGCGAGACCCAGCGCGAGGTGGCGGAGAACGGGTTGAACGTACGGGTCATGCCGCTCGGCGGCTCGGCGACGAGGCTGAGGTAGCGCGAGCCGTCGCCGCCACTTGCGCCTCCTGCGGGAGTGCAGGCAGTGAGCGCGACGAGGCCGCTCAGTCCGACGGCGCCGACCAGGAATCCACGGCGGCTGACCCGGATGCGATCGGTGGTGGAGGTGATGTTGTTCATGCCGCGCTCCTTCGGGCGGGTGAAACTGCGGAATAGGTAACGTGAGAGACAGTATCTGAACGAGACAGTATGGTCAAGGGTTTTACCGAAGGGGGTCCTGCCCTCGGTCAGACCGCGTCGGCGGCGAGCCGGAAGCCGACACCGATCGCGCGAAGATCCGCCTCGTAGGCGCCGTGTCGTCGCGCACAGCGCGCGAGGTCGCGATCGTGCCGGAAGGCGCCGCCTCGGGTGATGTGCGGGTCGGCCGCCCAGCCCTCGAGGGCGGGCACCTCGGCCGGAGCATCCGGGTACGGCGCGTACCGCGTCGAGGTCCACTCGTCGACGTTGCCGGCCATGTCGAGCACGCCGAACGGACTCGCGCCCTCGGGGAATGAGCCGACGGCGGTCGTCGTGCCGACACCGAGATCCCAGAGATTCGCGAGCCCCGGCCGGTACTCGTCGCCCCAGGGGAACTCGCGGTCATCGTCGCCGCGCGCCGCGCGCTCCCACTCGGTCTCGGTCGGCAGCCGCACCTCGTGACCGAGGCGCTCCGTCATCCAGACGCAGAACTCCGTGGCATCCGTCCAGGTCACGCCGAAGACCGGATGCTGCGCCGGCTCCGCCGGCACGGGCCGGCCGGTCGCTGCGGCGAACGGCGTCCACTGCGCGACGGTCACCGGCGTGCGCGCGATCCGGAAGGCGGGGACCGGAACGGAGGCCCGCGGCACCTCCTTCAGGTACCAGGCGGCGGGCACGCCGGTCTCTGCGTGGCGCGCGACGACGGCGTCCAGCTGCTCCGCGGGTGTGCCGCGCTGCAGCACGCCTGCGGGGATGTCCACCCAGTCGATCGGCGCAGCGGTCATTCGTCCTCCTCGTCATGCGGACACCGGCGGCGAGCGCCGGACGAACCGTGCTTCCATCCTTCCCGGATCCTGAGAGCCGAGGGCCGCTGCATCCGGTTCCTCCCCGGTAAACTGGCCTGCGGAGTGTCGGGAAGCCTGGTCGACGTCGTTGTCCGTCGACCGGAAGGCCGCCATGTCGCCCACGCTCTCCCCCGCCCGAATCCGCGCCGTCTTCCCGGTCGCCTCCCGCGCCGAGGCGCGCAGGATCGGCGAGATCCTGCGCAAGGAGACCATCGGCGGGATGCTGCTGGTCGCCTTCGCCGCTCTCGCGCTGGTGTGGGCCAACTCGCCCTGGGCGGACGCATACTTCGCGCTCCGCGACGCCGAGGTCGGCTACGAGCCGTGGCACCTGAAGCTCTCGCTGGGCGACTGGGCGACGGACGGCCTGCTGGCGATCTTCTTCTTCCTCGTCGGCCTGGAGCTCAAGCGCGAATTCGTCGCGGGTGACCTGAGATCGGCGCGCACGGCCGTCGTGCCCGTCGTCGCCGCGATCGGCGGCGTGGCGGTGCCCGCTCTGCTGTACCTGGTCGTCGTCGGCGCGTCCAGCAGCGAGGCGAGCGGCTGGGCGATCCCGACGGCCACAGACATCGCCTTCGCCGTCGCGGTGCTCGCCCTCGTCGGGTCGCACCTGCCGGGTGCCCTGCGGATCTTCCTGCTCACTCTCGCGGTCGTCGACGACCTGATCGCCATCGCGATCATCGCGGTGTTCTACACCGACTCGATCGACCTGGTCCCGCTGCTGCTGGCCCTGCTGACGATCGCCGTCTACGGCGTGATCGCGCAGCTGTCGCGGCGGCTCTTCCACGCCCGGCCGGTCGCGGCCTGGCTGATCCTGCTCCCGATCGGATTCGTCGCCTGGGCGCTGATGCACGCCTCGGGGATCCACGCCACGATCGCCGGCGTGCTCCTCGGCTTCACCATCCCGGTTCTGCACCGGAGGGCGGATCGGGCTGACGACTCCGGACCCGGTCTGGCCGAGACCTTCGAGCACCGGTTCCGCCCGCTCTCGGCAGGATTCGCCGTGCCGGTCTTCGCGTTCTTCTCCGCCGGCGTCGCCGTCGGCGGTGGCGACGGGCTCCTGTCGGCCGCGGCCGATCCTGTCGTCGTGGGCATCGTCATCGCCCTGGTGCTCGGCAAACCGCTGGGGATCACCGCGGCGACCTGGATCGTGACCCGCATCCGGCGCATCGACCTCGACCCCGCGCTGCGCTGGATCGACATCGCCGGCGTCGGCGTGCTCGCCGGCATCGGGTTCACCGTCTCGCTCCTGGTCACCGAGCTCAGCTTCGCCGCCGGCAGCGAGCATGCCGATCACGGCAAAGTCGCCGTGCTGACCGCATCCGTCATCGCCGCGCTCGCGGCCGCGACGGTGCTGGGCATCCGGAACAGGCGATACCGGCGCCTGGCCCGGGAGATCGACGGCGCGCGCTGACCCGCGAGGCGCCCGGCAGTCCAACACCGGCTTCGGATGCGAGGCGACGCCCCGCCGCGCTCACGCCATACGAGCGCAACTTCGGATGCGGCGCGAAACCCGCCGAACGACCCCGTTCGACACGCGGCACGTCGCCCGCACGCTCCGCAGCTGGGCCCGGCCGGGACGCGGTGCCGCACGGCTGCTGCTCGACCGGCGCGAGGGCGACGGAAAGGATGCCGCACCCCGCGACGTCGAGCTGCCGGTGTCGTTGCGCCTCGGCGTGCGCTGAGGCGGGCGGGCGCGGGGCGCCGGGCATCAGTCCGCCTCTGCCGTCGCCCTCGTCAGCGAGTGTCTCGCGAGGAGCATGATGACGAGAGCGGCCGCCGTCAGCGCTGTGGCGATCCAGACCGGCGCGAGCAGCCCCGCCCCGGTCGCGAGCCCGACCGCGCCGAGCACCGGCCCCACGGCGGCTCCGAGATTGAGCGCCGATGTCGCATACGAGCCGCCCATCGTCGGCGCACCTGACGCCGAGTACAGCACGAGTGTGATCAGAGTGCTTCCGACGCCGAACGCGAGCAGGCCCTGGACGAGGACGAGGGTCAGGAGCGCGACGGGGTGGGACGCGATCACTGCCAGCGCGATCCAGCCGAGCAGCAGGAGCGGAATTCCGATCGCGAGCACGAGGCCAGGCCGACGGTCGGAGAGCCGTCCGGCGATGGTGACGCCGAGAAAGGATCCGAGGCCGAACATCACCAGCGCGACGGACACCCAGGCTTCGGCCAGGCCCGCCGACTCCGTCACGACGGGCGCCAGGAAGGTGAACGCGGCGAACGTCGCTCCGTTGATCAGCGCCCCGAGCGCCATCGTCAGGACGAGCCGCGGTGCCTTCATCTGCCGGAGCTCCGCGCCGAGGTCCGGCGAGGACGCGCTCGTCGCCGATCGACCGGCGTCGTCCGGGATGCCCCGGATGACGCCGATCAGTGCGGGAACACAGAGGATAGCGATCGTCCAGAACGTCGCACGCCAGCCCATCGCCGTACCGAGCAGTGCTCCGGCGGGGACGCCCGCCACGGTCGCGATCGTCGTGCCGGAGAGCAGGATCGCCAGCGCGCGCCCCTTTCGGTCCGCGGGTACGAGCGTCGCGGCCGTGCTCAGCGCCACGGCGAGGAAGCCGGCGTTCGCGAGGGCGCTGAGCGCCCGGGTGGCGAGAAGCACGGAGAACACGGGGGTCGTCGCGCCGATGACGTGACTCCCCGCGAACACCAGCAGGCAGACGCTCAAGGTCACCCGTGGTGGCCAGCGTCGAGCGAAGGCGGCCATCAGCGGCGCGCCGATGACCATCCCGACCGCGAATGCGGAGGTCAGCAGGCCCGCGGTGCCGACCGGGATGTCGAGGTCGGTCGCGATCGCGGGGAGCAGCCCCGCAAGCATGAATTCGGACGTGCCCATGACGAAGACGGCAAGGGCGAGCATGTAGAGAGCTAAAGGCATCGAGTGCTCCGAGGTGAGGGGTCAAGAAACGGTTCTTCTTGTCACCACGGCCGGCGCCCGGGTGCGTCAGACAGCCGCCTGCATCGCGGGCGGCGTGATCAGTGGTTCACGGGGCTGGCGGTGTGACCGACAACCCCTGACCTGTCCGATTCGGGACTCGACATGCTCGGAACTCTACGCGGTCCGTGGCGAGCAGGCGTCGTTCTCGACCAAGGCGCCCCTCCGGAACCACGTCCACCGGAGGGGCGCCGGCGTTCAGGCGCCCAATCGCACGTCCATCACCCAGGTCACGCCGAAGCGATCGGTGAGCATGCCGAATCCCGGCGACCAGGCGGATGCCGCGAGCGGCTCGACGATCACGGCGCCGTCAGCGAGCCGTTCCCAGTAGCCGGTCAGCTCGTCGAGCGACTCGGCCTGCAGCGACTGGAAGAACGTGCGATCGGTGAGGGTCACGCCGTTCTCCCGCCTGGTGGAGCCGGCGGTCGCCTCGGCGTCGTCCGCTCCCGGGATGTCATACGCCATGAGCCGGATGCCCTCCGGTGCCTGCAGCTGCCCGAACACGATCCTGTCGAACCCGGGCACCCCCTCCGGCATGCCGAACTGCCCGTAGGTCGCAGCCGTGACCTCGCCGCCGAACACCCCGCGGTAGAAGTCGAGCGCCCGCCGCGCCGTGCCGCGGAAGTTGAGGTGGGTGGTGGTGGTGATCATGTCGTTCTCCCTGTCCGCGTCCTGCCCTTCAGGACGCTGTGGAACCACAGTCACAGGAGTAGAGGTCTGCTCCTGTCCTCTACCCGACGCACAATGGACGCATGACCACTCCGACCGCACGCCTGCTCACGCTGCTGTCGCTGCTGCAGACCCCGCGCGACTGGCCGGGGAAGGAGCTCGCCGACCGGCTCGGCATCGCCCCGCGCACCGTCCGCCGCGACGTCGATCGCCTGCGCGCGCTGGGCTACCGCATCGCCACGGCCAAGGGTCCGTACGGCGGGTACCGGCTCGAGGCCGGGTCGGAGCTGCCGCCACTGCTGTTCGACGAGGAGCAGGCCGTGGCGATCGCGGTGGCCCTGCAGGGCGTCCGGGCAAGCGGCATCGATGTCGGTGAGGCCGCCGACCGAGCGCTCGCGACCGTGCGCCAGGTGATGCCCTCGCGACTGAGGCACCGCGTCGACGGCATCCGCTTCTCCGGCGCCGGCAATGACACCCGGGTCGATCCGGCCGTGCTCGAGGCCGTCAGCACCGCCGTCCGCCACCGGCACGTGCTGCGCTTCGACTACCGCGACGAGGACCATCCGCCCCGTCGCACCGAGCCGCACGCGGTGGTGCTGCGGAGCGGCCGCTGGTACCTGCTGGCCTGGGATCTGGATGCCGGCGACTGGCGCATCTTCCGGCTCGACCGGATGTCTCCGCGCATCCCGACCGGGCCGTCCTTCGTCCCGCGCGCGCTTCCTGGCGCAGATGCCGCGACGTATCTGGCGGCCAGGGCCAAGGGGTCCGACACCGAGGACCGCTGGCCCTGCATCGGCGAGTTCGTACTGAATCTGCCCGCCGACGAGGTGGCCCCCTGGGTCGCCGACGGAGAACTCGAACCGCTGACCGCGGACTCGTGCCGCGTGACAGTCGGCTCCTGGTCGTGGACCGGTGTGCTCGCGGCGGTCGCCCGCTTCGACGCACCGTTCACGATCGTCGGACCCGACGCGCTCCGAGAGGCATCCTCCGCCCTCGCCGAGCGCTTCGCCCTGGCATCCGTCACCGCACGCCGGCCCTCCGGACGCCAGGGCTGAGCAGCCCGGAAGCGCCGGTAGACTGGAGCCGCCCCGCTTCTCCCTTCTCTCTGGAGCCCGCGTGACCACCACACACATCCCCGACTCCGTCGAGAACGCCCTCGCGACCCCCGAGAAGGAGCAGCCCTACGCGGCGCTCGGCCTCAAGGACGACGAGTACGCCCGCATCCGCGAGATCCTCGGCCGCCGCCCCACCTCGGGCGAGCTGGCCATGTACTCGGTGATGTGGTCGGAGCACTGCTCGTACAAGTCGTCGAAGAACTACCTGCGCCGCTTCGGCCAGAAGGTCTCCGACGAGATGAAGGAGCGGCTCATGGTCGGCATGGGCCAGAACGCCGGTGTCGTCGACGTCGGCGAGGGCTGGGCCGTCACCTTCAAGGCCGAGTCGCACAACCACCCCAGCTACATCGAGCCGTTCCAGGGCGCCGCGACCGGCGTCGGCGGCATCGTGCGCGACATCATCTCGATGGGCGCCCGCCCCGTGGCCGTCATGGACGCGCTGCGCTTCGGCGCCATCGACCACCCCGACACCGCCCGGGTGGTGCACGGCGTCACCGCCGGCATCAGCTTCTACGGCAACTGCCTCGGTCTGCCGAACATCGGCGGCGAGACCGTGTTCGACTCCGTCTACCAGGCCAACCCGCTGGTCAACGCCCTCGCAGTCGGCGTCCTGCGCCACGAGGACCTCAAGCTCGCCAACGCCACTGGCACGGGCAACAAGGTCGTCCTGTTCGGCGCCCGCACGGGCGGCGACGGCATCGGCGGTGCCAGCATCCTGGCATCCGACTCCTTCGACGACGGTGGTCCCACCAAGCGGCCGGCCGTGCAGGTCGGCGACCCGTTCGCCGAGAAGGTGCTCATCGAGTGCTGCCTCGAGCTGTACCGCGACGAGCTGGTCGAGGCCATCCAGGACCTCGGCGCGGCCGGTATCTCCTGCGCGACCAGCGAGCTGGCCGCCAACGGCAATTCCGGCATGCACGTCTCGCTCGACAACGTGCTGCTGCGCGACCCCACCCTGACCGCTGAGGAGATCCTCATGTCGGAGTCGCAGGAGCGCATGATGGCGATCGTCGCCCCCGAGAAGCTCGACGCCTTCATGGCCGTCGTGAACAAGTGGGAGGTCGAGACCAGCGTGCTCGGCGAGGTCACCGGAGACGGCCGCCTCATCATCGACTGGCAGGGCGAGCGCATCGTCGACGTCGACCCGTCGACCGTCGCCGTCGACGGCCCGGTCTACGACCGCCCGGTCGCCTACCCGACGTGGATCGACGCACTGCAGGCGGATGCCGCGGAGGAGCTGCCCCGCTCGTCGGACCCGGCCGTGCTGCGCGAGCAGTTCCTGCAGCTGATCGCGAGCCCGAACCTGGCCGACGTCAGCTGGATCACCAACCAGTACGACTACTACGTCGGCGGCAACACCGCCCTGGCCTTCCCCGACAACGCGGGCATGATCCGCGTCGACGAGGAGTCCGGGCTCGGCTTCGCGATCTCCACCGACGCGAACGGCCGCTACAGTCAGCTCGACCCGTACCGCGGTGCGCAGATCGCACTGGCCGAGGCGTACCGCAACGTCGCCGTCACCGGCGCGACCCCCACCGCGATCACGGACTGCCTGAACTTCGGCTCCCCGGAGAACCCCGAGGTCATGTGGCAGTTCGGCCAGACCGTCGACGGCCTCGCCGACGGCTGCTACGCCCTCGGCACCCCGGTCACCGGCGGCAACGTGTCGTTCTACAACCAGACCGGCGACGTGCCGATCCACCCCACCCCGCTGGTAGGCGTGATGGGCATCATCGACGACGTCTCGCGCCGCATCCCTTCCGGCTGGCAGGACGAGGGGCAGAACATCTACCTGCTCGGCGTCACCTCGACCGAGCTGTCCGGCTCGGCCTGGGCCGACGTCGTGCACGACCACCTCGGAGGCCTGCCGCCGCAGGTCGACCTCGAGGCCGAGCGCCGGCTCGCCGGGCTCCTCGCCGCCGCGCGCGACGAGTGGCTGATCTCGTCGGCGCACGACCTGTCCGAGGGCGGCCTGGCCGTCTCGCTCGCCGAAGCCGTCTCGCGCTTCGGCGTCGGCGCGCGCGTCTGGCTCACCGAGCTGATGGAGCGCGACGGAGTGGATGCCGCATCCGCCCTGTTCTCCGAGTCGACCGGCCGCGTCATCGTGACCGTGCCCCGAGAGGACGACGTGAAGTTCCGCGGCCTGTGCGAAGGGCGCGACTACCCGGTGCTGCGCATCGGCGTCACCGACAGCGAGCCCGCCCTCGAGGTGCAGGACGTGTTCACCGCCACCGTCGCCGAGCTGCGGGAGAGGTCGCGCGCGACGCTTCCGGCCGCCTTCGGCCCCACCGTCACCGAGCCCGTCTCCTGAGGACCTCATGAACAAGCATGACGAAGCCGAAGACCTCTCCGTCTACAGCGAGCGCCGGCAGCGCCGCATCCGCGTCACCGCCTGGGTGACCATCGTCGCGCTCATCCTCGTCGGCGGCGGCGCCACGGTGATCGGCCTCATCCTCAACTGAGTTCCGGCGCCGCGCCGCGGCATCATTTCGGAGTTCTGCAGAATCCCGGATGCTTCGCGACCGCGGCATCCGAAATTCTGCAGATCTCCGAGATTGTGCGGCCGTTGAACACGGCCGGCACGCTGAGCACGCGCGGCAGCGCCGCGGAGATCTGCAGAATCCCGGAGGGTATCCCACCCAGACATCCGAGATCCCGCAGATCTCCGAAGTGCTGCCGCAGCTCCGGATGCCGCGACTCCGGATGCCGCGGCATCAGCCGGAGGGCTCCGCAACCCAGAACCGCGGGTCGCCCCAGCCCAGCTCGCCGTGCCCGGCGGCGTTCAGCGCCAACAGCACCAGCGTGCGCCGATAGGCGGCGAAGGTGAGGATGTGCGCGAGGTTGCCGCCGTAACTGATCACCTCGACCGGGTCGCCGGATGCGTCGACGAACGTCTCGTCCAGACGTTCCCCGGAGGTCACCTCGCGGACGTGCTCATAGAACGCCGGCCCTTCGACCGCGAGGATGTCCCTCAGATCGCCGAGGGACTGATGCTGCTCGATGGACAGGTCGTACGACCTGCCCGCCATGACGGCGTTCCACATCGCCAACTGTCCGACCATCCGCGCCAGGAGTGACCTGACGCTCTGCTCGTCGTCGTCGACGTCGATCTCGATGGGCCGGTTCAGTTCGTCGTCGCCGAGCTCGCCGGCCACGCGGATCATCTCCCCGGTCAGCCAGATGTGATGCGCTGTCATGCGCTCCAGAAGTTCCATCTCGCTCTCCCTGTCTCTCATGGGAAGCCGGATGCTCCCCGGTGGATGGAAATGCACTCCGTTGCCGGCCGGCAGTCGGAACGTCGCCGCGCTGTGCCGCCAGTGCGCCGGCGCGGCCCCGAACTCGCGCGTGAACGCGCGGGTGAAGGCCTCGTGCGACGAATAGCCCGCATCGACGGCGACGTCGAGCAGCGGCATCCGCGTCGTCAGCATCCGGAACGCGGCGCGCTCCAACAGGATGCGGCGACGGAACGCCCCAGGGTTCTCGCCCGCCACCGACCGGATGATCCGGTCGAGGTGGAACCTCGAGAATCCGACCCGTGCGGCCAGCTCGGCGCCGTCGATCGCACCGGCCTCGTCGTCGCGCAGGGCGTCGGCGAGCCGGTCGACGAAGGTCGCGAAGGTGTCCGCGGGGCTGCTCATGTCCCCATGGTGCTCCTCCGCGGCATCCGGCGCTTGATCGTTGTTGCGCAGTTGCGCGCTACCGCGGTTGGCGCGGCAACATCGCGGAGAACTGCCGAATCGCGGAGAGTCTCGCGCCCGCGAATCCGGGATTCTGCAGATCTCCGAGATTGTGCGGCTGGCGCCGCGCCGCGGCCACCGCGCGAGCGCTGGGCGGCCGTTGTTGCGCAGTTACCGCGCCGCTGCCTTCCGCGCTGCGACCACCCGGGTGAGGAACGCCTCGACGCCGTCGATCACGGCCGTGAACCGCCAGGACTGCATGGCGTCGAAGCCGTGCTGGCCGCCGGGCAACTCGGCGTACCAGACCTCGTTCGGCGACCCTGCGTCGAGGTGGTCGCGCAGGGCACGGGCTTCCTCGACCGGCACGAAGTCGTCGTGGTCGCCGTGGGTGAGGAAGAACGGCGGCGCCTGCGAGGCATCCAGCGCCATCGCCGTGGAAGGCTGCGCCTCATCCTCGCCTCGCCCGTAGTACCGGCCGTAGTAGGCGTACAGCGAGACGGCCGCGTCGACGCGCGGACGCTCGGGATCGCCGGCATCCTGGGTCAGCGCGCAGAGCGCGGTCAGGTGTCCGCCGGCCGAGCTGCCGGCCATGGCGACCATGTCGGTGTCACCGCCGTGGACGTCGGCGCGGGCGTGCGCCCAGGCCAGCACCGCCCTGGCGTCGGCGAGATGCTCCTCGAAGCCGAACTCCGGTCGCATCCGGTAGGTCGCGCTGATGCACGTCCAGCCCTGCGCGGACAGCCGGTGCAGCAGGCCTCGCCCTTCCCTTCGGTTGCCGCCGCCGCCGTAGCCGCCACCGTGGAAGTACACCAGCACGGGCCCGGAGGCCTCGGGATCCCGCGGCCGGTAGACATCGAGGCGCTGTCGCGGATGGTCGCCGTAGAAGATCGGACCGGTGCGGATGACCGAGCGGGGCCGCCAGGGCAGCGGGAAGATCAACGGCCGCAGCCACCAGAACGGTCGTCTCGCCGGCGGCTCCGCGCCGTGCTCGCGCACCATCGCGTCGATCACCGGACGCGCGCGCAGCGCGCTCACCAGCAGTGCGAGCAGACCCAGCTGCACGAGGACGGCGATGATGAGCAGCACCGTCCCGGGCCCACCGGCGAGGTCGCCCTCGTCCCAGGCCAGCAGCGAGATCAGCAGCAGGTAGACGAAGAGGATGTGCGGGATCTCACTGGCTGGCAGCGCCACCGCGAACAGCACGTTCCCCCAGCGACGGATGCGGATCAGCGCCAGCACCGTGGTGATCGCGATGAGCGCGAGCGGCAGTACGTATCCGAACGGCATGTCGATGCTCTCCTCAGCTGTGTACGGCGTTCACAGACAACCGACCCTACGGTGAACGCCATTCACGGTCAAGGGATGCGGATCTCACGGGGTCTCGCGCCGGAGCGGATCGCGGCGTACCCTCGGCCGGAAGTGCACCGGGAGGCACAGCATGACGATCCAACCGATCGACGTCGCACGCGACGCGAACATCGAGGGCCACCTCATCGGGTCGCCCGTCAGCATCATCCGCGAGTACGCCTCGCCCGGCGACGGGCCGCGACTGCACCGGCATCCCTATTCGGAGACGTTCGTCATCCACCATGGCAGAGCCCTGTTCACGGTCGGTGACGAGCGGTTGGTGGGCGTCGGCGGCCAGGTTCTCGTGGTCCCCGCGCTGATCGCACACCGCTTCGAGGTGCTCGACGGCGGCATCTACGAGGCGACCCATATCCACGCCAACGATCGCTTCATCACGGAGTGGCTCGAGTAGGACCCGACGTCGGCACCCGGGGCTAGGCTGACGGGATGCCTGATCAGCGCGAGAATCTGCGGCGCCTGCGCGCCGAGGCGGCCCTGCGCGCCGAGTCCGCGGCATCCGCTCTGCAGGAGCTCGTGCACGATCGCGAGAGCTCGAATGACGACGACGAGCACGACCCCGAGGGCGTGACGCTGTCGTCGGAGTGGTCGCGACTGTCGGCGCTCGCCGACGCCGCAGCCGACGAGCTGCAGCAGGTCGACGACGCACTGGCACGGGTGGATGCCGGCACCTACGGCATCTGCCTCGGATGCGGAAAGCCGATCCCCGCGGCGCGACTCGAGGTGCGCCCGTTCGCGGATCGGTGCGTGGCATGTGCGGAGGCCGGACGCTGACCGCATACCCTCACGCAACGCTCAGGTCCGAGGCCGCGGCGACAGGAATAGGCTGAACGCATCATGCAAGACTTCTGGGACTTCGTCGGTCGATTCTGGTGGCTGATCTTCCCGATCATGGGGATGGCCGGTGGCATGGCGCGCCGGTGGCAGGTCATGTCTCGGCAGCGGCACGAGCAGCGCCTCGAGATGCTCCGGCTGAAGGGCGAGATCAAGGCCGCGCAGATCGCCGCGCGCGGCGGGCAGACCGCTCCGGTGCCGACGAAGAGGCAGCGTGAGAAGCAGGAGGCCGCGGACCACGCGGAACTGCTCACCCGGCTGTTCTCCGAGCACGATGAGATCACCGCGCGCTGGCTGGACTACGAGCTCGACGTCGCGAAGCTCATCGCCTTCCCCGCCATGAGCGACGGGCGGCAGCCGCTGACGGCCGCGTTCCTGAGGGCCAAGAAGACGGCGGACGCCCTTCGTCCGGCATCCGCCGATGCGAAGGTGAGCGAGCAGCAGGTCACCGAGTATCTGGACGCCGTCGGCAACTACTCGGTCGCCTTCGAGATCGCCGAGCAGGAGGCGCGGCGCCTGCGCAACTCGACCTTCACCGAGGACGAGCGCAAGCGCCTCGACCGCGCGCAGCAGCTGCTGAAGGTCGCCGTCGACGAGTCGGCCACGCAGGCCGAGCGCAACGTCGCGTACAAGCGCGTGCGCGAAGAGCTCGACGGGCTGATCGTGCTCTCGGAGCAAGCCGTGCAGGTGCTCGAGAAGCAGGTCGCGCGGGAGCTTCCTGCCCACCCGGATGCCACGCCTGCGGCGCAGCCCGAGCCGGAGCGGATGCCGCTGCGCAACCCTCTCCCGGGCGAGTAGCCCCAGGGAGGCCCCGGCTCCTGAGCGAGCGAAGCGAGACGAAGGACGCCCGCTCACCGCGCGGGACGCCCCGGCTCCTGAACGAGCGAAGCGAGACGAAGGACGCTCCTCACCACGCGGGAACGCCCCGGCTCCTGAGCGAGCGAAGCGAGACGAAGGACGCCCGCTCAGCACGCGGGAACGCCCCGGCTCCTGAGCGAGCGAAGCGAGACGAAGGATGCTCCCTCACCACGCGGGAACGCCCCGGCTCCTGAGCGAGCGAAGCGAGACGAAGGACGCCCGTCAGCTCAGCGCCGCGGCCCCCATCCCGGTGCAGATCGCGCCGGTGATCAGCAGGATCGGCCCGCCGAGGATGCCGCACCAGAAGCTGCGCGCCGCGATCTTCAGCGACGGTCGCGTGGCGAACGCGGCCACGATCGTGACCAGGACGCCGGCGATCACGTAGACCGGCTGCGCGAACACCCAGGCCAGCGGCACGAAGTGGATGCCGACCACGGCGAGGATCAGCGGGGCGATCAGGTCGGAGCGCTTGCGTCGCGCCGCGATGATCGACAGCACGATCATGACGATCACCTCGACCCAGAACACCACGACGTAGGCGATGAAGGCCGGCCCGCCGACCTCGATCGCGGTCGGGCCGTTCCAGTTGCGGATCGCGGCGGGCAGGCTCAGGCCCACGAGCGCGAGACCGCCGAGACCGATCACTCCGAGCAGCACCCGCCAGATCACCTGCTTCGGCGGACGCTCCTGCGCCCAGCCCGCCCAGATGAACGCCGCCATCCCGAAGATCACTCCGGTCATGAGCAGGTCGCGGGGGAACTCCGTCGCGATCATTTCGACCTCCTGTCCCGGAACACCCTATGGGACGGGCGGAGGCTCGGGCCCGCCGCCCCCTGAGCGAGGAGCGCAGCGACGAGACGAAGGGCGCCCTTCGTCACTTCGTCTCGCTGCGCTCGCTCAGCACGGCGTTCGCTCCGCTCGCTCAGGATCCGAGTGCCTTGGCGGCCGCGGTAGCGTGAGGCACGTGAAGGCTGCGCGGGACGAGATCGTCGCGTTCCGGCTGGGTGCGCATCACCTGGCGGAACGCCTCGGAGAGGGGCGCCTGCTCCAGGCGGCCGCCGCGTGCGGCGTGCAGAACAGCCCGCCTGGTTCGGCGCTGCTCGCTCTGAACGCGCGCGTGCAGTCCGTCACACCGCGGAGTCTGGATGCTGCGATCGACGACCGCTCGATGCTGCAGACCTGGGCCATGCGCGGCGCGCCGTTCTTCTTCCCCACCGCGGATGCGGCGACGTTCACCGCCGGAGTGCTCCCGACGACCGAAGCCGCGCTGCGCCGGTTCGTCCTGGGCGTCGGGCCGTCGGCCGACGATCTCGGTCTCACCGTCACGCAGGCGGTCGACCGGGTCGACTCTCATCTCGACGAGGTCCTCGCCGGACGTCGGCTCGCGATCGATGAACTCGGCGCGGCTCTCGCGCAGCGGACGGCCTCAGACCTCACGCCCGCACAGAAGGAGGTCTGGGAGCGCGGGGGCCCGCACGCTGCGGGCCAGCCCGTCGGCGAAGCGGTCGCGCACTTCTGCCTGCGCATCCTCATGCTGCGCGGGAGAATCTGCTTCGCGCCACGCGACGGTGAACGGGCGCCGTTCGTGCTGGTCGAGGAGTGGCTCGGGCGCCCGCTCCCCGCAGTCGAGCCGGAACGAGCCCGCGCCGAACTGCTGCGCCGCTATCTGCACTGCTACGGCCCGTCCACGCGTGCGGACTTCGCAGCCTGGCTCGGCGTGCGCGCCGGCGATGTCGCGCCGTGGTGGGACCTGCTCACGGATGAGCTCGTCGAGATCGACACCGGTCGACGCACGTGGATGCTGGCTGCCGATGTCGACACGCTGCGCGCCGCGTCCATGCCCGAAGGCGTGCGGCTGCTGCCTCCGCGTGATCCATACACGCAGGCCCGCGATCGCGGCACGCTGGTGGATCCCGCGCATCAGCGCGAAGTCTGGAAGACCGTCGGCGATCCGGGGACGCTGCTGGTCGACGGTGAGATCGTCGGTGTCTGGCGTCCGCGAAAGAGGGGCGAAAGGCTCACGCTGACGGTCACTCCGTTCTCGGCGCCGACTCAGCGAACCAGGATGCTTCTGCAGAACGAGGCCGAACAGGTCGCGCTTCTGCGTGGGGCGACGACCGTCGACATCGTGCTCCGAGAATCGTGAGCCCCGGGCCCGGCTCCTGATTCCCCGCGACTGAGTCCCGCAACCGAGTTCCCACCGCCCGACTCCTTGCGTCCGGCGGACGATTCTGCAGTCGGCGGACTGGCCACAGGCGCGTCGCCCGCCAGTCGCAGATTCATCCGCCACCTGCAAGACAGGCGAGACGGGCTTTGCGGCTCCCGGGGCCACCGGCCTCGAGCACGGGGCGCGGCGACGAGCGCCGCTCCGAGTGAGCGCGGCGAGTCGAAGTGACGACGGGTGCCACGACAACGCCCTTCGTCTCGCTGCGCTCGCTCAGGATCCGGGTGGGAACGCCCCGCCCACTCAGCGTCCGGGCCAGAACGCCCCGCCCACTCAGCGTCCGGGCCGGAACGCGCCGCTCGCTCAGTTGCCGGGCGAATCGGACTTCCGGCCGCCCGCCTCGAGCACGTCGCCTGCGGGCAGCTCCTGGTGGCCGCCGAACTGCAGGCGCATCGCGGAGAGCACCTGGTTCGCGAAGTGATCCTCGTCGCGTGAGGCGAACCGCTCGAACAGAGAGGCGGCGAGCACCGGCACGGGCACGCCCACGTCGACGGCGGCCTTGACCGTCCAGCGGCCCTCTCCCGAGTCGGACACGCGCCCGGCGAGACCGGTCAACGTGGGGTTCTCGTTCAGCGCTGCGGCGGTCAGGTCGAGCAGCCATGACGAGACCACCGATCCTCGCCGCCACAGCTCGGCGACCTTCCCGGTGTCGATGGGGAACTGGTAGAACTCCGGCTCCTCCAACGGAGCCACTTCGGCCGAGTGCTCGGCCTCGCGCACCCCGGCATCCGCGTTCTCGAGCAGGTTGAGCCCCTCGGCGAGCGCGGCCATGATGCCGTATTCGATGCCGTTGTGCACCATCTTCACGAAGTGCCCGGCGCCCGACGGGCCGCAGTGCAGGTAACCCTGCTCCTCGGGCGCGAGCGCGCCGGTGCGACCGGGCGTGCGCTCGATCTCGCCGGCACCCGGGGCGATCGTCTTCAGCAGCGGCTCGATGTGGTTCACCGCGGTGTCGGTGCCCCCGACCATCAGGCAGTAGCCGCGCTCCAGCCCGAAGACGCCGCCGCTCGTTCCGGCATCCACGTATTCGATACCGCGCTCGCGCAGCGCCTTGGCGCGGCGCACGTCGTCGCGGTAGTTCGAGTTGCCGCCGTCGATGATGATGTCGCCGGGCTCGAGCACGGCGGCGATGTCGTCGACGACCTTGCCGGTGAGCGAGGCGGGCACCATCAGCCAGACCACGCGCGGCGTCTGCAGCTTCGACGCGAAGTCGGCGAGATCGGATGCTCCGGTCGCACCCTCCGCGGCGAGCGCGGAGACCGCGTCGGGGCTGACGTCGTAGACGACGCAGTCGTGGCCGTCGCGCATCAGGCGGCGCACGATGTTGGCGCCCATCCGGCCCAGTCCGATCATTCCCAGTTGCATGGTCTCTCCCTCACTCAGGTCCGATTACATCGTCCTGCACCACCGGCGGCAGGGCAATGATCCTCGCGGATGCCGGTCAGTTCAGGCCGGTGCCGGCATCGCCGGTCGGGATCTCCATGGGCACGTCGTAGCCGAACTCCTCGCGCAGGGCGGGTCCGATGCGCTCCAGCCGCGTCCGCAGCCAGACCAGCAGAAGCATTCCCAGCAGCCAGAGGATGAGGATGCCGGGGCCCGCGACGCCCGCCGCGAAGAGCGCGACGAGAGTCCACGCCGCCATCGTCGCAACCGCCTGCCTGCGCAGATCGATCGTGAGGGAGCGCCCGCGCTCCTTCTCGGCGTCGGTCGGCGACGGGCCGCGCAGCCGCTGCGGCAGTCGGCTGAGCTGCACCCAGCGAGCGGCGTGCAGGACGAGCAGCGTCGCCACGCAGACGGCCAGGAGCAGCCAGGCGACAGTCAGCGGCACTCCCCCGATCGTGTCGCGAAGCGCTCCAGCCGCGCCTGTGATGACGAGCGCAGCGACCAGGCACCACACCGCGGCGCGCGACGCCCGGTCCAGCGGCGTGCGCAGCCGACGGTCGCGTTCGGCCAGCCTGTTGCGACTGGCCTTGTCATCCGGCAGGTACACCGTGGCAGGGCCGTGCACGCCGCCGGCACCCTTCGGCAGCCCCGCGACCTGCGCAGCGATCCGTCCACGGGTGAGGGCGCGTGCTACCAGCACTGCGAGCAGGAGGACGATGACGAGGGCGATGCCTCCGAGGGCCAGCACCGGGAAGACGGGCGCCTGCGACCACAGCACTCCGCAGACGATCGCCATGGTCGCGGCGAATCCGGCGACGCAGAACAGGCTCACCTGCAGCGGGAAGAGGGGCGTGGCTGTGGCCTGCCCGCGGAACTCGACGGCATTGCGCAGCTCAGCGGATCCCGCCGCCGCGCCGTCGTACATCCGCATCCGCGCGAGATGCGCCGCGGTGAACGCCGGTCCGAGCAGCACCAGGAAGACGGCGACGGTCACCGCTGCGATGAGAAGCAGGCGGAGCCCGGCTGCGTTCATCGAAGCGCCCGCCCCGCTCAATCCGCCGAGCAGCATGAGCACGCCGGTGAGTCCGACGCCGAGCCCACCGGCGATCGCCCCCGCGATCACGGCATCGAGGATGCTGCTCGACCAGACCACGCCCGTGGTCGGTGGCAGTTCGGGCCTCCGTCGAGTCATCCTGCTCCTCCGAACTTCTCCACAGCGAAGTCGAGCACTGCCGACGCGCGCGGTGTCAGGGTCATGTCCGCCGGCCAGAGTCCCACGACGTGCGACCGGGTGACCGGTGGATCGAGGGGCCGGATCACGAGTGGACGCCCCTCGGTGCTCATCGGGAGGGTGTTCGGCCGCGACATCAGCAGCGCGTATCCCAGGCCGCGTCCGACGAGCGCGTCGACGAGGGTGAGCTGCGTGGCCTTCGCCACGATCCGCGGCTCGAGGCCCCGGGCGGCGAAAGCGTCCGTCACGTTGCGCGTGCCAGGGGCGACGTCGTAGAGGATGCACGGCTGGTCGGCGAGATCCGCGAGATCGATGGACTCCGCCGACGCCAGCGGATGGTCGGGAGGCAGGTGCACCTGCAGCTCGGTCGGGTAGATCCTGCGACGCCGGTAGCCGACCGGCAACGAGACATCGAAGATGAGCGCCACGTCGAGGCGTCCGGCCTCCAGGGCCGCGAGCAGCTCTTCGTTTGTGCCGACCATGATCTCGAGCTCGACTCCCGGATACCGTTTCGGGAAGCCCTCCAGAAGCTCGGGGACGACGTGGGTGGCGAAGCTCGAGTAGCAGCCCAGCTTCACCGGACCGCGCAGCTCCCGCCCCTTCCCGACGCCCAGCACCAGCTCCTGGGTGTCGGCGATGATCTTGCGGGCCTGCTCGGCGAACTGCTGGCCGGTCGGTGTCAGAGTCAGCCCACGCGCCTTGCGCCGCACGCACAGCTGCTCGCCCACGGCCTTCTCGAGACTCGTGATCGCCTGGGACAGCGCGGACTCCGAGATGTGCAGATGAGCCGCTGCCGCGCTCAGGGTGCCGAAGTTCGGCAGTGCGGAGAAGAGCTCCAGCTGCCGCAGGCTCACATCGGCCATGAGCACTCCCGTCTCACCATCGCTTCTTCGATTCACTCGAACTATATCCGCGGATAACCGTGATTTACACACAGACATGAGTGTCCGACGATGAGAGGACCCGATTCCCCCGGCCCTCTTCATGGAGGGCAGAACAATGACGTTAGGGATGCTCATGACCGCCTCGACTGCCGCAGTCACCTCTCAGCGCCGGATCGCCTTCGCGACGATCATCGGCACCACCATCGAGTGGTACGACTTCTTCATCTACGCGACGAGCGCCGGTCTGGTGTTCGCCCAGCTCTTCTTCCAGCCCGCAGGCAAGGACATCGCGCTCCTGCTCTCGTTCGCCACCGTCGGCATCTCGTTCCTGTTCCGACCGCTCGGCGCCTTCCTCGCCGGTCACTTCGGCGACGTGATCGGACGGCGCGCGATGCTGGTCGCCACCCTCGTGCTGATGGGCACGGCGACGACCCTGATCGGCGTGCTGCCCACGTACGCCCAGATCGGCATCGCCGCGCCGATCCTGCTGCTCCTGCTCCGCATCCTGCAGGGCCTGTCCGCCGGCGGCGAGTGGGGCGGCGCGGTCCTGATGGCCGTCGAGCACGCCCCGTCGGACCGTCGTGGCCGCGCCGGTGCGTGGCCCCAGCTCGGCGTCCCCCTCGGCTTCCTGCTGGCTTCGGGCATGACCGCATTGATGACCGGCGTCATCTCGCCCGGGGAGGCGTTCCTGCAGTGGGGCTGGCGGGTGCCGTTCCTGCTGAGCGTCGTACTCATCGTCGTCGGCTTCGTCATCCGCCGCTCCGTCTCGGAGAGCCCGGTGTTCGCGGAGATCGCTGAGCGCGGCAAGCAGGCGAGCCTGCCGATCGTCACGCTGTTCAAGCGTCACTGGAACCTCGTCGTCCTCGCCGCCCTCGTGTTCGTGGGCAACGGCACTCTGGGCTACATGACCACGGGTGGCTTCCTCAACAACTACGCGATCAGCGTGCAGCACCTGGACACCACCTCGGTCCTCGTGGCGGCGGTCTTCGCCGCCACGGTCTGGTTCTTCTCGACGCTGCTCGCCGGTTACCTCGCCGACGTGATCGGCCGCCGGAACACCTTCCTCATCGGCTTCGGGCTGCAGGCCGTCATCGTGTTCCCGGTCTTCTGGCTCGTGGACACCGCCGGGCTGCCGGGGCTCTACATCGCACTGCTCCTGATCTCCACCGGCCTGGGACTCACGTACGGGCCGCTGGCCGCCTGGTACGCGGAGATCTTCCCGGCATCCATCCGCTTCTCGGGCGTCTCGATCACGTACGCGATCGGCGCGGTGCTCGGCGGGGCGTTCGCCCCCATGATCGCGCAGATGCTGCTGGGCGCCACCGGCACCGTCGCCGCCGTGTCGGCATATCTCCTCATCGCCACCCTGCTGGGCGCGGGAGCCACGCTGTGCCTACGCGATCGCTCCGGAATTCCGCTCGGACCGGACCATGAGGCCGAGCAGGCGACGGGGGCCACGATCTTCGAGCCCCAGACCACCGCCGGTGCGCTCGCAGGAACCCGGTAAGGCACGCACGGCGTGCGCAGTTCAGTCAAGGAGAATCAATGCTGAGTCGTAACACCAGGATCGCGATCATCGGCGGGGGGATGGGCGGACTCACCGCCGCCATCGCCCTAACGAAGATCGCGGGAGTCCAGGTCACCGTGTTCGAGCAGGCGAGCAGGCTCGGAGAAGTGGGCGCGGGCGTCACGGTCGCTCCGAATGCCGCGCGCGTCCTCGAGCGGCTCGGGGTGTTGGATCGGATCCGCAGCCTCGGCGCGGTCCCCGACGGCCACGGCGTCTACCTGGATGCAATGGGCCGCATGGTCACCGACGCCGCCTGGGAGGACACAGCGAAGCAGTACCAGAACATCGGGATGTACCGGCCCGATCTCATCGGAGCCCTGGCCGACGAGGTCGACCCCGACACGGTCCGGCTCGGCCACCGTCTGGCGTCGGTGGAGACCGTCGACGCCGGAGCGCGTCTGGAGTTCGAGGGCGGCACGGAGGAGGTCTTCGACGCCGTCATCGGCGCGGACGGCATCCACTCGGTCGTGCGCAGGGCCGTCGACCAGCATCCGGAGCCCGTGTACTCGGGGTACATCGTGTACCGCGGAGTGATGGACGCCTCCCGCCTGCCCGCGGACTGGCCGATGATCAGCCAGGTGTGGATGGGGGACAGCCGGCACTTCATGTGCTATCCGCTGCAGCAGCGCAGGCTCTTCAACTTCGTCGCCGGCGTCCCGAGCGACCGTCCGCTGAACGGGCCGTGGTCGGGTCCGGCCGAGGTCGGCGAGCTCGCCGCCGAGTTCGCCGGCGAGAGCTGGGATCCCCGGCTGCAGAACTTCATCTCGCAGATCGAGAAGACGTTCTGGTGGGGGCTGTTCGACCACGAGCCCCTCACGAACTGGTCGCGGGGGCCGATCACGCTGCTCGGCGACGCCGCGCACACGATGCTGCCGCACCAGGGGCAGGGTGTGAACCAGGCGATCGAGGACAGCATGGCCCTCGCCACATTCCTCGCGGCGGCCGACGACGTCGGCGACATCCCAGAGGCGTTCCGCCGGTACACCGCCGTCCGCATGCAGCGCACAGCGATCCTGCAGAACGGCTCCCGTCGCGCAGGGGCGATGTTCGACGCGCAGTACGAGTTCGCCGACCTCATGAAGCGCGACGCCGACATCCGCGTCGGCCGCGACTTCCGCCGAGGAGCGGTGTTCGACTACGACGCGCAGAAGGTGGCCGAGCAGGCGCTCGGCCGGTTCAGGAAGGTGCAGTACGCATGACCTCGATCAGCATCATCGGCAGCGGCAAGATGAGCGGGGCGATCGCCGAGGTCGCGACGCGCGCCGGCGCCCACGTCCAGATCGTCAAGCGCAGCCCGACCAGCATGTCGGCGGCGCGCCCCGGACTCGACTACGGCGTCATGGGCGACGAGCTCACCGGCGACCTCGTGGTGCTCGCCGTTCCGTACAGTGCGTACACCGGCATCCTCGAGCAGTACCGGGATCAACTCGCTCGGAAGGTCATCATCGACATCAGCAACCCGATCGACTTCTCGACCTACGACGAGCTGAGGTCGCCGGCCGACTCTTCGACCGCCGCCGAGCTCGCGAAGATGCTCCCCGAGGGCGCAGCGGTCGTGAAGGCGTTCAACGTCAACCTCGGCGACACGCTCGCCAGCGGCACGAACGGAACGACCCCGACGACTGTTCTCTACGCCGGCGACTATGCCGATGCGAAGATGCGAGTCGCGGCGCTCATCGAGGCGTCGGGAATGCGCGCGGTCGACGTCGGTCCGCTGACGCGTGCACGCGAACTCGAGGCGATGGGCTTCCTGCAGATCATCATGGCCGCACTCGGGAAGACACGGTACGAGTCCGGGTTCGCGCTACTGCCGTAGCGCGCGGATGCAGGGACATCGAACCGCTTGGCGGCCGGCTGCTCGGGCGATCGGCGCCAGACGTTCGACCCGTCTGCGATCCGCGCCGGATCGCAGACGGACCGGATCAGCCTCGATCAGCGCGGAAGCCGACGAACGGATGCCGCGGGGATACCCGACCTCGATCCGTGCTCGCCGGGACGCTGCGGCTCAGGACAGCAGCGGTTCCGCCGCCGCGATCACGCGCTCCAGCGAGCCGCGCGCGAAGGGCGCCGGCATCCCGTAGTAGCGGTGCGCGTCAGCGGCTTCATACCCGCCGTGCTCGTACTCGTCCTCATCGGGCAGATAGCCGGCGACGCCGTCGCAGTACCCGAGCACGAGGACGGGTCCGTCGTATGCGGCGCGCAGACGTTCGGATGCCGCCAGGAAGGGCTCACAGGGCAGGCACACGATGCGCAGCGCACCGACCGCGATGACCGACACACGTCCGTCCCAGTGGGCGCCGTGCGGGCGGTGCTCTGCCCACCGCAGCCATTCCTCGAGCAGCGCCGCGCGGGCGGTGCCACGGGCGAGTTCATCCTGCCATGCGCGCACGTCGGCCGCGACGTCGACGTCGGGCTGCAGGTCGAGCGTGACCGCGGCGGTCGCGACCGCCGCATCCTGGGCCTCGATCCGGCGATCGGTCGCGTCGAGCACGGCGTCGGCCAGGATGCTCCCGATGCGCTCCGCGTCGGTGAAGCCGCGCCCTGCAGCGCCCGGCACGTATGAGGACTCCGGGCTGAAGTCGCCCGGGTTCACATCACCCGCGGCGCCGGTCGCATAGACGCACACGCTGCCCGGGAACGTCTGCTCGATCCGGTCGCGCAGCGGGCCGACGAAGTCGGCGCTGATGAGTGTGTTCGGCGAATCCAGCACCACCGGGTGGCATGCGTAGGTCACGAGCGTGGCGACCCGGCGGCCGTCGTGTTCGAAGCCGATCGCCTGCACCGGCGGGTCGATGCGGCGCTCCGGGTGCCGGCGATTCCGCGCGACGCCCGCGCCGAACGCCTCGGCGAACCACACCGCGCACGGCGCCCGCTGCGCGGCGGCCTCGGCGATCACCTGCGGGATCGCCGCCGTGACTGCGGCGCGCACGCGCGCGTCGTCCGCGCCGGCGCGGCCCGCCCCGATGCAGGGTCCGGAGTGCGTGTGCGTCGCGTGCACCACGAGCTCGTCCACGTCGCCTCCGGTGACCGCAGCGGATCGGGCGGCGGCGCAGGTGTCCTCGTGCAGCACGCAGCAGTCCACGGCGACCAGGGCGATCCGGTCGATCACCAGGGCGCGGACGGTGAGCGGGTCGTGGGTCCCGGTGCTGCCTGCGATGCGGGCGGCGTAGCCGGACATCGCCGTGCCGCGCGGCACGGCCACGGTGCGGACGGCGGCGCCGACCAGGAGCGTCCCCGCCTGCGGCATCCGCGGCCTCCCCTTCGTTCAGGTCGCAGAATACGTCAGATCCGGGGCGTCGGAGCGACGAGTATCGCGACCCGAAGCAGCGTCGACGGGAATCCGGAACGTGTCGTAGGGCACGCGACGCACGAGGTCGTCCGCGATCTGCGACGCGTCCTCCTCGTCGAGGCGGTGCGTGGCCACCAGCGACGCCAGGTAGCCGGCATCCACGCGCCGGGCCATGTCGTGCCGCGCGGGGATCGAGCAGAACGCCCTGGTGTCGTCGATGAACCCGGACGTCTTCTCGAAGCCCGCGCTGTCGGTGATCGCGCGCCGATACCGCTCCATGGCGTCGGGGGTGTCCAGGAACCACCACGGTGCGCCGACGTACACGCTCGGGTAAAAGCCGGCGAGCGGGGCCAGCTCGCGCGAGAACGAGGTCTCGTCGACAGTGAACAGCACCAGCCGCAGCCGGGTGCCCGTGCCGAAGTCGTTCAACGCCCGGCGGAGCGGCTCGGTGTACGTCATCGGCACCGGCAGATCGTGCCCGGTGTCGGCGCCGAAGCGCTCCAGCGTCGGCCGGTGGTGGTTGCGATGGATGCCGGGATGCAGCTGCATCACCATCCCGTCTTCAGCGGACATCTCCATCAGCCGGTACAGGATGTCGCGGCGATAGGCCTCGCCCTCGGCATCCGTCGCCTCGCCGCGCAGCCCCGCGGCGTGGATGCGCTCCGCCTCCGCCGCCGGCAGCGGGAGCGCCCACGCATCCGCCACCCCGGTGTCGGTGGCGGTGCCGCCGGCCGCGCGGAACGCGGCGCGGCGCTGGCGCAACGCCTCGAGCATGCCCGCATACGTGGTGCACGGGATGTCGGCGGATGCCTCGAGCCGGTCCAGTGCGGGGCGCCATCCGTCCGCCGCGGAGTCCATGATGCGGTCGGCGCGGAAGGTGGGCAGGACGCGGCCGTGGAACGACGGATCGGCGGCGAGAGCGCGATGCGCGGCTAGGTCGGACGCCGGATCGTCGGTGGTCGCGAGCACGTCGACGCCGAACCTCTCGAAGAGAGCGCGGGGCCGGTAGTCGTCGTCGATGAGGCGCTCGGCGATCTGGTCGTAGATGCCGTCGGCGGACTCCGGCGTCAGCCGCTGATCGATGCCGAACACCTCGGCGAGCTGGTGCTCGAACCAGTACTGCACCGACGTGGCGCGGAACAGGTGCCAGTGCCGCGCGAGCACGTTCCACGCATCGCGCGGGTCGATCGGCGGCAGCCCCGCCGGCGCCTGCACTCCCCCGAGCGAGACCCCGGCGCCGTGCAGCACTCTGGTGACGTAGTGGTCGCCGGTGAGCAGCAGCTCGGTCGGCGATGCGAAGGGCTGGTCCGCGGCGAGCATCTGGGCCGGCACGTGTCCGTGCGGGGAGCAGATCGGCGCATCGGCGACCCGTCGATAGAGTCCGCGGGCGATCTCGCGCACGGCGGGGTCGGCGGGCAGCAGCCGGTCTGGATGCATCCTGAGGTTGCGCATGTGGTCCTTCTGGGTCGTGCGTCGCGTCGGCCTCGGCCGGTCGTCCTGATGCACGCTACTCGGATGTGCAACCGTTTGGCAACCGCTTGCCACTAGGATTACTTCAGAGGCGCGATCGTTCCGTCTCGAGAGGGGGCCGGCAGTGCCGGATGAACCGTGCGATGACGGACCGACAGTCGTGCACATGGGCGTCGGCGCCTTCCACCGCGCACACCAGGCCTGGTACACGCACCGGGCTCCGCACGATGGCACCCCCTGGGGCATCGTCGCCTTCACCGGGCGCAGCCCCGACCAGGCGCACCTCCTGCAGAAGACCGGATGCCGGTACACGCTCGTCACCCGTGGCGCCGACGGTGACGCCTTCACCCTGGTCCGCAGCATCCGGTCCGCCCATGACGGGGCGAGCCGCACCGCGTGGCTGAGCGTGCTGGAGCATCCGCGCACGCACGTCGTGACGATGACCGTCACTGAGTCCGGCTATCGCACCGACCGCCTCGGGCATCTCGATCTCACCGACCCGCAGGTCGCCGCCGATCTGCGCCAGGTCCACGCCGGAACCGATGCACCACTCGCGACAGCGCCCGTGCGCCTCGCCGTCGGGCTGGATGCCCGCCGCCGCGCCGGCGCCGGGCAGCTGACCGTGATCAGCTGCGACAACCTCGCCGGCAATGGCGAGGTCGCCCGCCGAGTGGTGCTGGCCGCGGCCGCCGAGGTGGACGCCGCCCTGCCCCGCTGGATCGATGAGAACGTGGCGTTCCGCTCGTCAATGGTCGACCGGATCACGCCGCGCACCCGCCCGCAGGACATCGACGAGGTCGAGCAGGCCACCGGCATCCGCGATGAGGCAGCCGTGGTCGCCGAGCCGTTCTCGGAGTGGGTCATCGAGCACGGCTTCGCGGGCCCCGCACCTGACTGGCAGGGCGCCGGCGCGCGACTGGCAGCCGATCTCGCGCCCTTCGAGCAGCGCAAGCTGCGCATCCTCAACGGCGCGCACTCGCTGCTCGCCTACCGGGGCATCCTCGCCGGGCACCGGGATGTCGCTGCGGCGTTCGCCGACCCCGCCATCCACGACGCCGTCGAGGCGTACTGGCGGGTCGCCGGTCCGAGCTGCGTGCTGGCGGCCGGCGAGATCGAGGAGTCGATCGCCGCGACCCGGACCCGGTTCGCGAATCCCCGCATCCGGCACGAGCTCGCACAGATCTCCGCCGACGGCGAGCGCAAGCTGCGCGAGCGGATCCTGCCCGTCCTCGCCCACGCGATCCTGGCGGGTGACGACGCCTCCGCGCCGGCGGGCGCCGTCGCCGCCTGGCTGGTGACGCAGGGCCGGCATCCGGATGCCCTGGACGACCTGCTCGCAGGCGTGACGGATACCGGGATGTCCGACGCCATGAGCGCTGCCATCCGTCTCGGGATCCGTAGGCTGGGGGACATGCCCGTCGGCGCCGCAGCGCGCCCCGCGCAGTGAGGAGCATGCCGATGGCTGAGGACGGAACCGGCGACGCCGTGATGCCCGGCGACGAGACCGACCAGGGCGCGCAGGTGCGTCCTGGCGAGAGCGTCACCATCTACGACGTGGCGAAGCTCGCCGGCGTGAACCCGTCGACCGTCTCGCGCGCGCTGAACCGCCCAGGCCGCGTGAGCGCAGCGACGGAGAAGCGCATCCGCGCCGCTGCCGAAACGCTGAACTACCAGGTGAATCCGATGGCGCGCGCGCTGCCGACCGGGCGCACCTCGATCATCGGCCTCGTGGTCTCGGACATCACCAACCCGGTGTTCTTCGACATCGTCCGCGGCGCCGAGACCGCGGCGACGCGCAGCGGGTACACCCTGGTGCTCACCGAGTCGGAGGAGTCCGAGGAGCGCGAGTACGAGCGGGCCGAGCGGATGATGCGCATGCTCGACGGCCTGCTCCTGGCCACACCCCGCATGTCGGACGAGCACATCCGCGCGCTCGCAGGGCAGAAGCACGTCGCGGTGGTGAACCGCGAGGTGTCCGACGTGCTGTCGGTCGTCCCCGATGCCACGGAGGGGATCGCGGAGGCCGTCCGGCATCTGCGCGGCCTGGGGCACAGCCGCCTCGCCTACGTGCCGGGCCCCGCGCTGTCATGGATGGCGCGCCGCCGCGGCGAACTGCTCGCGCGGCGCTGCGAGTGGGCGCACATCGAGCTGATCGAGCTGGACCCGGTGGCGCCGACCGTCGCCGGCGGCCGCACCGCCGCACGCGCGGTCCGCGACAGCGGCGCGACCGCCGTGGTCGCCTACAACGACCTGATCGCGATCGGCCTGATGCAGGAGCTGGTGGAGGCCGGGGTGCGCATCCCCACCGACCTGAGCGTGATCGGCTTCGACGACATCTTCGGCGCGGACTTCACGTCGCCCTCGCTCACCACGATCAAGTCGCCGCTGCGCGAGACCGGCGACCACGCGATGACCGCCCTGCTGGCACTCGTCGCCGGCGATCGCGTGCCGCGCCTGGGCATCGACCTCGACACGACCCTGGTCGTTCGCGGCTCGACAGGCGCCGCGCCGGCCTGACCACGGGCCCGACCGGGACTCGACTGCTCGCCGCCCGCCGCCCGCCGCCCGCCGCCCGCCGCCCGCGTTATGATCCCGCGGCGGCGCCGCATCGCCTCCTGTGCCGTGCAGTCCTCACGCATTGATGCGCTGAGCGGGTCAACGCGTGAGGGCTCCGGTACCGCACCGATGCGGGGCGGCCCGCAGGTCTGGCAAGCGGTTGCCAGATCAGGGCGCGAGAGGCCCGACGTCCGCCGTGGTGAGCGGCTCGCGCCTCGGCCGCGCCCTGCTCACCTCGTGCGCACCGACATCCGCCTTCACAAGGCGCTGCTTCCCGTCGATGTCATCGCGCACCCAGGCCGAGTGATCCTGCGTCGAGGCGTTCACCGCGGGGCTGCCCGCACCGATCCGCCACACGTCAGCGGCATCCTTCGCGAGCCGCGGATCGACCCGCGTGAACCCGGTCGCCGGCATGTCGCCGTCGGATGCCGCACCCCAGAACATGTTCCCCGCCCAGGTGAACCCGATCGAGTTCGAGACGACGCTCTGCGTGCCCGCGTCGCCCTGGAAGATGTTGTCGACGATCACGCAGTCCATCGGCGTGATCGGGCGATGCGTCTCGCACGAGATGCCGCCCGCCGCGTTCACCACGGTGTTCAGCGCGATCCGCACCCGATCGGCGGCGTCGTTCTTCGTGCGCGACGACGACGGCTCTCCCTCGTAGTGGTCGCGCACGGTGCCCGCACCGAGCACGAACGCGGTGTCGGCGTTGTCGCCGATGTAGTTGTTCACGATCACGTGGTCGTTGCCGTAGATGCGGATGCCGCGCTCACCGCGGATGATGTGGTTCGACTCGACCCTGGTGCGGTTGCCGTGCCGCAGCACGATGCCGCCGCCGCTGTCGCGGAAGGTGTTGTACCGCACGATGTTGTCGCTCGACTTCACCGAGATCGCCTCGGGATCGCCGTTCGTGCGCTCGAACAGGTTGTGCTCGACGACGGCGTGCGCACTGCTCAGCGCGCGCGGGCTGACGCCCAGGCGGATCGGCTCGCCGCCGTTGTCGCCGGCGAAGCTGTGGTCGGAGAAGTAGTTGTGGTGGATGTGCACCCGCTGCGCCATGTCGGTGCTGCCGCCGCCCTCGATCGCGAGGAGCACGCCGAGCGTCGACTTGCTGTGGAAGTGGTTGTACTCGACGACGGTGTCGTCGGCGCGCACCATCGCGTGGAACAGCCCCTCGATGTCGGCGAGCACGAACTCGTTGCGGCTCAGCGTGATCGCCTGGCAGTCCGCGGGGATCTCGAGTGTGGTCGACTGCGTGAACACGAAGCCGCGCAGGGTGACGTGGTGCGCACCGGAGAGCACGAAGCTCTGCGCGCCGGTGAAGGTCACGCCGCCGACCGTGGCGGCGGTGATCGTCAGGTGCTTGTTCCACCGGCCGCCGACCCCGTCGAGACGGATCGGGGCGCCGTCCGGCACCGCGTAGGTGCCGTCGGCGAGGATGATCGTCGCACCCTCGACCGCCGTGTCGATCGCCTTCTGCAGTGCGGACAGCGACGAGACGGTGGTGTACGGGCCGGTGCCGACCAGCGTCGGGACGACTCCGCCCGTCGGCCCGACCGCCGCACCCGCGGCCTGCACGCCGACGAACGCGGTCGCCGCTCCCGCCAGTCCGGACAGGATGAACGTTCTTCTCTTCATGGGTTTCCTCCTCGTTGAGGCCCTTCGTCGAGGTCGCGGTCGCGGCCTGGCTCAGGAACCGGGGTGTTGGTCCAGGAACAGCTCGATCACCGGCACCGCCGTGTCGGGACGACGCACGGGCAGTTGCAGGGTGAGCGTGCCCTCTGGCAGCCCTCCCATCAGCGTGTTCTGCGCGGTGCGCTTCGGGTCGATGTGCAGCGGCAGGATCTCCGAGGCATCCGTCATCAGCTGCGCGTACCGCACCTTCCCCGCGAGACCGGGCAGGTGCAGGTGCCGGAACGGCCAGTCGAACAGGTGCACGTACAGCCGGTCGCCGCGCAGCGTGTACCGGGTGTCGGTCGGCGCCTGCCAGGGCGCGGGGCCCGCGCCCTGGATCGAGCGCGCGTGCGCGTCCATCCACTCCGCGAAGCCGGCGAAGGTCTCGCGGGCCACCTCGTCGAGCCTGCCGCGCCCGTCCGGCCCGACGTTCAGCAGCAGGTTGCCGTCCTTCGACACCCCGTCGATGAGCAGCCGGATCAGCGCATCCGTGCTCTTCCGATCCAGGTTGTCGCGGTCGTAGCCCCAGCTGCCGTTCAGCGTCTGGCACGCCTCCCAGGGGACGGGAACGCCGTCGCGTCGCATCGGCTCCAGCGGCTGGTACTGCTCGGGTGTGACGATGTCGCCGGGGATGCCGAGCCGGTCGTTCACGATCACCTCGGGCTGCAGCTCGCGGATCAGCGCCATCAGCTCGTCGGCCGCCCAGTCCTCGGCACCCTTGCCGCCCCAGTAGTCGGGACGGTGCGTGTACGAGAAGTCGAAGAACAGATAGTCGATCCGCCCGTAGCGGGTCAGCAGTTCGCGCACCTGACCGTGCAGGTACGGCTGGTAGTCGCGGACGTCCCGGTCGGCTGTGGCCGCCTTGAACTCGTCGTCGTCGCGCTGCGGGTGCGTGCCGTCCACGGGGAACCCCTCGTGGTGCCAGTCGATCAGCGAGTAGTACAGGCCGACGCGGAGGCCCTCGGCGCGGCACGCCTCGACGAACTCGGCGACGACGTCGCGCCCGTAGGGCGTGTTCATCACGGTGTAGTCGGTGAGCTCCGAGTCCCACAGGCAGAACCCGTCGTGGTGCTTGGCGGTGAGCACGACGTACCCCGCGCCCGCCTCGCGGGCGGTGCGCGCCCAGGCTCGCGGGTCGTAGCGGTCGGGGTCGAAGTGCTCCCGATACCGGTCGTACTCGGCATCCGTCATGCGCTCGTGGTTCTTCACCCACTCGTGCCGCGCGGCGAGCGAGTACAGCCCCCAGTGCACGAACATGCCGAGGCGCGCCTCGGTGAACCAGTGCAGATCGGCGGTCGTCACAGGGATGCTCCTTCGGGATCGGATGCAGGGATGCCGGGCGCTCCCGGTTCGACGAGCGCGCGCCGCAGCGCGGCGAGCTCGTCGGCGGTCAGGCCGTGGGTGCGGAGGTAGCCGTCCGCTCCGCCCCACCGCTCCTCGATGCCGGTGAGGGTCTCGCGCATTACCGGCGCCGGCGATTCGGTGACGAGGGACGCCGCATTGCGGGAGTCCGGATACTTCGCGCGCAGCCGCACGACCTCGGCCGAGCGGCGCTCGTGCGAGATGAGCGCGCCGGTCAGGGCGTAGTCGGTGATCACGGCGCCTCGATCGGTGCCGACCGCCGACAGGGCCAGCGCGATCGTGAGCCCGGTCCGGTCCTTGCCCGCGGTGCAGTGCACCAGCGTCGGCTCGCCCCGCGCGATCATCCGCACGGCCGTCACGAGGGATGCCGCGGACTCGGCCAGCATCCGCTCGTACACCTCGCCCAGGGTGAGGTCCTCGAAGAAGAACGACGCGGGTGAGCCGAGGAACAGCGGGACGCGCACGATCTCGACGCCCGGCACAGCCGTCGCCGCGGAGGCGACCTCGTCGTCGGAGCGCAGGTCGACGATCCGTCGGACGCCGCTGCGCAGCATCCTGGCGCCGTCGTCGTCCACGCCGGACAGCTCGCCGGAGCGGAACAGCCGCCCGCGGCGGGTGCGCCCGCCGGCCGCGGGCATGCCTCCGATGTCCCGGAGGCCGAAGACCCCCGGGATGCTCTCGATCGTCATCGCCGCGTCAGCCCTTCAGCGCACCCGAGGTCAGGCCGCGCGCGAACGAGCGCTGGAACAGCAGGAACACGACGACGGACGGCAGCAGTGCCAGCAGCGACGCGGCCATGATCACGCCGGGCGTGACGGCGGGGTCGATGCGCAGCGTGCGCAGCGCGAGCGGCAGCGTGTACGTGTCGCTGCTCTGCGAGACCAGCAGCGGCAGCAGGTACTGATCCCAGATCATGGTGAACCCGAACACACCGACCACGCCGAGGGCCGGCTTGCACAGCGGCACGATGATCTGCGCGAACACGCGCAGCTCGCTCGCGCCGTCGATGCGGGCGGCCTCCTCGAGCTCGAGCGGGACGTCCTTCATGAACTCGGTCATCACCAGGATCGAGAACGCCCACGCGCCCAGCGGCACGATCATTCCGGCCAGCGTGCCCATCAGGTTGATGTGCAGCAGCGGGATGTCGGACAGCAGGATCGACAGCGGCAGCGCCAGGATCTCCTCGGGCAGCATCATGGTCGCGAGGATCGCCACCATGACCAGCGCCGAGAAGCGGAAGCGCTTGCGGGCGAGGGCGTAGCCGGCCAGCACCGACACGATCACCTGCAGCAGCAGGCCGAAGCCGACCACGAAGAACGAGTTCGCCAGGTAGCCGAGCACGCCGTAGTCGAACGCGACGCCGAAGTTGTCCAGCGTCGGACGGTTGGGGATCACGCTGAGCTCGGTCGGGTCGGAGACCTGACTGAACGCGCCCACGAGCAGGGCGATCAGCGGGCCGGCGAACAGCACGACGACGAGGGCGTACAGGAAGACCTTGACGGCGATGCCGGCGAAGCTGCGGCTCTCGGTCAGGCCGAGGGCGGTGTCTGTTCCGACGCTCATGCGTCCTTCTTCCTCCGGGTCAGGATCTGCACGACCAGGGTGAGTATCAGGGTCGCCAGGAACAACAGCACCGCGCCGGCCGAGCCGACGCCGAGCTTGCCCTGTTCCAGGCCGAGCTTGTAGAGCAGGGTCATGATCACCTCGGTGGCGCCGTTCGGCCCGCCGTTGGTCATCAGGAACACCTCGGTGAACACCCGGAAGCCGCGCACGGCGGCGAGGATGAAGAGGATGGTGAACACCGGGCGCAGTCCGGGCAGGGTGACGTGCACGATGCGCTGCCAGCGGTTGGCGCCGTCGACCGTCGCGGCCTCGTAGAGCCCGCGGTCGATTCCGGCCAGGCCGGCCAGGATGATCATCATGTCGTAGGGCGCGCCGCGCCAGATGCCCATCAGCATGATGGAGCCCATCGCGGTGTCCGGGCTGTTGATGAACTCGCTCGGCCCGAGGCCGAAGACCACCAGGATCGAGTTCAGGAAGCCGTCCGCGGCGGGGTAGTACATGATCCGCCACAGCTCGGCGACCACGGCCATCGGCACCACGACCGGCAGGAACGCGGCAGAGCGGATGAAGGAGAGCTTGCGGGTCTGCCCCTCCAGCAGCAGGGCGAGGACGAAGCCCAGCAGCAGGCATCCCGCGGTCTGGCCGATCGCGAGGACGACGGTGTTGATCGCCGCGTCGCGGAAGTCGGCCGAGGAGAGGATCGTCTGGTAGTTCTGCATCCCGACGAACTCGTTGCCGAGGTACGGCCGCACGTTCTCGACCGACATCGAGACGGCCTGGATCATCGGGATGTAGCGGAAGACCAGGAACAGCAGCAGCGCAGGCATCAGGAATGCCCAGGGGATCCACCAGGAACCCTGTACACGATGACGGCGCCGCCTGGCCGGTGGCGGAGACACGCGGGTCTCCGCCACCGGACGGGATGCGTCGGCCACAGGAGCGGCGTCGGCGGTGTTGAGTGTCACTGCTTGAGGATTCCCTGCGTCTTGAGCTCGTCCGCCAGCTTGGCGTCGAGCTTGGCGAGCTCGTCGTCGAGGTCGAGCGAGCAGTCGGCGAGCAGCGCGTTGATGGTGTCGGCCGTCATCTGGCGCACCGGCGTCCAGCTGGGGATGGTCGGCGCGTAGGTGCCGCTCTTCTGGTAGGCGTCGGCGAAGGTCTGCCAGCGCGGGTCGTCGCGAACATCGGTGATGTCGACCTTCTCGTTGACCGGGAGCTGGATAACGAACGCATCCGTGCCCTTCATGCCCTCGGTCTGCGCCTCGGGGCTGACGTACCAGTCCGCGAAGGCGGACTGACCCTTGACGTTCTCGGAGCCCGCCATCAGGTACACGGTGCCGCCCTCGGCGAGGACCGACTGGTCCTTCGGGCCGGTCGGCATGGTGACCACCTCGTACTTGTCCTTGCCGAGCACCTCGTCGAAGCGCGGCATCATGTACGGGCCGGTGACGTACATGCCTGCGACCCCGGACTCGAAGGCCTCGTTGGTCGGTGGGGTGTCCATGCTGACGGCGCCCGGCTGCATCACGCCCGCCTTGCACTGCAGGTCGCGGAACCACTGCGTCGCGTAGACCGACTCGTCGGTGGTCATGGCCGGCTTCCACTGGTCGCCGGATCCGGTGATGAAGTCGCCGCCGCCCGACCACAGGAAGTTGGAGAAGTACCACGACGCGTAGCCGCGCTTGGTCGATCCGGGCACGGCGAGACCGTAGGTGTCGGCCTTGCCGTTGCCGTCGGGGTCGTTCTTGGTGAACGCGGTGGCCACGGCGAGCATCTCGTCCCAGTCCGTCGGCGCCTGCAGGCCGAGGTTCTTCAGCCAGTCGCTGCGGATGTAGAGGGCGTTCGCCTGTGCGGAGTACGGGATGCCGTAGGTCTTGCCGTCGATCGCCTTGCCCGCCTCGAGCGCCTGCGGGGTGAGGTTCTTGGCGTTGGGGACATCGCCGAGGTCGATCTCGCGCAGGATGCCCTGGGTCTGCATGGTTCCGAGCTGGCTGACGTCGTTGAGCACGACGTCGGGCAGGTCCTTCTGCCCGGCGCGCTGAGCGAGCTTGGTCTCGAAGTCGTCGAAGATCGCGGTGACCTCGGCCTTGTAGCCGGTGGCCTTCTCGAACGCCTCCACCTGCTTCTTGGTGGCGGCCTCGCTGGCGCTGCCGGGGGTGGTGCGGGTCCAGATCTCGAGAGTGGCCTTCTCGTCCTGCTCGACGTTCGATCCGCCCGCTCCGGGGGCGGCGCTCGAGCAGCCCGCGAGGGCCAGCGTGGCGACGCCGATCAGTGCGGCTGCTTTCATCCTTGTGTGCATGAGACTCTCTCCGGGTTGGCAAACGCTTGCCACTTTGCAAGACGCTGTTCGCGAATCTAACCTAGGGGCGCGGGGACTGTCAACAAATCATCGGATGTCTGGCTGAGGCGCTCCCGCAGGAGGAGACGACGTGGACGTGGCGAACGAGCGCATCAGGGTGCGCCTGGTGATGGAGGAGGACCGCCGGGGCGAGGTGTATCCCCCCGACGTTCTTGCGGCAATCGACCGTATCGCGGACAGCACCCTCCCCCCGCTCACCGCGGAGCAGCTCGCACAGGATCCGCGTGCCCTCGAGGACGTGGACGTACTGCTCACCGGCTGGGGAGCACCGGTGCTGGATGCCGCGCTGCTGGCCCGAGCTCCCCGGCTGCGCGCACTGCTGCACGCCGCGGGGTCCGTGAAGCACATCGTCACCGACGAGTCCTGGGATCGGGGCATCGTCGTCGTCTCCGCCGCCGCCGCGAACGCCGAGCCCGTGGCCGAGATGACAGCGGCGCAGATCATCCTGTCGGCCCGCGGCGTCCCCGCCTCGCGCCGCGCCTACCGCGCACGCCGCGATCTCGACGCGCGGGACGCGGCGTACGGCGCGTCAGGACGCACCGTCGGGCTGCTCGCGCTCGGCGAGATCGGCCGGCGCGTGGCAGCGCGCCTCCGCGGAACGGCACTGACGCTGCTCGCGCACGACCCCTATGCGGATCCCGCGCAGGCGGCGGGCCTCGGCCTGGAGCTGATGGATCTCGAGGAGCTGTTCGAGCGGTCGGACGTGGTGAGCCTGCACGCCCCCCTGCTCCCCGCGACGACGGGGATGGTCGGCCGGGAGCTCGTCGAGCGGATGCCGCACGGCGCCACGCTCATCAACACCGCACGCGGCGGCCTGGTCGACGAGGACGGCCTCGTCACGGCACTGCGGCGCCGCCCTGACCTGACCGCTCTGCTCGACGTCACGGTCCAGGAGCCGCCGGCGCCCGACTCGCCCCTGTGGGACCTGCCGAACGTGGAGCTCACGCCTCACGTCGCGGGGTCGATGGGCGGCGACAGGGCGGCCATGGGATGGCTGGTCGCCGACGAGCTGGAGCGCCTCGCTCAGGGGGTTCCCCTGCAGCACGAGGTGCCCCGCACCCGAATCGATCTCCTGGCCTGAACTGGCAACCGCTTGCCAGAGTCGCCGGACTGTGATTGCATGACGGTGCCCACCCGTCGCGCCCCCGCGCCCTGCATCCGGAGATGAAATGACCATCGACAAGGCCGAGGTGATCGTCACCAGTCCCGACCGCAACTTCGTCACGCTCAGGATCACCACCGCCGACGGCGTGACCGGGCTGGGCGACGCGACGCTCAACGGCCGCGAGCTGGCCGTGGTCGCGTACCTGCGCGAGCACGTGGCACCGTTGCTGATCGGCGCGGACGAGGACCGCATCGAGGACACCTGGCAGTTCCTGTACCGCAGCGCCTATTGGCGCCGAGGACCGGTGACGATGGCGGCGATCGCCGCCGTCGACATGGCTCTGTGGGACATCAAGGGCAAGAAGGCGGGGATGCCCGTCTACCAGCTGCTCGGCGGAGCGTCCCGCACCGGGCTGCTCGCCTACGGGCACGCCTCCGGCAAGGAGCTGCCCGAGCTGTTCGACTCGGTGCGCTCGCACCTCGAGCAGGGGTACCGGGCCATCCGCATCCAGACCGGCGTGCCCGGTCTGAAGGCGATCTACGGCATCGCCTCGCAGTCCGCTGACACCGGCGGCGGCGAGGCCCGCTACGACCACGAGCCAGCGCGCCGTGGCGCCCACCCCGTGCAGGAGGACTGGGACACCCGTGCCTACCTGAACCATCTGCCCGGCGTCTTCGAGGCGGTGCGGAACGAGTTCGGGCCGGACATCCCGCTGCTGCACGACGGGCACCACCGCATGACGCCGATCCAGGCCGCGCGTCTGGGCAAGGACCTCGAGCCCTACGACCTGTTCTGGCTCGAGGACTGCACGCCGGCCGAGAATCAGGAGGCGCTGCGCCTGGTGCGGCAGCACACCACCACCCCGCTGGCGATCGGCGAGATCTTCAACACCGTCTGGGACTTCAAGGACATCATCCGCGAGCAGCTGATCGACTACGTCCGCGGCGCGGTCACCCACATGGGCGGCATCAGCGCGCTGAGGAAGACGCTCGACTACGCCGCGATGTACCAGATCAAGTCGGGCATGCACGGACCCACCGACATCTCCCCCGTCGGCATGGCCGCCGCCATGCACCTGGGCCTGGCGATCCACAACTTCGGCATCCAGGAGTACATGAGGCACGGCGCGAAGACCGACCAGGTGTTCCAGCAGTCCTTCACCTGGCGCGACGGCCTGCTGCATCCCGGCGACCAGCCGGGACTCGGCGTCGAGCTCGATCTCGACGAGGCCGGGAGGTACCCCTACGAGCTGGCCTACCTGCCCTACAACCGTCTGGCCGACGGCACCGTCCACGACTGGTGAGCGCCGCTCTGCCGCCGATCGTCATGATGGGCGTCTCGGCGGTCGGGAAGACCTCGGTCGGGTTGGAGCTGGCGCGCCTGACCGGCGGGGTCTTCCGTGACGCCGACGACCTGCACAGCGCGGCGAACGTCGCGAGGATGCGGGCCGGCATCCCTCTCGACGATGACGCCCGACGCCCCTGGCTGGAGGCCGTCGGCGCCGAGCTCGCACCCGGGACGGTCATGGCCTGCTCCGCGCTGGCTCGGCGGTACCGCGACGCACTGCGCCGACACGCGCCCGACGCGGTGTTCGTGCACCTCGACGCCGACGTCGAGCTGCTGACGGCGCGGGCCCGAGAACGGGCGGGGCACTTCATGCCGCCCGCGCTGCTGCAGTCGCAGCTCGATGCGCTGGAGCCGCTCGAGGCGGACGAGGCGGGGATCACCGTGCGCGTCGACGCCGCGCCACGGGAGATCGCGGTGCAGGCGGTCGACGCGCTCTGCACCTTCGTTCGGGTCGCGGAAAGTGTCGGAGCTACGACCCCGGAGCGACGGGAATTGCGACCTGAACGCGTGCGCCCGGCAGGATGAGTCCATGACGACGAAATTGCGGGTCGGTCTTATCGGAGCGGGCGGGATCTCCGTGCCGCACATCGAGGCGCTGCTCGCGCTGGGCTCCGAGGTCCGGATGCTGCGCCGCACCGACGCCCCGGTGCTGGCGGAGGTCTATGGCATCGAGATCGTCGACGATCTGGACGCCCTCCTCGACGCGGTCGACGTCGTCGACATCATCAGTCCGACGCGCACGCATCCCGACATCGCGCTGCGCGCGATCGCCCGCGGACGGCACGTGATCTGCGAGAAGCCGCTGGCCGCGACATCCGAGGATGCCGCGCAGATCGTGCGCGCGGCGGCGGATGCCGGAGTCAGGCTGTTCCCCGCACACGTCGTGCGGTACTTCCCGGAGTACTGGCGCATCAAGCAGGCGGCGGATGCCGGTGAGATCGGCGACGTCACCTCGTTGACGCTCAGCCGCGTCGGAGCGGGACCCGCCGGGGCCTGGTTCTTCGACGAGAACGTCGGCGGGGGCCTCATCCGCGACCTGATGATCCACGACATCGATCAGGCACTGTGGCTGGCGGGCCCCGTGGCATCCGTGTCGGCCGTCCAGACGCCGCCGTCGGCGGCGGGAGTAGCGCCGCGCGAGGTCACGGCCGTCGTCACGCTGACCCACCGCGGCGGCGCGGTCAGCCGCATCCACGGCGGCTGGCTCGGGCCGGGCACGCCGTTCCGAACCGCGATCGACGTCACAGGCACGACGGGTCGGCTGCAGCACGACAGTGCCGATGCCGCGGTCGACGGGTATCTGCCGCCCGCGACCGGCGGCCAGAGCCCGTATCTGCTCCAGCTCGCCGACTTCCTGTCGGCGCTCGAGGCCGGTGCGGATGCCCGCATCCTGCCCGCCGAGGCGGTCGACGCCGTGGCCGTCGTCGATGCCGCCTACGCATCACTCGCGGCCCGAGCGCCGGTCACACTCTGAGAAACCATGTGCAGCTCGAGAAATCACGTGACGCATGGTTTCTCACGCGGATGATGGTTTCTCACCGACACGGAAGAATGAACGCATGACCACCGCCGAGACCGCCAGGCTGCAGGCCGCCCTCACCGCCGAAGAGCCCCTGAACTGGGTGATCACCGGCGACTCGATCACGCACGGACTCGTGCACACGCAGGGCGGACGCAGCTACCCGGAGCACCTGCACGAGCTGATCCGCGGCGAGCTGGCCCGCACCCGCGACATCGTGATCAACTCCGCGATCAGCGGCCACAAGATCGTGCAGATCCTCGCCGACTTCGACCGCCGGGTCGCGTCGTGGAACCCCGACGTCGTCACGCTGATGATCGGCACCAACGACTGCTCGACCGCGGTCGCGACGCTCGAGCCGGCGGACTTCGGGGCATCCGTCTCCGAGTTCGTGACGCGCGTGCGCGCACTCGGCGCCGTGCCCGTGCTGCTGACGCCGCCCTCGGTCGACGTCGCCGCCGCTCCCGAGCGTGCGCGGATCGGCGCGTTCGCACAGGCGATCCGCGATGTCGCCGCACGCGACGACGTGCTGCTCGTGGACCAGCACGCCCGCTTCGCCGAGATCGGCCACGGCGGGGTGCCCTGGGGCCTGATGAACGACCCGTTCCACCCGAACGGGGCCGGCCACGCGCTCCTCGCCCTCGAGGTCGCCGCCGCACTCGGCATCCGTCCGGAACCCTCGCGCGCGCTCACGCTGCTGCGCGCGCAGGTCGCCGCCGCCTCGCTCAACCCCTGAGCGCCGCCGAGGCGTTCACCCCCTCCGTCTCCTCGTCTCGCTCCGCTCGCTCAGTACGGCGCCTCTCGCTCAGGGCCCCAGAGGCTCCGGACCCGGAGCGAGCGGAGCGAGACGAAGGGCCGCCCCGGCCACACCCGCACGCCCCGGATGCCCGCCATCCGCTCCCTGACCGTGCGTCCGCACCGACCTCTTCGTCACTTCGCGCTTCGCTCGCCAGTACTGCGCTCGTCGCTCCGGGCCCAGAGGCTCCGGCCCCTGAGCGAGCGAAGCGAGACGAAGGGCCGCCCCGGGCACACCCTGCACGCCCCGGCCACACCTGCACGCCCCGGCCACACCCGCACGACCGGATGCCCGGAATCTTCGCGCATCCTCCCTGATCGTGCGCCCGTGTCCAGCATCCTTCGTCACCTCGACTCGCTTCGCCCACTCAGTACGTGGCTCCTCGCTCAGGACCCCAGAGGCCCCGGACCCTGAGCGAGCGGAGCGAGACGAAGGGCCACCCCGGCCACACCCGCACGGCCCGGGCACACCCGCACGACCGAATGCCCGAATCCGTCGTGCATCCGTTCCCAGATCGTGCATCCGTGACCAGCATCCCTCGTCACATCGCGCTGCACTCGCCGGCACGACGCTTCTCACTCAGGGCCAGAGAGACTCCGGCCCCTGAGCGAGCGAAGCGAGCGCCGTGCTGAGCGAGCGAAGCGAGACGAAGTGACGAAGCGCCGCCCCGAGCACACCCTGTACGCCCCGGATGCCCGGACCCATCGTGCATCCGTTCCCTGAGCGTGCATCCGCTCCGAACCCTGCCACCGCGCTCCCGACCGTCCTAGGCTCGGAGAACTGACGAAGGGAACGCGTATGCGCATCGACCTCAGCGGCAGGACCGCTCTCGTGACCGGATCGACCCAGGGCATCGGGCGGGCGATCGCCGCCGCGCTCGCCGACGCCGGCGCGCGCGTCGCCGTGAACGGCCGAAGCGTGGCGAAAGTGGATGCCGCCATCGCCGAGCTCGCGGCCGACGGACGCGAGTTCGTCGCGGCGCCCGGCGATGTCACGACCGAGGAGGGCGCAGCGGCCGTGCTCGCCGCCGCCGGCCGGATCGATGTCCTCGTGAACAACCTCGGCATCTTCGGCGCTGAGGAGCCGCTCGCGATCACCGACGACGAATGGCGACGCTACTTCGACGTCAATGTGCTCGCCGCCGTGCGCCTCATCCGTGCGGCGCTGCCCGGCATGACCGAGCGCGGCTGGGGCCGCATCTTGAACATCGCGAGCGACTCCGCGATCGTGATCCCGGCCGAGATGATCCACTACGGCATGTCCAAGACGGCGCTGCTCGCGGTCTCGCGCGGCTTCGCGAAGGCCGCTGCCGGCACGGGCGTGACGGTCAACTCGGTGCTGGCAGGGCCGACGCACACCGGAGGTGTGGAGGATTTCGTCTATCAGCTGGTCGACAAGGACCTGCCGTGGGAACAGGCGCAGCGCGAGTTCATGATCACGCACCGGCCGCAGTCGCTGCTGCAGCGGCTGATCGAACCCGAGGAGATCGCGAACATGGTCGCCTACCTCTCGTCGCCGCTGGCGTCGGCGACGACCGGCGCCGCGGTCCGCGTGGACGGCGGCTACATCGACTCGATCGTGCCGTGATGCGCGCCGATCACTACGACGAGTTCGCGGACGGCTACGACGCCGAGAATTCGGCCAGCCTCGTCAACGCCTATTACGAGCGTCCCGCGATGATCGAGCTCGCCGGAGATGTCCGCGGCCGCCGCATCCTCGACGCGGGGTGCGGCTCCGGTCCGCTGTCGGCCGCGCTGCGCGAGCGCGGGGCGGAGATGACGGGCATCGACGGCAGCCCGGCGATGCTCGACCTGGCCCGTGCCAGGCTGGGCGCCGACGTGCCACTGCAGCTGGCCGACCTCGCCGAGCCGCTGCCGTTCCCCGACGACTCCTTCGACGACGTCGTGGCGTCGCTCGTGCTCCATTACCTGCCGGACTGGTCCGCCACACTGGCGGAGCTGCGGCGGGTCCTGAAGCCCGGCGGCCGTCTGATCGGATCGGTCAATCATCCGTTCGCCCGCGCCTACAATTACCCCGATGAGGACTACTTCGCCGTGGAGCAGTTCTCGGAGGAGTACGACTTCGCAGGCACCCCCGGGGTGCTCACGTACTGGCATCGGCCGCTGCACACCATCATCGAGGAGTTCGTCTCGGCCGGGTTCGAGATCAGGGTGATCGACGAGCCCGCCCATTCGCCGGACACACCGCCCGAGCTGCTGCCACCGTTGATCCGCAGCGGGGAGCGCACGCGGTTCATGTCGTTCCTGTTCTTCGTGCTGGTCGCACCCTGACGTCCTTCGTCACTTCGTCTCGCTTCACTCGGTCAGCACGGCGCTCGCTTCGCTCGCTCAGGACCCGGAGCCGGAGCCCGTCCGGATCCTGAGCGAGGAGCGCAGCGACGCACGCCGTGCTGAGCGAGCGTCTCGAAATGACGAAGGACGCCGCAGGTCAGCCCTGGAGCATCCCCTTCATCTCGGCGATCTCGTCGGTCTGCGCGTCGATGATCTTCTGCGCGAGGGCCGTGGCATCGGGGTTCTTCCCGTTCCGGGCCTCGTCCTTCGCCATGTCGACGGCGCCCTCATGGTGCACGATCATCTGCTCGAGGAACAGCTTTCCGGCATCCGCTCCCGAGGCCGCCTCGAGGGCGGCCATGTCGTCGGCGCTCATCATGCCGTCGTCGTGACTCATCGAGCCGTCGGCGGCCGGCACGCCCCAGTCGTCGAGCCAGCCCTTGAGCTGCTCGATCTCGGGGCCCTGCGCCTCCTTGATCCGGGTGGCGAGGTCGGCCACCTCCGGGTCGAGGCCCTCCTTGCCGAGCACGAGATCGCTCATCTCGATGGCCTGCTCGTGGTGGCCGACCATCATGCTCGCGAACATCGCGTCGGCGTCGTTCGCCACGGCGTCGGATGCCGGCGACTGCGACATCCCCGGCATGCCCTCGTGACCCGACGGCGCCGGTGTGCACGCGGCGAGGGTGGTCAGCGACAGGACTGCTGCGCCCGTGATCAGGGCGCGACGAATGGTGTTCATGGGTTCTCCTTCAGTGTTCGATGACGATGCTTCGGCGCGCGGGCGCGCCAGAGCGCGGGTCATCTGCGACTGATGCAGAGAACGTCGAGAGAGGGAGGCTGCGGGGCGACGGGCACCGCGGCGAGCGCGCGCAGCAGGACGCCGGGCGCGGGCAGTCCCCGCGCAGCACCGGTGCGCGCAGCAGCAGGATGCCGGCGAGCAGCGCGAGCACGCACATCGCCGCCATCGCGCCGTCGGCGCCCGAGCCGTGCTCGGTGGGAGCCTGCAGGACTGTAGGCGCTGGGGCGGACATCGGCGGCGGAGCATCTGCCGGGATCGCGGCATCCGTCGTCATCGCGTGGGTCACCGCGGTGTCGGACATGGCGTGGTGCTCGGAAGTGCCGTGCAGTCCGAGCACATGCATGCCGAGCAGGCCTGCGAGCAGCACGATGACGGCGATCAGCCGTCCCGTCCGCAGCGAATACCCCACCTGGGTATCATACGCGGCGGCCTCGTGTCGCGCACCTGAAGCCGGGCGGCCGCGCCGGTCAGGGCGTGTCCGCGCGCCCGCTCCTGCGCCGCCGGACCAGCGCCCGACCGCAGCCCGCGAGGGCGAACACGCCGAGCGTCGCCGTGATCATGCCGAGGAGCGCGAACGCGACGGGCGCCAGTCCGTCGGCCGGGCTGGCATCGACCGTGCGTCCGCCGATCGACCACAGCCCGACGAAGATCGGGCCCGATGCGCGGAGCCCGACGCCCAGGATCACGATCCCGACCGCGGTGATCGCCGTACTGAGGGCGAGAGTGCTCAGCGGTCGCCTGGCGGATCTCTCCGCACTGATCCCGAACGCTCCCCGCCCCAGGAATCCGGCCGTGAGCACGACGGCACACGCCATCCAGGCGATCCGCGTGACCGGAACGGCGCCCGCGGCATCGAGAACGGCGAAGTACATCACGCCGCCGACCGCGAGCGATGAGCAGATGAACACCCACTGCGGCTCGACCCCGAGCATGCCGACGATCCCGGCGGCAGCGAGAAGGCCGGAGATCCCCGCAGTGAGCACCCCGGTCGCGATGGCCATGACCGGGTCGGCCTCGGGCATCAGTGCCGGCGTCGCGATCCAGCCGATGCCGGCGCCGATCAGCGTCGCCGCGACGAGGATCAGCGCGGTTACACCGGCGGGCTGCCTCCGGCGGGCCTCGTCACGCTCTCGCGCCTCACGCACCTGGCGACGGGCCTGGCGCGCCTTCCGGCGCTTCTCCTGCTCCGCTCTCGACACCTGCTTCGCCATGCACGTCCTCCCGCCGACCCACGCTACCCGCCACCCATGCGCATGGCAGCCGGGCTGGCGACTCGCGGATTCGCAAGTCTCCAGCTCGGCGGCTTCCGACCGGGCGCACCCGCACGACCGGGGAACGCCTGCACGAACGGATGCCCGGATGCGCCGTGCATCCGTTCCCGGGTCGTGCATCCGTTCCCGCGGGTCAGCCCTGGAGCATCCCCTTCATCTCGGCGATCTCGTCAGCCGGCGCGCCATGTGTGAGCATCGTTGCATGGACATCAGAGACGATTCTCCGCAGGTGGGGCCGGCAGACGTCGACGAGGACGCGCTCAGAGAGCGTGGAGTCGCTCTGGTCGAACTCATCACCGAATTGGGCGTCAGATTGGATGATTCATCCGCCGAGGACGCGCCACGGGGTGGGTGGCGCGTCCTCAGGCGATACGCGACTGGTGCGGCGGTGATCGGCGCACCAGCCGAGCCGGAGGGCCGCGCGTGGCGCGTGGCTCACGTCGGGGCCCACCCGGAATCGGTCGTGATGGTGCAACCGGATCCGATGCCGCTTCGCCCCAGTCGCGTCGAGCGACGGCAAGGTCTGGAATTGCGATGGCCGACGGTGATGACCTCGTCGCCCTCGCGCGACGACTTCGTGGTCGACATCGTGAACACCGGTTCAGCACGATGGGAATCAGACGCGGACGGGTTCCATGTCGTCGGTGTTTTCACCGAGCCGGGAGCGACCCGCTTCAGTTTCGGTTGGGTGTCGAGCAGTCAGCACAAGGCCGTTCCCCTGGATCCGGGCGAGTACGCCCGAGTCGGCGTCTCGATCAATCCCGGCGCGTGGGACAACCTGGAAGCCGGCACATACGACTTGCACGCCGTCCTGGTCAGCCTCGGCCTGCGTACGCTCCACCCGCTGACGGTCGAGCTGACCGCGGACCTCCTTTCGCGGAAGCGGGCTGCGCGTTCCCACACGAGTCCCGTGAACCGCCGGCGAATGCTCGACCAGCAGATCGAACAGGCACGAGCGCAGATCTCTGCCAGCCAGTCCCTTGACCTCGTCTTTCACGCCGTCATGACCGCAAATACCGACGACGATGCGATCACCGGCATCAGCCGCGCACTCAGCGTCGACGAGCAGTGCGCGGCTTCGATCTACCATTCGCCGCTACAGGCACTCAGCCCCCACAGCGAGCGCATGGGCCGGCATCTGGCGCACCTCATCGCCGAGCGCGACCGCGTGCATTGCCCCGGCTCCCCTTACCCCTTTGGCCGGACGTGACGCAACGAGTACAGGCCGGCAACCCCCTCAGCCGGCGGTCGGCGCGTTGAGCGCGGCGAAGTATCGCGCCACGACCTCGAGCTCCGCGAGTGTGAATCCGGCGTGTACGCGTTCCATGTGCGCGGAGACCTCGGCGTAGGGCGACCCCTCGGCGGGGGAGCTGATCCGCGCGAGCTGCTCCTCGTCGACCTGCACCACCACGCGGCGACGGTCGGCGGGATCGGAGACCCGGCTCACCAGCCCCTGCTTCTCGAGTCGGTCGATCACCCTGGTGGTCGTGCTGCTCGGCAGCTCGGTGCGCTGGCTGAGCTCACCGGCGGTGAGCGGGCGCCCGGCACGGGCGAGCACACCGAACGCCTGCAGGTCGACGACGTTGAGCCCCAGCGTGCGCGCGATCCGCTCGTTGCGCAGCACGACGTCCGCGATCAGCACCTGCATGTCACCGTTCAGACGGCCGATCACCTCGGACCTGCTTGACATCGCTTCCTCCCACGCTTATTCTCTCCGTTGTGGAATTATCCCGATTCGGAAATATTCCATGAAGGAGACATCAACAGTCTAGGGAAGGACACCTCATGGCCACCACAACGCGACGAGGGCTTGCCATCGGCATCCTCCTGTTCGCCTCGTTCATGGACCTGCTCGACGTGACCATCGTGCAGGTCGCGCTCCCGTCGATCGGCGCCGGGCTGAAGACCGGCCCGGCCGCCCTCGAATGGATCGTCTCGGGCTACATCCTCGCCTTCGCCGTCGCCCTCATCACGGGCGGGCGCCTGGGCGACATCTTCGGCCGCAAGCGAATGTTCCTGATCGGCATCATCGGCTTCACCGCCGCCTCGGCCTTGGCCGCCTCGGCCTGGTCGGGCGAGGCGCTCGTCGCCTTCCGCGTCGTCCAGGGCCTGTTCGCCGCGCTCATGGTGCCGCCGCTGCTCGCCACCATCCAGGCGCTGTACTCCCCGCGCGAGCGTGCACCGATCTACGGACTCGTCGGTGCCGTCACCGGTTTGGCCGCCGTGATCGGGCCACTTCTCGGCGGCTGGCTCGTCGACGCCGACATCGCCGGGCTCGGCTGGCGCTCGATCTTCTTCATCAACCTGCCGGTGGGCATCGTGATCGCCGCGCTCGCGCTGCGCTTCGTGCCCGAGACCCGATCGGAGCGTCCCCTGCGAACCGACCTCTGGGGCGTCGTGCTGCTCACCGCGACGCTGCTGTGCCTGATGATCCCCCTGATCGAGGGACGCTCGCTGGGCTGGCCGGTCTGGCTGTGGGCCGTCGTCGGCGCGGGCGTGGTGCTGCTGGCCCTGTTCATCGTCCACTCCCGCCGCCGGATGGCGCGGGACGGATCGGCGCTGCTGCCCCTGCCGCTGTTCCGCAACCGCGGCTTCTCGGCCGGACTCGTCACCCAGGCGATGTTCCAGGGCGCGATGAACGCGTTCACACTGCCGTTCCTGCTCTACCTGCAGCTCGCGCTCGGGTTCGACGCGCTGACCGCGGGCCTGAACCTGCTGGCCTTCAGCATCGGCGCCCTATTGGGAACCGGCCTGGCCGTGCCGCTCACCGCGAAGCTCGGCAAGGCGCTGATCGCCGCGGGCTGCGTGCTGATGGGCGCTGGCATCTGGTGGACCTACGCCGTGCTGGTCGCGTCGGGCGCCGGGTTCACCGGCTGGGCGGCTGTCGGCGGCATGCTGACCGCCGGCCTCGGCCTCTCGCTGATCATCATCCCGCTCGTCGACGTCGCGCTCGCGACCGTGCCGGTGCAGGATGCCGGTGCCGCATCCGGCACGTACAGCACCTTCCAGCAGATGGGAGCGGCCGGCGGCATCGCGGTGTCGACGACGATCTTCTTCGCGCGGATCGGCGACGACTGGAGCCGTACGTCCATGGTCGACGCCCTCGGCGCGTCGGTGTCCGTCGCCCTGATCGGCCTCGCGATCGCGGCCGCGGCGAGCCTGCTGCTGCCCGGCGTGCGCGCGGTGCGCGCACACTTCGCCGAGGAGAAGGCGCTGGCCGAGGCGGATGCCGCGGAGCCGGTCACGGTCCCCGGCCGTTGAGCGAGCGAAGCGAGACGAAACGCCCCGAGCGGGTCACGCCAACAGCCTGGCAAATGGTCAGCATGCACTGTATGGTCAGTGCATGCTGACCGTTGCCTCGCGAACGGACGTGATGAACCGCCTCGGGCGGGCCATGTCCGACCCGACCCGCTCGCGCATCCTGCTGTCCCTGCTCGATGGCCCGGGATATCCCGCGAAGCTCGCCCGCGACCTCGATCTCACGCGCACGAACGTGTCGAACCACCTCGCCTGCCTGCGCGGATGCGGCATCGTCGTCGCAGAGCCCGAGGGCCGGCAGACCCGCTACGAGATCGCCGACCCGCACCTCGCCGCCGCGCTCAGCGCGCTGGTCGAGGTGACGCTCGCCGTGGACGAGAGCATTCCCTGCATCGACCCCGCCTGCACGGTTCCCGGCTGCTGCGACACGGAGCAGCCGTCATGACGACCGCAGTGCTGACCCCGGAGCGGACGGCGGTGCTGCGGCGACGGATCAGGATCGTCGTCGCGATCACGATCTCCTGGAACGTCATCGAGGCGATCGTCGCCCTCGCGGCAGGAGGAGCGGCCTCCTCGGCGGCACTGATCGGGTTCGGGCTGGACTCCATCGTGGAGGTGCTCTCCGCCGCGGCTGTCGCCTGGCAGTTCGCAGCGCCCGATCCCGAGCGGCGCGAGAAGACCGCCCTGCGGGTGATCGCCGTCTCGTTCTTCGGACTCGCGGCCTACGTCTCCGTCGACGCCATCCTGTCGCTGGCCGGACTGCGCGAAGCGGAGCACTCGCCCGTCGGCATCGCCATCGCCGCGCTGAGCCTGCTGGTGATGCCGTTCCTGTCCTGGTTCGAGCGCCGCACCGGCCGCGAACTCGGTTCGGCGTCCGCGGTGGCGGACTCCAAACAGACCCTGATCTGCACCTACCTCTCTGCCGCTCTGCTGGTCGGACTCCTGCTGAACAGCCTGCTCGGGTGGGCATGGGCCGATTCCCTCGCCGCGCTCGTCATCGCCGGCTTCGCGATCCGTGAGGGCATCGAGGCCTGGCGTGGCGACGCGTGCTGCGCAGCGCCCGTCGCCGTGCTCACCGGAGAGCGCGAGGCCGACCACTGCGACGACGGCTGCTGCAGCCCGAGCTGAGCACCGGGTCACCGGCCGATCGGGTGCACCACGATCCGGCGCCGGTCGCGCACCCAGACATCGCCACTCCGCCGGTGCTCGGCGCGCGTGCTGAAGCGGTAGCGGTACGAGACCGCGCGCACCCAGCGGGGGTTCTGCCCGCCGAAGGGATCGCGGGCGAGCAGGCGAAGCGTCGGAGCATCCGCCTCGAGCAGCCGCACCAGGAAGACCAGAAACCAGTCGTCCAGCGAGTAGCCGAGCGGCAGGAACCACATCAGCCAGTCCAGGCGCAGGTGATACGGCGCGAACTGCCGCGGCACGCGGTCAAGCGCGCCGGGCTTGCCCTTGAACGCGTACTCGACCCAGTCCGCGGCATCCGGATCGTCGTCGAGCGTGCCCTCGACGACGATCTCGATGCGCTGCTTCGTGACGGTGCCGAACGCGCCGTACGCGTTCGCGAGCTGCCACGGGTTGAAGCTCGCGTTCATCAACTGCCGGCGCGCGAACAGATTGCGCATCGCCGGCCAGCTGATGATGACGTAGAGGATGCCGACGAGTGATGTGATCACGAGCCAGTAGACCGGGGACGTTTCGTCTCGCTCCGCTCGCTCAACGACCGGGATCGCCGAGAAAGCCAGCACGATCGTCGCCCAGTTCAGCCAGGCGAAGTTGCCGGTGATCACCAGCCAGCACTGCGTGGCGATCACGATCGCAGCGGCGGCCGCCCCGACGATGAGCGGCGCCGGTCCTGGAATCCACAGCGACAGGATCGGGGCGAACAGGAAGAACGGCACCACCAGCTGCGCGAAGTGGTTGCCGATCACCTCCCCCTTGTGGAACCAGCGCGGCAGGAGGTGCGCCTGCCGGCTGAGCGGGCCCGGCATCGGCTGCGTCTCGTGGTGGAACGTCAGCGCGGTGAGGTCGCGCCACTCCCGTCCGCCGCGGATCTTGATCATGCCGGCACCGAACTCGAGGCGGAACACCAACCACCAGAACAGCACGATCACCACGGTCGACGGCGGCTGGTCGCGCGAGCCGAGGAACGCCGCGAGGAACCCCGCCTCGAGCAGCAGCATCTCCCACCCGAATGAGTAGAAGGTCTGCCCGATCGTGACGATCGACATGTATCCGAGCCAGAGCAGCAGGAAGGCGATCATCGGCACCCACGGCGGGCCGAGCTGCGGGATGCCGGCGACGAGCGCGGCGGAGAGCGCGATGCCCGTCCAGCACAGGGCGACGAGGCGCCGGTCGGTGTAGCGGATGAAGCGGAACAGTGTGGGCCGCCGCATCCGATGCTTCCCGGCGGCCACCCAGGCGAGTAGTTCGGGTGCCGGCAGCAGCCCGTGCTCGCCGAGCAGCGGACGGAACTGGTTCAGGGTCGAGGCGAACGCGACGAGGTACAGCGCCGCGATGCCGCGCTGCAGCACCTCGCGCGCGAAAACGAAGTCGACGGCGGCGAACCCGTCCATGGGGACAGGCTACGCCGCCGTCGAGGGCCACGCCCTTCGTCACTTCGTCTCGCTTCGCTCGCTCAGTACGACGCTCGCTTCGCTCGCTCAGGGTCCGCGGAGCGAGCGAGGGCCTGACCGGATGCTGTCAGGCCTGGGGCAGCGCAGCGACCACGTCGATCTCGACGAGGATGTTCGCCAGCTGCGAGCCCACCGTGGTGCGCACCGGATACGGAGCGTTGAAGAACTCCTCGTAGGCGGCGTTGAACTCGGCGAAGTCGGCGAGGTCCTGCAGGTGCACGGTCGACTTGACCACGTCGTCCATGGTCAGGCCGTGCACGGCGAGCACCTTCTGGATGTTGCGCAGCACCTGGCGGGTCTGGTCGCCCACGTTGTCGGCGATGGCGTGGTCGTTCGCGGCGTCCTGCGGGCCGAAGCCTGCGGTGTACAGGAATCCGTTCGCGACGACCCCGTGGCTGTAGGGGCCTGCGGGGGTGGGGGCGCCTTCGGCGTAGAAACCGATCTTGTTCGGCATGTTGTTCTCCTTCTTCTCGGTTCGGTCGGTTCGGTTCATCCCAGCTGGTGGGAGATCTCTGCGGCGGCCTCGCGCAGCACGGGCACGCGCTGCTCCAGCTGCTCACGGTTCTGGGCAGCGCGCAGCGCCGTGAGCGACAGCGCTCCGACGACACCCGCTGATGTCACGATCGGCACGGCCACGCAGCCCACGAAGTCCTCGAACTCCGCGTCGTCGAAGGCCCAGCCGCGGCGGGCGGTCAGGGCGAGGTCGGCGTCGAGGGCGGCGCGGCTGGTCAGGGTGTTCGCCGTGTGCCGATGCCAGTCGCAGCCCGCGAGCAGTGCGTCACGGCGGTCCACCGGAAGCTCCGCCAGCACGGCCTTGCCGATGCCGCTGCAGTACGGAAGCACAGCGGCGCCGACCCTGGAGTACATCCGCACGCCCGCGGCATCCTCGACCTTGTCGACGTAGACGATCTCGTCGCCGATCAGCGCTCCGACGTGCACGGTGTTGCCGACGATGCGGTGCAGGCGCCGCACCTGCGCGAAGGCCGCGCCGCGCAGGTCGAGCTGCTCGAGGGCGGCGCCGCCCAGCACGGCGAGCTGCATGCCGACGGCGTAGCGACCGTCGGGCTGCTTGCGCACGAAGCCGACCTGCTCCAGGCTCTGCAGCTCGCGGAACATGGTGGTGCGGTGGATGCCGAACTGCGCAGCCAACTCGGCCGCCGTGGTCGGCCCTTCGGCGATGGAGGCCAGCACGGCGGCTGCCCGGGTGACGCTCTGCGACATCAGGCTTCCCCTCTGCGCAGTCCGCGGCCCGGCAGCGCCCCGGTCGGCTCGCCCCCGGCGAGCACGCGGATGCCGGCGACGAACACGTCGTCGATGCCGACCGCGAGTTCACGCGGGTCTTCGTAGGTGGCGCCGTCGGCGACGGTCTCCGGGTCGACGAGCATCACGTCGGCGACCGCGCCGGGCTCGATCGTGCCGCGCCTGCCGAGACCGAAGCGCTGCGCCGGGTGGGCGGACAGGTGCGCCACGGCATCCGGCCATGACCAGGTGCCGAGTTCGCGGACGAACTCGCGCAGATACCGGGCGAACGAGCCGGCCGCGCGCGGGTGCGGATGCTTGCCGATGAAGATCCCGTCCGACCCGCCGAGGTGGCCGGGGTGCGCGAAGATGCGCGCCAGCTCGGTCGCCGGGCGGGGGTTGTGCACCGCCATGACGGCGCTGCTCTCCATGCGGCATGCCGCGAGCAGGTCGAGTGCGAAGTCCATCGGGTCGGCTCCGGCGCGGGCGGATGCCTCGCGCAGGGTCAGCCCGTGCGCCCAGTCGTAGTCGGGCGCCGCGATGTGCGCGAGCGTGATCATGTCGGGCCAGTCCGGGCCGAGGCTGGGGCTGTTCGACGCGCGCTGCACGCATGCCGCGCGCAGCGCCTCACGGCCGGCGGCGTCGGTGAGGCGGGCGACGGCCTCGTCCACGGTGAGCGCCGACACCTCGGGCGGCAGCAGCGGCATGCCGAGCAGCGTGCAGCCGCGGATGTAGGGGTAGGCGTCGAAGGTGGCGTCGACGCCGGCCGCGGCGAGCGCGTCCAGCTGGCCGAGCACGATGTCGGCGTCGGCGTGCAGGTGCGAGACGTGCACGGGCAGCGGGGCACCGGCATCCGTCGCGGCGAGCCGCGAGATCTCGGCCATCTCGGCGATGCCGGCGGCGCTGTTGTTCTCGTAGCCGCCGCGCATGTGGCTGACGTAGACACCGCCTGCGGCGGCGACCGGCACGCACAGCGCGGCGATCTCGTCGGCGGCCTGGAAGATGCCCGGCACGTAGTCGAGTCCGGTCGACAGGCCCAGCGCGCCCTCCGACATCCCCTGCGCCACCAGCTCGGCCATCCGGGCGCGCTCGTCGGCGGATGCCGGGCCGGTTCGCCGCCCGCAGACCTCGAAGCGCACGGTGCCCGCGGGCACGAGGTATCCCGCGTTCAGCGGCGATGCGCCGTCGACGGAGGCCAGCAGCGCGGCGACGCCACCGCCCCGGTAGGTCGGGTGCGGGCCGTTGATCGCGGCGAAGTAGCCGCTCGCGTACGCGCCGTCGCCGGGCGCGTACGAGATGCCGTCCTGCCCGCCGATGACGGTGGTGACCCCCTGGCGCAACAGCGAGGTGGTCACCTCGGGGTCCTGCAGCAGGCCGTCGGCGTGGGCGTGCGCGTCGATGAAGCCGGGCAGGATCAGTCGGCCGGTCGCGTCGATGACGACATCGCCAGACTGGAGCGCGACGTCGCCGACCGCGGCGATCATCACGCCGTCGATGGCGACGTCGGCGCGCGTCACGCCGTCGGACGTGACGACCGATCCGCCACGGAGAACTGTACGACCGGACATGGGGCTCCTCAGAAGTACGTGCGGACGAGGCCGGTGACCACGCCGGACTCGAGGGAGTCGATCACGGGAAGCACCCGCCATTTGTCGAAGGCGGTGCACGGGTGCGAGAGGCCGAACCGCACGACCGAGCCGACCACGAGCGGATCGGCCGGGCGCACGTAGGAGTGCTGGTCGTTCATCGCGGAGAGGGTCGCATCGACGGGATGCCACTCCCCTGTGAGATCGTCGGCTGCGGCGCGCGGGATGGGCAGGCCCTCGTCATAGGGGAAGTCGCGCTTGCCGGCATCCACCAGTGCGAGGCCCGGCTCGGGGCTCGAGACGACCCGTGCGATGCCGTGCATGGCATTGATGAAGTGCGGGCCGACGCCCGTGCCACCCTCGTCGAAGGGCGAGATGCCGCGGTAGAAGCCATCGTCGTGCACGATATAGGCGCCGGAGCGCAGCACGAAGCGGGTGCGTCCGTCGCGCTCGGCGCCGGCCCAGACGTCGGCGACGATCTCGAAGTAGGCGCTGCCGCCGGCGGTGACGTACACGTCGCCGTCGCTGTAGAGCGATGTGATCGTGCGGTGCAGCGCGAGCTGCGCCTCGAGGTAGGAGCGCACGGCGGCGAGCCCCGCATCGGAGCGGTCGTGCGCGAGGCTGCCCTCATAACCGGCGACGCCGGCCAGGCGCAGGACGTCGGACGCGGCGATCCGCTCCGCGACCGCGACGGCGTCCTCCGAAGAACGGGCGCCGGTGCGTCCGCCCTCGGCGCCGAGCTCGACGCACACGTCGACCGGACGAGGCACGCCGACCGCGCGCAGGCCACGCTCCATGGCGTCGATCGTGGCGAGCGAGTCGGCCCAGCACACGAACCGGAAGCCGGGGTCGGCGAGCTCGCCGGCGAGCCAGGCCAGCGAGCGGGCGTCGACGGCCGCGTTCGCGAGCATGATCGAGTCGAAGCCGAGGTCACGGGCGGTGCGCACCTGCCCCATGGTCGCGAGAGTGATTCCGAGTGCGCCGGCGTCGAGCTGGCGCTGCCACAGGTCGGGGGCCATCGTCGTCTTGCCGTGCGGCATGATCGCAAGGCCGCGCTCCGCGCACCACGCGGCCATGGTCGCCACGTTCGCCCGCATCGCGGCGTCGTCGAGCACGATCAGCGGCGTCCAGAACTCGTCGAGGCGCGGCTTCGTCGCGAGGAAGGCGGATGCGGTCATGCCGATGGCGCGCACCGGGATGCCCTTGTCTCGGGCGGTCAGCAGCTCTGCGTTCAGGTCGTTCATCTCACACTCTCCTCACGTTGTGCATATGTTGCAACGTCAGTTGCAATCTGCGCACATGCCGTCTCATCATGGTAACCATGCCCGCCGCCTCCGCACCACGCCTCATCACCATCGGTGAGACCATGGCCCTCGTCACCCCCGCGCTCCCTGAGCCACTGGCCACCGCCGTGGACGTGCGGCTGCTCGTCGGCGGAGCCGAGTCGAACGTCGCGATCCACGCCGCCCAGTTGGGCGTGCCGACCGCCTGGGTCAGCGCCCTCGGAGACGACGCCCTCGGCGTGCGCGTGCGCAATGAGGTCGCCCGCCACGGTGTCGACATGCGCTGGGTCACGACCGACCCGCATGCCCCGACCGGCGTCTACTTCAAGGACCCGGGGCGCGGGGTGCTGTACTACCGCCGCGGATCGGCGGCCTCGGAGATGAGCCAGGCGACCGTCGCCGAGATTCCGCTCGAACAGGCCGAGATCGTGCATGTCTCGGGCATCACGCCCGCGCTTTCGGCCACCTGCTTCATGCTGATCGACGCCGTCATCGACCGCGTCGACGCCGGGCCCGGCGTCCTGAGCTTCGATGTCAACCACCGGGCGGCCCTCTGGGAGCCCGACGCGGCAGCCCCGGTGCTGCTCACCCGCGCGCGGCGCGCGGGCATCGTCTTCGTCGGGCTCGACGAGGCCGAGGGCCTGTGGGGAACCTCCGACGCGGATGCCGTGCGCGCCCTGATCCCCGAGCCGGAACTGCTCGTCGTCAAGGACGGCGACGTCGGCGCGACCGAGTTCCAGCGCAGCGGCGACGCCGACGTACGCACCTTCGTGCCCGCGATCAAGACCGAAGTGGTCGAGGCCGTGGGCGCCGGCGACGCCTTCGCCGCCGGCTATCTCGTCGCCCGGATGCAGGGCGCGGATGCCGCCGAGCGACTCGCCGCCGGCCACCACAGGGCGCACCTCGTGCTGCAGTCCACCGGCGACCTCGTGCCCGACAACGACTGACCCGCCAACGACTGGGAGACCCCGCATGACCGACAACTCCGTGTTCGAAGAGATCTTCCGCGACGTGCCGCTGATGGCGATCCTGCGCGGCATGGGGGTCGAGCGCACGCTCGCCACCGCGACCCGCGCGTGGGATCTCGGCATCACCGCCGTCGAGGTTCCCGTGCAGACGCCGAACGACGTCGAGGCGCTGCGGGTGCTCGCCGCGGCGGCCCGTGAGCGCGGTCTGACCGTGGGCGCCGGCACGGTTGTGTCGCGCGAGCACGTGCGACAGGCCGCCGAGGCGGGCGCTGCGTTCACCGTGAGCCCCGGCTTCGACGTCGACGTCGTGCGCGCCTCGCACGAGGCGGGGATGCCGGCTCTGCCCGGCGTCTCCACCGCTTCCGAGGTGCAGCACGCGCTCGGTGAGGGCCTCACCTGGCTCAAGGCTTTCCCCGCATCGCTGCTCGGCACCGGCTGGTTCCCCGCCATGCGCGGGCCGTTCCCGCAGGCGCGGTTCGTCGCCACCGGCGGCATGGATTCCGGGAACGCGCAGGCGTACCTGGATGCCGGGGTGCGGGTCGTCGCCGTCGGCTCCGCCCTCGAGGACGAGACGCAGCTGCCCGCTCTGGCCGCACTGCTGCGCTGACCGCGCGGGAGCAGCATCCGCTTGCTCAGACCGTGGTCTTCACGGTCGCCGAAGACTTGCACCCGTGCGACGGCCGACCCGATCGGAGATGTCCCGGCAGCGGGTGACAACGATCTGCAGCAGGCCGACACTCATCGTTCCGGACACCGATCAGAAAATCAGAGCCCCTATGGCGGACGTGGTTGGCGCCTGCTATCGTGGCGGGTTCAACGCTCCCTGTCGGACTCTATGAGCCTGAAGCGAGCATCCACGAACTCAAGACCTTTCAATTCCCTACTGAACGACAACGGGGTTCAGCGGGGCAGCACACAACAGCTGAGAGGAGGTGAGTTCATGAGGATCAAGACAAGACTGCGCGCGACATTGATGGTCGCTGCAGCTGTTGGGATATCTGTGTTCGGGGGGACGCAGGGCGCCTTTGCCGCGACAAGCGGGGAAGCCCCGGTCGCCACAAGAATGGTTCAGGCATGCGGGTTCGATTTCTGGGGCCAGAGCTATCAGAACTGTGGAGGATCCCGCATGGCAATCAACGCCCAGTACATCGGCGGTGACCCGTGGCTGGGCTGGCAATACATGGGAAAGGAATTCTGCGTTAAGCCGCACAGCACGAAGTCAGTACTGATTCCGGGCGGATTCTGGATCGCCGAGGCCGTGATCGATAACGGACCGGCCCACGGGCCCGGAAAGTGCTGAGGATCTGCACCCAACGCACCACTTGAAACGCTGATGCCCCGGTTCGCGAAAGCAGACTGGGGCATCGGCTCGTTGTTATGAGGGGTCATTCGCCCCGGTCTCGCGACGCTCCCCCGCGACCGCACCCTGGTCGTCTACGGCTGGGGTCCCGGCTGCAACGGCGCCACCGCCACAGCCCGCATCCTGCTGGCTGCGGGGCTCGACACCCGCGAGCTCTTCGGCGGGTACGAGTACTGGGCCCGCAACGGCTTCCCGACCGAGGTGGGCGGCGTCATCACGCACCGGACGCCCGATCCGCTCGTCACCGCCGAGCACTGACGCACCGACGCCCCCTCCGAATCCACTGATTCGGAGGGGGCGTCGGCGAACAGGCGCGGAGGGTCAGCCCTTGACGACCCAGTCGAACTGGTCGCCGTTCTCCTTCAGCCAGGCATCCACTGCCTCGGCCTCCTTGCCCTTGCCGTACTCGTTCACGACCATGTCCTCGAGCGAGCCGTACTGGTCGTCGTCGAGCTTGATCTTGCCGGCCAGCTCAGCAGCCTCGGGGAACTTGTCCGCGAAGCCCTTGTGACCCATGAAGTTCAGGGTCTCCGGGGTGCCCATGGCGCCCTTCGGGTCCTCGAGAGTCTTGACGTCGTACGCGGTGTTCGCCCAGAACGGCTTCCACAGCGTGACGACGACGTCCTCCTTCTTGTCGATCGCCTCGCCGAGCACGGTGAGCATCGCCGCGGTCGACGACGTCTCCAGCTTGTACTCGCCGTCCAGACCGTACTCCGGCATCATCTTGTCCTGCGTGACGCCGGTGAGACCGGCACCCGGCTCGATGCCGATGATCTTGCCGTCGAACATGTCTGCCTTGCCCTTGAGATCGGCGATGGAGTCGATCTTCGTGTAGCTGGGCACCGCGATCGTCAGCACGGCGTTCTCGTAGTACGCGCCGAGGTCTTCGAGGTCCTTGCCGTACTTCTTCATGTACTCGGCGTGCGTGACCTCGGGCCAGGCCGACGGATACATGTCGACGTCGCCCTGGGCGAGACCCGCGTACAGCGGGCCGGCCTCGGTGAGCGTGGTCATCTCGACGTCGTAGCCGAGCTTCTCGTACTGGTCCTGCAGCAGGTAGGCCATGCTGAGGCCGTCGGTCCAGGACGGGATGTAGCCGAGGACGATGGTGCCCTTGGCGTCGCCGCCATCCGAGCCGCCGGCCGTGTCGGAGTTGCCGGCGCAACCGGCGAGCACGAGTGCCGCGGTGGCACCGAGCGCCGCGATTGCGGCGATGCGGGTCTTCTTCATGGTGAAAGTTCCTTCCGTATGTTCTGCTGTGTTCCGTATGGGTCAGTGGTGAATCTCAGCCGCCGATGATCGGCGCCCGATGAGGGGAGGCCGTCTCGCGCTCGGCCTGTGCCGCGGCATCCGCCCGCTGGTTCCGCTGCGCGGCCTGCCGACGTGAGACGGAGCCGAGCAGGGACGAGGGGTACTCGGCGGGTGTGCCCAGTGCGGCGGTGACCCGGTCGAGGTAGACGGCGATCAGCACGACGCCCAGGCCCGCCTCGACCCCGAGCGGGATGTCGACGGTCGAGATCGCCTGAACGACGTCCTTGCCGAGGCCGTCGGCGCCGGCCATGCCGGCGATGACCGCCATCGACAGGGCCAGCATGATGACCTGGTTGACGCCGGCCATGATCGTCGGCATCGCGAGCGGCAGCTGGATGCCGCGCAGGATCTGCCCCTTCGTCGCGCCGAAGGCCTGTCCGGCCTCGACCGTCTCGGAGTCGACACCGCGGATGCCCAGCTCGGTGAGCCGCACGCCGGGCGGGAGCGAGAAGATCACGGTCGCGACCAGCCCCGGCACGACGCCGATGCTGAAGAACACGATCGCCGGGATCAGGTACACCATCGCAGGCATGGTCTGCATGAAGTCCAACACGGGCTTCATGACCGCCCGCACGGTGGAGCTGCGGGCCGACCAGATGCCGAGCGGGATCGCGATGGCGATCGCCACGATGGCCGAGACCAGCACCAGGGCGAGGGTCTGCATCGCCGACACCCAGACGCCCATCCCCACGACGAGGACGAACGAGATCACCGTGCCGACGGCGAGCTGCCAGGAGCGGACCAGCCACGCGATGAGCGCGAAGATCACGATCATCAACGGCACCGGGGTGTTCACCAGGATGTCGGTCAGGCCGTTCACCAGGAACTTCACGACGAACGAGATGACGTCGAGGAGACCCTCGAGGTTGTCCTTGACCCAGTTGATGACGTTCTCGACCCAGGTTCCGATCGGAATGCGGAAACCGTCCATCAGAGCACCTCACCCTCGTCGGCGGATGCAGCGAAGGCGCCGCCGCCGCCCGCCACCGGCGTGCCGACGGTGTCGGCGGGCTCGCCGAGCACCTCGTTGATGGTCGCCTGCGGCATCGGCTGCAGCGGCAGGGTGAGCTCCTCGGTCGCGGTCGTTCCAGGGCCGAGAGCGGCGAGCAGGGTGATGCGCGGGATGACGCCGACCAGGCGGTTCTGCTCGTCGGTGACCGCCAGCGGAAGCACCGACTCGACGGACGGCACGAACAGGTCCATCAGCACGGAGCCTTCGTCCACGCTCTGCGGGACGGGTTTGAGCACCGAGCGGAGATCGTTCGACCCTTTGCGCACCAGCTTCACGGCATCCCGGTCGGTGACCATGCCGAGCAGCGTGCGGTCGCGACTGACGACGTAGGTCGCCGACATGTAGGCGTCGCGCATCTGGCGCAGCGCGGTGCGCGGACCCGCCGACTCGGAGATCACGGGGCGCGGACGCTCCATGACGTTCGCGGCGGTGAGCACGCGGGCACGGTCGACGTCCTGCACGAACTGCTCGACGTAGTCGTTCGCCGGGTCGGTGAGGATGTCCTCCGGAGTGCCGATCTGCACGATGCGGCCGTCCCTCATGACCGCGATCCGGTCGCCGAGGAACATCGCCTCGTTCAGGTCGTGCGTGATGAACACGATGGTCTTCTGCAGCCCTGCCTGCAGCTCGACGAGCTGCTCCTGCATCTCACGGCGGATCAGCGGATCCAGCGCCGAGAAGGCCTCGTCCATGAGCAGGATGTCGGTGTCGGCGGCGAGCGCGCGGGCGATGCCGACGCGCTGCTGCATGCCACCGGAGAGCTCGCCGGGAAGTTTGTCTCCCCAGCCGCCGAGACCCACCAGGGCGAGGATCTCCTCGGCTTTCTGCAGGCGCTCGGTCTTGCCGACGCCGCGCAGCTCGAGCGGGTAGGCGACGTTCGCCGAGACGGTGCGGTGCGGCAGCAGCGCGAAGTGCTGGAACACCATCGAGATGCTGTCGCGACGGATCTCGCGCAGTCGCGACGAGGACGCCTTGGTCAGCTCCTCGTCTCCGATGAGGATCTCACCGGAGGTGGTGTCGTGCAGGCCGTTGAGCATGCGGATGAGTGTGGACTTGCCCGATCCGGACAGGCCCATGATGACGAAGATCTCGCCTCTGTTGACCGTGAAGCTCGCGTCGATGACGGCTGCCGTTCCGGCATCCTTCACATCGTCGCGGCTCTCGCCGGCATTCAGCCGCTTCACGGCCTGGTTCGGGTTCTTCCCGAACACCTTGTACAGATGACGCGCTTCAAGAGCGGTTTCAGACACGCTTCCCCCGTGGCTCACCTCGGGTGGGTGAGCCCACTTCGGTTACGCCCGGGTGGTGATCACGAGGCCGTTCGACTGCGTCGTGCTGGCGGCACTGGCCTGGATTTCGGATCCGGGCAGAGATCACCGACCATACGCCCGCATCTCACACCAGTAATAAGCACAAAGTTCGAAGGAAGACACGGTCGCGGACTGGTCTTCGGGCCGTCAGGCCCGCGTTCCAACGTAACGAGTGGCTGATCGGGTGGCAAATTCTGTCACCCGATCGTGACCCGGTCAACGCCTCGTCGACTTTGTGACGATGAATTTCGAGGTGCGCTCGATCTGCTCGGTGGGCCCCACCTCGCGCTGCAGGATGCGGCGGTGATCGAGGTGCGAGTTGAACACGGTCCACACCTCGCCGCCCGGTCTCGTCAGCCGCGCGGCCGCCTGGATCAGACGGTGTCCTGCTGCCTCATCGACGGCGTTTCCGAGGTGGAACGGCGGGTTCAGCAGGATGAGGTCCGCCTCGTGATCGGGGAGCTCGGAGCCGGCGTCGTCGAGGGTCACGGTCACGTTCTCGAGGCCGTTCGCGGCCATGGTCGCCCGTGCCGAACGGACCGCCGCGGCCGAGCGGTCGGTCGCGATCACGCGGGATGCCGGGTGGGCGAGGGCGTAGGCCGCGGCGAGCGCCCCCGTGCCGCAGCCGAGGTCGATGACCGTCAGTCCCCGGTCGTTGAGCGAGCGCCCGCGAGCGCCGTGCTGAGCGAGCGGAGCGAGACGAAGTGACGAAACGTCGAGCAGCACGCGCGTTCCGATGTCGATGCGGTCGCCGGCGAACGCTCCACCGAACGCGCAGAGCGTGAGCCCGTGCGCCGACGTCCCGACTTCCCCGCGAGATCCCGCCGAGACCCCGGCTTCCGCGCGAGACCCCTGTTCAGCACGTGGGTCTCGCGCAGAAGTCGAGGTCTCGCCGGGGAGCGCGTGCCGGGTCGAGACCGGGAACGGCGGCGGGGCGGCGGGGCGGCGCGGACCGCGAGCGATGAGCAGGCGCGACTTCCGCTCGGCGCGCTGCGGCTGCACCTCACCGAAGTACCGCCCGAGCACGTCGTTCTGCCCGAGAGACATGTGCTTGACCCGACCGCCGGCGATGAGCACGGCGTCCGGCGCGGCCCAGCGGGCAATCGCATCCGCGATCTCCTCCAGCTCGGCGAGCGACTTGGGCAGCTGCAGCAGCACGAGTCGGATGCCGGTGAGCAGGCCCTCGTCGAGTTCTCGAGACTCGAACCCGTCCAGTCCGAGGGATGCGGCGTTGCGCGCGAGCGCGCGGCGGCCGGTCACGAGGTCCTGATGCACGCGGATGCCCCGCATCCCGGCATCCGCCAGGGCGAGCGTGATCGCACCGTAGCCCTCGCCGATCACCGCGATCTCGTCGCCGGGCAGGCCGGCGTCGAGGGCCGCACGCACGAGCAGATCGTCGGTGGCGTCCCAGGCCTGCAGGTTCGGCGCCTCGACGTCTGGCGCGCGGCGCAGTCGCGCGAAGTCGAACTCTGGCACACGCTCAGCGTATCCGGCACCCACTGTTGACACCGTCAAGGTTAGGTGGTTAATTAGTCGAGTAACTAACCACCTAACCGGAGGCGATGTGATCGACGAAGGCCGGCCCCTGTTCCTGCAGATCGCCGAGGCGATCGAGGAATCCATCCTCGACGGGACTCTCCACGAGGACGGACAGGCTCCCTCGACCAATGAGCTCGCCGCGTTCTACCGCATCAATCCGGCCACGGCCGCGAAAGGCGTCGCCATGCTGACCGACAAGGGCATCCTGCTCAAGCGCCGCGGGATCGGCATGTTCGTGGCCCCCGGCGCCCGCACCATCCTGCTCGGCGAGCGTCGCACGACATTCGCCGAGCGCTACATCGACCCGCTCATCGCCGAGGCCCGCACGCTGGGTCTCGGCCCCGACGATCTCACCGCGCTGCTGCGCGAGCGCACCACGCTCGCCGAGGGCGCGCCCACCACACCATCCACCGAAGGGAGCCGCTCATGACCACGGTCATCGACGTGCAGAACCTCACCAAGCGATACAAGGACAAGCTCGCCCTCGACGACGTCTCGCTGACGATCGAGGAGAACACGATCTACGGCCTGCTCGGCCGCAACGGCGCGGGAAAGACCACGCTGATGTCCATCCTCACCGCGCAGAACTTCGCCTCCTCCGGCGATGCACTGCTGTTCGGCGAGCATGCGTACGAGAACGCGCGCGTGCTCAGCAGGCTGTGCTTCGTGCGCGAGAGCCAGCGGTACCCGGACGAGTCCACCCCCACGCATGCCTTCCGGGCGGCGCGGCTGTTCTTCCGCAACTGGGACCAGAAGTTCGCCGAGCGGCTGATCGAGGACTTCCAGCTGCCGATGCGCACCCGCATCAAGAAGCTCTCCCGCGGCCAGCTGTCCGCCGTGGGCGTGATCATCGGGCTGGCGGCCCGTGCCGAGATCACCTTCTTCGACGAGCCCTACCTGGGGCTGGACGCGGTGGCACGGCAGATCTTCTACGACCGGCTCATCGAGGACTACGCAGAGCACCCGCGCACGATCATCCTGTCCTCGCACCTGATCGACGAGGTGGCGAACCTGCTCGAGAAGGTGATCGTCATCGACGACGGCCGGATCCTGCTGCACGAGGACACCGACGTCGTACGCGGTCGCGCCGCGACGATCGTCGGCGACGCCGCGAAGGTCGACGCCTGGGCGCAGGGCCGAGATGTCATCCACCGGGAAGGCCTCGGACGCGTGGCATCGGTCACCGTCGACGGACGTCTCGATGCCGCGGAGCGCGCAGCGCTCACCGCGGACGGGCTCGATGTCGTCCCGGTCTCGCTGCAGCAGCTGATCGTTCGTCTCACCCAGAACGCCGCGGCGCCGGCATCCATCGCCGCGAATGTCACCGAGGAGGTCCGCTGATGCGACGCACACTCAACGTGGTCAGGCTCCAGATGATCAACAAGTCCACGTTCATCTGGGTTCCGCTCATCGTGCTGGCCAGCGCCGTGGTGGTCTCCGTGCTGATCTACGCGATGATCCCGGTAGACACCCCGAAGTACGGTGGCGGCGGTCAAGCCCCGCTGTGGGTGTTCTTCGCCGTCGGCATCTCGGCGATGACGTTCACCTTCCCGTTCTCGCAGGCGATCAGCATCACCAGACGCGAGTTCTTCATCGGCACGATGATCGCGGCGGTGCTCGGCAGCGCGTTCATGGGGGCACTGTTCCTCATCGGCGGCGGCATCGAGAAGCTCACCGACGGATACGGCGTGAACGGCTGGGTGTTCTACCTTCCGTGGCTGTGGGAGGCGGGCCCCGTGGGCGCCTTCACCGTGTACTTCACGCTCGCACTGTTCTGCTTCGTCCTGGGCTTCACAGGAGCCACCATCTTCAAGCGCTGGGGATCGCTCCTGCTCACCGTCGCAGGCGTAGGAGTGCTGGTCGTCCTCGTCGGAGTGGTGTTCCTGGTCACGCGCCTGGAGCTGTGGGATCAGGTGTGGACCGGGGTGATGCAGCTCGGCGCGTTCGGCCTGGCGCTGTGGGGGCTGGCCCTGACCGTGCTGCTGATGGGCATCTCGTTCCTGACGTTCCGCAGGACGCTGCCCTGATCCGAGTCGAAGACGGGGGCTCGCGGTGCGGGCCCCCGTCGTGCAGGGTACGGCTTCGGATGCCGGATACTTGTGCGCATGGCCTCATCGCTGACCATCGCCGACCACACCCTGCCCACTGCCCCGGTCGGAGGCGTGAACCCGCTGCCGCCCGTGGCGAACATGCCCGAAGCGCCGTACCAGGCGTCCACCGACGGGCTCCCTGAGCGCATCGTGCGCGGCATCGCGTACGGGCGGGTGAGGTCGATCCATCCGTACCTGCTGCAGGATCAGTACGGCCGCGACCGCGCGGATGCGCCGATGCAGCTAGCCGTGCTCGAGAACGAGCACCTGCGCGCCGAGTTCGCCCTCGGCCTCGGCGGCCGGCTGACCGGGCTTGTCGACAAGGCCACCGGCCGCGACCTCGTCTACCGCAATGAGATGCTGCAGCCGGCGAACCTCGCCCTGCGCAATGCCTGGTTCTCGGGCGGTGCGGAGTGGAACATCGGGATGCGCGGGCACTGGCCCCTGACCTGCGACCCGATGTATGCCGCAGCCGTGATGGGACCCGACGGCGAGCCCGTGCTGCGGATGTGGGAGTACGAACGCGTTCGCGGCCTGATCGTTCAGATCGATGCGACTCTCGCGTCGGACGCTCCGGCCCTGCACGTGCGCGTTCGCGTTCGGAACCCGAAGGATGCCGAGACCGGCATGTACTGGTGGACGAACATCGCCGTCGCTCAGTCCGCCGGCAGCCGGGTGTTCGCCCCTGCGACGATCGCCTACAAGACCGACTACGACGGCTCGCTGACCACCGTGGACTTCACGGCGACGGATGCTTCGCGGCCGGCCTCCGCCCCTGCAGCCGCCGACTACTTCTTCGAGGTTCCCGAGGGCGAGACGCCCTGGATCGCGGCGCTGGATTCTGCCGGCGAGGGCCTGGGGCACATCTCCACGGCCCCGCTGACGGGGCGCAAGCTGTTCGTGTGGGGCGACACCGCCGGGGGGCACCGCTGGTGCGACTGGCTGGGCGGTGAGACAGGCGAGTACTTCGAGATCCAGGCGGGACTCGCGACCACTCAGTACGAGCACCTGCCGATGCCGGGCGGCGCCACGTGGGAGTGGACCGAGACGTTCCTTCCGGTGCAGGCCGACTCCGGGTACGAGGAGGACTGGGCCGCGGCGACCGCGGCCGTCGGCGAGGTGGTGCACTCGGCGTACGGGGCGCTCGGCTCGGCCGGGATCGATCGGTTGGACGCTGTAGCGGATGTCGAGCCCGGCGAGCTGCTGTCATCCGGCTCGCCCTGGGGTGCTCTGGAGCAGGAGATCGCAGAACGGGCCGGGGAGGCATTCGCGGAGCTGCCCGGGGTGCGGTTCGATCGGTCGGGTGCGGAAGGCGCGTACTGGGCGGGGCTGCTGGACACGGCGATCGACGGCGAGGATGGCACTGATGCCTCGACTCGCGCCGGGGACGGGCACCCGGACGATGCGGATCGTCCCGAGCATCCGACAGCTCCTGCCTCGTACGTCACGGGGGATGCATGGGATCGGCTGCTCGCCGACGCCACGCAGACCTGGCTCACGTCGTATCACCGCGCCGTGATCGCGCATGCGGCCGGCGACCTCGACCGCGCGCTCGATCTGTACGCCGAGTCGGAGGCCCTGTCGCCGACGGCCTGGGCGGCGCGCGGCGCCGGACAGGCCCTGCTCGCGCGGGGCGGAGAGCACGACGAGCCCGCCGCGATCGCCGCGCTGGAGCGAGCGCACCGACTCGCCCCCGACAGCATCCCGCTGGCGCTCGAGTTCGGCAGCGCACTGCTGGCCTCGGGCCGCGCGCGACGTCTGCGCGGCCTGCTCGGCGGACTGCCGGATGCGATGCTCACGCTCGGACGGTTCCGCGTGCTGGCGGTGCAGGCGGCACTCGCGAGCGGCGATCGCGCCGAGGCCGGGCGGATCCTCGAGGCCGGTTTCGAGGTTCCCGACCTGCGCGAGGGCGAGCTCAGCATGTCGGCGCTGTGGCACGAGGCGTTCCCCGGCCGCCCGGTGCCCGCGCACTACGACTTCGAGATGGCGCCGGAAGCGTCCGGGGCCTGAGCGCGCCCGGGAGCTGGGCGAGCCAAGCGACGCGAAGAGGGACGTTGGCGCCCTTCTTCTCGTCGCTGGCGCTCCTCGCTCAGGGGCCGGAGTGCGGGCGGAGCCCCGGACGGATCAGATCGTCTCGTCGGCCGCGACGATGTCGATCTGCCAGAACCGGGAGTCCGGTGCGGAGCGGTCGTGCGCGGCCTCGGCCTCGGAGATCCGGCGGCTCAGCGACTTGGCGAGCTCCTCGTACTCCGCGCTCGTGAGGCGCAGGTTGTGGATGGCGAGGGTGCCGTGCTCCGATGCCTCGCCGCCTGCCATGTTCTCGACGGCGTACGCCACGACCCGCTGCAAGAGTTTCTGATGGTCCTCGGCGAGCGCGGCGATCACGACGTTGCCGAGCGCCGCATCGGCGACCGGATGCCCCGGTGAGCCGACGTTCAGCGATTCCTTGATCGGCGTCCAGACCCGATCCCGGCCGTCGCGGGCCTTCTCCGGCGCCTCGACGATGAGGCCCGCATCCGCCATCACCCGCAGGTGGAAGCTGATCTTGTTGGCGGGCTGGCCGAGTTCTTCGGCGATGTCGGCGGCGCGGACGAACTCGCGGCGGGCGAAGACGCGCATCATGTCTCGGCGCAAGGGGTTCGCATACGCCTTGAGCATGGCGGTGGTCATCGTCCGCGACGGGCGTTCCTCCTGCTCGGCCATGCCCGCAGTATATCCAGAATTATTTGCGCGATTTTACTTGCGCAAGTTTGATTGCGGGATTATCGTCATCCTCATGACCTCCCTGCGGCGCAACCTGCGATACGTCTCCTGGCTCGTGAGCGACACGAGCAAGGGACTGGCGCAGACCCTGTTCAGCTTCGCCATCCCGCTGCTCGCACTCATCGTCACGGACGACCCCGCACTGGCCGGGATCATCGGCGCGGTCGGTCTCACGATCCGAGTCGTGCTCACCCTCTTCGGCGGCGTGCTCGCCGACCGTCATCGGCGCATCACGCTGATGGTGCTCGGCTCGGCGATCGGCGTGGTGCTCTCCGTCGGCTTCACCCTGCTGGCGCTCGGCGACGCCCTCACCTTCGGCATCCTGCTCGTCGCCGACGCGCTGCTCGCGGCCCGCACCGGACTCTTCGACTCGGCGGGCGAGAGTGCCCTGAAAGACATCGTCACCTCCGACACCATGGGGCGGGCCCAGGCGGCGAACTCCGCCCGCGACTCAGTGCTGCAGCTGGCCGGCGGACCGATCGGCGGCGCACTGCTCGTCGTCGGCGGCTGGCTGGTCGGCGCCGTGATGGCGCTCTGCCACCTCGTCGCCGCCGTCTCCGCAGCCCTCATCCCCCGCCTGCGCGGACCCGAGATCGAGGCGGTGCCGCAGGCCGCCGTTGCAGCGCCCAGCCCCCGGCCGAACGCGCTCCGCGAGATCCGCGAAGGCTTCTCCTGGCTGTTCTCCCGCCCCGACCTGCGCGGTGTACTGCTGATCCTGACCATCATCAACCTCGGCATCAACACCGTGATGACGACGATCGTCTATTCCCTGCAGCAGTCCGGCGAGTCCCCTGCCGTCATCGGCCTGATCAGCGCCGGCCTCGGCGGATCGATGCTCGTCGGCGCCCTGCTCGCATCCGTGGTGGTCACCCGAGTCGGAGCCGGCCTGCTGATGATGATCGGCCTCGTCGCCCTCACCGTCGGCGCGGCGGCGACGACACTCGTGCAGGCGCCGCTCTGGATCGTGGCCGTCATGGCGATCCCGGGGTTGACCCTCGGTCCTCTGAATGCCGCGATGGGCGGTTACTTCATGGTCGCCACCCCGAGCGGCATGATGGGCCGAGCGAGCAGCGCCTCCAACGTGTTCGCGATGGGGGCGATGCCGCTGGCCCCGCTCATCGCCGGATTCGGATTGAACTGGTTCGGGCGCAGCGGCAGCATCCTCATCGGTGCCGGCCTGTGCGCTCTCGCCGCTGTGATGGCGCTCAGCAACCGTGGCCTGCGCTCCCTGCCGGCTGAGGCGGACTGGGCGGCGCACGCCGCACGGTTCGCGGATGCCGAGGCCGACGCCGTCGCCAACACCGACGCCGAGGCGCCCGTCCGCTGACCGGGCCAGTCACACCTGCAGGCACGAATCACAGTTGCAGGCAAGACCCCGCCGGATCCGCCCGCATCCGTCGCATCCCCCTGCAGACGTGACCGAACTCAGCCGAGTTCGTCGAGCAGCTCCACCGCCGCGCGCGCGTACTCCCCGATCCATCGATCGTGGATGCGCTTGATCGGCAGCGGAGCGAGGATCAGGCGACGCTCGCGGCCGCGCTTCTCGCCGATCACCAGCTCGGCGCGCTCCAGAACCCGCAGGTGCTGCAGCACGGTCGTGCGATCGAGTTCGGGGAAGCAGGCGCAGAGTTCGCCGGTGGTCCTGGGCGCCTCGCGCAGCCGATCCAGCATCCGCCGTCGAACCGGAGCGGCGAGCGCCTTGAAGACGAGATCGTCACTGTCGGAATCGGATGACATGTTGTAATCTTACAACATGTCTGAGAATGAAACACCCCTGAGCACCCTCTCGTTCACCGTGTCCGGTCGCATCGGGCGACCGGCATCCGAGGTGTACGAGGCGGTGGCCGACCCGGCGCAGCTGTCGCGCTACTTCACCACCGGCGGAGCGCGCGGGCGTCTCGAAGCCGGCGCCGACGTCTCGTGGGACTTCGCCGACTTCCCCGGCCGGTTCCCCGTCGAGGTCGTCGAGGCCGTGCCGCATGAGCGGATCGTCATCGAATGGGACGCCGCGCCCGGCTCGAACCCGACCGGTCGCACGCGCACCACGTTCACGTTCGCGCCGATCGACGACGACGCGCGCACGCTCGTCACGATCACCGAGGAGTCATGGAGCGCGACCGATGCCGGCGCGAAGGGCGCGTTCGGCAACTGCGAGGGCTGGACCGGCATGCTCGCCGCGATGAAGGCCTGGGTCGAGCACGGCGTCAACCTGCGCGAGGGCTTCTACGCCTGACCGGCCCAGGCGCCGTCCCGGGCATCCGCCCGGGAGCAGGAGAACGCCCGAGAACAGGACGGATGCCACGAAATCGTCCTGCGCCCGCCGAATCTCCTGAGCTCAGCAACGCCTCGGCGCCTCGCACCCCGCCCGAGAACAGGAGAACACCCGAGAACAGGACGGATGCCGCGAAATCGTCCTGCCCTCGCAGAGTCTCCCGTTCTCGGCAGCACGGCCGGCGCAACGATGGCGCCGCGGACTCAACCCATCGGGTACGCGACGTACGCGAACGCGCTGGAGTCGGGCGCCCAGCTGTTCACGTTGATCGTGCCCTGCCCGCCGGGCAGGGGGATGCGGGTGAGCGGCGTGCTCCAGTCGGCGGTGGAGACCACGACCAGCGACACCGGCAGGTCGGCCGGGTGCCCCTCGGTGCCGGCCGGGTATTCGAGGTAGACGGCTCGTCTTCCGTCGGGCGAGAGGTGCGGGAACCAGTCCACGGTCTCGCTGCGATGCACGCGCTCGACCTCGCCGCGCGCGATGCGCGCGAGCTGCGCGTGCCCCCAGCGCTCGGTGTTGAAGTAGAGCCAGTGACCGTCCGGCGACCACTCCGGCCCGTCGATGTGCCCCGGCCCCGTGTCGACGACGGTCACGTGACCACCGGTTGCCGGAATCAGAGCGAGCCTGCCCGGACCGGTGCCGTCCATCCGCACGAAGGCGAGCAGCTCGCCGTCGGGCGAGATCCCGTGCAGGTAGTGCCGCACGCCGTCCTCGCCGGTGATGCGCGTGACCGCTCCCCCGCTGAGCAGACCGCGGTAGATGTGCCCGTCCTCGGCGGACAGGTACACGGCGGGGCCGGCCGGGTCGAGCACGTGGTCGTTGTTGATCGGCGGCAGCCCGGTGAAGGCGATCGGATGCGGCTCGGCACCAGACTCGACACTGGGCTTCAGCCGCCACAGCATCCCCTCGCCATTCAGATACAGGGCGCCGTCGCGCCCCCAGTTGGGCGCTTCGAACAGGACCTTGTCGGATGCCGCGACAATGCGCGACTCCGCAGCATCCAGGTCGTGGATCTTCACCTCGCAGCGCTGACCCTCTGCAAGAACACGGTAGTCCGGCATCCGATGCCTCCTGTCCGAGGTCAGGATAGACCCTGCCAATCGTGTGAGTGAATGTGAGTGAATTGATTTGTTGAGTTCACTAACGATCACTTCTATGCTTCGGGAAAACCCCTTCCCATCCCCAGGAGGCCGATGATGTCCCCCCTCGATCTGAACCGCCGGTCGTTCCTCGCCGTACTCGGAGCCGGAGCGCTGATCGCCGCGAGCGGGCAGTCCGCTGCGGCGAGCACGGGCCCCGGCCTGTTCGCAGCCGCCGACGATCCGCTCGCCGCACTCCGCGCCCGCCGCCGCACCATGCTGGTCGGTGACGGGAGCGCGGCGTCGATCCCCGAGCTCGCCGACGCCCTGACGAGCATGAGCACCGCAGCCGCAGCCAGTTGGCAGGGAATGGTGCGCCCGGCAGCCGCCCCCGGCATCTGGGCCGACCTGCCCCTCACCGGTGTCAGCGGCACGACCCTCTCGGGCAACATGGGCGTCACATTCGACCGCCTGTTCAGCCTGTCGCTCGCGCACGCGACGGTGGGCGCCGAGCAGTACGCCGACGAGACCCTGGCATCCGACATCGCCGGCGCGCTCGCCTGGCTGAGCGCGAACATCTACGCCGTCGGCAAGGCGGCCGTCGGCAACTGGTGGTTCTGGGAGATCGGCGTGCCCCGCAAGGCCGCCGACATCCTGGTGCTCATGTACGACGCGGTCCCGGCCGAGGTGCGCACCGCCCTGATGGCCGCCGCCCGCTACTTCACCCCCGACCCGAACTGGCGCGGCCGCGGCACCAGCTTCGCCGAGACCGGCGCGAACCGCACGGACAAGGCGCTCTCCTGCATCCTGCGCGGAGCTCTCGACGCGCGCCCTGACGAGATCGCCCTGTCCCGCGACGCCCTCAGCGACACCGTGCGCGGCGGCAAGAACAGCGTGTTCGGGTACGTCACCAGCGGTGACGGCTTCTACGCCGACGGCTCGTTCGTGCAGCACACCTACCTGCCCTACGTCGGCACCTACGGCGTGGTCACGCTCGGCGGCATCGCCGAGATCCTCGGCCTGCTCGGCGGCAGCGAGTGGGACGTCACCGACCCGAAGAAGGCCGTCGTGCTGGACGCCGTCGAGGCGGCGTACGCGCCGTTCATCTGGAACGGCCGCATGATGGATGCCGTCCGCGGGCGTGCGGTGTCGCGCCAGAAGGCGCCCGACTACGTCGACGGCGCGGCGGCGCTCACCGCCATCCTGCTTCTCGCACCGGGTGCCGGCGAGCCGTATCGCAGCCGCTACCTGTCACTCGTGAAGGGCTGGCTGCAGCGCTGCACCGACCAGACTCTGTACGGACTGCCGTCGCAGACCGTGGCGAAGTCGCTGCTGGTGACGTCGGTGCTGGGCGACGCGTCGGTCGAGGCCGCTCCCGCCCCGGTGTACACGAAGGCCTTCGGCGATCAGGACCGCCTCGTGCACCACCGCCCGGCGTTCAGCTCGGTGGTGAACATCTCGTCGAAGCGCATCGGTCGCTACGAGTGGGGCAACAAGGAGAACAACCTGGGCTGGTACCAGGGCGACGGTCTCACGTTCTTCTACACGCCGAAGGACCCCGGGCAGTACAGCGCCGACTTCTGGCCCACCGTCGACCCGTACCGGCTGCCGGGCACCACCGTCTCGGCCGAGCCGAGGGCCAACGGCGCCGCCGACGGCACAGGCATCCCGCGGGCGTACCAGGCCTTCGCCGGCGGCCTCGATCTGGACGGGCGCTGGGGCATCCAGGGTATGGACCACCTGAACCACAACAAGACGCTCAGCGCGCGGAAGTCGTGGTTCTTCCTCGATGACAAGGTGGTGTGCCTCGGAGCGGCGATCACCGGCACCACCGAGCACGAGGTGTTCACCACGATCGACAACCGCTCGTTCGCGGAGGGGACGGTGCCGAGGATCCGCACCGACAACCGCAATCGGGTGATGGCGGCAGGCGGCCCCGCCGTCACGGTGGCGCGCAATGTGCACATCATGGGCCACGGCGGGTATGTGTTCCTGGCCGGCGAGAACGTGAGCGGCACGGTCGACGTGCAGGTGGTGCGCCGCACCGGCGACTGGCAGACGATCAACTCCGGCTCGGACACCGGCGGATCGGCGGATCCGAAGACCCGCGACTTCGTCACGGTCACACACCGGCACGGCGCGACGCCGGCCGGTGGTGGCTACGCGTACATGGTGCTGCCGAACGTGGAGCACTCGGTCACGTTCACCGAATCGGATGCTCCGACGGTGAAGGTTCTCGCCAACAGCGCCACCGCCCAGATGATCGGCGTGAGCCGTCAGGGCCTGACCCTGGCGAACTTCTTCGCCGCAGGATCTGCCGCCGGCGTGACAGCGAGCGGGCCGTGCTCGGTCGCGGTGCGCACGGACAGCGGGAAGACCACCGTCGCGGTCTCCGATCCGAGCCGCACCCAGAAGGTCGCCACGGTGACTCTCGCCGACGTCACAGGCTCGGTGATCGAGGCCGACGACGGCGTCACGGTCGTGTCGACCTCGCCGCTGACTGTGGAGTTCGCGCTCGACGGGCACGGCCACTCCAAGCGGGTCGTCATCGGCTGACCCGCCCGGCCGCTTCCTGCAGGCGGCGGACGATCCGACGGATGGCGGGAGAACGCACGGCGTTCTCCCGCCATCCGCATATCGGTCCGCCATCCGCACGTCGACAGCGACGGATACTTGACTCTGACACCGTGGAAGACGGGAGAACAGTCACATGTTGTCCATCGGAGCGTTCGCGCAGATCGGCCAGGTGACCCACCGCATGCTGCGGCACTGGGACACCTCGGGGCTGCTCGTGCCCGCACACGTGGACGAGTTCAGCGGCTACCGTTCGTACGATCCGTCGCAGCTCGCAAGGCTGCACCGGATCGTCGCGCTGCGCCAGCTCGGGTTCGGGCTGGACGACGTCGCCTCGATCCTCGATGAGGGTGTCTCCGCCGAACGGCTCGCAGAGCTGCTCGAGGAGCGCCGCATCGAGGTCGAGGAGGAGCATCGGATCGCCGCCGCGAGGCTCGTCGACGTGGAGCGGAGGCTCCGTCTCATCACAGAGGAGAATCACATGTCCCGTATCGAATCCGTCGAGAAGCCCCTTCCCGCCGTACGACTCGCCGCCCGTACCGCCGTCGCCCCTGATCAGCCATCGGTCGGCCCGCTCGTCGGCCCCCTGTTCGACGCGGTCGCCGACGCGCTCGCCCCCACCGGCGCCGCGCTGACCACGCCGATCGCCACGTACGAGTCGCGCGAAGACGGCATGCACATCACCGTCGGCTTCGCCTACTCCGGCGATCCGGTCGACGGCGTCGAGATCATCGAGCTGCCGGCCGTGGCATCCGCCGTCTGCGGCGTGCACCTCGGCACGATGGAGGGCATCGCCGACAGCTGGATGGCGCTGCACGAGGAGATCCTCGGCCGCGGTTCCGTTCCGTCCGGCCCCTGCCGCGAGCTGTACCTGCGGTCGGAGTCCGAGGACCAGCGGGACTGGGTCACCGAACTGCAGCAGCCCGTCGCATCCGCCTGATCCGCCTCCTGCTCCGGTCTCACTCGTTGCGGGTGCCGAGGTCCGCACACCCGCATCCGTTGAGACCGGAGCAGACGAACGGTCGTGCCGATCGCAGGTGGCGGACGATCTTGCGGATGCCGGCATCCGCTCCGGTCTCAGGAGAGCGCCGACCCCGGCCTACCGCAGCGGGTCGAAGGGCTTGATCGCAGGGTCCACCCGACCTGTCACGATCTGCTCGGCGAGCAGCTTGCCCGTGACAGGGCCGAGCACGATGCCCCACATGCCGTGTCCGCCGCCGACGTAGACGTTCGGGGCCTTGGTCGCGCCGACCAGCGGCAGCCCGTCGGGCGTCACGGGGCGGGAGCCGACCCACTCGTCCTGGCGGTCGTCGAGGTCGACGCCGGTGAACATCTCGCGCGCCTGCTCAATGATCGCCTGGACGCGGCGGTGCTGGAACGGCTCGTCGGGCCGGCGGAACTCCATGGTGCCGGCGATGCGGAACCGGCCCTGGTAGGGCGTGCAGGCGATGCGCTGGTACGGCAGGTACACGGGGTGCTCCTGCGGCTTCTCGGTCTCGACCGTGAAGGAGTATCCGCGGCCGGCCTGCACGCGGGTGCGCACTCCGAGCTTCCGGGCCAGCTTCGGCATCCAGGCACCGGTGGCGATGACGACCGAATCGGCCTCCATGCGCTCGCCGTTGGACAGCAGCACGACGGGCTTGCGGGTGGATGCCACGTCCATGACCTCGAGGCCGGTGATCAGCTTCGCACCGCGGGCGACCACGGCCGCGCCGAGCGCCTCGACGTAGGGCGCCGGCTCGAGGAAGCGCTGGTTGTCGAGCCGGTAGACCACCTTCACGGCGTCCGACAGCACCGGCGCGAGGTCGGTGGGGGTGTCGAGGCGCTCCATCGGCACGTCCTGACCGTGCCGCACGACGCCGGCGACCTCGTGCAGGAAGCCCTTGGAGTGCGCCTCCTCCTTGAACCCGATCACGAACGGACCCTCGCGGGTCCAGGACTCGACGCCGCCGGCCTGCAGCTCGTCGAATCCGGCGAGCGCGATCCTGTCGATGGGCGTGAGATCGGCCATGGTCCTGTCCCAGGCCTTGCTGGTGCCATGGGCCGCGAACTGGGCGAGGAAGCTCCACAGCCCGGCATCCACTCGGAAGGGCACGTGCAGCGCGGCATCCGGATCGAGCAGGGCCTTGGGGCCGTAGGTCCAGAGCGAGGGATCGGCCAGCGGGATGGTCTTGCCGGGGGTGAGCCAGCCGGCGTTGCCCCACGAGGATCCTGCGGCGACGCCGACCCGGTCGACGACCGTGACCTCCACACCGCGCTCCTGCAGATGCCAGGCGGTGGCGAGACCCACCATGCCCGCTCCGATGACGATCGACCGCGACATTGCGTACTCCTTCTCTCACCAGAGATTATGAGGATTCCGAGGGTCACCTTGGGTCACTGACGAAGATTCTTCGTAGGATGCTGTGGAACCTGTCGGAAACTGCGCGTCGGAGCGAGGAACTGCCCATGCCGGAGATCGAATCCTCGGGACCCCTGGATGCCGTCGACCGCACCCTGCTGTCGGAGCTCAGCCGCAACGGCCGCATCTCCAACACCGAACTCGCCGCGCGGGCCGGGATCGCCGAGTCGACGTGCCTGAAACGCGTGCGCGCGCTGCAGGCGCGCGGGGTGATCGTGGGCTTCCACGCGGAGATCTCCCCGGCCGCGATGGGGCTGCATCTCGAGGCACTGATCACCATCCGGCTGCACGCGCACGCGCGCGGTGACCTGCGCCGGTTCCAGGCATACCTCGAGGATCTGCCCGCGACGCAACGGGTGTACTTCCTCGCCGGCGACCGCGACTTCATGGTGCACGTCGCGGTGGCGGATGCCCCGGCGCTGCGCGAGCTGGTGTCGGACACCCTCAGCCTGCAGCCCGAGGTGGCATCGACATCGACGTCGCTGATCTTCGCGCAGGCCGCGGGCAAGCGCGGGCTGTAGCGCGGCGCGGGATGTCCCCGCTGTCCCTTACGCCAACATGCTCGTCGGAGGGATGTTCTCGGGGCTCGGCGACCTCAAGTCCTTCGGTCAGAGTGCCCGCGATCTGAACAGTGATGCTGAAGACTACGGGGCGGGAAAGGCCATGACCATCGCGTGGTACGGATACGACTCGCCAGATCTCCTCGGTGAGACCGCGATGGGAAGCGCTGAGGAGGGCGCCGCCACCTTGACCTCTTCGCTACGCGGACTCGACCTGGCCGTCTCGCCCCGCGTGACCACCACCGTGATCGGGCACTCGTACGGCAGCACAACGGCATTCCTAGCGGTCGGGTCAGCCGCGGACAACCTCGGCGTCGACAGGCTGGTCTCGGTGGGTTCGGCCGGAGTGCCCGACCAGCTCTATGCGCAGAACCGGGAGTACGCACCGGTGTCGGGCACCATGACTCTCGATGTCAACATGGACTACTCCGGCACCCAGGCGTATGGCACCCGCGCTCCCTGGGATCTCGTCGCCAGGTTCGGCCAGTACAGTTCTTCCGGACACACCGTCAACCCCGAATCGCTTCCGGGGGCCATTTCATTCGAGAGTGACGGCGGCTACGTACCGGCACTTGACGGAGCGGGAGAGGAATGGGCCGTGGAGACCCCCGGTCATGCCTCGCACAGCGGGGGGGGGAACACTGGACTCGAATCGTGGCAGAAGGACAACGGTTACCTGAGCGAGGGAACTGAGTCGTTCCGCAATGTGGCGAGGATCGTAGCGACCGGCGAGCCGGTGAACTGAGGATGGGTTCGAAGATGCGTGCGCTTGCCGTGGCGGCGTCGATCGGCATGTCGGTCGCGTTGCTGGCCGGGTGCGCGCCGAAGGAGGAGCACGTGCCGACACCGACAGGAGACGCCCTGTACTCGCAGGCCGAACAGCACTACCGCGACTACCGCCAAGTCACCAACGGCATCCAGAAGCAGATCTACGACGGCCCCTGGGAGGTCGGCGACGGGGGCTACGGCATGGTTCCGGAGGACGGAGGTTGTGAAGCCGGCAGTTACGCCTTCGAACTCTCCCGCGCCACAGACATCGCTCCGGATGACATCCCGGCCATGCGTGACAAGCTGCGCACTTACCTCACCGAGCAGGGCTACGACATCGGTGAATGGGGTCTCGGCTCGGGTGAGAGCGAGTCCCTCGACCTCATCATCGAGAAGCAGGGCGACTTCTCCGATCTGCGCATCATCTCCCACGCGAGTGGTGCTGTACGCGTACGTGCGACCTCCGCGTGCTGGCCAGGAAACATCGACGACCTGGACGCCAGGCTGTTCGGCGACGTCTACCTGTCGGATGGCTACCTCCCCGACGAGGAGTCCCCGTCCGATCCCCTGTTCTGGGGAATCACCCCCGGAGACCCGCAGTTCCTCGAACCCGGACAGGTGCCCCAGAGCTGACCGGGCTCAGTCGGCGACGCGGACCTCGTAGCCCAGTGCCTCCAGGTCGGTACGAGCGGACTCCGGCGCGCCGACATCCGTGATGATCATGTCGAACAGCTCCGAATCGCCGACGGCGGCGAAGGTCTCGACGCCGATCTTCGACGAATCGGCGACGATCGCGGCACGGCGCGAGCGCTCCGCCATGATGCGGTTCACGTCGGCCTCGGCCTCGTCGTGCGTGGTGGCGACGCCGGCCGGCGACAGGCCGTTGATGCCGATGAACGAGATGTCCAGCCACAGGCCCTCGAGCAGCTGCTCGACGAACGGCCCGACCAGCTCATAGCTGCGCGAGCGGATCACGCCGCCGGTGACGACGACCTTGATCTCGGGGCGCATCGCGAGCTGCGCCCCGATGTTCACGGCGTTCGTCACGACCGTGAGGCCGTGCTCGGCCAGGTCGTCCCGTGAGGCGAGCGCCGCGGCGATCGCCGTGGTCGTGGTGCCGCCAGACAGACCGACGATCGAACCCGGCGCGACGAGAGCGGATGCCGCCGCGGCGATGCGCTCCTTCTCGTCGGTCCGCAGGTGGCTCTTGTACCGGATCGGCAGCTCGTAGGCCACGGACTGCGCGACCGCGCCGCCGTGCGTGCGCGTGAGCAGTCGCCGCTCGGCGAGGCTGTCCAGGTCGCGGCGGGTGGTCGCAGCGGACGCACCGAACCGCTCCACGAGGTCTTCGACGCTGACCTCACCCTGCTCTCCGAGCAGCTCGAGGATCGCATTCAGTCGGGATGCGCGGTTCATGCCGTCCCCTCGGCGTCTGGTTCCAGCGCGAACAGCCGCAGCATCCGTGCTGCCTCCCCAGCCACGGCATCCCGCGCCGGCGAGATGTACTTTCGCGAGTCTACGAGTTTTTCATCGGCGGCGAGCCGTTCGCGCACGGCGCGGGTGAAGAACCCGTTCAGGTGCGTGGACACGTTGATCTTCGTCATGCCCGCGCGGATCGCGTCGGTGATCACGCTGTCGGCGACGCCCGAGGACCCGTGCAGCACCAGCGGCACGTCGGTGGCGTCGCGCCCGCATCCGCGCAGCGCCTCACGCAGCCGAAGGATGAGATCGATGTCGAGGGATGCCGAGCGGTCGAGCATCGCGTGCGACGATCCGACAGCGACGGCGAGCGCGTCGACACCGGTCTCGGCGACGAACGCGCGGGCCTCGTCGGGGTCTGTGCGCACGCCGGGCGCGTGCGCGCCGTCCTTGCCGCCGACCTCGCCCAACTCTCCCTCGACGTACACGCCCGCGGCGTGCGCGCGGTCGACGACGGCGGCGGTCAGCGCGACGTTCTCGGCGTATTCGAGCTTGCCGCCGTCGAACATCACCGAGCCGAAGCCGAGGTCGATCGCCTCGTGCACGAGCTCGGGTCGCTCGGCATGGTCGAGGTGCACGGCGACCGGCGTCTCGGCACGGCGGGCGATCGCGAGCGTCGCCAGCGCGATCGGCTCGAGGCCGCCGTGGTAGTCGGCGCAGTTCTGCGAGATCTGCAGGATCACGGGCAGCGCGGCACGAGCGGATGCCTCGACCAGCGCCTCGGCGGTCTCGAGGTGGATCACGTTGAACGCCCCGATGCCGTTGCCGTTCCAGGCGGCATCCGTCACGAGGTCGCGGGCGGAGACGAGGGTCATGCGGTGTCCGTTCGTTCGATGATGACGGCGGCCTCGAGTTCGGGCCAGGAGGGGTGGATGTCGCCGGCCAGCGGCATCAGCACTGCAGCCGCCGACCATGCGGTCGCGCGGCGCAGGATCGCCTCGGGATCGCGGATGCCGGATGCGAGCAGCACGGCGGCCGCGGAGACCGCGGCGTCTCCGGCGCCGGTCGGGTTGCCGGCGAGGGCTTCGGGGAGGCGGGCGGACACGGTCTCGGAGTCCGAGACCGCGAGCATGCCCTCGGCGCCGCGGGACAGCAGGATCAGCGAGGCGCCGCGGCGGAGCAGTTCGCGGGCGCCGTCGATCGGGTCGGCGATGCCGGTGGCCTCGGCCAGTTCGGCCGCGTTCGGCTTGAGCACGTCGGCACCGGCATCCGCTGCCCGCAGCAGCGCCGGACCGGAAGTGTCGGCGATCACGATCGCTCCGGCCGCGCGGCCGATGCCGATCAGCGACGAGAGGAGGTCTTCGGGCGTGCCCGGGGGGACGCTGCCGGAGATCACCAGGACGGGGCGTCCTTCGTCTCGCTGCGCTCGCTCAGGAGCCGGGGCGGACTGCGCACGCTCAGGAGCCGGAGCGGACTGCGCACGCTCAGGAGCCGGGGAGTGTTGCGCACGCTCAGGAGCCGGGGAGGGCTGCGCTCGCTCAGGAGCCGGAGAAGTCTGCGCTCGCTCAGGATCCGGGGCGGCCAGCGCCTCCGCGACGGCGCTCCGAAGGGCATCCCGCTCGGCATCCGTCGGGGCGATGCCGCGCTCGTTCACGATCGTCGTGTCGCCGAGCGCCTCATCGACCAGGGCGATGCTGCGCCGCGTCGCGGCGGCGACCGGCACCAGCACGGCAGGCACGCCGGCGGCGGTCAGCTCGGCCCGGAACTCAGCGCCCGTGGCCCCGCCGACGGTCGTCACGGCCACGACATCCGAACCCGCGGCATGCGCCACCCTGGCGACGTTCAGCCCCTTACCGCCTGCGCGCGCAGCGCCGGCATCCGCTCGGTGCGTGCCGCCTGGCACGATCCTCTCGACGTGCCAGGTGAGGTCCAGTGCCGGGTTCGGCGTGACGGTGACGATCATGCGCTCACCGCCGCCGGGCACACGTGCACGACCCGGGCACAGATGCACGGCGCATCCGCCCGTCCGATCGTGCGGGCGTTCCGGGATCGTGCGTCCGTGCCCGTCACGCGACCACCCGCCTCGCACGCAGCGCGGAACCGAGGATGCCGGCGTTGCCGGACAGCTCGGCCGGGACCAGCTCGGGGATGCGATGGAAGCTCAGCCGATCCGCCAGCCGCGTGCGCAGCTCGTCGAAGAGCGCCCCACCGGCGCGAGAGAGCCCGCCGCCGATCACGACAGCCTCCGGCGCGATCACGGCGGTGATCTGCGCGATCGACATCGTGAGCGCGTCGAGCGCCTCGTTCCAGACCCGGGCGGCGATCTCATCGCCGCCCGCGGCGCGTGCGATCACCTCGCGAGCCCCGTCCACCTCGGTGCCCGTCGCCTCCTCGTAGCGCCTCTCGATCGCGCCGGCCGAGGCGACGGCCTCGAGGCACCCTCGCGCCCCGCAGGGGCACGGCCATTCGCCGATCGGGGAGTGGCCGATCTCGCCGGCGTAGCCGCCGCCGGTGTACAGCTCGCCGCCGACCAGGATGGTTCCGGCGATGCCGGTGCCGATGATGATCGCGACCACGTCCGCGTAGCCGCGAGCGGCACCCATCTCGAACTCGGCCCAGCTCGCCGTGCCGACGTCGTGATCGAACGCGACCGGCAGCCCGAAGCGCTGCTCGGCCAGCATCCGCAGCGGCGCATTCCGCAGACCGAGGTTGCTGGAGAACACGGCGACCCCGGTACCCGCGTCGACGATTCCCGGCACCACGAAGCCGACGGCCTGCGGCACGATCTCCGGATGCTGCGCGCGCAGTGCGTCACCCAGCTCGCCGATGCGCTCCACGAGCCGCGCCGGCATGTCGTCACCGGCATCCGGGGTCGGCGTGCGCCGCAGTCCCACGGCGTTGCCCTCGGCATCGAACAGCGCCGATTTGATGTCGGTGCCGCCCACGTCGAACGCGAGCACCGGTGCACCCGCGCCGATCGACGCGGCGCGGGCGAGGCGCTCGCCCGACGCGTCGGTCACGACGTCGGGGATGTCGGCCGCCGAGACTGCATCCCCGCGCCCAGACCCGGCCGCACCGACGTCTCGGAGCGGTCGTGCGGTCTCGGCGGCCCCAGGCAGGGACTCATCGCGGGGTGCGGTCATGCTCAGGCCTCGAGGATGACGGAGCGGGTCAGGTTGCGCGGCTGGTCGGGGTCGAGGCCCTTGGCGACGGCGCGCTCGAGGGCGACGTTGTGCAGGCGCACCAGGTCGGCCATCGGGTCGATCGGGTGCTGCACGAAGCGCGCGCCCGTGGCGAGCACCTGGGCCTCCAGGCCCTCGGGCACCTCGCCGAAGGCCCACGTGATGCGGCCGGGAGCGGCGATCGCGATCGGACCGTGGCGGTACTCCATGGCCGAGTACGACTCGGTCCACGACTGCGACGACTCACGCATCTTCAGCCCGGCCTCGTGCGCCAGACCGATGGTCCAGCCCATGCCGAGGAAGCTGTACTGCTCGGCCTCGCGGAGGGCGGGGTCAGTGGATGCCGCGTCGGACAGCACTCCGGCAGCATCGGCGACCGCCTTGTCGAGCGACTCGCCCAGCGAGGCGCGGAACAGCGCGAGCGCCGTGGTCGCGAATCGGGTCTGCACGACCGACTTCTCGTCGGCGAAGGGCAGGCCGATCACGGTGTCGGCCAGGTCGACGAGCGGCGAGGTGGTGTCGCCGACGACGGCGATCACCGGGGTCTTCCCCTTCACGCGCTCGGTCAGCTCGAGCACCTCGGTGGTCGTGCCGGAGCGGGTCAGCGCGACGATCGCATCGTAGCCGCGGCCGTACGGGAACTCCGAAGCGGTGAAGGCGTCGGTCTCACCGTGCCCGGCGGCCTCGCGAAGAGCGGCATAGGACTGTGCCATGAACCAGCTCGTGCCGCAGCCGACGACGGCGACGCGGGCGCCGGATGCCGGCAGCAGGGCCTGCTCGTCGCGCATCGCGGCCGCGCGGGCCCAGGTCTCGGGCTGGGAGAACAGTTCGGCGCGCATGTGCGCACCGGCGGCGGGGGTCTCGGTCATGTCTGTCTCCTCGAAGGCGATCCGATCACGAATCGGATGCAGTTTTATGATTGTTTGTCACGAATAACGCTCATGTTACGGCATTTCGAGTTGATCCGACAGTCCTACTCGGCGAGCTGCGCCGCGGCCCAGCGCACGCCGAGCGCGGCGCCCAGCGCGAACTGCGCAGCCCCCGCGTAGGGCGCGATCCCTCCGGCGGCGGCGCGCACCGGCACCCGAACAGTGCCGCTGGGCGGCAGCTGGGTCTCGGCCCGCACGAGGTCGAGGAAGTCCTCACCCAGCCCGGCCGCAGACCCGCCGATCACCACCTCGCCCGGATCGAGCATCGCGGTGAGCATCGTGATCACGCGCCCCAGGGCGACCGCGCCGACCGCGAGCCGTTCCGGATCGGCCCCATTCACGAGGGCTTGCACTGCAGCAGCATCCATTCCCTCGGTGAACGCGGGGCCGAGCATCGCCGGCATCGAAGCCGCCGACTCCAGGCATCCGCGCCGCCCGCACGGGCACTCCCGTGCTTCTTCACCGAACACCACCTGCACGTGCCCGATCTCACCGACCCGCGCGTTCGGACCCGGTGCCGGCTCTCCGTCGAGCGTCACCGTGCCACCGATCCCGATGCCGAGGTGCAGGAACAGCCGACGCCCGGTCGACGCACCGCTCGCAATCGTCTCGGCGACAGCCTCGGCGTCGACGTCGTTCACCAGCAGCGCGGGCGCGCCGAGCAGGTCGGTCAGCTCGTCGGCGAGCGGCAGGTCGGCCCACTCCAGCTGCACGCTCTCGAGCACCACCCGCCCGTCGGTCGCGCCGGGCAGCTGCACGGCGGCCGCGAGCAGACGCGGTGCGAAGCGGTTCGCGATCCTGCCGAGCATGGTCCGGATCACGGCGTCGCGATCCGCGGAGGTGTACACGACGCGCTCCTCGTAGACGGACGAGCCGTCCAGAGCGATCAGCGCGGCGTGCGCGTCGGTGTACCGCAGCACCACCACGAGGAACAGGTGATGGCTCGCATCGATCGCCAGCACGGTGGCGCGCTTGCCTCCGGTGCTGGCGGCCTGCCCCACCTCGGCGACGAGGCGCTGATCGATCAGCTCGGCGACGAGGGATGACGCGGTCGCCGCCGTGAGACCGGTGGCGCGGGCGATGCCGGCGCGAGTTTCGCTTCCCGAGTTGTCGAAGACGAGCTGAAGGGCCCGCCGAAGGTTGCTCCGGCGGACGAGGGCCTGACCATCGAGCGCATCCTCGGTGTGCAGCATCCACCGTTCCTTTTCGTGATCCGGCCGGCCCGGTTGACAACGACCGAGCCCGAGCCTACGCTCACACTCGTAAGTTTAGTCGATGAACTAAGTAAATCGACGGACCACCGACCAGCAAGGGAGCACGATGGTCACTGCGACGCACATCCCGGTGCAGGGGGCGCGACGGCACAACCGCGGTGTCGTCCTGCAGGCGCTGCTGCGCGAGACCTCCGCGAGCCGGGCCGACCTCGCCCGCCTGACCGGACTCGCGCGCCCCACCATCACCGAGGTCGTCCGCGACCTGCTCGCCGACGGCGTCGTCATCGAGACGGGCCAGAGCCAGGAGACCCGCGTCGGCAAACCCTCCGTGCTTCTCGAAGTCGACGGCGACGCGGTTCAGACGATCGCCGTCGACCTGACCGCCCCGGAGTGGGTCGTCGGCGCCGTATGCGCGCCCGACGGCCGCATCCTCGTGCGACAGGAGATCGCACGGGAATCCACCTCCGACCTGCCCGCCGCCGTGGCCGCGCTCGTCGCGCGGCTCGCCGCGCAGGCCGGATGCCCGGTGCTCGGCGTCGGGTTCGGGGTGCCGATGAACGCCGCATCGGGGGATGCCGCTGCGTTCATCGGCGCCCTCTCGAAGCACGCCGAGACCGCTCTTCTGCCGGCCTACGCGGCCGCCGAGGCCGACCTCGCCGCCCGCGCGGAAGCCGGCTACGGCGACTCGGAGTTCCTGCTCGTGCGGCTGGGCGAGGTCGTGAGCACGGCGATCGTCACCGGCTACACGGCCGGCACCGACACCGCCCGCGAGCTCGCTCACCTCGACGTGGGCGGCGACACCGGTCGGGACTGCCGCTGCGGCAACTCCGGCTGCGTGCACGCCTGGATCGCCGTACTCGAGGAGCGGATGGATGCCGCGACCGATGACCAGACCCGTGAGGCGCTCCGCGTCGAGGCAGGCGAGCGACTCGGCACCCCGCTGGCCGCGATCGCCTCGGCGCTCGACCTGCCGCAGGTCGTGCTGAGCGGAACGTCGTCGCTGATGGGCCCCGAGCTGTGCGGCGCCGCCGAGTCGGCCCTGACGGCCGCACGCCTGCGCAACGCGCACGTCGAGGTGCGCTGCGGGCAGACCGAGGATGCCGTGCTGCGCGGCGCTGCGGCCCAGGTGCTGGCGGCCGAACTGGCCTGAACAGCGATGAGTGGCGGGAGGGACGAGCCGGCTTCGGTGCCCGCCCCTCCCGGGGTTCACGACGCCGGGATGAACCCGTAGCCGTCGAACACGGCGTAGGTGCCGCTGCGCTTGGTGATCGTCACGGAGTGCGGCCCTGCCGCCAGTTCGTCAGCCGCGAAGATGACGACGTTCGCCTGCCGTGAGCCGGCGTAGGTGTCGACCGAGGCCGGCGCGCCACCGTCGATGCTGACGTCGACGAGGCCCTGATCGCTGTTCTTCTCTCCGTAGAGCCGCAGCGCGGTGCCGGTGAAGGTGATCGTCACGGTCGATCCGTTGTTCTTGGCGAACAGGATGTCGCCGTTCAGGTCGCCGTACGGACGGCCGGTGCCGGCCGACCAGCCCGAGGCTGTGACGCTCGGGTCGGTCTCGTTCACCCGGACCCACGGGTCGGGCTGCCCGACCGTGATGGTGCGCCCGGCGAGCTCGTCGGGCACGATCACCTCGGCGAACGTCGTGCCGACCCGGCGCACATCCAGCTGCTGAGCGCCCGCGTACACCTTTGTGTCGTCGGTCAGACCGCTGATGCCGAGCACGACGCGTCCGTCGGCGGCGCGGTCGGACACGTAGCGCAGCTGCTCGTCGGCGACGGCCGACAGGCCGGCGTATGCGGGCTCGAGCCCGGCATCCGTGAACACCCGCTCGGGAACGTCGGCGAAAGTGGGCTTCTTCGGGATGACGATGTTGTCCTCGGCGGTGACCGCGAGCGCCGGCGGCGAGCAGGCGTACCGGCCGATCTGACCGGAGAACCAGTTGCGCACCGTCCACAGGTAGCCCGCCGGCGAGCATCCGCCCTGCGATGCGCCGGACGTGGCCATCGCGACGTTGCCCTCCCAGCGGATGAACTGCGATCCGGCGTCGTCGTAGTAGGTGTAGTTCGTGTCGGGACGGTCGTTGAACGCGATGTTGCCGGTGGCTCGCATCCCGTTCTCGAGCGTCTTGGCCACGTCGAGCGAGCCGTCCTCCTTGTGGATGTACCGCCCCTGGTGGCTCTCCAGGTAGATCGCGCCGCCGTCACGCAGGTACTGCATGTAGTTGTAGATCAGGTTGTTGCTGATGTTGTTGCGGGCGTTGGCGTTCTGGTTGTTCTCCGGATTGTCGGCATCCGTCGCGTGACCCTGCACGATGCCGCCGGTGATGCCGGTGTACGGAGTGTCGAACACCTCGTTGTGCACCAGGTTCAGGTCCTGCCCGAACAGCAGGGTCACGCCCGGGGCGGCCTTGTAGTCCAGCCCGACGGAGTGGATCACGTTGTTGCGCACCGTGGTGTCGCGCACGATCTCGTTCTCGCCGATCTCGTCGCCGGCGACCAGGTCGGGGTCAGGAGTGCAGTTCTGCTTGATGCCGTCGTGCGTCGTCGCATCCCACGGCTGCGGATCGAACGTGCAGCCCAGGTAAAGGCCCGTGCTGGAGGTGTCGGTGATGTGATTGCCCTCGATCAGGGTCCCCGCAGCGCCGTAGCGGACGCTCAGCCCCGCGCCGCCCAGCGCCTTGAAGGTGTTGCCGACGAAGGCGACGTCGCGGCTGCCCGAGACGTCGACGTTGCCGAGGGGCTGGGTCAGTGCGCCGTAGGGGCAGGTGCCCGGAGTGGGGGTGACGGTGCACTTGCCCTGGTTCGGCGCACCGGTGATGTGCAGGTTGGACTGCACCTCGGCGAAGCCGGTGCGCGAGGGCGAGAGCCAGGTGGCGTAGGAGAACTGCAGTCCCTCGAAGCGGATGTCGTGCACCGGATCGGCGAGGGAGCCCGCCACGGTCATCACGCGTTCGAGGTGCGGCAGGGTGATGTCGAGGTCGTCGATGTCGACGCTCTCGGCGGGCTGGTAGTACAGCTTCCCGGCATCCGAGTCGAGATACCACTCCCCCGCGGACAGCAATGCGGGGTGGTTCTGCACGCTCGTCGGGATGGTCGAGGTCGACATGTTGGGCAGGCCGCCGCTCTCGATCGGCGCGCGGGCCGGCCGCTTGGTCATGCCGTCCCAGCAGGTGGGCAGCATGGTGACGGTGGCGGCGGCGTCATCGACGGACAGTCCCTCGACCAGGCAGCGGGACTGGGTCCAGGCTCCGGTCTTCCCGTCGTAGACGAACTCCAGGCCGGCAGGGTCGCCGAGACCGGCGAGCCAGGACTTCGCCTTCGCGTCGGTGACCGAGTACCCGGTGGAGCCGCCCTTCCAGCCGGCGGTGAATCCGAGCTCGGCCGTGGTGGCCTGCGCGATCGGGGCCCATTCCCCGTCGACGTAGAGCTGCCGGGACTCGCTGCCGGCGGGCACGTCCGCGACCCAGACGCCGTCACGGTCGGCGGCCCGTTGCCACCCGGTGATGCGCGACCCGCCGGAGACGACGACGGTTCCGGGCTTCTGCGCGCGCCACACGGTCGGTGCGCCGGCGGTGCCGGAGTCCTTCGCGGTGAGCGCGAGTGTGTCCGCGAGATCATAGCGACCGGGCGTCAGGGTGACGGTGACGGCCTTGCCCGCGCCGAGCATGATGCGCTCTCTGGCCTGCGCCTGCGGCAACGCGCATGGGGCCGCCGCAGTGCATCCCATGCCCCGTCCGTCCGGTGCGGCGAAGAGTTCGATCCCGCTGCCTGCCGAGGCCGGTGCGGCCGAGATCAGCGCACCGGCGGCGACCGCGATGGCGACAAGTGCGGCTCGCACGGCTCGCACCCTTGAGTTCGGATGTCTGATGCCCATTGCTGCTCCTTTGCATGCGCGATGTCGCTGAAAAGCGGGGATCGCCGGCTCGTCTCATTCTGATAGATCCGATGTTTAGGCGCAAGAGTTTGTGCAAAGGTGATCGGATCTCATTTCGAGGGCATCGACATGTATCATCACCTCTCTTGCCCGCTCCTGGTCGGTATGGCCACAATGAGCATCATGAGCGATGCCGTACCCGAAGGCACCGCCGAACAGCCGCCTGCACCGAGCAGGTGGCAGTTGGCGGCGCAGCATTTCCGCGCCTGGCAGGACGGCGAGACGCGGGCGATGGACGACCTGGTGCGGTTGATGACCCCCGTGCTCTGGCACGTCGTGCGCGCGTACGGCATCGAGCGCACCCTCGCCGAGGACGTCGTGCAGACCACCTGGTTGCGCCTCGTGCGCGGTCATGAATCCATCCAGGACCCCGCCGCGGTGTCGGCCTGGCTGACCGTGACCGCCCGCCGCGAGGCCTGGCGGGTCAGCAAGCATGAGAACAGGGCGGATGCCAAGGAGGACATCGACCTCGAGCCGCTGCTGCCCACCGCGGCGTCCGCCGAGGATGAGGCGGCCGAATCGGACGGCGCGGCCCGGCTGTGGGCGGCGGTGCAGCGCCTCGACGAGCGCTGCCGCAGGCTGATCCGGGTGGTCGCGTTCGAGCAGCGACCGGACTACAGAGGACTGGCCGAAGACCTGGGCATGCCGATCGGCAGCATCGGCCCCACCCGGTCGCGCTGTCTGGGCAAACTGCGCACGCTGCTGGGCGGCACGATCGACGGACAGGTCGCGACATGAGCGGGGGCGACATGAGCACCGACGACGAGCTGATGGCGGCATTGCGCACCATGTGGCAGGTGACCGATCCCGTCCCGGACGACCTGATCGAGCGGATGGTTGCGGCCGTCGCATCCGACGACCTGTCCCGGGAGTACGCGCTGCTCACGCTGGTGGAGGATGCCACTGCGGCCGTGCGCAGCGATGCCGAGACGCTGATCCTGCAGTTCAGCGACGGACGGGTGTCCGTGCTGCTGCACATCTCGAAGTCCGGAAAGGGCAGTCGCCGGGTGGACGGCTGGGTGGATGCCGCGGCCAGCGAGATAGTGCTGGAGCAGGGCACCCGGTCCTGGACCACCGAGCCCGGCGAGCACGGTCGCTTCGCGTTCACCGATGTGCCGCCCGGTCTGTGCCGTGTGCGCCTGACCGTGCCTGACGAGGAGGGCGGTCGCGGATTCGCGACCCCGCAGTTCGAGGCATAGCGGGACTGCCCGCGCACGCGGGAGGGGAGACGTCGTCGCAGGGGTGCGGCGGCGAGGGATGCCGCTCCGGCGGCTCTGAATGGGAGGACAGACGATGGAGCAACCCCCGGGATGGACATGGCAGGATCGCGCGGAGGGCTCGATTCCGCGCGGCACGGCGCTGGATCCGAGCGTCGATCCGATCGAGGGCGTTCGGGCGTACCCGACCGCGTACCTGCCGGACCGGATGCTGGTGACCAGGCTTCTGGACGATGAGGACCACGGCGCCTATGACCGCGACATGAAGACGATCTCCGAGGCGGCGGAGTCGTTCGGGTGGCGGGCCCGGTTCGGTCCGGTGGATGCCGCCGTGGCCGGGGCGAATGCGCCGGATGCCGACGCCGCTCCGGCCGGCTCGGCGCGAGAGCTCGCCCCGGGTGTGCCCGGCCTGATCCGGGTGCTGCTGACAACCCCCGATGAGGCGGGCCGTGGCGAGTCGCCGGCCCCGCCGGACGCGTGGCGGGTGCTGCAGCGGGCGCGCCGCATCACCCGGTCGCCGATGCCCAGGGTGGGACTCGAGCATGTGCTGTCGGTCGACCCGGTGGGGCTCAATCCGTTCACCCAGACGAACCCGTTCACGCAGACGAACCCGTTCACCCAGACGAACCCGCTGCGAGGAGCAGGTCCGGTGGGCACGGACGACTACCTGCAGCCGGGACGCGGCGCACGGCAGCCGGTGGCCTGGATCGGCGCGGAGCCGATCCGCGGCGAGGAGCCGAAGCGCGGACGGCGGCCGGTCGTCGCCGTGCTCGACACCGGATGCGGCGAGCACCCGTGGCTGCCGCACGACATCGTCACCCGCGGCGCCGAGCTCGATGGCGTGCCGATCGGTCTCACCGGCCACGACGACCCGGAGATCTACCCCGACCTGTACGGGCAGCTCGACGGTGAGATCGACGCGGTGGCCGGGCACGGCACGTTCATCGCGGGCCTGATCCGGCAGACCGCTCCCGATGCCGACATCCTGGCGATCCGAGTGGCCGGCTCTCTGGGTGTCGTCGACGAGACCGCTTTCGTCAGGGCGCTGTCCGACGTGATCGAGCTGAAGCGGCGATACCTGCGGGATCCGGGCACGGGTCACGCGATCGACGTGATCAGCCTGTCGCTCGGGTACTACCACGAGACTCCAGTCGACGGTCAGTTCTCGCTCACGCTCTACGGACTGCTGCGCTCGGCGCGCGAACTGGGCATCGTCGTCGTGTGCTCGGCGGGCAACGACGCGATCGACCGGCCCTCGTTCCCGGCGTCGCTGTGGGCCTGGGACGGCGCCGACAACGGCATCCTGCCCGACCACTTCGCTCCGCTGGTGTCCGTCGGCGCTCTGAACCCCTCGGGCCGCTCAGTGGCGCTGTTCTCGAACGTGGGGCCGTGGGTGCGGGTCTACGCACCCGGAGCACTGGTGGTCAGCACGACACCGCCGTTCACCGGCGGGATGCAGCCCACCACCCGGTCGGACTTCGATCGCCTGCCTCGTGAGACCGTCGACCCCGACGACTACCGCGGCGGGTTCTCGGTGTGGAGCGGCACGTCGTTCGCGGCACCGTTCGTCGCCGGACGGATCGCGGCCGCGCTGGGGCCGGTGCTCGCCAAGGGCAGCGCACCCACCCGGAAGGCGCTGCACAAGGCGGTGGACGAGGTGCTGAAGGCGCTGCCGGACCCGGTGCGCTGACCGCACGGATCGGCGGCGGGAGTGACAGCCCGCTCCCGCCGCCGATCCCCGGAGGTGGCGTTCGCCCGCGGATCGGGACATGCTGAGGGGATGCGTCTGGGTGCGGCCGAACTCCATCGGCGGGGAGTGGATGAGGCGAATCGCCGACGCTTCGCCGCGGCCACGCGCTCGTTGACGACCGCGACCGCGCGCACCGACGATCCCGACCTGCGCGCGCGCATCGCCGGCACGCGAGCCTACGTGCTCGGACAGACCGGCCAGCCGGATGCCGCCGAGCGGATGTGCCGCGACGCCCTCGCCGGAACCGGGCTGAGCGACGGCACGCGGGCTGTGCTCGCCGGCCAGTTGGGCGTGCTGCTGATGCATGCCGGTCAGGCGGACGAGGCGGAGCGCTGGCTGACCGACGCGGTGGACGGCCTGGCCGACTCTCCTGGTGAACGTGCCTCCTGCCTGGTCAACCGATCGGTCGGAAGGATGCAGCGGCACGACCTCGATGGCGCCACCGCAGATCTCGAGGCGGCCGTGGTGCTCTACCGCGAGCTGGACAAGACGATGGCGAGTGCCGAGACGCAGCACAACCTCGGCTACGCCGCGCTGCTCCGGGGCGACCTGGTCACAGCTTTGGCCCTGATGACCCGCTCCCGGCCGGTCTTCGTGGAGACCAGCGAACTCAGCACCGCGATCGCCGACCTCGATCGCGCCGAAGTGCTGAGAGAGGCCGGACTCACCGCCGAGGCCGAGGAGCTGCTCGCCGAGGTCGCGGTGCGGTTCGGCGCGCAGCGGATGCGGCAGGCACGCGGCGAGGCCGAATTCCAGCTCGCCCGCTCGCAGCTGCATCACGACCCCGCGGCCGCACGGCGCACGGCGGCGCAGGCGCGGCGCCGGTTCGAGGCACTGCACAGCGAGGGATGGGCCGCACGCGCGGCATCCGTCGAACTGGAGGCGCGCCGGCTCTCCGGCCGTCCGCCGTCCGCCGGCGAATACGACGAGACCGCGCGCCGACTGCGCGCGGTCGGCCTGGACAGCGAAGCCGCGGCCACGGCCCTCGGGGCGCGTCTCGCCGATCCGACCCGGCGTCCGCCGCGGATCAGCCCGCGCGCCCCCACGCCCGTGCGACTGCGCGCCTACGAGGTGCGCGCCGCGCACGCGCTCGGCGCCGGGCGCCGCGCCGACGCGCGACGTCTGGCCACGGAGGGACTGGACCTCTTCACCGCCTGGCAGGGATCGTTCGGAGCGCTCGACCTGCAGGCATCCGTCACCATGCACGGCACGGGTCTGCTGGCCGCCGGCCTCGCCGCGGCGGCCGACGTGGACGACCCCGCCGTGCTCTTCGACTGGGGCGAGCGCGCCCGGCGGATCGGCCTGCAGGTGGTTCCGGTCCGTCCGCCGCACGACGCGGATGCGGCATCCGATCTCGCAGAGCTGCGGATGCTGCGCGCCGACCTCGCCGGTGCCGACTGGCTGTCCGATCCGCGCGTGCGCGCCGTTCGCGACCGCATTCGCGAAAGGCAGTGGAGCACGACGACCGGTGCCGGCGCCCGGCAGCAGGTGGCCCTCGAAGAGCTGCGCCGAGGACTCGACGAGGACGTCGCGGTGCTCACCTGGGTATACACGGGTGATGCGCTTCGGGCCGTGGTCGCGACCCGGACGGATGCGACGATCGTGCGGCTAGCCTGGTACCGCGTGCAGCCCCTGCTCGACGGCATGAGGGCCGATCTCGACGCCGCAGCCCTCGCTCATGGATCCCGCATGGCCGCGGTGGTCGAACGCTCCCTCGCGGATCGGATGTCGCGGCTCGACGATGAACTGCTGCAGCCGCTGCTCGCGCGGGCGCCACAGGCCCGCAGGCTCGTCCTCAGCGTGCCCGGCATCCTCACCGGTGTGCCATGGGCACTGCTGCCGGGTCTCGCCGGGCGGCCTTTCACCCTCGCGACCTCGGCCACCCGCTGGCGCGAGGCGGCACCGCGTCCACTGCTTCGCGCCAGCGTGGTCGCCGGCCCCCGCGTCGCGCGCGCCGCTGACGAAGCGGACGCTGTTGCACGCGCCCACGGCGCGATCCGGGTACTCACCGGCGAGGAGGCCACGGTCGAAGCCGCCGCAGCCGCAGCGGGTGAGGTCGACCTGCTGCACGTGGCAGCGCACGGACGCCACAGCGCCGACAACCCGATGTTCTCCGGCCTCGAACTGGCCGACGGCACCCTGTTCGGCTATGACGTCGATCTGATCGAGACGGTGCCCGACACCGTTGTGCTCTCGGCGTGCGAGCTGGGCCGGTCGACCGTGCGCTGGCGCGAAGAGGCGGTCGGTATGACCAGGGTGTGGCTGCACGCCGGCTCGCGATGCGTGATCGCGTCGCCCGTGCTGGTCCCCGACGAGGCCGCGGCAGCTCTGCTCCCCGCCGTGCACGCGCGGATCGCCGCCGGCCTCGCGCCGGCAGTCGCGCTGTCGGATGCGGCGGAGGACACCGGCATCCGGGTGCCGCTGCATGCCCACGGAAACGGATTCTGAGAAATCTTCCGCGTCCGTGTATCAGCCGACAGGGTGCGGTCTCTTCTGTCTGCGGGAGGTGTTCTCATCGATTCGCCGATTCTGGGGAGAGCGACGGATCAACGAGGAACAGCCGACAGGGGACCGGGCGCTGGGGAGTCCGGGCGGGGAGGCACCGACCACTCCGGGGCGCCGCGAGCCGACGCGGCGCCCCGGTAGGGGGGGTCAGCGACCTTCAGCTGCCTCGGTGTGGTGCCGGATGACCTCGGCGACCACGAAGTTGAACCACTTCTCGGCGAACTCGGGATCCAGGTGCGCCTCCTCGGCGAGCGCGCGCAGGCGCGCGACCTGCTGTTCCTCGCGGCCGGGATCGGATGCCGGCATCTCGTGCTCGGCCTTCAGATGACCCACCTGCTGCGTGGCGCGGAACCGTTCGGCGAGCATGAAGATCAGTGCGGCGTCGATGTTGTCGATGCTGGCTCGCAGGCGCAGCAGCTCGGTACGGGCGGCTTCGGCGTCAGACATGAGGCTCCTCGATCGGCGACACTACGACGATAGCCCGAACCGGCCCACGCCCTAGAGTGTGACCATGAGTTCTGACGAGAGCGCGCAGATCCCGGCTGAGGGCAACGGATACGCGGAGAAGACGCCTGCCGAGACGGCGGCATCCGCGAAGCCGGCGGCCACCGCGAAGCCGAGCAGAGCCGAGCGTGCCGCGGCGGCGAAGGCCGCGGAGGCGGCGGCCACAGAGCGCCACGCGTACCCCAACCCCGTCGTGATCGAGCCGATGACCCCGAGCCGGTCGTTCTGGACCCGCATCGACAAGCCGTTCGTGTTCGGCATCCTGGTCACCCTCGGCGCGCTGACCGCGCTGCTGTTCGGCCTGATGCTCGCCAACCTCGCCACCGTGCTGATCTACATCGCGCTGGCGGCGTTCGGCGCGCTCGGTCTCGACCCGGCGGTGCGGATGCTGGAGCGACGAGGCATGCCGCGCGGCTGGGGCGTGCTCACCGTCATCCTCACCCTGCTCGCCCTCATCGTGCTGGTGCTCTGGCTGATCGTGCCGGTCATCGTGAAGCAGATCACGCTGTTCATCACGTCGATCCCCGGCATCATCCGCGACTTCCAGACCACCGAGCTCTACGCATCGCTGCAGAAGCAGTTCGGCGACCAGGTCGGCGAATGGGTCAAGCAGATTCAGGCCTTCCTCACCGATCCCGGCACCGTGCTCTCGATCGGCGGCGGCGCCCTGCAGGTCGGCACCTCGATCGCGACCGGCATCTCGGGCATGATCATCGTGCTGGTGCTCATGCTCTACTTCGTCGCGGGCCTCCCGAGCATCAAGACCTCGATGCTGCGTCTGGCCCCGGCGCGTGACCGTGCACGTGCCGCCGACATCACCGACCAGATCACCGACTCGGTCGGTGGATACATCATGGGCATGGTCGTCCTCGCGTTCGCGAACTCCATGGTGACCCTGGCGCTGTTCTTCTTCCTCGGCCTGCCGTTCCCGCCGCTGATGGCGGCGATCTCGTTCCTGTTCACGCTGATCCCGCTGATCGGATCGGTGCTGTTCTGGATCGTGGGCTCGGTGATCGCCCTGTTCAGCAACCCGCTGATGGCTCTGGTGTTCGCGGCCTGCTACCTGGTGTACATGCAGATCGAGGCGTACTACCTCACGCCCAAGGTGATGAACCGGGCAGTCGCGGTGCCCGGCGCCCTCGTCGTCATCGGCGCGATGGCGGGCGGCACGCTGCTCGGACTGCTCGGCGCGCTGGTCGCAGTGCCCGTGACGGCATCCATCCTCATCATCATCAAGCAGATCTGGATCCCCCGGCAGGACGCCCGGGAATGATCCGCTGACACGCGAAGGCGGCCGGTCCCAATAGGGGCCGGCCGCCTTCGTCTGCGATGAGGGCGTCGCGAGTCGTCAGCCGGCCAGGCCCTGGGCCGACAGCCAGGCCTTCGCGATCGCGGGCGCCTCCTGCTTGTCGACGGTGGACTGCACGTTCAGGCCGATCAGCTCGTCGACGGTCAGCTTCGCGCTCACGGCGTCGATCGTCTTCGCGATCTTGTCGGCGATGTCCTTGCTGGCGATCGGGACCACGTTCGACGACAGGATCATGTTCTTCGGGTCCTTCAGCGCCACGATCTTCTCGGTCTTGAACGCCGGGTCGGCGCTGTAGATGTCGGCGACGTCGATCTTTCCGGCCAGCAGCGACTCGAGCGTCGTCGGTCCGGTGGCGGAGAACGCCAGGTCGACGCCGTAGTCAGCCTTCGCCGCCGCGGGCCCGTAGGGGCGCTGCTCGAACTCGGGCGCCGCACCGATCGTGAGCTTCTTGTCGGCCTTCGCCAGGTCTCCGATCTCGACCAGACCGTACTTGTCGGCGGTTGCTTTGGTCACCGTGTAGGTGTCCTGGTCGGTCGCCTGCGCGTAGTCGAGGGCGACCAGCCCGCTCGGCAGCGCGTCCTTCAGCGCCGCGTAGACCTCGTCGGGGCCGGTGGCCTTGGCGCTCTTGTCGAGGTACTCCAGCAGGTTGCCGGTGTACTCCGGGAACAGGTTGATCTGACCCGATTCGACCTCGGGCATGTATGCGTCGCGCTGCCCGATGTTGAACTGGCGCTTCACCGTGAAGCCGTCGTTCTCGAGTGCCTGCGCGTAGATCTCGGCGATGATCGTGTTCGAGTAGTACGCCTGGGACCCGACGACGATCGTCTCGGCGGTGCCGCCGGATGCGGCGGGCTCCTTGCTGGGTTCGTCGAGCGGGTTGCTGCCGCAGCCGGCGAGCGCCAGCGCGGCGAGCGCGGCGATCGCCGTGGCGGCGATGGTGCGGGTGGTGCGTCCGGTGAACATGATGTTCCTCTCTGACGGTGGTTTCGTTTACAGGTTCAGGTGGCGGATGCCGCGACCCGTGCGCTCTCGCGCGAGGTCGCGGGCCGAAGCCCAGACGGGACGGATGCCCGCTGCACGAGCGCGAGCAGGAGGTCGGCGAGCAGTGCGAGGACGGCGACGAGGATGGCGCCGGCGAGGACCATGTCGAAGCGGTGCAGGGGGATGCCCTGGATGATCGGAGCCCCCAGTCCGCCGAGTCCGATGTAGGCGGCGATCGTCACCGTGGCGATGATCTGCAGCACCGCCGAGCGCAGGCCGGCGATCAGCAGCGGCATGCCGAGCGGCACCTCGACCTTCCAGAGCAGCTGCCAGCGGGTCATCCCGAACGCGCGGGCGGCATCGATCACCTGCCGATCGATCGCCTCGAAGCCGGTGTACGCCCCGGCGAGCAGCGGCGGGATGCCGAGCAGCACGAAGGTGATCACTGCGGCCTCCGGCTGATGCAGCACTCCGAGGAGCAGCACCAGCAGGATCATCAGGCCGAACGAGGGCAGCGCCCGCGCGGCGCCCGCGAACGCCACAGCGACCTCGCGCCCCTTGCCGGTGTGCCCGATCGCCCAGCCGATCGGCACGGCGATCAGCACCGCGACCAGAACCGAGACTCCGGTGTATGCGAGGTGCTGGCCGAGCATGGCCGGGATGGAGTTCGGGCCCTGCCACTGCGCGGGCGCGAACAGCCACGCGAAGGCCTCGGCGAAGACGTTCATCTGCGCTCCCCCTTCGTCAGTGCGAGGGCGCCGGGGTCGATCGGCGCCGGGTCGTCGGCGGGGTCGATGACGGGTGCTGCACGATTCGCAGCTTCCGTGTCGCTGCCCCGCCCACCGCGCCGTCGCGAGCCGAGCCGCGTCCACGGCATGAGCATCCTGCCCAGCAGCACCAGCAGCACGTCGACGATCAGTGCGATCACGAGCACGGCCACGACGCCGGCGAGCACCTCTTCGATCAGTCGGCGCTGCAGACCGTCGGTGAACAACAGGCCCAGGTTGGTCACGCCGATCAGGATGCCGACGGTCGCGAGCGAGATCGTGCTGACCGCGGCGACCCTGAGCCCGGCGAGGATGACGGGACCGGCGAGCGGGAACTCCACGGTCAGGAATCGGCGCATCGGGCCGTAGCCGAGCGCTGTCGCCGACTCGCGCACCATCGGATCGACGGAGTCGAGGCCGTCTGCGACCGCGCGCACCAGGATCGCGATCGCGTAGATCGTCAGGGCGATCACCAGGTTGAGCTCGCTGATCGCCGAGTAGCCGAACACCGCCGGGAGCAGCATGAACAGGGCGAGTGAGGGGATCGTGTAGAGCAGCCCGGTGGCGACGATGATCCAGCCGCGCAGGCGCGTGTACCGCCAGGCGACCCAGCCGAGCGGCACCGACAGCACGAACCCGATCACGATGGCGATCACGCTCTGGCGCAGGTGCACGACGGAGAGATCGAGGATCATCCCGATGTTGTCGACGATCCAGTCCACGTCAGCCGCCTTCGACCACCGGTGCTGCGGCATCCGGGATGATCGATCCCTGGGTGCGCCCGAACTCGTCGACGACGACCGTTCCGCGCGGCGTCTGCTTCAACCGCAGCGCGCGCTTGCCGCGGTCGCCGCCGATGAATGCGGTGACGAAGTCGTCGGCCGGGTTCTCGATGATCTCGCTGGGCGTGCCGCGCTGCACGATGCGCGCGCCCACGTCGAGGATGACGACCTGGTCGCCGAGCAGGAACGCCTCGTCGATGTCGTGCGTGACGAACACGACCGTCTTGCCGAGCTCGCGCTGCAGGCGCAGCAGCTCCTGCTGCAGATCCGCGCGCACGATCGGGTCGACGGCGCCGAACGGCTCGTCCATGAGCAGGATGTTGGGATCGGCGGCGAGCGCGCGGGCGACCCCGACGCGCTGCTGCTGCCCGCCGGACAGCTGGGCGGGGTAGCGGCCGGCGAGCGACTGCGCCAGGCCGACCGTGTCGAGCAGCTCGCGCGCCCTGGCGTGCGCCTCGGTGCGGCCGACGCCGGTGATGCGCAGCACGGTCGAGACGTTGTCGATCACGGTGAAGTGCGGCATCAGGCCGGAGTTCTGCAGCACGTACCCGATGCGACGGCGCAGGGCGACGGGGTCGCCGGTGAGCACGCTCTCGCCGTCGATCTGCACATCACCCGAACTGGGCTCGACCATGCGATTGATCATGCGCAGCAGCGTGGTCTTGCCGCAGCCGGACGACCCGACGAACACGGTGGTCTTGCGGGCAGGGATCTGCAGACTGAAGTCCCGCACGGCGGAGGTGCCGTCGGGGAAGGTCTTCGAAACCGATCGGAACTCGATCATGGGCGGCCCCTAGGAGCGCACCTCCACCTCGGGGCTGAAGGCGACGTAGCCCGAGAAGTCGGTGCCCACCTTCTCTAGTGCCGACGAGTGCGGCTCGGGGTAGCTCCAGGCGAGGTCCTCGTGCTTCTCGTCGTCGACGATCACCGAGTAGTACTGACGGACGCCGTTCTCGGGGGAGGTGTGCGGCGTGGGGCTCTCGACGAGCGCCGCCGGGTGCACGGTGGAGGGCGGAAAGTAGTAGTTGCCCTCGATCTGCACCACCTCGGACTCGTCGGCTTCGGCGAGCACGGTTCCTGCGAACACTGCCTTCATCAGGCCTCCTCCGGGATCTGCTCCGAGCCTAGAGTCTGCCGCCGACATCCGGCCCGGTTTCCCACGGAACCGTGAGAAACGCGCCATCCGTTGCCCCGGCATCCGGCGGCGCGGATACTTTGTGCATGGCCATCCGGGAGACCCCGGTCATCGACTGGACCGGGCGTTTCGACTCCCTCATCGCGAACGAGGCCTCCCTCGACGCGCGAGAGCTGGACGAACTCGGTCAGGCGGCCTGGTTCACCGGCCGTGACGACGTCTGCGAGCGCGCCTGGGAGCGCGCCCTGGTGCGCTTCCTCGACGACGGATCGGGCCCCGACGCCGTGCGGTGCGCGTTCTGGCTCGGATTCACGCTCGGCGAGCACGGGGATGCGGTGAAGGCCAGGGGCTGGATGGCGCGCCTGTTCGACCTCTGCGAGCGCTTCGCCGGCGACGCGCGGGCGGACGCCTTCGCCGCGCTGTGCCGGGCGCAGTCGGTCTACCTGCGGGGCGAGACTGCGGAATCAGCCGCTCTGTACCGCACGGCCGGTCGGAGCGCCGCCGGCGTCGATCCCGACGTGGAGGTGCTCGCCGTGATGGGCGAGGGCCGGGCGCTCATGCAGACCGGACGCATCGATGAGGGCGTCTCCTGCATGGACCGGGTCATGCTGCTGATCGGTACGGGACATGTCAGCGACCGGGGCGCGGGCCCGGCGTACTGCGCGGTGATCGCGAGTCTGCTCGCCCGCGGTGACATCGAGCGGGCCAGGGTGTGGACCAGGGACCTGGGCGACTGGTGCGACGCTCAGCGAGGGCTCGAGCCGTTCCGCGGGGAGTGCACCCTGCACACGGCCACCGTGATGCAGTTCGGCGGCGAGTGGGCCGCCGCCCTGGACGCGGCAGACGGCGTCTGCCGAACGGAGGAGCGGAAGGACACCCTCGGCAACGCCTGGTACCGGCTCGGCGAGCTGCACCGGGTCGCCGGCCGGGCGGAACCTGCCCGTGACGCCTACCGCCGGGCCGCCGCCCTCGGCCGCGAGGTGCAGCCGGGACTCGCACTCGTGCACCGCGATGCGGGCGAGCTCGAGACCGCGTGGGCGGGACTCGATCGCGCCCGCGGGGCGGCGCGGGAACCGGCGGTGCGCGCCGAGCTGCTCGCGGCCGCCGTGCTCGTCGCGCTGGACCGTCGCAGGCAGGCGGATGCGGCGGCTGCCGCCGACGAGCTGCGGTCGCTGGCCGCGGGCGGTGACCTGCTCTACCTGCGGGCGCTCGCCTCGCACGCCGACGGTCTCGTCGCCCTCGCGGCGGGAGCGGATGCGCAGACTCCGCTGCGCGCGGCATGGGCGGCGTGGCGGCGACTGGATGCCCCCTACGAGGCCGCGCTGGCCCGCATGGCGCTCGGCCGCGCCGCTCGCGATGCCGGCGACGAGGAGGGCGCGCAGCTCGAGTTCGACGCTGCCCGCACGGTGCTGGACGCCCTCGGCGCGATCCCCGACCTGGCCCGGCTGGAGCGGATCGCCGCGGCCGCCGGCAGCACCGCTCCTGTTCGCGGCCTGAGCCCGCGGGAACGTGAAGTGCTCGACCTCGTCGCGCACGGGTGGTCGAACCGGCGCATCGCCGAACGTCTCTTCCTCAGCGAGCGCACGGTCGCACGTCACGTCGGCAACATCCTCGCGAAGCTCGGCGTGCCGAGCCGCTCCGCGGCGACGGCCTACGCGTTCGAGCACGGCCTGGTCTCCCCCTCCTGACCCGATTGGTCATTTCTGCCGATGCCGGCCGGATGCCGCGTGCGTAGCGTCAGCGGAAAGGAGGAGATCATGTCCACCACAACGCTCGATCTGGCCATCATCGGAGCCGGCGCTGCCGGCCTGCACGCCGCTGCCCTCGCTCACGAACGCGGCATCGCCTTCGAGGTGTACGACGACCATCCGCGCGTCGGAGACAGCTGGCGGGAGCGCTACCGGTCGCTGCGCCTGTTCACGCCGCGACGCTGGGCGAAGCTGCCTGGGATGCCGCTCGACATCGGCTTCTTCGACTATCCGACCGGCGCCCAGCTCGCCGACTACCTGGAGCGGTACGCGGCAGCATCCGACCTGCCGGTGCGCACATCGACGCGCGTCACCCGGCTGACGAACGACAGCGGGGGCTTCTGCCTCGCGCTGTCCGACGGTCGGGAGGTCACTGCCGCCCGCGTGATCGTCGCGGCGGGAGCCCACCATCGGCCCATCACGCCGCCGTTCGCGACGGACCTGGATCCGAGCATCCGGCAGCTGCACTCCCTCGACTATCGGGGGCCGGAGGACCTCGCCGACGGACCGGTGCTGGTGGTCGGCGCGGCGAACTCGGGAACGGACATCGCCCTGGAGGCCGCCGCGGCGGGGCACCCGACGACTGTCGCCGGACGCAACCCCGGGCAGGTCCCCGGACGCATCGACACCCCGATCGGCAACCTCATCTCGAGCATCTTCATCCGCCGGCTGCGAAACACCACGATCGACACGGAGAAGGGCAGGCGGTTCATGCAGGAGCATCAGGGCCACGGTGTGAACCTGGTGCGCAACCACGAGTCGGACCTCGAACGGAAGGGCGTGCGACGAGTCGGACGGGTCGCCGGGGCGTCGGAGGGTCGACCCGTTCTCGAGGACGGCTCGGTGCTGGACCCTGCGACCGTCGTGTGGTGCACCGGATCGCTGCCGGTGCTGGAGTGGCTGGAGATTCCCGCCGCATTCGGCCCGAACGGCCGGCCGGCACACGCGCGCGGCATGGTGACGGCCGTGCCGGGCCTCGCGTTCGTCGGACTGCCGTTCCAGTACTCGGCGGCATCGCCCACCCTGATGGGGATGGGCCGAGACGCCGCCTACGTCATGGATCGGCTGTTCGCCGCGCAGCCCGCCGCCCTCGCGGCGGCGTGACGCTGGTCCGCGATACGGATCGGGGAATGTCGCGTCGCGGATGCGGGCGCGGTGCGCCCGGCGGTCAGCGCACCAGCACGAAACAGGTCGGCGCGGGAGCTGGAGCGGTGTGCCGGATGTCGCGCGGAGCGCCCGTGCGCTCGTCGAGATCGAGCACCGAGACCGTGTCGGACCGCTGCCCTGCGACCAGCAGCGCGCCCTCGTGCACGAGGTGGTGCCGAGGCCAGTCCACTCCCGAATCGGCGAGCGCGAGCGGCTCGACGATCTCACCACCGCCGCGCACGCGGAGAGCGGCGATCGTGTTGCTGCCGCGCAGCGCCGTGTAGAGCGTCTCACCGTCGCGCGATCGCGCGAGCTCGGCCGGGTAGTCGTGACCGGGCGTCGCGATCGCCGAGACGACCACTCCCGACACGAGACCCCAGCGGCCCTCGCGGTCGGCGGCCAGCGTGAACACCTCGCAGGAGTACTCGGTCACCACGTGCAGATGGCCGCTGGGGTGCGCGACCATGTGCCGCGGGCCCGAGCCGCGTGGCAGCACGACCTCGTGATCGAGCTGCAGCCCCGTCGCACCCGGTCGCCAGATGCGCACCAGGTCGAAGCCGAGGTCCGTCGTCGCGATCCGCCCGTCGCGCAGGAACACCGCGGCGTGCGCATGCGAGACCCGCGGATCGGTGCCGGTGGGGGTCGGGTACGGGTCGGATGCCTGCCCCGGCTCGGCCCCGGGAGTGTGAGGGTCATCTCCGAACAGCGCCGCCCGCAGCGCTGCGGCCTTGTCCGCGGCATCGGGAACCAGACGTCCCTCGGCGTCCAGCCCGATGCGCACCACCTTGCCGTCGCCGTAGCAGCTGGCGACGAGGTACCGGCCGTCGGGCGAGACGGCCAGGTGGCAGACGGCGGAGCCGGCGGGCACCGGCGCGCCCAGCGGGCGCAGCGCCGACTCCCCGGAGCGCACGAAGGCCGCGACCTCGCCGGATCCCTCCAGCGCCGCGTACACGACGTCGAGAGACGGATGCTGCGCCAGCCACGACGGCGACCCCGCCGGCGCGACCGTGCCGCGGTAGGCCAGGGTCGTCTGCGGGCGCGCCTCGTCGCCCGCGAGCAGGCCGATGCCTGCGGCATCCCCGTCCATGTCGGGGCCGTAGCCGCCGAGCCAGAACCGCGTCATGCGGTCATCCTCTCTGTCGCCGAGCGCACCGCTCGTCGCCGAGTGCACCGGTCACGCATGTGGGCGACCGGCGCACTCGTCGCGCGGAGCTCAGTCGAGCAGGTCGTGGCGGACGATGACCTCGTCGCGCTCCGGGCCGACGCCGATCACCGAGATGCGCGTGTTGCTCATCTTCTCGAGCGCCAGCACGTAGTCCTGCGCGTTCTGCGGCAGATCCTCGAACCGGCGAGCGGTGGAGATGTCTTCCTTCCAGCCCGGGAAGCTCTGGTAGATCGGCTTCGCGTGGTGGAAATCGGTCTGGTTCACCGGCACGTCGTCGAAGCGGACACCGTCCACGTCGTAGGCGACGCAGACCGGGATCTGATCCAGGCCGGTGAGCACGTCGAGCTTGGTGAGAACCAGGTCGGTGATGCCGTTCACGCGCGTCGCGTATCGGGTGATCGGCGCGTCGTACCAGCCGGTGCGGCGCAGACGACCGGTGGTCGTGCCGTACTCGAAGCCCGTCTTGCGCAGCCACTCGCCCATCTCGTCGTTGAGCTCGGTCGGGAACGGACCGGAGCCGACGCGGGTCGTGTACGCCTTGACGATGCCGACGATGCGATCGAGGCTGTTCGGCCCCACACCCGAACCGGCGGCCGCACCCGCGGCCGTCGCGGTCGACGAGGTCACGAACGGGTAGGTGCCGTGGTCGACGTCGAGCATGGTGGCCTGACCGCCCTCGAACACCACGACCTCGCCCCGACCGAGGGCCTCGGCGATCAGGTGGCCGGTGTCGGCGACCATCGGACGCAGCCGCTCGGCGTAGCCCAGCAGCTCGTCGACGATCTCGTCGCAGGTGATGGCGCGGCGGTTGAAGACCTTCACCAGCAGGTGGTTCTTCTGGTCGAGGGCGCCCTCGACCTTCTGCCGCAGGATGTTCTCGTCGAAGAGGTCCTGCACGCGGATGCCGACACGGTTGATCTTGTCGGCGTAGGCCGGGCCGATGCCGCGGCCGGTGGTGCCGATGTTGCGCTTGCCGAGGAAGCGCTCGGTGACCTTGTCGAGGGTGCGGTGGTACTGCGTGATGAGATGCGCGTTCGCGCTGACCTTGAGCTTCGAGACGTCGACACCACGGGCCGAGAGCGCCTCGAGCTCGCTGAAGAGCACTTCGAGGTCGACGACCACGCCGTTTCCGATCACGGGCGTCACACCCGGAGTCAGGATGCCGGAGGGCAGCAGGTGCAGGGCGTACTTCTCGTCGCCGACGACGACGGTGTGACCGGCGTTGTTGCCGCCGTTGAACTTCACCACCCAGTCGGTGCGCTCGCCGAGCAGGTCAGTCGCCTTGCCCTTGCCCTCATCGCCCCACTGGACGCCGACGATTACTAGTCCTGGCATGGGTGGACCCCCTGGATTTCGCTGTTCGCCGGGCTTGCACCGGCCGATGAGCTGGCCCTGAGCGGGCTTTTCCATCCTACCGGGCGGGCCCCGCGCTACAGTTTCGCCATGACGACATGGTGGCCGTGGGCCCGACTGGCCGCCGCCGCGCTGACCGCGGCCGCCATCATCGCGCAGCTGATCCGCACCGTCGAGCGTGCGCTCGCGGCATCCGATCCCTGGGCCGCCCACCTGTCCACCGTGATCTGGAACTTCTTCAGCTTCTTCACGATCCTGTCGAACGTCGGCGCGGTTGTCGCGCTGACGATCGCCGCCGTGTGGATGCTGCGCCACGCGGCCGGATCCGTGCCGCGATGGCTGGCCACGCTGCTGCTGTGCGTCTCGACCTACATGATCGTGACCGGCATCGTCTACAACGTCCTGCTGCGCGGCATCGCCCTGGATCAGGGGTCGACGGTGTGGTGGTCGAACGAGGTTCTGCACGTGATCACGCCGCTGTTCCTGCTCGCCGACGTGCTGTTCGCACCGCGCCCACGGGCACTGCCGTGGTCGTCGCTGTGGATCGTGGCCGCGTTCCCGATCGTGTGGGTCGTCTACACGCTGCTCCGCGCGAACTTCATCACCGCGCCCGCCACAGGGGATCCGTGGTGGTACCCGTATCCGTTCCTGAACCCGCACCACGTGCCCGGCGGCTACCTCGGCGTGGCCGGCTACGTCGTCGGCATCGCGATCGCGATCATCATCGTCGCGGCCGGAGTGCTGTGGATCGGGCGGCGGCGCGCGGCATCCGTCGTACCGGCCGTCGAGGATGCCGCGCTCACCGGTCGGTGAGCATGCTGCGGGTCAGCCCCAGCTCGCCGAGCGCCGCGTCGGCCTGCTCCCGTCTCATGTCGAGCGATTCGCCGATCTCGGCTGCCAGCCGGGGCCGGGCTCGCACCAGGGCGTCCACGGTCTCGAGCGGCACGGTCAGGACCGTGAGCATGCCCGCGGCCGTGGTGACCGCCTGACTGCGCTGTCGGGTCAGGGCGGTGTGGCCGATCAGGTCGCCGCGCTCGGCGCCGGCGAAGTCCAGCCGGCTGCCCTGCACCTCAAGCGAGAGGGTCACCCTGCCCTCCACGATGAACTGCACCTCATCGGGCACGACACCGCTGCCCAGCACGGTCTCGCCGGCGCCGTACCGCTGCAGTCGTGACGTCGTGCGCAGCAGGTCGCGGTCCTCGTCGGCGAGGTGCAGCATCGGCGCGAGGTCTTCGATCGCGGCATCCAGTCGCGCCGGCTCGGCGATCGGATCGGTCGAATCGCCGTCGAGCGCGAGCCCGCGCCGGCGCGCGGCGTACCAGAGCCAGGAGAGGTACACGGTGAGCGCTCGCGAGGCGTCGGCGGGGGATGCCACGGGGATCGACACCGAGTACGCCCCCTTGCCCGAGTACTCCACCGACACCCGTTCGCGCTGCAGCCGCAGCGGCAGCCCCTCGGCCACGTCGACCAGCAGCGCGACCACCTCGTGCGGCGGGTCGTCCGTTGTGAACGACACGTCGGCGGTCGCCGCGAAGGGTCCCTCCGGCTCGCTCAGGTTGGTGAACGAAGCCCCGGACAGCGTGGAGTTCGGCACGATCTGGATGCCGGAGCCGGTGTCGATGTGCACAGCACGCCAGTTCACCTCGGTGACCCGGCCCCTCGCGCCGCCGGTGTCGAGGTGGTCGCCGATCTTGAAGGGCTGCTCGAACAGCAGCAGCAGGCCCGAGATCACACCGCCGACGGCGTTCTGCAGGGCCAGGCCGATGACGATGGAGGTCACCCCGAGCGCCGCGAAGAGCCCGCCGACGTCAGCATCCCACACCCACGCGAACAGGATCGCAAGGCCCACCACGACGAGCACCAGGCGCGCGATCTCGATGAAGATCGTCGGGATGCGCTTGCGCCATGAACCCTCCGAGGCGTTCGCGAACAGCACGACGTTGAACGCGGACAGCACCAGCAGGATCAGCAGGAAACCGAACACGGTGGCGACCACGCGCACCCAGACCTGATCGGCGGGCGACCGGATCGCGAACACGAGCAGCGCCAGCAGCGCCCCGGCGGGGATGACCCAGTTGCGCAGAATCGCGACCGGGCCGGCGAGCGGGCTGTTGCGCCGGCGCAGGGCCCCGAGCAGTTCGGTGATGCCGACGAGCAGGATGGGGAAGCCGATCGCGATCCCGATCACCCACCACGCCCAGCCGTCGGCGAACGCCTCAGCCATGTCAGGCCACCTTCCACACGGTCTCGGGCCGGCCCTTGACGTCGACCGTGCCGGCCTCGACGTAGGAGAACAGCTCCTGCGTGCGGTCGCGCACATCCTGGCTGACGTAGATGCCCGGCTCGCCGGTCACCGAACGCACCCGGTAGGCGAGGTTCACCGCGTCACCCCAGAGGTCGTAGGCGAGCGTGGTCCTCGCGACGAGACCGCTGGTCACCGTTCCGGTGTCCACACCGACCCGCAGCGCGACCTCCGCCCCGTTCTGGGCGTTGAACCGCTCGATCACGCCGAGCAGACTGCGTGCGAACTCCACCGAGCGCCGCACGTTGTCGACGCGCGGCACGATCAGACCGGAGGATGCCAGGTACCCCTCGTGCAGGGTGCGCACCTTCTCGACGCCTGCCTTCTCGGCGGCCTCGTCGAACCCGCGCATGAGCACGTTCAGCTGGGCGACCTCGTCCTCCGGCGAGAGGTCGGTGGCATATTCGTCGAATCCGACGAGCTCGGCGAACACCACCGACACGTTGTCGTGCGCCTCGGAGATCGCCTCTTCGCCGTTGCGGTACTTCGCCGCGACACTCTCCGGCATGAGGGTGTGCATGAGCTTCTCGTTCTCGGAGCGCTGCTCGTCGATCAGCTGCTGCTTGATCCGCAGGCTGGAGGCCATGTCGTTGAAGGCGCTGCCGAGGTCGCCGAACTCGTCGCGCGACCCCTGCGGCACCTGCACGTCGAGGTCGCCCTCGGCCACTCTGTTGACTGCCCCCACGAGCCTGTGCACGGGCCTGGTGAACACCTGGGCGAGCAGCAGCGAGAGCAGGGCCACCGCGAGCATGATGCCCAGCAGCCAGATCAGCACCGTGCGGGTGAAGTCCGCGGTCGGCGCGAACGCCTCATCGGCGTCGATGCGTGCGATCACGACCCAGTCCAGGTCGGGGACATCGAGCGGTCCGTAGCTGACGACCGTGTCGCCGCTGAGATAGCCGGGGCCGACGAGGGTGCCCTCCTTGCCACGCTGTGCTCTCTCCACACTCTCGGCCTTCGCCGGCTGCAGCAGGACCGTGCCGCCGACTTCGACGACTCGCTTGGCCGTCCGCGGCGGGGTGCCTGCGTCGATCACCTTCTGGGCGTACTCCTTCGGGTGCTGGACGAGCGCGCGCGAGTTGCTGCGCATCAGGTCGTCCCTACCGACGAGGTACACCTCACCGGTGTCGCCGAGCCCCTGTCCCTTCCAGTTCTCATCGCCTGTCATGACGTCGTTCACGAACGACAGCGGCAGCTGCATGGCGAGCACGCCGGTGATGCCGGAGTCGTTGCCGATCGGGGACAGCACCCACATGGTGGGGATGTCGAGCGAGGGGATCCAGCGCTCGAAGTCGGTCAGCTCCGTGGTGTTGACCGAGTTCGTGGCGACCGCCTTGCGGTAGGCGCCGGCCAGCGCGCTCTCCTCGTAGGGGCCGTCGTTGAGGTTGGTGCCGAGGTCGACGCCCTTGTACGCCGAGAACACGACGTCGCCGTCCAGGTTCAGCAGCAGCACGTCCTCATAGCCGGCCTGCTCGACGAGGCGCGCGAAGTAGTCGCCGTACCGCTCGGCTGCGGCCGAGTACGCCGTGCCGTCGCCGGCGTCGTTCGCGCGGAGGACCTGGTCGTAGTCCTTGTCGAAGTCCTCGTTCTTGAGGGAGTAGTGGGCCTGCAGCCACCTGCCGGCGTTCGATGAGGGGATGAAGGCGGCGTCGCCGTACTCGTCGGTGGAGCGCTTCTCCAGCTCAGGGATGAAGACGTCTCGGTGATAGGCCTCGAGCGCGTCGGCCTGGGCGGCGTCGAGCTCCCGGCCCTGCAGATCGTCGAAGCCCGCGTTGATCGCCTTCGAGGCGTTCTGCGCGCTGAGGTTGCGGGAGTTCAGCGCGGCGCTGCGCTTGGCATCCTCGATCGCGGTGACCATCTCGTAGCTGCGCATCTCGCGGATGGTGGTGAGCTGGTCGATCGCCGATTCATGCAGCGATTGCCGGCCGTTGATGAATCCCACGGCGCCGACGATCACCGACGACACCAGGCTCACCCCCAGCAGCATGATGAGCAGCTTCGACTGGATGCTGAGTCCGCCGCGCCTCCTGCGCTTCGTCCTCGCCCGTTCCTCCGTCACCTGGGTAGCGTCGGCCACCGTGATCCCCCCGTCCGAGGGGTCGTCACGATCACCCCCCGATCATGACGCTATCGGTATACCGAAACCGAGGGGAAGAGCGAGATCGAGTTCCGGCGGCCGGATGCCGCTCCCGCATCGCTCGTGCGGGAACGGCCTCCGTGCTCAGACGGCGAGCAGCCCCTCGCGGTCGTCGGCCGGTGTCGACAGGTAGCGCGCGAGCGAGTCGTCGAGCTCCTGCAGCCACGGCGTGTGGTGCTCGACGGCCATCGTCCCGGTCATCACCGAGCGGTACGCCCGGTCGCGGTAGCCCATGATGTCGGCCTTCTTGTCGTGCTTCCACTCCAGGAAGATCTCCACCACGCGGTCGATGTCGAACTCGGGGTAGTCGGTGCTCTGCATCAGGTCGCGCACGTAGTCGGCCTGGAAGCGGATCTCGTCCGCCGCGGTCCCGATCGCCTCGAAGCGCCGACGCCATTCCGCGATCGACGCTGCGCGCTCCGCGGCATCCGGCAGCTCGATCCGGCCCAGGATGAGGTCGCGCACGTACCAGGCCTGCACGTCGAACATGTTGAAGGTGAACCACTGGTCCTGGGCGCCCAGGTAGGCCAGGCGCGGGTTCTGCTGCCACACCACGCCGCGGTGCAAACCCTCGGGGTACACGTTGTTCGGCGACGTGAGCGACAGGTCGTCGGGCAGGAACGGGTACTTGTGCAGGTAGCCCGTGCAGAGGATGACGGCGTCGAAGTCCTTCAACGAGCCGTCGGCGAAGTGCACGGTGCTGCCGTCGAAGTGCTCGACGACCGGACGCTCCTCGAAGCCGTCCGGCCAGTCGTACCCCATGGGTGCGGAGCGGTAGCTCGCCGTCACCGAGCGCGCACCCATCTTGAACGCCTGGCTGCCGATGTCCTCCGCCGAGTAGCTGCCCCCGATGACCAGCACGTCGCGGTCCGCGAAGCCCTCGGCCCCGCGGAAGTCGTGGGCGTGACTGAGGTAGCCGGGGAAGGTCTCGATACCGGGGAAGTCCGGCACGTTCGGGAACGAGAAGTGGCCGCTGGCGATGATCACCCGGTCGAACTCCGAGGTGGTGGATTCACCGGTGGGCAGGTGCTCACTGGTCAGGGTGAACACCTCGCGGTCGGCGTCGTACTCGACCCAGCGCACGATCGTCTGGAAGCGGATGCGGTCGCGCACCGTGGTCTTGTCCAGGCGTCCGGCGATGTAGTCCCACAGCACGGGGCGCGGCGGGTACGACGAGATCGGGCGGCCGAAGTGCTCGTCGAAGGAGTAGTCGGCGAACTCGAGCGCCTCCTTCGGTCCGTTCGACCACAGGTTGCGGTACATGCTGGAGTGCACCGGCTCGCCGAACTCGTCCAGTCCGGTGCGCCAGGTGAAGTTCCACTGGCCGCCCCAGTCGGCCTGCTTCTCGAAGCACACCACGTCCGGGATCTCAGCCCCGTCACGGGCCGCGGACTCGAAGGCCCGCAGCTGCGCCATGCCCGAGGGGCCGGCGCCGATGATCGCTACTCGTTCTCTGCTCGTCACGTATCAGTCCTCTTCTTGCGTCATGTATGAATCGCAGCCGCGACCGTTCGGCGGAACAGGGCTCCGCCGGGCACCGGGAGCATCGTGCTCGACCGGCCCGCGGAAGCGGCTGTCCTTCGACCGTATCAGGAGGAGTGTGCGCCCGTGACGGGCCCGAGTCACCAGCGGTTGTGCACGTCCTCGGCCCACCCGAAGATGCCGTCGAAGGCGATCTGATCGCCGCTCGCGGTGCGGAATGTGCCCGCCCAGTCGCCGAAGCACTGGTCTGTGGACGACGCCAGGATGCCGAGGTCGGTGCGGGTGACCTTGTCGTGGACAGGCGTGAATGAGGCATCCAGTCCGCCGCCGGTGATCCGCCAGGGGCGGCGCCAGTCGGCGATGTCGTAGTCCCAGTGCAGTTCGTCGCTGATCTTGTGCAGCCTGCCGTCGATCACGAATGCGTTCTCGGTCGACCCGGTGCCGTCGGTCCACTGCCCGCCGACCTGGATGCCGATCGTGCGGCCGTGCGAGACCCCCGAACCTGCGCCCCAGTTCCAGCGCACGTCGTAGGGCCAGCGCCCGCGGCCGTGATCGAGCACGGCCCACGACGCACCCTGCGGCAGCTCGTGCTCCACGCCGTCGAGGACGAGGATGCCGGATGCCGGGCGCGCGACGTCCTTGACCGTGGACTGGAACCTGGTGTCGCTCCATGGCACGACGACCGCGAGTCGCTCGTGCCCGTCGGGGAGCGCCGCCACCACGTCGATCTCGGCGCCGGGGATCCGCGCGCACAGCCGGGTGCCGGCATCCGTCTCGTCGATGTCGATCTCGAGGTCCTTCGCCCGTGCTCTGCTCGGCCCTGCCTCGAGCCGTGCCGGCAGCCGCACGCCGCGCGACGGGATGTTCGTGACCGACCGGTGCCAGGTCTGATCCGTCAGGCGGTCCCACACCCACACCTCGTGCACCGCGGCGTAGTCGATCGACGAGACCGTCAGACCGACGACATGCGTCGGCGTCGCGATGTTCCAGTACTCCCAGCGCTTGTTCCGGCCTCGCCCGCGGCCGATCCCCGCGGTGTCGACCAGCGGATGCCGCGCCCAGCCGACCGCGTCCGGGTTGAGCCGGCCGTTCGGCAGCGTCAGAGGGACGGGAACGGTGAGCTCGCGCTCTGCAGGCATGGGGACGACTCTCTCTCGGGGTGCGATCACCCTACTGGAGCGGCCGAATGGGTCGTTCTGCCCATGGCGAGGACGGCGAACTCGGCTAGGTTCGGATCATGGTGGAGATCGCTGACTTCGTCCCGCACGCGCCGGTACCGGCGGAGATCATCGACGAGTACCGCGGTCGCGTCCCGGATGAGCTCGTGGAGATCTGGGAGACCTACGGGTACGGAACCTTCGGCGCGGGGATTCCTGCGGATCATCGACCCGAAGCTCTACGAGGCCGAGGTCGGGGACTGCATCGGCAAGACCCAGGGCGACGGCATCGCGATCCCGATCATGGTCACCGGTCTTGGAGATCTGATCACCTGGGAGCCCAGCCACCCGGGGGCGGTCGGCATCATGTACCGCCTCGGGGACACCGTCGGACTCGGGTCGCTGAAGACCTTCCTGCTCCTGGTCGCGGTGGGGACCGCGCAGACCTTGTCGCGCACGTTGAAGTGGGACATCTTTCCTGAGGCCGTCGCCGCGCACGGCGAACTGCCCTATGACCAGTCGTTCATCTTCGTCCCGCTGCTGTCCATGGGCGGCTCGGCGAAGGTCGAGAACCTGCACAAGCGCGACACCATCCCCGCCATCCAGGTCGCCGTCGACCTGCAGGGCGCCATCGGCCACTGACGCTCCACGCCACGGTGATACGACGGATGATGCGAACCGGGGAGGTGCGGGGATGCCGCATGACGACTTGACTGTGGACGACGTGCTCGAACTGGTCATCGAACGGCGCCCGGCCACCTCTCAGGCCCGAAGGACGTCGGAGGGCGAACTCGGGTTCGTGCTCTATGACGCGTTCAGCGTGCGCGGCCACTACGACGACTACGGCCGAGGCAACTGGGGTTTCTCGATCGCCGTGGGCGACGACTCCGTGGCGAGGGTGCTCGGGCAGCGACTGACGCTCTGCGGCACCCGAGCCGAAGTGCGTGCAGCGCTCGACGCCATCGACGGATACGCGAGGCTGCGGCTGGGGCCGGAATACCTCGCGGCCTTCGCAGCCGCCTACGGCGAGCGACTCGGCTAGGTTCGGATGACGATGGAGCTGGGCTGAGCATGGAGGATCAGGCGCTGGACGAGGCGATCGTCGCCTACCTCGGAAAGGGCCGTTCGTCCTTTCCGCGATCCGACGAGGAGGCCGTCGGTCCTGTGGCATCCGCGCACGGCATCGACGAGGCGGTTCTGCTGAATCGCGTGCGTGCCGTGGTCGACGAGCTGATGGCTCTCACGATCGACTGGCCGGCCAAGTCCCTCTCCGAGGGCGGCCGAGAGGCGCAGCAGATCATCGCCGTCCGGCATCCTGAACTCGGGCCCGACGCGCTCGACGCGCTGCGCTGGATGTTCACGTACAACTGGCGCTGAGCGTCGGTCCCGACGCCCGACGTCCTGGAGGCTGTCAGGCGGATGCCGGGTAGGGTGATCCAACGGCCGCCTCCCCACCGGCCGTGCACCCGAACCGATCGGTGACCCTGATGTACCGCAGCAGCTACGAAGCCCCCGACGTAGCGCCCTCCGACGACGCCGTCGTGCTGCCCGACGCGCTGAATCTGCCCGCGCACGAGCTGCCGGCGCCACCCGCGCCCGTCGATCTCACGCCCGTCGAGCCCGCCGGAACAGTTCCGCCGGTCCCACCGCGGCCTCCCGTGCCTCCTGCCGCGCCGGTGGCCGAGACGCCGACCGTGCCGTTGCCGATGTCGCCGCAGGTCGCGCGCGTCCGCAACGAGAGGAGACTGCCCCTCCGCGCGCTCGCCTTCGCAGGAGGCGCGATCGTCGTCATCGGCATCGTCGTGGGCACGATCGCGATCGTGAGCGGCGACGGCGAACCGGCACCCGTCGCTCGTGACCAGGCGTCGATCTCCGCACCGTCCGACTCCGTGCTCCCCGGGGAACGCGGCGGGCCGGTGCCGGTCCGAACGGCGCCGCCGACCACCACACCGACACCGACCGCGGCGCCCGTGGTGCCGCCGGCACAGGCAGAACCCTCGGAGCCGCCCGTGACGCAGGCCCCGGCTCCAGCACCGAAGCCCGTGCCGAGGCCCTCGGCACCGTCGGCGCCGAAGCCCAGGCCGTCTGCGCCCGCCACACCGGCGGCGCCCGCGCCGCTCGCCTTCCCCCTCATCAAGGAGAACCGCGGCGAGAACTGGCTCGGCATCGAGGTGCTCCAGAGCTACACGCTGTCGATCACCGGTCAGCCGGGTTCGACGGCCGACGTGAAGTACGGCTGGAAGGATGCGGGGACGGTGACGTTCGACGCCGCCGGCCGCGCAACCATCGACATCGGACGATCCGTGCTGGACCTCATCCCAGGGAACGCACTCGTGCGCGCGGAGTACTCAGACGGCACCGAGGGCGACGCGATCGAGATGCGCCGCAAGGACATCCCCACCTGAACCGCGCTCCGAGCCGCGGCGACTACCCTGTAGCGGGGCCGCCGCATGGCCCGCTGTGAGGAGACCGACGATGACCGAATCCTTCCCCGCCGCAGGCGGGGCGTCCGCCGCGCCCCCGCCGCCGCCCGCACCGCCGATCTCTTCCGTGCCGAGTTCCCCGACGCCCTCGGCGCCCGCAGCGGCACCCGCTCCCCAGGCGACCCCGCAGGGCGCCGGAGCCGACGTCGACATCGCGCAGGCGCGCGAGATCATCCGCGTCATCTCCGACTCGTACGGGGTCAAGATGGTCGGCCAGGAGCGCCTGCGCACCAGCCTGCTGATCGCGCTGATCGCGGGCGGGCACATCCTGCTCGAGAGCGTGCCGGGCCTCGCCAAGACCACCGCGGCGAGCACCCTCGCCGACACGGTGAAGGCCAGCTTCAAACGCATCCAGTGCACCCCCGACCTGCTGCCCGGTGACATCACCGGAAACCAGATCTACGACGCTTCCTCGGGCACCTTCCGCACGGTGCTCGGTCCGGTGCACGCGAACTTCGTGCTGCTCGACGAGATCAACCGCTCGAGTGCGAAGACCCAGTCGGCCATGCTCGAGGCGATGCAGGAGCGGCAGACCACGATCGGCGGGGAGATGCATCCGCTCCCCCGGCCGTTCCTCGTGATCGCCACGCAGAACCCGATCGAGCAGGAGGGCACCTACGAGCTGCCCGAGGCGCAGATGGACCGCTTCCTGCTCAAGGAGATCGTGGAGTACCCGAGCCCGGCCGAGGAGTTCGAGATCCTCGGCCGCATCGACTCCGGCGTGCTCGACCCCGACCGGCACGTCCCCGGCGCGATCAGCCTCGACGACGTGCGGATGCTGCAGGAGACGGCCGCCCGCATCTACGTCGACCCGTCGATCCGCAACTACATCGTGCAGCTCGCGTACGTCACCAGGAACCCCGCACCGTACATCGGCGAGGAGCGCGCCCGATACATCAAGTACGGCGCGAGCCCGCGTGCGAGCATCGCCTTCCTGCAGGCATCCCGCGCACTCGCACTGCTGAACGGTCGTGCCCACGTGCTTCCCGAGGACGTCCGCGAACTGCGTCATCTGGTGCTGCGGCACCGCGTGCTGCTGACGTTCGAGGCCGACGCCGAGGGCGTGCGCAGCGAGGAGATCATCGACCAGATCTTCGCCGCGGTGCCGACGCCCTGACCCGCATGGCCAGCCTGATCACGCAGGTGAAGAGCAAGCTCTTCATCCACTCCTCGAAGAAGTCGATGCACGCGCTCGACGGCGCGTACGCGTCGCTGCTGCGCGGCCGCAGCCTCGACTTCGAGGACCTGCGTCCGTACGAGTACGGCGATCAGGTGCGCGACATCGACTGGCGCGCGACGGCCAAGCACAACGAGCCCCTGGTCAAGCGCACGAAGGCCACGCGCATGCACACGGTGCTGTTCGTGGTCGACACCGGGCGCGGCATGAGGGCCCTCGCCGAGGACGAGCGACCGAAGTCGGAGCTGGCCGTGCTCGTCGCCGGTGCGCTGGGCATCCTCACCGTGCGTCACGGCGACGACTTCTCGATGGTGCACGGCGACGCATCCGGCATCCAGCGCATCGCGCCGAGCGGAACCGAGGGCGGCCTCGAGCACGCCCTGCGGCGTATTCAGCGCTCCGTCGGCGCGAGCAGCGCGCCGAACGACCGCGACGGGCTGCTCGGCTACGTCGCGCGCACCATCTCGCGCCGCATGATCATGGTGATCGTCACCGACGAGCAGCCCACCACCGACGAGACCGAGCGGATGCTGCGCCGGCTGAAGGTGCAGCACGACGTGCTGTGGGTGACGCTGCGCGATGCCGATCCGGTGCTGCACGCCCACCCTTCGTCTCGCTTCGCTCGCTCAGGGTCCGGGGGCGGGCGGCGCGACGTGGACACCAGCTGGCGCGTGCCGGACTTCGCGCACGGCGACCCCGAGATCATGGCCGAGCTGGCCGCGCAGGAGGCCGCCGACATCGCCCGCCGCGACGAGATGCTGCGCCGCCTGGAGATCAGCCACACCGAGATCGAGGGTCAGGACTCCGCTGTTCCCGCGCTGCTGCGGATGCTGAACCGGAGGTCGCATGCCCGCCTCTGACGACCTGTATCCTCCGGCGCAGTACGGCTGGGGCTGGATCCTGCTGGCCGTCGCCGTGCTCGTGGTGATCGCGCTCGGCGCATGGCTCGTGATCGCCGTCACCAGGCCGAAGCGCAGCCTGACGATCGCCGGCGCCCCGGCATCCGCCCCGCTGTTCGTCGACGTGCTGGGCGCCCTGCGGACCGACTACCTCGGCCGCATCCAGCAGATCGAGGATGCATACCGCTCGCGGAATATGGATCCGCACACGGCCAACCTCGAGCTCAGTCGCACCGTCCGCGCCTTCGTGAACGAGTACTCCGGGCTGGAGGCGCCGGTGCTGTCGCTCGACGACCTGGAGCACCGCGGCGTGCATCCCGCCCTCATCGACGCGCTGCGCCGGCACTACTACCCGAGCATCTTCCAGCGCGGCCGCCCGATCGACCCGGTCGCCGGAGCCGAGGCGGCCCGCAAGGTGGTGACGTCATGGCACTAGCGAACAGCTGGATGATCATCGTCGCGGCCGTCATCATCGTGCTGGCCGTCGGGATCGGCGTGCTGCTCGGCCTGCGCCGAGGCCGCATCGGCGACGGCGAGGGCGCCCTGGTCTCGCGCGCCGAGCGCCTGCGCAGGCTGCCGTCGTTCCGCACCGCCGTGCGCCGGCGGATCACCGCGCTCACCGGCATCCTGGGCCTCGGTCTGATCGCGGCCCTGCTCGGTGGTGTCGTGGCGGCGCGGCCGATGGCGGCGCAGACGATCCAGCCGGTCAACACCAGCCGCGACATCGTGCTCTGCCTCGACGTGTCGGGCTCGATGACCGACGTCGACCGCGAGGTGATCGACGTGTTCGACAACCTGCTCGACGGGTTCAAGGGCGAGCGCATCGGACTGACCATCTTCAACAGCTCGCCGGTGCAGGTCTTCCCCCTCACCGACGACTACGCGTTCATCCGCGAGCAGCTGGCCGAGGTGCGCAAGGGCTTCGACTACCAGACCGACACCCCCGATCACTGGGTCGGCACTCTGAACGGGCCAGGCGCCTCGCTGATCGGCGACGGTCTCGCCGCCTGCACGATGCGGTTCGACCATCTCGACGACGAGCGCAGTCGCTCGGTGATCCTCGCCACCGACAACGAGGTGAACGGCGCGCAGATCCTGACTCTGGACGAGGCATCCGCATACGCTGCCTCGCAGAAGGTCAAGGTGTTCGCGATCGACCCGGTCGGCGACGCGAAGAAGCAGACCAGTGCCGGGCTGACGAAGGCAGCGCAGGCGACCGGCGGCCAGGCGTACGGGCTGCGCGAGACGACGACGGTCGCCGACATCGTCGCGCAGATCCAGAAGCAGGATGCCGCCGCGCTGCGCGGACAGGCCCAAGTGGTCTGGGCCGATGCCCCGAACCTGTGGATCGCTCTGCTCCTCATCGCGGTGCTCGGCTTCCTGGTGCTGCTCTGGGTGGTGAGACTGTGATCCTCCAGCCCGTCCTGAACCCGCTGCTGCTGGTGCTGCTGTGCGCACCGGTCGCCGCGGCGATCGTGTGGGCGCTGGTCAAGTCCAGAGGCCCGCGCTGGATCTGGGCGCTGCGCATGCTGATGCTGCTCGCCGCCTTCGCGATGCTGCTGCGCCCCGGCATCCCCGGCGGCAGTTCGCAGACCCTCGCCACCGACACCGACGTCGTGATCGCCGTGGACACCACGGCCAGCATCGTCGCCGAGGACTGGGACGGCGGCAAGCCGCGGCTCGACGGGGTGCGCGCCGACGTGCAGAAGATCATCGACGAGTACCCCGGCGCGCGTTTCGCGCTGATCACCTTCGATGCGACGGCGCAGCTGCGCCTGCCGCTGACCACGGATGCCACGGCGCTGCTCTCCTCGCTCGACGTGCTGCGCCCCGAGGTCACCGCGCAGTCCCGCGGCAGCTCGATCGGCGTCGCGAACGAGCTGCTCGCGAAGACCCTTCAGTCGGCCGCGAAGGCAGCGCCGGATCGCGCCCGGATGGTGTTTTACCTGGGTGACGGCGAGCAGACGTCGCAGAACGAGCCGGAGTCCTTCGGCACCGCGCAGAAGTACGTCGACGCCGGTGCCGTGCTGGGGTACGGCACGAAGGATGGCGGGGCGATGAAGATCACCACCGGCCGCGGCACCACGAACTCGGGCTACATCGAGTACCAGGGCGAGAAGGCGCACTCGGTGATCGACGAGAAGAGCCTCGAGAAGATCGCCGACCAGCTCGGCGTGACCTACGAGCACCGCACCGCGGATGCGAAGATCACGCTGCCCGAGGCCCCGAAGACGACGACCGACTACGCCGAGTCCGGCGAGGTCGGCGACGTCACCGAGCTGTACTGGATCTTCGCCCTCGTCATCGTGCTGCTGCTCGGCGTCGAACTCGCCCGCGCGACGATGCTCGTGACCCGGATGCGGGGTCTCGCGGTGTCTGAGGCACGCCCTTCGTCTCGCTGGGTCGCGGGTCCTGAGCGAGCGAAGCGAGACGAAGGGCGCTCAGGACCCGGGGCTCGGCCCCTGAGCGAGGAGCGCAGCGACGAGACGAAGGGCGCTCCTCGCTCAGGACCCGGGGCTGAAGGGGGTGCCCGATGACCTCCGTGCTCGAACGTCCCCCCGCGCAGACCGACCCGGCATCCGCTCTCCTCGCCGCGAACCGGCGGCGACGCCGCATCCGCCGTTGGATCGCGATCTGCAGCATCCCGTTCGTGATCGCCGGGCTCGTGCTGGTGGCGAAGCTGCTCAGCATGTACGCCTTCGCGCACCAGTCGGTCAGCGCCTATGTTGCGGGCGACTACGCGGGGTCGGAGTCGGCCGCGCACGGCCAGTCGTGGTGGAACGTGTTCGAGCCGTACAAGGCGCCGTTCAACGCCGGCACTGCTCTCGCGGGCGCCGATGAGCTGCCGAAGGCCCGCACCGAGCTCGAGGACGCGCTGAAGCTCGCGCACGGCCTCGAGGTCTGCGATGTGCGGATCAACCTCGCGATCGTCGTGGAGCGGATGGGCGATGCCGAGCAGGCCGGCGGCGATCCGGCGAAGGCCGCGCAGCTGTACGGCGAGGCGCTCGAGATCACCGTGGACACTCCGAAGGAGTGCGACAGCGAGCAGGCGCAGCAGCAGTCGTCCGACCCGAGCCGCGACATGGGCGGCACGCTCGACGATCTGAAGGGCCGCCTGCAGCAGAAGCAGCAGCAACAGGAGCAGCAGCAGCCGCAGCAGGGCCAGGGCGGCGAGGACAAGACCGAGCAGCCCGGTCAGGGCAAGCTCGACGACATCGAGGGCAAGCTCGGCCAGGGGCAGCAGGACCGTGAAGACCAGCTCGGCGGCGGCTCCGGCGGCGACGACGGCTCCGGCAGCGGAACGGACAAGCCATGGTAGACGAGCAGCGCTCCCGCTATCTCGGCGGCGACCAGGGTGCACCGCCTGTGCCGCCTCCCGGCGGCTACCATGGCGCGCGACGCACGAACTCGGCCCCTGCCGAGCCCCCGGCGGCTCAGGTCGTGCAGCTCGATGTTCCGAAGGCGAAGCCGAACGGGCTGGGCTGGGCGGCGCTGGTCGCATCGATCCTGTTCGCTCTGATCCTGCTCGGCGCGATGATCGGCGGCGGGGCCGACCCGGTGTACTCGCTCACGGTCGTGGTGCTGCAGCTCGTCGTGGCCGGCGTCATCATCGCCGCGCTGGTGACCGCGAAGGGCCGCATGCTGGGTGCGATCGCTCTCGCCATCGCACTGCTGTTCAATGTGGCCACCGTCGGCGCTGTGGGTGCTGTCGTGGCATCCGCGACCCATTCCTACGACGGCGTGAAGAGCGACAAGCAGAAGCACGAGGAGGCGTACCCCGGGGTGAAGGGCACCTCGAACGCCGAGGTGCTGTCCCAGTCCTCTCTCGAGGAGGTGCAGGCGAACGGGGACGAGCTGATGGCGGAGATCCGCGCGCGACTCACCGACGACTTCGGCTACACCTGGAAGAAGTCCGGAGCGCCGGACACCCGGCACGAGCGCAACGGCTACGGCGGCGAGTCGATGCTGCAGCAGTACACCTCCGAGCAGTGGACGACGAATGAGCCGGTGCGCGACAACGACCGCAAGCGTCAGGTCGCCTCAGTGATCGATGAGGTGCTCGCCGAGCGCAACATGTACGCGCTGTACCCACTGAACTCGGCGGAATCAGGCATCTCGTCAGACATGGTGGCGAAGCTGTACGGCTCGGCCGATGTCGAGGAGCAGCACACCTGGGAGTGGTACTCGGACGCCTATCCCGATCCGATGATGCTGTACGTGGACGCGTTCGACCCGTCGAAGGACACGACCGGCGCAGCACAGGCCGACCGTGAGGCGAAGCACCAGGCGACCGGCGAGCCCGTCGAGGGTGTGCAGCTGACGATCATCGCCCGGAAGGTGCTCAGCGAGAAGGACCGCGCCGCATTCGAGAAGCGCATCGGGGAGTACCCGGGCTTCTGATTCGCGTGACGCGCGGCGAGGTGTTTCCTCTGCTGCCGGGCGCTCCTAAACTCGCGAGAATGACTGAGCAGAAGGCATCGCTGATCCGCCCGCTCTCTGATCTCGGCAGCGCCGACGTCCCGATCGCCGGCGGCAAGGGGGCGAATCTGGGGGAGCTCGTGCGCGCCGGGTTCCCCGTTCCGGACGGGTTCGTCGTCACGACGGCCGCGTATGACGCGTTCGTCGCGGCGGCGGGCGTGGATGCCGCGCTCGGGAGGCTCACGGCGGACACCGAGCCCGCCGCTGAAGCCGCGGCACTCTTCACCGCGTCCGGTCTGCCGACCGACATCGCCCTGCAGATCGCCGCCGCGTACGCCGCGCTCGGCGAGGGACCGGTCGCGGTGCGCTCGTCTGCGACCGCCGAAGACCTGCCAGGGGCGAGCTTCGCCGGTCAGCAGGACACATACCTCAACATCGAGGGCACCGACGCCGTCGTGGATGCCGTGCGCCGCTGCTGGGCGTCGCTGTGGAACGCCCGTGCCATCGCCTACCGATCGCGGGTGGGGCACGAGGCCGCCGCAGGGCTGAGCATCGCCGTCGTCGTCCAGCGACTGGTTCCGGCCGAGGTCGCCGGCGTGATGTTCACGGCGAATCCGGGCAACGGACACCGTGACGAGACCGTCATCACGGCCTCGTGGGGACTCGGCGAATCGGTCGTCGGCGGTCTGGTCGAGCCTGACGAGTACACCGTGCACGGCGATGCCGTCGACCGCCGCATCGCGACGAAGAAGGTCATGACCGTGCGCGTCGACGGCGGCTCGGAGCAGTCCGAGGTCCCGTCGTCGCAGGCGGATACCGCTACCCTCACAGACGCTCAGGCACGCGAGCTCGCGGAGATCGGCGCCGGTGTCCAGGACCATTTCGGCGCCCCGCAGGACATCGAGTGGACGCTCTCCGACGGCGGATTCCAGATCGTGCAGGCGCGGCCGATCACGGCTCTGCCCGAGCCCGTCGGCGACGTTCCGGCCGACTGGACGCTGCCGCGCGAAGGCAGCCTGTACTTCCGCGCCAGCATCGTCGAGCAGATGCCCGACCCGCTGACCCCGCTGTTCTCCGATCTCGTGCGCGACGCAGTGCCGTTCGGTCTGCGATCGATGCTCAGTGATGTCGCGCCCGACCTGTCGACGCTGGACATGGCGTTCCCGACGATCAACGGCTACGCCTACTACGACTATCCGAAATCGACCTTCATGGCCATGCTGAAGGCCACGCCGCCACTGATGCGCTTCCTGCTGCGCAAGGGCTACGTGATGGACAAGTGGCGCGATGAGGCGCTGCCCGCCTATCGCGCCGTCGTGGCCCGCCATGCGGACGAGGATGCCTCGCAGCTGTCGGCGCCCGAGCTGATCGCCGGCGTTCGTGAACTGCTCGACGCGGCGTGTGCGTACTACAGCATCGTGCAGATGGTGATGCCGCTGGCCGGCATGAGCGAGGTGCTGTGGACGAAGCTGTACGACTCCACGATGCGCCGTGAGGGCGATCCGCAGGCATCCGACTTCCTGCTCGGGTTCGACTCGGCGCCGATGCGTTCGGAGCGCGCGCTGCACGAACTGGCCGAATGGTGCAGGACGCAGCCCGGTCTGGCGGAGCAGCTGGATGCCGGGGACGATCTGCCGGCGTCGTTCCGGGAGCGGCTCGATGCGTATCTCGCCGAGTACGGCCACACCGTCTACAACCTCGACTTCATCAATCCGGTGCCTGCCGACGATCCCGCACCCGTCATCGAAACGCTCAAGCACACGATCGCCGGCAAGGCCGCCGATCCGGGCGAGCGGCAGCGGGCATCCGCGGCGAGACGCGAGCGCATCACGCGCGAACTCGTCGCGCGGCTGGATCCGGTGCGCCGCGGTCTTGCCGAGCGCCGTCTTCGCTCTGCCCAGCTGTGGGCTCCCGTGCGCGAGGATGCGCTCGCGGCGATGGGACTCGCCTGGCCGGTGCAGCGAAGGCTGCTGCGCGAGTTCGGGGCTCGGCTCGCGGCATCCGGCTCACTGGTCTCCGCCGAGGACGTGTTCTGGATCACCGCGGCAGAAGCGGACGCCGATGCCGCGGCGCTGGACAAGGGGGATGCCTCGCTGCCCGACCATCGCACCGACGTCGACGAGCGCCGCCGCACCTGGCGCGGCCGACGGCTCGCGACCCCGCCGCAGTATCTGCCGAAGAGCGGAATGATGACGTCGATGGAGCGCTTCATGCCGGCGAAGGAGAGCGACGACTCGGGCCCCGTGCTGCACGGCACAGGCGGATCGGGCGGGCAGGTGACCGCCCCGGCGCGCGTGCTCAGCGGCACGGCGGATTTCGCGAGCTTCCAGCCCGGCGAAGTGCTCGTGGCGTCCATCACCACCCCGGCGTACACACCGCTGTTCGCTCTGGCCTCGGGGGTGGTCACCGACATCGGCGGCGTTCTCAGCCATGGTTCGATCGTGGCGCGGGAATACGGGATTCCCGCGGTTCTCGGCACCGGCAGCGCGACCAGGCGGATCTCCACCGGGGACGTGCTGACCGTGAACGGCGCGACCGGAACGGTGCGGCTGGACGGAGCGCCGGACGACGCCGATGCCGCGGGCGCGCCCCCGAAGCGCGGCAGGCTGGTCGCCATCGGGCTCGGCATTGCCGCCGCCACCGGGGTCGTGCTCATCGTCGCACGCCGTCGACGGCGCTGAGCAACGAGTAGCCCGTCCGACACTCACCCCACGAACGACAATCCCGCGGCGACCGTGAACCCGAGCACGGTGAACAGGCCGGTCGACTCCTTGGCCTTGGACTGCGCCTCGGGCACCATCGAGTCGACCAGCATGACGAGCAGTGCGCCGGCGGCGAAGCCGTCGACTGCCGCCTGGAAGGCCGGGCTGACCGCATCCGTGATCGCGTACCCGGCCACGGTCGAGAGCATGCAGACCACGGCGACGGCGGCCCACAGCAGCAGCATCCGCGACTTCTTCATGCCGGACTCGAGCAGGTCGGACGCCGAGCCGATCGACTCCGGCAGGTTCGAGACCAGGATGGCGACGACGAGCGCCAGGCTGACGCCGTCGCCCGACGCGAGGCCGATGCCCAGCACGAGCTGCTCGGGGATGCCGTCGAGCAGAGCGCCGATCGCGAGCGGCATGCCGGACGGGCCCTTCGCCGCCGCAGCCCTGGCGTCGACGATCCGGTCGGCGACGTAGTAGGTCAGCGCACCGACGGCGAGCCCGGCGACCAGCGGCACCGGTCCGCCGAGGCCGAGCCCCTCCTGCACCAGTTCGAACGAGATCGACGAGATCAGCGCTCCGGCGCCGAACCCCAGCACGATGCCGAGCAGTCTCGGCGACCAGTGTCGCAGCGTCGCGAGCCACGCGCCGACGAACAGCGGCGCCGCGGCGACGGCGCCCCACAGGAAAGCACCACCCATGCGGTCAACCTAGCTGGCGCGCGGGCTGTTGCGGCGTCAGCGCACCGAGCAGGTGTTCGTGCCGGTCACCTGATTGCCGTTACCGTCGGCGCGCACGCTGTCACAGGTCAGGTCGCCGGCGACGGTGTTCTTCACGAGGGTCGCATGCTGTGCCTGCGAGATGGCGAGCGTGCCGTCGATCTGGGACACCTTCACGACGACGCCCTGCGTGCGCGTCACCGTGAGGTCGCCGCCGAAAGTCGAGTCCGTCACGACGAGTTCACGGACGCCGCCGACGGCGACGTTCCCGTCGAAGCTCGAGTCGATGAGCTTGACGACGTCGTAGCCCTCGAAGGAGAGGTCGGCTGTGGACTGCTGCCCGGTGATCACGCAGGCGCGGTCGTCATCGGCGTCGCCTGCTCGACACAGGGCGTCCGCCGCCTCGACGGGGGTCAGCGTGGCGACCGGTGTCCCGTCGTCCAGCGTGGGCTCGACGGCCGGGGCATCCGCGGCGTCCGTCCGAGTGGCGGTCGGCGCCGTCGTCGCGTCCTGGGTCGGTGCACAGGCGGCCAGTCCGATCGCGAGCAGGCCGGCGGCGAGCAGGATGCCGATCGTTCGGGGCATGATGATCCTCCGATCTCGTCGCGGGAACATCCACCGTACCCCTGTCATCTTCCGAGCGGCTCGCACTCCGATGACCAGCTCGGTACGCGTAACGGGTCGGGCGGATGATCCGCCCGACCCGTTACGCGGGTGTCAGACCTGCTTGCTGCGGCGCCTGCTCATCAGCAGCAGACCGCCGCCGATCAGCGAGACCACCAGCACGATCAGTCCGCCCGAGACGTACCCGCCGGTGGTGGCGAGATCCGGGATGCGGTGGAACTCGTTGTCGAGCGACAGCGATGCCCGCGCGCCCGGCTCAGCGGTGACGGTGACCACGGCCGTCGCGCCGTCGGCCGAGACGGTGACGTTCTCGTCCTCGGTCGACCAGGTCGCCTTCAGCCACTGCAGGTTCACCGGCAGACCGCCGACCCTGTCCTCGGTCAGGGTGACCTCGGTGCCCAGCGGCAGCTCGTCGAGCATTGCGGGCTCACCGGGGGTGAGCTGCAGCTCGGCGCGCTGCTCCTGTCCGAGCAGGTCGGTCCAGGTCGCGGTGACGGGGAAGACGGTGCCGTCCGGCACATCCGTCGCCCCGTCGCCCGAGAGCGTCTTCAGCAGGGTCAGGCTGCCGAGTGACGCGGTGGCGTTGTTCGTGAGCGTCACGGCGAGGTCGGTCGCCGCGCCGATCGTGATCGTCGCCGTGCCGTCCTCGTTCGCCACGATCCCCTCGGCCGCCCACGCCGGGGTGTCCCACGTGAACGCGGCGCTGCTGCCGGGAGCCGCCTCGGACAGGGTGACCTCGGTGCCGTGCGGCAGATCACGCCCGAACGACGTCACTGTGCCGTCCGTCGCGATCCGGACCTCGGTCGAGACCTGCTCGTCGCCCTCGAACCAGGACGCGGTCACGGTGACGGCATCCGGGACATCCGGGTTCTCGAGCAGCACACCGGTGACGTCCTTCGAGAGCGAGAACGTGCCCGGCGCCCAGGTCGCCTCGTTCACCACGGTGATCAGGGTGGAGTCGTCCTGCTGGTCGGAGACCACGACGGTGGCGCTGCCGTCGCCGTTGTCGGTGACGGCGGTTCCGGAGATCGTGATCGACCCCCAGATCACCGTGTCGATCCCGGGGCGCTCGCCCTCGGTGATCGTGACGACGGTGCCCGCCGGCAGGTCGACGCCGAGCGGCGTCGGCGAGGTCGCGTTGATGTTCAGCTCGACCGAGTGGTCGCCCTCGTCGTCGGTCCAGGTGGCGGTCACGGGGAACTCCGTGCCCTCGGCGACCTCGCCGGCCGCCTCACCGGCGACACCCTTGAGCAGGCTGATGCCCGCTGTCGAGGTGGCGGCGTGGTTCTCGACGGCGACCTGCGCCTGAGCGTCACGGCCGATGGTCACGACGGCGGACTCGCCGTCGACGACCACGCCGGTTCCGCTCCAGGTCGGTGCGCCCCAGTCGATGCTGGATCCGTCGGCCAGCGGCGTCTCGGTCAGCGTGACCTCGGTGCCGATCAGCAGGTTCTCGCCGAACGCGACAGGGGTGCCGTCGGTCGGCAGCGTGAGCACCTTCTGCTGCGGCTCGCCGCCCTCCTCGGTCCAGGTCGCGGTGACGGTGACCGTGTCGGGAACCGCCGGGTTCTCGGCCTGGTCTCCGGTGACGTTCTTCACCAGGGAGAACGTGCCGACCGTGCGCTCGACGCTGTTGGTCAGAGCCTCTGCCGCCGGCGTAGTGGCGTTCGCCGGCTGCACCGTGATGGATGCCGGGTTGAAGACCGGTGCGCCCCACGTGAGCTGGTCGTCATCGGCCGGGACCGCCTCCGAGAACGTGACGACCGCGCCGATCGGCAGGTCGCCGAGCGCGTAGGGCTGGCCCGCGGTCAGCAGGAAGGTGCGGTCCGGCTGCGCCGGGAACCCGGCACCGAGAGCGCTGGTGTCGATGTGCGCGGTGACCTGGTAGGTGCGGTCAGGGTCGACCAGGGCGGCCGCGCCGCCCGTGACGCTCTTGACCACGTTCACCGATCCGAGCTGCGCCGTGTTGGTGAGGCTCACGCTGACGTTCGTGTTCGGCGAGACGGAGGCGACGGCCGTCCTGCCGTCCTCGCTCACCGTGACGCCCGGCCCACTCGCGAACTTCGGAGTGCCGAAGACGACACCCGGGTAGGTCGGGAGCGTGGGCTCGGTGATCTCGACCGTCCAGCCCGTGCCGCGCGCGTTGAGACCGCTCACCGGGGCGCCGTTCAGCGGCACCCGCAGGTCGTACTCGTTCTGCACGACCTTGTTCGGGTCGATCTCCTTGATTTGCACGGTGAACATGGCGTCATCGGGCACGAATGCGGCGCCGGAGGTGTCGGCGAGCACCTTGTCGATCGCGACGGTGCCGCGGGGCATGCCCTGGCCGCTGCCGGAACCCTTGTTGTTCTGGGTGACGCTCTTCTCGTAGGTCTTGCCCGCGACGACGGCGGTGTTCCCATAGCTGGTGCCGGGAGCATCCATTCCGCCGCTGGTGGTGCACGTCGTGTAGCTGATGACGTACTGGTACTCGCGGCTGAAGCCGGTCTCGGTGCCGCCGCCCGGCTGCGGCAGAGTCGGCTGCGCGATCGTGAACGTCAGCTCCTGGCCGTCCTGAGCGACGGTGGTGCCGCCGGTGAGATCCACGGTGGCCAGGCCACCGTTCTGGATCTGGTCCCTGGCCTCGACCTTCAGCCCGAGCTGCGCGGCAAGCCCGCCGGTGGGGTCACCGGCCGTGCACACCTGGTGCGCGCCCGAGAGCGTGTCCGTGATGGTGAGTGCGCTCTGGATGTCGGCGAGGCGCTCACCGGGCACGACGATCGACCAGTTCAGCGTGGTCTGCGGCAGGTGCTCGACGCCGTCGATCGTGACCGTGGAGGAGTTGAGCGCACCGTTCTTCTGGTCGGTGCGGCCGGGAACCTTCGCCTCGTTGCCGGTCACCTTGCCGTCGACGTTCGCCTCGTTGGAGTACCCGGTGCCGCCGGCCGGCAGGTCGGTCGACGTGACGCACGTGTTGTACGTGATCACGTAGCGGTAGTCGGATGCCTTGAACTGCAGCGCCGGGTTGTTGACGTCGTAGCGGATCTCGAAGCCCTGAGCGGACTGGGAGACGACGGTCGGGGTGAGCATGCCCGTGACGTCCCGCTGCATCTGGTTGCTGGGACCGTAGCGCTCGGTGATGCGGATGCCGCTGATGGTGTCGGTGCAGAGCTCGTGTCCGGCGCCGAGCGCCTCCGAGAACGTGAAACCGTCCTTGCCGACGAGCTGGTCTCCGGGCACGACGACGGTCCAGGCGATCTTGCCGTTGCGGTCGGCTCCGCCGAGCACCGAACCGGACTTGGTGAGGTCGATCTGCCAGGGCCTGTTCGTGACATGGCCGACGCCGTGACCGGCCTCGCCCCAGCCCTCGATCTGCATCGAGTTGTCGTAGCTGGTGCCCGAGGGGTCGATCTGCCCGTCGGAGGTGCAGGTCTGGTAGGTGACCCGGTAGGTGACGTTGGCGTCGAAGCCGCCCTGCGGGGCGTTCAGGTCGAGCTGGAACGACGAGTCGCCCGGCTCACCGGAGAGAGTCGCCAGATCGGTCACGTCGACGACGGTGCTGCCGCGCACGGTCTGCACCTTCAACCCGATCGGATCGCACAGCACGTGGCCGGCGCCGAAGGTGTCCGTGATGTGCGCGACATCGCCGCCGGCGGCGACGAGGTTCGCGCCGGGGATGTCGACGGTCCAGGTCATCGACCAGTTGTTGGCGTTCATCTCGCCCGACTTGGTGACCTCACCGGGCAGGTCGATGCCGTCGTCGATCCCGCCGGTGCCGGGAAGCTCGACCATGACGTCCTGGCCGTTCAGGTCGAATGCGAGCTCCTCCTCGGTTGTCGCCTCGACAGCCTCGACGTCGAAGCTGAACTCGCCCTTGACGAACTCCGGATCGGTCGCCACCGCGTCGGTGAGCGTGCATGTCACCACGCCGGTGCTCGCGTCGGCGAGACAGGTGGCGAAGGTGACGACATCGCCGTTGCCGTTGGGCCCGTCCAGGTTGAACGGGATGTCGGCCGGGATCTTCAGCTCGGGCGGCAGCCCGATCGTGAAGGTGTCGCCGGACTGCGGGTCGGCGTCACTGGCATCCCAGGTTCCGCTGATCGAGATCGTGTCGCCGACGACGAGCTGGCCGTCCTGGCCCGTGCCCCCGCCGATCACCACGTCGTCGACGACGATCGCTGGATTCGGTGCCGCGCTCGCGGCCGCCGGCATCGCGACGATGCCGAGTACGGCGAGCAGACCGACGGTCAGCATCGCCAGAACATTCCTGATGGCGCGCCAAAATGGGCGCGCTTGAACAGCGCTTTGCGCAGTGCGCATACTTCTCCCCCGAAAAGTAGTGGTTCCCCTTCGCCCGGTTCCCCGCGGCGGGTAACCGCATTTCCGGGCGCGCGCCAAATGGCGCTCAGTGCCACCATAGCGAACACTCGGTACGGATCAAATCGAGGGTGCGCGAACCCCGCCGAAAGCCGCGACGCGCCGCCGATAGACTTGATCGCATGTCCAAGGTCCTGCAGTCCCTCCCCGTCGGCGAGCGCGTCGGCATCGCGTTCTCCGGAGGTCTCGACACCTCCGTCGCCGTCGCCTGGATGCGCGACAAGGGTGCGATCCCCTGCACCTACACCGGCGACCTCGGTCAGCCCGACGAGGACGACATCGAGTCGATCCCCGGCCGCGCGCTGGAGTACGGCGCCGAGGTCTCCCGCCTGGTCGACGCGAAGACCGCCCTGGTCGAGGAGGGCTTCGTCGCCCTGCAGTGCGGCGCCTTCCACATCCGCTCCGGCGGCAAGACCTACTTCAACACCACGCCGATCGGCCGCGCCGTCACCGGCACCATGCTGGTGCGGGCGATGAAGGAGGACGGCGTCGACATCTGGGGCGACGGCTCCACCTACAAGGGCAATGACATCGAGCGGTTCTACCGCTACGGCCTGCTGGCCAACCCTCGCCTGCGGATCTACAAGCCCTGGCTCGACGCCGACTTCGTCACCGAGCTCGGCGGCCGCCAGGAGATGAGCGAGTGGCTCGTCGAGCACGGCTTCCCGTACCGCGACTCGGCTGAGAAGGCCTACTCGACGGATGCCAACATCTGGGGCGCCACGCACGAAGCGAAGACCCTCGAGCACCTGAACGTGTCGCTCGAGAGCGTCGACCCGATCATGGGCGTCAAGTACTGGGACGACTCGGTCGCGATCGCCACGGAAGACGTCACGGTCACCTTCGAGGCCGGCCGCCCCGTCGCCCTGAACGGCCAGGAGTTCACCGACCCGGTGGCGCTGGTGTTCGAGGCCAACCGCATCGGCGGACGCCACGGTCTGGGCATGAGCGACCAGATCGAGAACCGCATCATCGAGGCGAAGTCGCGCGGCATCTACGAGGCGCCGGGCATGGCGCTGCTGTTCATCGCCTACGAGCGTCTCGTCAACGGCATCCTCAACGAGGACACCCTCGCGACCTACCACGAGCAGGGCCGCCGCCTCGGTCGCCTGATGTACGAAGGACGCTGGCTCGAGCCGCAGTCGCTCATGCTGCGCGAATCGATCCAGCGCTGGGTCGGCCTCACCATCTCGGGCACGGTCACGCTGCGACTGCGCCGCGGCGACGACTGGACCATCCTCGACACCGTCTCGCCGAACCTGTCCTACGGCCCGGAGAAGCTCTCCATGGAGCGCGTCGGCGACGCGGCCTTCGGCCCGGTGGACCGCATCGGCCAGCTGACCATGCGCAATCTCGACATCGCCGACTCGCGCTCGCGCCTGGAGCAGTACGCGGGCCTCGGCCTGGTCGGCGGCGCCACCGGCGAGCTGGTCGGCCGCGTCACCGCGGGCGAGGCCGCTGAGATCACCGAGGCCGTCGAGGGCTCGGTCTCCGAGGCCGATGAGAAGCTGACGGATGCCGTCGACGTGGCCTCCGAGGGTGCCGCGTTCGACTTCGGCACCGACTGAGACCTGTCTTCTTCACGAAGCCCCGACCCGTCTCGACGGGTCGGGGCTTCGTCGTCGGCGGTACACCCGCACGATCCGGGAACAGACGCACGACCGAACGACGGATGAGGTCGTGCGGGCGTTCCCCGATCGTGCAGGCGTTCCCCAGCGGCGCGAGCGCCCTGCATCCAACGCGTCCGCGGGCGCAACTGCACGATCCCGGCACAGCTGCACGACGGACACGGGCATCTGGTCGTGCAGATGTTCCCGAGTCGTGCAGCTGTGCCCGACGAGACCCGGATGCCGGGAATCCCCTGAACTAACTTGCACAACAGTGTGCATGTTCGTAGACTGGGGCGCATGACCACCACCCGTGTGCCCCGCAGCGACGCCCGAGCGAACCGTGCCGGCATCCTCGAGGCGGCGCGCACGGCGCTCGCGGCCGACCCGCATGCCTCCGTCGACGTCATCGCCCGCACCGCCGGGCTCTCCCGTCGCACCCTGTACGGTCACTTCGATGATCGCGACGCCCTCATCCGCGAGCTGATCCTCATCGGCGCGCAGCGCTTCAACGCGATCGCCGAGTCCGTCACCGACACCGATGCCCGGCTCGCCCTCGCGCGCCTGGCCGCCCGCTTGTGGCAGGAGGCCGCGCACGTGCAGTTCGCCGCAGTGATCGCCCTCGACGAGGCGCACGTCGAGCACACCGCCGAGGCGCTCGCACCGCTGCGGCTCACGGTAGCCGGCCTGGTGCGCCGCGGCCAGGACGACGGCAGCTTCCGCACCGACCTCGCCGCCCCCGCAGTCGCCCGGCTGATCGAGGAGATGGCCCGCACGGTGGTCGCCAGGACGGATGCCACCAGCGCGGACGCCGCGGACGTGGCTGTCCGCACGGTACTGAGCATCGCCGGTCTGTCCTGGCGCGAGGCGGATAGTCTGCTGGCAGCACATCCCGACATCGCGGAGGCGGCTGCATGAGCTCGGTCGGCACTCCCAACGCCTGGACCGTCTTCCGTCGCGACCTCGGTCGTCTGGCACGCGTCAGCAAGGCGTGGATCATCATCATCGGCGTCATCGTCACGCCGTCGCTGTACGCCTGGTTCAACATCATCGCGTTCTGGGACCCGTACTCCAACACGCAGAACGTCAGCGTCGCCATCGTCAACCAGGACGAGGGCGCGACCTCCGATCTGACCGGCCCTATCGACGTGGGCGGCGAGCTCGTCGCAGAGCTGAAGAAGGATCATCAGCTCGGCTGGACATTCCTCGACGAGGACGAGGCGATGGACGCCGTGCGCAGCGGCGACAGCTACGCCGCCATCGTCATCCCGCCGGACTTCAGCCGCGACTTCCTCAGCGTCACGACCGGCGACATCACCCGCCCGCAGCTGAAGTACTACGTCAACGAGAAGGCGAACGCGATCGCCCCGAAGATCACCGACGTGGGCGCGTCGACGCTCGACAAGCAGATCAACAGCACCTTCGTCTCGACGGTCTCGCGAGTGATCACCGAGCAGTTGAAGGCCGCCGGCATCGACGTCGAGGGCAGGCTCACCGAGGCCCGCGACGGCTCGATCACCGCCCTCGACGACGCGACCGCGAAGCTCGCTGCCGCTCGGACGAACCTCGCCGATCTGCAGTCCGCGCTGACAGATGCGCAGGGCCGACTCGACAGCGCCGGCGGCACGCTGAGCAAGGTCGACCGGACGCTCGCCGACGTGCAGCGCTCGATCGCCCAGGCGCAGACCCTCGCCAAGGAGGCGCAGCAGGAGCTGCTGACCGTCACCGACAAGGTCACCTCGGCGTACGTCGAGGGTGCGGGCCTGCTCGCCGACGCCTCCGGAAAGATGAGCGCGTCGATCGCGACGCTCTCGGCCGGACTGCAGCAGGCGAACGTCGCTGTGGGCACCGCGATCGACGACATGACCGCCGTCATCAAGGCGAACAGCACGGCACTCGACGAGCTGCAGGCGGCGCTGGATCAGCTCGACCCGGCATCGGATGCCGCGCAGAAGCTGCGTGCGGCGATCGACGCGCTGCAGCAGCGCAATGCCGCCGATCAGCAGGTGCTCGCGCAGCTGAAGACGCTGAACGGCGATGTCTCGAACACCCTGAAGTCCCTCGACGCGGCATCCGGCAAGGTCGATGCCGCAGTCAAGCAGGCGGCGACCTCGGCCGGCGACATCCGCAAGGCGCTGATGAACAACGTCCCCGAGCTGAACCGCGCCATGTCAGCGCTGTCCGCCAGCGCAGAGGGCTTCTCGGCGGCCGTGGGCGCGCAGCGCTCGCAGGTGGCGCAGGCGCAGAACCTGCTGGCCGGGCTGAAGACCCAGCTCGCCTCGACGGCCACCGCGCTCACCGCTCTGGACGGCAACCTCGCCACCGCCGAAGAGGGCCTCGGCACCGTGCGCACCGACGTGCTCGCACTCGGCTCGGCCGACCTGTGGAACAGGCTCAGCGAGATCAGCGGGCTCGACCCCGAGCAGATCGCCGCATTCATGGCGTCGCCGGTCGAGGTGCACGAGAACGTGATGTTCCCCACGCAGGCCTACGGCTCGGCGATGGCTGCGCTGTTCACGAACCTGTCGCTGTGGATCGGCGCCTTCGTGCTGATGGTCATCTTCCGCCTCGAGGTGGACACCGAGGGCGTCGAGGGCGTCTCGGTGCGGCAGGCCTACATGGGCCGCTGGATGCTGTTCGCCGCGATCGTGTTCTTCCAGTCGCTGCTCGTGTCCATCGGCAACCTGGTGATCGGTGTGCAGACCGCGAACGCCTTCGCATTCGTGGGCAGCAGTGTGCTCATCGGCCTCGCCTACCTCAGCATCATCTACGCGCTCTCGGTCGTGTTCGGCTACGTCGGCAAGGGGCTGTGCATCCTGCTGGTGATCTTCCAGATCCCCGGGGCATCCGGGCTGTATCCGATCGAGATGATGCCGGACTTCTTCCGCGGTCTGTATCCGTTCCTGCCCTTCACCTACGGCATCGACGCGCTCCGCGAGACCATCAGCGGCTTCTACGACGGCACCTGGTGGCGTGCGATGGGAACGATCTCGATCTTCGTGATCCTCGCCTTCGTGCTCGGCCTGGTCCTGCGCCGGTGGCTGGGCAACTTCGCGCTGCTGTTCAACCGCAAGCTGGCCGAGAGCCGGCTGCTGGTCAGCGAGGACGTGCAGATCATCGGCCGCCGCCGCACTCCCCAGATCATCCGCGCCCTGACCGACGGCGACGGCTTCCGCGCCGAGAACGCGGCACGCGCGCGCCGTTTCACCGAGCACTACCCGACCCGGCTGCGGCTCACGGTGATCGTCGGCGTCGCGGTGATGGCGGTGATCGGCGTCGCGGCCTGGCTGCTGCCCGATGCCAAGGCGACCATGCTCGGCCTGTGGGCGCTGTGGTGCCTGATCCTCATCGCCGCCCTGGTGACGCTGGAGTACATCAAGCAGAGCATCGAGCAGGCATCCGAGCTGGGCGCGATGCCCGAAGCCGACCTGCGCCAGGCGCTGATCGACGAGACGACGGAGGCCGGCATCCTGCACACGTCCGCGCCGGCGGGCGCGCCGGAGGAGGCGGATGCTGCGGCGAGCGCCGCACCGGCCACGGCCACCGTCGCGACCGCGGTGCTCGAGCGGCCCGAGCCGGATCCCGAGCCGGACGACGACACGGTCTCTCTCGAGGAGCTCTTCGATACGGATGCCGGTGACGAGCCGAGCCCAGAAGAAGAAGAAGAAGAAGCGCCCGACACCGAGGAAGAGGAGGAGCAGAAGTGAAGAACATCCTCGCCGTGCTCCGCTTCGACCTGCGTCGGGCGACCAGCAGCGTCATGGCCGTCATCGTGCTGTTCGGCCTGGTCGTGATCCCCTCGCTGTTCACCTGGTTCAACGTGATCGCGAGCTGGAACCCGTTCGAGAACACCAAGAACCTGAAGGTCGCCGTCGCGAGCGTCGACGAGGGCTATCAGAGCGACCTGGTGCCGATCCGCCTGAATGTCGGGGATCAGGTGCTGTCGGCGCTGCGCGCCAACGACGACCTGGACTGGGTGTTCACCTCGAAGGAGGATGCGATCGACGGCACCCGCTCCGGTGCGTACTACGCCGCGATCGTGCTGCCGCCCACGTTCAGCGAAGACATGATGACGTTCTACTCGAACGGCGCCGAGCCGACCCGCATCGAGTACTACACGAACGAGAAGAAGAACGCCCTCGCCCCGAAGATCACCGAACAGGGCGCCGGCGAGGTGTCCACGAGCATCAACGAGGTCTTCACCGAGAAGCTCAGCGAGGCCGGGCTGAACATCATCACCTCGCTGTCGTCGTACCTCGATGACGCCGACACCCAGGCGGCGCTCTCGCGGCTGCAGGCGCACGTCGCCTCGGTCTCGGCGCAGCTGCGCGCCGGGGCGTCGACGGCCGACATGTTCACCGCTCTGCTCGAGTCCAGCCGTCCGCTGCTGGACAGCGCGTCCGGCCTGGCCTCCTCGTCGGCCGACGCCCTGCGCAGCGCGAAGGGCGCGATGGGCGACGGCAAGCAGGCCGCGAAGTCGTTGAAGCAGACGCTCTCCACCACCACCGCTGCGCTGGGCAAGGCGCTGTCGGCCACGGCCGACAGCTACCAGGCGGTCGCCGACAGCGTCGACGACGTGTTCGCCTCGATGGATGCGCAGTCGGCGAGCTCGGCGGACGCACTGCGCTCGATCGGCGCACGCGTGCAGACCCAGGTCGACCAGCAGCAGAAGGTGCGCGACGACCTCGTGAACAACGTGCGGCCGCTGCTGCCCGACAGCGCGCTGGATGCTTTCGACGCGACCATCTCGCGGATCGACTCGGCGATCGCGCGCGAGCAGGCTCTGCAGGTGCGCCTGGACGACGCCGCCGACCAGGTCGTCGCCGGCAACGCCGATCGTCAGGCCACGCACGCCGAGATCTCGAAGCTGATCGCCCAGGCGAAGGCCGCGGTGAAGGACGCCGGCAGCGCGTTCGAGAAGAGCCTGCAGCCCAAGCTCGACGCCCTGGCCTCCACGCTGGCCGACATCGGCCGCGACGTGGACTCGATCGGCGACGACCTGTCGGCGGCGGCGAAGTCGCTGTCGGGCTCGGATTCGCTGAGCAGCGTCCTCTCGAAGGGGGAGACGCTCACCTCGGGGATCTCGGCCTCGCTCTTCGAGACCGCCGACCGCTTCGACGAACTCGACGCAGCGCTGAAGAAGGCCGTAGACAGCGGCGACCTCAGCGACCTGCGCGAGCTGATCGGCTCGAACCCCGAGGCCCTCGCCACATTCGTGTCCGAGCCGGTCGAGCTGGACCGGGTGCCGGTGTACTCGGTGGTCAGCTTCGGCGCCGCGATGACCCCGCTCTACACGGTGCTGGCGCTGTGGGTCGGCGCGCTGCTCACCGCGGTGGCCATCCGCGTGGACCCGCCTCAGGGCGAGGCATCCGGTCTTCCGCCGCTCTCCCCCGCCCAGACGTACCTCGGCCGGTTCGGCATCTTCGCGATCGTCGGCTTCCTGCAGAGCTCGCTGGTCTGCCTGGGCAGCATCCTGTTCACGCAGGTGCAGCCGCAGCATCCGTTCCTGCTGATCCTGGCGGGCTGGGTGAGCTCGCTGGTGTTCATGCTGATCATCTACACGCTGGTGGTCACGTTCGGCAACGCCGGCAAGGCCCTCTCGGTGCTGCTGCTGGTGATCCAGATCTCCAGCTCGGGCGGCGCCTACCCGCTGCAGGTGCTGCCGCAGTGGTTCCAGAACATCAGCCCGTGGCTGCCCGCAACGCACGCGGTCAGCGCGATGCGCGCGGCGATCGCCGGCATCTACCGGAACGACTACTGGGTGCAGCTGGGCTGGCTGGCGCTGTTCGCCGTTCCGGCGCTGCTGCTCGGCCTGGTGCTGCGCCTGCCGCTCATCCACGGCAACCAGAAGATGCTGCGCGCGCTGGAGTCCACGAAGCTCATGTGAGCGACGTCACCCAGGCATCAACGTCGACGACCTCGGCCTGCCTGGGGAACACCTTCTCGGTCAGCACCCGGTGCACCTCGGGGTCCATGTCGGCGCAGGCATCGGCGAGAACGGTGAGCCCGAAGTCGAGATCGGCCGCGGCGCGCAGCGTGCTGAGCACGACGCCGCTGGTCGAGACGCCGGCGAGCACCAGATCGGTCGCGCCCAGTCCGCGCAGCACGACGTCCAGGTCGGATGCGAACGCGCCGATGCGGCGCTTCACCACGACGGGCTCCGTCGCCTGCGGGGTCAGAGCCTCGACGATCTGCGTGGCCTCGGCCGTCTCGGTCATGTGCGCGGCCATCGGCGAGTCGGCGATCGCGCCGAAGGAGCGGTTGCGGCTCGCGGCCTCGGGAAATCCCTCGCGGAACGCGACGCGCACGAACACGACGGGCAGGCCGGCCCCTCGCGCAGCGGCGAGCGCGCGCTGCGCGTTCGGGATCACGTCGGTGCCCTCCGCGTAGCGGCCGGCGATGCCGTTCTGGAAGTCCATCAGAAGCAGTGCAGTGGTCATGCCGGCATCATCGCACAGAATAGACAGTTTTACCTGTGCAGTTTAGGCTGTCGATATGACGGATGCTCCCACTCCCCCGCAGACGGCACTCGATCTGCGCGCCGTCGTCGCCCGGATGCTGCGCCGGTTCCGCGAGGCGGGAGCCGACGACGCGCTCACGCCGTCGCAGGCATCCGCGCTCGCCCGCCTCGGCAAGGGCGGTGTGTCGACGGTGAGCGCCCTCGCGACCGCCGAGCGGGTGCGTCCGCAGTCCATGGCCGCGACGGTCGAGGCGCTGGAGCGCGCCGGATTCGTGACCCGCAGTCAGGACCCGAGCGACGGGCGCCGGCAGATCATCGACCTCACCCCCGCGGGCTCGGACCGCATCGAGGGGCAGAAGGATGCCGCAGCCGCGTGGCTCGAGCAGGCTCTCGCTGCGCTCGACCCCGACGACCTGCGCACCGTCTCGTCGGCGATGGCCGTGCTCGAGAAGATGCTGCGCTGATGAGGATGCGAAACCGATGAGGCTCGGCGGCGCCGCCCCCGCCGGCCGCTTCGATCGGCGGCTGTTGGCCCCGATGATGATCGGGACGATCCTCAACCCGATCAACACCGCGATCATCGCCGTCGCGCTGACCCCGATCGGCATCGCGCTCGGCGCCCCCGCCAGCGAGACGGTCTGGCTGGTGTCGAGCCTGTACCTGGCGACCGCGATCGGCCAGCCCCTGGTGGGCCGTCTGGTCGACATCTTCGGGGTGAAGACTCTGTCGCTCATCGGGGCCGCGCTGGTCGTCGTCGCCGGGGCGATCGGCCTGCTCGCCCCGGAGAGCCGCGACAGCATCTGGTGGCTGGTCGCCGCCCGCGTCATCCTCGGCCTCGGCACCTGTGCCGGCTATCCCGCCGCGATGCACCTGATCCGGTCGGAGGGCGAGCGCACCGGACGCGCCTCGCCCGCCACCATCCTCACGCTGCTCTCGGTCACGACTCAGACGATCGCCGTGATCGCTCCCGCGCTCGGCGGCCTGCTCATCGGCGCGTGGGGGTGGCGGGCGACGTTCGCGGTGAACATCCCGCTCGGCATCGCCACCTTCCTGCTCGCGACGCTGTTCTTCCCCCGGCGCACCGGTCTGGAGCCGGCGCCAGAGAACCGGCCGCGGATCGACGGACTCGGCATCGTGCTGTTCGGCGTCGCGATGCTGGCGCTGCTCGTGTTCCTGCAGAACCTCTCCTCCGGCCTGTTCTGGCTTCTGCCGATCGCACTGATCGCCGGGGCGGGTTTCGCCTGGTGGGAACTGCGGGCGACGGATCCGTTCATCGACGTCCGGGTGCTCAGCGGCAACGTTCCGCTGCTGCTCAGCTACCTGCGCTCGCTGCTGACGGCGACGATCTCGTACTCGTTCGTGTACGGCTTCACGCAGTGGCTCGAGGACGGACGCGGACTGGACCCGACGGCGGCGGGGCTCGTCCTGGTGCCGGTGTTCGCGGCCGGCGTGGCCGTCGCACTCGCGTTCGGGCGGCGGCCCGAGGTGCGCTGGAAGCTGCTGCTCGGCTCCGCCGCCCAGCTCGTCGCCGGCATCCTCGTGCTGTTCATGACCGGCTCCTCACCGATCTGGTTCCTGGTGCTGACGATGCTGGTGCTCGGCATCCCGCAGGGCCTGAACAACCTCGCGATCCAGAACTCGCTCTACTTCCAGGCGGAGCCTGAGCGCATCGCCTCATCGGCCGGGCTGCTGCGCACGTTCTCGTACATGGGCGCGATCGTCTCGTCGGTGATCTACGGCAACCTGTACGGCGCGCGGGCGTCGACTGAGGGGCTGCACGATCTCGGCTGGGTCGTCGTCGGGATCGCCGTGCTGTTCCTGCTCATCACCGTGTTCGACCGGTCCCTGGCACGCATCGGCCGGTAAACGTTTCACCACCACGGCGGGCGGGTTAGGATGCCAAGGCGTGCGTCTTCCCCCCGGACGCCGGCCCTTGATCGAGTGAGCCCCCGACTCACCGCCCCGACCTGTATCGAGAGTGTTCCCTCTGATGTCCACAGAGACCCCGGCATCCGCCGTACGCCCCTCCGCCGGAGTCCGCTTCGGCCGCGCGCTGTTCGTCATCGTCGCGATCATCCTGGTGATCGCCACCGCCGCCGCATTCTTCCTGGCCTGGACCGCGCAGCGGTCGTTCCCGCAGACCGACGGGCAGACCTCACTGAAGGGTCTGCAGTCGAAGGTGCTGGTACAGCGCGACGACCGCGGCATCCCGACGATCACGGCGGACTCGACCGACGATCTGTTCTTCGCCGAGGGGTACACGCACGCGCAGGACCGGTTCTTCGAGATGGACTTCCGCCGGCACACGACAGCCGGGCGCCTGTCCGAGATGTTCGGCGAATCGCAGGCCGGCACCGACGCGTTCCTGCGCACCCTGGGCTGGCGCAAGGTCGCCGAGCAGGAGGTCGAGAACCTCGACGAGACCACCCGCGGCTACTACGAGGCGTACGCGAAGGGCGTGAACGCCTATCTCGCCTCGCGCAGCGGTGCGGACCTGTCGCTGGAGTACGCCGTCCTCGGCGTGCAGAACCCCGGCTACAAGCCCGAGCCGTGGGAGCCTGCGGACTCCGTGGCATGGCTGAAGGCGATGGCCTGGGACCTCCGCACCAACATCGAGGACGAGACCACGCGCGCGCAGCTGGCCGCGACGCTCGACCCGGCCGAGGCCAAGCAGACACTCGAGCAGCTGTACCCGTCGTACCCATTCGACCGTAACCCGGTGATCGTGCCCACGATCGCCGCGGCACCGCCGGTCACGGGCCCCTCGGCCACGACCACCGCCGACACGGCGGCTTTCACCGGCAGCGAGGGCAAGGATGCCGCTCAGACGCTGAACTCGGTGGAGTGGAAGCAGGCCGACAGCGTCATCGAGGCCGCGAGCCTGCTGCTCGGCAATGTCGGCGAGGGCATCGGCTCGAACTCGTGGGTCGTCTCGGGCGCTCTCACCGGCACCGGCAAACCGCTGCTCGCGAATGACCCGCACCTGGGCGCTGCACTGCCGTCGGTCTGGTACCAGGTGCAGCTGAAGTGCACGAAGGTCAGCGAGAAGTGTCCGTTCGACGTCGGCGGCTACTCGTTCTCGGGTCTGCCCGGCATCGTGATCGGCCACAACGCGAAGATCGCGTGGGGCTTCACCAACCTGACCACCGACGTGACCGACATGTACATCGAGAAGGTCGAGGGCGACCAGTACTGGCGCGACGGCAAGCTCGTGCCGATGGACGTGCGCGAGGAGACGATCAAGGTCGCAGGCGGGAAGGACATCCCGCTGACGATCCGGTCGACCGTGCACGGCCCGATCATCTCCGGGCTGACGCCCGACTTCACCGGCATCGCGAAGAAGCCCGAGCTGGAGCAGGGCAAGGTGACGGATGCCGGGACGGTGGTGTCGGGTGACGAGGCCGGCGCTCCCGCGACCGGCGACTACGCGGTCAGCCTGCGCTGGACGGCGCTGGATGCCGGCAGCACGGCGAGCGCGATCTTCGCGCTGTCCGAGGCGCAGGACTTCGGAGAGTTCCGCTATGCGGCATCCCTCTTCGACGTGCCGGCGCAGAACCTGATCTACGCCGACAAGGACGGCAACATCGGCTACCAGGCACCGGGTCGCCTGCCGATCCGCGGTGCCGGCGACGGCTGGCTGCCGCAGCCCGGCTGGGACAGCAGCTACGACTGGACCGGGTACATCCCGTTCGAGAAGCTGCCGGTGTCGTACAACCCGGCATCCGGGTACATCGTGACCGCGAACAACGCGATCGTCACCGACGACTACCCCTACTTCCTCTCCAAGGACTGGGACTACGGCTATCGCGCAGGTCGCATCGCGCACCTGATCGAGCGGAAGGCGGCCGCAGGCCCGCTGACGGCGCAGGATCTGCGCGACATCCACATGGATGACGAGATGTGGATCGGCAAGCAGCTGACCATCGCGATGCAGGACATCACTGTCGACGGCAAGGGCCCGAAGGCGGCCGTCGAGCTGCTGCGCACCTGGGACGCGCAGAACAGCGCCGACTCCTCGGCCGCGGCGTACGCCAACGTGCTGTGGTCCAACCTGGTGCAGAACATCTTCTCCCGGCGCGAGAACCCGATGCCGATCACCGGCCAGGGCCGCCTGTTCACCGTGGTCGGCGCGATGCTGGAGAACCCGGACGACCCGCTGTGGACGAACAAGAAGCTCGGCGTCGACGGTATGGACGAGATGCTCGCCTACTCGGCGGAGCAGGCGTACACCGAGCTGGCGAAGCTGCAGGGCGAGAACATCGCGCAGTGGAACTGGGGCAGCCTGCACGCTCTGACGCTGCGCAGCGCCACGCTGGGCAAGTCGGGCATCGCCCCGATCGAGATGCTCTTCAACCGCGGCCCGTACCGGGTCAGCGGCGGATCGTCCGTGGTGAACGCGACCGGCTGGAACCTCGGCGAGTCCTACGCGACCACCACCGTGCCGTCGATGCGGATGGTCATCGACCTGTCGGACTTCGACCGGTCGAGCTGGATCCACCTCACGGGCGCCAGCGGGCACGCCTTCAACGAGCACTACACCGACCAGACCGAGGACTGGGCCGCGGGGCGCCAGGACCGCTGGGTGTTCTCGAGGAAGGCCGTCGCGAAGGCGACCGTCGACACGCTGGTGCTCACGCCGAAGGGATAGATTCGCGGTATGCCGGAACGTCTGCTCGCGCCCGAGGGGACGGCCGCGGCCATCGCGGAGTTCTCCTACGGCGGCGCGGTCCTGGTCGCGGAGGACTTCGGTGAGGGCTCACGACCCTTCGTGCTGCTGCACGGGATCGGGATGGGCCGCAGCGTCTACGTCGACCTGGTCGCGCGGCTGCGCGGCCGGGTGATCGGCGTCGACCTGCCGGGGTTCGGCGAGGCGCCCGAACCGCCGCGCACCCCAACGATGGAGCGCCACGCCGACCTCGTGGCCGCCTTCCTCCGCGATCGCGGCATCTCGGATGCCGTGCTGATCGGCCATTCCATGGGCAGCCAGATCGCCGCCGAGGTGGCCGCGAGGCATCCGCAGCTCGTCGCCGGGCTCGTGCTCGCCGGGCCGACGGTCGACAGCGCCGCCCGCAATGTGCTCGCGCAGGCGCGGTACCTGCTCGTCGATCTCCTCGGCGAGAGACCCGAGGTGCTGTGGCGCGGGGGACGTGAGTACCTGCGCGGCGGCCCGCACCTCAGGCGCAAGATCCGCGCGACAGTCGTGCACGCGCCCGAGGACGCGTACCCGCGAGTCGCCTGCCCGACGCTCGTGGTGCGAGGCGAGCGCGACCCGCTCGCGCCGATGTCGTGGTGCCGGCAGATCCTCGACGCCATCCCTGACGCCCGGCTCGTCGAGATCCCCGATCACGGTCACGGCACGCTGATCAGCGACTCCGAGCTCGCCGCTGCCGCGATCATGAACTTCGCCGACGACGCACTCTGAGCCGGGGTGACCGAGGTCACTTCAGCGGGGCTGCCTTCGGCAGGATGAGGGCGTAACGACGCAGCCACACGCTGACCGCCATGAATCCGGAGAGGATCAGCAGGAGCACGCCGAGGACGATGGTCATCGGCGTCGCTTCCTCGTCACCGGCGGCGCCCAGCACGACGGCAGTTCCGATCAAGCCCAGAGCGAGCGCGGCAAGGAGCGCGAAGAGGATCATCGCCGAAACGTAGGCCCGCGGCCCCGTGTGCGTGGGACGCACCTTGCCCCGGTCCATGGCGTAGGTGGCCCAGCGCGCCCCCGTCCACCAGCGGTACACCTGTGTGCTCGACACGGGCTTCCAGCCTGCACCTTCCGCCTCGACCTCACCGGGAAGTGGGCGCAGGATGCCATCGGCCAGAGGGGCAGTCGAGGGCGCGGGAAGCTTCCGCCGCGCGACATCCTTCGCCGAGCCGACCAGCACCAGCGTGCCGAGAACCAGGCACGGCACGCTGATCACGAGGAGGAACGGGTCCTCCAGGGTGCCCAGCAGGGTCAGCAGTCCGCCGAGCAGCATAAGGCCGCCGAGCACCCAGCCGATGGGAGCGGGCTCGATGACGAACGCGTCCGCGCCGGGCCTCCCGTTCTTCACCCGGTAGACGGTCCAGTCCTGGCCATCCCACCAGCGCGGCTCCCCCGACGTCGGCAGCGCGTACCAGCCCACCGCGCTCGGCTGCGGCAGGGTCGCGGTCTGCACAGCGGATGCCACGGCATCCCGCTCGTACGCCGTCCACTGCACGCCGTCCCACCAGCGCTCCCTGCCGGGTTCACCTGCCGGATACCACCCCGGTGCTGCTGCCATCTCGTCCCTTTCCGCTCTCACCCTATTGGCTCGCGCGGGCCCTGCCTGTCCCGCGCAGACGGATGCCCGGGGGCGCGAGTCCCCGGGCATCCGTCTGTCTCATGCGCTCAGCCGCAGGTGCCGAACGACTCCCAGGCGCCCCAGGTCTGCGAGCCGGGTGCCTCGCCCTGGGTCCACCACTTGGCCTTGTACTGCCGGCCCTGGTATGTGACGGTCGCGCCCGCGGAATAGGCCGCGCTCGCGCTCCAGGCTGCGGCGCAGGTGCCGGGATTCGTCCCGGGATCCGTGCCGCCAGTGCCCGGCGCGCAGTCCGAGACCTTGTTCCAGACGGCGTTGCTGCCAGGGGCGTCACCCTGGGTCCACCACTTGGCGGTGTACTCGACGCCCTTGTACGAGACCTTCGCGCCGCCGTTGTAGACGGCCGAACTCGACCAGGCCGGTGCGGCGCAGGTGCCGGGATCCGGAGTGGGATCGGGAGTCGGCGTGGGGTCAGGAGTCGGCGTCGGATCAGGCGTGGGGGTCGGGTCAGGCGTCGGCGTCGGGTCGGGATCCGGCGTGGGCGTGCCCGAGCCGCTGCCCAACCGTGCGCCGATGGTGTTCGCGACCGCCCAGCCGCCGGTCTTGTCCCAGTTGATCGACCAGGTCATCACGCCGCCGATCGGTCCGTAGGGCTTGGCCGGCACGAACGATCCGCAATTCGCTCCGGTCTCGAGGCAGTCGACCGCCTTCACGACGTTCGACATCGGCTGGTAGCCGCCGCCCGCCGCCTTCTGCACCGCGGGAACTCCGATGCCGACCTGGTCGGGCCGCAGGCCCATGTCGAGCTGGATCGCCGAGAGCGCGGTAAGGAAGTCGACACTGCCCTGGGAGTACACCTTCTGGTCGGCGCCCATCATCGTGCCGGAGTTGTAGTACTGCGTGTTGACGATGGTGAGGATGTCCTTCACCTTCAGCGTCAGCTGGTAGTACGGCATCGTCGTGGCCTGGTAGTCGATGGTCTGCGGCGCCATCGTCAGCACGAACCCGGCACCTGCCTTCGCGCGCAGCTGGTGCAGGGCGTCGCTCATGTACTGCGCGTTGATCCCGTGCTCGAGATCGACGTCGATGCCGTCGAAGCCCCACTCCTGCATCAGCGCGTATGCCGTGTCGGCGAAGTTCTTCGCCTCGGTCGCGTTCGACACGATCACGTTGCCGCGCTCACCGCCGACCGACAGCACCACCTTGCGCCCCTCGGCGCGGATCGCCGCGACATCCGCCTTGAACTGCGCGGCCGTGTAGCCGCCGAGCTCGGCGCTCGCGACGTCGAACGTGATGCCGCCGGGCGTGGTCGCCAGGCTGTCGGCGAACGCGATCGCCACCAGGTTGTACGCCTTGGGGATCTCGCTGACCTTCATCGTCACCGAGCCGTTGTCGAAGTTGTGCCAGTAGCCGGTCAGCCACTGGTGGGCGGTGCTCGTCGCCGCCGCCGGCGCGGGGGCGGCCGCAGGGGCGGAGGCCGCGTTCGCGATGGGAACGGTCAGCAGCGCACCGGCGATGACGGTCGCCGCGGCGGCGATGCCGGCGGCCACCCTCTCTCGCGGGTTGCGCAGTGGATTGTGCACTCTGGCCACGGGGTCTCCTCAGGGGCTCGGGGGGAAACCGTCACGCTACGCGGACGCTCCGCTCCCCCGCATCCGTGATTTCCACATTCCCGCGAGGCGGCCGGATATCTCCCTCACCCCGCGCCGGGCGGCGTGGTCTTCGACTCGGCGTACTCGTCGACCACGAGCTCACGCTCGTCGACCGACCCGTTGCGATACGCCTGCCGGCCCACGATGTGGGCCGACAGCGGCGCGGTCGCGAACTGCATGAGCACGATGGGCGCGACGATCACCAGCCCGATCAGAATGCCTCCGACGCTGCGCTGCCCCAGGGCGATCGCGATGCAGATCAGCAGCAGACCGAGCACCTGCGGCTTCGTCGCCGCATGCAGGCGCGACGGCACGTTGCGGAAGTGCAGCAGCCCGACCGCGGCAGACAGGCACAGGATCGCGCCGATCAGGATCAGCACCAGCACCACGACGTCGAGCACGGCGTCGGGGATCTCGAGTCCGAACACGTTCATGAGGGGGTGTTGTCCCTTCGTGCCACGAATCGCGCCACCGCGATCGACCCGAACACGCCGATCATCGCGATCACCAGCAGCACCGGGATGTTGCGGGTGTGCCCGTTGATCGCCATCTCGGCGCCCAGCACGCACATCACCTCGGTCAGCAGCACGTCGCTCGCGACGGCACGGTCGAGGATCGACGGCCCCCGCACGATGCGGACGACGGTGAGGATGGCGGCGATCCCGAAGATCACCAGAATGATGCCCAGCAGAATGTTCATCGGGCCTCCCTCCGCGGTTCCTGAGCGAGCGAAGCGAGACGAAGGGCGTCCGCGCGCAGCGCGCGGTACTGCGCGGGCGTGCCCAGCGCACGCACGATGCGGCGCTCCCAGGTGAGCACCTCGGCGCGGAACTTCTCGACGTCGGCCTTCGTGTGCACGCCGATGACGTGCAGATAGAGGATGCCGCGGTCGCGATCTGCCTCGATCACCAGCGATCCGGGGATGAGGGATGAGGTCACCGCGACGTGCGTCATGATCAGGTCGTCGGCGTATCGCAGCGGCACGGCGATGATCGCCGCCCCGGGCTGGCGGCGGAAGTCGAACACCTGGATGGTCACGCTGAGCGCGCCCATCACCACGGCCCAGAGGAACTGCACCACGAACAGGAACGCGTACCAGAGGTTGATCCGGCCGGACAGCTCGACGGTCGGCAGCCGGAACACGCGGGTCACGAACACCGCCACGATCAGGCCGGTCACGAAGGCCAGCGGCGTGAACTGGTGCCAGAGCAGCATCCACAGCACGACGAGCCAGGCGAGGAAGGGCAGCTGCACCCAGATGTCGTGGGCGAGGCCGCGGCGCGTTTCAGGACTCATCCGCCCGCCTCCTCATCCAGCTGCACGAGGGTCACCGGCTGCAGCAGGCCGCTGCCGATGCGGTCGCACAGAGCGTACAGCGGGCCGGCGAAGATCGTCAGAACCAGTGTCACCCCGACCATGCCCCCGGTGGCGATCGTCATGATCGCGGGGATGCGGCGGCGCTCCTGCTGCTCGTCCGCGGCCGGCGCGCCGGCCAGATAGCCGTGCCTGCTCTCGCCCTCTTCGGCGGCGTCGTCGTCCTCGCGCCAGAACGCGAGGTTCCAGGCGCGCATCAACGCGTACAGCGTGAGCAGAGACGTGAGGATGCCGCCGCCGATCAACACGTACAGCAGCGGTGTGCCGACATCCGCCGCGGCCTGGAACAGTCCGATCTTGCCGATGAATCCCGAGAACGGCGGCAGGCCGCCGAGGTTGATCGCCGGCACGAAGTACAGCACCGCGAGCAGCGGCGCCGCCTTCATCAGGCCCTTCACCCGCAGGATGCTGGTACTGCCGGCTCTGCGCTCGATGAGGCCGACGGCCAGGAACAGGGTCGTCTGCACGACGATGTGGTGCACGATGTAGTACACCGTGGCGCCCACGCCGGCCTCGGTAGCGATCGCCAGACCGAAGATCATGTAGCCGACATGGCTGACCAGGGTGAACGACAGGATCCTCTTCAGCTCCGCCTGCGCGACCGCGCCGAGGATGCCGATGATCATCGTCGCCAGGCCCACGATCATCAGCAGGGTGTCGATGCTGTTCTGCGCGAACAGCTGCGTCTCGGTGCGGATCAGCGCGTACACGCCGACCTTGGTCAGCAGGCCCGCGAACACCGCGGTCACCGGTGCCGGTGCGGTCGGATACGAGTCGGGCAGCCAGAACGACACCGGGAAGATCGCGGCCTTGATGCCGAACGCGATCACCAGCAGCAGGTGCAGCACCAGCTGGGTCTCCTGCGGCAGCTGCGCCACCCGCTCGGCCACCTGCGCCATGTTCACGGTGCCGACCGCGCCGTAGATCGCCGCGATCGCGGCGAGGAACAGGATCGACGACACCAGCGAGACGACGATGTAGACCGACCCGGTGCGGATGCGGGACTCCGTGCTGCCCAGGGTGATCAGCACATAGGAGGCGACCAGAAGGATCTCGAAGCCCACATAGAGGTTGAACAGGTCGCCCGCGATGAACGCGTTGAAGATACCCGCCGCGAGGATCAGGTACGACGGGTTGAAGATCGACGTCGGGGTGTCCTCGGCGCCGTCGGCCGCGCCCTGTCCGATCGAGAACAGCAGCACCGCGAGCAGCACGATCGCCGAGGTGAGCACGAGCAGCGCCGCGAGCCGGTCGACGTAGAGCACGATGCCGAACGGGATCGGCCAGCCGCCCACCGACACGGCGATCGGCGTGCCGCTGCGGTCGACGACCACCAGCAGGATGGCGGCGATCACCGAGACGGACGCCAGCGTGATCGCCGACACCAGCACCTGCAGGCGCGGACTGCGACCGAACACGAGCGTGATGGCCGCGCCCAGGAGCGGCAGCGCGACGAGCAGCGGGACGAGCGCGGTCATGTGCGATCTCCCTCGTCGTCCGGCCCTTCGTCTCGTCGCTGCGCTCCTCGCTCAGGATCCGGAGCATCCCCTTCCCCGAGTCCTGAGCGAGCGGAGCGAGACGAAGGACGCTCAGAGTCCGGAGCGTCCCCTTCCCCGGCTCCTGAGCGAGCGGAGCGAGACGAAGGACGCTCAGAGTCCGGAGCGTCCCCTTCCCCGGGTCCTGAGCGAGCGGAGCGAGACGAAGGGCGTGCATCCGGAACATCCACCGGCGCGTCATCCCGGATGCCGGGCACGTCGCGCATGTGCAGCACGGTGATCGGCGCGGTCTCCTCGCCGACGAAGTCGGTGGTCGCGTCGTCGTCGCCGGTGTCGGACTCGTCGTCGAAGACCTCCTCCTCCGAGATGGTGCGCTCGCGGATGGCGATGTCCTCCTCGTCGTCCTCGACTGTGTCGGCCTGGCCCAGTTGCCAGGAGCGGTAGATCAGTGCGAGCAGGAACGCGCTCACGGCGAAGGTGATGACGATCGCGGTGAGGGTCAGGGCCTGCGGCAGCGGATCGCTGAGGTCGCCCTCCTCGCCGAAGAACGGTGCCTTGCCGGGCACACCCATCACGATCAGCAGCAGCAGGTTCACGGCGTTGCCCAGCAGCAGGAACCCGATCAGCACCCGGGTCAGCGAGCGCTCCATCATGGCGTAGACGCCGCAGGCGAACAGCACGGCCATCACGATGATGAGGGTGAGCGACACGTCCATCAGATGCGCACCCCCCGCTCGCGGAGCACGGCGGTCTGCCTGTCGACCTCGGCGCCGAGGCTGCGCAGCACGTCGAGCACAAGGCCGATGACCACGAGGTAGACGCCGATGTCGAAGATCGTGGACGAGACGACCTCCAGGTGGCCCAGCACCGGGACATCCGCCTCCCACACCACGCTCTGCAGCGGCGCGAGACCGAAGAACAGCGGAACCACGGCATCGCCGACGGCGAGGATGAGGCCGGCGCCGAGCAGGCGACCGGCATCCGTCGGTGCGGCGGCGCCCAGCTCCCAGCGTCCGCCCGCGATGTATCGCATAACAAGTGCCATACCGGCGACCAGGCCGCCGGCGAAGCCGCCGCCGGGGCCGTTGTGCCCGGCGAAGAGCAGATAGATCGAGACGACGATGACCGTGTGGAACAGGATGCGCACGATCACCTCGAGCAGGATCGAGCGGTTCTCGGGCTTCTGCTGCTGGCTGCCGATCAGCCAGGCACGGTTGCCGGAGCGGTTCTCGGGGGTCTGGAAGCGCACGCCCTCCGAGGTCTCGATCAGCGGCCTGCGGTCGCCGCGGCGGCGGGTCGCCGCGGGCAGCGCGCGGGTGCTGGAGAGCAGGTCGGCGCGGTGCGAGACGAACACGAGGGATGCCACGCCGGTCGCCGCCAGCACGAGCACGCTGAGCTCGCCCATCGTGTCCCAGCCGCGCAGGTCGACCAGGGCGACGTTGACGACGTTCTTGCCGTGGCCGAGCTCGTAGGCCAGTTGCGGGAACGCCACCGAGATCGGTTCGGCGATGCGCGCCTGCGTGGCGACGATCGCCACGAGGGCCATCGTCGCTCCGGCGCCGATCGCGAGCAGCGCGCGGGGCAGCCGGCTGACCGAGGCATTGTGCTCCCCCATCCGCGACGGCAGCCGGCGCAGCACCAGCGCGAACGTGACCATCGTGACCGTCTCGACCAGGATCTGGGTCAGCGCGAGGTCGGGGGCGCCGCTGGTCGCGAACAGCACGACCATGCCGAGGCCGGTGACCGAGACCAGCACGACGCCGGTGTACCGCTTGCGCGCGCGGACCGCGACGATGCCTGCGGCCGCCATGATCGGGGCGACCACGATCTGTGCGGGGGTGTGCCAGGCCGAGAGCTGCATCGCCTGCGGAGTGCCGGTCATCACCAGGGCGGTCGCCTCGGCCGCGATGAAGACCACGAAGATCGTGCCGACGTAGATCGGCAGCGAACCGCGCTGGGTCAGCGTGGTCGTGAGCACCGAGAGCCGGTCGACGCCGCGCATGACCAGGTAGTACACGTCGGCCGCGGTGAACGGCAGCAGTCGCGGCTTCGCGTCCCAGCCGGTGCGGCGGGAGAGCAGGAAGATGCCGATGCCGATCAGGATCGACAGGATCGAGATTCCGAGCGCCGGTTCGAAGCCGTGCCAGAGCGCGAGGTGGCCGGTGCCGGTGCCGTCGTCCGGGGCGGTCACGGCGTAGGCGTGCACCATGATGTCCAGCGCCGGAGCGGCGATGCCGACTCCGATCGTCGCGCCGGCGAGCAGGATCGGCGCCGACAGGAAGCCCACCGGAGGGTCGGGCCATGCCGTGTCGGGCATCCGATCGCCGCTTCGGTCGCGCTTGGTCCAGAACGCACCCCAAAGGAAGCGCGTGCCGTATGCCGCGGTCAGCATGGACCCGAGGATGACGCCGATCAGCGCAACAAGGCCCCAGGGCTCCCCCGCCTGCGCGGCATCCAGCAGGGCCGTCAGCGACGACTCCTTCGCGACGAAGCCGATCGTCGGGGCGATGCCCATCATCGAGGCGACCGAGATGAACGCGGTCGTCGCCATCACCGGCGCCTGCCGGCCCACGCCGGACAACTCTCGGATGTCACGGGTGGACAGCTGACGGTCGATCACGCCGACGATCAGGAACAGCGCCGACTTGAACAGCGCGTGACCGATCACCAGGGCGAGGCCGCCGAGGGCGGCCGCCTGCGTGCCGAACCCGATCACGACGGCGAAGAACCCCAGCTGACTGACCGTTCCGAACGCGAGGATGCGCTTCAGGTCGGTCTCGCGCAGGGCCTGGATGCCGCCGAGCAGCATCGTGAACACACCGAGCGAGACCACGATCGGGCGCCAGGGGCCGGCGTGCCCGAACACGGGAGCGAACAGGGCGATCAGGTAGATGCCGGCCTTGACCATCGCCGCGGCGTGCAGATACGCGCTGACCGGGGTGGGCGCGGCCATCGCGCCGGGCAGCCAGAAGTGGAAGGGGAAGATCGCCGACTTGCTGATCGCGCCGACCAGCAGCATGACGATCGCGGCGTTGACCAGGGCGCCGGACGGCGGGTCGGCGAGGAGTGCGGTGATGCTCGAGGTTCCGGCGACCACCGTCAGGATGATCGCGCCGACGAACAGCACCAGGCCGCCGAGAGTCGTCACCAGCAGCGCCTGCAGGGCCGCACGACGGCTGGCGGCTCGGCGCCGGTAATGGCCGATCAGCAGGTACGACAGGATGCTCGTGATCTCCCAGAACATCACGAGGATGATCAGGTCGTCGGTCAGCACCAGGCCGTACATCGCTCCGGCGAAGCCGAGCAGCACACCGGCGAACTGGCCGACGTCGCGGCCCTCGCCGGCGAAGTACCAGCGGCAGTAGAGCAGGACCAGTGCGCCGACGCCCGTGACGATCAGGGTCATGATCCAACTCAGCGGAGTCATCCGCATCGAGAGGTTCAGCCCGAGCTGCGGGATCCAGGGGTAGGTCTCGTAGGGGATGCTCGCCGGATCGAGCACCTGCGGGGTGAGAAAGAGCGCGTGGACGAAGGCGATCGCGGGGATGAGGGCTCCGACGGCGAACGCCCGGGCTCCCAGCCAGCGGATCAATGCGGGAAGCAGAAGTGAGCCCGCAAGGAACACGGCGAGGAGCAACGTCATAAGCGGCTCCTCACGCTCGTCGGGCCTTCCGGCCTAGGCGGGCTGTACTTTCCCAGTGTATCGGTCGCGAGTTCGCCGCTGGGTGGTCGTCGAGACCGGTCGTTGAGCGAGCGAGTCTCCCGGTCGCCCCGCGAGCCGAGGAACGAGCAGACGAAACGCGTCGTCCGTGCAAGAGTGGTCACGTGCGCGGGGGATGGCGTGAGGCGGCGGGATGGGCTGCCGCACTGGGGGCGGCGGTGTTCGTCGCTGCCCAGCTGGCGGCGTCTGCGCGCTCCGAACTGCTGTTCCGCGACGGCGACTCGCTGGTGGTCGCGATGTACGTGCGCTCGGTGCTGGAGGGGCAGCCGCAGGACTGGGCGTTCTCCAGCGTGCTCTTCATGCCCGAAGCGGCATGCTTCGCGCTGCTCAGGCTGGCGCTCCCCTGGCTCGGCATCGGCGCACTGTTCGCGGTGAATGCCGTCGTGAACCTGCTGGCCTTCTACGGTGCGCTGCGCCTCACCGCCGGCCGTCGTCGTGAGGGTCGCTCACCTGTCACTTGGACGCTCCTCGCGTTCGCGGCCTTCTGCCTGCTCGTTCTGCTCGAGACCTCGCCCTCCCGCGATGCTCTGGAGCCGGCATCCCTGCTGCTGACCACGACGTACTACTCCGCGACCGTCATCGCCGTGGTCGCCGTGGTCGGGCTGATCCGACGGTACGTCGACGGCGGCTGGGCCGGCATCCCCTACGTCCTCGGCGTGATCGCCGCGGTCTCGACACTGTCGAATCCGCTCTTCGCGGCATGGGCGACCGCGCCCCTCGGAATGCTGCTCGGACTCGGCGCGCTGCGCCGCCGCCCACACGCCCTGGCACTCCTCCTGGCCCTCGTCGCAGGGACTGGCGCAGGCCTCTTCGCACGCATTCCATTATCGGAATGGATCGCGAACACAGGCGCCGGCTACGCCCAGCCGTCCCAGTGGACGCAGTCGCTGCAGTATTACGCGGGCCTCGCCGGCGAGCGGCTCACCGCACCGGGCGGCGTCGCAGGCGCGCTCGTGATCGTCGCGCTGCTGGCGTTCTGCGTTCGCCGCACCTTGCGCTGCACGGGCGGGGCGCGCATCGTGGGAACCGCCGGATGGCTGATCCCCCTGCTCGTGGTGATCGGAGCGATCGCGCTCGGCACCCATGCCGCGCGATACCTGCAGCCGATCGCGTTCGCGCCGGTGCTCTCGCTGGTCGCACTCCCCCGCACCGTTCGGATGCCGCGGGCCGCAGCGCGCATCGCGATCGCCGCATCCGCTGTGGTCCTGCTGGTGCTGACCTTCGTCTCGGCGCCCCGTCTGGTGACGTCGGTGAGCGCCGACGACCGCGACCTGGGCTGCGTGACCGACTGGGTGGATCAGTCCGGACGCACCGGTGCCGGGCAGTTCTGGACCGTTCGGCTGCCGAAGCTGCACCTGGAGGACCCTGCGCGCCTGGTGCAGGTGGACAACACACTGCGCGGCTATGCGTGGCTGGTGAACCGCACCGACTTCGACGTGGGCGAGGTCACGTTCCTGGTCGAGGATGCGCAGACCCAGGCGTGGGAGCTGCCCCCGCCAGGCGCTGTGCCCGACGCCGTGATCCCGTGCGGCCGGTACACCATCCTGGACTTCGCCCGGCATCCGCTTCCGATCGGCCCGCAGCGGTCCTGATCCGCGGCCCGATCGGGGAACAGATGCACGATCCGGGAACAGTTGCACGACGGATTCGCCCGCACGGTCGTGCGTCCGTGCCCGACTCATGCAGGTGTGCCGGCTGACGGGCCTCAGGCGCGAGCGGGCGGAGCCGTCGTCGAACCGGAGCGGAATCGGCAGGTCAGATGCACGGACTCCCCCGGCTCACCGTCGAGCATGCGCACGATCTGCTCGCCGGCGGCACGCCCCTTGCGCACGGCGGGCTGCACGGTGGTCGTCAGGCGGTAGTCGCCGAGTCCGTCCACGGCGATGCCGTCGAAGCCGGCGACACTGACGTCCTCGGGCACGCGCAGCCCGAGCTCCTCCGCGGCGCGGATCACGCCGACCGCGAGCAGGTCGCTCTGCGCGAGCACCGCGGTCGGCCGGGTCGCCGGGTCGGAGAGCAGCTCGCGTCCCGCGATCACGCCCTCGTCGATCAGGCTCCCCGCGGCGCTGATGGCCGGGGCGTCCGGATAGACCTCGCGCGCCCCCGCCAGGCGATCGAGCGTCACGTCGACAGTCGCCGTGGCGATGTGCTCGGCAGTCACCGGACCGCGCCGCCGCTCGGCATCCAGCGCGAGCGTCACCAGCGCGACATTCTCATGCCCCAGCTGGAATACATGCCGGGCGACGCCTGCCTCGGCCTCGCGGTTGTCGAGCGTGATCTGGGGAATCCCCTCCCCCGCGTCGCCCTCGATGACGACGACCGGCAGGCCGCGCCCTCGGACGATCTCCAGGGCCTCGCGCGTCCGTGCCGAGCATCCGATCAGCACGACGGCGTCGACCGGCGCCTCGGTGACGGGGTGAGCGCCCTCGCCCTCCGGGTCGTCGCGCAGCAGCAGCAGACCGGCACCGACGCCGGCGAGCGCGTCGGTCAGGCCGTCCATCATCGCCGTCGTCACCGGGTCGAGGAAGGCGTGCCGCAGGTGCCCGCCGAGCACGACGGCGACGATGCCGCTGCGGCCGAGCCGCAGCGAGGCCGCGCGCGGGTCGGGTCCCGTGTAGCCGAGTTCGGATGCCGCGGCGAGAACCCTCTCGCGGGTCGCGTCGGCGACGTTGACCTTGCCGCTGAACACCACGGATGCCGTGGATGTCGACACCCCGGCGGCGTGCGCCACGTCGGCGAGGGTGGCTCGGCGGTCGTTCATGCCTCCGAGCATAACCCGGCGGCTCTCAAGCTTCGAATCGATTCGATACGATGGGGGACATGGACTCCGCCCTGACCCGCTCGCAGTTCGTGCGCTGGCGCGCCGCGATCTTCGCCATCTTCCTCGCCAGCGGCCTGTCGATCGCGACCTGGGCGTCCCGCGTGCCCGACATCAAGATCGCCCTCGACATCGACAAGGCGCAGGTCGGCATGCTGCTGCTCGCCGCGGGCATCGCCTCGATCATCGGCATCTCGACCAGTCCCGCGATGATGGCGCGCACCGGCGCACGCCGAGGGATGCTGCTGATGATGCTGATCTTCGGGGTCGGCGTGGCCCTCATCGGCCTCGGCACCAATGTCTTCGGGTCGGTGCCCATGGTCATCGCGGGCCTCGCCATGTTCGGGTACGGCAACGGCAGCCTCGACGTGATGATGAACGTCGAGGCGACGGCCATCGAGCAACAGATGGGCAAGACGATCCTGCCGGTGTTCCACGCCTTCTTCAGCCTCGGCACGGTGCTCGGCGCCGCCGCCGGCTGGCTGGCCGCGAGGCTGCACGCCGACGTCGCCACGCACTCGATCACGATGGCCGCGGTCATCATCGTGGCCGCGGTGGTCTGCTATCTCAACGTGCCCGTCCGCGAGGCCGCCCTCGACCCGGAGCCGCAGGAGAAGCCGCACTGGCGCGAGCGCATGCACGTCGCGCTGTCGGCCTGGCGCGAGCCGCGCACCTACGCACTCGGCGTCGTCATGCTGGGCATGTCCTTCGCCGAGGGCGGTGCGAACGACTGGCTGGCGCTCGGCACGGCCGAGGACCACGGCGCGGGGGCGGCTGCGGGAGCTGCGGCACTGGCCGTGTTCTCCATCGCGATGACCGTGGTGCGCGTGTTCGGCGGCCCGCTGGTCGACCGCTTCGGCCGTGTGGTCGTGCTGCGCGTGCTCGCGGTCACCGCCGCCGGCGGCATCCTGCTCTTCATCCTCGCGCCGAACACCCCGCTGGTGTTCGTCGCCGCCGCGCTGTGGGGGATCGGCGCCTCGCTCGGCTTCCCGCTCGGCATGTCTGCGGCGGCCGACGACCCCGCCAAGGCAGCCGCCCGAGTGAGCGCGGCCGCGACCATCGGGTACGTCGCCTTCCTCGGCGGCCCTCCGGTGCTCGGCTTCATCGCCAACCACGTCGGCCTGCTGAACACGCTGTACATCCTGGTCGTGCTCGCGGCGCTCTCCGGTCTGTTCTCAGGTGCGGCCCGCCCGCTGCGCAGGGACGAGATGACTCCGACCCGCTGACGGCGGCCGGTCCGAACCCGTGAGCCTGGCGAGTCGTCGAGAACCAGGCCGGATCTCGACGACCGGCCACGGCGGGACTCAGACGGGGGAGAGGCGGCGCGCGTGCTCGCGCACGCGCGCGGTCAACTCCGCGTCGGCAGCGAGGCGCGGATCGAGGGCGGCGAGCATCGCAGCGACATGGTCGCCCTCCCTCAGGGCACGCTCCGTCTCCGAGGCGCGCGCGTCCGCGCCGAGGATGCCGGCTTCCGCCGCGACGATCCAGGCGGCGATCGCCTGTGCCGCACCGTCTGCAGTTCGGCCCGCGTGACGTTCGCGCAGCGCCACCGGCACGATCCGCACCGCGATCTTGGTCAGCCCGTCGCGTGAGATCTGCTCGAGCCGGTGCTCGATGCGAGGGTTCCGGAAGCGCTGCAGCAGCGCGGCCCGGTACTCCTCGATGCGCAGTGACCGATCCAGGTTCCGTGTCGCGTCGTCCCACCAGGCCTCGACGGATGCCGCGCACTCACGGTCGGCGATCGCCTCAGCGATGGTCGTGCGACCGCGCAGCAGCCCCAGGCAGGCGAGGATGCTGTGCGCCCCGTTGAGCAGCCACAGCTTGCGCAGCTCGTAGGGCTCGGCGTCGTCGACGAACAGTGCGCCCGCGGACTCCCACTCGGGCCGACCGGCCGGGAACTCGCCGCAGAGGGTCCAGTCCGAGAACGGCTCGGCGGCGACCGGCGCAGCATCCGTCCATCCCGTCGCCTCCTGCACCTCGGCGGCGAGAGTGTCCGAGACCCGCGGCGTGATGCGGTCCACCGAGGTCGACACGAAGCATGCCAGCTGCGGCATGTCGCGTGCGAGCGCAGGCAGGGCGTGCTCGGTGAACTCCGTCAGCACGTCCCGGAGCACGGCCCCGTTGGCCGGCAGGTTGTCGCACGGCACGACGGCGATCGGTCCCGCACCGCTGAGCCGCCGCAGTTCGAGACCGAGCGCCAGCCGGCCGAGCATGGTCGTCGGGCGGGCGTCGATGCTGAGAGCGCGCAATCGAGCGGCGTCCGAGGCGACGCCCGGTGCGCTCAGGTCGAGCCCGCCACTCGGCGCCACGGCGTATCCGGCTTCGGTCACGGTGATCGTGACCACACCGGTGCCCGCCGCTGACATCACCCGCCGGAAGGCCACGTGCTCGTCCGCCGCATTCACCGTCGAGATGCTCGAGACGACTTCGAACCTGTCGCCCTCCGGACCGCGCTCGACGAGCGTGTACAGCCCGTCCTGCGGGCGCAGCAGCGCCGGCAGCTCACCCGAGCGCCCCGCGACTGCGGCGATGCCCCAGTCGGCCCCATCGGCGGCATTCGCCGTGTACCAGGCCTGATGCGCGCGGTGGAAGGCGCCCAACCCGAGATGCGCGATGCGCACGGGCGCGGCGGGTGCCGGCGTCCCGCGCTTCGCCAGCAGTGCGCGCGACAGCCTCACAGTTTGAACGCCCGCCGCGGGATGGCGTCGACAAGATCGACCATGATTCGCTCGGCTGCATCCCGGCGAACGCGCCCCTCGCGCACCAGGCGGGCGAGGAACCCGGCGTCCACGCGTCGCGCCGTGTCATGCCGCGCCGGGATCGACAGGAACGCCCGAGTGTCGTCGACGAAGCCCGATCCTCGATAGAAGCCCGCGGTCTCGGTGACAGCCGAACGGAACCGTGCCATGGCGTCCGGTGCATCGAGGAACCACCACGGTGCGCCGATGAACACGCTCGGATAGAACCCCGCCAGCGGGGCGATCTCGCGCGAGAAGGTGGTCTCGTCGACCGTGAACAGCACGAGATGGAAGTCCTTCTCGAGACCGAAGCTCTCCAGCAGCGGATGAAGGCCCGACACGAAGGCTGTCGACACCGGGATGTCGTGACCGGTGTCCGGCCCGTGCCTGCGCAGCGTCGCCGAGCTGTGATTGCGATGGATGCCCGGGTGCAGCGTCATCACCAGCCCGTCGTCGACACTCATCCGCGCCATCTGCCAGAGCATGTGCGCTCGGAACCGGCGGTGCTCGTCGTCCGTCGCCCTTCCGGTGAGCACCCGATCGAAGAGCACCGCGGCATCCGCCGGATCGAGAGCGAGAGCCGCCGGCTCGAGCATGCCGTGGTCTGCCGAGACCGCGCCGCTCGCGACGAAATGCTCACGGCGTGCCTCGAGGGCGTGCAGATAGCCGTCGAAGGTGGCTTCCTCGGAGCCGGCGGCGAGCAGCCGCTCGACCCTCGTCACGAAGTCCTGGCCGGACGGATCGAGGTAGGCGTCGGGGCGAAAGGTCGGCAGCACCCGGAACCCGTCGGCCTGCAGCCGCCGGTGCGCGGCGAGGTCGTCGAGCGGGTCGTCCGTCGTTGCGAGCACCTCGATCCCGAAGGAGCGGAACAGCGCACGCGGCCGGAAGTCCGCATCGCGCAGGCGCGCGGAGATCGTGTCGTAGATGCGATCGGCGGATGCCGCGGACAGCACTTCTTCGACGCCGAAGAGGCTCCGCAGCTCTTCGTCGATCCAGGCTCCGGTCGCCGTGCCGTCGAACACGTGCCAGCGCTCGGCGACGACGCGCCAGGCCGCGCGCGGATCGGCCGTGGCAGCGCCGACCCCGAGGTCGGCGAGATCGACGCCGAACGCGTGCAGCATCCGGGTCAGATAGTGATCCTTCGTGATGAGGAGCTCGGTCGGGTCCTGGAACGGAACGTCATCGGCGAGGGACAGCGGATCGACGTGGCCGTGCGGCGAGATGATCGGCGCGTGCTCGACCAGCGCGTGGAGTTCGCCGGCGATCTCACGGGTGGCCGGGTCCACCGGCAGCAGACGAGAGCTCATGCGCCCTCCTCTTCGAGCAGCGCCGACACCGCCAGCTCGACCCCGCGCAGCTGCGCGAGCCCCTTGAGGCGCCCGATCAGCGCATAGCCGGGATATGTCGGCCGCGCGAGATCGTCCAGCAGGAAGTGCCCATGATCAGGCCGCATCGGGATGGGCGCCGCGTCGCCCGAAGCCGCCCGGCGGCGCTCCTCGCGAACCAGCGCGCTGATGACGGCGACGATGTCGCTGCCGCCGTCGAGGTGGCCATCCTCGAAGAAGCTCTTGCCGTCCTCCTCGATGGTCACGTTGCGCAGGTGCGCGAAGTGGATGCGGGTCGCGAAGCGCTCGGTCATGGCGACGACGTCGTTCGTGGGAACGGAACCGAACGAGCCGACGCACATCGTCAGCCCGTTGGCCGCGCCGGGCGCCGCATCCAGCAGCGCCTGCACGTCGTCGGCCGTCGACACGACGCGGGGGAGTCCGAACAGCGAGCGCGGCGGGTCGTCGGGGTGGATCGCCAGACGCACACCCGACTCCTCCGCCGCAGGCACGACCTCGCGCAGGAACGACGCGAGATTCGCGCGGATGCTGCCGGCATCGAGCCCTTCATAGGGTTCGAGCCCGCGGCGCAGCGTGTCGAGATCGTAGGACTCCTCCGAACCGGGCAGCCCGATCAGGACCGTCTCGCTGAGCGCGGCGCGTGCCTCGTCATCGGCATCCGCGTACCAGCGCGCGGCCCGTTCGAGGTCCTCCGGGCTGTAGTCGCCCTCCGCCCCCGGCCGCTGAAGAACGTATATGTCGAAAGCGGCATGGGCGGCGAAGTCGAAGCGCATGGCGTAGCCGCCGTTCGGCAGCTTCCAGCGCTGATCGGTGCGCGCCCAGTCGATCACCGGCATGAAGTTGTAGCAGACGGTGCGCAGCCCGGCCCGGCCCAGGTTGTGCAGGGTCTGCGCGTAGTTCGCCACCGCCTCGTCACGCCGCGGCCCGCCCCATTTGACGTGCTCGTGCACCGGCACCGACTCGACCACGGACCAGGTCAGGCCCGCGCCCTCGATCTCCGCCTTGCGCCTCTCGATCTCGTCGAGGGTCCAGACCTCGCCGTTGGGGACGTGGTGCAGGGCGGTGACGATGCCGATCGCATCCGTCTGCCGGATCTCGGCCAGGGTGACGGGGTCGTTCGGACCGAACCAGCGCCAGGTGTGCTCCATGATGTCTCGCTCTCAGTCCACAGACGTGCGCAGCACGATCACATCGGTCGGCTGCAGCGTCACCGTCTCGCCCCGCCGCAGCTCCCTGCCGGTCAGCAGGTCTGTGCCGCTCGCGTGCAGCGCGACGTCCACGGCAGCCGCGCCATGATGCAGCAGGAAATGGAACTCCTGCCCCTCGCCGGACACCCGCACCGCGTGCTCGAGCCCCGCGGCGTCGGCGTACGGCCCCACGGCGCCGTGGCGCTCCAGGGCCGTTCGCACGATCGCGCTCAGGCCGTCCTGCGCGAGCTCGGTGCCGAGGTACCAGACCTCGCCGCCGTCGTCGAGACGCCGCCGTGTGACCGCTGGCTCGCCGGCGTAGAAATCGTCGCCATATCGGGCGACGACGTCGGCATCGTCCGGGATCAGCACCTCGAAGAGCATCCGTCCCTGCGAGTGGCGGATGCCGGATGCCGGGCCCGCCGCGCCGCCGGCGAACTCGACCCGGTTCACGACATCCGGCTCTGCGGCATCCGTCTCGGCGACGCGCACGCCGGCGAGAGCGGCGAGCGGACCAGGGGCATCCGCGAGGAAGCGGCGGTCGTCCTCGTCGACGCGCCCGGACAGATAGCCGGTGAGCACGCTGCCGCCACGCGCTGCGACGGCGGCGAGCCGCTCGGTGATGTCCCCCTTGATCAGGTGCAGGAGGGGAGCAGCGACGACGTCGTAACCGTCGAGATCGGCGGTGACGGGCACCACGTCGAGCTGCGCGCCGGCATCCCAGAACGCCCGGCTCCACTGCTGGATCGCCGGCAGGTATCGCAGCAGTCGATTCGGTCCGTCGGACATCTCCAGGGCCCACCATGAGTCCCAGTCCACGACCAGCGCGCAGCGCGCCGGCGTCCTGGCACCCAGCAGCGAATCGCCAACACCCGCCAATTCGGCCCCGAGCCCCGCGACCTCACGGAACGTTCGAGTGTCGAGCCGTCCGGAGTGGTCGAGCACCGCACCGTGCGTCATCTCGCAGGCTCCGCGGGACTGCCGCATCTGGAAGAACAGCACCGAGTCGGCGCCGTGCGCCACGGCCTGCCACGACCACAACCGCATCACGCCGGGCCGACGCACCGGGTTCACGTCGCGCGACGCGGTCACGGACGGCGTCTGCTCCATCAGCCAGAACGGCGCGCCGCCCTTCAGACCGCGCATCAGGTCGTGGGCGAGCGCAGTGCTCCACGGCTCGTCCATCGCCCGCGGGTAGTTGTCCCAGGAGGCGAAGTCGAGGTGGTCCGACCAGCGCTGGTAGTCGAGCGGTTCGTAGAAGCCCATGAAGTTCGTCGTCGCCGGCAGGTCGGAGTGCGCGCGGATCGCTGCCTTCTCCTCGTCGAACTGGCGGATCGCGTTGTCGGTCGAGAAGCGGGCGTAGTCCAGCGTGATGCCCTGGAACGCGGTCTTGCCCGGACCGCCCCAGTGCTCGGTAAGGGCGCTGGGCGGCTCGATCTCGTCCCAGTCGGTGAAACGGTGCGACCAGAACGTCGTGTTCCAGGCCTCGTTGAGCTCGTCCAGCGTGCCGTAGCGGCGGCGCAGCCAGAGCCGGAACTCCGCCGCGCACAGGTCGCAGTAACAGCGCCCGCCGTACTCGTTGCCGATGTGCCAGGCGACCACAGCCGGGTGCGAGCCGTAGCGCTCGGCCAGCCGGCCCGCGATCTGTGCGGCCAGTCGCCGGTAGTGCGGCGAGCTCCAGCAGGCGTTGTGGCGCTGCCCGTACCGGTGCCGCCGCCCCTCGAAGTCGGTGCGTGTGACCTCGGGGTACTTCTTCGCGATCCAGGGCGACAGCGCGCCGGTGCCGGTGCCCAGGCACACCGTGCGCCCCTCGGCGGCGGCGCGGTCGATGATGTCGTCGAGCACCGAGAAGTCGAAGGTGTCCTCATCGGGCTGGGTCAGCGACCAGCTGAACACGCCGACGGTGAGGGTCGTGATGTGCGCGGCGTCGAAGGCCGCGTAGTCGGCGGTCCACACCTCGCGATCCCACTGCTCGGGCGAGTAGTCCCCTCCGAAGGCGATCCGATCGAGAACGGGCAGGTCAGTCATCGGTGGTGAACCTCTCGGTGACGTCGGCGATCAGGGGGCGGGCGAGCAGGGCCAGGAACAGGGCGAACGCCCACGCGAACAGCAGCAGGGTGAACTCGGAGGCGACCAGCACGACGGTGCCGGCCACGAGCAGCAGGGAGAGGATGCCGAGCGTGTAGCGCCACTGCGGCATCAGCTGCGAGAGCGCGATGCGCGCGGCATCCCGTGTGCGCAGGTGGAATCCCGCGGTCAGCGCGACCATGTGCCCCTGCCAGACGACGAGCACGGCGGCGAAGAACACCAGCAGCGGACGGATGACCGCGGCGCCCGCGACCGCGTCGAGGTGCACGAGGTTGAAGACGAGCAGTGCGACGAGCCCGGTCGACGGCGCCGACCATCTCAACGTCGCCACGACGTCACGGCGATAGGCGAGCAGGAAGGCCCGCGCGGGCGAGAGGTCGGGCGTGCGTCGCCAGGCGCCGATGGCGGCGACCGCGGCGACCAGGCCGGGGGCGAGCGGCAGCAGGGCGAGCACGAACAGCGGAACGTTCGATGCGTCACGGCCGAGCAGCGCCATCACGATCACGGTCGGCAGCATCGCGACCAGGAGCAGGCCCTCCAGCACCAGCATCCGGTAGACGGCGGCCGTCACCCGCGACAGCGGCCCGCGGCCGATCTCGCCGGCGTCGTCGCTGCGCGCGGTCATGTCCGTCATCGCGCGGCCTCGCCGAGGCCGAGCAGGCGGCTCTCGTCGGCCCATTCCGGCGCCTGGTCGCGCGAGCCCGTGATCTCCACCAGCGCGATGCCGTGCCTGCCGAGGCGGATGTCGAGATCCCAGCGTCCGTCCGCCGGCTGCACGCGATGGATGTGCACGGACGGCCGGGATGCATCGTGCAGATCGTCGAGCGCCCGGCGGTCGGGCGCCAGCGGGCTGCCCATCGCCTGCCATCCGGCGCGCACGTTGCCGCGCTCGGCATCGACGTGCCGCTCCACGACGTGCGCAGCACCGGATGCCGGCACCGAGAGCCGCACGCGATGCCCGGCGTCCGCCACGGCCGTGCCGTCCAGCGGCTGCCAGAGCAGCATCGAGATCCGGCCGTCCGGGTGCCGGGTGACCAGATGATCGGCGCCGTTGGCCAGCACGTCGTCGCCGAGACGCGCCATGAACGCGTAGAGGTGAAAGGCGGGCTTGCGCAGCTGGCGGTGCCCGAGCAGGCCGAATCCGCCGTGCAGCGGGGCGGTGGGCACGCCGATCTCCTCGAACACGTCGCACAGTGTCCAGTACGAGAACGATGCGACGTGGTCACCGCCCTCGGCGAGCACCGGGGCGAGGTAGGCAGCCTGGTACGCAGTGTCGTGGATCGGGTTGTCGGGTCGGTACGAGGACGAGAACTCGGTGATGTGCACCGGCAGTCCCTCGAGCACCGACCCTGCGAGCAGCGGACCGGGGCTGGCGAACTGCTCCAGCAGATCCTGCGGCGGCCGAAGGGTCTGGTGCACACCGAAGGGAACGGGCTGCGCGGGGCCGGTCGTGTAGGCGTGCTTAGAGACGAAGTCGCAGGGCGCGCCGTCGCGGGCGACGAAGTCGGCGAAGCGCGGCAGCCAGTCGTCGGCCCCGGGCGAGATCGCGGGGCCGCCGACCTGCAGTCCCGCGTCGACGTCCTTGACCGCCCTCGCCGTGGTCGCGTACAGCCGGTGATAGGCCGCCTCGTCGGCATCCCGCCAGAAGGTCGTCAGATTCGGCTCGTTCCACACCTCGATCGGCCAGGTGCGCACCTGCTCCAGGCCGTACCGGTCGATGAGGTGGGTGAGCAGCGCCCGCACCAGTGCGGCCCACTCGCCGTGGTCGCGCGGCGGCGTGATGTTGCCGCGCCACCAGAACACCGAGTCGGGGCCCGAGGCGAGGGCCTCCGGCATGAACCCCAGTTCCAGGAAGGGCGCGACACCGGCATCCAGCCAGGTGTCGATCACGAGGTCGACGTAGGAGAACCCGTAGCGGGTGCGCGCTGCACCCGCGTACTCGTACGCCTGCACGAGTCCCATGTCGTCGTGCAGGATGCCGTGCGCTCTGGTCGCCGCGAAGCCGATCTCGTCCTGGACGACCTCGAGGCTGTCGCGGTAGTCGGCGTGCAGCACCTCGCGGGTGCGGCCGGTGCCGACGCAGGCGCGCCAGGCGGGCGAGAGGGTGCTGATCGGATGCGCGGGGACGTGGATCATGACGGGCTCCTGCGGGGATGGCGGAGGGTGGCCGGGCACAGCGTGCCCGGCCACCCGTGGAGGGTTACTTCGACTTCTTCAGGGCGCCGTTGATCGTGTCGATCAACTGGTCGGAGCCGAGCGTCTTCAGTTGGGTGACGTAGGCGTCCCAGTCCTTGTCGATCGACTTCTGACCGGTGATGAACGCGGCGGTCGCAGTCTTCACCGCGTCGGTCAGCTGGGTCTGCTGCAGCGAGGTCTGCTCCAGCTCGGCCTCGCTCAGGCTCGCCGCCGGCGGCACCGGAACCTGCTTGTGCGTGTCGATCTGAGCCTTCGTCCAGTCCTTGATCTCGGGCGTCATCATCGACTGGGTGAGGTCGGCCGACGAACCGTTCGCGAGCGAGAACACGCCGTTGCTGTAGCCGAAGTCGGCGTTCAGCTTCTTCGGGGCATCCGGGTTGATCGAGCTCCAGTTGACGTCGGAGTTCAGGGTGCGGGTGCCGTCGGAGGCCTTCGAGTAGGTCTCGCCGTCGACGCCCCAGAGCGCGAACTCGAGACCCTCATCGGAGTAGTACTGCCAGTCGATGTACTGCAGCAGAGCCTTGAAGTAGGGCTGCTTCGCCGCCTCGCTGCCGATCATCAGCCCGGACGTGAAGCGGCCGTAGGCGAGGTTGTCTCCGGCGGGGCCGCCCGGCACGTTCAGAAGGCGGATCTTGACGTCGTTCCTGCCTGCGTCGGCGAGTTTGCCGCGGTACTCGGCGAGCGCCTGGGTGTTTCCGGAGATCGCTGCGGACTTGCCGCTGATGAACTTCTGCGCCGCGGCGTCATCGCTCTGCGTGATCTCGGGGTCGAGCACGCCGTCCTTGACCAGTCCCGATGCGTACTGCATCAGGCCCTTGTAGCCGTCGCCGGTCGCGTTGAAGACGAACTTGCCGGCATCCGCGTCCCAGAGCGGGTTGGCGTAGCCCCAGCCGGCCTGGGTCCCGTAGCTCGGGGCGGCGACGTTGAGGAAGGCGCCGAGCGGGGTCTGGTCGGTCCAACGGTCGCTCAGCGCGTAGGAGATGTCGGGGTTGGCCTGCTTGACCTTGGCGAGGTCCTCGGCGAGCTCGTCGTAGGTCTTCGGGTCCTCGGTGATGCCTGCCTTGTCCCACATGGCCTCGTTGATCATCACCGAGTACTGCACGTCCGGCACCTCGCGCAGGCCGGGCAGCATGTAGATCTTGCCGTCCTCCTGGCGGTGCGTGTCGAGCTCGTCCTGCAGGTCCCAGTCCTTGATCTTCTTCTGGAAGTTCGGCATGTACTGGAAGTACTCCGAGACCGGCAGGATCGCACCGCCGGCGACGAACTGGGTCTCCTGGCCCGGGTAGGTCACAGAGATGATGTCCGTCGCCTCGCCGCCGCCGATCAGCAGCGCCTTCTTCTTGTCGAAGTCGGCGAGCGGGATGTCGGTGCGCTTGAACGACACGTTCTGGTTCGCCTTCAGGTTCGTGAAGATCGACCAGTCGTCCTGCACCGGGTAGTTCGGGTGGTCGCGGTACATCAGCGAGAAGGTGGTCGGTTTGGTGGCCTTGAACGTGGTGCCGGCGGCGAAGTCGTCCATCGCGCCGACGGATTGCTCGGCGGCGATCGTGGCGGAGCCTGCGGAGTCCGTCTTGGGCGCCTCTCCGCCGGAACAGGCGGAGAGCACCACGGCGGCGACGGCGAGGCCGGCGACCGCTGCGAGGCGGGTTCGTGTGGGGGACATGGATTCTCTCTTTCGGTGTGAACGTCGTCGTTCGACGTGCCGGGGATGGGGAGGGACTGCTGGGAGCGACCGCGGCGATCAGCCCTTGACGGAGCCGAGCATCACGCCCGACACGAAGTAGCGCTGGATGAAGGGGTAGAGGCAGACGATCGGCAGCACGGTGAGCAGCATGGTGACCGACTGGATGTTGGCCGAGATCTGCACGGCATCCGCTGCAGCACCGGCCTCCGGCGCCCCGGTGGCCGCGGCGATGAGGTTGCGCAGATACACCGTGACCGGGAACAGCTCCTTGCTGTCGAGGTACAGGAAGGCGCTGAACCACGAGTTCCACATCGCGACGGCGTAGAACAGGGTGATCGTCGCGAGCACCGCCTTCGACAGCGGCAGCACGATGCGGAAGAACACCCCGTACGTGGACAGGCCGTCGATCGCGGCGGCCTCCTCGAGCTCGGCGGGGAAGTTCTCGAAGAACGACTTCATCACGAGCAGGTTGAACACGCTCAGCGCGCCCGGCACCACGACGGCCCAGATCGAGTTGCGCCAGCCCAGGTAGCTCGCGATCAGGATGTAGTTCGGGATGAGGCCGCCGCTGAAGAACATCGTGAACACGGCGATGCCGACGAAGAACGTCTTGCCCTTGAGGTGCGGGCGGCTGAGCGCGTAGGCGAAGGTCGTGGTCAGCGCCATCGAGATGAACGTGCCGACCGCGGTGTAGAGCACGGTGTTGCCGTAGTTCGTCCAGAACAGTCCGTCGCCCAGCACGACGCGGAACGTGTCGATGTTGAAGCCGACCGGCAGCAGGTTGACCTCACCGGCGGAGATGGCGCCCTCGGAGGAGAACGCCTTTGCGACGAGGTTCACGAACGGATACAGCGTGACCACGCACACGAGCACCAGCACCAGAGCGTTCGCGACGCGGAAGGTGCGGTAGCCGAGCGACTCCTTGATGATGCCGGTCTCGGAGCGGACGTGCGCGAGGTCGGGCTTCGCGGGAAGGGCTTCGGTCACCATAGCGAGGTACCCACCAATCGACGGGAGATGAAGTTCGCGCAGAGCACGAGGACGAGACCGATCAGCGCCTCGAACAGGCCGATGGCCGTGGCGTACGAGAACTGCGACGACTGGATGCCGACCCGGTAGAGGTAGGTGGAGATGACGTCGGCGGTGGAATAGATCAGCGGGTTCTGCAGCAGCAGCACCTTCTCGAACCCGACCGCCATGAACGAGCCGATGTTCAGGATGAGCAGCACCATCATGGTGGGACGGATGCCGGGCAGCGTGATGTGCCAGGTCTGCTGCCAGCGGTTCGCGCCGTCGATGCGTGCAGCCTCGTAGAGCTGGTCGTCGATCGTCGTGAGCGCGGCCAGGTAGAGGATCGTGCCCCATCCCACGGTCTGCCAGACCTCAGACGAGACGTACACGGTGCTGAACCACTCGGGGCGCTGCATGAACGGGATGGCCTCGCCGCCGAACGCACCGATGATCTGGTTGATGGTGCCGTTCAGCGAGGTGAGCTGCAGCACGAGGCCGGCCACGATCACGATCGACATGAAGTGCGGCAGGTACGAGACGGTCTGCACGATGCGCTTGAACCGGCTGGAGCGCAGCTCGTTCAGCATGAGCGCCAGCACGATCGGCAGCGGGAAGCAGATCACCAGTGTCAGCCCGCCGAGCCAGACCGTGTTCCAGAACACCGTCCAGAACTGCGGATTGTTGATGAACATCTCGAAGTAGTAGAAGCCGACCCATTCGTCGCCGAGGATCGATCCGCCGGGGCGGAAGCGGCGGAAGGCGATGATGTTCCCGATCATCGGGATGTACCGGAAGATCAGCAGGAACAGGATCGGGGCGATGAGGAAGGTGTAGAGGCGCCAGTCGCGCGTGAGGGCGCGCTTCCAGGTCTGCTTCCCTGATGCTGCGGGGTCCAGGCGGTCGCGGCGCCGCCGTCGCCCGCGCCGGGCCGGCTCGGTGACGAGCGCTCTGGTCTCGCTCATCCGGGGATCCGGGCCCGCGGGCAGTGCGCTGCGGGTTGGGGTGGAATCGAGCATGGTCTCACTTCGTTGTGCGGAGGGGCTGCTGGACCTCGAAACTTTCGGAATGACTTCCGATATGTTGTTGACGGCAACAGTAAACATTCCGGGGCATCCACGTCAATCCCTGGCGTGATATTCGTGATCCGAAGGTGACAACATGAGGTCACCGCAGTTACGCTGACCGATAGTTTCGAGGAGGATGCATGGCCAGAGGGCGTTCCACGATCGCGGAGATCGCGGCGGAGGTGGGGGTGTCGGCACCGACCGTGTCGAAGGTGCTGAACGGGCGCACCGATGTGGCCGAGTCGACCCGGCTGCGCATCGAGGCCGCCCTGTCGGCGCACGAGTACCGCAAGCCCGTGGCGACCCGCGCCGACGGTGCGCGCAGCACCGCACCGCGTCTGCTGGACGTGGTGTTCCACGAATCGGACAACCTCTGGGCGCAGGAGATCATCAGCGGCATCGAGCGGGTCGCCGGCCCGGCCCGCATCGGCGTCGTGCTCTCCGAGCTGGGCGGCTCGCACCGCCCGACCCAGGAGTGGATCGACGACGTCATGTCCCGCCGGCCGCTCGGCGTGCTGCTGGTGCTCTCCGACCTCGACCAGACGCAGCGGCACCAGCTCAGCTCGCGATCCATCCCCTTCGTCGTCCTCGACACGCAGGGCAAGCCACCCACCGACGTGCCGACGGTCGGGTCGAACAACTGGAACGGCGGGCTGGTCGCCACCCAGCATCTGCTCGCCCTCGGGCACACCAGGATCGCCGTCGTGATGGGCCCGGCCGACGTGCTGTGCTCACGCGCCCGGGTCGACGGCTTCCGCAGCGCACACGACTCGGCAGGAATCCCGTGGGACCCGGCGCTGGTGCGCTGGGGCGACTTCGACGCGGCATCCGGCTATGAGCACGGAATGGACCTGCTCTCGCGGCCCGACCACCCGACGGCGGTCTTCGCCGGCTCCGACTACATCGCCCTCGGCATCGCGCGCGCGGCGCGCGAGTGCGGCCTGCGCATCCCCGACGACCTGTCACTGGTCGGCTACGACAACCTGCCGATCACCGAATGGCTGAACCCGCCGCTGACCACGGTCAACCAGCCGCTGCGCGAGATGGGCGCACTGGCCGCGCAGATGCTGATCGCCTCGGCCGACGGCCAGCAGCCGTCCTCGATGAAGATGGACCTGATGACCGAACTGGTCGAGCGCGAGTCCACGGCCGCCCCCGCGGTGAAGTGACGGAGCCGATGACCGACCGGCTGCCCACCCGCGCGCCCGAGCTCGCCGGACTGCCCTCCGCCGCTCTGCTCAGCCTGATCGATGAGTTGGAGCGGGCCGGGCTCGACCCGCACGCGCTGCTCGTCACCCGCGACGGCCACGAGCTGTTCCGTGCCGCGTGGACGCCCTGGTCGGCCGAGCAGCCGGCCCTGGTGTACTCGGTGTCGAAGACGTTCACCGCCCTGGCGATCGGCCTTCTCGAGGCTGACGGGATGATCGACTTCGACGCTCCGGTTGATCGCTATGTCGGCGGCGAGAACCCGAACGGGCTGACCGTGCGGCATCTGCTCACGATGAACACCGGGCACAGCCGCGAACAGACCCTGGACCTGCCGTTCTCGGTGCCGGCGCTGCTCACGACGCCACCGGCATCCGCTCCGGGCAGCGGCTTCGCGTACAACTCACCGGCGAGCTACGTGCTCTCCGCGATCGTCACGGCGGTCAGCGGCAGGTCGCTGACCGCGCTGCTGCGGGAGCGGGTGTTCGATCCGCTCGGCATCGGGGAGCGCTGGTGGATCCCGCTCGGCGGCATCGATCAGGGCTTCTCCGGGCTGCACCTCGACATCGAGGATCTGGCCAGGGCCGGGATCATGCTCGCCGACGGTGGGCGGTTCAGCGGGCGGCAGGTCGTGCCCGCCGAGCTCGTGCAGACGATGGCGCAGCCCTGGTCGGACACCGGCGCCGCGGGCGAGCACGGCGACTGGTCGCTGGGCTACGGCTTCCAGATCTGGCGCAGCCGGCACGGCTTCCGTCTGGACGGCGCGTACGGTCAGTTCGTCCTCGTGATGCCCGACACCGGCATCGTCATCGCCTATCAGGGCGCCACCACGCAGACGCAGGACACCCTGGAGGCGCTCTGGCGCCTGGTCGAGTCGTTCCACGACGACGCCGTCCCTTCCGTGCCCGCCGACGCCGCCCTGCTCGCCGAGCGCGCGGCCGTGCTGGACTCATGGACGTCCCGCGACGCCCTCGCCGCGGCATCCGATCCCGTGCCGGACTCGGAGTCGTGGGCACTGGTGGATGCCGTCAGCGGGGGCTGGCTGCTGAGCACGCCGCTCGGCGAGGTGACCGTGCCGCAGGATCGCTGGCAGCACGCGGTGCTCGGTTCGGGCGACCGCTGCCTCGCGGTCGCGACCCGCGGCGAGCGCCAGGGCCGTGCCGTCCTCGTGCACCTCGTGGTGCCGACCTCGCCGCATCGTGCGATCGTCCGCCGCGACGCCGACGGACTGACCGTGTCCTGGCACACCGAGCCGCTGTGGCATCCGTCCCTCGGCACGCTCGTCGTGCCGGAGCCCTTCTCACACCCTCTCTGACCCTCGGAGCACCCATGTCGTCACCCGCGCCCGCCGTCCACCCCGCCTGGCTGCCGGATGCCGCTTTCGCCGCGTTCCTGGGCGGCTCCGCCGCCGTGCTCGGCGAGGGCGCTCCGCTGGACACGGTCCGCGCGGAACTCTCCGCCGCTTCTGCGGCGGACCCGTCCGCGGCCGACCTGGTGGTCGCGACGGCGTCCTCGGTGAGCGCACCGGCGATCGTCGGACTCGAAGAGCTGCCCGACGTGCCGTCCGCCGGCCACACGATCGTGCGCACCGGCGGCCGGACTGTCGTGCTGGGCGCGAGCCCGGCCGGGGCGCTGCGCGGGTTCTACGCCGCGGTCCGAGGGACCGCCGCGGCCCGGGCGACCGGCGAGATCCTCGAGCAGGTCGAGATGTCGGCCCCGACGGAGCCGCTGCGCATGCTCGACCACTGGGACAACATCGACGTGCATCCGTGGATGGGGCAGGTCGAGCGCGGCTACAGCGGCGGGTCGATCTTCTACGACGCGGGCGAGGTGCGGGCCGACCTCGGCCGCGTGCGCGCCTACGCCCGGCTGGTGGCGAGCATCGGCATCGACACCGTGTCGATCAACAACGTCAACGTGCACGCCCGCGAGGCGCGGCTGCTGACCGACGGGCTGCCGGATGTCGCGCGGATCGCCGCGGAGTTCCGCGCCTTCGGCATCCGCATCCTGCTGTCGGTTTCGTTCGGTTCACCGATGCTGCTCGGCGGGCTGCCGACCAGCGATCCGCTCGACGACGCCGTCGCCGCCTGGTGGCGGGATGCGGCGGATGCCGTGTACGCGGCGGTGCCCGATTTCGCGGGCTTCCTGGTGAAGGCCGACTCGGAGGGGCAGCCGGGCCCCTTCGCCTACGGCCGCAGCCACGCCGACGGCGCGAACATGCTGGCCGTGGCGCTTCGGCCGCACGGCGGCCTGGTGCTGTGGCGCGCCTTCGTCTACGACCACCACCAGGACTGGCGCGACCGGTCGACGGATCGCGCCCGTGCGGCATACGACCACTTCACCCCGCTCGACGGGGAGTTCGCGGACAACGTCGTGCTGCAGGTGAAGCACGGTCCGATGGACTTCCAGGTGCGCGAGCCGCTGTCACCGGTGCTCGCGGCGATGCCGAAGACCAGGCTGGCGCTCGAGCTGCAGGTCACGCAGGAGTACACCGGGCAGCAGCACCACGTCTGCTATCTCGGCCCGGCGTGGAGCGAGTATCTGCGCTTCCGGTTGGACGGGCGGCGCACGGTGGCCGAGATCGTCGCCGGCGAGGAGGGCCGGCCGTCGGGTGGCGTTGCCGCGGTGTCGAACGTCGGCACAGACGAGTTCTGGACCGGCCATCCGCTCGCGCAGGCGAACCTGTACGCCTTCGGCCGACTGGCGTGGGATCCGCTGCTCGACCCGTGCGCGCTCCTGGACGAGTGGATTGCGCTGACCTTCGCGGCATCCGATGACGTGTCGCTCGCGCGCATCCGCACTGCGCTGCACGCGATGATGGATGACTCGTGGCAGCGCTATGAGGCGTACACGGCGCCGCTCGGGGTCGGGTTCATGGTGACCGCATCGCAGCATTACGGCCCGGGTATCGACGACTACGAGTACTCGATGTGGGGCACGTACCACTTCGCCGACCGCGACGGCGTCGGGGTCGACCGGTCCGCGTCGACCGGCACCGGTTATGCCGCGCAGTACCCGTCGCCGTGGTGCGAGACCTATGAATCGCTGCAGGCGTGTCCCGACGAGCTGCTGCTGTTCTTCCACCACGTGCCCTACGGGCACGTTCTGCACTCCGGCAAGACGGTGATCCAGCACATCTACGACTCGCGATCGGATGCCGCGGAGCAGCTCGACCAGGTGCAGGACGCCTGGGACTCGCTCTCCGACCTGATCGGCTCGGCCGCCGTGCCGTCCGAGCTGGACGAGCGGATGCGGGAGCGCCTGGCCGAGCAGCGACGCAGCGCGATCGAGTGGCGCGATCAGGTGCGCAGCTACTTCTTCCGCAAGTCCGGCGTCGCCGACGCGACCGGCCGCACGATCTACTGACGGTGGCACCCGGGTAGGCTCGTCGGGTGCGTCTCGTCATCGCCCGCTGTGCCGTCGACTACTCCGGCCGCCTCAACGCCCATCTGCCCCCGGCCACCCGTGTGCTGATGCACAAGGGCGACGGCAGCCTGCTCGTGCACTCGGACGGCGGCAGCTACAAGCCGCTGAACTGGATGAGCCCGCCGTGCTCGCTCACCACCGAGGAGCCCGGTGAGGAGGAGGCGTCCGCCGGCGTCGTCGAGGTCTGGCGAGTGACGCACAAGAAGACCGGCGACGCGCTGCGCGTGCAGATCTACGAGATCCTGAGCGACTCGAACCACGACCTCGGCATCGACCCCGGCCTGCAGAAGGACGGCGTCGAAGCCGACCTGCAGCGACTGCTCGCCGAGCAGGTCGACCTGATCAGCGAGGGCGCGACTCTGGTGCGCCGCGAGTTCCCGACGGCGATCGGCCCGGTCGATCTCATGGTGCGGGATGCCCGGGGCGCAGCCATCGCGGTCGAGGTGAAGCGGCGCGGCGACATCGACGGCGTCGAGCAGCTCACCCGCTACCTCGAGCTGCTCGGCCGCGACCCGCACCTGGCGCCCGTGCAGGGCGTATTCGCGGCGCAGGAGATCAAGCCGCAGGCCCGTGTGCTCGCCGAGGACCGCGGCATCCGCTGCCTGGTCCTCGATTACGAGGACATGAAGGGTACCGAGTCGGGCGCTCCGCGCCTGTTCTGAAAACTGAGCCCATGATGTTCGGCTCCGAGATCAGCCGTATTGAGGCCGAGATGCGGGCAGCCGGCTGGGCCGGTCACACGAGCCTGAGGCAGGAGCTTCAGATATGGAGACGCCTCGCTGCCGAAGTCGCCTCGTATGCGGCGACGATCGACGACTACACGAACGACCTGTGCTCACGGGATTACGTCGCAGAGTTCTCAGTGGCGGCATCGGCCGAGGTGCAGGAGTACATCGCACGTGAGGTTGCGGCGGCCGATGAGCGATTCAGGGCTTCAACCATGCCCGACATCGAGGGCCTCATCGGCGAGTATTTCAGGATTGACACCCGCGATGGCTGGTGGTGGCGTCGACGTCCAGTCGACGGCCCCCTGGCGCACTACCTGACCGAGGACTGAGGAAGCCCGGACCGCGGCACAAGCGCGGGGTGAGCTCTTCACCGGCACGCCTGCAGGCGCCGATCATGGATGCGGGCCAGAAGCCTCTCGATTCCGCCTGCATCCGTCGTTCCTGCCTGCAGATGTTGACGGAGATCAGCCGACGTCCGGCGCCACCGTCTTCGCGTCCTGCGCGGGGATCGTCACCTGACGGATGATGATCAGCACCGATGCGGTGATCGGGATGGCGACCAGTGCGCCGAGCAGGCCCATCAGGGCCGCTCCGGTCATCGCGCCGATGATCACGAGCACGCCCGGCACGGCGACGGCCTTGCCCATCACGCGCGGAGTGACGTAGTAGGCCTCGATCTGGATGTACGCCAGGTAGCCCACCAGGAAGATGACCGCCTGCCACGGACCGACGAAGAGCGCGGCCACCGTGCCGACCACGAGGAAGATCATCGAGCCGATCATCGGCACGAGCGTGATGAAGAACGCGCCGATCGCCAGCAGCACGGCGATGTTCGACCCGATCACCAGCTGCAGCACGAAGACGACGGCGGCGTTGATGGACGACAGCGTGATGCCGCCTGCGACGAACCCGCCCACTGACGCCGTGATCTGGTCGGTCAGGCTCGAGAAGGTCGCCCGGCGGTATTGCGGCACCAGCATCGCGAGCGCGCCCTTCATGGTCTCGAGCGACGCGATGAAGTACAGGGTCAGCACGACCACGAGCACCGTGCTGGAGATGCCGGCGACGATCCCGCCGGCGGCCTTGAGCACCCCGCCCGAGATCGCGAGGAACGACGAGATGCTCACCACGGAATCCAGACCCTGCGCGATCGCGGCGCTGAGGTCGATCCCGAGCGCGTTCTCGATATTCTGATACCAGTCCGTGGTCTGCGCGTGAGCGAGCCATTCCGGTGCGGTCTCCACGATGTGCACGAACTGCTTCACCGTCGCCGGCACGACGATCAGCACGATCGCCACGACCAGCACGAGCACCGCGAGTGCGACGGTGACGATCGCCCACGGGCGCTTCATGCCTGTGCGCTGCAGCTGCCGAACGGCGGGGTCGAGCCCCAGCGCCAGGAACAGCGCGAGGAACAGCGACATCAGCACCGACGACAGCGAGACGAACACGAGGGCGAGGGCGATCGCGAGCAGCACACCGATCGCCACGAGGAATCCGGAGCGCAGCGGAGCGGCCGGCAAGATGCGCCAGGGGCGGGCCGACTTCGACGGGCGCTGCGCGCCGCCCTCGTCGATCACCGCGGCGGCCCGGTCCTGCTCGCGCTCTTCGCTGTTGCTCACCCAGGCACAGTATCCCGCGCCGTGCGGCCGCGTCACGGGACTCGCCCGGCCCGGATGACCTGCGTGCGCGCTGGGCGCGCGAGGTGTCAAGATGCCGCCACCCGGAGGCGGACGGCGCCTCCTGTCACCGGAGGGGCAATGAACACTCTCGCCGCCATGCGTGATTCCGTGTTCTTCGAAGGGCCGGATGCCAGACACCGCGACTCGCGGTTCTGGATGCTGCTCGTGCTCGCGAGCATCATCGCCAGCGCCGGCGTCGTCGGGGATTCGACGGCGACGGTCATCGGCGCGATGATCGTCGCGCCGCTGATGACCCCGATCCTCGGCATCGTCCTGGCGACGGTGCTCGGAAGTCGGCGCAATCTCATCCGCTGCTGGATCCTGGTGATCACCGGCGCGCTCTGCGCCATCGCGATCGGCTATCTCGTCGGCCTGTTCGTGCAGTCGCCGATCATCGCGCAGACGGACTCCCAGGTCGCCGGGCGCGTCTCGCCTCATCTCATCGACCTGCTGGCGGCACTGGCCACCGGTGTCGTGGGCGCCGTCGCCCTTGTCCGAAAGGACATCTCCGACACCCTCCCCGGCGTCGCGATCGCGATCTCGCTGGTGCCGCCGCTGTGCGTGGTCGGGCTGACGATGGAGTCGGGCGCGTGGGACGAGGCCGGGGGAGCACTGCTGCTGTTCGCGACGAACGTCGCCGCCATCCTCGGCTCGGGCATCGTCGTCCTGGCGCCGCTGCGTGCGAAGTGGGAGGGGATCGCCGAGGAGGATGCCGCGACGCCGGCCCGCCCGTACCGTGCGCTGATCTCGATCATCGTGTCGCTGGCGATCATCACGATCCCCCTCGCCAGCACCTCGGTGCGGTTCACGACGGATGCCGTGCTCGAGTCGAAGGTGCGTGCCGCGGCGGAGCCCTGGGCGGACAAGGCAGGATGGCAGATCGACGCGCTCACCGTCAACGGCGGTCGCGCCGAACTGACACTGACCGGCGCTCCCCCACTGCCGAGCACGGAAGATCTCGCCCGCACTCTGCTGGACGCCGGCGTGGATCCCGCCGACGTCGACGCGGAGTTCGTCCCCGCCTACCGCGTGAACCTCGGCGACGAGCCCGCTCGCTGAGCGCCCATAGGGTGGACGCATGCCCCGTTTCTCCTGCATCCTCTGGGATGTCGACGGCGTGATCGCCGACGCGTCCGCCGGCATCCTGCCCCGCCTGCGCGAGGTCTTCACCTCCTACAGCATGCAGCCGCCGGCCGCGGAGGAGCTGTCGCGCTGGATCGGGCCGCCGATGTACGAGTCGTTCCAGCGCTCCGGCATGAGTGTGGAGCAGTCGCTCGAGGCCGTCGCCCGCTATCGCGAGCTCGCGGCGCGCGACGGGTATGCGGCATCCGTCGCGATCTACCCGGGTGTGCCCGAAGTGCTCTGCGCGGTGCGGGACGCCGGCATCCCGCAGTCCACGGCCAGCTCGAAGCCTGAGAACCAGGTGCTCGCGATCCTGGAGCACTACGAGCTGAAGGATCTGTTCACCGTGGTGGCCGGGTCGCTGCCCGATCCGACGACCGGCGGCAACGAGGACAAGGCGACCGTGATCGGGCGTGCGCTGACGCTGCTCAAGGCCGCCGGCGCCGATGTCTCGAGGCCTGTACTCGTCGGCGATCGGGTGCACGACTTGGAGGGCGCGGCGCAGTACGGCATACCGGTGATCTTCGCGGAATGGGGTTTCGGCGAGTCCGGCGAGGCGGAAGGGGCGATCTCCCGGGTCTCGAGTGCCGCCGAACTGAGCCGCGAACTGCTCTCCTGACAGCGGGGTACTGTACCGTGATCTAGGGCGTGTCGACGATTGTCGCGCGATGCGGAGCGCGATCAGAGACGAAGGAGCAGCAGTGGCTGAAGTGCCATCCACTCGCAAGGTGCAGATCACCGTCCCCGTCGCCGACACCAGCGTGATCGAATGGCTCGACCTGCAGTACTCGGCATCCGACTCGTTCCGACGCCTGATCCGCGAAGCGATCGCCCGCGAGGGCTACGTCGACGTCGCGAATCGTCCTGTACGCCCTCCGGCCGAGCCGGTGCACGTCGCGGAGGAGTTCGCCGACGACGTCGAGGCACCCGCACCCGCGCGGCGCCCCGCCAAGACGGATGCCGCGAAGCCGGCCGCCGCCAAGGCCGCGGCCCCGGAGCGGCAGGAGCCCGAGACCGCGGACGCGAAGCCCGCGGTCGCGAAACCTGCGGCCGCGAAGACCTCCGCGCCCAAGGCCGAGGCTGCCTCGGCCACGATCGACGATCTCCTCGGTCTGTAACCCGCTTCCCCCCATCTCATCCCGACACTCGGAACGAAAGGTCTCCCCCATGAGTTCGGACATCATCAACCTCACCGGCGGCATCGACGTCGGCAACGGCTACGTCAAGGGCATGATCCTGAACACCGACAACGGTGTGCGCGATCGTATCGACCTGCCCAGCGCCATCGTGGCCACCCCTCGGCAGTCGCCGAAGGTGCCGCTCGAGGACGCCGAAGCCGCTCAGACCATGAACGACGCCGACGAGGACTTCTACAACCGCCTCGATGCATCGTTCTCGTCGCCGCTGGTCTCCGACAGCGACCGCCGCATCTTCGGCCGTTCCGCACTCAGCGTGCGCGGCTCGGTGTTCAGCGAGTTCGAGGTGCACGACGGACACGCCAGCAAGGCCGACCAGCAGCTGAGCAAGATCCTCGTGCTGGGCGTGTACGCCGCCAAGGCGCTCCGCGACTACGTGCGCGAGCACGACGCGCTGCCCGACCACGAGCTGCGCGTGAAGGTGCGTACGGGTCTCGCCCTGCCGATCAGCGAGTTCGTCGCGCGCCGCTACGGCTACGCCGGCGAGTTCATCGGCTCGAAGGGCTCGGCCGTGCACCTGGTCACGATCAAGAACTTCAACACCCCGGTCAGCATCCGTCTCGAGTTCGTCGACGTCCAGGTGGTCGCCGAGGGCGCCTCGGCGCAGTACGCGATCTCCGACAAGGGCGAGCCCCTGGCCGACGCGCTGCTCACCGACCTGCGCTCCCGCGAGGCCGACGTGCTGCCCGGTGTGACCGGCGCCGACCTGGTCGCTGCGCAGAACACGATCGGCATCGACGTGGGCGAAGGAACCGTGAACTTCCCGGTGTTCACCAACGGCCGCTTCAACGCCGAGGCCGCGTCGACGCTCGACATGGGCTACGGCACGATCCTCGAGAACGCCCTCGACCGTCAGGACGAGGCGGAGCTGCGCTTCACCAGCCGCAAGCAGCTCGCCGACTTCCTGCAGTCGACCCCGTCTGTGCTTCAGCGCAACCGCCACCAGCGCGCGGTGGTCCTGGTCGAGCCCGACGTGAAGCACCTCGTCGAGCAGATCCGCCGTTCGTTCAGCGAGACGCTTAGCCAGTCCGGTGAGTCCACCGAGGTCGTGTACGTCTACGGCGGCGGCTCCGGCCCCATCAAGGACGAGCTCTACCCCGAGCTGATCCGCGCCGCCGGCGACGTGCCCGTGCTGTACCTCGACGCCCGCTACTCGCGTCACCTCAACCGCGAGGGCCTGTTCCTCGCCGCGCGCGCCGCTGAGGAGGCGGCCGAGGCTGCCGCCGCGGCTGTCGAGCAGGTGGCCGCCGAGAACAGCCGTCGCGCCGCCCGGAAGAGCGAGAAGGCCTCTGCCTGACCGGCATCCGCACTGACAAGAACCCCGCCGCGCTGCGTGAGCAGCTCGGCGGGGTTCTTTGTTCCCTCTGGGAGGATTCCTCCTCAGAGCGGACGGATGTTCTCCGCCTGCAGGCCCTTGGGACCCTGCGCGATGTCGAACTCGACGCGCTGGTTCTCCTCAAGAGTGCGGTAGCCGGAAGACTCGATTGCGGAGTAGTGCGCGAACACGTCGGCGCCACCCTCATCAGGGGAGATGAAGCCGAAGCCCTTCTCCGAGTTGAACCACTTGACCGTGCCCTGGGTGCTCATGTACTGCCGTTCTGCTTGTTGCGAAGCCGACGCGGGCTGCACCGACTGTAGAGCTAACGCTAGCCGAGGCAGGGGATCGGTGGACATCCCCATTTCGAAGGTGACGAAAATGTTGCATCCGGGAAAAGTGATGGCCCTCATCGCGGGGGGAGCGATGAGGGCCGAAGACGACCGGAGGGTGCGTCAGATACAGCGTACAGCCTTTGTCCCCCTTTTGGGGGACTTTTGTCCCCCAAAAGGGGGACAAAATCCGAGAAAAGGTGGCATCATAGATGCACGACCTTCCGAGCGGTCCAGTGGGGACTGGGGCGCGAAGCAGGACGTAGGGGATTCCAGCACTCGTTCTGGGGAACGAGGTTCATCTTCTGGGGAGATGTGGGAATCCGGGAGGCGGGAGCAGCCGGGGGAGGGCCCGACACAACCGCAGACACAACGAAGGCCGGGAGAGACGCCTCCCGGCCTTCGATGTGTCTCAGGCGATCACTTGGCTCCGCGGGCCGCGGAGACCTCGACTGCCTTCTCGATCTGCTGCGAGACGGTGTTCCCCGCCTCGTCGACACCGGTCACGCGCAGGTCGATGAACCCGCCGGCATCCGGCACAGGCAGCCGGGCCGAGAAGGATGCCACGAACACGTGCCCGTTCGCGAAGATGCCGGTCATCTTGCCCGGTCCGTCCTTGCTGATGGACTCGGTCTTCAGGGCGACCTTCTTCCACTCGCCGCCCGGCAGGCGCATCTCCAGCGTCGCGGACTTGACCGGCGCGCTGCCGACGGCGCCCTCGAGGTGCGAGACCTGCAGGGTGAACGGCACGGCGGCACCCTTCTTGCGGTTCGCACCCGCGGTGCCGTCGGCGGCGAGGTCGAAGCCGTAGTACGCCTGCAGCATCGGCAGGAAGCCGTCGCCGAGGTCACCGCCGGACTCGAACTCCCACGCGGTCTCGACCTGCGTGCTGGTGCTCAGCCAGGTGCTGTCGTGACCGGTGCTGATCTCGTAGCGCAACCGGTGCTGACCGGCGGGCACGTCGGTCCACGGCGGAGCCTGACCCGTGACGTCGCGCACCTTCTTGCCGTCCGCGTACAGCGCACCCGTGTAGGTGGTGCCTTCCGCGTCGAGCGCTCCGGTGCGGTCGGGGTTCGCGCCGTCGGCCTGGGCAGGGATGTTGATCGACAGCGAGTCGTCCTGACGTCTGGGCGCCCAGTACCCGTTGCCGATGTAGGGTCGCACGACCGGACCGAAGTACGAGGTGCTGACCTTCTGCCCAGGCTTGTAGGAGCGCACGATGTCGCGCACGTTCCACATGCCACCCGCGGCGTACGCGTCCTGGTACCACCGGATGTTCTCGGTGCTCACCCAGTCCACGCGGTCGGTTCCGCGCTCGACGGCGTTGGCCGGCCCGGTGCCGTGTGTGGTGCCGGGCACCATGTCGACGCGCAATTCGGCGGCGTCCTGGCCCTTCTCTCCGTAGTAGCGGGTGTCGATCCGAGCAAGCTTCGGCTTCCACCCGGTGAGGTCCTGCGGGATCTCGCCGTCGGCGTAGCGCGCGATATCCCAGATCTCATCGGCCAGCGGCGTGCCTGCGGCGACGATCTGCTGGTTGCGAGCGATCTTCTTCAGCAGGTCGCGACCCTGGATGCCGCTGATGCCGGCGACCGGGATCGCCGTCTCACCGACCCAGGTGAAGTACTCCTGGTCGGCGCTGTTGATCAGCACCAGCATCCGTGCCCCGGCTTTCGCGGCGCGCGCGGCGATCTCTTCTGGCGTCGTCTCGGATGACAGCGTCGCGATCGCGACCGTCCCCTTGACCGACTTGCCGGCGAACCCGGCGTCCGTGCCCGTGCCGACGTCGACGCCCTTGGCCTTGAGCCGACCGTCGAACGGCACGGCACCGGCCTGCGGGATCACGTCGAGCCTGGTGCCGCCCACCGACAGTGTCAGCGCCGGGTGCTGCATCCGCCAGCGCGCCGTGAAGCCGAAGCTCTCGGCGTCGGCGACCTTCTGCGGCTGGGCGTAGATGTCGTCGGCCCAGATCGGCACGACCGCGGTTCCACCGATGCCGTCGGCGGTGTAGTCCATCCGCCGGTAGGTCGGCTCGGCGTCGGCGTCACCCACGTCGGCGGTCACCTTGACGGCTGTGCGGGCGTCGAGCGAGACGGACTTCGCGCCGTCCAGCACCACGTCCGGGTCGCCGACGAGCGCGACGCCCTGGGCATCCGGCTGCGGGAAGATGTCCATCATCGACATGATCCCGTAGCGGCCGGCCGGCATCCGGAGTGTCGTCTCACCGTCGACGGCGAGCACGCCCGCGATCTCCTCGGGGAAGTTGCTGGTGATCCACGCGTAGGTGCTGGCCGGCTTGCCGTCCAGCCCGGTGGCCGAGACCTTCAGGTCGTAGCGCTCGGCCTCGACCGAGACGCCGAGCGCACTGCGGGTGACCGCCTCGCCGTCGATCGACCCGATCAGGTAGCCGGTGAACCGTGCCCCCGCGGGCACCTCAGCGGGGTCGACGTCGATCGTGACCGAGCGGGTCTCGCCCGCGGGCACGACCAGCGAGTCGGCGCTGAGCTTCAGCACGCCGCCGGTGTCACGGCCGCCGCCATCGCCGGTCGCGTCGACCAGCTTCGCGTCCAGCGCGATCGTCACGTCGGCGTCGCCGCGGTTGGCGTACTCGAAGGTGCGCTGGACAGGCTTCGCGTCGCCGCCCCACGGCACCATGCCGAAGTCGCCCGAGCCGGACGCCACGACATCCGTCTTGATCGCGCGGGCGACATCCAGCACGCCGGCGCCGATCTGGTACGAGCTCAGCGCACCGTCTTCACGTGTGCTGCTGGTGAGCAGCGTGCGCAGCTGCGCACCGGTGAAGTCCGGGTGCTGCTGCTTGAGGATCGCCGCGGCGCCCGCGACGTGCGGGGTCGCCATCGACGTGCCGCTCATCGTCACGTAGTCGCCGCTGCCCGGGCTCATCGACGAGCGGGCCGCGGTGACGTCGTTGCCGGGGCCAGCGATGTCGGGCTTCAGCGCGCCCGAGCGGAACACCGGACCCTGGCTGGAGAACCAGGACAGGTCGCCGGAGGGGTCGTCGACCGATCCGACGGTGAGCGCGCCGGAAGCGGCGCCGGGCGAGCCGACGCTCTCGGGCGACGACGCGTTGCCCGCAGCGACGATGAACAGCGTGCCGTTCTGCTCGGTGAGGTTGTTCAGCGCCTCCGACATGACGTCCTTGCCGTCGGAGGGCTCCTGGGTCCCGAGGCTCATCGACACGATCGGGGCGTTCTTCGACGCCCACTCCATGCCCGAGATGATCCAGGACTCCTGGCCGTACCCGTCATTGCCGAGCACCTTGCCGAACAGCACGTCGGCGCCGTCGGCGACGCCGCGGTTCTTCCCGTCGGATGCCGCACCCGTGCCGACCACGGTCGACACGACGTGCGTGCCGTGCCCCTGCACGTCGTCGGTGTAGCCCTCACCGGGTACGAAGCTCTTCGAGTCCGCCGAGACCTTGTCCTTGAGGTCGGGGTGGGCGGTGTCGACACCGGTGTCGAGCACGGCGACCGTGACGCCCTCGCCGTCGAAGCCGGCCGCCCACGCCTCGGGCGCGCCGATCCACGGCACGCTGGAGTCGAGGGTCGCGGCGACCTTGCCGTCGAGGTGGACCTTGGTGATGCCGCCGGCCAGCTGGCCGGGCTTCGACGCTCGGGCCTTCGAGGTGGTCAGCGCCTGCCAGGTCTGCTCGGCGGCATCCTTGTCAGCGCTGGCGGCTGCCCCCTCGACGCTGGGCAGGGCCTTGCCCACGTCCAGTCCGGGGACCGATGCGGAGCGCTGCTTCGGATTCTGCTCGACGATGAGCGGGATCGCGTCGACGGAGGCGTCGTCGTAGCCGTCGGCGATCAGCTTGGTGACGTTGAAGAGGTCCTGGTCAATCGAATCGGCCGCGAGGAACGGCATGGCGGCATCCGGCACGACGAGCAGGTCGTCGCCGGCCTGGATCTTCTGCCAGCCGGCGCCCGGGATCACGGTGTCGACGTCGACGGTGGTGATCCCTCCCGCTTCGGCGACGTGCACGACGTCGCCGGTGAGGAGCGTGATGTCATGCTCCTCTCCGTCTGCCGCGTCGATGTTCGGATGCGTGGTGGGCGGCTGCACCGGCGGCTGGGCGAACGCCGGTGCGACGCCGAGTCCGGCGACGCCGATGGCGATCGTTCCGACGCCGGCGACGAGGGCTCTGCGCCCGCGCCGTGGCTGTCTGGGGGAGGTGGACATACCTGGGTCCTTCCTTGCTGGGGAATCTGCACTGGGGATGCACTCAAGAACCTGTCACAGCGGCATCATTGGATGGGTGGCGTTCTGACGCCATGACGACGATCCGCCAGCGTCCGGCGGCTGCACGCTCGAGGAGGCGCTGTGCTCGATCCGATCGGTCTCGATGAGCTTCAGGTCGCGGTGTACCGCTCCCTGCTCGGGGTGCCCTCCGCGAGCGTCGACGAGGTGGCTGTGGCCGCGCAGCTCACACGCGAGCGCACCCTGCAGGTGCTGGGTGCGCTCGAGGAGCAGGGGCTGGCCGCGCGCCGCGCCGCAGATGCGGGCCGCTATGTGGCATCGCCGCCCGGACTGTCGCTCGGGCCGCGCCTGGACGAGCAGAAGCACCGGCTCGCGCAGGCGCAGGAGACGCTGGAGTCCCTCGCCGAGCTGTACCGCGAGGGAGCAGTGCACCGCGTGGCGCCGGATGTCGTGGACGTGGTCGTGGGGGCCGATGCGCTGCGGCAGCGGGTGTTCCAGGTGCAGAGCTCGGCGGACACCCGCATCGACGTGTTCATGCTCAGCGACGTGGCCGTCGTCTCGGCCGAGGAGAACGATGCCGAGGCCCAAGCTCTCGCCCGCGGCGTGCGGTACCGGGTGCTGGCGGAGCCGGATGTCGTGGCGCGCCCTGGCTTCATCGAGAGTGCGCGGGAAGTGGTCGCGCACGGCGAGGAGATCCGCGTGCTGGCCGGGCTGCCGACACGGCTGATCATCGCCGACGGACGGCTCGCACTGCTGCCGATGTTCTCGCAGGCGGACCAGGGATCGATCGGTGGCCTGCTGGTGCGACCGAGCGGTCTGCTCGACCTGGTGAACGGCATGTTCGAGCGGTGCTGGGAGGCGGCGACCCACCTGATCGATGACGACACCAACACGCTCGCCCGCGAGCACGGCATCGACCGCGAGCTGCTGTCGATGCTGCTGCTGGGCATGACCGACCCGGCCATCGCCGACCAGCTCGGCGTCTCGGCACGCACGGTGCAGCGGCGCATCGCAGACCTCATGGAGTCGGCGGGCGTGACCACCCGCATCCAGCTCGGTGCCGCCGCGGTGCGCCTGGGCTGGGCCTGAGTAGAGTCGGAGCACGCATCGTCCCCCGGTTCGTCCCTGAAGGAGCATCCGTCATGAGCACACCTTTCGCCGTCGTCGGCACGACCATCGTCACCGGTGATCGCGAGGGCACGCTCCTCGCCGACCACACCGTCATCGTGGACGGCACGGGCACGATCAGCGCCGTCGGCCCGAGCGCCGAGATCACCGTGCCCGCGGGACACCGGTCGATCGACGGGGCGGGGCTCTTCCTCACCCCTGGACTGATCAACGCGCACGCGCATCTCTTCGCCGACGGCAAGCCGCTGCCGGCGTTCATGACCAGCGAGACGATGGAACAGGCCGTCGCGTGGTTCATGCACGGCCCGCTCGGACGCCCTCTGCTGGACTCCCGTACGAAGAAGAACGTCGTCACGCAGCTGAACAGCGGCGTGACCACCATCCGCAGCCTGGGCGACGCCCGCTACGAGGTGGTCCGTGCGCGCAACGCGATCGAGGCCGGGAAGTATCTCGGCCCGCGACTGTACCCGTCGGGTCCGCTGCTCGCGGTGAGCGGCGGCCATGGCGCCCCGCAGATCGCGCTGATCAGCGATGACCCGTGGACGGCGCGCAAGAACGTGCGCATCAACCTGCGCAAGGGCGTCACGGCGATCAAGATCGCCGCGACCGGTGGAGTCACGGATGCCAGGGCGATCGGCGAGGCCGGGCGCCCGCAGATGACCGAGGAGGAGATGCTCGCGATCTGCGAGGAGGCGCACAATGCCGGCATCCTGGTCGCCGCCCACGCGCAGAGCGCGGAGGGCATCGCCGCCTGCCTGCGGGCCGGCGTCGACACGATCGAGCACGGCGCGGGAATGAACGACGAGATCATCGCCCTGTTCAACGACAACCCGCGATCGCTGCACGGCCGCTCTGCCCTGATCCCCACGCTGCAGGCGTGCCTGCCTCTGGTGAAGCTCGACCGCAGCGTCACCGGCGTCAACGAGATTGTCAAGGCCAACGCCGAGATGATCCTGGACGAGATGCTGCAGGGCATCGCCGACGCGCTCGCGAATGATGTGACGATCGGCATGGGCACCGACTCGGCGCTCACCTACGTCACGCACTACAACACCTGGCGCGAGGTCGATTTCCTCACCCGGCACGGTGGCCTGACGCCCGCGCACGCGCTGAACGCGGCGACGCAGACGAACGCCGGTCTGCTCGGGATCGACGGCATCACCGGATCGATCGAGACGGGCAAAGCGGCGGATCTGGTGCTGCTCGAGAGCAATCCTCTGGACGGTTTCCGCGCCTTCGACGAGCCGATCCTGGTCGCGGCCCGCGGCGAGCTGATCGAGACCCCGACCGTGACCCGGTTCCCCGAGATCGATCGGCTGCTGGACGGGCTCTGAGCCGCCGCAGCACACACCGATGAGCGGACGATGAGCGGTTCAGAGGCGGTGCCGACCGCCGGGCGCCGCCTTCTGCTGCTGTCGGCGCTGGCCGTGGTCGTCGCGATGGTCCCCGTCGGAGGGGCGTGGCTGCTCGGCGGTGCCCTCGTGGCACAGGCGCTGTACCTCGGCATCGTGCTCACCTCAGCGGTGGTGCGCTCGCTTCCGCTCGGGATGCAGGCGGCGAGCGCCGTCTGGTTCGCCGTGGTCTCTGCGGCCGGCATGCTGATCGGGCCGCGGCCCATGCCGCTGCTCATCGCAGTGGTGCTGTGCTGCCTCGCGCAGGCCCCGATCACCCGGATGGATGCCAGAGCCGTGGCCGTCGCCCCGGCGATCCTGGTGTTCTACGCCCTCATCCCGCCATCGGGATCGGCCGGAACAGTGGCGGTGGCCACGTTGATCGGTGCGGCATTCATGATCGGCGTGGCACGTCTCGCGAAGATGGTGCCGGTGGCGCAGCCGCTGGACACGACCCGCGCCGTCGTGCACTCGGTGCTGCTCGCGGTCGGATGCGCTGTGCTGCTTCTGCTCGGGCCGGTGCTGGGCATGGGGCGGATCAACTGGGGACTGCTCGCGTTCTGCCTGGTGTTCGTGCCGGGTCGCGGCTCGGCGGCCGACGCGCTGCGCTACGCCGCGGCGACCGCCGCCGGTACCGTCGCCGCGGTGCTCATCGGGCTGCTCGCCCCGCCGTGGCTGGTGCTCGTGGCCGTCTTCGCCGGCGCCGTGCTCACCGTCGCCTACTCGCTGCAGCGCCGCTCCACGTTCGCGATCGCCTTCATCGCGGGCACCGTCATCCTGCTCGGCACGCTCGCTCCGGGCGCGGATGCGACGCTGCTGGGCGCCCAGCGCCTGGCGTCCGCTCTTCTCGCCGTCGCGATCGCGATCGTCCTGATGGCGGTCGCCGACCCCGCCGAGCGGATGCTCGCGCGCCTGTTCTCCCGAAACCAGCCGGAAGGATCCTCCTCGTGGACCCGCTGATCACCACCTTCGTCGTGCTTGCGGCGGCGATCGTCGTCTTCATCTCGAACCGCCTGCCCGCGCCGCTCGTCGCACTGCTGGTGGCGCTCGCGCTGTTCGCCTTCGGCGCGGTGACCTTCGAGCAGGCGATCGCCGGGTTCGGCGACCCGATCGTCGTCTATCTGGCGGGGCTGTTCGTGGTGAGCGAATCTCTCGAGGCCACCGGCGTCACCGCCTGGGCCGGGCAGCAGCTGACCAGGCGGGTCGGTGATCGGAAGTCGGCGGTGCTGATCGCGCTGATGCTGCTCTCGGCGCTGCTGACCGCGCTGATCAGCGTCAACGGCGCGGTGGCCGCACTGGTGCCCGTGGCGGTCGCGCTGGCCGCGCGGATCAAGCAGCCGCCCTCGCAGATGCTGATGACGGTGGCCTTCGCCGCGCATGCGGGTTCGCTGCTGACGATGCTGGGCACACCGATCAACGTGCTGGTCTCCGAGCTTTCGGTGAACGCCGGCGATCGGGCGTTCGGCTTCTTCGAGTTCGCGATCGTGGGCGTTCCGCTGCTGGTCGGCGTGATCATCATCTGCGTGCTGCTCGGCCCGAAGCTGCTGCCGCACCGCACGCCGGCGAACGCGCCCTCCGACCTCAGCGACTACGCGGCGACGATCGCCGCGCAGTACGGGCTGGACCCGAAGGTGGCTGTCGCGGGCGCGGACTACGGCCTCGCCGAGATCGTGATCCCGCCGCGGTCGCCGTACATCGGCGACCACGTCTTCCCCGGCATGCAGATGGAGTCGGCGAACCTCATGATCGAGGCGGTGCAGCGCGGTGGCTCGCAGGTCGAGGCGACCGACCTGCGCGCCGGCGACGTGCTGGTCGTGCGCGGGGCCTGGGACGAGCTCGGCCGCGGCGCGACGCAGCGCGGTGTCGTCAGCGTGGAGGATCCCGACCGGCTGCGCCGCAGCACTGTCGCCTGGAGCACGCGCGCCACGGTGGCCGTGTCGATCCTCGGCGCGATGTGCGTGCTGCTGGCCACCGGCCTGGTGCCGCCGGCGATCGTCGTGATGGGCGCCGGCGTGCTGCTCATCGGCCTTCGCGTGATCACGGTCGGGCAGGCGCAGCGCTCGATCTCGCTGACCACGCTCGTGGTGGTGGCGGGCATGATCCCGCTGTCCACGGCGATCCAGACCAGCGGCGCCGCCGACCTGATCTCCGACACCCTGCTGTCGTGGTTCGGGCAGGGTTCGCCGACGATCCTGCTCGCCGGCATCGTGGTCGTGGTGATGGTGCTGGGCCAGTTCATCAGCAACCTGGCCACGGTGCTGATCGTGGCGCCGATCGCGATCGCCGTCGCCGAGACCGCACACGTCTCGCCGCTGCCGATGATGATGGCGATCACGGTCGCCGGTGCGGCATCCTTCCTCACGCCGGTCGCCACCGCAGGCAACCTGATGGTGCAGGAGCCGGGCGGCTACCGGTTCGGCGACTACTGGAGGCTCGGTCTGCCGTGCCTGCTGCTGTTCGCCGCGGTCGCGATCTTCGTGGTGCCGCTGATCTGGCCGTTCTGAGCGTCTCTGCGCTCAGCGCAGCGAGGTGTGGCGCTCGACGGAGCGCGCGCCCCACCAGGCCAGCACCACCATCACGACGAGGGTCGTGAACACGAAGCCGAGACCCAGCACCTCGGGCTGGTAGCCCGGGTTGTCGATGGCCTTCATCACGTCGTCGAGCATGCTCTGGGGCACCAGCTGCCCGGCATCCGGGCCGCTCAGGCGGATGCCGAACGGGATGAACAGGATGCCGATGAACGTGACCACCTGCATGACGAGGTACAGCACGATCGCGCCGATGACCGGAGCGCCGAACCCGAGGTGGTTGAAGCGGCCCTCCGCGCCGATCGTCATCATGGCGGATCCGGCGACGACGAGATAGGCGAGCTGCAGGATGATCGCCAGCGCACCGAGCCAGGCCATCCACGGCTCGACGGCGGAGAGCCCGTCGACGACGAACCCCCACGGGTCGTCGCTCTCCGGCATCGCGAAGACGAGGGCGCCCACCAGCAGTCCGGCTGCGGTCACGATGAGCGCGACCAGCGAGCTGACCAGACCGTAGAGCAGCTTCGCGGTGAACAGGGTGCGGCCGCGCACGGGGATGGCCATGGTGAAGTAGCCCTCGCGGCCGTACATCGTGCGCCAATAGTTCTCGGCGAGCAGGACGAGCACGATGGGCACGAGCGCGATGAACGCCACGATGCCGAGATACAGGCCGAGGCCGCCGAGAACCGGCACGTTCAGCGCGGCGAACACGTACGAGACCCCGGCGACCAGGACGACGGCGCCGATGACGGTGAGCAGGCCCTTCTTCGTGGAGCGGAAGTCCTGACCGAACAGCGTGCCGATCATGATGCGTACACCTTTCGGAAGAGAGCGTCGAGACTGACGCCGTGCTCGGCGCGCAGGTCGTCGGCGCCGCCCTGCAGCAGCACCGCGCCCTCGCGCAGGAACAGGACGGAGTCGACGATCTGCTCGACGTCCTGGATCAGATGGGTGGAGATGAGCATGAGCGCGTCCTCATCGAAGTTCGACAGGATGCCGCGCAAGATGACGTCGCGGGAGGCGGGGTCGACGCCCGATATCGGCTCGTCGAGCAGGTAGATCTTCGCGCGGCGTGACATGGCCAGCGAGATCTGCAGCTTCTCGCGCATGCCCTTGGACATCTCCTTGAGCGTGCGGTCCCACGGCAGGCCGAAGAAGTCGATCATCTGCCGGGCCTTGGCCTCGTCGAAGTCGGCGAAGAAGCGGGCGAACTGCGCGATGGAGTCGCCCGGCCTGTGCGAGTCGGGCAGGAACGAGGCGTCTGGCAGGAACGACACCAGCGCCTTGGATTCCGGTCCGGGAATATGTCCGGCCACGCGCACCTCGCCGTCCCACTCTGCGAGCACGCCGGCGAGGATCTTTAGCAGCGTGGTCTTGCCCGAGCCGTTGTCGCCCATGAGGCCGACGATCTGACCCGGCGCGAGGGAGATGTCCAGGCCCGCCAACGCGGGCCGTCCTCGGTAGGACTTGGTGAGGCCCGTGATCTCGATGACGTTCATCGGGTCTCCTTTCTGTCGTTGTCGTGGGGTGCGTCGCCCTGCGCCCAGCGCAGGGCGAGCAGGTCGGATGCCTCGGCGAGGGTCATCCCGATGCCGCGAGCCGCGGCGACGAAGCCGTCGGCGGTGGATGCGGCGAGCGCTGCGCGTCCGTCCGCGACGGCGTGCTCGTCGCGGGTGACGAATCGACCCGCGGTGCGCTCGGTGGTGGTCAGCCCGAGTCGGTCGACCTCGCCGAGCGCCTTCTGCACGGTGTTGGGGTTGACGCCGAGCTCGAGGGCGAGTTCGCGCACGGACGGCACCTTGGCCCCGGGCGACCACTCGCCCGCGGCGATGCGCCGACGGAACTCGTCGACCAGCTGCACCCAGATGGGGCGGGACTCGTCGGTCTGCATGTGTCTTACTGTATTACGACACTAATACAGATGCAAGCAGGACCTCTCAGAGAGGCATCAGCAGCGGCACGAGCAGCACGCTGACCACCAGCGTGACCAGTGTGAACGGGGTGCCGATCTTCACGAAGTCGGCGAACCGGTAGCGGCCGGGTTCGACGACGAGGGTGTTCACCGGCGACGACACCGGGGTCATGAACGCCGACGACGCGGCGAGCGCCACCATCATCGCGAACGGGTACGGCGAGACGCCCAGGTGCACGGCGGTCGAGATCGCGATCGGTGCCATCAGCACGGCGGTCGCGGTATTCGACACGAACAGGCCGATCACCGCGGTGAGCAGGAAGATCGCGCCGAGCAAGATCGTCGGACCCGCGCCGCCGAGAGCCGCCAGCAGTCCGTCGACCACCAAGTCGACACCGCCGGTGCGCTGCAGCGCCAGCGCGAAGGGCAGCATGCCCACGATCAGCAGCAGGGTGGGCCAGTGGATGGCGCGGTAGGCGCTGCGCATGTCGACGCAGCGGAAGATGCCCATCAGCAGACAGGCGATGAGCGCGGCGATCACGTTGGGCACAAGGCCGGTGACCATCAGCACGACCATAATGAGCACGCTCGCGATCGCGAAGATCGCCTGGTTCGCCGCGGGGGCAACTTCGGCCGATTCCGCCGGAAGGTCGAGCAGGATGTAGTCGCGGCGGGTGCCGCCGAGGGCCTTCACGGCGTCCCAGGATCCGGTGACCAGCATCGTGTCGCCGGCCGCGAGGCGCACATCGGCGAAATCGCTGTCGACTGTGCGGCCGCGGTGCCGGATGCCGACCACCTCCAGCGCGTGGGCGGCATTGAAGCGCAACATCCGCACGCTCTTGCCGATGGCGGCCGAGTCGGGGGCGATCAGCGCCTCGGCCATGCCGACCTGGCGGGAGTAGCCCTCGAGGTACTCGTCGGTGGCGGGCTGCGCCTCCAGGCGCAGCCCCCTCAGCTCATCGGCCGAGAGCTCAGCATCCGTGAAGAGGGTGTCGCCCTTGGCGACCTCGACGTCGTCGGCCGTCAGGTGCACGGTCTTCCGGAACAGCCGGGAGCGCTCGATCATCAGCACCCGCGCGCGCCGGCCGGCCCGCAGGTCGAGGTCGGCGAGCCGAGTGTCGATCAGCGGCGAGCGCGACGCGACGCGGAAGCGGTGCGTCCTGGCATCCACACGGTAGTCGGTGAGCAGACTGCGGAAGGTGCGGCGCGAGTCCTCGGCGCCGTCGGCGTCGCCGGCGAGGAACCGCCGGGCGAACAGCATGTAGCCGATGCCGAGCGCGAGGATCACGATGCCGAACGGTGTGATGGCGAAGAACCCGAAGCCCTCCATGCCCGCGCGCTGCAGCTCGGCGTCGATCACCAGGTTCGGGGTGGTGGCGATCAGGGTCAGCATGCCGCTGATGAGGCCGGCGAAGCTGAGCGGCATCATCAGCATGCGGGTGGGGATGCCGGTGCGGGCGGCGATGCTCACCGCGACCGGGATGAAGATCGCGACGACGCCGGTCGAGCTCATCACCGCGCCGAGCAGCGCGACCGAGAGCATGAGCAGCACGATCAGCCTGGTCACGCTCGCACCCGCGGTGCGGGCCAGCCAGTCGCCGAGCCGGTAGGTGACGCCGGTGCGGGAGAGCCCCTCACCGACGACGAAGAGCGCGGCGATGAGCACGACGTTCGGGTCGGCGAAGCCCTCCAGCGTCTCGGTGACGGTGAGGATGCCGGTGAGCGGCAGCGCCACGATCATGATGACCGCGACCACGTCCATGCGCGGCCGTCCGATCGCGAACATCGCCACCGCTGCGACGAGCAGCACCAGCACCATCGCGAGATCGGTCGTCATCGGTCGTCTCTCACATCACTCGACGTGAACGGATCGACCTGCCGCCGCCGGATGCCCGGTCGGCGGCAGGTCGCAGGTGATCAGGCGAGGGCCTTGGCCTTCAGCTTCTCGTACTCCTCGGTGGTGATCGTGCCCGCTGCGAGCAGCTTCGCGGCATCCGCGATCTCGTCCGCGGCGCTCTTGCCGGCAGCCTGACGGATGTAGGCGTCAGTGGCCTGCTGCGCCTGTCGCGCCTGCGCGGCGCTGCGCTCGGCCATGCCCTGGCCGCGAGCGATCAGGTAGACCAGCGCGGTGATCCACGGCACGAAGATCAGGAAGATGATCCACAGCGCCTTCCACCACCCGTTGAGCTTCCGGTCGCGGAACAGGTCGCCGAAGATCGTGAACAGCACCATCAGCAGCGCGATGAAGAGGAAGATCTCGACGAAGATCCAGATGGTTTCCCAGAAGTTCATGGCGACGCCTTTCAAGTATTTGAGTCGTTGTCTCGAACGTTAGTGGTTTCGGGCTGCGATGTGGGGTGTGCGAGGGCGATCCGGGCCATAATCGAGCCAGAAGAGGCGGGACGGGGCCATCATGAGCGACGTTGAGTCGGGTTCGACCGAAGCGGATGCCGCGGTGCCGGAGGACGCGCCCGCCCGGACCCCATGGTGGCGGCGCCCCTGGGCGCTGGCCACCGGAGCAGGCATCGCAGTGATCGCGCTCGGCATCGGCGGCGGGCTCATCGGTTCCGGCATCCTGAACGGGTCGGGAGGTGCGGGCGCCTGCAATGCGATCTCCGTCTCGGAACGCGCGCTTCCCTCGGTGGTCACGGTGTGGGCGACCGGACAGGGAGGAAGCGGCAACGGCAGCGGCGCCGTGATCGACTCCGACGGGCTGATCGTCACCAACGACCACGTGATCGCCGCCGCCGTCAGGGGCACGCGTGTCACCGGCACGCTGGCGGTGACCCTGGCCGACGGCGAGCGCCTGGATGCCAAGCTGGTCGGCCGCGATCCGCAGACCGACCTCGCGGTGCTGCGCGTCTCGCGCGACGGCGGGCTGCCGCAGATCCGGTTCGGCGACTCCGCGCAGGTGCGCACCGGGCAGCCGGTGGTGGCGCTGGGCGCACCGCTGGGGCAGTCGAACACCGTGACGGCGGGCATCATCAGCGCGCTGAACCGCTCCCTCACCCTGCCCACCGGAGACGGCGGCGTGACCGTCATCACCGGGGCGCTGCAGACGGATGCCGCGATCAACCCGGGCAACTCGGGCGGCGCGCTGGTCGACTGCGACGGACGCCTGATCGGTGTGAACACGGCGATCTCGACCGTGCCCGACAGCGAGGGGAACGGCTCGGGCGGCAGCATCGGCATCGGGTTCGCCGTGCCCGCCGACACCGTGCAGGCGATCACCGACGAGCTGGTCGCGAGCGGTCGGGTGGATCATCCGTCGTTCGGGATCGAGGTCAGCACGCTGACGCCGCAGGCCGCCGCGCAGTTCGGCGTGCCGCCGGGGCTGGTCATCACCTCGGTCGTCGACGGCGGCTCCGCCGACCGCGGCGGGCTGCGGGTCGGCGACCTGATCACCCGGATCGGCGGTCAGTCCGCGCCCACCGCCGCGCACCTCGCGGCGGTCACCGTGCGCGCAGCACCGGGCGACGAGGTCGAGGTGACGTTCCTGCGCGAGTCGAAGACACGCACTGTGAAGGTCACGCTGCAGCCGAACCCGACGTCCTGAGCCAGGGCGTCAGCTCGGGTGCACCACCCGGAAGATCTCGCAGACGACGGGCATGTTCGGCTCGTAGCCGCGCGGGTTCTCGGAGTTCTCGCGCCAGTAGCGCTCGTGGATGTCGCGCCAGGCCTGCAGGGTGCGATCACCCTCGCCCTCGGCGAAGGCGTGCTCGGCGCTGACCTCGTCGAAGGGCACGGTGCGCACGGAGGTGGTCTGGATCACCGCGCGCGGGGAGCCCGTCCCATCGAGGATGATGCTGTAGTCGCCCTCCGCGGGCAGCGGTTCGTCGGCCACCTCGTAGTCCCAGAGGGAAGATGCGGTGCCGGTCTTCACGCCGGCGAGGACGAGCTCGAGCAGGCTGTCGGCATGCTCGGGTGTCGCGCCGAAGCCCCACGCTTCGGGCGCGGCATCCGGCAGTTCGGGGTGCGCGGCGCGCGCCGCGCGCCAGTACGCGTCGATCTCAGGGTTCTCGTCCACACGACGACTCTACGGATGCCGCTGATGCTGCATCGCATCGCCGACGAGCCGGACGAGGCCGGCCAGGGCCGCGCCGACGACCGCGCCGACGGTGTTCCAGAGGACGTCGCCGATGTCGGGCACGCGGCCGGGGATGCGGTTCTGCATCATCTCCACGCCGAACGAGATCGCGAACCCGATGATGGGCGCGAGGATCCACCAGCGACGACTCAACAGCAGGGCGAGCGCGGCGCCGAGCGGCACGAACAGGAGGGCGTTGAGCGTGCTCTCGACCTGCAGGAAGGTCATCGGCTCGACCACCGGCCCCGCCCACCCGCGAGCCACCCTCATAAAGAGGCTCCTCGCCGGCGCCACGATCCAGCGGGGTGAGAACGTGAGTGCGAGGACCGCGCCAAGGGTCATGAACGTGGCGACGATGCGGGGGCCGAAGGAAGTGCTCATGCTTTCAGTTCACGCGAGCGGATGTTGCGTGAGCGTATGCGTTTGCGTGCCCGGAGCTCGGTGACGAGCGCGGGACTCGCCCATCTAGGATGAGCGGCATGGGACGCACCGGTCCGCATTCGTCCACCCGCGCAAGGGGCCGCGTCTCCGCCGAGGGCGACGACCTCTTCTACAAGGTCACCGGCGACGGCGCGCCGATTCTGATGATCGCCGGAGGCGGCGGAGACGGAGACTCGTTCCTCCCCCTTGCGGATCAACTTCGCGACCGGTTCATGGTCATCACCTACGACCGGCGGTCGAACGCACGCAGCACGGCGAACGACCCGTCCGCGTTCAGTGTCCCGCAGCAGGCCCGGGACGCCGTCGCCGTGCTGCGTGCGGTCGGCCTGGAATCCGCAGACATTCTCGGCAGCAGCAGTGGCGCCGTCATCGCACTCGAGCTGGCGCGTGCGCACCCCGATTCGATCAGGAGGGCGATCTTCCATGAACCGCCCCTGACCCGATGGGCACGGGACCCCGAGAAGTGGCAGGCGTTCTTCGAGGACTGCTACCGCGTCTCGCAGACGAAGGGAGCGTCCAAGGCGGCGACGAAGTTCGGCGCGGGCGTTCTCGGCAGGCTGACCGTCGCGCCGCTGCTGGCAGATCTGACGTTGAAGCGCTACCTGCGTGACGAACCGAAGCAGGCGGACGAAATCCGAATCCCCGCGCGAATGACCGATTCGATCTTCATCGATCACGAACTGCTCCCGGTGACCGGGTACGAGCCCGACGTCGAGGCCCTTCGGCGGATGTCGAAGAACCTGACCTTCACCGCCGGCGAGTGGACCGTCCGCAAGGGCATTTGGCTCGCGGACGTCGCGCAGTCGCTTGCCGACGAGACCGACAGCGCCTTCCTCACTCTTCCCGGCTCACATGTCTCCTACATGGATAAGGCGGCGCGGTGGGCCTCAGTCGTCGCGTCGACGTTCACCGCAGGGAGACAGTGACATGTCCGGGCACGCGAGCAAAGTCACACCGGAGAGCATCCTCACCGGCGTGCAGGCACAGCTGCAGCGCGCCGGACGGTTCGTCGACACGATAGATCCTGCCGCCGCGTTGAAGACGTACGGGCGGCTCATCGACCTGCTCAAGCCTCGACTCGCAACCCTGCGCGTCGCCGCCGGCCTGCCGCCGGAGCCTCCCGCCTGGGCGAGCTGGCGTGCGAGAGAGACTCACCGCTACCGCAGCCTTCCGGCGCCCTCCGATCGCGTCTTCACCTATTGGGACAGACCGATTCACACCGCGCCGCCCCTCGTGCAGGCGTGCATCGCGCAGATGCGTACCGTCTATCCCGCACTGCGAGTTCTCGACGGGGCGTCGGTTCGGGAGCTGATCACCGTGCCGGAACGTGTCGAAGAGCTGCTGGAGAAGGAGCGCCCTGCGCACTTCTCCGACTACATCCGCACCAGGCTGCTGGAGGTGCACGGAGGAATCTGGGTCGATGCGACCGCCTGGGTCGGTCGCAGCCTCGACCGAGAGCTTGAGGGGAAGTATCTTCGGAGCGGCACGGTCTTCCCACGCTGGACGAGACGGGCCATTGCGAACTGGTTCATCGCCTCGCATCCTGGTTCACCTCTGATCGCGATGCAGCGCATGGCACTGGAGACCTGGTGGGAGGAGAACGACGACCTGCCGGAGTACTTCCTCTACCACCGCGTGTTCGAGGTGCTCCAGGCCCTCGTTCCCGAACTGAGAGGGCAGTGGAATGCGACACCGTTCTTGTCCGCGGCCGACGCTCACCTGCTGCAGCTGGAGATGATGCAGCCCTGGCGGCCGCAGACGCTGGAGACGATCGTGAGCATCGCCCCGCTGCAGAAGCTGAGCTACAAGTACGACACGGTTCCGGAGGGATCCGTCTTGGAGCACCTCACGCGCGACTATCTGGGGTGAGCCTCCGGCGTGGTGGAGTCCTGATCGAGATGGCATCATCCTGCGCGCACAAATGAGTAGGACCCCTAGTCATCGACCCGGGGTCCTACTCGTCTGTGCGCGAGGGGGGACTTGAACCCCCACGCCCTTGCAGGCACTGGCACCTGAAGCCAGCGCGTCTACCTATTCCGCCACTCGCGCATGTCGGTCCGTGACGAACCAACCGCACAAGCCTAACATGCGTTTTCGGCGCCGATGAACACGCCTGCGCGCCCGGCATCCCGCGAGAAATGGGCCCGGGCGCGAGAAAGGGCGGCATCAGGCATGTCCCGTGCCAGGAGACGTTTCTCGCGGCAGGGCGACGAGGCAGAGGCGTTCACTCAGCCGGGCTGGCTACGATGTGCGTACCGGTCAGCCATGCCTTAGGAGCCCAGTGGGACTACTTGACAGCTTCGAGAAGGGTCTCGAGCGCGCCGTGAACGGCGCGTTCGCGAAGACCTTCCGCAGCGGCGTCCAGCCGGTCGAGATCGCCTCGGCCCTGCGCCGCGAGGCCGACACCACGGCCGCGGTGGTCAGCCGCGACCGCATCATCGCGCCCAACGAGTACCTGGTGCGCCTCGCGTCCGACGACGCCCAGCGGATGCAGGCGCTCGGCGGCGCACTCACAGACGAACTCCTCGCACTGATGACCTCGCACGCCACCGCGCAGGGCTACAGCTTCGCCGGCCCGCTCATCATCAGGCTCGAGGCCGACGACAAACTCAGCACCGGCACCGTCCGCGTCGACTCCGGCTCCGTGCAGGGGAAGGTCACCTGGCAGGGCGTGGTCGAGGTCGGCGGACGCCGCGTTCCGCTCACCAAGGCGCGCACCGTCATCGGCCGCGGCAGCGATGCCGACATCACCATCTCGGACGCCGGTTCCAGCCGGCGTCACGCCGAGATCCTCTGGGACGGCGAGCGCGCCCTGCTGCGCGACCTCGGCTCCACCAACGGCACGAAGATCGACGGGCAGAAGATCCGCGAGGCTGCGCTGCCCACCGAGACCACCTTCATGATCGGACGCACCGATCTCACCTTCCGCGTGGTCCCCGTTGCCGGCCACGACGACGCCACCCGCGCGATGGGCGCGATCTCGTGAGCGCCCTTCGTCTGGGGAGCGCCCTTCGTCTCGCTTCGCTCGCTCAGGAGCCGGTGATGCGATGAGCGAACTGGTCCTGCTTCTTCTGCGCATCGCGTTCCTCGTGCTGCTGTGGTTCTTCGTGTTCGGCGTCATCTACTCCCTGCGGGCCGACCTGTTTGGCGTGCGCGTGCGCAAGATGCCCGCCGGCGAAGCCGCAGCATCCGCTCCGGCCGCTCCCGCCAAGCCGCGCTCGACGGGACCGGCGACCACGGCGACCGCGACCAAGCTCGTCATCACGTCCGGCCCGAAGTCCGGGCTCGAGGTGCCGCTCGGCACCGAGCCGCTGAGCATCGGACGTTCCAGCGAATCCGGTCTGGTCATCCGCGACGACTACACGTCCAGCCACCACGCGCGCCTCGTGCCGCGAGGCGGCACCTGGACCATCCAGGATCTCGAGTCGACCAACGGCACCTATCTGAACGGCCAGCGCCTCACCGGCCCGCCCGTCCCGATCTCGATCGGCATGCCCATCAAGGTGGGCGCCACGACCTTCGAGCTGCGAGCCTGACCGCGGACATGGTCTTCGAGGGCTCGAGCGCAGCGATCTCCCACACCGGGAAGGTCCGCTCCAACAACCAGGACTCCGGATACTCCGGGGCCAACCTGTTCGTCGTCGCCGACGGCATGGGCGGCCACGCCGGCGGAGACGTGGCCTCGAGCATCGCCATCCACCGCATCGAGGGCCTCGACCACGCCTACGAGTCCACCGACGACGCGCAGGCCGAGCTGCAGGCGGCGGCCACCACTGCCGCGGCCGACCTGGTGCGCGCCTCGAAGGACCGCCCAGAGCTGGCGGGCCTCGGCACCACCCTCAGCGCCATCATCATGGTCGACGACTACGCCGTCATCGGCCACATCGGCGACTCGCGCATCTATCTGTTCCGCGACGACGAGCTCACCCAGATCTCGGCCGACCACACCTTCGTGCAGCGTCTCGTCGACTCCGGCCGCATCACACCGGAAGAGGCCCGCTACCACCCGCGTCGCTCGGTGCTCATGCGCGTGCTCAGCGACATGGACATCGACCCCGAGCTGGACATGTTCGTCATGCCCACACATCCGGGCGACCGATGGCTGATCTGCTCGGACGGCCTCTCCGGGGTCGTCGACGAGCTGCACATCGCCAAGGCGATGCGCCTGGGCCTGGCCCCCGGCCGCACCTCCGACATCCTGCTCAAGCAGGCGCTCGACGGCGGCGCCCCCGACAACGTCACCATGGTGCTCGTCGACGTCGGCGGAGCGCACCCGCTCTCGTCCGGCACGCCCACGGTCGTCGGCTCCGCCGCCAACCCGCAGGGCGTCATCGTGCCGGCCGCCCGGTCGACGCTCACCGGATGGCTGCACCCGGTGCGTCAGGCCGCCAACGAGCCCACCCACTTCGAGCCGGCCGCCGACTACCTCGAGGAACTCATCGAGGAGGACCGCCGCCGCTCGCGCCGCCGCCGGATCGGCTGGATCACCGCGCTGGTGGCCGCGCTCGCTCTGCTCGTCGGCGCAGGATTCATCGCCTACAACTGGACGCAGACGCGCTACTTCGTGGGTGCCGATGACGACAGCGTCGTCATCTTCCGCGGCGTGCAGCAGAGCATCGGACCGTTCACGCTCTCCACCGAGATCGACGACACCGGCATCCTGCTCGCCGACCTGCCGCCGTACCAGCGCTCGGCCGTTGAGCGCACGATCAACGCCCGCTCCCTCTCGGATGCCGAGGCGATCGTGAACCGTCTGCGCGCGAACGCCGACGAGGTCACCGGCGAGACGCCGAGCCCGACTCCGACTCCGACTCCGAGCGGGGTGCCGACACCATGACATCCGTGACCGCCGACACCACCGTCGTCAAGGCGCTGAAGAAGATCCGTCAGCCGCAGAAGCAGCGCAACCGCGAGTTCTGGCTGCTGCTGTTCGCCTGCGCGATCTCCGGCTTCGCGCTCACCCTCGTGCAGCTGGGTGCGCTGGACCGCATTGACCCGATGATCCTCGTGATCGGCGGCGGCCTGGCGGTGCTGGTGTTCGCCCTGCACATCGTGCTGCGGGTCGTGGCGTCCGACGCCGACCCGTTCGTGCTGCCCATCGCGACCCTGCTGACCGGGCTGGGCATCGCGATGATCTACCGCCTCGACATCGCCGAGAAGTTCATCGGCTGGGGCGCGTACTCCAACAAGCAGCTGGTCTGGACGGCGATCTCGATCGCCCTCGCGATCGCTCTGGTGATCGCACTGCGCAACTACCGCGTGCTCTACCGGTACACCTACATCTTCGGCCTCGCCGGAATCGTGCTGCTGATCCTGCCGTTCATCCCCGGTCTGCGCATCGCCGACGCGAACGCCCAGGTGTGGGTGTCGGTCGGCGGGCTGTTCTCGTTCCAGCCCGGTGAGCTGGCGAAGATCTGCCTGGCGATCTTCTTCGCCGGCTACCTGGTGCGCACCCGCGAGAGCCTGGCAACGGTGGGCAAGAAGTTCCTCGGGATCACCTGGCCGCGCATGCGCGACCTCGGGCCGGTCATCGTGGTCTGGGCGCTCTCGCTCGGCATCATCGTCATCCAGCGCGACCTCGGCACCGGAATGCTGATCTTCGGCATGTTCATCGCCATGCTCTACGTCGCCACCGGCAAGACCAGCTGGGTGCTGATCGGACTGGCCGGCGTCGCGATCGGCGTCTTCCTGGCCGCACAGGTGCTGTCGTACGTGCAGGGTCGCTTCTCGGCCTGGCTGCACGCCTTCGACCCGGCGCTGATCGAGAGTCTCGGCGGCAGCTATCAACTTGTGCAGGGCATCTTCGGGCTCGCGCACGGCGGTCTGATCGGCACCGGATGGGGTCAGGGTCGCCCCGACATCACTCCGCTCGCGCACAGCGACTTCATCATCCCCAGCCTCGGCGAGGAGCTCGGCATCGTCGGCCTGTTCGCCATCCTGTGCCTGTACATGGTGTTCGTCAGCCGCGGCATCCGCATCGGCCTGGCCGGACAGGACGACTTCGGCAAGCTGCTCGCGATCGGGCTGTCGTTCACGATCGCCCTGCAGGTGTTCATCATGGTCGGCGGCGTCACCCGGGTGATCCCCCTGACCGGCCTGACCACGCCGTTCCTCGCGGCCGGCGGTTCGTCGCTGGTCGCCAACTGGCTCATCGTCGCGCTGCTGCTGCGCATCAGCGACGGCGTGCGCCGCCAGCCCAGGGTGGTGATCGGATGACCAAGGAACTGCGCCGCCTCACCATCGTGATCCTCGCGATGTTCCTCGCACTGTTCGTCGCCACCAGCTGGATCCAGGTGGTCGCCGCCGACACGCTCGCCCAGAACCCCGAGAACACCCGCACCAGGCTGGACACCTACCAGATCCAGCGCGGCGCGATCATCGCCGGCGGCACGGCGATCGCCTCGTCGACTCCGGCCGACGACAAGTACCGCTACCAGCGGGTTTACAAGGATGCCCCGATGTGGGCGCCCGTCACCGGCTACTTCAACCCCGCGCTGGGCTCTGCCACCGGCATCGAGAAGGCCCTGAACGCCGAGCTCTCCGGCACCGGCTCCAGCGCCTTCTTCGCCGAGGTCGAGCGGATCTTCTCCGGTCAGCCGCAGCAGGGCCTCAGCGTCGAGCTCAGCCTCGACCCCAAGGTGCAGAAGGCCGCCTGGGACGCGATGGGCGACCTGCAGGGCGCGGTCGTCGCGATCGAGCCGAAGACCGGCCGCGTTCTCGCGATGGTCTCGAAGCCCAGCTTCGACACGAACACGCTCGCCGTGCACGACGCGGATGTCGCGAACGCGGCGTACAACGCGCTCGACGAGAACCCCAAGAACCCGCTGTACAACCGCGGCATCGGCGGTGACCTCAACCCGCCAGGATCCACGTTCAAGGTGGTGGTGGCCGCGGCCGCGGTCAACGGCGGCGACTACACGATGGAATCCACGCTGCCGAACCCGGCCCGCTACACGCTGCCGGGAACGAAGACACAGATCTCGAACGCGTGGGGCGGCACCTGCGGCTCGGGGGCCACAGTGACGATCGCCCAGGCGATCCGACTCAGCTGCAACATCCCGATGGCGGAGCTGGCGGTCGAGCTCGGCGACAAGCGCATCCGCGAGACGGCCGAGGCGTTCGGATTCAACAGCTCCTTCGAGACACCGCTGAAGTCGACGCCGTCCAGTTACCCGAGCGGGCTGAGCGACGACGAGACCGCGCTCACCGGATTCGGCCAGGGCAAGGTCACCGCGACGCCGCTGCAGATGGCGATGGTGTCGGCAGGTCTCGGCAACGGGGGCGTCGTCATGAACCCGCGGATGGTGGATGCCGTCATCGGCGACGACTTCGCCGTGCACAAGGAGTACGAGAACACCGAATACGGCCGCGCCGTAGACCAGGACACGGCTGCCGCGGTGACGGCGGCAATGGTCGCGAGCGTCAAGGACGGCGCCGCGCAGAATGCAAGAATAGACGGTGTCGATGTGGCCGGTAAGACGGGCACGGCAGAGAACGGCAAGTCCAAACCGTACACACTGTGGTTCACGGGATTCGCTCCGGCGGTGAACCCCGAGGTGGCGGTTGCAGTCGTCGTGGAAGACGGCGGTGGTAAGGGTCAGTCCGGATCCGGCGATGCGATCGCCGCTCCGATTGCGAAGAAGGTCATAGAGGCGGTGCTGGGCAGATGAGGCCGACGCAGGGTGTGTCGTTCGGTGGTCGCTACGAGCTGCAGTCGCGGATCGCGATCGGCGGCATGGGCGAGGTGTGGGAGGCGACGGATCACGTCATCGGACGCATCGTCGCCATCAAGATCCTCAAAGACGAGTACATGGGCGACCCGGGCTTCCTGGAGCGCTTCCGCGCCGAGGCCCGCCACGCCGCGCTCGTCAACCACGAGGGCATCGCGAGCGTGTTCGACTACGGCGAGGAGAACGGCTCCGCCTACCTCGTCATGGAGCTCGTGCCCGGCGAGGCGCTCTCGACCCTGCTCGAGCGCGACGGCGAGCTGAGCGCCGACAAGACGCTCGACATCGTCGCGCAGACCGCCTCGGCACTGCAGGCCGCGCACGCGGCCGGCCTGGTGCACCGCGACATCAAGCCCGGGAACCTGCTGATCACGCCCGACGGACGCGTGAAGATCACCGACTTCGGCATCGCCCGCATCGCCGACCAGGTGCCGCTGACGGCCACCGGTCAGGTGATGGGAACGGTGCAGTACCTGTCACCCGAGCAGGCATCCGGCCACCCGGCATCCCCGGCGACCGACATCTACTCGCTCGGAATCGTCGCCTACGAGTGCCTGGCCGGCAGGCGCCCGTTCACGGGCGAGTCGCAGGTGGCCATCGCGATGGCGCAGATCAACGAGCAGCCCCCGCCGCTGCCGGCGACCGTGCCGCAGCCGGTGCAGAACCTCGTGATGGCGATGATCGCCAAGAAGCCGGCAGACCGGCCGTCCTCGGCGGCGACCGTGGCCCGCGCCGCACAGGCGCTGCGACGCGGCGACCTGAACTCCGCTGCGATCGCCGTGCCCGCCATCGCGGCCGGTGTCGCGGCCGCCGGCGTCGACGACGCCACCCGCATCCTCGGCGTGGACGACTCGACCAGCATCATGCCGACCACCGCCCCGCTGCCCGCCGAGGAGGCGGCAGAGGAGGCCGAGGCCGAGAAGAAGAAGCGCAGCCCGTGGACCTGGCCGCTGATCGCTCTGATCGTGCTGCTGCTGCTGGTCCTCGGCGGCACGCTGTTCGCGCTTTTCAACAACAACGGATCGCCTGAGCCGAAGAAGACCACGCCGACGGCGATCGAGACCACTCCGGAGAACTCACCGACGCCGAGCACCCCGCCGCCGCCCACGCGCGCCGACGTGCCCGGCGACCTGGTCGGGCTCAGCTGCGACGCCGCCACCGCGAAGGTGAAGGCCGCGGGCCTCGAGGCCAACTGCACCACCGGCAACACTCCGGCCGGCTCGAAGGAGCAGGTCGGCACCGTGCAGAGCGTCAACCCGACCGGAACCGTGCCGCTGGACTCGATCATCACGCTGACCCTGTACGCCGACATGGTCGCCATCGGTGCGCCTTCGACGCCGCCGACCTTCGCCACCGACCCGGTGATCGAGGGCCAGCCGGCCACGCTCAACTGGGCCGCCTTCAGCTGCCCCTCGGGCGCCGGCGACGTCACCTCCTACGAGGTCACGCTCACCAACGCGGTCTTCGCAGGCGGAACCGAGACGACGAAGAGCTTCGGCCCCGGTGAGCTCACCGCGCAGGTGACCGCCGGTGCGGCAGGCCAGCCCATCGGAGCGACCTACAAGGCGTTCTGCGACAACCGCGCCTCGGGCGCCTCCCCCGCGGGCCAGTCCGGCGTGGTGCAGCCCGCCGTGGCCGACGGTTCGGGCGACCAGCCGCCCGCAGGCTAATCTGGATCAGTCGCCACCGAGGTCATCATCACGCAGTCAGAGATCGTCACAGAGGGGAAGCAGCCCGTGTCAGCAGAGCCGCAGATCCTCGCCGGTCGCTACCGTGTCGATGAGATCATCGGTCGCGGCGGCATGGCGAAGGTCTACCGCGGGTACGACCTGACGCTGGGCCGCCAGGTCGCCATCAAGATCCTCGATCCCGAACTGGCCAGGGATGCTGCATTCCGCACCCGGTTCCGCCTGGAGGCGCAGGCCGCATCGCGGATGTCGCACCCGTCGATCGTTCGCGTCTTCGACGCGGGGGATCCGTCTGACGGCAACACCGCGGGTGAACCGCCGTACATCGTGATGGAGCTGGTGCACGGCACCCTGCTGAAGGACATCATCGCGGCCGGCCCCGTGCCGCCCGAGGTCGCCGTGCGGTACACCGACGGCATCCTCGAGGCGCTGAACTACTCCCACCGTGCCGGCGTGGTGCACCGAGACATCAAGCCCGGCAACGTGATGATCACCGAGAACGGTGCCGTCAAGGTGATGGACTTCGGCATCGCGCGCGCGGTGTCCGACTCCTCGTCGACGGTCGCCGAGACCACGCAGATCATCGGCACCGCCGCATACTTCTCGCCCGAGCAGGCGAAGGGCGAGCCGGTCGACGCCCGCACCGACGTGTACTCCACCGGTGTGGTGCTCTACGAGCTGCTCACCGGCCGCCAGCCCTTCCGCGGGGACTCGCCGGTCGCCGTCGCCTACCAGCACGTCAGTGAGACCCCGGTGCCACCCACCGAGGTCAACGAGGCCGTTCCCGCTGGCCTCGACGCGATCGTGCTGCGCGCTATGGCGAAGGACCCGTACCAGCGGTTCCCGGATGCAGCGAGCTTCCGCAAGGCGCTCGACGGTGCGGTCTCCGGCCGCGCACCGAGCAAGAAGGAGATCGGCGCTCTCACCAGCGAGCTGTACGGTCCGAACCCGCGCCAGGCGCAGGAGACCGCCCGATCGCTGCGTCAGCTGAGCACTGACACCACGATGACCCGCACGCAGTCCGGTCCGCCGGTGGCGTGGATCTGGGCCGGTGTCGCACTGCTCGCGGTGCTGCTGATCTCGGTGCTGTTCTGGGTGATCAGCATGAGCATGCGTCCGCCCGAGGTGCCCAGCACCTCTCGCACCGTGCCGAACCTGGTCGACCAGACCTCCGAGTCCGCGCAGAAGCAGCTCGAGAACCTCGACCTGTTCTCGAAGGTCGTGAAGGAGTCGAACTCCGACTACGACGAGGATCACGTGTTCCGCACCGATCCGGTCGCGGGGCAGACCATGAACAAGGGCGAGACCGTCACGATCTACGTGTCCACGGGCGCCGAGCTCGTCACCGTTCCCGTGCTGGAGGGCCTCTCGCAGGATGCCGCGAAGCAGGCGATCGAGGGCGCGGGTCTGGTCTTCGGCGAGGTGCGCACACAGAACGACCCCGCCGAGAAGGCCGGCACCGTGCTGCAGGCGAGCCAGGACGCCGACGCGGAGGTGCCGCCGGAGACCGTGGTCGACCTCGTGGTCGCGAGCGGCGTGATGACGGTCGACAACATGACGGGCTGGACTCTGGACGCCGCCACCGCGCGGCTGAAGACTCTCGGGATGACCGCGAACCCGGTGAAGGACGACAGCTGCCCGGCGTCGAACCCGGCGACGGTGAAGTCGATGTCGGTCGCTCCCGGCGACGTGCCGATCGGCACCACGGTCGACCTGAAGTACTGCAGCGGCGGCGAGTAGCCCGTTTCGTCTCGGTCGCTGCGCTCCCTCGCTCAACGACCGGTGATGGAGCCCAGCCAGTTGCCCAGTAGTCGGTGACCGCTCTCGGTGAGGATGCTCTCGGGGTGGAACTGCACCCCGGCGATCGGCAGGCTCTCGTGCGCGAGCGCCATCACCGTGCCGTTCGCGGTGTGCGCGGTCACGCGGATCTCGGGAGGCAGGTCCGCCTCGTCGAGCGCCAGGGAGTGGTACCGCCCGGCGTCGAAGGGCGAGCGGATGCCGGCGAACAGCCCGGTTCCGTCGTGCTGCACCTCGGACACCATGCCGTGCATGAGCTCGGGCGCCGCGACGATCGGAGCACCGTAGGCGACGCCGATCGCCTGATGCCCGAGGCACACGCCGAGCAGCGGCATCCGCTTCACGGCCGCGAGGCGGACGATGTCGACGGATGCCCCGGCCTCCGCGGGCGCCCCGGGGCCGGGGGAGATGAGCACTCCGTCGTACTCGTCGATCAATGCGGCGAAGAACGCCGCGTCACCGGCATCCGCTTCGATCATCGTGACCTCGGCGCCGAGCTCGCGCAGATAGCCGATCAGCGTGTGCACGAAGCTGTCGTGGTTGTCCACGACGAGGACGCGCGCGGTCACTGGACGTCGACCTCGCCGGGGGTGATGAACGGGCTCACCCAGGGGAAGACGCAGAAGAACAGGCCGTAGAGCACGGCCGCCAGCACGACCAGCAGGATGATCGTGCGCACCCACCAGGGCCCCGGCAGCAGGCGCCACAGTGCGGCGTACATCAGCGGACTCCTTCGGCGGAGGGGGTGGCGACGTCGACGGGCGCCAGGGATGCCGGTGGGCCGTCCGCGCGCGGCTGGAAGCCCTCGAAGACGCCGTAGGCGACGATGCGCTCGGCGAGCGAGTACAGCGGCGAGCAGGCGGTGAGGGTGATGTACCGCTCGTCGGTGGAGAGCTCGGGCATCTGCGGCACGTCCAGCAGCACATCGGTCTGCGTGGGCTTGACGTACTCGAGCGTACGGAACCGGTAGGTGTACCAGCCGTCGCGGGTCTCGACCACGATGGCGTCGTCCAGCTTCAGCTTGTCGAGCTTGTTGAACGGCTTGCCCCAGGTGGTGCGGTGGCCGGCCAGGGCGAGGTTGCCCACCTCGCCGGGCATCTTCGACTCGGTATACAGGCCGATGCCGATCTTGTCCAGGGTGCGAGCACGGCTGGTGCCGCCGGCCATGTTCACGTCGTAGTCGTCGCCGAAGCGGGGGATGTGCATGTTGGCGAAGATCTCGGCGTCGGCCGGATGCGGAGGAGTGGGCGGCAGCGCGACGGTGGTCGTGCCGTCGGGAGCCTTGGTGGGTGTCGGCGGCGCGGGGGCCGGCATCGACTCCCATTCCTGCGACAGCGCCGAGCCCTTGGCGTTGTTCTGCGCGCCGATGATGATGTCGCCCACCCACAGCTGCCAGACCACGAACAGCAGCACCAGCGCGCCGGCGGTGAGCAGCAGTTCGCCGAGCACGCTCGCGAACGTCGCGCGCGAGCGACGTCGAGGAGGTGCATCGGCCATGATCAGAAGTCTATTCCGGCGCGTGAAAGCGCCAGGTGTGCGCAGGTAGACTGTCGGCATGGCACGTTCCCGCAAACCCGAAGAGCCCGCCGTCGAGCGCGCCGAGGGCGATGACGCCCCCAACGCCGTCTGGTTCAAGCCCGTCATGGTCGGCTTCATGCTGCTCGGCCTGATCTGGATCCTGGTCTACTACATCTCCGGGCAGGGCTTCCCCATCCCCGGGATCGGCGCCTGGAACCTTGCCATCGGCCTGGGCATCGCGCTGATCGGCTTCCTCATGACCACACGCTGGCGCTGACCGGCCTCCGCTTCTCGACACGAAGAAACCCCCTCACCGAGGGGGTTTCTTCGTATATGCGGGCTGTGGAATCACATGTGTGTAATTCTCCCCATGCTGTGCACAACCCTGTGGATAACTCTGTGTGTCAGGCGAAGACGCCGGCAAGGATCAGCGCCGGCGGCACGAACGCGACGATCACGAGCAGGCCGACGACCACGGCCGAGAGCAGAGCGATCTGCAGACCTCGCTGCTTCGGCCGCTTGGTGCGGGTGTAGATGAACGCGACCAGCGCGCCGACCAGTGCACCACCCAGGTGCGCCTGCCAGGAGATCGTGCCGCCCTGCGTGAATCCCCAGGCGAAGTTGATCACCAGGATCACCAGGATGCCGGTGACATTCGCGCCGAGGTGGCGCCCGACGATGAGCAGCGCTGCCATCAGGCCGAAGATCGCACCGGATGCACCGACGGTCGGAGAACCGGGTGCGATGCAGGCCACGGCGACCGAGCCGCCGAGGGTGCTGATCAGGTACAGGGCGAGATAGCGCCAGCGGCCGAGCATCGGCTCGAGCGAGCGTCCGATCATCCACAGCGCCAGCATGTTCAGCGCCAGGTGCACGAATCCGCCGTGCACGAGCGCCGTCGTCAGCAGACCCCACGGCTGGAAGGGCCCCGCGAAGAGGTTCGGGTAGAGATTCGGCGCGAAGAACCACAGCGCGTGCGTGATCGAGGTGCCGATGCCTGGGATCATCGCGATCAGGCTGACCAGGCTGGTCACCGCCATGATCGCGTAGGTGACGATCGGCTTGCCGTCGGCGGCCGACGACATGCCCCACTGCCGGCGCGCGCGGCGCTGGGCGGGGGTCTCGGCCTTGCGCTGTGCCTTCAGGCACTCAGGGCAGATGACGCCGACCGGCCCCTGCGTCTGGCACTCCGGGCAGATGGTGCGGAGGCAGCGCTGACAGAGCACGAAGCTCTGCCGATCCGGATGCCGGTAGCAGAAGTTCTCACGGTTGGCCGTGAACTCGGGCGTGGTCATCCGGATCGGCGGGCGCGATCAGGCCGCGACGATGTCGACCGACTGCAGCACGACCGGCTCGATCGGGCGGTCGCCCGCGGCGGTCGGGACGGCGGCGATGGCGTCGACGACGGCCTTCGAAGCGTCATCGGCGACCTCGCCGAAGATCGTGTGCTTGCCCTGCAGCCACGGCGTCGGGTCGGTGGTGATGAAGAACTGCGAGCCGTTGGTGCCCTCGGCCTGCCCGGTGATGGCGTTGCGACGCAGGCCCGCGTTCGCCATGGCGAGGATGTACGGAGCGTTGAAGTTCAGCTCCATGTTGATCTCGTCGTTGAAGGTGTAGCCGGGACCGCCGACGCCCTGACCGAGCGGGTCGCCGCCCTGGATCATGAAGTTCGGGATGATGCGGTGGAAGATGACGTCCTTGTACAGCGGGCCCTCACCGGGCTTGCCGGTGGCCGGGTCGGTCCAGGAGCCGGTGCCGTCGGCCAGACCGACGAAGTTCTTGACCGTGTTCGGGGCGTGGTCGCCGAACAGGTTGATGACGATGTCACCGTGGTTGGTGTGCAGGGTTGCGACGTGCGAAGCGTGAGGCATGCCCTCCATTCTCGCAGAGGATGCTTTGAATGCGGCCGGTTCTGTGCCGTCAGCGGAATGCATCTGGCAGGATGGGGGCAACGAACTCCGATCGACGGGAGAGCAACGTGAACCTCAGCCGCAAGCGCAAGAAGGAACTGCGCAAGCTTCAGGACGACGCGAACAAGCTGTGGGAGTCGCAGCAGGTGATCGTTGGCCAGGCTGCCGATGTGGCCCGTGAGGCCGGTCGACAGCTCGGCAACTTCAACCGCGAGCAGGTCGTGCCGGTCGTGCAGGACACCTACAACCGCAAGGTCGCTCCTGTGGTCGATCAGGGTGTGCGCTACGGCCGCCACGTCGTCGACGACAAGGTCGTCCCCATCGTCGGCGGTGTCGTGGGCACTGCGCTCTCGGCATGGGATGTCGCCAACGCCAAGCGTCAGGGCGTCGCGCGTCAGGCCGTCGTCGTCCCGGAGAAGAGCGGGCTCGGCCTGGGCCGTGTCATCGCCATCGTCCTCGGCGTCGCCGCCGCGGTCGGCGTGATCGCCGCCGCCTGGCAGGCGCTGCGCGCCGACGACGAGCTCTGGGTCGCGGACGACCCGCTGTCGCCGCCGAACACGTGACATCTTCTTCGGCCCCTGAGCCGGCCGAAGGGCACTCCCGAGTGCGTGACGCCGCGGCCGCCCGTGGACTCGAGATCGAGATCCGTGAGCGTCCCGCGGCGAACAGCCTGCCCGAAGCGGCGGCGATCCTCGGCATCCCGGCATCCGGCATCGTGAAGACGCTGGTCGTGAAGCGGTCGGATGACACCTACCTGTTCGCCCTCGTGCCCGGCGGCCGGTCGATCTCGTGGCCGAAGCTGCGCGCCGTCGTGGGCGTGAACAAGCTGCGACTGCCGGAGGCCGAACTGGCGCTGGCGGCCACCGGTTACGAGCGCGGCACGATCACTCCGGTCGGCAGCACCACGGACTGGCCGGTGTTCGCCGACGAGAGCATCGTCGGGCAGCGCGTGGCGATGGGTGCCGGCGCGCACGGCTACAGCCTGTTCGTCGACGCCGACGCCCTCATCGCCGCCTACGGCGCGACCGTCGCCGACATCTCCGAGCCGGAGCAGCCCCGGGGCTGAGACATCCGCGGGATTCGCGTGAGATCTCGCCGACACCCGCGTGGCGCGGATCAACGCGCGAAGAGAAGCTTCCACCGCCGAGACCCGCACGAGATCGCGCCGAGACCCCGCACCCGGCATGAGACCCACGTCCCGAACATGGGTCTCACGCAGAACTCGGGAGGTCGCGCGGATCTCGAATGCGGGATGCCGGTCGCCGGATGCCGGCCGGCGTCGGCGGATGCCGCGCCGCACGCCGGAAGTCGGATGCCGCATGGCGCGCATCAACGCGCGAAGAGAAGCTTCCACCGCCGAGACCCGCACGAGATCGCGCCGAGACCCCGTACCCGGCGTGAGACCCACGTCTCGAACATGGGTCTCACGCAGAACTCGGGAGGTCGCGCGGATCTCGGATGCGGGATGCCGGTCGCCGGTCGGCGGATGCCGCATGGCACGCCGGAAGTCGACACCCGCGGGGCGCGCATCAACGCGCGAAGAGAAGCTTCCACCGGCGAGACCCGCACGAGATCGCGTCGAGACCTCGCACCCGGCGTGAGACCCACGTCCCGAACATGGGTCTCACGCTCGGGAGGTCGCGCGGATCTCGCGCGCCGCGCGCGGTGACTCAGCGCGTGAAGAGCAGCTTCCCGCCGCCGATGACGCGCTCGCGGGGGAGCGTGCGGACCAGCGCGTCCATTGGGTTCTCCGCGTCGATGAGCACGACGTCGGCGCGCGATCCCGCCGCGAGGTCGTTCTGCGCGACACCGGCGAACGGTGCGGCCGCCGAGGTGGCCAACTGCACGACGCGCAACAGGTCCTCGTCGCGGACGACGCCGGAACCGCGCGCGTACTGCCAGGCGATGCCCATCAGGTCGCCGGTGCCGTAGGGGCTCCACAGGTCGCGGATGCCGTCGGTGCCGAAGCCGAATCGCACGCCGGCGTCGTCGAACTCGTGCAGGTTGAACTGCGTCATCCGCACCGGCGCGACCGTGGTCATCGTGATGTCGAGCTCGGCCATCTGCGCGAGCAGCTCTGCGCGCCGCTGCGGAGTCTGGTCGACGATCGCGAAGCCGTGCGCGATGTTGACCTTGCCCTGCAGCCCCAGCTTGCGGGTGCGGTCGATGATGAGGTCGAACTGGAACGCACCCAGCGAGCCGCCGTCGTGCAGGTGGATGTCGACGCCGGTGCCGTACTCGGCTGCGAGGCCGAGGATGGCGTCGATCTGGCCGACCGGGTCGCGGTCGATGCCGGCCGGGTCGAGGCCCCCGATGTGCTCGACGCCAGCCTTCGCGGCATCCTCCAGCAGGGCGAGCACGCCGGGACGGCGCAGCACGCCGTCCTGCGGGAAGGCGATGATCTCGCAGGCGAGCGCGCCGTCATAGGCGGCGACGGCCTCACGCACGGCCTCGATGCCGCGCAGTCCGAGTCCGAGGTCCACGTCGACGTGGGTACGGATCTCGGTCGTGCCGGTCTTGACCGATTCGGCGAGCACAGCGCCGGTGATCTCGACGCTGGGGATGCCGAGCTCGTCGCGGCGAGCCCGCTCGTGACGGATGCGACCGTCGGTGCCGCCCTCGCCGCCGTATGACTGCCAGGGGTGACCCCACCACGACTTGTCGACGTGCGCGTGCGTGTTCACCAGGCCGGGGATGGCGAGCAGGCCCCGCCCGTCGACCTCGGTGTCGGCGATCGGAGCATCCGTCGCGGGGACGACCCGCGTGATCTCGGAGCCATCGATGAGGATGTCGCTTGCCTCCCCTCCCCAGGGGCGGACGTTGCGGACTGCGGTGACTGCGGGGAAGGAGGTGCTCATCGCTCCATCCTCGCGGATGATCAGCGGATGCCGGCCATCCGCAGAGCGATGTCGACGAGCTTCACCCGGTGCAGGCTCTCGACGCGCGCCGGCGTGAACCATCCGGCCCGATCCGTGGATCCGTTCTCCTCGAAGCGCAGCTTTCCGCCGGTGACCTCGGCGCGGTACACGATCCTCAGCGTGTGCAGCGGCTCCTCCGAGTGAGTGATCCGACGCGTCGCGGGGATCACGCGGGAATGGATGCCGAGCAGCTCGCGCACCGCGATCGAGTACCCGGTCTCCTCGCGGACCTCGCGGCGCACCGCGTCTTCGGGATCCTCGCCGTCCTCGAGCCCGCCGCCTGGCATGGTCCAGGCGATACGCCGTCCCTCGGTCCAGCGGGCGAGCAGGATCCGATCGCTGTCGTCGGTGACGACGGCGTAAGCGGCCACACGCAGATCCATGAATTCACAGTAGCCGTCAGGAATCGAGAAGCGACCCCCTGTGACCCGGCCGTACCGTGAGAGCACACCCCAGGAGAGGACGCATCATGGACACCACGACCGAGACCACGGTGAACTTCACCGACGCCGAGCGCGCCGCCATGAAGGAGCGCACGAAGGAGGCGCGCACGGCGCGCAGTCGCGCGAAGAAGGCGCCCGAGGAGGTCTACGCGGAGGGCCTCGCCGAGGTGCAGGAGAAGATCGCCGGGCTCCCCGACGAGGACCGGATGCTGGGTGAGCAGCTGCACGCCCTCGTCACCGAGAACGCCCCGCACCTGGCACCGCGCACTTACTACGGCATGCCCGCGTGGGCGAATGCCGCCGGCAAGGTCGTGTGCTTCTTCAAGCCGAAGTCGAAGTTCAAGGTGCGCTACGCGACCTTCGAGTTCGAAGCTCCCGCCTCGCTCGACGAGGGCAACGTGTGGGCGACCGCGTTCGCGGTCACCCGCCTCGAGGACGCCGATCGGGAGTTCCTCGCGGCACTCGTCCGCCGCGCGGCATCCTGAACCGCGCCGGCGCCCGCACTCCAACCGGTTCCGGTCCCTCGGAACGAGGACACCGCCGGCAGACCGTAGGCAGACCGGCTGCACTCAGGCCGGCGTCACGCCGATCCGGTCGAGGGCGTCGGCGAGGCGGGCGACCGTCCCGTCGACGTCACCGAGCTTGTCGAGGCCGAACAGGCCGATGCGGAACGTCGAGAAGTCCTCGGGCTCGCCGCAGTGCAGCGGCACGCCGGCGGCGACCTGCAGCCCGGCCTCGCGCAGGCGCGCCCCGGTGCGCAGACCTGGGTCGTCGGCGTGCACGACGACGACGCTGGGCGCCGCCCAGTCGGATGCCGCGACAGAGGGCAGCCCGCGAGCGGCGAGCACCTCGCGCACCTTGGCGCCGAGTTCGGCCTGCGCGTCGCGGACGGTCGCGAAGCCCCGGTCCCGGGTCTCGATCATCTGGGTCAGGTTGTGCGCGATCGAATCGGTCGGCATGGTCGCGTGGTACGCGGCACAGCCGTCGACGTAGGCGTCCGCCATCGCCAGCCAGGTCCGAAGGTCGAGGGCGAAGCTGCTGGACTCACGGGCCTCGACGACCTCACGTGCGGCGGCGCTGAGCATGACGAAGCCCGTGCCCGGCGTGCCGCTCCACCCCTTCTGAGGGGCGCTGATCAGCACGTCGACGCCGAGATCCTGCATGTCGACCCACATCGCGCCGGAGGCGACGCAGTCCAGCACGAACAGTCCGCCAACCTCGTGCACGGCCGCGGCGAGTGTTCGCACGTAGTCGTCGGTGAGCATGATGCCGGCGGCCGTCTCGACATGGGGCGCGAAGACCACCTCGGGCTCACGGGCGCGGATGACTTCGACGACCTCGTCGACGGGCGCAGGGCTCCAGGCGGCCTGGTGCGCGTCGGAGTCGGGTCTGGCCAGGCAGACAGTGACGTCGGAGGCGAACTCACCCGCATCCAGGATCTGCGACCAGCGGTACGAGAACAGGCCGTTGCGCACGACCAGGGCGCGGCGGCCGGCGGCCAGGTGCCGGGCGACCGACTCCATCGCGTAGCTGCCGCCGCCGTTCACGATCGCGACGCTGTGCGCGTTGTACGCCTCACGCAGGATGCCGAGGGTCTGCTGCATGACGCCGATGAAGCGCTGCGACATGTGGTTCAGGGAGCGATCGGTGAAGACCACCGAGTACTCCAGCAGACCGTCCGGGTCGATGTCAGCGTGGGGAAGGCTCATGCTCCCCAGCTTGCCACGGCGGTCCGCGCGGCGTCAGACCTCGCGGACGCTGAGCAGCTGGTAGCCCTCGGGAATCTTCGCCTGCAGCGCCTCGAGGTCATCGGCCTCGATCTCCTGCAGGCCGTCACGGCGCTCGATGCGGGCCTCCGCGGTGAGGACGGTGTCCTTCTTCGCCATCGCGACGGGCGCCTGCACGAGCAGCCACCCCGGAGGGGTCTCTGCGGCGATCAGATCGTTGATCTCCTCGAACTCGTGCCCCTGCACGGTGACGTTCTTGAATTCGACAGGACGGACGACACCGATGAGCACGCTTCGATCCTAGGCGCTGGGAACGACCCTTGCGCCTTCGGCACGATCGAGAAATACTTAGCCGTATGGCAAAGTATGACGGACTCGATGAGGTCTTCGTCGCTCTCGCCGACCCCACCCGTCGCGCGGTCATCCGCCGGCTCGGCGGGGGCCCGGCGAGTGTGAGCGAGCTCGCCGCGCCGTTCCCGATAACGCTGCCGTCGTTCATGAAGCACGTGCGGATGCTGGAATCCAGCGGACTGATCCGCACCGCGAAGACCGGACGGGTGCGCCACTGCACCCTCGACCGGGAGCGGCTGGCGCTCGTGGACGACTGGCTCGCGGAGCAGCGCGACCTGTGGGCCCGGCGCACCGACCGCCTGGAACGATTCGTCACAGACCTGGAGGAGACCCCATGAGCACCTTCGACCCCGCGCTCGACCTGTCGCTGGAGCGCACCATCCGCGCTCCGCGCGAGACGATCTGGAGCGCCTGGACCGACCCTGCGCAGCTCGCGCAGTGGTGGGTGCCCGCGCCCACCGTCGCGCGTGTCGAGCGCCTGGATGTGCGACCAGGCGGGGCGTTCGTCACGAGCATGAGCGATGACGGCACGGCGTTCGTGCCGCACACCGACGGCATCTTCCTCGTGGTCGAGCCGGGGGAGCGCCTGGTCTTCACGAACGCGATCGACAGTGCCTGGCGGCCCGCGACCCCGCAGCCGGTCGCGATGACCGCCGAGATCACGCTGTCGCCGGATGCCGCCGGCACCGCCTATCGGGTGGTCGTCCGACACCGCGATCCTGCGACACGCGACCGCCACGAGGAGCTCGGGTTCTTCGAAGGATGGGGCACCGTGACCGCCGCCCTCGCGGCTCTCGCTGAAGCATCCGTCTGAGTCGCGGCAGCCTCGCAGACTGCTGATCCCGTCGCAGTCCGGCGCGGTGTTCGGCCCCGGGTCTACCATGCGTAGCGGAGCAGCTCATGGATCCGCACGCCGAGCAGGATGCCGCAGGCCGCGGCGGTGATCGCCACGGCCCTGGCCTGCGCTGGCCCGCGCTGTGCTGGGGCACGATCCTGCTGCTGATCGGTGTCGTGCAGATCGTGCGCGCGCAGTGGTTCGACACCGCGGTGTTCCTGACCGCGGCGGTGGCCGTCGCCGCGAGCACCGTGCTGCCGCGCCGCGTGCCCGCTGCCGTGCCGCTGCGACCGCTCGCCGCGGCGGCAATCGGGCTCGGGGCATTCCTCTGTCTGATGCCGCGGCACAGCGCAGGAATGGCGGCGGTCGTCCTGCTGACCGGTGCCGGCTCGCTCGTGGTCGCGTGGCGGGGAGGAGCCTCCGCCGGTCCGCGTCAGTGGACGCCCGGCCTGCGCCGCCTGGGCGCCGTGTGGGCGGTGGCGCTGATCGCCGGGTGCGTGTGGGAGCTGGTGCAGTTCATCCTCGGAGAGACTGCACCCGACCGCCCGACGTACGCGCTCAGCGACCTCATCGACCCGCTGCTCGACGGCACCGCAGGGCGCTCGGCGTTCATCGTGGCCTGGCTGGCGTGCGGGGTCTTCCTGCTTCGCCGGGGAAGGCGCCGCTGATGGCGTTCAGCATCGCGTTCTTCGCACTCTGCGCCATCGCGCTCTGGCTCGCATCCCGGGGCATCCGCATGCGGCATCCCGAGGCGACCGTGAGCGAGCTCTTCGACCGCCTGCTCGACGATCGATCGGTCCGGCTCGCGGTGATCGTGATCTGGTGGTGGCTCGGCTGGCACTTCCTCGCCGGCGCGACCCTGTGAAGTTCGTCAGGCCGAGGCGACGACCTCGGCGGTCTGGGCGCGGTCGAAGGACTCGCGGGCGTACGCGATCTGGTCCTGGTGCTCCTCGGTCCAGTCCACGAGCGTCTGCACGGTGCGGTGCAGAGTGCTGCCCATGGTGGTGAGGCGGTACTCCACGCGCGGAGGCACCTCGGCGTAGATGGTGCGGTGCACCAGGCCGTCGCGCTCGAGATTGCGCAGCGTGACCGTCAGCATCCGCTTGCTGACGCCGTGGATCTCGCGGCCGAGTTCGCCGAAACGCATCGACCGGGTGTCGAGCAGCGCGATCACCAGCAGCGACCACTTGTCGGCGATGCGGTCCAGGATCTGGCGCACCTCGCAGTCCTCGCGCACATCCCACTGGAACGGGTCGCCGACCTCGACGCAGTCCCGTGCGGCGGGGGTGGGTACTTCGAGGGAACTCGGGAACGTTGAAGTGCCTTCTTGTGCCATGCCCCAATGGTGACTGAACATGATCGAGGTTACAAGAGGTAACCATGAATCGTTCATGATCGAGGAGACGAACGTGACTGATCTGAAGAACCCGCCACCGCCGGCGGTGGTCGCCGCGAAGGGCGCATGGGGTGTGCTGGCGGTCGTGACCGGCGCACTGTTCCTGGAGGGCATCGACGTCGCCATGCTGAACGTCGCGGTGCCCAGCATCGCCGGCGACATCGGCCTGCCGACCGGCTCCGCGCACTGGATCATCAGCGCCTACGTGCTCGCCTACGGCGGGTTCATGATCCTCGGCGGCCGCGTCGCCGACCTGCTCGGCCGCCGGCGGGTGTTCCTCACGGCGCTCGCGGTGTTCACCGTCTTCTCGGCGTTCGGCGGCTTCGCGCAGGAGTCCTGGATGCTGATCGCGGTGCGCCTGGTGACCGGCGCCGCGGCCGGATTCATGACCCCGGCCGGCTTCAGTCTGCTGACGACGAGCTTCCCGGAGGGGGAGCGGCGGGGCAGGGCGCTGGCGATCTACGGTGCGATCGGTGCCGCCGGCTTCTACCTGGGCGTCGTCGCGGGCGGGGTGATCACATCGTTCGGCTGGCGCTGGGTGTTCTTCGTGCCCGCCGCGATCGCACTCGTCTTCCTCGCGCTCGGCGCGCGCGGCATCCCTCGATCCGATGCCGGTGCGCGGCCGCCCCGCGGCGGCTTCGACGTCGGCGGTGCGGTGACGCTGACGGCCGCGATGATGTCGTTCATCTACGGCGTGGTCACCGTGGGCGAGCATCCTTCGGATCTGCTCGGCTACGGGGCGCTCGCGCTGTCCGCTCTGCTGTTCGTGGCTTTCCTGGTGCTCGAACGGCGGGCCGCCGACCCGCTCGTGCCCGCCGGTGTGCTCACCCAGGGCCGGCTGCCGTGGATGAGCGTCGTCGGCATGCTGTTCATCGGCGGCTTCTTCGCCTGGCAGTTCCTGCTGACGCTGTTCCTGCAGCAGCACCTGGGCTGGGGACCGCTGGAGACCGGACTCACCTTCACGGCGATGGGCCTGGAACTGCTGATCGCGCCGACGCTCACTCCGAAGATCGCTGCGCGCTTCGGCAATCTGGCCACTCTCATCGCCGGCCTGGTGTCGATCTCGGCGGCGTTCCTGCTCACACTGCGCCTGGACGGCTCGGCCGGGTTCTTCGACCTGTTCCCGTCACTGATCCTGGTCGGCGTCGCGTTCGCCCTCATCTACGGCCCGCTCACCGCCGCTGCCGTCGAGGGCGTCGACGAGGAGCAGCACGGCGTCGCCGGAGGCATCGTGTACACCGGGTTCCAGTTCGGCGCCGCGCTCGGGGTGTCGATCGTCACGATCGTGCTTCTCGCCGGCGGGGCGGAGCCGAGCGGAGCCGACTACACGCGTGCGCTGTGGGTGCCCTTCGCCTCAGTCGTCGCCGGGCTGGCGGTGGCGGTGCTTGCGCGGTTCAGTTCCCGCGGGGCTGAAGCTCGCTGATCGCGGCCCAGTCGTCCTGGCCAAGGCCGTCACGGATGGCCTGCTCGAAGACCGTGCGAAGCAGCTCGCCGACCGGCAGCGGGACCTCGTGCTCCGCTGCCGTGTCGAGCGCGAGGCCGAGGTCCTTCTGACCGAGCTCCGTCGTGAACCCGGCGGGCTGGTAGCGGCGGTCCGCGATGAGCATGCCGTAAGAGGAATAGACCGGCCCGGGGAACAGCGTCGAGGTGAGCAGCTCCACCAGCTGGTGCGGGTCGACGCCGCTGGCCTCAGCAAGGCTCACCGCTTCGCCGAGGGACTGGATCGCCGAAGCGATCAGGTAGTTGCCGAGGATCTTCACCAGGTTCGCCTGCTCCGGGGCATCCCCGAGCCGCCAGGTTCGCGTGCCGATCACGTCGAAGAACGGCTGCACGCGGTCGATCAGATCCGCGGGTCCCGCGGCCAGGACATTGAGGTTGCCGGCTTCGGCGACCGGCACACGCCCGAAGACCGGGGCGGCGACATAGCCTATGCCGCTCGCGGCATGCACTTCGGTAGCGCGGCGGGCGAGTGCGGTGCTGACCGTCGCGAGGTTCACGTGCACGGTGTCCGCCGGCGCCTCGGCGAGCACTCCGGAGTCCAGGAACGTCGCCGCGACCGCGGCATCGTTCGACAGCAGCGAGAACACGGTGCCCGACTGCAGCGCCTCGGCGACGCTCCCCGCTGCGCGGGCCCCTTCTGCGACCAGCTCGGCGACCGGCCCGGCCGAGCGGTTCCACACGGTGACCTCGTGTCCGGCGGCGAGAAGGTTGCGGGCGATCGGTCGCCCCATGGCTCCGAGTCCGACGATGGCGATGCTGCTCATACCGGCCACCCTACTGGCGCCGATGCAGGTCGCCACCCCGACCGTCACATGGGCAGCATCTGGCGTCCCGCGCCGTGCGCGACGTACCGTGGGGGCTGTGACCACTCCCTTCCCCGCATCCGTGTACGCCGATCGCCTGGGCCGTGCCCGTGCGCTGACCGCTGAGGCGGGCCTCGCCGCGATCGTCGTCGGGCCTGGGCCCGACCTGACCTACCTCGTCGGCGTGGAAGGCGACACGATCGAACGCCTCACGGCGCTGGTGATCCCCGCCGACGGCGAACCGACCGTGGTGGTGCCGCGCATGGAGCTCGCCAAGGTGCGCGACACCGCCGTCGGCGAGCTCGGCCTGGCGATCGCGGACTGGGTGGACGGTGAGGATCCCTACCCTCTCGTCACCGCGGCGATGGGCGACTCGGTCGCCCGCTTCGGCGTCGCCGATGCGCTGCCGGCCCTGCATGTCGTCCCGCTGACGGATCGTCTGAACGTCCGTCCTGAGTTGGCGACTCCCGTGCTTCGCGAGAGCCGCATGATCAAGGATGCCGCCGAGGTGGCCGAGCTCCGCCGTGCCGGTGACGCGATCGACGCCGTCCACCGTCGTGTTCCCGCCCTGCTGCGAGCCGGTCGCACCGAGCGCGAGGTCGCCGCGGACATCGCCGCCGCGATCATCGAGGAGGGGCATCGCACCGTCGAGTTCGTCATCGTGGGGTCCGGCCCGAACGGCGCGGATCCGCACCACGAGGTCTCGGATCGCGTCATCCAGGATGGGGAGATCGTCGTCGTGGACATCGGCGGCGCCGTGCCTGCCGGGTACAACTCCGACAGCACACGGACGTACGTCGTGGGCACCCCGGATGCCGAGGCGGCGCGACGGATCGCCGTGCTGGTCCGAGCCCAGCAGGCGGCCGTCGATGCGGTGCGCCCCGGTGTCACCGCCGAGCAGGTGGATGCCGCTGCCCGCGACGTGCTCGCTGCGGAAGCCCTGGCTGACGCTTTCCTTCATCGGACCGGGCACGGCATCGGGGTGACGACCCACGAGGAGCCGTACATCGCACCGGGGAACGCGCTGCCGCTGCGAGAGGGCATGGCGTTCAGCATCGAGCCGGGGATCTACTTCCCCGGCGAGTGGGGCGCCCGCATCGAGGACATCGTGGTGGTCACCGCCGATGGCTGCGTGAACCTCAATAACACCCCGCACGACCTCACGCGGGCCGGCGTCTGACGGGGCTCTACGGGATCAGCCGATCGACGAGCTCGAACGTGTCATAGCGCTGGTCGTAGTCGCCGAAGTGCCCTTCATCCCGGACGATCTGCGTGCCGCCGAGACGATCGAACATCAGCCGACCCTGACTCGCATCGCACCCGTACGGATCGGTCACCGAGTTGATGAAGTACAGGTCTCCGGCGTTCGCGCGGATCCGGTCCCAGTCGTAGGACTCCTGCAGCACGGGCTCGTCGGTTCAGACCGACCGGACGATGTCGCTGCCGATGACGTCGCCCTGCGGGCCCATGACAGTGATCGTGACTGTCGTGCTCGTCTGCCCAGTGGTGTTGATGCCGAAACCGGTCGACGCGATGCCAGTGAGGGTGATGGCCAGTTGCGGGGACGGGCCCTGCGTGGGCGCGATCTCCGCGACGGTCGCTCCGGAGAGTGCCCAGGCGTCGTAGACGGCGAAGGCATCGCCTCCTCCGGAGGTGCGGTCGATGAGCACGGTCGCCGTCGTCCCCGGCTGAAACTCCACCGTCCCATTCGGATCGGGGATCGCGCCGAAGGACCAGGGGATGCCTGCCGCGCCGACCAGCGGATCGGAGAACACCCGCACAGCAGGATCACCGCTGGCCGCCCGGGCCGGCGACGCCACCGCAGCGGCGATGATCGGTACGGACCATGCCGCTGCCTTCACGAGCGTGCGACGATCGGGGCCGGTGTTCTTGTCGGTCTGGTCGGACATCTTGTTCCGTTCCTCGTCGTGTCGATGCGCGTCCCCAGATGGCGCCGTGTCACGGCGCGTCCACAGCGCGCCGTGCTCGAGTCTCCCATGAGCGCCCCGGTTGCCGGTGGAATCACGGCGAACTCACCCAGGTGAGTGCCGCGTGAGAGCAGAAGAACCCCCGGCCGGTGGCCGGGGGTTCTGACTGTGGAGCCTAGGAGATTCGAACTCCTGACATCCTGCTTGCAAAGCAGGCGCTCTACCAACTGAGCTAAGGCCCCGAGCGGGAGGATTCCCGCGGGTTATCCGCGAGCGGAGTGTGGGGCTACCAGGACTTGAACCTGGGACCTCTTCATTATCAGTGAAGCGCTCTAACCGCCTGAGCTATAGCCCCGTCAACCTCAAAGACTTTACCGGACTACGCCGGAAAATCCGAATCGAGGCCGACCCTCCCGATCAGCGGCCCGTCCGCAGGTTCGCCGTGCCCGCGGAAACCGACACCTCGACCTGGTTCGACGAGGACGAGGACTCCCGCAGGTCACTGTTCAGCGTGCCGGCGGAGACGTCCTTCCGCACGTTGTACTCGTCGTCGGGAACGGTCAGCGTCAGCTGCCCGGCAGACACATCCGCAGTCACGTTCCGCGGCACCGTGGAGAGGTCCGCGGTCAGCCTTCCAGCCTGCACGGTGAACTCCGCGTCCTGCACATCGGCGAGTGCGATGTCCGCCCGCCCGGCGTTCACCTCGGCGTCAAGGCTGCGCGCCGAACCGTCCAGGTTCAGGGCACCCGCGTTCACCGTGGCATCCAACGAGCCGAACTCGCCGTCCACTCGCAGCGCACCGGCGTCCACGTCGAACTCGGCGTCCAGCCCGCTCAGCGACTCCGGCAGCAGCAGCGTGACGGTCTCGCCGTCGTTCAACCAGTCCGGCAGGAACCAGTTCCAGCCGCGATCGGGGCTGCGCAGCTTCAGCTCATCGCCGTCGCGGTACAGCCGCCAGCCGTCCAGGTCGCCGTTGTCGCTCTCCAGGCGGGCCTGCGTGCCCTCGTAGAACTCGACCCGTACGTCGGCGGCATCGACCGTGACGTTCAGGTCTGTCACGCCCGTGACGCCTGCCGTCGTGGATGTCGGCCCCGTCATCAGCACGTTCGCTCCCGTGAATGCGGCGGATGCTGCGGTGCCGGCGATCGCGACACCGCCGACCACCGCGGTCACGATGGTGATCGCGCCGATCCCTGCCTTCGTCGTCGTGTTCATCGGATGCCTCCCTGCTGGGGCGGGGTGCCGTTCTGGCCGGCTCCGCCTGGTGTGCCTTGGTTCTCGATGTGGGCGAGAGCCGCGAGCACCCGGCGGTTGCCGGACTCGTCGGGCTCGAACCCGAGCTTCTGGAAGATGGAGGTGATGTGCTTCTCGACACTCGCCTCGCTGAGGAACAGTGCGGCGGCGATCGCCTGGTTCGACTTGCCCTCGGCGATCAGTGCGAGCACCGTTCGCTCGCGGTCGGTGAGCCGCAGCATCCGCTCGTCGCGGTTGCGCCGCGTGAGCAGCTGCGCGACCACCTCGGGATCGAGCACGGTGGCGCCGTCGAAGATCCGCTGCACGGTCTCGACGAACTCGGCGACATCCGCGACCCGATCCTTCAGCAGGTAGCCCAGTGGCCCGCCCCCTGCTGGTCCGCCTTGGGCGGCGATCAGATCCGACGCGTAACGCTCCTCGACGTACTGCGAGAGCACGAGCAGCGGCAGCTGCGGGTGCGTGGCCCGCAGGCCCAGCGCTGCGCGGATGCCCTCGTCGGTGAACGTCGGCGGCAGCCGCACGTCGAGGATGCAGAGCTGGGGATCCTTCTCGGCGACGGCGTCCGTGAGGTCGTGGGTGTCTGGCAGGGCCGCGACCACCTCATGGCCGGCGTCTTCGAGCAGCCGCACAAGGCCCTCGCGCAGCAGGACGGAGTCCTCGACGATCAGGACGCGCATGGCACCGTCACCTCCAGGCTGGTGGGACCGCCCGCGGGGCTGTCCAGTCGGATCGTGCCGCCGGCGGCGAGCACACGGTTCGAGATGCCGTCCAGGCCACCGCCGGGCTGCACCTGCGCGCCGCCCATGCCGTTGTCCTCGACTCGCGCCCAGAGCAGGCCGCCCTCCCGGCTGCGCACCACCACCCGGCATTCGCTGGCGCGGGAGTGCTTGGCCGCGTTGGTCAGCGACTCCGCGATGGCGAAGTAGACGGCGGCCTCAGCATCCCGGCATCCACTGTTCGCTCCGGTGGAGCCGGGCTCGAGACGCACGTCGAGTTGCACGGGGATGTGCGAGCGGCTCGCCAGCGCCGACAGCGCCGCGTCGAGGCCGCGGTCGTCGAGAACGGAGGCGTGGATGCCGCGCGCCAGCTGGCGCAGCTCGGTGATGGCGGCCTTGGTCGAGGTGTGCGCCTCAGCGATGAGCGCCTTCGCAGCTGCCGGATCGGAGTCGATCTTCTGCTGGGCGAGGCCCAGCGTCATGCCGACCGAGACCAGGCGGGGCTGGACGCCGTCGTGCAGATCGCGCTCGATGCGGGTGCGCTCGACGTCAGCGGCGCGCACGGCGCCCTCGCGCTGCGCGCCGACGGTGCGCACCTGCTCGGTGAGCTCCGCCTCGCGGCTGGGGACGATGAGCGCACGGGTCAGCACGCGGTGCAGCAGCGCCAGTCCGACGATCGCCGCGGCGCACACGACCGCGCCGAGGATGCCCGCGAGCGGAGCCCAGGATGCCAGGAACCTGCCGCCCCACGGCCCTTGGACGGTCTCGGAACCGGTCAGCGGAGCGAAGGCCGTGATCGCCCAGAGGATGCCGCTCCACAGCAGCCGCAGCACGATCGCACCGGCGATGCAGGCGAGGGTGAAGTTCACGAGCGCGCGCCACATGCGGCCGTCGATCGACTGCCGGCCGATGGCGCGCAGCCATCCGCCGAAGCCCGGACGGGTCTGCGGGCGCAGCCGCAGGCGCTCCACCCCGAGGTCGTACAGGCCGTCGGCGCGGGCCACCTCGAACCAGCCGACGCCGAACAGGGCGTACACGAGGCCGACGAGGATGACGAGGCCGATCCCGAAGACGAGGGCGGTCGCGAGTCCTGCGGCGAGCAGGCTGCTGAGCGCGGTGAGCACTCCGGCGCCGATGACGCCGAGGCCCGCGAGCTGCAGGACGGTCAGCAGGATGCGCAGCGGCGGTGTGGGACGCTCGGGTGCGGATGCCGCGGGGACGGTGCCCGCGACGGTCGGCGCCGCGGGCGCCGGCGCACCCGTTGCCGGCGCACCGGGTGCCCTCACTCCGGATGCCGGAGGTGCCGGGGTTCCCGGCGTCACGCCCGCCGGCGGCGGCGTGAGGGGTGTCGGATTCGTGGTCATGGCCTCCACGCTACGCAGGCGCGTGTTTCCGCGATACGGAGGAACCCCCACACCTCGTTTCGGGTTTTCCCTACTGTGCCCCTGCCGCTACGCGCGACGTTCGTGGTTCACTGGGCGTCATGGCCGATCAGCAGGGGGTGCATGCGGACGAGCCGCATGCCGGCGGTGTCAATCAGCGACTGAACTGGCTCCGCGCCGGTGTGCTCGGCGCGAACGACGGCATCGTCTCGGTCGCGTCGCTGGTGGTGGGCGTCGCCGGCGCCACCACCGACAACGGCGCGCTGCTCGCCGCCGGTCTCGCAGGGCTCGTCGGTGGCGCGATCTCGATGGCGCTCGGTGAGTACGTGTCGGTGAGCAGCCAGCGCGACAGCGAGCGTGCGCTGATCGCGAAGGAGACGCACGAGTTGCGCACCATGCCCGACGAAGAGCTCGATGAGCTCACCGAGCTGTATCGCCAGCGTGGGCTGAGCGCCGAGACGGCACGGCAGGTCGCGGTCGAGCTCACCGAGCACGATGCCCTCGCCGCACACCTCGAGGTCGAGCTCGGGATCGACCAGGACGATCTGGTGAACCCCTGGCACGCCGCGATCTCGTCGGCGGTCGCGTTCACCCTGGGCGCGCTGCTGCCGCTGCTCGCGATCCTGCTGCCACCGCCCGCCCTTCGCGTTCCGATCACTTTCGTCGCCGTGATGCTCGCCCTTGCCGCGACCGGTTACATCTCCGCCAAGCTCGGCGACGCACCTCCCGGCCGCGCGATGGTCCGCCTGCTCGTCGGAGGCGCCCTCGCCCTCATCGCCACCTGGCTGATCGGCACCCTCCTCGGCACCACCGGCATCGCCTAGAGCTGCGCCCTTCGTCTCGCTCGTTCCTCGCTCGCTCAGGACCCGGGGTGGGAGGGGACGCCCTTCGTCTCGCTCCGCTCGCTCAGGACCCGGGGGAAGGGCACGCCCTTCGTCTCGCTCCGCTCGCTCAGGACCCACCCGGTGAGGAGGAGAAGCTCGGAAGGGCCGGAAACCTCACCCCGCACCCACCCCACCCCAATACCTCACCCCGGTGAGAATGCTCCTCCCCAGAAACACGAGCGGGCGAGGAGGTTCCCGGAGCGAGCATAGGGAGGGGCCGCTGGCTGGAGCGGGCTTGCCCG